>NZ_FOAT01000022.1 GCF_900109655.1 Hominimerdicola alba
TAATCCCCTTAGAGTAGACACACGAAAAAACAAAAATCGTGTAAAACTCTAGGGGGTTATTTTATGTCACGAAGAAAACTGACAGATGAAGAAAGAATTCAAGCAGTGCAAGAATATCTTTCAGGAAAAGGAAGCTATGCATCAATAGCCAAGAAATATGGGGTTACAAAAGAAACGTTTAGACAAATGGTAGTTTTCGCAAAAACAGATGGAATAGAATCGGTCAGGATCAGCCATACAAACAAACGGTATTCTGCGAAAACTAAGTTGAAAGCAGTAACTGAATATCTTGACTGTAAAGGAAGTCAAGTAGAGATATGCCGAAAGTATCATATTTCATAGAATTCTCCGAACGTCTTAAACAGGTTGTTGATGACTACAATAACCGCAGACGTGACGAAGCATATGCCAATGAAGTCCTTGACGATGTTGCCGAGCAACTCGCCAAACTCCTTTCAGAGTTAAAAACAGAGAAGAACTCATTTATGGATATGGGAATTGACTTTGAGGAGAAGGCTTTCTATGATATTCTAAGCGCAGTAGCTAAGAAGTATGAGTTTGAATATCCCAAAGATAAAATGATAGAACTATCCAAGCGCATTAAGGTTATTGTAGATGATAAGGCAAGGTATACTGATTGGGCAACCCGTGAGGATATTAAAGCTAATCTGCAAGTCGATCTGATTCTTCTGCTTGATGAATTCGATTATCCCCCGGTAACCATTGATGATGTGTACAAGGAAGTTCTAGAACAAGCAGAGAATTTCAAAAAATATAGTAAATGAATATAAATAAATTTTCTAAATTATTCTGAATAAGAAAGGAATAATTTGAATGAATATAGTAATTGTTTCATTGGAAGTGTTACCATGACCACACAAAAAGACCGACCCAAACGGATCGGTCTTTTTTATTACTATTACTGTTTCAGGGTTATTTTCTGCACTGCTTTATTTTGGGGTCAAATTGGGGTCAAAACTGTTTGTGATACCCCGAAACCCGCGTAATTACAGCGTTTTTCAGTCTATTGACTTCATCGTCGGGAACCTACCACCCGACTTACCATGTCTCTTTATTTTTTGATATAATATGAGCTTATGTTTTTTTGCTGCTTATAAGCCCCACATAACCTCATAAACAACTACACAAGGAAATCGTAATTGGTGTAAATTTGGTGTAGGATTGGTGTACCGATGATATATGAATATTTGCTCATTCAATCAGCTTTTGTCATTGACAATATCTCTTTGATTTCTAAGTTTGGGTTGGTAGGCCTATTCTTATTTTATCACAGGATTATTTCTAATCATAGCTAAAACATTTTGTATCCCCAAGCATATCCAAGTGACTGTTTACAAAAAAGTTCTCAAAAGAATCTACATTAAGAACTATTTTTTGTCTTGAATTATATGTGTGTTTCATATTATACCACAGGTATTTTTTTCGGTAGACTTATTCAAGATGCAATTTATTAGACCTCAAAACTAATTAGTCCACATCTTCTATAATACTTATTATATAATCATAGTATCCTTTCATTTCTATATCATTCGGATTGACAAACAAAGCAAAATTTATCTTTCCTAACAAATGATTAAGATAATGAACCCTAGTTTCATTAATATGAGATAAATGTGAGCTAACCCCATATTTTCTTATATAATATACTTCTTGTCTAATTTTCTTACGCCCAGTTTTTGGAATCTGCATTTTATCATTAACAACAATTCCAGTGACTTCTTGTCGCGTATTTCCGTATGCGACTCTTGTTTTATCAGAGTTGATTTTAAATCCTTCTTCCCACACACATTTACTTACAAATCTGATTAAATTAGAAGGATCAAAATCACCAGAAAAAGTGAGATCATCTGCATATCTAGTGTAACGAATCTTACGTAGACTTGTATATTGTGATATGATAGAGTCAAATTTCAACAATCTCAAATTAGATAAATATGGACTTGTTGGTGCACCTTGCGGTAAACAATAATTATTACAACACAGGTATGCCAAGAAACAAGATACATTCTCGGTGTAGCCAAAAGATTTGAAAATATCAACGATACTTTTAACTTTAACTGAAGGAAAAAAACTCTTTATATCCATTGAAAGCACTACTTTTTGTTTACGATGAAATCTCGCATTGTGCTTTACACTACTATTAGAAACATAGGCTTTAGCATAAGGACTGACTTTTACTTTCTCAAGAATATTTTTCAAAATCCATTTTTGAACGTATTTTAAGTCGGGCAGAGGTTCTGAAATCTTTCGTTTCATTCCATTTGCTTTTTCAATATAAAAAGTCCTATAAAAATGCTTGGGTGAATAAGCCATAGAACAAATGTAATCATGATCCATGCCAACTAACATTGAAAAATGTTTTGGAGAAGAAATAACAGGAAGACCCTTTTGGGTAAGGTTTTCATAATACGCTAAATATGTATCAACAAATTCTTGAGATTTATTATGCTTTTTACATTCAAGAATAATTTTATCATAGTAGTTTTTTTTCATATAATCACCTAACAGAGCAACATAGCACTTAATAGACTGTACCACTAAAGAATTCTTAGCATACATTACTGTATGCTACAGCTGAGCTTTGCTCAGCTTTCGACAAATTGATTCATTTTCCTTCTAGGAAAATGAAGACATTTGTCGAAAGGCTTGAAAGCATGTTCCTAAATGATTGACGACTCGCCAATCCGTATTCACATATTGAATACAATTCTGGTACAGTCTATTAAGTGCTATATTATTTAAGCCGTTTTGGAATAATTATTATACTTGGATCAAGAGGAGCACTATATTTGCTATATTGTGGGTGAATCCACTTTTGTTCTCTATCATCACTGTTTTTGTCGTAATCATTTACAGAATTACTTCCTAATTCTGTAAGAATAATTGTATCGTCATCATCGTATTCAAGATAACCATCTTCTAATAGTTTTTGAATGCTCATTGCAATCTGAGAATAGGTCATTCCAAGACTTTTTACTATCGCAAATGAGTTTTTCTGCTTTATGCATTTCAACAGTATTATATCTTTTTTTTTAATAATAATCACCTCGGAAAAGGGGGATGCTTATTTTTCTTCTTAAGCCAATATACAGGAAAAGTATTATTAGGTGTTCTTGCTAATGTAATTAGAGCTTCAGAACGCTCGTATCCTAAATACTCTTTTTCTTTTGAACCTATTTTATTTGATATACTATTCATCAATTCTATTCTTTCAGTTTCTCTGTATCCTGTACCAGTAATTGCTTTATGACATACAGTGTCACAGTACGCTTTTATTTGAAGTGTTTGTAGATGATCAATTCCTTGTTGCATTGCAGCAATAATCACAACAAAAATATTATCTATTGGTATATTTTTACTTTCATATAGATACCTTACGGCTGATTCTGCTGAATCTCCCGATCCCATAAAATCATCAATAAGACACACGTAATTATTTTCACTTTGCATTTGTTTCAAAAACTCCCCATCGATATCACAATAAGAAGTTTTTTCAACTAGCGAAAGACTCGCGATGTCTTTGTATCTATTGCTTAGCTTTTCCAAATTACACTTAATAATATAGAATAAAAAATCAGAACTTTTTATCTTTCCAAAATCGTTTTTTGAGATTAAAGGAAGAATGAAAATATGTATTTTTTCCCCGCCATCACTTTTTTTAGAACTAAAGTATTCGTCAAACGCATTAACAAAACGTTTGTAATACTCATTTATTTCTATACAAATATATTTTTGGGTCAAATCAAGAATCAGCTTCCTTTGTTCAGTATCAAGCATCCGCAAAGTTGTGCTAAAATTATCAAATAAATTATCCTCATCGTCTTTGGAATTAATTGTCCATTGCTTTGCTTCAAATAGTTTGGTTAGTTTATCAACCTCATCAGGTGTCAATTCTGATAATTTGTCTTTTTTCTGTTTGATTCTGTTCTTTTTAAAAGAAAACTGTTCTCTGCTCATTTATTATCACTCTAAATTCCTTTAAAAACCAAAGCATATTTTCATTTTCATATAGTCATATGATAAACACCATGAACACTAATGTCGGTTTCGAGTAATATGGTGGTTCCTAATTAATTTACAGTCCCACTCGTCTTGATAGTCTTAATTATAACACAAACACTATTTTATGTCAATCATAATTACACACTTTTCGTTGCAGAAATGTATGATTTCAATAGATTTAAAACACATTGACAAAGGCAACGCGATACAACTGTACAGTATTACAAAAACGATATAATAAACCTACATAATCTCATAAACTACTACACCGAAAAAACACAATTGGTGTAGAACATTCATTACTGCCCGATCAGTTTTGGGCTGTAATCAACTATGTAAAAAGCGCAGGTACATAGCACATACAGCTGCTTTTCTTCAGATAACATCATCGTCTGTTTTTTCAGTAACTCTGTCAGATCCGGATAGAATTCTTTATCAAACGGTCCGGCTATCATTTCAGCTTTTTCAATATTCTGCTTGATAACGATACTGCATTCTGCTTTATCAACTGCGAACTTATTATAGTCATGATTTCGGTTTTCCCTGTTCACTCTTCCTTTGTAGGAATGAGATCTAAGTTCATCCATCGATACTACATAAGAATTATAATCATTGTCCGGGATATCCTTCATGTGGTAGAACGCCTCCACCATAGGATAGTTTATGTAAAGTTTTCCCATATCAGAGGATTCCACAAAATATCCAGCCATCTCAGTTATCTTATCCGCTGAATAGTGGTCATCCTGCGGATCAAGATCAAATATCAGAAGAATATCCGAATAACTTTCGTCAAATATGGCTTTCTTATTTGTATTAGTCTCATGTGCTTTCAGAACTTGCAGAAGATCTTTACTTTCTGGATCACCGTCTGCAAACATCTCGTTGTACAGTGTATAAATGTTCGTGTTGTAAGAAACGATTGTGTGATTATTGTCAATGCCGTAAACCTCAAGCAAATGTGTCATCAGCTTAACATCTGTCTTTGCACCCTCGACCAGCATCAGTATCTTAGCTTTCTCTTTAGCCATCAAACTCACCGCTTTTATAGAGTTTTTCGAGGTTATGACCCTCACGCAGTTCCCTGTTTGTTGCGTTTGCAAAGGAAGTCAGCTTATTGTCCGAAAGAATAAAATAGCAATCTGGGCGCATTATCCTGTTCGTAAGCAGATTGGTATTATGCGATGTAAGAATCACCTGAGTCTTCGGCATTTTCTCTAGTAGCTTAACAATGCTTTCTGCAAGTTCATAGTGGTAAAATGCGTCAAATTCGTCGATGAAAAGCAGTGATACATTTTTAGCTGTTTTGTACCAGTAGAAGAATGTGTACAATGCTTTCGTACCGCTGGATGCAACTTTAAAGAACGGCATCGGCCTTGCAGTATCAAAGTACAACGCCATTGTTCCATCGGGTTCTTTTTTTATATCAAGGTTTTCGTTTACACCTGCATCATGGAGAAATTCCTGAAATTCATTTCTCAAAGCATCATCTTTCAGAAAATCATAGTAATCAGTGCGCTTGAATTTGTAACCGATAAAATCCTCATCAGAACAATTGAACCAGAGCATTGAATTTACATACGAAAGCAGCATTGAAAGCGGGTGGTCTGATTCCAGCGGCACATTATTCGATACATAACTCAGCACAGATTCAACATTGAGATTTTTAAATTTTAAAGAACCTGCAACTTCCTTGAATGCATCTCCGTAATCGCCTTCACCATTAGTGAGATCATATCTGAAAAACATGTCGCCATTAACAACGACCTCTTCGTAAAGCAATTCCTGCTTCTCGTTCTTTTTATAGTGATACCATACTTCGTCATCACCAAATTGAAATGTATATATAAAATCAGCCTCAGAAATATCAGTCTCAGAGTTTAAATAATAGGTGTAAAGATCTGAATTGACTTTTCGAGAAAACAAGTGTGTCACAACATCAAAAACTGCCAGTCCGAGATTAGATTTACCCACTGAATTCTTGCCGTAAACAACCATTTTACCAATCAGATCATCAGTAATGCATTCTTTGTTGAATTTATAATCCCTGACATCTGTAAAATCAATTATCAGCGTATCCTTGAAATTCTTAAAGCCCTTAACTTCAAATCGTTTTAGCATTGATATCACCACCTATACATATTATAGACTATTTTCTATGAAAAGTCAACATTCTCCGTAAAAAAATTACGGAGAATGTTGACCTCTATTTACGAAATTACTCAATAACACAGCTTTGCCACTTGCTGTCACCGTAGTTTACTCCAACAAGAATTATCTCATCGGTATAAACTACAGGCACTCTGAACGGTCTATCCGTTTTGCGTGTATCATATAGAATTTTGTAAAATTATCTTTTTCACTTTGGATACAGTGTATTCTTAATAATCTTTGAAATGTTCCTGCATCAAAAACCGTTTCGATTTATCAGCAGGTAGTATATAAATACAGATCATCCGTTACATAGAACACTTGTTTTCTTGAATCATACTGTGCGTAAAATTTACCGCGCTCGCTTATGAAGAAGTTTGCCTCTCTTTTTGCAGCAATAGTCAGCAGATTCTCGCCTATTTCATTTTGGAATTCTTTCGGATCTTTCATTCTTTTATTGGGGTAAAATCCTACATAGCAGAAATCCTTCACTTCACCAAGATCAGTGCCGAAAATACCACTGATCATATGCAGCGCATTTTTCAGCGTATCCTTGATGAAATTCCATACAGCAGAAAAGATACCCTTGATTCCGTCCCACACTCTGCTCCAGTCGCCGGTGAAGATGCCGACGAAAATATCCAGAATACTCAGGATGATGTCTGTCACAGCCTTGAAGATATTTGCGATCTGCTGGAACTGCCCCTCAAAGATCGGTTTCAGGAATTTGCAGAGTCCGTCCCATACTGCTTTGATGACCTCGGTGATGTTTTTGAAATCGAAGCCCAGCGCATTGATACGGTCAACAATGCCCTGACAGAAACCGGAAAAGATACTCTTGATCTGCTCCCAGATTGCCGTGATCTTATTACGGAAGTCCTCATTCGTGCGCCACAGATGTACAAAAGCCGCCACCAGTGCAGCGACAACTGCAATGACAGCGACCACGGGCGCACTGATACTGCCGATCGCAGCGCCGAAGGAAGTGAATGCCGCCTTTGCGCCTGCGATGATTGTCGGCAGATTGGAAACAAGCTGCATCAGCTTACCGACACCGACCATTGTTTTGCCAACTACGACAAGGAGAGGTCCGAGTGCCGCCGCTACCAGTGCGATTTTGACAATAGTTTCCTTTGTGGCGGGATCCATAGCGTTCAGTTTGTCAATGAAGCCCTGAATCTTCGTCACGATTGCCCGGATTGCAGGCATCAAGATTTCGCCGAAACTGATAGCAAGTTCCTGAAGCTGCGATTTCAGAATGGTGAGCTGACCGCCGAGGTTGTCCTGCATAACAGCAGCCATCTTTGCGGTCACGCCATTATAGCCGTCAATCTCATCGGAACAGGTGCTGATTGCGCCCTCCAGCTTCTGAATATCCGCAGGGGCAGCATTCATCAGCGCAAGGAAACCGGACATCGCATTCTTGCCGACCAGCGCCTGTGCCGCAGATGCCTGTTCCGATTCGGACATCTGCGCAAAAGCCACACGGCAGTCCGCCAGAATGTCATTCAGTTCATGCATCGAGCCGTCTGTGTTGGTTGTTGCAATTTCAATTTCGCCGAAGGATTCACCGCAGAACTTGACATCACCCGCAAGCGCTGTCATGATAGCACGGAGTGCCGTACCGGACTGCGAGCCCTTAATACCGCTGTTCGCCATCAGTCCGATTGCCTGTGCTGTATCCTCGCAGGAGAATCCCAGTGAACCGGCAACAGGCGCACAGTATTTGAAGGTTTCGCCCATCATGCTGACGTTCGTATTTGCATTGGACGATGCCGCCGCCAGAACATCAGCAAAATGACCGCTGTCGGCAGCAGATAAGCCGAAAGCGTTCAGAGCGTCAGTTACAATATCCGAAGTTGTCGCCAAGTCCTCACCGGAAGCGGCAGCAAGGTTCATGATGCCCTCGATACCTTCCAGCATATCTCCGGTTTTCCAGCCCGCCATTGCCATGTAGTTCATGGCATCGGCGGCTTCGGAAGCGGAGAATTTAGTCTTTGCGCCCATCTCACGAGCCTTATCCCGGAGCGCGTCCAGTTCATCACCGGTCGCACCGGATACAGCAGCGACCTTCGACATTGCAGAATCGAAATCCGCTGCTGTTTTTACGGCGGCTGTACCCGCAGCCGCAATGGGAACGGTCACATGGGTGGTCAGTGTCGTACCGACATCGGCGATTTTGTCGCCAGCCTTTTCGAGCATTTCACTCGCCTGACCGAGCTTGGCAAGAGCCGTACTGGAAGCCTCCGCCTCACGCTGAAGATTCTGCAATTCCTGTTCCGTTTCGATGATCTCCCGCTGGAGGGCATCGTACTGCTCCTGCGAAATGTCGCCGTTGGCGAGGGCTGTATTTGCCTGTTCCGCAGCGGTTTTCAGAGTTTCCAGCTTTTCTTTGGTAGCCGTCACCGCATCGGCGAGGAGCTTGTGCTTCTGCGAGAGCAGTTCCGTATTGGACGGATCGAGCTTCAGCAGCTTCTGTACATCCTTGAGCTGCGTCTGCGTGTTCTTGATGTTTTTATTGACACCTTCCAGAGCTTTCGACAGCTTGGTTGTATCGCCGCCGATCTCAACCGTGATGCCCTTGATTCTGTTTGCCATGCGGTTCACCTCCTCCGTGAGGGCATGAAAAAAGCACCTGCCGTAGCAAGTGCTTGGTATTAGCATTCAATTTCATTGTTTAAACCAGATTGCATTATCCCTGTTACAGTTATAGCTGTCTGAAGTGTCGGATAATCATCAGCAATATCAAGAAGTTGCTCTGGTCTGAGTTTCCCTTTTACGATTGCAGTAACCATATCAACGTAAGTAAGAACTTCATCAAATCCATACGGGTCTATCGCTGCGGCATCAATAAAGTCAACGTCCACCATAGAATGATGTAGATAGCCATTTTTAATTAAAGTTGATGCTATTTCAGCAAAATCGTTGTGTCGCCCCACGCCAAAATACACCAAAGGAACCATGTATCTATGTTTGATTAAATCGTCATAAACATAGTTCATTCCATCTGTACTTGCTTTCAATTGAAGACCTGCAATATCTCCAGACGACACAGTGCTACCGCTTTTTAACAATAGCTTATTCCTATCATCTACCCATTCAATATCACGTTGAGTCTCTGAAGGATTATAGTAGATTCTATTATTTTTCTCGGTAGATAAAAGTCCAGTTCCTAAAGCAAAATACTTATTAGTAAACGATAACGGTTGCCTACGTGATACATACCGTGCTTTTGATATTAGAATTCTGTTAAGTTCATTATCTTCATGACACCGGCGTACTAATACAGCTTCGGCTATTTTTCCAAGAAGATTCATTATTGTTCTATTCGTATCTGTTTGAAGAATGAAATTCCACGCCGGTTTATTATCTCGATAAGTAATATATCCGAATTCGTCGAGCAGAATATCAAATAATTTACGACCATGTAAACCTGCTGTGATTGCAAGAGACTTCGGTCCTTGAATATAGTCTCTATACCGTTGCTGAGCAATTACTTTTCCATCTCCATCAACACGTGCAATAACTATTTCATCCATCTTTATCACCCCTGCCTATAAAAAAATTATAGCACAGAAGGAAGAAAAAGTCAATCAAAAAGCATCAAAATCCGCTTGACCAGCGACCTCATGCCAGCCGTCATATTCGTCATTTTCCTTTTCGGTGAACATATCATTCACGACTCCGATTGTGAGCAGATCAAGCTCCGAGAGGGACAGCCCGATCTGCTCACATCGGAGAAGGAAAAGGGGCGTTGTCATCGGGCGGTCAGTTTTTCGATGTTTTTTTAGACTCCGCCTGCGTCTCCACGTTGAGTCCCCACAGCTCAATGAGCTGCGGCAGCACCTCGTAAATGGAGAATGTGTTGAATGTTTCGAGCTAGTCGTCCGGGACGTTCTCCGGATCAGCGTGTTTCGCCATGAAGTATGCGCTCAAGGCTCTCGATATCAAGGGTAGAACCTTCCTCATCGCCCTCCTGCACAGAAGTCTGAAGGACGGCGAAGTCCTTGTAAATATCCCTGCGAAACTTGATACGGTAAAGGCGAGGCACAGCAGAACTCGCCTTGAACGGAACCTCGATACCGTCAACGGTGATCGTCTTTTTAATAGCCATGCTGTACCTCCTTACTCAGTCGTGCTGCCGCCGGACTTGGTCGTTGTGGAACGTGTGCCGGTGCTGTTGGGCTCTTTCCAATATTAGTTGACATTAAAGTGCAAAATCAGTATAATATAGATGTCAAGTACTGTCGGAGGGATGCAAAATGAATACTGTAATCAGTTCGTTGGATAAAAACTACAGTCTGTGTGATAAACGAGTTACCGAATCAAAGATCATTCTTTATATAGCTTCAACACAGGAACAATTATGCTGTCCGTATTGTGGAACGATGACTGGCAGAGTGCATTCTTATCATACGCGGGAACTTACCACCCGACTTTCCATGTCTCTTTATTATTTATATTAAGGAGCTTATGGTTTTTTACTGCTTAAAAGCCCTACATAACCTCATAAACAACTAAACCGAAAAATCGTAATTGGTGTAGTATTGGTGTAGATCTTTTATTACTGTCCGATCAGTTTCGGACTGTAATCAACTATGTAAAAAGCACAGGCACATAACACATACAGCTGATTTTCCTCCGATAGCATCATCGTCTATTTCTTCAGTAACTCTGTCAGATCCGGATAGAATTCTTTATCAAACGGTCCGGCTATCATTTCAGCTTTTTCTATATTCTGCCTGATAACGATACTGCACTCTGCTTTATCAACTGCAAACTTATTATAGTCATCCATAAAACAATCTACGAATAAAATGCTTCATCATTTTGTTTGTTTTTTTATCATTATTGATTTCTGAGTTCTCATCTTTATCATTATATTCTTGATCATATTCTTCGATATATATTTTTTCATATTCTTCGATATATATTTTTTCTAGTTGTTTTTGTAACTGATCAACTTTATCATTATATATTGCCGCTTGGCTCTCGTCTTCTAATGATTCGTATATTCTTTTGCATATATGTATTAATATTATTAGCATTTTGTGATAATCATTTACATATTCTCGATCTTCCCGATTGTTATCATAAAGTTCCTTTTTTATATTTACACTATCTGAATAGAATGATTGAGCTTTGGTTAAATCACCAAGTTGTTCATATATTCTTCCTAACCCAGCTAATGAATCAGATAATACTTGCATATTGACAGAATCTTGATCAAGATGTTCTTTTATAAAATCAATAGTTTTATTATAATATAAAATTGATAATTCATAATTATCTTGTTCTTCATATAAAAATGCTAAATTGCTAATTGATAAACCATACTCATTTAGAATTTCCGTATCTTCAGGGTTGTCTATAATTAAGTGTTTTAGAATTGTAATTAATTCTTCAGCAAAGTATATTGATTTTAAAGAATAATGTCGATCACCGTACCCAAAAATTCTGTCTCTTAATTCTTCAGAACGACAAACCTCATAATACGCTTTTTTATGTACTCTTTTTCTGCTTTCTCTTAGAAATCTAGTAGTATATAGTAAAATATACTCGTCCATATCATCAGGTGAATCTTTATATATACAATAGCAAGCCTCTGCCAGTGCTGAAATACCGCTTGCTGTTGAGGTTTTGTATTCTGTCTTTGTTTCATACAGCCATTCTCCAAATGAACGGTGGAACACTTGCAACCTACCATATGTATTCGTGAGGAGAGTTGACAATGGATGTAGAAAATCATTCAACTCATCGTCCTGCCAATCCATAAGCAGCTTTAACGTGCTGATTGGCAGGGGTTCAGGGGACGCCAGTACCATGCTAAGCGGTTTACGCCAAGTTCTTTTGAAATCTTCTATAGAATATCTGCCTCGTTCTTCATTGAAGCTTCTATCAAGGGTCTGCTTATACAATTCGCCGATTCCGTTCGGCACTAGGTACTCCTGAATAATGAAGCATCCAGCCTTGATGTCTGCTAGTATGTTGTTGCATACACATTCGGCATAAGTGAACATAAGATGACTATAGTCGATAAGCTTGTTGATAAACTGCTCACTGCCCTCATATCCTGCAAGCGCAACACAAAGCTTACTTTTGAAATATTCTTCGATATCTGCTCTGCCATGCTGCTCCTCTAAATCAAAATCTATATTTGGATATTTGTTGAAGCGCTCAGTAATTTCTGGAATTTTTCTTGATGTGATAAGAAACCTTACATACGGTCTTAGAGCCTCTGCATTATTTGCTATGAATTTAGCGAGTGTATCGTTTTCCATCTCATCAAGTGCATCAACTACAATGACCATAATCGCCCTATCTCCATCAACAGTGCATGTAGACAACGGCTGAAGAATGAGCCGGTTAAAAAGCATATCACCGCTAAGATCAAAACTCGTGTCACTCAGATGAGCAAGGATCCACGTTCTGTAATCTTTTATACGCAGAGCAAGCCTGTATGAAATATTGATAATTATGCTCTCAGTCGTGCTGTATTGTTGATGGCTGCAATCACATGGAAAAGCAGCAACAACAGCGGGATCCCGCATCTGAAGATGCGCTGAAAACATACTTTTCCCAGCTCCCGGCTGACCATAGAGCATCATGACCTTGCTGCCTTTTGGGTCTTCTTCCCATTTTTTGATCTTATCAAACAGCCAGTTTCTACCAATCATTTCTTCTTTAAGAAGGTGGTCAAATTTTGTCCAGTCATCAAATTCCGGCAAACAATAAGCCTTTCGCAAACGTTTGATTTCATCATTGTATTTTTTTATTTCATCGCTGTTAAGCAATTCTATGATTTGTTTAGCTTCCGTAGAAATGTATTCCGAAAAAGCCTCCTCGCCTTGCTTTTGTACAGACTGGTAATCGCTAAGATCACGCCACTGATATTCGCTAAGACGAGATGACGGAATAAAATCGCCCTTCGGAGGTACTGCATCTAACAGTATTGTCCGTATCATTCCATGCTTTGAAACAAGCGCTATTGACAATTCGTCACGACACACTGATTCCTCTCTTGCAGAGTATTTTGATAGAAAAGCGATAACACTCTGACTTTCAAGGATTCCTTCTGTGATCTTATCACGCCAATGATCTCCAAATTTAATACCATACGTATCGATCCAAACTTTTATCTCACCTTTGCTCAAGCTTTCTATCTCTTCTGCTAGTCGGTGAACAAAATCTTTGTGAGTATCATGTCCATAGCTAAAAAACACCTGCATATATCTCACTCCTTCTCTAGGTATTATTGGTCATTATTGTACCACTTTATATAAATAAAAACATCTGCTCTCAGATGATGGCCAAGAGCAGTTTTTGACAAATCATTACTCAGTGAGAACCGAACCACAAAGGAGCATATATCTCAATAAAATAGCAGCCAATAGACCAAAGCAAAGACCCCACTCACTACACCAACTTTCATTTTGCACACTTCAACATCATTACAGTGTTTTTACAAGAGGATTTTTCAGAACGATCAATCCCCTCCTGTTCGTAGTCACACATTGCTGTATGCTATGGATGTTATACAGAATTCGTAAAAATGCGGTCAATATCCGGCACCTTGCGATTCAAAGTGCGTAAGGGTACAGTTCTAATTTCGTGCAGCTGCCATTTTGGTGTCTGCATATACACTGTCTGTAAAAGTTCGTTCTTATATAGTACAGAATATTTGTACTCGATCGTTAAGATATAAAATTACACTCGTCGCTTCACACACTACATCTTATGCATTGCGCATATAAAACAATGATGGTAATCACGTAATTGTTATTCTATTTTTGCAATTCGACTGCATTTGTAAGCATTTTAAGATCGTTTTCTTTCACATCATTCGGTGAAGATATATAAGGCTTAAGACAATAGCTCACGAATAAACTCAAACACTGAAAAATCTTTGAATTTTTGTTCAAATTGCCATCTATACTTAGTGCTCAATTTGACTTTTATTATATCTTCCGAAATAGCTAAACACAAGTAAAGATCTTCAGGTAATTCGATTTTTGCTCCTTCAACGTTATCATATGATAAAATGGTGTATTTATCTTGTAATTTTTGTACGCAATGTTTTCCTTTCTCTAATATGGATTCACCGTCTTTAACGGGAAGTGAAAAACCAAAACAAATTGAACTAATACTTAGCACTTTGATACGATCATTAAGCAGCCGATTAACTTTTTTCATATCTGGGCAAAAAACCACTGTTTCCACTGTAATATTTTCGCAAATGCTTCCATCTGTACTGCCTGACTTTTTTATGATTTTTTCCTCATATAATCCATTTGCAAACTTGGGCGTATCAGAAGAAAAATCAAAATCATCAATTAAAACGAAATTCATCAATATTCCATATGCTTTTTTTCTAAGGTCCTGCAAAATATGCTCTCGATCCTCTTTAAGGTCTGATGATGTTATTGATTCAACAAATGGTCCTATTTCAACAGACGTATCTTCTGAAATAGTAAATGAAATACTTGATACAGTTAAATCATTGATCTGTTGTTCTTTTTTCTGAAACATCTCAGCAAATTCAGATACAGCTTTCTGCATTGAGAATCTAGCATCGAGATAGTCTATATTTGATATAGGAACTGGTATATCAACATCTTCAAGAAGAACAGGTATAATAGTAAGGCGATTTCTTTCAATTTTTTCTCGTAAGGCAAAATCAATCTCAGCATTGACCCATGGGGATTTGATCGAACTATTTGATAAAAACAAAAGGTAAGCATCTGATTCGTGAATACCATTAAGTATTTTTGTTGTATAATAATCTCCGTTAGAAATGTTTTTCTCATCCAGCCATAAATCGAAGCCATGAAGCGAAAGAAGCAATGCAAACCTTTTTACTTTTGCAACATCATCATGGCTATATGATATAAATAACTTTTTCATCGGTTACCTCCATGAATTCATAAAATAAATCGAGACGCTACATTTTACTTTTTTCATCCTAATCAGCCGAAACTACTTCACAGTCTTTAGTGTCATATTCGATGTCATCTCCGACCTAATCAAAAAACTCTACAATTTTGTGTAGAAAAAAATAGTCAAACTCTAAAAGTATACGCCTTGTCCGATACGACCACGACCATTTTAAAGCCGAACACGATGAAAAGAATAATAACAACATTAATAATCAACTATCTCATAACTAGAAGGCTAAAATCCTTTTAACTATATAAATATATCAAAGCTATTGATTTCAATTCAGGTAAAAATGAAGACTAGGGCTCATATTTTTTGTAAAGCTTGTCAAATATAGATCCATTTATGATACGTCCGCTATCATTAAAGTCAGTGACGTACTCACCATCTACTATTTTTGTTGCTATAAGAATATAGTCTCCATCTCCATGACCAATACCTGGACGATTTCCTCTAAGAACTGCTTTCTCTCCATAATCAACTTCAAGCGTGAACTGTGTAGCGCTCGGTATCCTAATGGCTGCATATACTGTGTCAAGTTCAACCGTATCAACTTCCATAGGCTCAGCAGTGATGTTCTTCGGATCAACGTTGTATTTCTTTACAGCCTTCTCGCCAATTGGCCACATTTCTCCTAATATGCCAGTTACGACATAGCCATTTTCGCCAACCTTCTCGAATGAATCTTCCAAACAGTTGTATACAACACCCGCCTTACCTGGAACATTGTATATTCGCTTTAAATCAGCACACTGTATCTTAGCTCGATATGATCTGTTAGTGTAAAACTTCCATAAAGTAAAATCGCTGGTTATCCATCGAATATTATCACTAATATTCAAATAATCATCTCCTCATAATTGTAATTATCTTGACTAATTTCACGATAAAAAATTCAGGTATTTATTTATGCATAAACAAAGATTTCTGCTTTAAATCATATGGTTACTCTAGATAAAGCGATACAATTCTCGCGGTAATTCTGCGCTGAATATCCTGTGCTTAAAGTAAACGTGCTGTTATGCGTTATTTACCATCTCAATAACCCAGATAACCGTTACTATTCCATATGCTAATTATAGCATAAAAAGATACCATTTTCAATAGTTATCATAGATCCTCTCTGACAAGTATCTTGATAACTTTACAATTGACTACTCGCCCATTTCAAATTTTTTCTGCAACATCGTCGATAAGGGGATGAAAGCCTTAACATCAAACATCACTTTTTCTCCAAAGCAAATGGAATAAGTAAGAAAGCCGAAAAATAAAACTTTCCCAGCTTTTTACTTTGAAATATATAGAAATCAAAAGCCAATATCTAAGCACAGCTTACAAGCCTTATGCCCCGAATTGAGAATTTATAAGATCGGTGAGACAGTAATCTTTGCATATTACTTTCCCGATTTCTGCTTTTTTCTCGATCACAGCATTAAAGAACATGATCATACCATACATCTTGATATTATTCATATAAGTAGTGTCAGCACCGATCTTGTCACCGGGTTCTACGGTCGAGAGCAGGTTACTGATAAACTCCGACGGTTCGTCAGAGTCACTGATATTCTCAATGTCGCAGAAAAAGTCATTGCATATAGCATATTCATCTATCTTGGCGATCAATGCTTTTTCAAGAATACCTTCCCTTTTTTTATCTTTTATGACAAAAATTCTGACTGTATCAAAGCTAGGCACATTTTCAAACAGTGATCTGAGATGACTATCTATATCGTTTTCTATATCATCAACTTCATCGGGAGCCGGAACTGAGACATAGTATTTATGTATCGTTCGTGGAACATTGCTGAGGAGACACTCTTTGAGACAACTCAAAGCATTGGTAATGTTCCGTGACAAACTCTCGTATGTCACGGTGCCGGTATCTACTCCAAAACATTTCAATCTTTCCTTATGATCCTCGTTCAAGTCATCATCCAGCGTTTGCAGCGGAATCGCATGACACACCCTGTTCCTGACCAGTTTGAGATAAAGGAAAAATGCCAGGAATCGCTTGAAAAATGAAAATTTGCTGTAGTCAATATTCAGCCTGAATCCGTCCAGGTTTCTCCTCATATGTTCGGGATACAGATATTTTATGCCCATTATCTTCTGGCTTATAGTGTTTTCTTTATCATACATCAGAGAATCTTTGAAGAAATAGCGTATCGAATCCATAGAATTTGAGAGCTTTTCTCTGAACTTGTCCATTGTCAGTGAAGAACAATTATGGTAGATGAACTCTGTCAGCTGGCGCACGCCATCGTTCTTTTCGGGAAATGAATAGAGGATATCGATCCCTTCAAACGGTATTGTAAGACCTTTTTCTTCCATACCCTTTTCAAACCACTTGATAAGAACTATGAAATCCTCAATATACAGGTTTTTGCTGTCATTTCCCGTTTCACCTTTCAGAAAATTTACAAGTAAACTTTTAAGTTCCTTTTCTTTGGGAATATACATATCCCTGGTCATGCGCGTATAGAACAGTTCAACCTCAGATGCCAGCGTTGCATTTGTGAAACTTGAAAAATCGCACTGAACTATTTTATTCCTGACCAGCTCCTTCGGAAGCACTTCGGTAAACAGAACAAGGCTTTGCGTGGTCCATTTCCAGCTGAGACAGCATTTGATATACACCATCGAAAGAAGCTGCGGTTTGGAATCTCCGAATACAGATCTCAAATTATCACATACTAACCCCTCGATGTTATCTGCTGCATCTGCATCATGTTCAAGTGAATCAAGAATGTTATATATCTTATCGAGAGTAGGTTCAAGATCTTCTGTCTGACACAAATTAAGGTTCCCGGAAAAATGATCAAGCTGCTCCAAGAGCTCCGCCAAAAGCTTATTGCTTATCTTTTCGCTGAGTTTGTTAAATGTATCCGTTATTCCCGTATCCTTGAATTTACAGATTGCTTTATACAGTTCAAGATTGAGTGAGGTTTCGGAATGATCTGCAATTCCTTTTTCAGGATCAATGTGCAGCTTTTCGACTGTGTACCCATCAAACTCAAGACGCAACATGGTCATATCTAAAACATCCAAACCAGATGTTGATGTATCTGCAACTGTGACGAAGATATCTTCCTTCGGGACACCGCTTTCACCCAAAATTCGACGGACTTCGCTGAATAATTTCCGGTCATCTTTCTCGTTGTCTGAGATATTAACAATTTCGACTTCAGGCTGTTTGATACCTGCACTTGCGCTGATCTGCTCGATCTCCTCTATGCAATTAAAACAGTCTGTATGGAAAGATTTCTCTTTTTTCCAAAATTGCATTCTTGTTAAGAGATTTGCATTTGCAGCATTAGACGCGGAGATATCATAAGTCCGCCAAAAGATGATCAGCTTATCCGGAGCAGTTTTTTGCTCTTGAAGAATGTACCTCAAAAAGTTTTCTACTATTGCTCCTGCTGAGACAATTCCATTGTTACAGATGTCATAATTATTCGGCAGTTCGTTAATTATTGCACAGAATAAAAGGTACTTCATAAGACACAACCCCTTAAAAAAACTATTTTTCATCCGTTGAGTACATTATAAAGTAATCGCATTCTAAAGTCAATGCATAATCGCAAAAGTTCAATCATTGTTAATCAAATATATCAATTTATTATTATTTTTTTACAGATTCGTTTTCAAACGCATCCGTTTAACGACAAACACTCTTCAAATTATAGTATTATAGCTCAGCATTATAATATTGACAATACTGTGTGTACAATAAAGTCTAAGATGTGAGTTTATGATATAAAAAACGAAATTATAAATGCATATAATGCATATCATGCATCACGCTTTCCTTCCATTAAACCTGAGCAGCCTGACATATTCCACAAGATATACGTCACACCAATGGTATGAAGGCGCTGTATGACAAACAAAAAGAAACGATCGAGCGAGTGTTTGCAGACGCAAAAGAAAAACACTCGATGCGATTTACATATTTCAGAGGCTTGTCCCAGGCAAACAAATGGGTCAGGCTTAAGTTTGCTGCCATGAATCTGAAAAAGTATGCGATACACCACCGGAGTAGGGGTGTATATACTTGGATTATTACATTTTTTGATCGTTATTGTGTTTTTGAGAAATAAAAATTCACCCCACATCCGTGACGGGATATGGGGTTTTGAAACGAGTTGTATAGACGACGTATTGCCATCTGTATTCAACTGCTTCTTGTGAATTTATGGTAATCTATCGTTTTCGACTACAAATTTAGGATTGTAGTATGTTACTCCACCGTAATATTTGGCATTGCCGCTGAATTTTGTGGAGTAACCATAGTACGCACCGTTTGTCCACAGCGTGTCCATTATTGCAAAATGCAGATGAGTGCCATAGTAGGAATTTTTGCCATAACCGGATCCTCCAACTACTCCTATCTTCGTGTTTGTATTTACAGACTGTCCATTTTTAACATTAACTGAAGAAAGATGCGCGTAGAAGGAGTAAACTGTTTTCCCGCCTATGTTGTGCTTGATGATAACATACCTGCCATTTGCTCCGCTTGCAGAACTGGAGCAAGCGACTACCGTACCTGCCGCGCAAGCATAAACACTGCTGTTGGTAGAAGTAAGATCGAGACCAAGATGGTAAACGCGTTCTGTTGTGTGACCGCTGCCGTACCTATTTTCACTCCAGGACCAAGTAGAATTGTTGAAGCCGCGCCAAGAGCATCTTGCTCCTCTAAGAGGATACTCTACAACTGTACCAGGCTGAGGGTTATCGTTCCCGCTTATTTTGGCAGTATACTGCAGACAGATCCAACCATTTTTACCACTATAGTTTGTATATCCGAAGCCGTTGCACTCCTTGGTTATAGTTACAGTGGTGTTATACGGGATTGCACCCATTTTCGAGGATTCAGTATTTGACTGCGATCTCATGTTAAGACCAGCTTTGGTAGTAATCTTCACCTTATAATTTACGGATCTTTCATTATCAGAATTTCCTGTCTTAGTACAGTACTGCAAACATGCCCATCCTGTTTTGCTACCGTTAGTGCATTTGATGGTTCCGTAACCCCATCCATTCTGTGTTTTGGTAACTGTGAACTGTGTGCCGTTAGTAGCTGCTCCAAGTTTTGAGTAGCCTGTTCCAGGACCGGATCTGATATTCAAACCGGAGGCGGTGTTCACTTTGTATACCCCTGTACCGTTATCAGCTGCCGAAGCAGTGATTGAGAATGCAGAGAAGATACCGCATCCCGAATCAGATGCTGTGACACCAAACCCCGAAGCGAACATCGTAGTTCCCAAAGCCAGCGAAACGATTGTTTTCTGAATGCTCATAATTATACCTCTTTCCTATAATTTTGCACAAATTGTGTATCTGCGCTTTATGGACTATAAACATTAGTTTTCATGGCCATATGCTTAACCACCACAGACTATATAAGTCCGCAAATTATAAAGAACACAAATCAGTGGCGGGGAGTCCTTACAACCATTTTAAACGTCCATTTATGTAGTGATATTGGATGTTTAAAAAAACTTTTTTCATCCATTGATCACATTATAACACAATCCCAAACGAGAGTCAAGATATAAACAAAGATTTTCATCATTTGTTAACCTTATTTAAATCAAATTCCCTTTTTTATTATCGATAATCAGTTCCTATAATATCAAATCAACTCACATTGCAAGCCACATCTTTTCAAACTCGCATCGTAATAACTTAGCATTTTATTATTGACAATACTGTGGCAATAGTGTACAATAAAGTCTAAGAGGTGAGTTTATGCTAGAAATATTAAAACCAATAGATGAGTATCCTGCATCACGTTTTCCATCAATTAAACCTGAGCAACCTAACATATTCCAAAAAAGAACAAAAGGGCTTATCAGCTTTTGTATAAATGATATTTACATTACACTTTTTACCGAATCAAAGTCTGAGTCTGCACTTGTCAGTTTTTCTACTCCACATTCCAAAAAATCTAAAAAATCATTGGTAAAATTCCTATTACCCAATCAGATAATTGATGAGCTGGATGCCAGAATCAATAATGAAAAAAAATATATTACAGATAAAGACTATCAAGAGTTCCTGCTGAAAAGTACAAAGAGCAATAAGATCAGCAAGGAATTATTTAACATATTTTCTACAAATGAGAGAAAATCTGAATTTAGATTTATAAACACTATACAGACTCATTTTATTGATATGCTCAAAAACGCCAATTTCAAACAGCCAGAGTTGAATGACCTGCTACGCGAATTAATTAATGATGTCATTGCGCCAGCCGCCGTTTGCAATGAAGCATATATGGCATTTAACAGCCTGATTGAAAGCGGCAAACATGATGATGTTTCAAAAGCAATTGCCAATATCTTCATATGTGCAATGCTTGGACTTTATTCAATAAAATTCGGTGACAGAAACGAGAAATATCGCAGGGTCTATCTACTCAATGACATCGGTATGAAATATGTGTGGACTCCACATCTGATGCAGGGTAACTATGTCAAGCTTCAAGATGCACTCTATTCTTACACCAATGGAGCATATGAATCGGGATACACGGAGGCTGCCGCATGGCTCGCGGCACACGGCAAAAATTCGTCAAAAAATGATCAAGCTACAGCGCTCCGCTTACTCGGTGCTTGCCTAGTGCGCCACTCTGAAAAATGCAAGGACATCATCCAAGCCAACAGAGAAATGTTGAATGAACTCCTAACAATTGAGCTTCCAAATATAAGCAAGAACGTTACTACGGAGGCGTTTAATGAAGAATGTTACAACAGTGGCATTACCCTGCTGAAAAAAGCCGTCAAGCTGGATAGCTGCCAATCCGAGGCTCAATTTCTTCTTTATGAAGAATATAAGGAAAAAACACCTTTGAAAGCTTACACCTACCTTAGACACGCCTTTAAATGCACATATGTTAAGGCTGTGTTCGAGGTAGCAGAGCTATCTATAAATCAGCAGCCGGTTAATGAAATAATAAAAGATGACATAATCGAAAAGCTGTCTGACATCATATCAAGTAGGCAATATCGTTCAAATGTTGAAGTTAGAAAGGCTCTCTATCTCCGCAGCAAGCTCGATCCGTCGAACGCTGAAAATGACCTCTCTAAGGCTGCAAGTATGGGGCACGAGAAGGCCAGACAAGAAATGAGCAGCGAGGAGCGCAATCGCTTCCGCGTGATGCCAACATTTATATACGAAAAAAATGCTCCCTGTTGCTTTACTAATTCTCTGAGCAAATACGCCCGCAATTTCATATCAACTCTTCCCAAAGATAAATGGAATCTCTATGCCACTGTCAAGACAGATTCACTTAGCAATGTTCAATACATTTCAGAAGCCAAACAACTCATTGATATTAAATTTCCCGAAAAGCAGATTTCATACGGCAGTAGAATTATCTTCTTGTTTATGAGTTCTGATGAAAATCGAAATCTTAATGAATGTTTAGAACTGCTTGACGAACTCTTCAATACAGCCCTCGATTTGCCAGAGGAACAGAAGAATAACTTGATCGACAGCATAGATATTTTTGTAGGTTCACGCTTCGAGGTTGCCTCCGCTCTAATAGATGCAAGTATCAGTGATATGGGAAATATATATTTCAAAGTGCATATCCTCGATGAGGCTCGGGACAGCGCTCATAAACTACTATGTGACGCTCCACTCTTTCTGCCGCTAATAACAGAACCCCGACACGAGAAGGATATAAATGCCGTTCTATTTGGAAGTAGCGAGACCAATTACCATATATTAAAAGAAAGCATAGCCTGTGCCTATCTAGGAAAAGATACCAAAGTGAATATCACACTAATCGGTTCTGAGGCAGAACACTTAGAAAAACGCCTTAGACAAGAGTGTCCCGGACTTTACAATGAATGCAATATTGAAACAATTGGCCACTATTTTATAAAATGCAATATCGATGAGGAAAATTTTCCTTCTATAATTTATGGCAAAAAAGAGTCTGATACTGATGATAAGCTATTCCAAGCGCTCAGTAAAGCCAACTATTTTGTTGTTGACCTCGATGATGATATGAGGAGCATAAGATTCGCGATGGAACTCAGGACGTGGCTGCTGCGAAGCGATATGACGTTCGAGCGTGCTCCATTTATAGGCGTCAAATGTAAAGAACCCAGAAATTCGTATCTGGCAGCCCATTTAACCCTTTCCGGTCAAAGGGCGGGCAACACATATTACAGTAGTTATGACCTTTTCGCCTTCGGTTCGGGAGACCTCTACACATATCATCGGCTTGCAGAAGAGCCTCTCCTTGAGCATGTTGCACTTCAAATGCACAAATGTTATTCGCAAAGCGACGATAGAAAGGCTGAGAATGACTATTACAGCTTTTCTTACTATTCCGACAGCTGTCTGCTAGCTGCAATAGGTCTGTGCTACCGTATGTTTGCGGCCGGTGTTCACTTTGCAAGGAAAGAAGAATATATAGATTTTCACGCATATAACTCAGCAGAGTTGCTAGTAGAAACTAATGATGCTATCCACAACAAACTGAACCAGCTTGCCGAACTTGAGCATCACAGATGGGTTGGTTTTGAACTAACTAGAGGCTGGGAACCTGCAGATTTCGAGCAGGTGATCGCCTACAAAGAGCAATCCACCGGCAGCGCCCACGTTCACAAGCTCGCAAAACTACATCCGTTTATAAGACCATATGCAGACCTTGGAAGCGAGGATATCAAAAAGATAATGAAGTTGCTCAAAACAAAGTATGATTACAGTAAACATCCCCAAAATACAACAAAACAAAACATACTTGACACGGAGAAATTCCTTGATATTCCAGCCAATAAAATCTCCCGCTGAATAATTGCATAAAAAATGACCTCAGAGAAGAAACAGGAGCAGCACGCTCCAATCTGTCTGAGGTCATTTTTCTTTCGTACTATCCCTTTCACTCATTACCAGAAAACCCAAAATAGAAATACTCCAAACTTCCGCAAAAAAACTTTCAAAAACTCGTACCATAGTTTCGAAAATTGAAACGGAAGCAGTATTCGTCGAGGGACTGCTTAAAATGCATACGCTCGGTGTCGTTGTATATACCTGCAATATTTTCGCCTCTATAATGTATATTAAATCTGCTCAAGCTCAACCGTTTTAAAGTCGAATAAAGCAAAAAGAATAATTACCACATTAGGAAAATATATTTCTTTAAAATCGACAAGTCCGTATTGCAATTTAGTTGATAATGTGGTATACTATACACATATTATTCATTTTGTACTCATCAGCCATTTTTTAAGAGCGTCCGAATAAAAGAAATTTCTAAGAAATACCTTGTCTTCAGTCAAAAACAAATCGGCTGAATGATCTCTGAATTCATCCCAGAATTCATGATTTTCCAACTCTTGTTGCGTAAATTGTGATTTTCCAAAGACAAGTTCCAAACATTTCTGGATTTCCTTCCAATCGATCGCCTGTTGATTTGGGACTTTCGGAGTCATAAGATAATCTTTAAGCTGTTCGGACCAGAACATATCCATATTAACCGCCGCATTGTATTCGGTCTCGAAGAAACTCCCGCAACGAATTTTAAGGTCTACATAAAACTCCTTTGTCATTTCATCTTCAGTAAAAGTGTCTTTTCCAAAGACATCAACGAGGCAGAGTCGCAATGCTTCAAAGTACGCATCAATGTTCATCATAATATTTTTCCTCCCTTTCTGCTCATTAAGCTATATAGATAGTATACCACATCATATCTTAGGGTGTCAAGGGAAACGATATTCAAAAAATTAGGAGGCACTTACATGATTGTCTATGACGGAACCAAAACTGAATTCCTTGAAAGTGTAATAAATGACACCATCGCATATGAGGTCGAACAAAGAATCCTAGAAAAAATGGGTAAAAAAACCGGTGAAGCAGAGTTTCGATCATGGGAAAACTCCATGCAGCATATGTTCAAAGTTCTTTCTGATACATCTATTCCGAATGATGCCGGCATAGCTATTGAATATAATATTCCCCAAACATCTAAGCGTGTTGACTTCATTATTACTGGATATGATAATTCAGAAAAACCAAATGCCGTCATTATTGAATTAAAACAATGGGATCAAATAACTGAGATAGATGGTCCTGATGCGCTTGTAGAAACATATACCGGAGGCGGTTTGCGTCGTGTTGTGCAT
The DNA here is from genome assembly GCF_900109655.1 of Hominimerdicola alba. GTDB lineage: Bacteria > Bacillota > Clostridia > Oscillospirales > Ruminococcaceae > Hominimerdicola > Hominimerdicola alba_B. The sequence continues at coordinate 25,251 of NZ_FOAT01000022.1, forward strand.
CCTTCATATCAGGTGTGGTCTTATGCAGCACTGATCAGAGATTATAATCAATCCGTTCAAGATGGTAATATAAGAATTTTCCCTTGTGCGTATCTTCATAACTACAAAGAAGGAACAAATGATCCAATTCGAGCAACAAGATACCAGATTTATATCGATGAAGCACCGATTTTTGCATATGGTCATGTAAAGGAAATGCGTGATTTCATAAAAAAATCAATCGTTACAGGTGACAAAAAAGAGATCCTGTATTCAATTGATCATGGTAAAATTCGTCCATCCAAGAGTCTTCAAAACTCAATAGCGAGTATGCTTAAGGGCAATCGCGAATTCATAATGATAGATGAGCAAAAGGTTGTTTATGAATCCATCATCGAACTTGCAGAAGATAGTCTGAAATCTAAGAAAAAGCGGACTGTGATCGTCAAAGGTGGTCCAGGTACCGGCAAAAGCGTAATAGCTATCAATCTTCTGGTGGAATTGACTCAAAGAGGTCAGTTTGTACAGTATGTATCGAAGAATTCAGCTCCACGTACAGTATATCAAAGCAAACTTAAAGGACATGTGAAAAAAAGCAGCGTAGACAATATGTTCAAGGGCTCCGGTATCTATACAGAAGCCGGAGAAAACATGGTTCATACAATTTTAGTGGATGAGGCTCATCGACTGAATGCGAAGTCCGGCATGTTTCAAAATAAAGGTGAAAACCAGATCAAAGAAATTATCCATGCATCTTTCTGCAGCGTGTTCTTTATCGATGAGAGTCAGCGCGTAACTATGAGCGATATTGGCAGTATAGATGAAATCATCAAGTGGTCAAAGGAAGAAGGCTCAGAGATTGCTTTCATGGAACTGATGTCACAATTCCGTTGCAACGGATCTGATGGATATTTAGCATGGATCGATAATATCCTTGAAATTCGAGAAACAGCTAACTTCAGTGCTTCAGATATGGAATATGACATTCAGATCATTGATGATCCGAATGAACTCAGACGTTTGATCGAAGAAAAGAATAATGAGAATCATCGCTCCCGTCTTCTTGCTGGATATTGCTGGGATTGGAATAAAAAGGAAGAGAATAATACAGAGTTTCACGATATTTGTATCGGTGACTTTTCTATGAGCTGGAATCTTGGAAAATCAATATTCGCTATAGATGACAGTTCGATAAATGAAGTAGGATGTATTCATACTTCACAAGGACTGGAGTTTGACTATGTTGGTGTTATTATTGGAGATGATTTACGTTATGAAAATGGACATATCGTTACCGATTTCACTAAGCGAGCAAAAACCGATCAGTCCCTAAAAGGTATAAAAAAGCTCTATAAAGAAAGACCTGAAGATGCACTTGCACGTGCTGATGAAATAATCAAAAATACTTATCGTACTTTACTGACTCGTGGTATGAAGGGATGTTATATTTATTGCACTGATAAACATCTGCGTGATTACTTGAAGGGATGTCTTTACAGATAACAATTCTTATTATGCGGGGCAATTAATGCTCCGCATAAATTTCATGTTATTGCAGTTATTATCTGGACTAATATCATGATAAGTACTCTAGGTATTTATAAATGCTTAAACACATTTTTCTGCTTTGAATCGCATGGTTACTCTCATCGCTTTATCGAGAGGGTGTCAAGGCCGCTTGCGTGCATTTCAGCCTTGACACCCTCTCGATAAAGCGATACAATCCATGCGGCGATTCAACGCTGAACACTGTGTACTTGACGTTAATGTGCAGTTATGTGTGGTTTTTCGTCTCAATAGTCCAGATAAATAATAACCCGCCTTATTGGGAGATGAATAAATGAAAGTACAGAAAATAAAAACAGAAAATGGTTTTAGATATCTACTGCTTGATGATAATTTCCAAATTATTGATGAAGTATATCGTTATCTTCGTTTTTTAGATTCAACTGGCAAATCACCAAATACTCTTAGAAGCTATGCTTATCACTTAAAACTTTTTTACCAATATGCTACAGAAAATAATCTTGATATATTTGAGCTTTTTAATAACAAGAAAAACAAGCCAATAGATATCTTATCTAATTTCTTGTTTTGGCTTCAGTATCCGGATACCTCACGACAGCAGTTTCACTTTGAGAAAGAAAACGCTAAGCGCTCAAATAATACTGTTAATCTTATCGTTAGCACTGTACTGGAATTCTATGAGTATCTCCATCGCAATAATGAAATAGACGAATTCAACTTATACCGTAGTCAAAGAACAAATAAATATTTTAAGGGTTTTCTATATGAAATGTTTAAGCATAATGTCGAAAACAAAAGATCCATATTGAAACGCCCTGTAGAATACGCTCCGGTAAATGCGCTCACAAGAAAGCAATATAATGAACTACTCAGTGTATGTAGTTGCCGCAGAGACCAACTCCTTCTTGCGTTTATGTTTGAAGGAGGGGAACGATTAAGTGAGACAATAGGTACTCATCTCTGCGATCTTGATAATCTCGAAGATGGTATAGTCAAAATTGTTCCTCGAATAAATCCAGAAAATAACGCCAGGGTTAAGAATTATGCAGGCGGATTAATTAAACTACCTAGCTATGTTATAGATTTGATTATAGATTATCTAACATACGACATATCTAATTATGATTCCGATTATCTATTTTTGACCTTACATGGATCAAATGAAGGAAAACCTCTGCAAGCAGCCAACGTTGAAAAACTCTTCGCAAGACTTTCAAAGAAGGTTGGATTTAAAGTACACCCTCATATGTTACGACACGGTTTTGCAACTGAAAAACTTGAAGCAGGTTGGCAGATGGTAGATATTCAGGCATATTTGCGACATAAGAATTTATCCTCCACACAGATTTATGCTACATACAGTGATGAACTAAAAAAGGAAAAAATGAGATCTTTTCTTGATAAAAGCTCTGAAAAACTGAAAGGTACCGCCGATGAGCTCAAAAAGCAAAATTATAGCAATTGAAAAAGCAATATACACAGGATGTCTAGACATTCTGGAATTTACTTTTTCAGCTAATGATAAAACCTTTTTCGATTATTTTTCTGATCCTAAACATTCTGAGGTATGTAAAAGCGCATCAATAGATTTACATTTTATCGAAGATATTTTGTTACGAAGAAAAATAGTCGAGTATCTTTACCATTGTATGGATTCAAAAAAAATAAATCCTAACACATTTTATTCATATAGGATCCGCGGAATTCTTCAAATTCGCGAAAAATATCCTTATCTATACAATTTCAATTACAATGAATTTTTGCAAAATGCCACCACTCGTCTAAAAGCAGAAAAACGTCTCGGCAGGGCAAAGGCTTTTCTATATTCTTTTTCACGGTATTGTGAATATATCGAGCATATAGATAATCTATTTATGTTAGACACTTGGGAAATCGAATGGTTTAATCTATCCATGGAGCGTGACTACGCAAGAAGATTCCGTAGATTATGCTTTTCAGGTGTTAATAACGACAGAAACCGTTTTCTTTTAAAAAGATATATAGAATACTGTTTACGAAACACAGATAATTCCTTAAACACCATTATGGGTAAAAACAGCACATTGAAAAATGTTCTCAATTTTATAGAAAGACCTATTGATGAATGGGATAACGAATCTTCAAAATCATTAGTTTCGATCCTTTTGAATCGATATAGAAAAAAAGAGACTTTGGCTTCACGATTAATCACACTCTTTCATTTCATAGACTATCTTCTGCTTCATGATTATTTAGCCGATAATCCAATGAAACAATACAAGGATCTTGCCAGAATAGGAGAATTTCATCACAAAACAACATCAGTTGACCATTCCGTTGTGAAACAGATTTTTTATGCTTTGGGCAGTATAGAAGATAAAAGGATTGTCATATGCTTCCTATTGATATACTGCACCGGAATGAGATTATCTGAAGCTTGTAACATTAAAACTAACTGTACAGAAAGAACTGAGGCAGGGTCTTTTGTTCATTATTATTCTTTAAAGATGAAAAAAGATGTATGTAATGTCATACCAGAATCTCTCTATGATATGATAGAGGAGTATAGAATAAGTCGTAAAGAAGAAAATTTCCTTTTCCCTTCCAGAAAAAAAGGAATTGCAATGTCGGCAACATATTTCTACAATCATATGAGGGAAGCTTTACGAGAAAAGAACGTTTTAAATCCCGACGGAAGCCCCTATCACTTTACCGCACATGCATTTCGTCATCTGATGGCGGTAAGAATGCGTGAACAAGATATCCCATTCACATTTATTCAAGAACAGCTTCATCATGCTAGTCCAGAAATGACATTAGCATACGTAGAATATATAGATAGAGTTAAGATACACAAGATGGAAAACTTTATAAAGACCCATGATTCCGAACAGTATTTTGATCGAGAAGCTGATGTAGAATATGTTGAATATATGCGTGCAAATCTTCGTGCTCAAATACTTCCTGACGGACTTTGTTGCAGACCAATCAAACTAGGAAAATGTTTACACTACAATTCATGTTTGACATGCCCAGATTATCGAACATCAAAAAAACACTTGAACGATCATAAAAATCATTTGAATAGAATAAATCAATATATAATTCAATGTCAAAAGAATGGCTGGCTTCCGCAATTGGAAAGCAGTAAAGTGATAAGAGATAGACTGATTCAAATAATCTCTAAATTAGAAGAGGATAGTGATCCAAAATGAGCATACAATCTCAAAGAAATACTAAATCCATCTATACACCACGTTTTCTATTTGAGCTGAAAGACTTTATCCTAGAAGATACAATTGATAGTAAAAACAAGGATATTTTTCCAGATCGTGCCTCAAAAAGAAATCCCGTAAAACGGAATAGGATCCCAGCTCTCTATCCGTTTAATAATCCATATGTTGATAATGAAGTACGTGGCTTTATTCAACATCTTATACTAGATTTACATTCTGCACCGGGAACAGTGCAAGAATATATTGAATGCTTTGCAAAGCCGTGGTCAAAATTCATAAATAATCACAACGAAGAGCAAATATTCTCGGTTACACAATTTGCTTACGAAGATATCTATTCACTTTATATTGAATTTCTCTCTGATGAAGGTTATAAATTAACTTTAACTTCCGTTCATCATATTGGAGGTGATATGGAATGGCTCCATTATAATTATCCTTCGCACCATATTTCCTATTTTATTAGATACTATAAATATATTCATTCTGTTGCCTATCCGGACACAAGATCAGAGTATGAGAAGGATGCATGGGATATCAGAAATCTAGGCATTCCTTTTTCTACCTCAGTATGTCGCAGCCGATATACGGTAAGTTTTCGGAATATTTCGCAAGGCTGGCTCGTTAAGGCAGCTAAGGAGTATTGCTATTACAGAATTCAAAGCCGAACGATATCAGCCGTTTTGGATGATATAAAAGGACTTAATTTGTTCTCTGCTTTTTTGGAAGCGGAGCATTCAGAAATCAATCATCTTGACGAATTGACACGTCCTATCATAGAAGAATACTTTGCCTTTATTGACAAAAAAAACTTCGTAACAACAACTTACAATCGACGGATAAGTGTTTTGCGAACTTTCCTACTTATTGGTAACATGCTTGATCTTGAACATTTTCCAACAAAGCCACTAATTCAAAATGATGACTATCGAAGAGTAGTTCACAAGATGCCAAAGTGCTTTTCTGAATTTGAATTAAAACAGATGAATACTCATATTAATGATCTTCCGATTCAAATTGCACGTATATTCTTTATTCTTGAAAATTGCGGAATGCGTGTTTCTGATATTTGCTCATCGCCAATTAACCCTAACGGCGAATACTGCTTAGGCAAAAATGATAATAATGAATATATTTTTACGTATTATATGCCAAAAGCGCATCGATATAATACAATACCGGTATCTGATATGGTTGGAGAAATAATTGAATCTGCAATTGAAGACAGCAGAAATGAATTTGGCGAGAATTGTACTTATATTTTTGCTATCGACGTAGATAAACCGATCTCTTCAGAAACATTCTCACATCATATGAATGTCATGGCAAAAAACAATGATCTTCGTCGTGATGAAGGAACACCTTTAAGAATTAAAGGGCATACTTTCCGAGGCACAGTTGCAACACGCTTTGCAAATGATGGTATAAGCATGGATGTAATTCGAATGATGATGGGACAACGTAAAATGGGTGTTCTGAATCATTACGTCAAAATCCATGAAAAAACTATGCAGGAGTACTTAAAGCCCATAACCGAAGAAAACGAAATGATGATACAGCATATTGGAAAAACAGATTACGATGGAATCGAACCAATTCCTGAACCGTCACTCATTCCTTTATCTAATGGACGCTGTGCTAAAAAAGTTTCTACCGGGATATGTGATCATGCTAATCGTTGTTATTCATGCCAAATGTTTAGACCATCCATATCATGTATATCCTTATATGAGCATCAACTCAATGAAGCAGAAAACAATATAGCCATAGCAAAACTACATGGATTTGATCGTATTCTTGAAAAAAACGAGCAATTAAAAGAGGATCTTATAAGAATCTTAAAAAAACTGGAGGCAGAGAAACATGAGTGATCGAACTGATGCCATGATAAAAGAAGTAAAACGTAAATCACTTGCAAGGCAAGATGAAATATTGAGATGTATTAACCAGATGGCTGCAGCTAATGAGAAAATCACTTTCTATTCGGTCTCTAAACGAACCGGAGCCTCAAAATCTTATTTATATAAAAATAAAGCTATTTCAACTTTGATTCGTCTGCACCGGAGTGATTCTGAAACTCAACAAACGCAAGAAAGCCAAAGTGTAATAATTAACGCACTCAAAATAAAAATCAAGCAATTAGAAGCTGAGATTAACCAATTGCGTAAAGAAAGCAATAATTCGTATAAGAAACAGTGCGAGAAACTAAAGAAAGAAAACAAAGAGCTAAAGCTTCAACTTCAGACTGCTTACAGATTATATGGAGATAAAAAGGAGTAATATCATGACCGGAAAAGAAGAAAAATATGTGTTGTCTTTACAAACAATTAGAAGAATCTTAGATTTCAGAGATGATCGTAATTGGGCGCAGTTTCATAATCCGAAAGATCTGGCAATTTCAATTAGTCTTGAAGCATCTGAACTGCTTGAGGTTTTCCAATGGTCAGCTACTGACATCTCCGCTGATGGAAAGTTGGACAAAATTAAAGAAGAGTTGGCAGATGTCATTAATTATTGTGTATTGATGGCTGACTGCTGCGGACTGGATTTGAACCAGATCGTCAACGACAAAATATCCAGAAATGCTCAGAAATATCCTCTTGATAAGGCATATGGAAGCAGTGCTAAATATACAGAGCTTTAATTGGAGGCAAAAATGTTAATATACAGCGGTACAAAACAAAAGTTTTCTGAAGAAGTAATATCTGATCAGATTGCAAGACGAATCGACACCCTCTTTTGGAAACACGGTCTTAAACATGAAAATGAACGAGAATACCTATCCTGGAAGAATTCTTTAGTATATATGCAAAGAGTACTCGATACACCATCCATTTCTGACGATGTACAGATTGCAATAGAGTATTGCATTCCTCAAACCGCTCTTCGTGTGGATTTTATTATTGCGGGAGAAAACGCTGATGGGAAAGAAAACGTAATAATCGTTGAATTAAAGCAATGGCAAAAAGCTCAAAGAACACATCGTAATCATATTGTTAAGACCTATACGGGTGGAATGGAAAGAGACGTTCCACATCCTTCTTATCAGGCTTATTCATATGCCAAAACTATAGAAAGTTATAGTGAGACGGCACAGGAACAACATATCTTTTTTCATCCTTGTGCATATCTTCATAACTACGAAACAATACACCGTCATGAAATTGATAATGATCATTATCGTGATGTTTTAGATGCTGCACCTGTATACATCAAATCAGATGAAGATAAGCTTAGAGAGTTTATTCAATCTTATGTTACCAAACCATCAAAGAAGGATATTCTTTATGAGATCGACAACGGCAGAATACGTCCTACTAAATCATTACAGGATGCTCTGGTTAGTCTTATTGAGGGAAATGAAGAATACTTGATGCTTGATGAGCAGAAGATGGCGTATGAAACTATCCTTGAAATAATAAGACTTGGAATGACTAAAGACCGCAAGTTCACTATCATAATTGAAGGCGGTCCAGGTACAGGCAAAAGCGTTATTGCGATCCAGCTACTTGCAGAACTTGTAAAACGAGGGCTTAATGCACAATATGTTACCAAAAACAGTGCACCACGAGAAGTTTACAAAGAAAAGCTGATTCAAAACAACTACGGAAAAGGTTTTGTTGGTAATCTTATGCGCAGTTCTGTGTCATATACCAATTGTAAACCAAATACTTTTGATTGTCTTATAGTTGATGAGGCTCATAGACTTGGCGAAGGTGCGTTTATTTTTGGTCGAAAAGGCGGGAATCAGATTGAGGAAATCATACAGGCTTCACGTATTAATGTTTTCTTTATTGATGAAAACCAAATTGTTACTTCTGCAGATAAGGGCTCTATATCAGATATCAAACAGATTGCTTATAAGCATCATAGCATTGTATATCATGATGAGTCTATCAATCTGAAATCTCAATTTCGCTGTAATGGAAGTGATGGGTTCATTTCATTTCTTGACAGCTTCTTATCTTTGGATGGACAAGCATCACATTATGCGTTTGAAGACCATTATGATTTCAGAGTGTTTGATGATCCATCTGAAATGAGAGAGAGTCTTAGAAAAATAAATGCCAAACGAAACGCCGCACGTTTGGTAGCTGGATACTGCTATGATTGGAAGAGTCAAAATGATCCTGATTCATATGATATCATCTTGAATCAGGAAAAGTTCAAAGCACAATGGAATTTTAAGTCGACTAAAACATGGGCCATTGATCCTTATTCCTTTGATCAGGTAGGATGTATTCATACAGCTCAGGGACTTGAATTCGACTATGTTGGAGTTATTATTGGTAAAGATCTTGTATTCAAAGAAGGAAAAGTTTGCACTGATTCAACACAGCGAGCAAAATCAGATTTTAGTCTTAGAGGACTACGTCCAAATAATCCTAAATGTGACATGATCATACGTAATACTTACAGAACACTAATGACTAGAGGTCAAAAAGGTTGTTTTGTATATTGTGAAGATCGAGCGCTTTCTGATTATCTAAAAATGCTGATTAATGCTAATTTTCAAAACTCTAACCAAACACCAAATTAAGCTATCCCAAAAATATGCTCCCCAAGCTGTCCAAACATCTCGGGGAGCACTTTTAATCAATATGATTGATCGAATAATTATTTTTCTTCTCGAATTTCTATCAACTTATCATATACAGAATCTGCATCTTTAGTAAGGCGTTTAATAGTTAATTCCGATTCAAGTTTATTATTAGCAGCATTAAGGTGCTTATCTGAAGTCTGCAAAGCTTCCTTGATCTTAGTAAGCTGAGCGATCGCCTTATCGATACCATCAATAGCTTCCTGATGCTTCTTTTTAGCATTTTCATAGGTGTACAGAAAACTGTTCTTAAAAGTTTCAAGATTATTCTCAAATGTCGTGAGATCTGCCTGTTGATGCTGAATCATCAGCAGTTGTTTTTTATACTCAAGGGATTTTAATGCAGCGTTTCTCAGGAATGAAATAAGCGGAATAAAAAACTGTGGTCTTATAACGTACATCTTCGGAAATTTATATGACACATCAACGATACCGCTATTGTATAACTCACTGTCTGATTCTAGCATTGAAACAAGAACTGCGTACTCACATTTTTTCTCATTTCTATCCTTATCCAGTTCCTTGAAGAAGTGCTCATTCTTATGTTTCGTTGTAGTAATATCCGCTTCATTTTTCATTTCAAACATAATTGAAATATATTCTGTTCCGTCATCAGAATAATCCCTATATATAAAATCGCCCTTACTTCCTGATGACGCATCATTATCTTTTTCAAAATAAGCATTTGGAAACGCTGTCATTCTGTACTGATTAAATTGAATACTGCAATGCTGTTCAAGAGTTTCACCGACCATTTTGGTGGAAAGACGCTGTTTGAAATCTTTATACTTTTCAATTTGCTCATCTTTCATTTTAAGTTGTTCTTCATAATTGTTTTTTAAAGTCTGTTCACTGATTTTTCGTTCGTTTTCTTTCAGCTCAATAGTGGAATTCAATGTCTGTATCTCAGCGTTTTTGCTTGCTATCTCACTATCCTTTTTCTGTTCTACCTGCGATATAGCCAGCTGTTTTTCAGTCTCCTTATTGCTGATCTGCGATCTCAGTTCCAGGATCTCTCTGTCTTTTTTATTGAGTTCATCATCCTTATCCTTTACTGCCTGACTGACAGCTATTTCCTTTTCGGATTCAGCAGTTTTTATCTGCGTTTTTAAATCAGATATCTCGGAATTCTTTTCCGTAATCGCCTGTGTTACTGCAAGATCTTTTTCTGTAGTTTTATTCTCAATTTCAGCTTTAAGTTTTGCTATCTCTTCGTTTTTCTTGTTAATCTCTTCATCCTTGATCTTAATGGCCTGGTTTACAGCAATTTCTTTCTCTGATTCAGCGCTTTTTATCTGTGACTTCAACTCAGAAATTTCAGTTTCCTTTTCAGTTACTGCATTTGATATCGCGAGTTCCTTTTCTGTCTCTGATTTATCAATTTGCGAATTAAGGCTTTCAATCAGCTTATCTTTTTCAGCAATATCAGCCTGATGCTTCGTCTTGATACGCTGTTCAGCTAGTTCAAAAGAAGCTTTCTGTTTATCTGATTCTGCTTGTATTTTTTCATGAATCTCTTTATCGAATTCTTTAGTTCTTACTTGAGCAATAAGTTTGGCATAATCACTTTCATCAATAGTAAAAGCTTTATTACAGTGTGGACAGATTATTTCACTCATAATAGTACGCTCCTTTATCGTAGTAATATATAATTAAGCATTAATAAATGTATTAAGTAATATGGGACGGAGCTGAAGAAGTATTACGTTCTAGTTTAGATTTTTCTGATGAATAGATTCTTTCAGCATACTCTTTTACTTTATTGCATATCCACATGTATGCAGTTGTATCTTCCGAATAATCTGCCTCTGCATACATATTAATTCTTCCATCTTTTCTCATCTTTTCAACTTGATTAAAAGCCTTCATATCTCCTTTTGGATAAATTGCAAAAGTTGAACCATTTCCTTTGTTAACTAGAGAAAAAGCAGGAATATCACTAGGACCGTCAGCAATATAAATCATATTTTCAAATTTCACTCTGCGATATTCCTCTGGAAGTTTACTATTAACTTCAACACCGTCTCTTTTACCAACACCCTTATTTATTTCAAAGAGAGCCCTTGTTTTTGAAGTGTTATCCAGCGCATATATTACCTCACTTATTATTTTCTCACCTTCAGCTGTATCTTCTTCAAGCAGTTCACATCCCCATATATCTTCAACATATTCTGAGACCAATGATCCCCGAATCGTTTCAGCAGTTCCAGTACTTACTATATAATGTTCAACTTTTATATCATATTCTTTATACTTGGGATTATCTTCAACGATGGCTTTCGTTTTTTCAAAAATTTCTGGGATGCCATTGTAGAATTTAAGCTTTTTACCATATTCTCTAAGCTTTGAGTTATTAAGTCCTTTAAAGCGACCATCCTTTGCATACTTAATCAGGAAGTTCAAATAACAAGTATCAGTGTTTACACGGATATGTTTATCTTTCATTTCTTTAGGAAACGCATTTACTTCGCTCCAGAACGTATCTGCATCTATCTGATTTTCTTCAAATATCGGAGTCTGCATATATTCACTTATAAGTGTTTTATCAAAATCCCATATAATAGCAATTACATTAGCCATTTTTGAACCTCCTTGTTGTATTATTTATATTATATCACAATTAATTACAAATTTCAAGATGTAAGTTGATTAAATATGTCAATTATCACACAACAAGTTAATGGATATCCTACTACAAAACCACATGACCTAATACTATGTTTTTTTCAGACTTGGAACAAATCAACCTTGAAGAAAACATTACCTAGTAAAGCTTTTTTATCTCCCACGTTAGTACTGGGGGGTATTTACGCTAAAGCACCAAAAAATGAGACCAAGTTTTTCTTCTTGGTCTCTTGCATTGTTTTTCTTTTAAAGTATATATAACTTTTTGAGGACAATTCACATACACTGCGACCTTATCTCTTTTAATACTCCTATACCTGCAATTTACGTATTATATGTGTAAACTGTCGTAAAATTCGAGTGCCTTATATTTAGCTCAGTAGCTTTTTCCCCTTAACGTGCGCTGCGATTTTAGTTATATCAGAAATATTGATTTTTCCGTCATTATTTACATCGGCAAATTTCTGAGCATTTTCATCGAGAAGTTTTTTACCCTTGACGTGCGCGGCAACTTTAGTAATGTCAGTTATATTTATTATACCATCTGCATTTACGTCTCCGATAATAAGCGGTTTAAACACTCTCCAATATACGTCGTTCTGCATATATGGATGAGAAATCTGCGCATATTTATCTGAATATGCTTCTGCAGTGCTTCCTTTATAACCTATAATATAATTAAAATCCAACGCATAATTAATTGCGTATACATTTACATACTCTATCTGTTCAATAATGCAATCTTTGGAGTATACAACAACAGAAGTTCCGTTGTTAGTATCAATCAAACCTGAAAATGCACCATCACCTATAAATTCAACATTTTCAGGAATCACTACTTTAGTCAGACCACGACATCCCAGAAATGCTTTTGATCCTATATATTTTAAACTTTTGGGGAAATTTACAGTTTTTAGTTCAGCCTTTTCAAAGGCATTTGAGTAGATAGCTTCAAGACTTTTAGGGAGAACTATCTCTTTCTTTTTTTGTCCTGCAAACGCAGATGAACCAATGTATTTCAGCGTAGACGGAAGCTTAAACTCAGCTGTAACAGGTATACCAGGCGAATCAGCTATACCAAGCGTTCCTTCGCGAATATCTATATAAGATGGATTATTACCGTTGATTTTATATAGCCAGTTACCAAGGTAAAGAGCCTTTTCTGTTGATGAATCAAATTCTTTTTCAAAAGGAGTATTTATGAATACTTTAGCTCCTAGTCTTTCAAGGGTGTCAGGAATAACAACAGGATCTGATAAAGTGCATCCATCAAAAGCATTATTTGATAATGTAATGAGCCCATCATTCAAAGTAACGTCATATAATCTCTTATTGCCACTAAAAGCAAATGCACCGATCCCTTTTACATTTCTGGGTATATCGATATCTAATTCATTTACAGTATCAGTAATATTATCGCTAAAAGCATTACTAAATGCGTAGCTGTCTATATACAAATCATTCTCAGTAGGCAGCTCCAAACTTTTAAGTTTCATCTCTGCTTCACTAAAAGCACCATAGTTGATATATCTTAGAGTGTTCGGAAAAACTATTTTTTCTGTATTTTTAAGTCTGTAAACAAGACTATAATTTACTATCAACTTCTTAAAAGATTCTGTACCTATTCCAACGCATCCATCCGGAATGATCAATTCAGAAACATCTTCGCCTTTCTTTGAATAATCAACTATCCAGTTATCTACCATTATCAATTCGTTGGAATTTTCCTTTATCTGGCTGTTGTACAGTTCTGTTCCGGTAAATGCGGTTTTACCTATAAATTCAAGACTCTCGGGAAGATCCACTTCCTTTAGATTTGCACAGCCGTTAAAAGCATTATTGCAAATGGAAGTTATACCCTCACCGATAACGACTTTTTCAATAAAAGTATCACCTTTAAATGGCGAATCGTAATTTCCTGCTGTATCGGTGTTTTTAAGCTTGCCTTTTCCTGTTATAGTAACGGTTGCAGTATCATAATCAATGACATAACTTGCATTGTCTCCCCACTGTTTTGTTTCTGAAACATCTGCATATGCTATGTTGACCATTAAATTTGTGCTCAGCATTAAGGCTGAAAGCAGTCCTGAAACTACCTTTTTACTTTTCATGGTATCCCATCCTTTCTTTATATCACTGTAAAATAGTATAGTCAAATTTAGAAAAAATATCGACCCGCAATACACAGGTCGATAAATAGATACATTTATCCACTTATATTAGTTTATCAATATTCATCAGAGGACTAAAACCCGCTTGAATCTGTTGTCGTTGGCGGCTCAATATTAGTTTATCAATATTCATCAGAGGACTAAAACA
>NZ_FOAT01000021.1 GCF_900109655.1 Hominimerdicola alba
CCACGAACATTTGTGCTATAATATACATGATCCGCTGTGATCGTCGGAAAGAGAGGAATGAATGAAAGACAAGATCACAGCATTGTACTGCAGATTGAGTAATGACGATGATCTGCAAGGCGAAAGCAACAGTATAACAAATCAGAAAGCCATGCTTCTGGATTTTGCCAGGAGGAACGGTTTTCATAACACCGAGTTCTATGTCGATGACGGCTGGTCGGGAACGAATTTTGATCGTCCTAATTTTCAGCGCATGGTCAGAGATATGGAGAACGGAAAAATAGGCACGGTAATCACTAAGGATTTGAGCCGTTTGGGTCGAGATTACCTAATCACAGGTCAATATATTGAAATGATATTCCCGGACCATGACGTGCGCTACATAGCCATCAATGATAACGTGGATACTCAAAAATCCGAAAATGATATGATGGTATTCCGTAACGTGTTCAACGACTTTTATGCCCGCGACACAAGCAAGAAAATCAAGGCGGTGTTCAAGGCGAAAGGAATGTCGGGTAAACCGCTTTCTCCGATCGCACCTTACGGTTACAAAAAGTCCGAACAGGACAAAGATCAATGGGTTATAGACGAGGAGACTGCACCTGTTGTCAGGAAGATTTTCAGACTTTGCATTGAGGGCTATGGTCCGATGAAGATCGCAAATATCCTGACAGATGAGAAGATACTCAGACCTACTGCTTATAACGAGTTTAAAGCAACTGGTCAGATTACCTACGAAAAGCCTTACCGCTGGAATTGCAAGTCGGTGGTAGGAATACTTGAAAGGCAGGAATATCTGGGTAAGATCGTGAATTTCAAAACGCGTCAGAAGTCCTATAAATGCCATAAGACACTGACAAATCCAATTGAAGACAGAGTTGTTTTTGAAAACACTCATGAGC
Source organism: Hominimerdicola alba (assembly GCF_900109655.1). GTDB lineage: Bacteria > Bacillota > Clostridia > Oscillospirales > Ruminococcaceae > Hominimerdicola > Hominimerdicola alba_B. The sequence goes on from NZ_FOAT01000021.1 coordinate 906, forward strand.
CGATAATCAGCCAACAGGATTTTGATGTGGTTCAGGAGATACGCAAAAACAGAAGGCGCAAGCAGAAGACTAATCAAATAAACCCGTTTTCGGGGATAGTTTATTGTGCCGACTGTGGCAAGCTGATGTACATCTGCAGACACTCGAAAGAGGGCAAGAGCACCGAGCATTTCAAATGCGGGAGTTATTCGTATGACAGCAAGGTGTGCTCAGCGCACTACATAAGGACGGTGGTGCTTGAACAGGTAGTCCTTGCGGAAATGAACAGCATTCTCGATACGGTCACCAAGAACGAAGAAGAATTCGTGAAAACGACTATTGACAGCAGAAACTCCGAATATATGAGCGAAGTCAAGAACGCGAAAAAACTTCTTACTAAGTCCGAAAAGCGCATAACTGAACTTGACAGGCTTTTTACAAGGCTTTACGAGGACAATGTTTCGGGCAAAATTAGCGATGCACGATTTGAAGTGATGTCGAAGAACTATGAGAATGAGCAGGAACAGCTTAAAGTGAAAGTCGCAGAGCTTACCAAATTCATCGAGGATAAGGAGCAGAAATGCTCGGATATACATGATTTCATCGAGCTAGTCAAGAAGATAAAGCACATCGACGAGCTGACTCCGAAGAACCTGCGCGAAATGATCGAAAGGATAATAGTCCATGAACCCGATAAATCCAGCGGTCACAGGACACAGGAAATCGAGATCATTTTCAGGTTTAATGTCGTAAAGTCGAGGATTGTCCTTGACGGCAGAGATTTCGACAGGCGCAAAAAAGCCGCATAAGGCGGCATTCGTGCTTTATCGCTAGTGAACATTGGGTCAAGCCTTTCGCGAAAGGCTTGCGGATGAGCACACAGTCAGCAAAGCTGACTGTTAGAGGCAGAGCCTCTCGGTCAAGGTGCAAAGCCAAAATGCATTGCAAACTATAAGAGAACAGCGAACTACCGCCCAAATAGGCGCGGCAATAACAAAATCAAGAGCGTGGACTATTTGTATTGTCCACGCTCAAACTATGTCCGTAAATATATTGCCGCGCCCGAAATCAACGGCGATAGCTCGTTGATTTCTCGACCCGAGGAACGAGGGGCGAAAGCTTACAATCTATCGTACACAGCAAATGTCCGACTGCACAAACAAACTCCTGATTTTTGGACTGATAGCATTATCGGACTGATATCTATATCTGAATCCAACAGAGTGCAGTTCGCTTATCCTACGTACTGCGGTAGCCAAGGTCGCCCCTGACGGGTCGAGTCATCGGAGACGCTGTCGCTGTCCGATGACGGGCGCGGCAATATATTCACGCGTATAGAAAGAGCGTGGACGTTTGTATTGTCCACGCTCTGAAGTTTTTTATTGCCGCGCCTTTTTGACAGGGCGGGTAGATTGCTGTGCTCTTATTATTTGCTATGCATTTTGGCTTTGCACCTTGATGCGAGGGCTCTGCCCTCGCGCTCCCGCAAGCTTTTCGCGAAAAGCTTGACCAAAAGCTCAGTTCGCGGCATAGTTTGTTTGATGCGCTGGTTTGTTGCCGCGAAGTCCGCTTGTTTGCGTCAACTTACATCGTCCTGTATCCGCTCATACTCCAGTCCGCCGTCAACTATCACTCGCTTGATGCACTCCACTGTCCGCTTATAGACTTCATATGCCCTGCCAAAACTATCCAGCGCACTTTCCCTGTCGCCGCCGCGCAGAGCGTCAACTGTATCATAGCACAAGGTATACAACTCGTACATCGAAAGCGTTCCCGTCACCGATTTCATCGAATGCACTGCCCGCATAACGCCCTCATCGTCGCCGCTGTCCATGCACCGCTTAGCCTCGTCAAAGGTGTTCTCTGTCAGAAAATTCACCAGCAGACCGCAATACAGCAGTTCCTCATCCATGAATTTTTCCAGTCCGTCCGCATAGTCTATACCGCATTTTACAAGCTCCGCCCTGTCCTTTTCCGTCATAGATAACACCTCCTTCCGATGGTTCTTTAGTATATTATACACCATCAGTTCATATTTTTCAATAGTTTATTAATATTTCTGTAAAATGTACAATTGATACTCAATATTAATCTAACTTTATATACAATACCACCGCTTCGTAAAAATTATTACCGGAAATCATATCTATTTCGCTATATCAGCCATTTCCTATTCCAAAACTCGGTTATCATTTTATTAAACGGACTCACCCCGCGCCTTTAAATCAAAGCAACAAAAGTTAAACACCGCAATAACTGATAAACATATTAAACAATATAAAATAGCATCTTTGCCAGAAACTATGTAATACCATGATACTTGATATATATAATTGACTTTATCCAAAATTTGTGATATTATTCAAACTGATGTGTTACGCCTTTTGCCGACACAAATCACTATAAAAGGACTGATATTATAATGAAAAAAAGATAATCACAGCCGCAGTAATCGCTGCCATGCTGACCCTCACCGCCTGCGGTGAAACAAACAAAGCCGATACCACTTCCGAAAAGCCCGCAGAGACCACCACAACAACTGCCGCTTCCGAGGAAGTTACCACCGAAGCTGATGCGGAAGTTATTACTGAAGCCACCGAGGAAATAACCGACACCATCGAGGAAGTGACCACCGAACTCGCCCCCGCTGTTCCCACCGAACTCAGCGATAAGTACGCCGACCTTGACAACAGAAGTTTCAAGTATAACGGTAAACTCTTTACCGTAGGCGTATCCACCATGCAGGATCTTATCGATGCTGGTGCAACTATCGAAAAAGGGAGCTCTTCGGATGATTCCGAAATGAACTTTGATAAGGAGTACAAGCATAAGTTCAGAGGACAGTTCCCATATGGCTGCCTTGAATACAGATTAGATGGCTTTGGTTCCCATGTTGAACTGTACTTTATAAACCCCGATGAATCTCCCAGAAAAGTAAGAGACTGCGTTCTTGCAAAGATATCTGTCCGTTTAGACAATGTTCTGACGACAGGTTCACTCGACGGTTTTTCCGAAAAAATGGAGTTCGCTTTCGATACTTCCCTCACCTATGACGAACTTGTGGCAAACAGCGGCGAACCCACATACGAAGATCACGGATACCATTATGCAGTAGTATCCGAGAAGACACCAAACCACGACAGCGGATATGTATTCGGTTTCGACAGCAATAACGTATTCGATGGATTCGAGATCACATGGATACCATAACGCCCAGACCCGAAAGGAATGAACTTCAATGAAGATAAAAATACTCACAGCCGCAGTAATATCTGCCATGCTGACCTTCACCGCCTGCGGTGAAACCGATAAAGCCGATACCACTTCCGAAAAGCCCGCAGAGACCACCACAACAACTGCCGCTTCCGAGGAAGTTACCACCGAAGCTGTCACCGAAGAAGTGACCACCGAAACAACCCCTGCTGTTGAAACAACAGTTACCACCACTACCGAAGCAACTACAACCACCGAGGAGATACCCCCCGAGCACGAAAAAGAAGAGTTCAAGCTTGCAGAGGGTCTCAGCGAAAAGTATGTTGACTTCGATAACATGGCAATTGAATACAACGGACATATCTTCAGATTTGAGGAAGCCACAATTCAGGACTTTCTTGATGCAGGTGTCGAACTTGACACCGATGATGATCTGGAAGACGATTATGTTGCGGATCATGAAACTGTGGATGCTCGGGTCAATATCACTGGTTCGATCAGCGCAAGACTTATATTTAAACCACGGAATGGCCAAACTGCCAGAGAATGTGTTCTGAAATATTTTTCAGTCGTTCTTGTAAATTATCCCGGTGAGAGAATAACATACGGAACAAACTACGGAGAGGGTATGGTACATTCCAATATCCCGCTGCGTCTGAAGATGAGTGAACTTACCGAAAACAGCGGCGACCCTACAGAGCGCAGAACCGGATCTTTTAGTGGTTCTACGGTATATGAATACACAGCACCTTCTCTTTATCTCCCCGATCGTGATGATCGCTGTTCCGAATATAAATTTATTTTCTATAACGGTGATTTGGTCGAGTTTGATATATGTTCCGATGAAACTAAATACTGATAGATCAGAGATTAAGATACCATAACGCTCAGACCCGAAAGGAATGAACTTAAATGAAGATGAAAATACTCACAGCAGCAGTAATCGCTGCCATGCTGACCCTCACCGCCTGCGGTGAAGCCGATAAAGCCAGCACCACTTCCGAAAAGCCCGCAGAGACCACCACCGAGTCCGCCGAGTACGAGGAAGTGACCACCGAGACTTTCACCGACCCCGCTGTTGTCGAGGACGTTCCTGTTGAGACTATCCCCGAGACGAACGAGAGCGTGGTCGATCCCCCGCTCGCGGATTTCTCCACCCCCACCGAGCTGAGCACCACCTACGCCGACCTCGACAACAGAAGTTTCAAATACAACGGCAAACTCATGACCGTAGGCGTATCCACCTTGCAAGATTTCATCGATGCAGGGGCTGAATTTGAAGAAAATACAACTTGGTCACAATCGGGATTAGATTTTGATGTTCTGGTTGATAAAGAGTTCAAAGGGCAGTTCAACGATGATTGCGTTATTTATCATTTAGATCCTGCAAGCTGTGGTCATTATGTTGATGCGATATTCATAAATCCTGACAATTCTCCGAGAAAACTAAGAGACTGTGTACTTGCCGGTTTAACTGTTTTTATCTCTGAAAGCATAAAGCCCGAATCAGGCAATAATTTCACCGATAAGCTTGAATTCGCTTTTGACAGCACCCTGACCCATGACTCACTGGTAGCCAACAGCGGCGAACCAACCATTGACAAATATTCTGTTACCGATTACACAACCGAATCCAAGACAATACCCGACTGTGAAAGTGGTTATTCTTTTGGGTTCAGTGGTAATGGCAAACTTGTCTGTTTCGATATATACTGGATACCCTGATACCACCCCTGAAACCATAGCAGTATAGCCCCCCCGACTATACTGCTTTTTTTGATAAATGATTGGTTAATATTAGGCAATTATCTACTTGACTTTTTCGCAGGATATGTTATAATATAGTTGATAAGATTTTCTGAACACAAATATATAAGGGGGTATAGAAATATGAGTTCATTTGCTGAAAATCTCCGTGCCGCAATGGCAGAACGTTCCCTTACACAGGCAGAACTCAGCAAGCGTACAGGAATATCAAAATCATTTATAAGCCAGTATCTTTCGGGCAAATTCAAGCCCCGTGATGATAAGCTCTCAGTCCTGGCACAGGCGCTGGGCACTACCAAAGGCGCACTTCTGGGCTATGAAAGCTCTGGAAGTTCAAACGGCGATAATTCCGCCGACCTGCATAAGGTTCAGGTATTCAGCGCCGATGACCCCAAGAATCCCTGGGGCGAGGAGTATGCCAATACCGAACACGGCAGCTACCGTTTTTATATATGTCGCGATGATAAGAACCGTCCTTTTGTAATGTTCGGTGACTATCTCCTTGTCAGCATCGACGAGATAGGCGCAGCAGGACTTTACGCCGTGGTAAAGGAAGGTTCACCCGACCGCGTTTATTTCCGCGAATTCTCCGACCCGCGCAAGGAAGCCGCTGAGCTTGATCTGCGCATAATCGGCAGAGTATGCGAGATACGCAGAAAAATGACCTGATATACCCAATACATAGCTTTTTCGGGACGTTTCCGTATTCTGACGGGAGCGTCCTTTTTGCGGACACTTCTCGGTCATCTTCTCCCCGCCGCAGGCGCGGGAAAAGAGAACGTAAGCATAAAATATCCCAGTCGGCTGCTATCAGTGATGTGGTAAAGGGATATCCAAATTTCTTTTTGTGCAAAAAAACTTAAAAATGCTGCCTAATGTGATGAAAATTTCACCCTCCGCCACCCGCCCGCGATATTGACATGAGGGCTGTGATGGTATATAATTAAAGGTAGATGTTTTGTAATAGTAAATGACATATGAATTTTTCACTTACTATGATATCTGCATAAAAAAATACAGGTATTGACTATCACTATAAAGAAAGGCGGACGCGCGCACTATAAATAAGGCAGGTGCGCACAGATCGTTAGGAGGATTAAAATGAATAAAATATTTCGCAGCACCCTAGCTGCGGCAGTTTCTGCGGTACTATTTGCAGGCTGTGCCGTTCCGGGCGTCAACTCAAAAAACAACGAAGGCAACGAGATGACCGATTCATACAGCTACAGCCCGAACGAAACAGGCGATACCGAACAGCTGTACAGCTGGCTGATACAGCCCTCTATCCAGGCAGATAATATAATCTCATTCGATGCCAGCAGGATAGACCCCGACAATGCCGATAACAGGGACTATATCAACTACTCTGTCATAAGGCAGAACGGCAAGTACGGCCTTATCGACTACGCAGGCAACTATATAATCAAGCCCTCATATGATGACTACTATGTATGCAGCTGCGGCGAGATAGTCCTTGTCAATATCCTTGACGAACGCAATGAGGAATATGAGTACTGCACCATAGATAAGGACAAAAAGATATCTGCCACACCTCAGCATACCGAGGATACTTCTACCCGCTACTTCCTTGATATCAAATCCCAGAAGGTCTTCGAGGGCAAGAACGGCAGCAAAAATGTTACCGAGTATACAGGCAAAAAATCAGTCCCTGTCATCGAGGGAAATGTTGAGATGGACGACTACGGCAATCTCGTGGTATCCATTCCCGAAGGTGCGCTCTGCGGACTTGCTAAAAACGGCAAGCTCCTCACCGATATGGTATACACCGCATGCTACGCGCCCTCATATAAGGGCTTAGGCTCCACTCTGGTGGCTTTCAGGAACGAAGACGACAAATGGGGCTACCTTGATGCCGACGGCAATGTAGTCATCGACTTTATCTGCGACGGCGACCCCAATGCCTATAACGGCATGATGACCGATGACTCAAGCATAGTACACCCCTACCTCTTCTGCGATGACTATATCCCTGTTTATAAGGACGGCTATTACAGCTACTACGATTTCTCCGGCGAGCAGGTGATACGCGCAGGCGAATTTGCTCAGGCACGACCCATCAACAACGGCAGGGCATGGGTAAAGCAGAACGAATTCTGGGGCGTTATCCAGATGGGCGATATAATCGAGGAAGAAAGACCCAAGGATGATTCATCATCTATGGTCACCACCACATTGGGCTCGACCTATTGGACAACCACCACCGAAGCCACCGACAGTCAGCCTGAGTATACCGACTGGGGAAATGTAGTGACCGATGAGTACGGCAATGTAGTAACATCAGAACCTGCATGGACAGACCCTGTTGATCCGGGATACACCGATCCTGTTACACCTGATCCGGGATATACTGATCCTGTTACACCCGATCCGGGATATACCGATCCTGTCACCCCTGATCCTGGATATGTAGATCCGGGAACTCCTGACCCCGGCTATGTAGATCCGGGAGCGGGCGATCAGGCATATTAAAAAGCAGATCCGCTGGAACTGAAAAGGGAGAGAGCTTTTAGTCAAGGCACAAAAGCGGCGCGGCAATAAAAACAATATGAGCGTATGCAAAACTGATGCATACGCTCTGTATTTTTGTTGGCGGTGACTGCGTCGAACGCGTGACGCGCCTTTTTGGCAGTTTCAGCGGGTTTGTCAGCGCAGGAAGAGGTTATACACTATTATGGCATTTACTATTCCCATGATTATGCCTGCGGCTACCTGGGCGCGGGTATGGCCTACGAATTCTTTGAGTTTTACTTCGGGTAGTTCCTGCGAGGTGAGAAGTTTCAGGGTCTTCTGCATCTCATTGAGTATTGTGGACTGTTTGCCTGTTTCAAGGCGGACACCGCTGGCATCGTGGCATACCACCACTGCGACTATGCCTGCGATGGCGAATTCAACGGAATCAAGCCCTTTGACAAGACCTATGGTGGCGGCGAGGGAAGTCACGGTGGCGGAGTGTCCGCTGGGCATACCGCCGTCGCCGAAAAGTCGGGTGATATCGAATTTTTTATTGACTATGGCGTGTATTATGGTTTTCAGTACCTGTGCTTCAGCCCATGAAGCCAGAGCGGTCAGCACGAAGACGTTTGAAAACAGTTCGGAAATGTATTTCATGTTCATCAGTCCTTAGGTTAAAATCTTTATATAGTATAGCATATTTTACAGAAGAAGTAAAGTCAGATTAGTTTTAACTAAATGAAAAATCGGATAATTAATGGTGAATAATTAGGGCATGAGTTTTTGGTTAGTATATTTTGTACCTCTGTGCATATTATTCTATAAAGAATAACAGGAGGGACGGACATGGAACGGATGAAGATGAAAAAGATAGCTATTTGCTGCGGGGCTTTCGTGGTGCTTTGCGGGGCGATATGGGCAGGGGACGTTGTCAGCGGAAAAGCCATGGACAGGGTGACTAAGGTATCGGCGGCGGAGGGAATGGTACGGCCGCAGGTGGTGCTGGATGCGGGTCACGGGGGCGCGGACGGCGGCTGTGTATCGGTGAACGGTGTGGCTGAAAAGGGGCTGAATCTGGATATTGCCCTTACTGAGCGGGATATGCTGGAGGTACTGGGTTTTGATGTCACCATGACGAGAGAGGACGACCGCTCGGTATATGATGAGGGAGTCGAGGGGCTGGGAAAGCAGAAACGATCGGACATGAAAAACAGGCTGGCGGTGTTTGACAAGTGCGGCGGGGTGGCTGTTTCGATACATCAGAATCAGTTCACGGACAGCAGATACAGCGGTGCGCAGGTGTTTTATTCCCGGAGAAACAGCAGGGGAGAACGTCTGGCGGGGGCGGTGCAGAGGCAGTTCGTTTCGCTTTTACAGCCCGACAACGACAGAGAGACAAAGGCTGTGGACGATGAGCTTTTTCTGCTGGACAGGACGGATACACCTGCGGTGATGGTGGAGTGCGGATTTCTTTCAAATCCCGAGGAAGCGGCTAAGCTGGAAGATGCGGAGTATCGGCGGCAGGTGGCTTTTGCGATAATGTCGGGGATAATGAATTATCGCGGGGAAGTCGGCGGATAAGGTTTGTGGGTGAATTATTGGACTGATTATAGAATAGGATAAAGATCCGGTATCGTCTGCGGTGGGCTTTGGTTCGGGTGCGGGCGGTACTTTTTGTTCGTTTATTGGGGAAAATGTCGTTTTGTGTTGACTTTCGGCGGGGGATATGGTATAATATTTTTATATAAACGGCAGAGGATAACTCTGTGGGGACGAACGGCTCTGTGTCGGTTTTAGCGGTTCGTTTTTTTGTACTGAAATGCATACGAGCGCGGAACTGCGCTGTATAAGGTAGGGTTGATATGGAATTAAAAAGGAAGATCGGGGCGCTGTCTGCTTTGGTGTGCGCGGGGGCTATGCTGCTTTCGGGCTGCGGTGCGGACGTGAGCGCTTCGGATATGGATCTTAGTGAGGATAAAGAATTGTCCTCTGAGGAAACTGTTGAGAATATAACGACGGAGGACAAGCCTTCGGTGATGTCTCCTGCTGAGATCAGTGAAGTTGAGACGGATACGGACAGCAGTGCGGATGACAGCAGTGAAGTCAACGAATCGAAGACAGAAGAACCTCAGCCTCCGAGAGAAGCAGAGGAATGTACCGTGGGCGGCGGTTACTGGTTCACGGTGAGCGATTTCGACAAGGTATACTCAAACAAGGAGCTGGAAGAGTGTTTCGACAGGCTGCAGGAAATATGCAGCGAGGCGAATTTCCATATGGCGTTCTCTTTCAAGAATATGGATACTGGGGCGTATGTCGGGTACGGGCAGTATGATCAGTTTATGACCTGCAGCTGTGTAAAGGCGCCCTATGTTAAATCTCTGTTGGCGAAGGGCATAGATCTGAAAGAGAAGATACCGCTGACCGCAAAGTGGGAAGGCGATTACGAAGGCATAGTGAATGAGGAGTACGGCAAGGAATTCACGGCGAAGAAGCTTATCGAGTACACAATTTTGGACAGTGATAACACGGCTTATCAGCTTTTGTGCCTTAGATACGGCGCGGGAGATTTCAACAATCATCAGTACGAGATCGGATCGAACTACACCCTGGGCTACAATGCTGAGTGGATATTCACCTACTGCAGCAGCGACGATATGATGAAAGACTATGAGGACATCTACCGTTTTGCGAAGAAGAACAAGGACGGCAAATGGCTCATAAAACTGCTGAGCAAGGCACATCTGAACATACAGATAGGTGCGGCGCTGGGTGACAAGTACAAGGTTGCGCAGAAGTACGGTTCGGATTATGAGGAAATGGCTTTCAACGATTGTGCCATAGTCTATGCGGATTCTCCTTTTGTGCTATGCATAATGACGGAGCAGTATCCCGAGACGGAGGAGAGCTGCAAGGTATTCAAAGACCTTGCGCTGGTATTTGACGATATCAATTCGCTGATAGCGAAAGAGTCTGACAAGGGTGAAAAAGACAAAGAATAAAGCCTGAGGATATCGGGCGCGTGGGGAGTACACCGCAGGGTGAACGGAGGTATTTTTATGAGCGATTACAAGGTATATTCGGTACACATGGGCAAGGCTAAGTGCGCTGTTGATCTGGGTGACGGTTCGGAAAGAGGCGAGTATGTAGATCAGGATTATATACTCCACAAGCTGGGCAGACCCCACAGGAGCATAAGCCTGATGTACTGCTATTATCCGCTGGACAAGGAGTTCCCGGGCAGGATATCGGAAGTTATGAAAGATGCTGATGTGAAGTTCCAGTGGGACTATCCCTATGATGATTACTTCACCTACAAGGGCGGACTTGAGGGAAATCGGGATGACGAGCCTTTCACCTGCATGAGGGATATAAGACGGCACGGACAGGACGTTACACTGACACTTACCGCTGACCCTAATATATCCGACGAGCAGATACGTGCTATTGCGGAAGACCTGAGGACTTTCGGCAGAGTTTTCCTGAGAGTTAACCACGAGAACACTGGCAACTGGTTCAGCTTCAACAAGAGGGCGAGCTATCAGGAAGTTGCGGATTTTTACTGCAAGTTCGTGAAGATAGTTCACGAGACTGCGCCCAATGTTCAGATGATACTCTGCACAGGCGGTATCGAAGACCCGAAGTCTGAAAAGATAGTTATGGAAAAGGAGTTTGCCCAGTCCGTAAAAGATACGGATATATGGTCGGTGGACAAGTACATGGCACTGCACTGGGGCTGGCCTTTTGATGTTGCGCTGAGAGATCAGGAAAGAAAACAGTACAAGCGCGACAAGGTAGAGATGACCTACAATATGACAAAGAGAAGCTACGAGCGCTTCAAGGTGATAAACGGCGGTGTCAGCAAGCCCATGGTAATGAGCGAGTTCAACGCGGACGGCGATGTTACTGGCGCTTACGATCAGGCTGTGATGGTAAAGGACTTCTGCGATATGCTGAAAGAAGACCCCGAGCTGTGGTTCAGCGGATTTACTTTCTATCAGTTCCGCGACAGGGGCAGACTTGGTCTGGAGATAGAAGACCCCAACAATCAGAATGTGGGCATCGAACAGCCTGTTTTGAAGACTTACAGGGAGCTTATCCACGATGATTTCTTTATGCCAGAGATGAAGCGCGGCGGGGAAGTCAGCTTTCCTGCAAAGCTGAGATGGGGAAATTCCGAGGATGCTGAGGGTCTGGAGATACCGATACATTTTTATGGCGACCCACATTTCTGCGAGCTGACCTTTGAGGATGAGAGCAATCTGATGATCGAGATAAACGGCAAGTGGTTCTACAAGTCGCCGAAAGCAAAGGTCATCGATCTGATGAGTGCGTTCTACGAGAACAGACTTGAGGGTGATGCAGACCTGACACTGAGGATATTTGCACCTCCTGCAAGCGGCGAGAATGATCTGAGTGCTGAGGACGGAATGTTCAACAGCTATCAGACCATTGAGAAACTGCCTAAGATAAGGATAGAATATGAGCCTGTGGTTCTGTAATTCACAATTCATAATTCATAATTGTTGGCAGGGCAATCACGGAGTTGGGTAAGAATGCCAAGGAGAAGAGCTTTGGGTCAAGCCTTTCGCGAAAGGCTTGCGGAGAGCACGAGAGGCAGAGCCTCTCGGTCAAGGCACAAAAGCGACGTGAACACAATAAAAGCAATAGCAGACAATCTTCCGACCATAGTGCGCGGGCAATATCAAAAATTCCGAGCGTGGACAATCAAACGTCCACGCTCTTTCTATGTCTGTATAATATTGCCCGCGCCGTCATCGGACAGCGAAGCGAATCCGATGACTCGACCCGAACGGAGAGAGGGGCGACACCCCCGCAGTACGTCCCCAAAAACAGACGCACATTTTACCCCATTACCACACGATAAAAGGTTCGTAACAAGTAAATTTGTTAAGCAGAATCAGGTCATAAAATGAAAATTGATTTCCTTGAAAGCGAACGTGTATTGACAAGAAAAAAATATTTGTGATATAATATTTATGGGCAAATTTGAGGACAGGAAAGTCTTAAAAAAGGAGAACAACAATGAAAAAGAAGAAAGTTATAATTACCGTGTGCGTAATATGTTTGGTATTGGCGAGGATCTTTACACCTTATCTGGGGAGACCTTTTTTGATAAAATGTAATGTTAACGGAGACGGGGATAAGAAATTTTATCTATCCGGCGATGTGAATAAAATATATTTATTTTCTTCTCATGACCCATGTATAAAATTTATAAAATACTGTAATGATCTTGAAGAATTATCCGTTTTGGGTAATCCGGATACATTCAATATAGAGGATATTGCAAATCCCAATTTAATAAAATTGTCCCTTAGCGGAGATGGCATTAACTGGTCAAGTTTGAATAAATGTACCGAATTGAAAGAGTTGTTTATTTCTTGTTTTAGTAATTTTACAACTGTAGAAGATATATCGGGATTAACTAAACTTGAAAGATTGACTATCTATAATGATGAAGAATTATCTTTAAGCAAATTGAACGAACTGAAAAATTTGAAGGAACTAACGATCGTTTGTTTGAACGAAATTGATTGTGAAGATCTTTCACAGCTGGAGAAGCTGGAAAAACTGAATCTGAATACACATGGATCGATGAAGTTTAAACAAAAGACAGGACTGAAAAATACAGACCAACTGAACAAGTTGAAAAATTTAAAGGAACTGAATATCTGTTGTAATAATGATATCAACTGTGAAGATTTTGCGCAGCTGGAAAATCTGGAAGTACTGTCGCTGGAGAGCGATGGAAAAATAACGGGGCTTGATAGCGTTGGAATGGATAACCTTATACGTATCAATATCCCAATAACTAAGCTTACAAATGAGGCAAAGAAAAAGCTTAAAGAAAAGGGTGTTTATATAGAATACTAGAATACATAGAGTAAGCTGAGATATCATAAAAGAAATAACTCCCTCGCCTTGTAGCAGGTGGGGGAGTTTTTAACGTCAATTGACGAAAATCATGCGTGATGATGTTCGTGGGAATATAATTTTGCTTCGCGGACACGGAAAATGTGTATCACCTGTGCGAAGATGATCAGGACGATACCGAGACCGAGAAGTATGCCGTTTACGAGGATAAGTCTGTCGGTAACGCCGTAGATAGCGCCTGTGATGGCATAGTAAATGCTTTGATCTTCCATGAAAAGCCCGTCAAAATAGCCTGTGAATCGGCAGAAGATTGACGGTATCAGGAACAGAGCGCCGCAGGCGAAGAATATGGTGCCGAACCAGTAAGGCATATCAAAGGGGTGGTGGCGGTCGATGTAGAACATCAGACCCAGCAACACCGCGAGAACCACGACACATATGCCGATACCAAGGCTCAGTTCGGGAACTATCTTTCTGAAAACAGAAGATGAAGAACTGGTTGCCAGCTTTTTTGCCATAAAAACATCGAAGGTAGAAGTTATTTTCTTTTCTGCGATATCGAGGGTATAGTCGATATCGGAATAGAATTTTTTATCTTTCTCGATCTTATGTTCGTCGGCATCTTTTTCAAAATATTCGGTCACATCGTTCTCGAATTCTGTAAAATCGTAATCGACTTCGGGTTTAGCGAGAGATCTGCCAAACATATACTCAAGGGAATTTCTGGTGAGTTTTTTTGCGGTGGATGAAACTTTTTCTTCATTAAGGCTTTTGGTGTAGACCTCTTTCGGGACGCCCGTCGGACCGGAATACTGACCGAGATACGCGTCTATCTCATCATACAGGGCTTTATCGGAGCCGCTGTTGCTTATCGTCCACACATAATAATCGGTATTGAAGACCATCGTACTGCAGAATATCAGTGCCTCTGTAAGTACGGCAAACAGGCTTGCAAATATGGCTAAGGTCAGCATCGGGCGGTAGTGATATAGTCGTTTCATTCCTTTGTCTCGACCTCTTTCCATTCAATATCCTTCAGCTTGCATATGAAAGCAAGGCGGTACTGTGACATACCGAGTCTGCCTTCGTTCCAGCAGGTATACATAGTCAGTCTGTCATCATCGGTGGGGTAGACATAGGTATAATCAGATTCATGGAAAACGACTCTTTCATCGATGATATAGGTGCACTTGCAGTAACAGGTCTCGAGGGTAACAACGTCGCCTATTTCGCACTTAGGCAGATTATAGAAAAATGTGTGGTTATGGCCTGCTATAACCACGTTGCCGGGTCTGCCGATAAATACGGAACCGTTATACCAGCCTGCGCCCTTTTCAAGTACATAGTTATCCTGACCGCTGTAAACGGGGATATTTTTCATGCCTGCGGCTTCGCAGTTGAGTTCGGCATAATAATCGCCGTAATAGGGGTAGACCATGGTGTGAGTTTCCTGCTTGCCGTTAATTTCGATCTCGACTTCCTTGACCTGATCCGGGGCATCGTCATCGCGGTATTTATTGATAGTACGGAGATTTCTTACCTCCATCGGCGTAGCGCCGAATGTCGTATCGAGGTATGGTTTAAAGTCCTTGAAGGGTTTAAATAATGCCAGAACAGCTGTACTGCATAATATAACTAATATCAAAAAGGGTGTGAGAACATAAGTAACTGTCCTCAACACCCGTGATGACGAAGTTTTATGCTTATGAGCGTGCTGTTCCGTTTTCTTTACGGCATCACTCATGATAAATCACTCCGAAATATAATTTTGATTAAGCTCTGTTCTTCTTAGCAACCATGAACACACCAAAGCCAGCCATTGCAAGTGTAACAGCTGCTACAGCTGCTGCATTGGAAGTATTGGTCTCGCCTGCACCTGTAGAAGCAACGGGATTGTCGCTCTTGATAGTGGTGCCGCCGCCATTGTTGTTGTTGCCGCCGTTGCCATTGCCGCTTCCGCTGGAAGAGCTGTCGCCGTGCTTGTGCTCAGCTGCAACTGCAAAGTGAGCATCGTCAACCTTAGTGATGGTAACGATTACGTTGTGCTTTTTACCGAGGTTGATAAGGTCATCCTGAATAGCCTTCTTCTCGTCCTCTGTCCACTCCTTACCGATCAGGATCTTGTCCTGCTCGCTGAGGTCAGCGGGAGCCTTAGCTACCTTCTCCTTAGAACCGCCAAGGCAGTAAGGTGCAACGTAAGTATCTCTAATATTGTTCAGATCAGCGATCATATCATCATACTCATCGCTGGTGAAGCAATCCTTGTGTACCTGCAGGAAGTTGTCCAGTTCCTGAACGTTGTTGGACTGAACGCCTGCTTCCTTTGCTGCCTGAACTGCATCTTCATATGTTGTAGCAAATGCAGAAACGGACAGTGAAGCTGCTATAACAGCAGCTGCTGCAAATGCAGAAATCTTCTTGATCATGTCATTTCCTCCAAACTCAAATCTATTTTCAGGTATAGCCCTAACTACCTCTGACTATCCCCTCTTTGACATTATCTATGATAACATAAATCGTTTTAAATTTCAAGACCATATATACAACTTTGTTAAAAACATACAATTAAAATTTTGATATCTGCACATCTTGCCGATAAGATAGCTATTTTATTAAAATATATTAAAATTTTTCATGGTCTTTGGCGGATGTCAGAGGTCATCTGAAGTGGAAAACGGAGCCATGGGTATGCCGTTTTTACCGAATACTGTGACATCGCCGAAGTTGGTCCAGTTGTATCTCACTGCCGCGGGCGAGGTGACTTTATCCGCCCAGATAAGCGCTTTTCCACCGCCGATAGCTGCCTGGGCGGGGACGAAAATACCGTCTTCGCCTGCTATTTCAAATCCTTTGATGGAGCCCTTGACTTTGAAACCGTTTTCGGAATTGGCGAATTTTACCTCAGCCTTGCCGTTCTTGAAGATACAGCTCTCATAGATGGGTCCGAAAGCATCGACATCCATGCCATATACCAGCTTTTCAGCCTGAAGGCAGAGCCTTTCGCCCACGGGGAGTTTATCCTTGGGGTGTATCTCGTTGAATTCGCCGCAGTCAAGTATAACTGCGATGCCTGTATTTTTCACGGTGCGGAAGGTCTTCATCTGTGCGGAGCGTATCTTGCACCAGTGCTTGTAATCGGGGGCGCCTGCGTTCTGGTGCATGGGAAGCTGTACCATTATGAAAGGCAGGGTATCGTCCCCCCATATCTCGCGCCATTTCGCGATTAGTGTTGTGAGCAGCACGTAGTAGCTGTCGGGCTTGTGATCATCGGATTCGCCCTGATAATAGAGGAAGCCGCGGAGAGTATACGGACATACCCTTTTGATCATATTCTCATACATAGCGGTGGGTCTGAAGGGGTTGAATTCGTTCCTGGGACCCGGCCAGCCGTATACGCCGATCTTTTCTTCAAGCTGTCCCCATGACATTCCCGGGTCTTCTTTCCAGAATTCCTGTGCCTTAGCCAACCAGTCCTTTTCGTGCTGAAGAAAGGCTTCGTACTCGGCTTTCTGCTCTTCAAGGGACTTGCCTTTTATGGTCTCCTCGTATTCCTCGATGTATGAGGATATGCGCTTGTCGTTTTCAAGGGATTCTCTGTCCAGCCAGTTTGAAGCGGATGTGCCGCCCCAGTTACAGCCGATAAGTCCGACTACGACACCAAGTTCCTTGGAAAGCTTGCGTGCGAAGTGGAGACCCACTGCGCTCCAGCACTTTGAAGTTTCGCTGTCAGCCCTTTGCCATGCGGTCTGTTCGCCCTGACGCTCGGCTTCTTCGGCGGTAGCGACTTTAGGGGTGTAGTAGTAGCGTATGGGAGTGTCCTTGTTCAGCTCTGCCAGGTATTTTGCGCCGTCCTTGGCGTTCTGTATCTCCAGCTCCATATTGGACTGACCTCCGCAGAGCCAGACTTCGCCCACTGCGATATCGGTGAAAGTGAGGGTATCGGTGCCGTCGGTTACTGTAAGGGTAAGACCCTCTGCCGCTTCCATGGGGAGCAGTTCGCAGCGCCATTTGCCGTCTCTGACGGTACATTCTGCTTTGTTATCGCCGATCGCCGCGGTGATACGCTTTCCGTCTTCACCCGTACCCCAGACAGTGATGCATTTTTCGCGCTGTAGCACCATACTGTCAGAAAACATCTGAGAACATTTCAACATTGTGATTCCTCCTGTTTACCCATTTTCCATATCTATTTTACTATCCATAATATCAGTCTGACGATGAGGTAGACCGACTGATAAAGGGGAACTACCCAGCCGCCGCACAGTGTGATTATAAACCCCATGGCGAGACCGCTTTGGAAACCTTCCCGACCGTATTCGCGTGGGCTGCTGCTGCTTTTCAGGGCGGGGGCTATCCAGCCTGAGTCGATGCCGAATATGGCGCAGTGTATCGCCAGAAGCAGCCAGAGGACGTAGTATACCAGTGATATGCGGAATATCCATATGAATATGAGCCCGATAATATGCAGCATACGGCACCTCCCTTGAAAGGTCAGCTTTTACGTCGCGGGGACTTGTTTTCTTTATTCTGATTTTACCACAACAGGAAAGTTTTGTCAACGAAAAAACGCCCGAAAAAACGTTTAAAATTTTTCGGGCGTGACAGTGTCATTGGTGTTTCGTATTCTTATAGACCGTTGGGGTTGTTCTTGATAAAGTTCCAGCTGCTGGCTGTCATTTCATCAAGGGTCAGCTTAGCCTCCCAGCCGAATACTTTCTTGGCTTTTTCGGGGTTTGCGTAGCAGGTAGCGAGGTCGCCCGCACGCCTTGGCATCACCTTGTAGGGAAGTTCCTTGCCACAGGCTTTTTCAAAGCTGTGGAGAACGTCATAAACGGAAGAACCCTTGCCTGTGCCGAGATTTACTGCATCACAGCCTGTATTCTCCATAACGTATTTCAGTGCACAGAGATGACCCTTTGCAAGGTCTACCACGTGGATATAATCGCGTACACCTGTGCCGTCGGGGGTATCGTAGTCGTCACCGAAAACGCCAAGTCTTTCAAGCTTGCCAACTGCTACCTGACATATGTAGGGCAGCAGGTTGTTGGGTATGCCGTTGGGGTCTTCGCCGATAAGTCCGCTTTCGTGGGCGCCGATGGGGTTGAAGTATCTCAGTAATGATACTGACCACTCGGGGTCGGAAACGCATACGTCACGGAGTATCTGCTCTATCATGACCTTGGTATAGCCGTATGGGTTGGTTGCCGATGTGGGCATATCCTCGGTATAGGGAGCCTGATTTACAGGGCCGTATACTGTTGCGGAGGAGGAGAACACTATCTTTTTGCAGCCAGCCTTGCGCATAGCCTGTATCAGCAGGAGAGTGCCTGTGATGTTGTTGTGATAGTATTCTATTGGCTTTTCTACGCTCTCGCCGACTGCTTTGAGTCCAGCAAAATGGACAACAGCGTCTATCTTGTTTTCCTCGAATATCTTGTCCATCGAAGCAAGATCCAGCATATCAGCCTCGTAAAAGCCGAATTCCTTGCCTGTTATCTGCCTTATCCTGTTGAGGGCTTCGGGCTTGGAATTTGAAAAGTTATCCATTATAACTACGTCATATCCTGCGTTAAGCAGTTCAACAACGGTGTGGCTGCCGATGAAGCCTGCGCCGCCTGTAACGAGTATCATTGCCATGTCAGATTACCTCCAGTAAATTGTTTTAATGAATATATAATCATTATACCATATTTTGCTCATATTTCAATTGACAATTCTGCTAAAAATACGGGGCTGATGCTGTCAGGACAGCTTGTCTTTAAGCTGTTTTTCGATGGTATCGGCATCATCGGAGATAATCAGGATATCGAAATCCCCCAGACTGATGATCTTTGCGCTCTCAAGCTTGCTTACCTCTTCGGGGCGGTAATCGCGGAAAGTTGCGGTGCGGCTTTCAAGGCGTTCTTTCAGGAGTTCCTGACCGTCTATACCCTCGTCGAATTTAACGGCTGAAACTTCGTCAGCATATCCGCCGTTCTCGTTATAGAGTATTGCGCCGTCCAGGATATTAGCAAAGCCGGTTCCATAGAATTTTGCGGCGTTTGCGTCGTATTTTCCGTCGCCCTTGGAAAGTCTGCCGTCGAGATTATCTTGGCTTATATCTGCCAGCAGTTCTTCTGCGGTGATATTTGCGGCTTTCTCGGCGTTAATAGCGGCGGAGGAGGTATCCTCCTTGGTATCGTTTTTTGTGCTGCATCCGCACATCATCAGCACTGCGGCGAATATCACCGCGGCTGTTTTAATCATTTTCTTCGTCATAGTTGTCTGCCACCTCAAAATCTTCATAACCGTCTATCTCATGGTTATCGTAGAGATAGGTTATGATATTATTATATATCTCGCGCTTGCAGCCATCGTGGGCTTTGCCGAGATATTCGTCCGCTTTTTGGGACATTTCTTCTTTTATGTTCATGCCGTTCTCGATATATCCGCATAGGATATCCGCCAGCTGTTCGGGGGTATCTGCCTTTTCGCCGAAGGGCTTGCCCTCGGTACCAAAGTATACCAGTGGCTTGCGCATAATGCCTGCGGAAAGCTCCTCTGGGTCATCGGTGACGATGAGAGCCGCACGGCTTTTAAGCTCCTCGGCGCTGAAATCGTCCGTCAGGAAAGTGACCTTGTCGGGCTTGGGCAGAGCCTTGGCTTCGTCGTTGGTAACGCCCTCGAAAGCCATAGTCAGGGAATATCCGCTGTCATTGAGTGCTGTTTTCAGCTTTTCGTTTTCGAGAAGCTCTTTCATGCTGTTAAAGAACCCTGTTTCCTTGAATGGTGCCTGTTCTTCGGGGATATATTTTGCCAGCATCAGCAGCATATCACTGCCCTCGGAATTGTTGGTGATAAGGTCAAAGCTGGTGAGACCCGTGAGTTTCAGGACTTCGGTATTCTCATAGCCGTATTCGGGCTTGCGGAGTTCGTCTATGTAGTCGCCCGTGCCGCAGAAGTAAAGTCTGACATTGTCGTGCAGACGGTGGTTCTTGGCGACAGAGGGCTTGTCATCGGGAGAATTTTGCAGGAAGACGTTGGTAGTTCTGCTGAGCCTTGTAAGGCTGTAGGATGTATCATCATTTCCCGGGAAATTCTTTTGCAGGATATTTGGGACGGTGGTGATGTACACCTGCGCATTCAGGAATATCAGCTTGTGCAGAAGAGATCCTCTGTACAGGGGCTTGTAGCCGTCATCGATGATGCGCTGTGCCGCGGGGCTCTCCTTGTCGGTGAGATAATAGCAGTACAGCTCGTCGTGGCGGGTCATTGCGTAGCGGAACATATCCTCTGCCGCGCCGCCGCCTTTTCTGGTGTCATCTGCAAAGAGCCAGATATTCTTGTTTTTGAACCAGAATCTTGTGAAGCGGTAGGCTGTCCTCAGGATGAAAGGCGTACCCTCCTCGGCTGCCCTTTTCATCGAACCGCGGAAAGCTCTGCGCTGTGCCTTTTCGGAAAGTGCCAGTGTGACAAGTCTGCCGTTTTCGGCACGGGCAAAGAAGTTGTTGCCCAGCGGGAAGATGCATTCGTAACATCCCTCTTCGATACGGCTGCCGGGTGTGTGGAATATAGTCCTGAGCTCGTACTTACAGCCTTTAAAGAGTATGAAGAAGCGAAGCTCGGCTCTTTCTTCGGATACGGGTATGCTCATGTGGAAAGTGCGCTGTCTTTCCAGCTTTTTGCCGAAAAACATCACTGGCTCGCCCTTGCGGTCGTAGTTGATCTTATATTCTTCACCTGCGTATTCGGCAGTTAGCTTTGTACGGCGCTCGCTGAAAATGTTATCGAAACAGCCGTCTATCTCAATGTTATTTTTGTAAAGGTTCAGCTGAACTATCTCGATGAAGAGCCTTGTGCTGTCGAAAAGCACGATATCTTTCTGCACAGAGAACAGCCTGTCGCTGTTGTAGCTTATATCGGGAAAGTAGTTCTCGTGACCGTGCTTCAAGCCCAGAAGCAGGCGCTTATCTTCGGCACTTGCGGAGAATATGCCGTAAACATCGCATATCACTTTGTCCTCGGCAGGGCGCAGTACTTTCTGCAAGGTGTCGGTTAGTTTCGTTCTCTCGTCCTCGGGGAATTCGCTGATTTTAAGACCTTTCTCGTTACATTCCATTACCTTTGCTGTGATGAAATGCTGTAAGAAAAGGGGAAGTCTGCCGTCCTTGCCTTTGCAGGTCTCTGCAAGGGGGATAAGGCAGTTATCGAAAATAGCGGTGTAAGTCTCGGCTTTGTCAGCATCTTCGGGGATCGCATCTTTCTTTGCGGGGGAAGTTTTTCTTTCTGCCAGCCAAGCGGTAAGGCGGTCATCGTAGAAAAATTTCTTCTGTTCGCAAAGGGCTTTCAGCATACATTTCTGCTGAGAAAAGTTTCCAGCTTCGGTCTCGAAGTGGTGTTCTGCCGCGAAAGAAGTTCGCACCACTACAGCTTCAAAGGCTGAGGGGAAGAGTCTGAAATTTTTATCCAGATCAATAACGGCTGCCCTGACCGATGTGGGGAAAAAGATA
Source organism: Hominimerdicola alba (assembly GCF_900109655.1). Taxonomy (GTDB): domain Bacteria; phylum Bacillota; class Clostridia; order Oscillospirales; family Ruminococcaceae; genus Hominimerdicola; species Hominimerdicola alba_B. The sequence goes on from NZ_FOAT01000021.1 coordinate 22,721, forward strand.
TTTTTTCCGCTGCCTGCAAGTCTGCCGCAGGCTATATTGAGGTCAGGGTCGCTGTCGAGAGCGGCTATCAGCCTTGAAAAATATGATGGGTCTACCTTGCCCCCTGCACGCATAACGGTGCAGTAATCGGCGTTTGCGTACTTTATGAAAGTGTTCAGCAGCTCGGCTTCGCTTTTGCCGCCGATGTTGATGAACGCGGTCATGCCGAAAGCGTAGGCGCGTTCAAGGTAAAGCTTTTTTCGGTCGTCTTCGGTGAAATCACCTGCAATGATAAGGAAGATATCCTTTACAAGTCCTCCCGACTGCCCCGCGATATTCTGTACGGTATCAAGGGCGACTCTGTCGGAAGCACCTGCTGTCAGCAATACGGAAAGCTTCATTTGTCTGCCCCCTTTCTGCCGAAAATCTCAGCTATTATCCTGTCAGTAGAGTGTCCGTCGCAGCTGCCCATGTGGTAGGATACGCATCTTTCCAAGTCAGCGGTACTGCGGCAGAAAAGCTCATGGTCGATGGCGGCTGAAAGTTCATCAGCCGTCTGTGCAACGGTGGTGGGGAAGCTGTGATAGTCAACGTAGAAGCCACGCTCGGTATCGAAATCTTTCAGGTCGGGAGCGAATAATACGAAAGGCTTGCGGTAAAGCAGCCAGTCGAAAACTACGCTGGAATAATCGGTGACAAGGATATCTGCCACGGCGAAAAGGCTCTCGGTGGGGAAACCGTCATCGGGCTGCATATGGGGGTGCAGCTTTTTGATGAGGTATCTGCCCTGAGCGGCGCAGACCTTTTCAATGTCCTCGCCGCCCACAACATAGGGCTCTGCGGCATTTCCGCGGAATGTGGGCGCCCAGAGAACTATCTGCTTGCCGATGGCTTCGGGGTGGACTTTGAAGAATTTTTCACGGCAGAGGTCGTTATATTTTTTGCTGTAATAGATATCCGTGCGGCTGATGCCTAAAGGACGGACGTTATCGTATCTCTGGCGGAAAGAACTTGCTATTACGGGAGCAACGCAGGGGGCGCTGACTGTCCAGAGGTCGTAGCCGCCAAAAACTTCGCCTTTGTAGAAAGAAGGCACGCAGTCCTCGGAATCGTAGCCCGCTTTTTTCAGCAGACCGCCCGAGTGCCACAGCTGGGTGACGAAAGTCTCACTGCGCTTGTGACAGCTTGAAACGGGCAGAAAAGTATCGCAGATAAAGACCTGTTCAGCCCTGCCGAAAGCAATCATGAAATCAATTATAAAACGCACAAGAGCGGGCTTGGAGCATTTTTTGAAATCGAGGTAGAACTCTTTGACGTGTACGCCTTCGAGCTTTGCCACCTTGTGCCGCATAACGCGCATACTGAAAGGACAGCTGTCGTGGTGGGCATCGGCGAATATAACAAGACCTTTCTCGGTCTCGCCGCGGGAAAAAATGAAGTATATAAATGGCAGCAGAACGTTCTGCAAAAACATTTTTGCAAGCTGCCTGAGTTTCAGTTTAAGGCTCATGATGATCTCCTTGATTTGGGTTTATCGGTGGTTATGTCCGCTGAATAAAGCGGGAGCGGGCATACTTGTCCGTGTACAGTATAGCACAAAAGGGCGGGGGTGTCAAATTTTGGGGCGATGATAGGCGGAAATACTGCCAAAGAAGAGAGCATTTGGTCAAGCTTTTTGCGAAAAGGTCCTCGGCCGGCCGGGCCAATTTCGCGGCATAGTTTGTTTGGGGCGCTGGTTTGTTGCCGCGAAAAGCTTGAGTTAAAGCTCTTTTCCTTGGCAGTATCCACGAGTTTGATTGAACTGCTACCGGAAGTTAGCAAAAATCAGTAAAAGAATCACAAAAATTGAACATTCTCAGCGCCTATTCTCGTTGACTTGTAACTAATAATGTGATATAATTATTGTGTTATCAGGGCGGCAGAACTATCTGTCTGCCGCCGATTTTTTGTGTAATTTTGCACATAACACCGTAAAGGAGGACACATATAATGAAGATCTATTCCGTTAATGATCCCGAATTCAGTGAGTTCGGTAAGGTGCTTGAGGGCTATGATACCAAGGAGCTCATCGCAGCGATGAACGCTGTTGATATGCCTGCAGAGGGCGTTGCTTACGAGCCCTGGATCGATTCTCTTGAAAAGTGCGGCATCTTCTCCAAGCTTGAAAACAACGCTTTCGGTGGTATGCCCATAGAGCTGGGTATGTGCTGGGGCTACAACAAGGCGCTGAACTGCCTTGAATACCACAGAAACAGCGAGATAAATATCGGTGCTACCGATTTCGTTCTGCTTCTCGCAAAGCAGGAAAAGATAATCAACGGAGTGCTGGATACTGCTGATGTCAAGGCATTCCGCGCACCTGCAGGTGCTGTTGTTGAGGTTTATGCAACTTCTCTGCACTATGCACCCTGCCAGACTGCTGACGGCGGTTTCAGAGTTGCAGTAGTTCTGCCCAGAAACACCAATACCGATCTGCCCAAGGGTGAGATCATCGATGCAGAGGACAAGACTCTGTGGGCAAGAAACAAGTGGCTGCTGGCTCATGCAGATTCTGCCGAGGCTAAGCAGGGCGCTTATGTTGGTCTTAAAGGCGAGAATATCTCCATATAATATTTTGAATGGTTTATGAAAAGGAGTATCGTCCGCGGGGCGGTACTTCTTTTTTGGGAATAGAAAAGGCATTTCTGCTGTGTTAAGCAGAAATGCCTTTGTTGCTATAAGGGTTATGAGAAATCTCTTTTGCCTTTTACCTTGGCTGCTATCCTTATGACATCTGTAATGTTGACGATGCCGTCGTGGTTTACGTCTGCGACTTTCATCTCATAATCGCTGAACATCCTTCTGTATTTAACGAAGGCTGCTGTCCTGGTGATATCTGAGATATTTATGGATTTATCGCCGTTGACATCGCCAAGACGGTATACGTATACTCTGATATCTTCTGGACTCATGCCGCCTTTGAATTCCATTACTCTTGTCACATATCCTTCTGCTTCCATAACGACACGGTAAGATATATTGGGATCATAACTGAACATCTCCCGATCAAGATATTGTCCGGGAAGCATCGTGTCATCCATCAACAGCTGACCGTCTGTGTATACTGAAACATGTATCATCAGTCTGTCGGTCAGTGAAATAATCGCGGGATTGCTGTAGCCTGCCTTATCGCCGGAATATACGGCGTATCTGAGCTTTTGACCGTGATATTTGCCGTCAAGCTTTTCGGAGATCTTAAGTGGTTTCCATTCACCTTCACCGTAACTGTAGTACTCCCATCTTGCAGAAGTCACTTTGCCATCGAAGGAGTAGGTCGGGCGAGGGATCTTGCTTATGGGAGTATCTTCCCTGACCTCGATGACGCCGGGGATATTGTTTACTAAAGGCAGTTCCTCGGAATAGGTCGCGATATTATATCCTCTGTCGGCAACGTTGAGGGAATAATCTGTTAGGTCAGTGATATCGTATTCAATGGTCATACAGCCGTTCTCATCAGGCTCTGCGGGAACAGCATCGAAGAAATCATACTCGAGGTTCTCGGGTTCCAGCAGCCGTATATCATCAAGAACGTCATCGATCGTTGCGGAGCTTATGCTGTTTCTGCCATATGAGCCTACACCGCCCTGTCCTGAAAAGGAGAAGCCTGTGGGATCAAAGAGCTGGAGAACTCTTTTGATATCCTCAAAGGTATAGCCGCTCTTATCGGAAGAGCCCTTTACGCTGCCCTTGCCTGTGCCGATGATGTAGAAGCCCTCGAGTTCGGGGTCTTCAGCGGTAACGGTTAGTATCTTTCTGCCTTTCTCTTTCTTTATGCTTATATTACTGAGTACAGGCGGTTCGGTATCGACAGTTATTTCTATGGATTTTTTCTGCGGAACCTTTTCACTGTATCCCTGGAAAAGCTCAGTGGTGAGATTCAGGTAATATTTGCCGTCCTTTAATATCTCATTGAGTTGGTCGGGATAGAAAGCCAGGGTGTACTCTGTATCGGTGAATAAGCTTTCTTCATAATCACCGGAATATACTACATTGCCGTTCTCATCGGTCAGTTCGTATCCTTTCAAAAGGCCCCTGCGGTTGGGAAGATAGTGATAGCACATGAAGTCCATCGTTTTTGCAACATTCGGTGATATCACATATCCGTTACGGGGTGAGGGGTCAAGATCGGGACAGTAATCCTCTTCGGCACGTTCCTTGTACAGTGAGAGCGCCTTGGCAATAGAAAGGGAAGCAGGTATACGGCAGGAACCGATTCGTGTTCTCAGGACGTTCTGGATAAGCAGCGTATTTGCTTTATCGGAAGTATATTCATATCCGATGATGGGCGGAGCGTTCCAGTCGCCGTGGAAACCTGTTATCGGTATAGAAATATCACTGCAGTTATCTGCTCCCGAGAGGGTGAGATAGCCGTCGGTGAACCAGCCGTTGGTGAACACGCTGTTGAGATCGTTAACGTCATCGGCATCAAGGGCAACACTGACGGTAAATGTGATCTCTCCTCCTGCGGGTACTTCTGCTTTTTTGACAGAGTATTTTGCTGAAGAACCTAGAACTGCAGGGGTATCGGAGATAGCTGTATCATTAAGCATCTCGCTGAACTCGGTGGTCTCACAGATCATTTCAAGCTCGGCTTTGTTGAAAACAACGTTGGAGCTGCCGTAGTTATGCAGGGTGACATCGAAGCTGAAATTATCGCCCACCTTATCACCAAGGCAAACGGAGGCTTTGCCGTTGTTTGTCATGGTCACGGAGCAGTTTGCAAGGTCTGCCAGATCTACAAGACCTGCGCCCTGCAACCTTGGTGAATATGGGATATCAGATACACATATTTGGTCGGCGCTGTTCATCAGCAGGTCTTTTACAAGGCGGACTTTTTCCGCGCCTGAAACTTCCCAGCCATTTTCTTCGATGTACTGTCCGGCCAGTGCGGAACAGCCTGCGGCAAAGGGGGTCGCCATAGAGGTGCCGTCCATATACTCATATCCGTCGTATGAAGCGGAGTATATTGCCTCGCCGGGTGCGCTGATATCCGGTTTGAGATCAAGTGTCTGAAGACTGCCGTGAGAAGAGAAATCACCCATATTGTAAGAGATGGTCTTATCGAAGAAATCTGTTCTGAAGAAAAGGCGGTGATCTTCCTGTGATTTGATGATCTCTGAACCTTCGTTGTCTGTTACTATGATGAAGAAGCTGTCGCTTTCATAGTAGGGGTTATAGTAGTAGTCCTCTGTGGAGCAGTATACAAGGCCTGCGGCACCTGCTTTTTCTACAGCCTCGGCGATACCGAAGAGATCGATATCGTAGTCATAACAATCCACAAGGGCGATCTTGCCGTTGATATCCGCCGCTTTGAGTTCTTCCTCGCTGCCTTCACCGCAGTATACGAATTCGTATTCGGTATCTTCGGATACAATTCTCTGTGACATTATTGAGCAGGGCAGCTCGGTTCCGTCGGCCAGCTTTATGAGGTTGAGGTCGGACAAGCTCAAGCTTGCTGCCGCTATGGTGAACATACCATCTATGAAGCCCGGCGAATTGAGAGAGCATCTTTCGACGTTTTCGGGAGTATGGGTAGGCCAGCCTTCGTTGCCGCCTGCACAGCATATCACAACGCCTGCATTATCGGCATTGTTGAGAACTTTGCTGTAAAGCTCCACCTGTTCGTCATCGGAGAATGGACCGCCGAAACTGAGGCTCACCACATCTGCACCGAGCTTTATAGCGTCCTCGATGCCTGCAAAGGCAACGTTGTCATCGATAGTGGGGACAGCATATTCTTTGTTTTGTTCAAAGCCTGCCATGAAGATCAGCTGTGCATCGGGTGCGACGCCGCTCATATCCATGTAATTCTCATATTCTTCTATATAGGGCTTTACCCTGTTGCCTGCCGCGATGCCGCATACGTGGGTGCCGTGGTACATCATTTCATTATCGGTTGAGACTGTATAGCGGTTTTTATTATCTAACAGCGAAATGGCATAGGGTATCTTGCTGCTGACATATGCTGAATCGGGATCTATATCAAAATTGAGGTTTCGGTTCTCGGCTGCGTCAGCGATATCTGCCTTGGTGAGTTTTACCGATGATTCGTCCGCAAGAGGTGCGAACATCTCGTGGTCTGTTCTGAGCTCGGTATCGATAACGGCGATGACCTTGCCTTTGCCTGTCAGACCTGTTTCGGAAGAAAAATAGTAAGCGCCTGTAGCATCTACGCTCTTATAAAGATCGGGTGCCTGATTTTTATGAGAAACCGTAACATTCTTTATTGCGGGGAGGTCTTCGGCTTCGTCGATAAGTTCACTAGGCAGAGTGCAGGAGAATCCGTTGAATACGGCATCATAGGTGAAGTCCAGTTCTGCATCGGGATAGATGGAGAGTATCTCACTGAAAGCGTTTTTTCTGAGACTTTTAAGCTGCTGAGACCTTCTCTGTGCAGCGGAGGTATCGAGATAATCAGAGCCCATATCGCCTGTATCGGCTGCGAGTATAGGGTCGCCGTAGAGTTCGACTATGACGTGTACGATATCGTCATACTCGGGGCAGGTGTCCGTTGTTTCCAACGCCTGGGCTGCGGAGGGCAGCACTGACGATGCTGTGATAGCAATGGCGGATATCAGCCCTGCCATTCTTTTGAACAATTCTTTGTTCATTTTGTCACCTCTCTTAATAATATTATGATCGAATGATTATTCTTTGTACAGCCATTTTTCGGGCTATACATACCATTGATAATTATACCTTAACCCTTGTTGTTTGTCAATAACTATCTGATTTTTTATGAAATTTTTAAGAAGAAGCAGGGGCTGTCATGATAGAGGGAAAGATGCTGATCCGGCTTTACTTTTGCGCTGATATGTGCTATAATACCATCGGGAGTGATGACAATGGACGAAATGTCTTTTTCATATAGAGTAAAATCTGAGATAATCGAGAGGATAAACACCTCACAGAAGGCTGATGCCTGTCTTATGGGGCTGCTTTGCTGCTGCAACGAGCTCAGTGACAGGGAGATACTTTTTCTGACGGAGAATACGTTGGTAAAGGATTTCTTTGTGAGGAACGTTTGCAGGATACTTAAAGACGAGGGTGCTGTGGATATCAGTGAGGCTGAAAGGCGCAGCGGAGTTACGCTGTACAGTCTGACCATACCCGACAAAGGTCAGAGGATATATCTTATGGAGTATTTCGGCATGGACGAGAGCAGGAGACTGACAGAGGAATATCTGCCAAAGGACAAGTTCTTTCCCTTTCTTACAGCGGGTATATTCCTTGCCTGCGGTTCGGTGAACGACCCAAGCAAGAAGTATCACATGGAGTTCGTTATGCCCACCCTTGACCTGTGCAACGACCTCGGTCTGCTTCTTATCGAACGTCATGAGATAATACCCAAGCACGTTGAGCGCAAGGGCGCTCAGGTGATGTACATAAAGGAATCGGAGAACATAATCGACATGCTGACCCTGATGGGGGCTACCATGTGTTCTATCGAGCTTATGAACGTGAAGATGGAAAAGGACGTCCGCAACAAGATAAACCGCGCCATGAACTGCGACAATGCCAATATCGACAAGACTTTGCGTGCGGCAGAACGTCAGGTGGCGGATATAGAGCTCATCGACCAGAAGATGGGGCTTTCGGCTCTGCCCGAGCAGTTAAAGGAGATGGCGGAGCTTCGTCTGGAGAACCCTGATTACAATCTGAAACAGCTGGGTGCGGAGATGGTACCGCCCATATCCCGCTCCGGGGCGAATCACCGTTTGCAGAAACTTTCGGAGATAGCGGAAGAGTTAAGAAAAAAGCATGGCATTGACTGAAAGGTAGTAGAAAAATAAAGATGACAGAGATATCATTTGCGGCGGCGGAGCTGCTGTTTGCGTTGGTGTGGATAATATGCAGGGCTGTGGTCTCTGCAAAGAAAAGGAAGTTTGACGTAAAGCGTGAGGGCGTACTTCTGCTGATGTATGTGAACCTGGCAGTTATACTAAGATTCACGTTTTTCCCTATGGAAACGGTGAACGGGAAGATACAGCCCCTTTTGTTTGACAGTTCGGAGGTCTTTCCTCTTCGGGTGAATCTTGTGCCCTTTATGAACATTACGGATTACGAAAACAGACGTGATATGCTGCTGAATATCATCGGTAATATTACGATGTTCATTCCCAGTGGTATTGTTCTTCCTATAATTTACAAGAGGCTGGATAATTTTTTGAAAGTATTCGCGGCGGGTGCGATGCTGTCGCTGTGCATAGAGATATTGCAGCTGCCTTTCAGCACAAGGGCATCGGATATAGATGACCTTATACTAAATACATCTGGTGTGGTCATCGGGTACGGCATATACGCTTTGGTAAGGGGTCTGAAAAATCGTAAAAAGAGACCTAGTCATGCGGTATCTGCCCGCTGATATCCGTGGAAAAAACTTATTTGATCTCAACGGTCTTCTGCACTTGACAAATGCGGGATTTGGGTATATAATATTATCGTTATTTATTTGACAAAGGCAACTTATGTAAATATAATTAATTTCAGCTTAACAATGTTTAAAGTTAAGCGCAGGAAAACTCGGGAGGGCTTAGAAGATGGCTAAAAACGGTAATATATCAACATCGGTGATAAAGCGTCTGCCGAGGTATTACAGATTTCTGGGGGAACTTGATAAGCAGGGAGTCGAGAGGATATCTTCGAGGGAGCTTTCGGAGAGAATGAATCTCACGGCTTCGCAGATAAGGCAGGATCTCAACTGTTTCGGCGGATTCGGACAGCAGGGATACGGCTATCATGTTGCATCACTCAGAGACGAGATAGGGCATATCCTCGGGGTGGACAAAGAGTTCCCCACAATTCTGATCGGCGCGGGAAATCTGGGCAAGGCGATAGCTATGCACATAAATTTCGGCACGAGAGGATGCAGATTGGCGGGCATATTTGATGCAAACCCAAGGCTTACCGGTGAGACTGTGGGCAGTATCGCTATACGTCACACCGATGAGATAGAGGAATTCTGCAAAGATGAGCATCCTGTTATCGCGGTGCTTTGTATACCGAAGGCAAACACTCAGGCGATAGCGGACAAGCTTGTTGAGCTGGGTATAAAGTCATTCTGGAATTTTTCTCATTACGATCTCACCATTGACCACAAGGGTATCGAGGTTGAAAACGTGCATTTGGGAGACAGTTTGCTGACGCTGACTTACCGTACTAATCAGCTGGGCAAGGCGGAAGAGGAGTAAATGTTGCGAGAACTGCCAAATTTCTCTTTTGGCAGTTTTCTTAGGTTTGCGATATACAAAGCCCCGAAGCTTTTTATGCTTCGGGGCTGTTTTTACGTTATGTCTTTTATGGGTATCATATAATCCTGCGCATGCATACTATCGGATTGTAGATAGAGAAGCTTGCAAGGTCGGAGAATATAATGCCGTCGTTGCTGTTTGCAGCGTGGACTATCCTTCCGTTGCCGTTGTATATCGCAACATGGTAGATACTGCCTATTCCGCCGTAGCCGAAGAATACCAGATCGCCTTCCTGAAGGTCGCCGTAGCTGACTGCTGTGCCGTAGCCCGCCTGTGACGATGCAAGGTGAGGCAGATTTATGCCTATCTGTGAATAGCTGAGCATTACTAGTCCTGAGCAGTCGTTTGCACGGAAACTTGATCCGCCCCATACATATGCGCCGCCGACGTTGCTGCGAGCGTAGTCCATTACGGTATTTATCCTGCTCTGGCGTGAATCATCTACCGGCTGAGGTTCGGGCTCCGGCTCGGGTTCGGGCTGAGGTTCAGGCTCAGGCTCAGGTTCGGGCTGAGGCTCGGGAATGGGTTCCGGCTCGGGTTCGGGCTCTTCCTGATCTATCGTTGTGGTCGTTTTCTTCTTGGTTGTCTCGGTCGGTGTGTCCTCGGGCTCGTCCTCAGAGGGTGCAGTAGTATGCTTTGTGGACGAAACTTCGCTTTCGGAAGATTCATCGTTCTTATCCTCGATGGTAGTCGTGGGAGCTGTGGTTGTGGTAGTTGTGGCTGTCTTTCTTGCTTCGGTCAGCTGTGATGAACGAAGTTCAAGGGCTGCCTTATCAAGAGCCATGGTATCCAGTTTGCCGTCTGCGCTGTCGATGAGTTCCTTCAGCGATTTTTTCTCGGCGTTGAGTTCTTCCATCATATCGGAATACTCAGCTGTCTGTTTTTTCAGCTTTTCGGAGTTTTCCTCGATTTCGGCTTTAACTTCTTCGATCTCGCGCTTTTTCTCCATAAGAGTATCGAGAGCTTCATCATCGTGGGATGCTACGCGCTTTACAAGTTCAAAGCGCATAAGCACATCAAAGAAATCGGTGGAATTTACCAGCACGTTCTCGTATGTACTTACTCCGCCCGCCACATACATGGATTTCAGTCTTTTCATGAACTCGTCTTTCAGAACTTCGATCTCTTTGTTCTTGATTTCAAGGTCGTTTCTGGCATTTCTCAGGCGGGTGTCCAGCTCGACCATAGCATCTTCGTTCTTAGCCAGCTGTTCCTCAACGTTGTCTATCTTAGCTTTTACTGCGGTGTACCTTGCTTTAAGAGCTTTGAGATCGCCCTTTTGCTTTTCAAACTCAGCATCGGCTTCCGCTATCTTCTTGTCAAGAGCTTCCTGCTCGGCTTTCAGCAATTCCAGCTCAGTCTCATACTGATCCTGCTCCTGTTGGGGAGCTGCAGCTGTGCTGATGGCAGTATCCCTTTTGCCTGCTCCGCCAAAAACGCCTGCTGCCAGGGTAAGTGCAAGGCAGAGAGCAATGGCTTTCTTGACTGTATATTTGTTGGTGATCATTTTTGGGTCTATCCTTTCAACTGTCGTGAAAAATTGTAACCATAACGTAATCATTAAACATAATTATACTCATTTTCGGCAGTTTTGTCAAGTTAAATATTTCTGAACATACGCAAAATGGGATTTTCAGGGGCTTTGAAACATCGGAAAAAGTTACATTTCGCTTACATTGTGAAGACTTAGTGAAACTTTTTCTGAGTGGGTCTATTCTTCTTTCAGGGTGCAGTTTTTGAAATAGTGAGCGAGTATTTCCTTACATGAACTGCCATTTTCTGCCATTGAATTTGCACCGTACTGGCTCATGCCCACCATATGCCCGAATCCCCTCGCGGTGAAGGCGAAAGTATCTCTCTTTGTTTCATATGTAAAACATGGTGAGGCTATTCCGAAAGCGCTGACAAACTGCTGAACATTCACTTCTGTGCTGCCGAGAGTTACCGAGGTCACGTAATCGCGCTCGTTTTGCTCGGTGGTCAGCCAGTTTTCGGGAGAGCCTGTGAGGGTTATGCCTAGGCTTTCATTGGATATATCACGCATATCATCAAAGGTCAGGGTCACAGTGGTTTCGATGCCATTTAATTCGGTATCAGTGCTGCTTTCTGCGGGCTGCAGATAGGGGATATCCTGTCCCCATGCACAGAGGGCGCTCTCGGTCATGCCCGATGATGCGGAATGGTAGGCAGGTGTTATGGGTTCGCCTTGATAGGTCAGTATCCACTGTGCAGAGCGGACTGCTTTCAGCACACGACGGCGGGCTTTTTCGTAGTCTTCACCGTAGAATTCACCGGCTTCATCGGGGGTAAAAAAGCTCTGGTAGATATGTTCATCATCGCTGATAAGTGCGCCGCGGAGTGACTTGGTAGGGGAGTCCTCTTCGGTCATGGCACGGCGGTATATGTATGTTCTTGCAAGGACTGCCTGGGCTTTCAGGGCTTCTTCGCTGAAATCTGCGGGCATCTGTGCGAGGACTGCGCCTATGGTGTAGTCTTCAAGGGAGTATTCTTCGACTCTGTCTTCGGCTGTCAGGTACACGCCTACGGTCATTTCAGCGGTATCACAGGCTTTTACTCTTGTGAAGACCAGGCAGGGTATCAGAGCCATACATATGGTAAGAACTATGGCACATTGCAGGTCGGGTCTCATATTATCTGCCTCCTATCGGGGAATGGTATGCTGTACTATATTATTATATGCGGTGGCGTGAGGATCAAGAACTGATATTTTTAATATGGAATTGTAAAATTTGTTTATTTATACTTTACTTTTGGGGTAGATTATGTTATAATATCATAAGTATTGATTATTTCACGGGAGGTGAGAGGATGGCAGGCAAAAAGGATAAGAGCTTTGTCCGCAACGTTGCGAAAGAACGTACTTACAGAAATCAGAACGAGGAGTATGAAGACGCTTATTTCAAATGGCGTGCTGATGAATCGAACCAGTATTCCTTCAACTACGTACACGATTCGCGTGAACATTCATATATGGCGGGCAGCGGCTTTATAAAGCATGGCGCTGATACAGCGGAGAGCCAGACACTGCACAATTGTCTGAGACTGCTGGGTGCTGTTATGCTGGTCATGCTGATGTTCGATGTGGTGAATTATCTGCTTGCTGTGTACATGAACGGCGGTCCCTGCGGTGTGGTATATTTTTCAAAAAGATACACTATCGGAAATTCGGAGACATTTCCATGCATACTTTTTACCTGCATCAGCACACTTAAATACATCACTGCGATGATAATATACCAAATGCGTTCAAAGCTTCCGCGCAAGGTGGCACTGCCTTCTGGCAAAAAAAATAACACTGCGGAATTCAGGGTAACGGCGATAATGATAATGCTCATGATAATAGTTATGGGCAGACTTGCAAGCACCCTGCTTTCGATGATACTCAGCGTTATCAAGGTGGACAGCGTATACATCTATATGTTTGACAGCAGCGAGCCTGCGGTACAGATAATTTCGGCGGTATACAACTGCATAATAATGCCTGTGCTGTGCGAGATGCTTTTCAGAGGACTGGTATTGCAGAGCTTCCGTCAGTTTGGCGATTCCTTTGCGGTTGCTGTGGCGAGCATCGCCTGCGGGCTGTGTTTCTATGATCTGAGCTACATGGGCTTTTCAATACTTTGTTCCATGGTAATAGGCGTATTTACCGTGCGCTCTGGTTCTATCGTTACAGCGATACTGATGCACTCGGTGACTACTACGGTGAATTATATGGTGGTATATGTTGGTATGCTAAATCCCTCACTGGGACGCATACTTGCGATTGCGCTGTGCATACTGATATGCATAGGTGCTCTGGTTGCGTATACGAGGCTCAATTATCGCAATGACTGGACTTTCAATGCGGATACACGTGAATCGGAGCTGACCTTTACAAAGAAGGTAAAGCTCATGCTTTCATCGAATACAGTGGCTATGTGGTTCGTGTGTGCGCTGATACTCACGATAGTGAATATGAGGATAGGTCAGTGACGCGGGACGAGATGTATATGCGCAAGGCGCTGGAGCTGGCGGCTCTGGCGGCTGAGGAGGACGAAGTTCCTGTGGGGGCGGTAGTCGTTAAAAAGAGTACGGGCGAGATAGTCGGCAGAGGGTTCAACAGGCGTGAATACGGACGTTCACCCCTGACCCATGCTGAGATAGTAGCTATCGAGGAAGCAAGCCGCAAGCTCGGCGGCTGGCGGCTAATAGACTGCGAGCTTTATGTAACGCTGGAGCCCTGTCCCATGTGTGCAGGTGCGGTGATAAACTCCCGTGTAGAGCGGGTGATATTCGGGGCGTATGACAAGAAAGCGGGCTCATGCGGCTCGGTGGTAGACCTATTTGCCCTGCCATACAATCACAAACCTGAATGTATCGGCGGCGTGATGGAAGAAGAATGTGCCGCGGCACTTACGGAGTTTTTCAGGGGACTGCGGATAAGAAAGGCTAAGAATGATGGATAAGATAGGCATGGTGCTTCTGTGCATCTACGGCGTGGTGAATCTTGCTGTGTTCCTGCTTTACGGCATCGACAAGCTGAAAGCGAAGCACGACAAATGGCGTATCCCCGAAAAGACCCTTATCATCGCCGCGGTATTCGGCATATTGGGCGGTCTGACGGGCATGATGGTATTTCATCACAAGACGAGAAAGCCGAAGTTTTCGGTGGGTCTGCCGATGATACTTTTTGTCGAGGCGGTACTTGCGGCGCTTGTTTACTATAAACTTATAAAATGAATCGCACCCTTTGTCGCTGGTGGTATTTCAGCGGCGGAGGGGTTTTGTTTTCTGACAACATGATATCATCGCTCAGTTTTCAGGAAAGAAATACCTTGCTTTCATTGACTTGTGGGGGAATATGTGATATTATTTACAAGACAATAAAAGGCTCAAGGGGGCATCAATATGAAATTTTTCAGAAGTCTTTTACTTACTGTGCTTACGTTTCTGAAATCGGTAGTGTTCATTTCAGCTGCTGTATGGTCGATTGGACACATATTTAGGGATAGTGGACTAGACCAACTCGATTATGATTTCTTGGTGAAAGTATTTATCGCGTCATTGGCTTTTATATTTACGATGAGCGGACTTTGGAAGGATAGGGTCGCAGCGGAATACGCAGAAAGCAGAAAGTTCTATAAGATCAATTCGGTGATATATTACGGTCTTGTGCTTGCGGGAACGCTGACGATATTGATAAGTGAATTGATAGGCGGCTGGGATGGTTTTGGCTTGTTTTATTTAGGTTGCCTGATCTATGTATTAGCTGTGATCGAACTGGTGTTGTCGTTTTTCATACACAGCATATTTTACGCTGATGACAGTTCGTCGGATACCTGTAATACATGAGAGGTCGTTTTGAATTTTATACAATAATAAAAAGCATCTTCGCTAAAAAGTGAAGATGCTTTGTGTTTTGTTTTATATCTCGCTGCGGTTTTCGAGAGCTTTAAACAGTGTTATCTCATCTGCATACTCCAACTGACCGCCTATAGGCAGTCCGAAGGCAAGCCTTGTGACTTTCACTCCGAGGGGTTTCAGCAGTTTTGAGATATAGAAGGCTGTTGCATCACCCTCAACTGTGGGGTTGGTCGCCATGATGACTTCATCGGCTATGCCTGAATTTATCCTTGCAAGCAGCTCCTTGATTTTGAGGTCATCGGGTGATACTCCGTTTATGGGAGATATCAGACCATGCAGCACATGATATACGCCCTTATACTCTCCCGTGCGCTCGATAGCGGTGATATCCTGTGGACTTTCCACCACGCATATCACGCTGTGGTCGCGCCTGTCATCATCGCAGATGGGGCAAAGGTGTCTGTCGGTATAGTTCTGACATTCCTTGCAGAGATGTACATTTTTATGTACATTAAGTACCGCGTTGGCGAAAGCCTCTGCGTCCTTATCGCTCATACGCATAACGTGATAAGCTAATCTCTGGGCGGATTTCATCCCTATGCCGGGCAGCTTTGCGAACTGCTCGGTAAGCAGTACGAGAGGCAGTGCGTTAGTTTCAGCCATTTCTTAGAACAGGCCGGGGAAGGATACGCCGCCTGTCAGCTTCTGCATCTCAGCATCGCTGATCTCGTCCAGGTTGTCAACAGCAGCATTGAATGCAGCCTTTACCATATCCTGCAGATCCTCGATCTCCTCGGGATTAACGATCTCGGGAGCGATCTTCAGATCGAGAACGTTTCTCTTGCCGTTGATAGTAACTTCAACAACTCCGCCGCCTGCAGTGCCCTTGAATTCTCTCTGTTCGAGATCTGCCTGAAGAGCAGTGATCTGATCCTGCATCTTCTGTGCCTGCTTTAACATCTGATTCATATTGTTGGAAGGACCTTTGCCCATTCCGTTGGGAACTCTTGCTTTCATTGTCAATAACTCCTTAATTTGATTTTTTTATATCGACTTCGATATCAAGCTTTTTAGCCTTTTCAAGCAGCCTGTTGATCGGGTTTTCCTTATCTTCGGGCGAAACGTTTTTAGCTGACTTTGCTTTGATATTGAAGGTCTGTCCGAAATTTTCCTTTAGCACTTCCTGTATCAGTGAATGTGCGTTTAGCTTTTTGAACTGCTGGAAGAAAAAGTCATTATCTACGATGATGAACACCGTGCTTCCGCCGAGAAAAGCTTTTGATTTTCTTAAAAATCCGCTTATTGCAGGATTTCTGCGGCTTATCTCATCAACTATGCCATCCCAGTTATTTATGGGCTGTATCTGTGACGGATCCATTTTTTTGAAATCGGGATCGGGCTCGGGTTTTGGCGGAGCTTCGACTTCCTGCTTCGGGATATCTGCCACAGCACCGCTGCGTACTGCATCTTCGAGCCTTGTGAGGCGCTTCAGCAGCTCACCGTCAGGCATTGCCGACTGAGATACAGCTGCGGGGGCATTTTTGCCGAATCCTGAGGTACACAGCCTTATTATGCACATTTCAAGCTCTATCCTCTTGGAAGTGCTTTTAGCCAGTTTATCCGAGCTTTCCTGCAAAAGAGAAATGCAGCCCAGTATATCATTCAGGGACATTTTCTTTGCTATATCCTCGATGCGTTTGAGTTCATCGGGGAGACAGGTGATAAGCTCCCTGCCGTTATCTATGGTAGCAGCCAGCATGACATTCCTCATCTGTTCCAGAAGTTCGCCTGCCAGCACTTTAAGGTCTTTTGACATGGAGTGCAGCTCGTTTATCCTTTTGAGCGCACCTGCCGCGTCTTTGTCGGCTATGCTTTCAAGTATATCGAAGAGGTAATCCCTGCCAGCGATACCTGAAGCACTCGATACAGTATCCAGTGTGATATCATCCGAGAAAGCAACGCACTGGTCGAGAAGCGAAAGCGCATCTCTCATACCGCCGTCGGAAAGCCTTGCGATAAGCTCAGCTGCGTCCTCGTGGAGAGTGAAACCCTCCTGACCTGCGATATACGTCAGCCTTGCCACGATATCCTCGGTCTTTATGCGGTTGAAATCAAAATGCTGACACCTTGAAACGATAGTCGCAGGGACTTTCTGTATCTCGGTGGTCGCCAGTATGAACTTAACGTGAGGAGGCGGTTCTTCCATAGTTTTCAGCAGAGCGTTGAATGCGCCCACCGAAAGCATATGCACCTCGTCGATGATATACACTTTATATTTGCACATCTCGGGGGTGAACATAACGCCTTCGCGCAGTTCTCTGATATCGTTGACGCTGGCATTTGATGCTGCGTCTATCTCGATTATATCCCCAAGGGAGCCATTATCTGCGGCTCGGCATATCTCACATTCACAGCAGGGCATACCGTCCTTGCCGTTTTCGCAGTTTACAGCCTTTGCGAATATTCTGGCGCAGGTGGTCTTACCTGTGCCTCGTGAACCTGTGAAAAGGTACGCATGGGCTGTTTTGCCTGAGATTATCTGGTTTTTGAGTGTAGTCGTGATATGAGGCTGAGATACAACGTCATCAAAGGTTCTTGGACGCCATTTTCTGTATAAAGCCTGATACACATTCTCACTCCCTTAATAAAAATCGATCCGACATATAGGCGTGCAGGCGAAACTGTAACACACGAAACAAACCGCTTAATGCTGCTCGGTTCCCCGCCTGACATGGTTCACAGCGTTTCATTGTACAGGACCCGCACACCCATATCTCGGATCGAATCAACGTCCGGATATCTTTTCCCGGTCTTTACCGCCGATAGAATTATCTTCATCGTCGGAGTACTTAGATATTATAGCACACTTCTCCAAAAAAAGCAAGTGTTTTCACAAAATTTTCGCAAAAATATTTAAACGGGCTGTATATATAGGTTTCCACGATCTTTATTTTCGATTTGTGTAGCCGATCATAATAAATATGATATATAATTGCTTATTAATTCGTTCTATTGTTTTCTTCGATAAAGCACGTAGTCTGTTAGAAAAAGAAACAGCCGCGCTAAAGGGGGAGGGAGCGCGGCTGCTTATGGTGAAGGTTTTTTAGAAGTTATTTACACATACTCTCAATGAAGAGCTTTTTATCTTGCGAATTATCTCATGCCGAAGAACTCAAAGGGATCCATGCCCTCGAACTCATCGCCGTAGCCGTACTGATAGTTGCCGCGGCCCTGATTGTTCTGCTGCTGTTCCTGCTGCTGTTCCTGCTGCTGAGCCTGATCGTCCTCGGTCTTCTCTTCGGGCTTGGTCTCGTCAACAACTATGCTGAATTCCTTGGTCTCGCCCTGTCTGTAAACTGTAACTGTGATGGTATCGCCCTTTTTGCACTTTCTGATAGCTGCTACCATATCGGTGGAAGATGCGATCTCCTTGCCGTCGATCTTGGTGACGATATCGTTGACTTCGATGCCTGCTTCCTTAGCGGGAGAATCGTCGTTTACCTGTCTAACAACTGCACCCTCGGGGATACCGTAGGACTTCATATCGCTGCTTACTGTTTCAACAGATACACCGATGTAGGGCTTAACAACATAGCCGTTTTCGATGATGCTGGTAACGATATCCTTAACGGTGTTGATGGGGATAGCGAAACCGATGTTATCGATGGAAGCTTCGGTGCTGGAATTGCTGGAATACTTAGCGTTTGTAACGCCTATAACTTCTCCGTACATATTGAACAGTGCTCCGCCCGAGTTGCCGGAGTTTATAGCGCAGTCGGTCTGGATGAGGTTCATCATAACGGAATTGGAAGTTGTGATCTGTCTGTCCATAGCGCTTACAACGCCTGAAGTCAGGGTGAATGTGAGCTCACCAAGAGGGTTGCCGATAGCTACTACGTTATCGCCTACGCTGAGTGCTTCGGAATCGCCGAGGGTAACTGCTTCAAGACCCTTTGCGTCGATCTTCAGAACTGCGATATCGTTGCTTTCGTCGCTGCCGACGATCTCAGCATCATAGGAAGTGTTATCGTAGGTTGTTACCTTTACCTTGTTAGCACCGTCGATTACGTGATAGTTAGTAACTATGTAACCGTCATCGGTGATGATGAAGCCCGAACCGCTTGCAGCTGCTGTGGTGGTATAGCCGAAGTAGTTTGTGCTGCTTATCTCGGTGGTGATACCTACGGTGGAGTTTACATTATTCTTATATACCTCGGAAGCTGTCAGCTGAGTGCCGTCGGTCTTTACTGTCTGCATTGCAACTGCCTTTTCGCCCGATTCAGCTGTCTTGATGACTGCCTTGCCTGTTTCGGTGTTGCTCTCTGTAGAGGATTCAGCTTTGGTATCTGCAGCGTCTGCCTTTGTCTGAGCGGCAGATGGATTTGTACCGAGGTACTTGATAGCTGCGAATGTTCCGCCTGTGCCAAGTGCACCGCCCAGCAGGCTGAAGCTTACTGCCAGTGCCGCAAGACGAAGCTTGCTGTTCTTTGTGCGGGGGGCCGAAGCTGCGGGTGCTGAATACTCAGCAGGTCTGTAGAGGTTCTCGCTCTGTGCGGGTGTATTATTAATGTTATTGATGTTGTTGTTTTCCATGTTATCCATAAGACATACTCCTTTGTGATTTGATTTATCGTCTGGCGGTCTGTGCCGCTGTTTGTTTTCTATGTTTAAAGTATATTTCCCTAACTTAAAAACTAATTTAAACCGGAATGAAAATAGCTTGAAAGAATATGGAAGTATTTATCACATACCTTTCATTTTAGCACTTAATGTGATGGCTGAGTGAAAAAAGTGTCACCCGATGATGAAAAAAGCATTTTTGGAAGATAATTATGGTCTTCACGGGGTATTTGAAAAGTGATTTTTGAAGTTTTGTTAACATTAAATTACATAATAGTGTAAAGTAACGTGATGGTGTTAAAATCGTTAAAATAGTAAATTATATAAGATGCGAATATTCTGAAATAGTTTTCCTTTAAAATTATTATAGAATACTTGCGGCACTCTGCTATCCGAAAAATGCAGGAACGTTAAATCACAGCGCAAAAACGACGTCCCGCACACTATTGTACGGGACGCCGTTTTTTAAGGAAGTTTAGAAAAAATATATGAAGAAAAAATATGAAGCATTCTCTGTTGATGTTAATATAATAACCTTGTGATGTGAAATCTGTGTGATAGAATGGGGAATAATTTCAAAAAACACGAATTGACATTTTCTGACTTCATACGACTTTTACCGTGATATTCACATGGGCTTCTACCGCGGAAAGTAGTTTTTCTGGGGCATCGCGGTATTTTAGCCACAGCTTCGGGTAACGCTGTTTTATCAGCTGTGATGTGCCGAAGATATCTGCGCCACTTTGGAACATTTCGGATTGCAGGGCTGTGCAGTCGGATGCGAGGGCTTGTGCCGTGACGATGCTGAGTCTTTTGCTCTGCTGGGGGTCAAGCTCGTGATCGGGGCGGGCTGATACTGTGATATTTGTGCGAAGTATCAGTCTGCCGTTTTCTAAAGTTATGGTGCGGTAACGTCGGCAGTTGTCAAGCTGGGAGGTCACGCTTTTGCCGTCAAGGATAGTCACAACGCTGCCTTTATCGGCTTTGCCCGAAAGCAGTGCCGCGGAGAGGGCGGCGTTCTCGGTGAGGAGGCTTTTGCCCTCTCGGGTGACTACGGCTGTTCCTGCCACCCTTACACTTTCCGATATAGATGGGGTGTCCGCCGAACTGCTGTCTGTGTCGCCGTTGCTTATGACTTCAAGCACAGGCATGGCGGCGCTGCCTTCATCGGAAAGCAGAGATTTCAGGTCACAGTTGATAGTTCGGGAGTATTCGGCGGATGTGCTGATAAGGCTCGAAAGGGCTTCAGCCGAGGTTTCGTCCTCGGTGAGTTTCAGCTGCATGAGGTCTTCAGCCTTGCCTTGTGTCATGCATATATCGGCTGAGGGGCTGATATTTTTGCCGCCAAGGGCAAAGGAGAAAAGCTCTGGCGGATCATCAAGGGCGATACCGCTGCCAAGACATATCAGCTGTAAGTGTCCAAAAAACAACTCTTTTCCTGTGGAACTGTCTGCGGCGGACAGGGCTTCGCTGACGGTCTTGCCCTCGCTGACGGCAACAGCAACGTTCGCGCCTGTGACATCTACTGCGGTATCCGAGCCCGAGCCTGCGGGCTGGAAGATCTGCAAAGATACGCGGTAGCCATTTTCGCAGGGGTCTATGCCCATTGCGTGGACTATCCCGCGCCTGTCGATGCTGATACTTCTGCCGCCTGCCGCCAGTATGATACAGCACAGCACGGCAGTAATAAGGAGAAAAAACGTGCGGTCGGATCGAAGAGTTCTTTTCATGTCAGACCTCACTTTCATGGTTTGATTTCGGCGAATCTATCAGGAGAAATGCGGGGATTATCAGCGCAAGAACGATTATCGGAGCGGCTGGGCGCGGTGAGTAGATGACTTTTTCCCAGCCGTAGCCCAGAAGCAGAGGAAGTGCGGCGGCTGTGGGGAGAGATCCTGCCAGAAGCACGCTTCCGATATGGGAAGTCGAGGGACGGAGAAGCCGCAGACAGCGAGCGGAACAATAAAGAAGTGTGGTCAGCTTGACGATACCTGTCATCACCCAGATCAGCAGAAAAACTGCATCACTGCGCTCGGTTATCAGGTTTTCAGATGCAGCTGCAAGGGTGAATACAGGCAGTTTCTCGGCAAAAGCGAAAGTCCCGAGAACGGATGTCACCATTGCGGCGATTATCATGATGATAACACCTTTTGAGATGAGGTAGTGCTTTGAAGCCTTTTCTGGGTCGCCGTCGATATCTGCCGCTAGAAAAGAGAACAGCGCAAGGCATTCACAGCGGGAGAATTCGGCGTATACAGCCATTGCAAGCTCGGCGGGGAGGTTGTTAACGGCGTAGTCAAAGCGGGTGATCTCCATATCTTCGGCGGCGCCCGCGGCGATTATCGCCAGCATTATGATGACTCCTGCAAAGGTGATGCTGGCTGTTCTGCCGAGGACGGAAATGGTAAGTCTAGCCCCATAAACCGTCGCTAAAGCTACGCAAAGCACAGTCATGACTCTGGTCATATTCACGGCGAAAAAGTAGTCAGTGAAGTATGCAAGGTCGCCGATATCGCGGAAGGCTTCATATATAAAGTACAGCAGAAAGGCTATCGTAACAGCTTTGCCGTAATTTTTGCTCCGCCCGAAAGCCAGCGTGCATGGGTCATTACGGGTTTGGGCGGCAAGCTTTGAGGCGGGTATCAGCAGGAAAGCCTGCAAAATCGTGGAGATAAGAGCGCCTGTCATATAGGTGAGCCCGCCTGTGATGCCGACAGGGAAGAGGGTCAGCGTAGTGAAGCTTCTTGCACACAGCAGCAGGCATATCAGTTCGGCAGGAGATAGTTTTTGTTTAGTCATAAATTATCCGTTTTATTGTACAAAATTTCGATTGGAAAATAAGTCCGTATTATTGTACATCAGACGAATTATCCGTTACGGTGGTGTGACGTTTTGCAAGCTGACGAAATCCCGCGCGGGCGAAAATGTCGGTGAGACCGTGGTGGCGCAAAGGCAGCAGCGGCGAGGTGAAAGCTGTTCCGTATTGATCTACGGCGGAAATGTTGAAGATTAGCAGAGCCGATGCTATTGCTATGCCGTAAAGTCCGCCGAAACCTCCTGCTATTATGAAAATAAGCCGAAGAACCGTTATTGCGGGATACAGTGACGGCAGTACGAAAGATGCGGTGGCGGTCATACCAACAACTATCAGCAGGGGCTGAGAGACCATACCGCTTTTTACTGCCGCATCGCCGATTATCAGTCCGCCGACTATGGACACCGCCCCGCCAACTGACCGTGGCAGGCGTACACCCGCCTCGCGCATGATCTCGAAAAGCACCATTAACAGGAGCATTTCCACCACGGGAGGGTAGGGTGTTGCCACCTCGGCGGCTGCGAGGTTCAGCAGCAATTTCAGCGGAAATACCTCGGGGTGGAACATGACCAGAGCAGTGTAAAGCCCTGGAAGAAGTACCGCCAGCAGGAACGATGCGTATTTTATCCAGCGCGAAAACGCCGCATAAAACGGCTTTTCGCAGTAATCGTCCATTGTGCGGAAGTTATCAGCAAAGACGGTGGGCAGTAGGATACAGCCCGGGGTGCCGTCGATAATGACCAAAATTTTACCCTCGTTCAGAGCGGCACAGGCATTGTCGGGGCGCTCGGTTACTGTTAAAGCAGAGAAAATCGAACGGTTGTAAGTCTCGTCAAGAAAAGGCATGAGATATCCTGCATTGAGGACAGTGTCCAATTCAATGGACTGCAATTTTTGCTTTATCTTATTGATGGTCTCAGTGCTGGCTCTGCCTTCGATATGGGCGATGCAGATATCCGTCACGGAGAGTTTGCCAACTTTCAAAAGTTCAAACCGCAAAGCGGGAGTTTTCAGTCTTCGGCGGATAAGGGACATATTGGTGCGAAGGGTCTCGGTGAAGCTGTCGCGGGCTCCGCTGATGGTCTGTTCAGCTTCGGGAATAGACACGGCGCGTTTCTCAAAGCCTTGTATACCAAGACAAACGGCGCGTGGGACACCATCTATAAGTATGGCGGCAAATCCAGAAAACAGCAGTTCAAACAGCTTGCCAAAATCGGTGACGAGCTGTCTGTCGGTGGACATAAGACTGTGCTTTTCAAGCATATCAATTATCTCGTTGGCGGACGGTCCTTCGCTTGCCAAGTTAGTGAGCGGTTCAAAAACAAGCTCCGCAAGCAGCTGGGAAGATGCCATACCCTCAATGGAAAGTATGGCGCAGTCGGTACTGCCAATGGTTATGTTAATAATGTTAAGGTCGGCGGTCTCGCCAAGGGCGGAACGAGTTATTTCAAGGTTGTTTTTTAGGTCTGTACGAAGTATCTCAGATTTTATGTTGTTGAAGTACGGTTCGCTCATATTTCGGAACACCTCTTTCATATCTGAAGTATCCCACGATTTTTTTGAATTATTCACAGGCACAAAAAAAGAGGACAGCGAACTGTCCTCTGAAATGTACTTTTGATGTTTATTCCTCAAACTCACTAACCAGTTGAGCCACAGTATTCTTAGCATCGCCGTAGATCATAACGGTGTTGTCGTTGGTGAACAGGGGGTTCTCAACGCCTGAGAAACCTGTACCCTTACCACGCTTGAGAACGAAAACAGTTCTAGCCTCGAATGCGTTGATGATAGGCATTCCGTAAAGAGGAGAGCTTTCGTCGTTGATAGCGGAGGGGTTAACAACGTCGTTTGCACCTATAACGATGGCAACGTCTGTGTTTGACATCTGGGGATTCATCTCGTCAGCGGTCTTCAGCTGCTCGTAAGGTACGTTTGCCTCAGCCAGAAGTACGTTCATGTGACCGGGCATACGTCCTGCAACGGGGTGGATAGCGAAGTTTACTTCTGCGCCGTTAGCTTCAAGCTTGTCACAGAGTTCCTTTACAGCGTGCTGTGCCTGAGCAACAGCCATGCCGTAACCTGGGATAAATACTACGCTGCTTGCTGCTTCGAGGATGAGATATGCGTCCTCAACAGACATGGACTTGGGCTCTTTCTGCTCGCCTGCAGCACCCTTCTTGGTTGCGCCGAAGCTGCTGAACAGCAGTGCGTAAAGAGTTCTGTTCATAGCCTTGCACATGATGAGGGTCAGGATAAGTCCCGAAGTACCTACCAGACAACCGGATACTACCAGCACGCTGTTGCTGATGGAAAGACCTGCAAATGCAGCTGCAAGTCCCGAGAAAGCGTTCAGCAGGGAGATGATAACGGGCATATCGCCGCCGCCGATTGCAACTACCATTGTGAAGCCCAGTATAAGGTAAGCAGCTGTTACGATGATTATACCGATGGTGCCTACACTTGCATCAACTGCTCCTGCAATGCTCAGAGCGTAGATAGCAACGCCTACAAGTCCCACAACTGCCAGCAGGCCGTTTATAGCGTTCTTGGCAGGGATTGTTACGTTCTTCTTGAACATCTTGCCGCTCAGCTTGCCCCATGCAACTACCGAGCCTGTGAATGCGATTGCACCGATGGCTACTGTAAGTCCTAGTGCGATAGCTGAGAATGTATTGATGTTTTCGGCTGTCATGTACTGTGTCAGTGCCACCAGTAAGCTGGAAAGTCCGCCGAAGCCGTTGAACAGAGCAACCAGCTGTGGCATACCTGTCATTTCTACCTTTTTAGCCCAGATAGCACCGATGATGCTTCCGAGAGCGATTGCTGCAACGCCCCAGACATATGCGTTGTTAATAGGTCCGTTTTTGGTGACTGTTTTTGTGACATCTTTCTCGAAAAGCACGGTAACTACTGCGATGAGCATACCTACGGAAGACATCAGATTACCCTTACGTGCTGTGTCTGCCTTACCCAGAAGCTTGATGCCTCTTATAAACAGTACAGAGGATACCATATAGAGCACTGTCGTGCAGACGGTGCGGATATTTTCAAAATTCACTTCTTATCCTCCCCTTTTTTCTTGAACATACCAAGCATTCTGTCTGTTACCAGATAGCCGCCGATAACGTTTATAGTTGCCAGAACTATCGCTGCAAATCCGCAGATATTGCTGAGCATACCATCTGTCTGGAGTGCTACTGCTGTTGCAGATATCGCACCGACAATAGTGATGCCCGAGATCGCGTTTGTACCCGACATAAGGGGTGTATGCAGCTGCGAGGGCACTTTCGAGATAAGCTCTACGCCCAGGAATCCTGCGATAACGAACACGAATACCAGCAAAAGAATTTCGCCTGTCGCCATTTTACTTTACCTCCTGATCATTTTTAAGAAAACGTTTTCGATTCATTCGCCAAGAATCAGTTATTCTTGAAGCGCTCGTGGATTATCTGTCCGCCCTGTGTGAGCAGGCAGCCACGCATGATCTCATCTTCGAGATTTACCTTGAGTTCCTTGCTTTCCTTATCATAGAAGTGGGTCAGGAATGCGTAGAAGTTACCCGAGAGCATCTTTGATGCATCGTAAGGTACCTGTCTTTCAAGCATATCGCCGCACATGATAGTAACGCCGTTTTCGGTAACAACGTCCTCAAAGAGCTTTGAGCCTTCAACGTTACCGCCAGTGGAAACTGCCATATCTACAACAACTGCGCCCTTCTTCATGCGGTCAAGAACGTCCTTGCCGATAAGGCGGGGAGCCTTTCTACCGAATACCTTAGCGGTAGTGATGACGATATCTGAACGTTCGCAAACCTTAGCCTGAGCTTCCTGCTGTTTAGCTATCTGCTCGGGTGTGAGCTCCTTAGCGTAACCCTGATCGGTCTGTCCCATCTCACCCAGGTCTATCTTAACGAAAGATGCGCCCAGGGACTTTACCTGTTCTTCAACAACGGGACGTGTATCGAAAGCATCAACACGAGCACCGAGACGCTTT
>NZ_FOAT01000036.1 GCF_900109655.1 Hominimerdicola alba
TGAAAACACTTGTGGATGAAATATGATACTTTCGGCATATCTCTACTTGACTTCCTTTACAGTCAAGATATTCAGTTACTGCTTTCAACTTAGTTTTCGCAGAATACCGTTTGTTTGTATGGCTGATCCTGACCGATTCTATTCCATCTGTTTTTGCGAAAACTACCATTTGTCTAAACGTTTCTTTTGTAACCCCATATTTCTTGGCTATTGATGCATAGCTTCCTTTTCCTGAAAGATATTCTTGCACTGCTTGAATTCTTTCTTCATCTGTCAGTTTTCTTCGTGACATAAAATAACCCCCTAGAGTTTTACACGATTTTTGTTTTTTTGTGTGTCTACTCTAAGGGGATTATATCAAAATGCTCAGGGACATAGAGTGGATCTAATTTGTTAACTTATTGTTCTTCTTTTTCCTTTTTGAGATTTGAAGAACATACAACGCCTGCACTAATCGCACTGAAAATCAGTGGTACATAGACAGCAAAGCCGACATTTATTCCCGAAAAGGCTTTATTCATGATAATGACATCATGGATATACCCGATGGCAGACAAAAGTATCAGCAGTATGACTGTCATTATTATAAATATCGTGACAAACAGTTTGAACCAGTTGGTCTCTGTATTCAGTTTTTTGAAGTAACCGCGCATGATGATCTTTCCTTTCACGTCAGAGTTATTGTTCTGGTTTTTTCTTTTTACGATTGCCATAGCTTTTTATACCCGACAAAACAACACTGAAAAACAATGATACGGCTATGGCGTAAACGATATTGTTTCCGCTGTATTCCTTGTGCTTTATGAGGACTTGAATGATATGCTTGATGATAGGAAAAAGTACCACAAGATAGAACGTCCACCATAAAAAGTATGGTACAAACAGTTTAAGCCAAGCGGTTTCTGTTTTTAAGCTGTCGTAGTAAGCACAAAATCTCGCATAATATCTGCGCATAATATTCATTCCTTTGGCGGTGATGATCATTTTTATCCAAGCAGATTATACCACAATGTTCACAGGTTGTCAACAGATATACCGCGGTATACGAAATTATACGACCGTATACGGTGGTATGATCTCGTAAGTTTTTTCCGCCAATGCTGTCCGATATTACTGCTGAAATGAAAAAGGCACCCGCAGGAGTGCCTTTTAATATTACAGATCTATAAGGAAATAGCGGAGATCAGTGCCTTTCAAGGTTTTAGGATCAAATTTAAATCTATACATTATTGTTGGATAATTGCCCTCTAAATTCTCTTCACCTTCTACGGTAATACTTATTCCGTCATCAGATTCGATGTACTCGTTAGCTTCAGCTACAAGACTGTCGGTTTTTTCAATTCCCTGCGATTCTGTAAAAGCTTTTATATCATCATAATCCATTATTCCGATACCCATAGGGAAGAAAACTACGTTCTCAAGATAAGCGAGAGCATCTGCTCCGATGCCACTGGTGAGACAATACTGCTTGCCGTCAAAGAATTTCATTTCGACCTTTGAAACGATCGTATCCGGTATCTTGATTTTTTCATTGGCATCTTCTCTGCGCTTTACCAGCTGTACGCTTACTTCTATTCTGGGATCCTCTACTGATCTTACTTTATACCATTCACAACTACTTGGCAGATATTCATCCAGGTGTATTTCAGAAGTATCGAACTTGTCTTTACACACTTCAACGAGCTCAGCAGCTGTCATATAACCGCCGCTTCTGAATACTGTATCACCTATCTGGATATATCCTGAATTCAGAGGTGCATTTTTGATCTCCTCGGTCGCTTCATACTTTATCTCTTCAACAACGGGTTCTGATTCGGATTCTGCTACGGCTGATTCTGCCGCCTGCTTTTCCTGTTCAAGCTCCTCGGCTGTTTCCTGTTCAAGTTTATCAAGAGCCTCATCAAGCTCTTTTTCTTCCTTATCTTCTGCGGGAGAAGCCTTTGAGGTCTCATTGCCCGCCTTTATATCGTTATTGCTGTCACCGCAGCCTGTCATTACAGCCGCACTTAAACAGAGCGCAAATACGAGGGCTGATATTCTTGTGATTTTATTCATTTGTGATTATTCCTTTCAAAAATAATATCTGAAAGATATTACCATTTAAATATGTTCGGAATATGTGTATTGTGTGATAATCTCGCGAAACGGAATTGAACCCTGTTTGTATACGACTGAATGCGGCGGTATATTTTTGTACCGCTTGGATTTGGTTTGGTTTACTGTTTGCCTGAATCATCAATGCCAAACATTTCATATAAATTATATTCATTCTTGTAACGCCATACTTCACCTTAAAAAAATACAAGATAGTATTTTCCGTTATCATTATAGGTGTAACATTTAACTCCTCCTTGATTTCGAAAATCCATCGCAGTAACAGTTCTCCCTTTAGGGCGAGGAACAGCCAATGGCACAATAGACGGTGCCGGTTCCATACATTTTGTTCGCGAACTTTCCTCAAACGATAGTAGTGTTTACACAGAATTTGGGATTTACTCATTACGCTGGCTGATCACAAATTATTATATAGTTCAAAAAAATAATCCATTAGTTCTGTTCCATGTTCAGGTCTATGATTTTTAACTGCAATGTAGTATTTATTATTATCAATAATCAATGCGCAATAATTGCAATCCTTAGGATAACACCTTGAGTTTCTATCCCATATATTACAATTAACTTTTATTACAGTTTCTATTACATCATTATTTTCAACAAACGAATCGATATCGTCAATTCTCATTTCAATGAGATTATACCCATCACCGGAGTGCATTCTGGTTTCGATGGCTACTGCTTTTTCTCCGTTTGAATTATCTATTCCGATTATTCGTAAAATTTTTTCGCTTGAATCGTTTGATAAATCATTAATTCGGTAGTATTTTAAATTTGTCTGATAATAGAACCATGCTATGCCAAATGCACTAATCAATAGGACCAGCATTATAACCATTCTCGTCAATTTTACATTCTTTGTAGTCTTCTTCAAATAATACATCTCCTTGTTTCCCCATTACAAATATACGCCGTGTAAGTATTTAATTCCTTGGTTGCCAAATGCAATATAAAGCATTATTATTCATCATTAAATCCAAACATCTCATATAAATCACGACCTCTGGCTTCTCGAACATAGAATTCCAAGTAGTATTTTCCGTTTTCTTCGTAAGTGTAACAATCAGTAAAATAACCTTTATCAACACATTTTATATCGTATATTTCATAAATTGTCTTGTCATTATGACCAGTTGCAGTATTTATATCGAAGGTATCGTCTTTATGGACATTTTCATTTCCTTCAAATTGTTTTAAATATTCGATTTCCGCTTCAATGCTGTCAAATCCTTCTGAAACAACATATAAACGATTGTTACGGTTAAAATATGCTTTGCTTATATCCAGATCAATATATTCCAAACCTAACTCTGACCACAGGATATTTGTTTCCTGAGCAGTGAACGTTGTTTTTTCGTGAAGCTCTATTATAGGTTTAAAATATTAATTAACTCTATAGACAAAAACGCCAAGAAAAATCAGAAAAGATAATACTAAAGCAATCATTTTCTTATAATGCTGTTTTATTAATCGTAACATAAGTTATCTCCTGTTCTATAATGACACTGGTTCGTATGTTTTGGTACAGCATAGATTTGGTTTACTCTTCGCCTGCATCATCAGAACCAAACACCTCATCAAAAACATTATCAATTCCATTATGTTCGGATTCATTTTTACAAAATTCCAGGTAGTATTTTCCTTTCTCTTCTCTGTAAGTAGTACATTCTATCAATCGATTACTATGATTTTTGTCGGTATTATATGCTATACCGTATATATTGTAGTTTTCCTGTCCTTGATGGACATTTTCATTCCCTTTGAACTGTTTTAAATATTCGATTTCCTCGTCAATGCTGTCAAATCCTTCTGAAACAACAATCAGTTCTACAACTCTTTTATGATCTCTGTTATAATATGAGTAATATGCTTTGCTTATATCCAGATCAATGTAATCCAAGCCCAGTTCTGACCAAAGGATATTTTTCTCCTGATCGGTAAAGGTTGTTTTTTCATGAAGCTTCCTACCACACACTGTATGGATAATTATGCCATAAGCCATAAAGCCAAGATATAAAAACAAGATCACTGCTAATACTGAACGAATAATTTTCTTCAACCGTTGTCTATTTGTATATATCATAAGTTGTCTCCTGTTCTATGATCACACCGGTTTGTACATTTTGGTACAGCTTGGATTTGGTTTACTGTTTGCCTGAATCATCAATGCCAAACATCTCATATAAAATAGTATTATTTCCACTGTGTTCAGCTTCATTTTTAATAAATTTCAGGTAGTATTTTCCGTTCTCTTTGTAAGTGGTACATTCTATCAACAGATTGCTATGATCTATGAAAGTATTATATGATATATTGTATATTTTATGATTTTCCTGTCCTTGACAAACATTTTCATTTCCTTTGAACTGTTTCAAATATTCGAGTTCCGCGTCAATGCTGTCAAATCCTTCTGAAATAACAAACAATTTTTCAACTCTATTTTGAGAGCTTCTATAATTTGCTTTGCTTATATCAAGGTCAATGTATTCCAAGCCCAGTTCAGACCAAAGGTTCTTTTTCTCCTGATCGGTAAAGGTTGTTTTTTCATAAGTCTTGATACGGCTCTTTATATATGTAAAATCCTCATCAGCTTCAATCATTGCAGCACCACTTTTATAAAATCTCAGGTAGTATTTTCCGTTTTCTTCGTAGGTGATACAAACTATAGATTTATTCTCATTATCTATATCGGTATTATATCTTATACCCAATATTTCTTGAATATTATTTCTTTTATCATCATCTGTTTTATTTTCATTCTTGACCATATCACCTATATGGACATCTTCATTGAACTGTTTTAAATATTCGATCTCCGCATCAATGTTGTCAAATCCTTCTGAAACAACAAATAGTCTATGACTATATATATTATAATATGCTTTGCTTATATCAAGATCGATGTAATCCAAGCCCAGTTCTGACCAAAGGATCTTTGTTTCCTGATCGGTAAAAGATGTTTTTTCATGAAGCTTTGTACTACGATACGCATATCTAACTATACCAAAAAAAATTAAACCAAGATATGCAAAATATAAACACAAGATCACTACTAATACTGAACGAATAATTTTCTTCAAACGTTGTCTATTTGTATATATCATAAGTTATCTCCTGTTCTATGATCACACCGGTTTGTACATTTTGGTACAGCTTGGATTTGGTTTACTGTTTGCCTGAATCATCAATGCCAAACATCTCATTTAAAATATTATCAATTCCACTATGTTCGGATTCATTTTTATAAAATTTCAGGTAGTAATTTCCGTTCTCCTCGTAAGTGGTACATTCTATCCATAGATTGCTATGATCTCTGTCGGTATTATATGTTATATCGTATATTTTGTAATCTTCCTGTCCTCGACGAACATTTTCATTTCCATTGAACTGTTTTAAATATTTGATTTCTGCGTCAACGCTGTCGAATCCTTCTGAAACAACATACAGTTTTTCATTTCTATTATTTTCTCTGTCATAGTATGTATAATATGCTTTGCTTATATCGAGGTCAATGTAATCCAAGCCCAGTTCTGACCAAAGGATATTTTTCTCCTGATCGGTAAAGGTTGTTTTTTCATGAAGCTTTTCACTTAGCTTTTCACTATGCTCCGTATATCCAAAGAAATCAATGATGCTTCCGATTAAAACCAGACATAACAACACTAATTCTAAATGTATAATTTTCTTAAAAATATGTCTTTTTGAACGTAACATAAGTTATCTCCTATTCTATCTATAAACCTATTGGGTCATAGTCGCATTGTCAGTCTTTATGGGTAGGTTTCATACAAACCGCTGCGGCGGCGTTGAGCATGCTTCCTGCGGCGTAGGCAAAGATATCTTCCCACGAAAAACCTGTGCCCATGAGAATTGCGGGCAGACTGCGTGGTGCGAAGCCGAGGATCTTGTAGAGTTCAAAATACTGCGATACTTCGACTGCGCAGGCGAAGATGAAGAGTATCAGCGGCAGGGTGCAGGGGAATTTTTCGGTGAATATGCGCACGAAGAAGTACATTGCGGGCATAACGAGGACATCTCCGATATATGCGCGGACGAAGCCGTGGGCGTACTTTCCTATCAGTATCTCGGTGATGAGAAGTGCAGCGAAGACCGCTGTATTTACAAGTTTACGTTTGGTTGACTGTTTCATAATTTTCTCCTTATTCCATGTGTTTTAAATGTACGCGGTATTTTCCGTCATACGGTTCTATCCTTATGTATATCCGTTTGCCGTCGCTGTATTGGTAATCATCGCCGCTTCCGGGGATTCCTTTTTCGATACCACACTTTATGTTGTTTTGCAGAAATTTTTCGGCGTCATCGACTTCAACGACAAGCTCACAGGTTATCGCAATAAGAAAGCTATCATCTTAATAGCTTACAATCTTCACATCGTCGGTAAGGTCAAGGAAAAACTCCTCGCTCACTTGCTCGCGGTCGATACGAAAGCACGAATAGTAAACCGCAAAGCAGCAAACAGCGAGAACATAAATGACATAAACGTACATGAGCGTCTTATTGGATTTTTTCTCCATATCATCACTCCATCTGTTTTTTACTTGCTATCCTGTTCTTGATCATGATCTTGATAGCTCCGATTATTGAAATTGCTATACATACATCAGCATGGAAATATAAACTGATAAGCACGCCTAATCCGTCGCCAGCATTTGGCTCTCCGCAATGGGGATGAAAAATGGTAAACAGAAAATAGAATACCGGTATAAAAAGCGAGAGCACAAACCCTATTACGGTAAACAATGCACCCGAAACCAAAAAGACCAGAAAAGGCTTTATTGAGTTATAACAGAGCACTCTCCAAAGGAAATATATGCCAAAAAGAGCACAGCAAATATACATAGCTGTTAATGAGATCGCGGCACCCAGAAATATAGTGATATTACAAATCACAGAACATATCAGACCATCAATGATCTCCAGCGAATAATTTTTCATCATATCATCACTCCATCTTAGAAATTTGCATGCATTTTTTAACGTGACACCATTATATCACGTTTAGAACTGTTTGTCAATAGTTTTTTATCGAAAAACAATATTTTTTTACCAAGTTTCAAAAAAACGATTTTTATGATATCATTTGTGGACGGGTGATTAATATATATGAACGGACTGCGGGGTAGGTCGCCCCTCTCTACGTTCGGGTCGAGCCGTCAAAAACGCTTCGCTGTTTGACGGCGGGCGCGGCAATAATTTACGGACGCAGAAAGAGCGTGGACGTTTGTTTTGTCCACGCTCTTGTTGATGATTATTGCCGCGCCTTTTTGGTCGGCGGGAGTTTGGTTTACTCTTATAGTTCGTTTTGCATTTTGGTTTTATGCCTTGGTGATTGAGGGACTCCGCCCCTCAAACTCCCCGCAAGCTTTTCGCGAAAAGCTTAACCAAAAGTGCTCTTCAGTCTGACCCGTCCCCTGTCAAGTAGACAGCGCAAAAAACAAAAATATTCTATGTTGTGACCAAAAGCAGTCTGTGCAATATGTGCAGGCTGCTATTTGTTAGCAGTAATTGGCATTTCACTTTCGTAGTGAGGAGCGTAGCGACGAACGAAGAAAGTGAAATGCCGCGGCGCCCGGTCACGCAGCATACGCCTGGTGAAACTCCATCGGTGTCATGCTGTTCAGTTTGATTTGATACCGACCAGTGTTGTAGTATCTGATGTATTCTTCAATCGCTGCGATCAGACTG
>NZ_FOAT01000020.1 GCF_900109655.1 Hominimerdicola alba
CTTACCCATACTGGTACGAAGAGTTTTCTTGCTGTGACCGTTACGACTGTTGTCGGTAGCCTTGTTCTTAACGTCATACGGCTCGTATCCAAGCTCGGAATCAAGCTCTGATTCAAGGCTACCTTCCATAAATCCGGCAAGTGCCTCCTTGAAAAGTTCCTGAATATCGTCCATGCTCTGAATATTCGCTGCCGAAAGAAAATCACTTATTAGCTCTCTTCTTGCTCGCTGCTCTTCTGTTTCATTTCTTCGTCTTCTGCTCATAATTAAAACCTCCAAAGTAGTGTCTCTTCTATTATACACTACTTTGGAGGTTTACACAAATTTTTGGATAGACTCTTTCAAGCATCAGATCGACTTTGAAGGACGTGTGCCGAGTCTGAATATAATTTTTCACAATCGGTTTAATTTTCACCTATCTTCCTCTCCTTCAAAACCTCGCAGTTAGCACCGCACCTTTTTATTCCTTCATAAACAACATTTTTGTAAAACGAAGATTCATCAGCGAAACGACTAAACTGCTCATATGACTTCACAGTCACACAGACAGTTATATCGTGTTCAAGACTAAGATCACTGTCCAGCTTAACAATAGTCTTGCTTTGTTTGCGAATTTCCTCATCAGTCAGATCGACTGTCAGAAGAATATCAACATCGGATTCTTCGTCTTGATCTCCCCTGGCATATGAACCATAAAGATATCCGTTTATCAGTGCTTCACCAAAAACGCCTTTTACTCGCTCCATTGCTTCATCAAGAATTTCAAGAGCATCTTGTTGTGTATGCATATTAAATACCTTCCTGTTCCTCGCAGAACAGTCCGAACACAAAAAGTGCGGACTGTCCGTAAAGACCCGTTTCATCATCAGCAAAACTGCCACCGGTTGCAGATGTGTAGAATTTATCCATTGCTTCAATTTCGGTGATATGGTATTTTTTCGATACCATATTTACTATATTGGGAACAATAATTGACCTTATGTTTGAATGGTCAGAGATCAGATTATTATCATATTGTTTGCTGAATTCATTATCTAAATACTCATCTATAAACTGCATCAAATATTCCGTTCCCATACCATGCAGATCATCATAGTCATTTTCCAGCAGCTCGATCAGTTTTTCACGTTTAAAAAGCTGATATACCACATCACCGGTTTTGCCTGTATGTTTCGCATATTGTTCTATGCAAAACGTTATAAATGATATTATGTTCATTTATCTATCCTCTTAGCAGATAATGCTTTACACATTTCAAACCAACTTATAATATGCACATTCATTATTAACACATCATTTAACGCACGAGTGTGTTAGATTAAAAGTATTAAATCGCACTTCGAGCGTTAAATCAAGTCCTTTGTGATGAATTTTACGCACGATTTAACACACGTTTTTAAGTGAGTACCAAATCATGATATAATGACAGTCTTTTATCCGTTCCTGATATTCAAGTAAATCGCATGTATATTTTGATATTTTTATTTCATCACCAAGTTCAGTAGGTTATGTAACAACATACACAGCGATATCTTCAGAATAATTATTTATCAGCTCATTCAACTTATTATCATCACAGAACAGGAAGACAGCATTATCACTCATCCTTATTACAGAATCAAATGATAACACCGAAGCCGACTTGTGGTGTCAGCTTCGGGATATTTTTATATGCTGGTTTCTTTGAGCCGATAAGTTCTGTTGCGGTTGGCACCCTCGGCAACAACGATACCGTCTGCGATGAGGGAGTTCAAAAGATTTTTTACTCTTGTGGTTTTT
Organism: Hominimerdicola alba; assembly: GCF_900109655.1. Lineage (GTDB taxonomy): Bacteria > Bacillota > Clostridia > Oscillospirales > Ruminococcaceae > Hominimerdicola > Hominimerdicola alba_B. Next base: position 1,780 of record NZ_FOAT01000020.1, read on the forward strand.
ACACCAAGAAGCTCTGTGAGCTCGGATGATCTGACATTTACATGATCTGTCAGATACTCGATAATAGTTTCTTTCTGTAGTTCAGTGACTTTCTTTTTATCGTCACTTTTTATCGTCACCTTTTTATCGTCACCGACGATAACAGTATCATCATTTGAAACGGAAAGAGACATAGTTATTCTAGCCGGCTCGAAATTCTCAGTAATTATCGGAGCTTCCCAGCCCTGCTTGTCCCAGATACTGTAAATATTGGGTATACCGCTGCCGGCACGCTCACCTATATCTATAAGGTTGAACATCTTGATAAGTGTGGTGTTTCTCGGGTCGGAGATACCGCCGCTTTTTGCGTCCTCAATGGCAATACGGAAATTGCCGGGATTCGAGAACGTGATAACGTCCTTTTTCTTGATTATTACAAGACCCTGCCTGCCGTAATAATCTGCATTGATTATGCAGTTAGCAAGCGCTTCACGCAGGGCAGTATGAACGGGTGTATCGTCAATGCGCTCGCCATTTTTGATCTTGAATGGAGTTTTAATATCCTGAGCAATTCGGTTGTAGACCTTAAAATAAAAGTCATAAACATTGCCGCTCCATTCACCCGATGATGAAACTATTCTGTCAGTCCAGCGAGTTGTATCATCAAAATGCTCCTGATAATCGAGAAAATAGTTCGGGAACTCCTTGACGATCTCGTACTCGTGACCGAACATCAGCAGACCCGCGACCGTCGGATAACGCTTTCCGTCTTTTCCCCTACTGACCGCTCCCAGCTTGTATAGGAAATCTTCGTCCTCCAAATCTTCCCAAACGTGACCGGGACGGGAGTGCCACATACGGATACGGTAGCTTCGGATACTGTCGTAATCGAAAACGTCCATATCCATGTTTTCAAGCACAAGCATATCCTGCGATCTGCTCGCCGCGTCGCGCATCATCGCCTGCACTTCGTCCTTTGTGCAGTGATAGTCGCCCTCGCCGTTGCGACGATAAGTCCCCGAGAGCGGATTACCGTCGATAAATATCGGCTTGTCTGGACGCTCGGCACGAGGCACCCTGATAACAACGATGGTCTTGCCGTCAACGTTCTCGGTCTGAACGTCTTTTTCAGTGAGAATATTTAAGCTGACCTTGTTCGGGTTATTTATTATCCTCCAAAATTCTTCGATAAGATATATCGGGTCGGGCAGTTCGACCGCATGAAGCGATTTATCTTTGAGTTCCTCGACGCCAAGCAGGATAACTCCGCCCAGCGTATTAGCGAACGCAGAGTATGTCTCCCAAATGCTGTTAGGCAGACCTCCGAGTGCTTTCTTGGCTTCTATACGGTTGTTCTCACGGTATTTTTCTAAGTGGTTTAGATCTATCATTTTGTCACCTGCTTATAATAGTTTCTTAGTTGTGGTTTTTCACAACTCGCAAGAATATACTGACATACCCTTGTACTTATACGTTAAAATCAATGATGCAGATCATAACAACGGACAAAATCACCTTGAAATTTTTCATGTTCCGCCTGTGAATTTGCAGGTATAAGTAGGAGGACTTTTTTATGAGCAGATATAAGAGTGAACAGACAGCATACGATCCACTGAAAAAGAAATACGTTCCGTTATGGCGCTTGGACACCAACACTGTGACCGTCACTCACTTCAACAGTGATACGCTTGCTGTCGAGAGCAAGACATACAGCACTGATTTCATCAGGTATCATCTTCATTTCTCTGACAGCCATTGCCCTGACAGGCTTCGCAGACTCGTCAACGATGGCAGGATAGAGCAGTACCTTGATGATATGGAACTGAAAGTCAGTGAAGCTATCTCCTGTCAGGTGAAGCTTTGGAAACAGACTGACAGCTGCTATCAGAAAGCTGTTCTCAGCGGTGATGCTGAGAAGATGCTCGGTCTTGAAAACTGCTTTATCAGTATGGCGAGAAAAGCAGTGTTTGAGTGTATGGTTTATATCTAAGAGCTAACGGCTGTGCCTTCGGGTGCAGCCGATTTTAATCATATCAGCTTAAAACGAATATCATCCTCCTAACATCTCTTCAAAAAAAGTTGTAAGCTCATTAATTTCGGGATTATTAGAAGAAAATAAAAAGTCAACTATAATGTTTACTAAATCACTTTCCGTTTTTCTAATCTGCTCTAATTCATTTTTAAGAACACCATAAAGTGTTTTCCCATTACTAATTTTGTCCAAATCAGTATATACAGAATTTTTTACATCTATAGCATATTTCTTTGTAATAACGTCTAATGATTTTTGCTGAAACAAATAATCATTTAATTCTCTGAACAAAGCTGTATCTACATTTTTGATTAATTTTTCCAACAAAAATTTTTCTAGACTTTTTACAGGTAAATAATGGGGTGGATTTGTGAAACCTATTTTTTCTTTCCTCATAAAACTGGAAACTTGATTCTTAATATCTCTATCCAAAACAATGAGGATTTTTGTTGTACTCAATGCCAAATTAGACCTTATGGTATCAAATGCAAATCTCAGAACTTGTGTCCAACCTCCAACAGAGATAACTAACACTCTCTTGTTGGAAAGCAATCTTTTTTCCCTGAGAATTTTATCGATAATCTTTTTAGCCAAATCATCCTCTACCATTATGATATAATCATGTCCATAGTTTGATGATTCGAGATTTCTTGTCGCATATACTGGATAGCATGGATTGATACTCTCTAATTTTCCATCTATATGACGTTGTAAATAATATATGTTTTCAGTGGAAATGCTCCTAATCAACTCAATAGAATGCGTAGAGAATAATACAACCGTATTATAATTTTCTGCAATATTATTTAGAAAAAAAACTAGTCTTCTGAGAGATGAAGAATGTAAGGCTAACTCAACTTCATCAAGGAACATAAAAGCTGGTGCTGTTCCACGTACTTCTTTCTGCAATCTTCTTTCTATTGAGCTTAAAATGGTCAATAATAGGTTTTCACCAGTTGACATATTTAATTGGCTTATCAATGAGCCTTTATTCTCATAATAATATGCAGGGCGCTTTAAGTTCATGCTTCTTGCTTCATCATTTTTCAGCATATAAAGTGTACTATAATAGTTTTCATCATCATGAAGTATGATACCTAAATTTTTTGCTACAAAATCAGAAGCTTCAATTAATTGCTCTTTTTTTATCGATGCTAATTTTCCCAACGATGAAGAGTATTGACTAAGAAACGTCGTAAATACGCGGGGTTTATGACCAGACAAGCAAGATTTACGACCAACTTACGACCGAATTGTTGAGGACACGTTTGATATGAAATTAATAATCCCGAAGCCGACTATTGTGGTTGGCTTCGGGATTTTTATGTTGCTTGTTTTCTTTGAGCAGATAGGTTCTGTTGCGGTTGGCACCCTCGCAACAACGGTACCGTCAGCGATATAGCAAAAGAATATGTAATTAAATATTATAAAGCAGACTCTAATGAATTGCTCCATAAGCCTGCTTTAATACATTTAGATATTCAATTATTTGGTAACTATATTAAGCAGCGACTGATAACTGTCAATAACATCATAAACAACATTATCACTGCTTATAGCCTTGAAATGCTCCCTTGCACAATGTATCTTGCCTTTTTCAATATCACGGAGCTGCATTGAAGACATGGAGCCTTTGGTCTCCGCAATGAAATAGATATGCTTGACCTCACCCTCATAGAAAGCTATCGCCCAGTCGGGATTGTACTTGCCGACAGGTGTGGAAATATAGAAACCGTTCGGCAGCTTGACATATACTGCAACAGCCTTGTTTGTATCAAGCTCCGTTGCGAAATCATGCTCATTAGTGCTGTCATAAACGATGTGATCGTAGAGGTGCTTCTGAGCTTTCATTGCATTAACATTCAGCTTGCCCTTTATAGTAGGCTCTGTGAACACTTCCGTGCCGTAATGGTCATCAAGAGCGTGATAGGTGATATGCTCAATAATAGCCGTCGCTTTCTGCTCATTGATAAGCTGGGCAGATTTGAGTATGAATTCTTCGGGATTATACTTGTACTGCTCAAAAACCATAGGTTGAATTCCAGTCAATATATGAACAATGTCTTTTCTTGTAAGACCTGTTTCTGCAACCAGCTTGCCGACAAGATCATATTTTACGCTCTTGTTTGCAGTGATAGCTCTTGTTTCGGTAGCAGACTCGTTTTTCTTCATGGATTCGCCCTTTTCAAGCTCCGCCTTAGACTTGATGCTTTCCATTGAGCCAGTTTCAATTTTATAGAATATCTTCTGAACTCTCAGCTTATCGTTCAAAACGTTTATTGCATTTTTGATAAGCTCCTCAGTCTCGAAATCAACTACATATACTGACTTAGAATTGATTTTCTCCCACAGTGCCTTAAATTCGGGCATAGCGAGCTTTTTATCATCGACTTTAAGCTCAACATTATTCTTACGGGCATCTTCGGGCTGAATTGCTTTTTCATCATAAATGCTTTCGATGATCTCTATAACAGCAGGGGCGCTGTCGGCTACTTCCTCTGCTACCTTGATCTCATTGTTAGCCTTATCTTCATAGTATTTGTCAGTAAGCTGTCCGCGCTTGATATAACCGTTGGAGATCATATCTTCATAGATAGCCTGTGCAAGATCGTCATCAATGACCTGAGTGTTGCCCTTATCATCGCTGATCTCTCTGCCTTTGAACAGATCAGCGGTAACAGCCTTCGGTCTGTATGCGACTGCTTCTGCAATTTCACTCTGTAAGCCCTTTGCAAAGCTGTCATAGCTTTCACTTGCGATAACCGTCAGAACATTGATATTATGTACTTCGTTTCCGAGTACACCAATGTCCATTCTGTCACCGTCCTCATTGACGCAAAGTCGCAGACCTCTGCCGACTTCCTGTCTCTTGCGCACTTCACTTGTGGACTGTTTCAAGGTACATATTTGGAACACGTTAGGGTTGTCCCAGCCTTCACGGAGAGCCGAGTGTGAGAAGATAAAACGAACAGGCGAACGCTTCGGGTCACGGTCAAGGAGCAGTTCCTTATTCTTCATGATAAGATCATACGCCGATACATCGTCCGAGGTCTGTTCTTTCTTGTCGATCTTACCGTCGGTCAGCTTTCCTTTTTTATCAACGGAGAAATATCCGGCATGGGTGCTGTTCGCAGAAATTGCATCAAGATAGCGTATATAATCGTCATTCTCGCCAAGCTCCATCTGATAATTATCAATAACAGCCTTGTATTCTTCCTCAAACATATCAGCATAGATACCGTTCACAGGCTGTCCCGATTCATCGTACTGCTTGTATTTTGCAACTTCATCTATGAAGAACAGCGACAGCACCTTGATTCCCTTATGGAAAAGCTGTCTTTCACGCTCAATATGTGATACAATTGTTTCGTGTATCTGGATACGGCGTATCTGTTCTTCGTCTATGCTGCCCATAATATCACCGAGGAACAGCTTTTTGCCGTTCAGGAACTCAATATGATCGTCCCTTGCGTCGATACGGGAAACAGTGTAACCGTTCTTGTATTCTTCAAGCTGCCCCGACTGGTCATAGAGGTTGAATCCTTCGTTGACGGTTTTGCTGACTTGACGGACACCTGTTTTCCCCTTGACATCAAAGCGGATAGTTGCAGTCGGGTTCGCTCCCGAAACGTTGATACTTTCAAGGAAAACAAAGCCCTCTGTACCCGTTGTGCCGCTTGCGCTGATACCCTTGACCGCTATCTTCTTGACGAGCTTTTTGTTATAGGCTTCAAGTGCATCAAGGCGGAATATCATGTTATAAATACTGTCCGACTTGTGGGTTGCAGAATAACGGAGAGTACAAAGTGGGTGAAACTCTTTCAGACGCTCCTTAGTTTGTTTGCCCTCGACCGACTGCGGCTCATCTATGATAAGCACGGGATTTGTCTTTGCGATAATGTCAATAGGGCGGCGGCTGCGGAACTCATCAAGTTTCATATAGATACGCCTTGCGTCCTTACCCTTTGCATTAAACGCCTGCGAATTGATTATCATGACGTTGATGTTACTGTCACTTGCAAATCGGTCAATCTCGGTCAGGCGAGCAGAATTGTAGATGAAAAAGCGTATCTTCTTGCCGTATTCCTCCGCAAAATGCTCCTGCGTGATCTGGAATGACTTATACACTCCCTCACGGATCGCAACGCTCGGCACGACCACAATAAACTTCGACCAGCCGTAAGCCTTGTTCAGCTCATACATGGTCTTGATGTAGGTGTAGGTCTTGCCGACACCTGTTTCCATTTCGATAGTGAGGTTATACCTGCCCTCCAGCTTGTCCGAGGGCTTTATCTGATTGGTGCGCTGTATCTTGCGGATATGTTCAAGGATAACACCGTCAGTCAGGGCAGGAATTAGCTTCTGATTTGACCAACCTATAAATTCTTCGTCGGTATCGGTCAGGCGAGTTTCCGCACCTCTGTCTATCATGTATGTAGGCGTGAGATAAGGCTGTCCTGCAAAGACGTCCACAACAGCTTTTGCGGCATCAGCCTGGAATTTCTGGTGTTTGAATTGTAGTTTCATAAAAAACTCCTTATAATGATCATTATTTTTCAAGTTCGATCATCATATTATCTAGCTTGTCATATAAATAGTCGGAAGGATCCTCGTTGTCTTTCTTCTTTTTTAACATTTTTACCATATCATCATTAGATAAGAGTATAATCAGTTTTCCTTCTTCGCGCAATACTCCTTTTGCTGCTTTATAGGAATTTTCCGTATCATTTCCTTCAACAGCAATTATAATCGCAACGTTCCGAAAAGCTTTGGAATATAAATATCTTGCTGTTGTGTATACTTCTTTCTGTGTAATTGGATTAGAGTAGTTCTTGTACTCAAAAATAATGTATTTGCTGTTAAAATATTCTTCAATAAAATGCCAAAATGCACTGGTGATATTCTCTCTTATTCGACAAACCGTATCAAAGCGATACAGATTATCATTTGATGTTTTTTGAGTACCCCATAAACACAAATGATCTTCAAACAATAGCATTAGTGCTTCACAACATACTTTTTCATATGTGGTAAAGTCTTTTTGTTGCCCAGATTGAAAAATTTTGATATACTCATCGCATTTTGATTCTACCTCGTTCGCTATCTTTTCTTGACTACCTAAAGCATTATAATCTTCTGAAACACTTGATAGAAGAGGGGGCTTGGGACTTAGCTGTTCCAATGAAACGTCAGTAAATTGTGCCAGCTTACTTTTCAGTTCGTATGTATTAGCAAAGAAAAGCAAATTTTCAATAGTCCATATATATATTATCTTATCGTTAACTTTTATCGAGTTTTCACATACTAAACATGATGTGGGAACTACTATAATGAATTCCTCTTTTATCGCGTGATTAAATGCCATCATCCTATATGCGGCATTACGAAGACTGGAGTTAGCAATTGAATTCGAGCGATAGTATTTTACATCAACGATATATCTGATGCCGTCTTTGCTCATAATAAAATCATAGGAAGCGGTACCACGGGATACTTCTATATTAAATCCAGCATTTTTGAATAGTTCGATTACATACGATTCAAATTCCCTATAATCGGGACGTTCGACAATTTTCATTTCAAAATCTCCTTTCAGATAACCTTCACTCTCGTATCGGGAGACAGCATCTTAAATATCTCGCTGACATTTATCTTTGACGGGCTGTCCGCAAAGCTGTCATCACGGAAAACAACTCTCAGCGGCTGACGTTTTGCGATAGTTTTTATCACGCTCTCGCTGATATTCTTATCGAAGCAGGCAATAAGGTCGCCGTCATTGTAGGTATGCACCGTCACGCCCTCTATTTGCTCGGAACTGTACGGCATAGAAAGCGGCAAGCCCCAGTCAAGCAGACATCCGAACAGCAAGTCAAGGTCATTCCTGTCATTTTTGATATTGCTTATAACACCTGCAATCGTAGTCTGCGTTGTTTCGGCGGGAGTATAATAAATGTCTTTCATATTTGTTTCATCGAGTTTCAGCACACGGAAACCTATATCAAGATCATCTGCAATCATTCTATTGCCATTTTTATATTCATCTGTATCTGTCCAGTGCGCACTTGAATTTTTGGTCTGTAAGTCACGGATAAGCAAGCCTTTTTCTGATAATTCTGCTTTTATTTTAGCACCTGCACGGCGGAGCCGCTCCTTGCCGATCTCACAGATATTCTTATAGCCTGCCTTATATGCTTCACTGTCCTCAGATGTTTTTTCGGGAACCTGAACCATGATGTACTTGCGTTTCCCTCCGTCTTCTGCGTTTAACTGCATAACGGCATGAGCGGTTGTTGCGCTACCACTGAAAAAATCCAAAACCACATCATTCTTTGAAACAAACATACTAACCAAGTATTTTAATAAAATAACGGGTTTAGGATAATCAAAGAATTTTCCAAAAGACCCTAATTCATCCAACTCAGCTGTAGCTTTTTGTGTGCCTCCTAAATTTGTAAGTACAGAAATTACATGACTTTGAAAATCACTTCTTTTCTTTATGCATTCTATAGCTCCTGTCTTAGAAATAGTAAATGTTGATTGCTGCCCCTTAGTATCAATAACATAATTAAAACCATTTGAGATAAACTCAAGTAATTGAGATTTTGCAGCCCATCCACTTGTTGCGATAACGCTGTTTTTTAATTTATAGTTTTCACATATAATATTTGTTGAATATTGTGGGAAATTAATACTTGATACATCAATAACCCCGTTTTCAAAATCACAAGGGAATCCTTCTGGAATTATAACGTCTGATATAGGATTTTTAGGTCCATTCTTAACAATTGTATTTCTAATAATGTCCTTTTTTAATTTGCTTGAATCAGAAATATTAGGATCTATTACAGGTGGGTGCAGTACTTTATTTTCATTTTTAGCATAAACAAGTATATATTCATGACAAACTTTAATCCTTGCTTGATTATCAAAATTACCATCTGTACGCCAGCATAAATTTGCAATTAAATTTGTACGTCCAAATACCTCATTACATACATTTCTTAGATTTTCAATCTCATAATCATTAATTGAAATAAAAATAACACCATCCTCAGTGAGCAAATTCCTAGCAAGCATAAGTCGAGAATAAATCATACTGCACCAATCAGAATGATATCTTCCTGTGGTGGCAGAATTTTCTCTTTTAAAATTCACATTTCCGTCTTCGTCAAAATATCCTATTCCTTCGTTATAATCCTCATTATCCATTATAAATGAGTCTGGATATATAAAGTCATGTCCTGTATTATATGGCGGATTAACTGTTATCTGGACTATTGAGACGAAAAACCACACATAACTGCACATTAACGTCAAGTACACAGTGTTCAGCGTTGAATCGCCGCATGGATTGTATCGCTTTATCGAGAGGGTGTCAAGGCTGAAATGCACGCAAGCGGCCTTGACACCCTCTCGATAAAGCGATGAGAGTAACCATGCGATTCAAAGCAGAAAAATGTGTTTAAGCATTTATAAATACCTAGAGTACTTATCATGATATTAGTCCAGATAACAATATATATTATCTTAATGCTATTAAGATAGCTTTCCTGCAAGAGTTTCAAAACTTTAAGATTATCGCCCTCGATATAGAGATTTTCGGTGGTGTCCCAGTTTACGCTACCGCTGCTGCAATAAGGGTTACCATCACTGTCTTTACCTGTAGGAACAGTTTCATCATTTATAACAGGACGCAGTGTCTTGCGGATAGGACGGTTAGCCTCAGCGATAGCCGCCTTTTTTCCAACCCATGTAAATTCGTATGCTTCATCGCCCTCGGCAACATCTTCCGAAAGCATAGCACGGAGCATATCAAAGTTTATCGCCTTTTTCAGCTTGCCATTCTCGTCAGCCGTTTCCGTTATGCAGTTTGGAAACAGGGCGGCGATCTTTTCAATGTTCGCCACTGTCAGATTCGGGGATTCCATTTTCATCTTATCCATAACAAACTCCTCCTCTATTCACCTATAAGGCTTTGACCCTGTTGTATAAAGATAATAATTCCGTAATGTCCATATCAAGTAACGGCTCATACATAAATGAATTAAGATGTATGTTTTCAGGTGTCATGATACTAACTTCATTTAAAATCATTTTTTTATCGTCTGTCCCGAACTGCTTATATCCATCAAAAAGTGTATGGGTTTGATTAGTTGCGCTATTGACGAACGATAAAAAGTCAGAACTTGTTCCTGTAACTTGATGTTTATCCTTGTCTTTCCACGACAAACTGTTTGAATATGCTGAAATTTGGCTTTTCATAAATATTTCAGCTTTATGTCTGATACCTATTGCAAGAATGATTTTATTCTCCAGTTCTGCGTCTGAAACCGAAATTTTATCACATTCAGTAAAAATAGCATCAATCACTTTAACGCTTTTATTGATTTCAGGCTTAAAATCATTTGCATCTATATATTCCTTGTAAATTGGTTCTATGTCAGCAAAAGTGATACTATAAGTATCGTGTTTTTCATGCAGTAAAGATGTCATATACAGAAAATCCTCACCTTGTCCGCATATATTTCTGTCTTTGCCGTATTCTATTAGATTTCTTACAAAAGGTATTAATGCAAGTACATATTTTAAACTTGCTTGATTAGCCCAATATTTAAAAGGTTGGTTTTGATATTTTTCCTGATATAGATTTATTTCATGATTTCCAAAGTTTGCAAACAATTTGTTAGTACGATCTATGTTCAAACGACTTGATACTGTTCGATAGAAATCATAATTGTGTGAAAGAATCAACAAATAGAAATTTGATTCTTTTGCCATTTCATATAGGTACTCAATAATTGCATATTTATTTTTGTAATCGAAAGAATCTGCTATATCATCAACAATAATGATGACCTCTTTACTTCTTTTCTTTAACTGCTCAATATCAAATATAATATTCAACAGATATAAGGCACGCTTCTCACCCTGACTAAGCGTATCAAGCTCATCAAGTTCGCTACGATTAACAGTTTTATGTTCTGAGCCGCGTGTGAAATTGAATTTAACCTGCGGAACGCTTTCGCCTATTACTGCGCCTTTTAAATTATCTACTGACATTGAGAATGGAACAGTAAATCTCTGGTCGAATATATCCAAAGCGTGTTTCCATTCAGTATCATCAACGCTAACAGCATCAATAGCATCAGATAGGAGTTTATATTTGCTTATCAGTTCGTTCAACAGACTCTCATTTTTCTTTAAATATGTTAACCACAGTATTTTACGCAACATATCCAGTTTATCTTTTGAAAGATACTCAATTATTTCAGGATGAGTTTCTATAATATCCTTCAAAGCGATACCTTTTGCATCACTTAGCAATTTTTCTATTTCCTGAAATGAAGGAGTCTGCTTTATTCGGTCTTCTATTTCTTGTACCTTACTGTCCAAAGAATCAATGTCTTTTATTTCTTGATTGCCAGATAATAGTATTCCATTGTTCTTTATAAAAAAAGAATCTTTTTGCAAAGATTTGCGAAGGTCTTTAAACTTTGGAAGCGTTAGCTTGCCCTTTTCAAGGTAAACAAAAGATTCATATATTTCATCTGACGATGATATAAAGCTTGTTATGCCATCTTGAAATTCTTTCGATTCAATTTTTTTCAGTATGGAAGGATCAAAAATTTCAGAATATGCAACACCTTCAAACGTTATTTCAGGACTTGGATTTTTAAGACTATCCAGGCATAAGAGTAAACTGTTTTCTGAAAGCCCTAAGTCTTTTATAATATAAGGCTCTAATTCATAGGTTGTTCTTCCTTGTAATGTTTTCTTTATCTTTACACCAGAAAGTTTTTCAAGTTCTTTTAACAGTTTATTTCTGACTTTAAATACCTCTTTGAGTTGTTCCTGAATATCTCCTTTTATAAGAAGTGCGGATATATCTGATTCATAAGAACTCTCAAAGGATTTAATGACAAATACTTGATCTTTATCTATAAGAGTACCATCTATTTTTACTTCTGTCGTGCCTCCTTTATCGAAAATCATATCACAAATATCATCTTCTTTTCCTTCCTGTAACAGTTTGAAGGTTTTAGCGAACGATGTTTTCATTAGTCCGTTTTTTGCATAAATTGAAAATACATTACTTCTTGAAAAATCAAATTCATGCTGTAATTTTTCAATTCCAAAACAATTTTCAAGCTTAATTGAAAGTTTTCTCATTATATTTTTTCGCTTCCTTTAACAATTCTTTTATCTGTTTGTTCAGCTCGACCTGTCGGTTAAACTGCTTTTCTTTGCGGACTTTTGCACGGAGCTTTTCAATGTCCTTTTCCAGCTTTTCCCGTGCCGCATTACGCTCGACAGTTTCTTTCAGACTCTCGTTATTCTCCTTTGCAAGCTCACCGCCTGCGACCTGACGGACAAGATTCTCATATATCGTGTCCATGTTCAGACCGTCTATCCGCAGGGAGAAAGATTCTTCCGTAACCCAATCGGTATGATAATAATTCTCGACCTTGAAAGCGGTGTTTGTGCTTTCTTCCTTGTAGCCTGTCCATATCTGATACTGTTCCTCAAATTCAAGAATGAATATCAGATGATAGTGGAGCTGTCTGTCCATTTGCCGCAGTACGTTAAGATCAAGTTCGTTCGTTTTCAGCTTTATCAGAAAGACCTCGACTTCCTCCACGATACTGCCTTTTTCAACATTCAGCGTATCGGCGGATAACTTATGCACCCAGCGTATCGAGTTTATCTGATCTATGAAACTGCGCTCCAGTTTCTTGTCAATGGTGAGTTTGTCATAAAACTTATTTTTCGGTACAAGTTTTCCGAAATAGGTGTTATCGGGTAGTCCGAACATTTTATTCACCGTCCTTTACCACAAGAAAACAGATAAGCTCAAAGTCCTCCAAGCCCTTAATATCCGAGATCAGCGCACTTGTGCCGCCCGAACCAAACAGGCTGTCAATATCGCTTTCGGCTTTCGTGTCAATGATAGAGTCGATAGCCATACTCAGCAGTTCGCTCATCTGCGACATATCTCTGCCGTCATCGGTCTCCTTGTTGAATACGGCACACAGCTCCTTTATCGGCTGTGACTTGCCCCTACACAACAGACGAACATCGTCAAGCAGTTTCTTCGGATTCAGGTAATCACAAAGCACCTCACCGTCATTGCCGATATAGACCATGTAGAACGGGTGTATGCGATTTTGGTTGCCGATATTCACACTGTCATTGACGTTTTTCAGCACAAATATCACGCCCTCACCAAGTTCATCGGTCGCAGGCACAACAGCATGAAGTCCCTTGGGCTTCTTTTCTATATCCTTATGTGTCTTGACATATTCCAGCAGATCAAGGCGATATTCGTTCAGTCCCAAATCCATGATAGAAATACCGTCGTTCATATCTTCCATGTCAACAACTTCGTTCATCATCTTCCGAAGCTGAGAGCTGCGGTATTCAAGATCGCCCTGTTCTTCTGCATTGATAAGATCGTCATCACCCGTGGCAGTCATGACCGAGATTTTCATTCGTGTTTCTACTCTTGATTTCAGATTGAGGTAGTCATCAAGATTCATATCGGGCCAGAAGTTCACAAGCTGTATGACATTGTTTTTGCTTCCGATACGGTCAATACGTCCGAAACGCTGCGTGATGCGGACGGGATTCCAATGTATATCGTAATTTACGAGGTAGTCGCAGTCCTGCAAGTTCTGACCTTCGGAGATACAGTCTGTAGCGATTAGAATATCTATCTCCTGCGTGCTTCCGGGCATAAGCACATCACGCCCTTTGGATATGGGCGAAAACAACGTCAGCACATTGTTAAGATTGGTTCTTTTCAGCTTAATAGTGGTCTTGCCGTCAACGCTGCCCGTTACAACAGCGGTTTCAAGCCCGAATTTTCTCTTGACATATTCGCTGACATTATCATACAAGTAATCTGCCGTGTCAGAGAATGCCGTGAAGATTATAATTTTCTTGTTGCCCGGATTGATAGGAGCGTTCTGCTTTCTGTCGATAAGTTTGAACAGTTCCTGCAATTTTGTATCGTGTTCTGGTGTAATGTCCTTTATCATCAGGATAAGCAGTTCAAGAGTGTCCTTATCCTTTTGGAGATCATCACGCCACGAACGGTAATCCATATCGGCAAGGTCAATTTTTACTTTTTTGCCAACAGTAAAATCAGTATTGCTGTCCTCGAAATCGAGATCATCATCGGACATCTCATACATATCAATATCAGAGGCACCATGTTTCTCATAATCGTTGATAGCTTTTATGGTACTATTTATAAGAGAATATATGCGCTGTAATGTAAGTGAGAACGAATTGACCGAGCTTTCCAGTCGTTTCAGAAGATTTATCGCCATAAGCCTACGGATACCCAACTCACGGTTCGACTGCCTGAAATTATCGCTTGTGTCCATATACTTTGAGATCTTACTTTCAAAGATATAGTGGGACGGCATATAGATGCATAGTGATAATTCTATCAGACTGCTGTATATCTCATTATAATTTATAGCATTGCTTAGGTCTGTAAGGCATGGAGTAAGTGAGATAGGTTTTAGCCTTTCGGGGAATTTACCTATCTTTTCACTGTTATAATATTTCTGTATATGTTTCCTTGAACGTGCGATAGTAACACTATCGAGCAGTTCAAAGAAATCAAAATCAAGCATACGAAGGAGAGAATCGGTTATACGCTGTTCCTTTGGATAATCACTCCATTCGTTGAATACTCGCTGTGCCTGACGGAATATTTCCTCAATAGATCTGCTGGTATTCAGCTTTTCACTGAGGGTATCTGAATATCCTTCGTAAGCAAGTGCGAGCTGATTACGAAGATCTGTAAAGCGGTTATTAACAGGTGTTGCCGACAGCATCAGTACTTTAGTTTTTACACCTGCACGGATAACCTTTTCCATTAACCTCTGGTATCTATTCTCCCTTGTATTGGAATGTGTGCCGATACCGTTTCTGAAATTGTGAGATTCATCTATAACTATCAGGTCATAGTTGCCCCAGTTCAGCCTGTCGAGATCAAGTCCGTTGGAATAACCTCCGTCATGGGACAGATCGGTATGAAACAGTACATCATAATTCAGGCGGTCGGAGGCTATTGGGTTATTTACATAGTTATCCTTGTATGTATTCCAGTTTTCAGCGAGCTTTTTCGGGCATAATACAAGTACAGTCTTGTTGCGGTTCTCATAATACTTGATGACTGCAAGAGCCGTGAACGTCTTACCAAGACCTACGCTGTCTGCAAGAATACAGCCGTTATACTTTTCAAGTTTATTGATGATAGCAAGAACAGCATCTCGCTGAAAGTCATATAACTTTTCCCATATTTTGCTATTCTTAAATCCTGTGGCTTCATTAGGCAGAACATCCTCAGAAATATCCTCAAGAAACTCACTAAAAACATGATACAGCATCATGAAATAAATAAATTCGGGTGAGTTTTCATTATAGGCGGTGCTAATACTCTCTATGACCGTTTCAGTAACATCTTCGAGCTTTGCCTTATCGTTCCACAAGTTTTCAAAAAGAGAAATATACTGCTGTGCAAAAGGTGTATCAAGACATTGTACCATGTTATATGCATTGTTACCTCTGTCACAGCCTATATCTGTTGTAGTAAATCCAGATATAGGTGAATAAGCAGAAGCTTCAGACTGATTATCGACAGTAACAAATCCTATCATACTATCACCGCTGATGTTAGAACGGAATTTGACCTTTTTACGTATCCATTCAGCACATTCTTTCGCAATAGCTTTCTGAGTCATCTCATTACGAAGTCTGATCTCAAACTCTGTTCCATAAAGTCCTGACTCTCTATTCATTCGGGGAATATAAAATTCACGCTTCTCTTTCTTCGCAGACTCCTTAACAAAAGTTGGCGATGTGAATATGAAACGCAGTTCATATATACTATCGAGTTGATTTTTCAGTTCTTTGTAAGCATACATGGAAAAGCAAGAGGCAGCAATAGTCATTTTACTGCCTTTCTTTATGGTGTTTATAAGTTCATCTTTCAGCAATGTGCTTATATTATCTATGATTTTCATGCCGGATGCTCCTCATCACAAAATAAAACTAGTAATATTATAACATAAATCGGCATATTTTTCAAGATTAATCCGAATGCATTTTGTTATTTTTCTATAATTTATTAAGCGTTTTCCCATCCGAGTCAATCCGTACTTTAGGGATTTGTGTAGACATGTAAGAAACAATTACACTTGTTGTCAAGAAAACAGGTGGTAATAATAGATATATTTTTTGAGATAGCTTCATCCACCCATATTCTCAACTAACCCCACAAAAACAAAGCTTTTAGACCGTTTACTATAATCATATCCTATCTTTTTCATTTGATGGTATATAGGCAGTCGTACTATTTTTTCAAATTCCATTCCCTCATAAAGGTTTGATTCCATCAATATTTTCTCGATCTCGGAACTCTGATCGTATGTATCTTCATCATCCTGCAAGATATCAGAACATATCCTGGGTATAATTCCGCGAGTGTCAAAGAAAGGTATTTTTCCTATACTATCAAAACACAAATCCGCAGATCTTGTATCATCTCCCGGGAACAAGTAACCACCGCAGACCTCACATTTAATAACAAGATGCTTATCAGAATCGAACCATAAATATGAATCAGCATCGTCATCAACTGTTGGTTTACCATATACATGAGCTTTCATTGACGTGTTGATAGTGCGGCGAGATAATTCTCTGCCGCATATTTTGCAGTAAGACACCAGATCATACGAACCGGCTTCGCAACAGGTTGCTCTTTTTTCATTTTCAATTCTGATCTCAATAATATGTTTATGCTGTAATACAGTTGACCTTTTAAGCATAACGTTTTACCTCCTTTTTTGTTACTTCTATTATATCTCTTAGTGTGATTTCAGGCTTAGGAAATAGCAACATCTTCTTTCGGGTTCAGTCACTATTATACTATATAATCATCGTTTTGCGGTCTGTTTATTTGGACAGCATTGTAAACTTTTTGCCTTTTTGGGGGTAAAGAGATAATCAAGGCTTCTGTATACAAACCAGCAGAAGCCTTTGCCATACGAGCGTATGCTCTATTATCGGGGAGGTCTCGGAGGGTACTCCCTCTGAGCAGGTAGTACCGCGCAGCCTATGCAAAACCCGCCTTTGGTCGGGATTTGTATAGCCAGCGGTGCTACCTGCCTATGCTGCCATTTACGCAGCATGAACATTTTTTGTCGCGCGTTTTCACGGCTGACATTACAATCGAATAATATAGCACAACAGCGATACCGAAATGCACTTTGTTCGGTACCGCTGTTTTTTTATGCCTGTTTTTCATACCATTTTTGCAACAAATTAGTATTAGGCGCGTATGCGCCGACGCGATTTTTGGTATCAATGGAATTTTGCATCATAAAATTAATCCTTTTTCGCTCCTTTTTCACTCAATGACAAATCGAGGATTCTGTGGTATATTAAAACCCGACGGGAGGCATCAGGGCGATGCTATAACCGTCTGAATATGAAATGGAGGGATCTCAATGAGAGAATTGAAGAACGGAACGAAGATCATAGGCGTTGACCACGGCTATGGAAACATCAAGACTGCGAACACGATCATGCCCACGGGCATCACGGCGTATCAGACTGCTCCGACCTTTGAAGGTAATATCTTGCAGTATGATGGGGTGTATTACCGAATCGGGGAAGGTCACAAAGCATTTATCGCTGACAAGTCGATGGACGAGGACTTCTATCTGCTGACGCTTGCGGCCATCGCGCAGGAACTGAGATGCAGCTACTGCACCGAAGCCGATGTGCATATCGCTGCGGGACTTCCGCTGACGTGGGTAAAGACCCAGCGCGAGGATTTCCGCAGGTACATAATGAAAAACAAAAACGTGAAGTTCACGTTCAACGACGTGGCGTACAAGCTGCACATTGCTGGTTGCTCGATCTACCCGCAGGGTTACCCGGCTGTGGTGGACAGACTTTCACAGCTGACGGGCGTGAACCTGCTTGCGGATATCGGCAACGGCACCATGAACATCATGTTCATCAACAACAAGCGCCCCATTGAGAGCAAGTGCTACACTGAAAAGCTAGGTGTGAACCAGTGCATTATCGCTGCAAAGAACGCTGTCATGGACAAGTTCTGCACGAAGATCGACGAGAGCATTATCGAGCAGGTGATAAGAACTGGCAAAGCCGATATTTCGGAAAAGTATCTGAACTGTATCACAGAAACAATCAGGAAATACTGCGCTGAACTGTTTCAGACCCTCGCGAAATATGAGTACGACCCCGAGCTGATGAGGCTCTATGTTACGGGAGGTGGAGGCTGTATAATCAAGAACTTTGGTCAGTACGATATCAGCCGAGTGACGATAATAGACGATATCTGCGCGGCGGCAAAGGGCTATGAAACTATCGCATACGAACAGCTGAAAAAGGAGGGCTGATATGAGAAATATCAAATGTACCACGTTACGGTTCAATCTTGACAAACCTCTTGACAGACAGGCGTGGGATTATCTGCAAGGCATGGATAAGGACGAGTTCAAGTCATACAGCCGGGCTGTCGCAGTTGCTGTGACGGAGTATTTCAAGAATTATTATCGCAAGAAAGATGACCCGTATTTTGAGACCCGCGAGCGTGAGGATAAGTTTGTAGAGCGGATCGTTTCTGCGGTTGAGACTGCTGTCGAGAAAGCTCTGCCTACATTCCTTGCGGCTTGCTTCACGAAAATGGTCATGCCGTACAACACGGCTGCGCCAACAATAAATATCACAAATACAAATGAGAATAACGTGTCAGCCGACGATATTGATTTCGATTTTGTCGGCGGGTAAGGAGGTCTAATGAATAGAAACAGGGATATACAGATTAACATAAGGCTGACCGAAAAGGAACTTGATATGTTCGAGCGCAAAAGAGCAATCAGCGGTATGAGCAAGACGGACTTTTTCATGAAGCTAGTGCGAGACTCTAATATAAAGGTATACCGCTTTGATGATGAGGTCAAAGGGATAATGCACGAGCTGAGAAAGATCGGCGTTAATCTGAATCAGGTGGCGTATTTTGCAAATACTTTCCAGAGCGAAAAAGCACAGGTCGCGCTGAGATATTATGAGAAAAGTTTTTGTGAGGCGATGGACAGGCTTTCGGCTTTTCTTGACAAGCCCCTTGTGGAGGACTAATGCCGTTCGGGAACGTCAATGTGGATTACGCGCCTTGCAAATCAGTCGGAGCGCTGAAAGCTTCGGCGGATTATATGCTCGGACAGAAAAAGGAGCAGATTGAAAGCGGTGTGAGAAAGACTTCCGAGGGGCTTTATACTGCCCTGGGCTGCAACCGTGATAATTTCGCAAACGGCATTTTGGTCACGCGTAAGCTGAACGGTAAAAGCTACTCTAAGCACAAGGCGAATACTATTCTTGCGCATAAAATGTCGATCTCATTTCACCCGCTGGATAATGTCGATCACAAAACAGCCTTTGAGATAGCGCAGGATTTTGCGGAGCATTTCATACACAGCAAGGGCTATGAAGTTTTGTTTGCGGTGCATACAGATACCGACCATATTCACGTGCATTTTTTGATCAGCAACTGCAATATGGAAACTGGCAAGTCGTACAGGCGCAGCCAGCATGATCTTTATGAGATGTCGGAATACTTTGGGAAGAAATGTCTGGAGCATGGATTTACGAATTCGGTTCGGGAAGGCTTTTACAATCACGATATGTCACGTCAAAAAGACAAGCTGACATTCGGTGAAGCGCAGATGAAAAAGCGAGGTGCAGAGAGTTTTAAGGACGAACTGCGTGAAGTAATAAGAATAGAAATCACTGACCCGAACAACCGCACTTTCGATGATGTTATTCGTAGTTTGAAAGAGCATTACAATGTGGAGTGCAGGGTCGCGGGGAATACGGTGTCTTATAGGCATCCGCAGTATTTGGACAAGAACGGAAAGTCGGTTTCTGTTCGCGGAAGCAGGTTAGGAGATCTATATACGAGAAAGGGGATAGAATATGAGCTTACAAAGAAATATCGAGAATACTCCACAGCGGGAACTTTCCGGGCTGTGGGAGAACGTGATGAAACTGAAAGCAGAGGAACGTCAGACGGCAGAGGACAAGTACCAGACCGCACTGCTGCTCGCAACAGTAGACAAGATGTGCGCGGTCTTGACGGATTTTATGAAAGATACGCAGACAGAGCTGCGGAAGATGAACGAGAATCAGCTGCGGCTGTTGGACATCCAGGAGCAGTATCGTCAAAGCGTAAGAAGAGATGCCGCTAAGGTGCTGAATGATAATCTTAACAATATCATCAAACAGCAGAACGAGATGTTTGACAAGCTTCTTGAACACAGCAAAAACGCCGTTTCGGAGATGGAAACGGCGGTGGAAAAGAGTGCTGAAAATCTTAATAAGGCAAGTCATTCGGCAGGACTTGTCGGATTATGGTATAGCCTTGCGCCCGTCGCGGTCATAGTGCAGACGGTCATTCTGCTGTGGCAGTATTTTCACTGAGCGCAAGGTATGACGGTAGGTTTGTTATTCCCCCATGATTGAAATACTTGACCGCAAGTGCAGCTTTCTCGCGGAGATCGTCATCGGACATCACATCGCGGTATATCTTGAACGCACGAATAAAATACTGCTCGGCGGTTTGGATACCGCTTATCTGAGAAGTGATCCCGGCTATGTCGAAAAGGAGGTCGGCGTAGTCGGAGGTCATCTCGGAGTTGGTCGCTTTTACGAAATCAGCACATTTTTGCAGCGCGGTTATCGCTCGGCGGGCTTCACCCGTTTCCGCGAGAAGTCGGGCGTAATTTCGGGACATGAGAATAACATCATGGGTCGGAGCGTTCACCTCGGTGATGATATGCATAGCTTTCTCCATACTCGGCTTGGCGAGGTCGGTCTTGCCGTCCACCTGATACAGATAGCCGAGGTTCATGTGAAGATTGGCGGCAAGCAGAGGGTTATCCGTCGGGTCGCACATATTTATAGCACGCTTTTCAAGGTCGATGGCTTTCTTGTAATTTCCGTTCAGTAGACCTTCGCAGGAGGCTTGGTTGTTCAGCAGTAGGGCGCGATCGTTTGGAGTGCCAAAATTATCATCGGAAAGGGGATTAGACATAACGCTCACAAGTTTTTTCATACCACTTGCGTAACGATACTTTTCCATATAGGCGAAAGAGTCCTCAAGAAAAAGCAGATAATCGGATTTATCGCAGACCGTGATCTTATCTGCTATGTTTTCCGTAATAGCAAACAGCGTGGAATAGTAAGGAATATCATTGCCATGTTGCAGGCAGGTGCGGTGGATATTATCAAGCAGAGGGCGGCAATTTTCGGTATCAGGTACAAGGTCGGAAATGATTATTTCCTGAACAAGCGGATACAGCGCGATCTTGTCCATTTCGGGGTTCTGAATGAAGCCCAGCTCGGTCAGGTCGTTGATCGTGTCCATGCTTTCAAGGCTTATCAGCTTGGCAAAAAGTCTGCCGCGGATACCGTTTGCAGGAATAAAAGTCGCATAGCGCATTACCGACTGCATTTCTTCGGACAGCGCAAAAAGCGAGAACAGCGTCTTGATGTGGTTGTGATAAGTTGCCTTTTTGGTGTGACCGTCTTTCGTGATGGATATTTTGTCGCTCGCTTCGGGCGCGGCAGTGCTTTCGGATAACTTGGAGAGGACTTCGTTCGGTTCAAGGATCCCCGTCTGCAATAGCCTTGCTGATAGTTCAACCAACAGAGTGTGTCGGTGTACGGTTTCGATAATATGCTCGACTATTTGCCGCTGATTTGGGGTATCGGTATAGAAATACGCGGCAAGTGATACCAGACTTTCAAGGTCGGCAATTTCGTTCAGTTCGTAAGTATATCCGACTTCAAACTTACTGCGGGTAGTGAACAGCACTTTGCAGTTGTATTTCATCAGCAGGTCAAGCTGCGGCTCGTTCGCGGCTGTGGTATTGAAATTGTCGATTATAAGCAGCGTGTCGGGTTTGAGGGAGCGCAGAAATCGGTTGTGCTTTTTGAAGCGGGTGGTGTTATCGTCAGACGGGAGATCGTCGGCAAAATCCATGTCCTCAATGAGCGTTTTCAGGCTGTCGGGGTAGGAGAAATACAGAATGTTGGTGTAATCTTTTTTGTGGGCCTTGGCGTAGGTTTTTGCGAACTCGCTTTTGCCTATGCCCACAAGACCCGTGATGAAAATCTTGCTGTGCTTTTCAAGCAGAGAATGGAGTGCTTCAAGCTCGGAATCTCTGCCGCAGAAATGCTTGCAGGGGTTAGGAACAGAGCCCGACATTATGACTTCGGCAGCAACAGGTGACAGCGTTCCGCTCGTAAGGAGTTTCGTTTCACGTTTTTGAAATTTGCGCTCCATTCCGAAAAGCATTACTGCGGAAATGAAGTCTGCCGCGTCAGTAGAATTCTGCGGAGTATAAAGCTCCGTGAGTTCGTTTTTCTTTTGGTCGGATACAGAAATGTCGTTCATCAGCAGATCGTAGATCTCCTGCGTCGCTTTATTCAAGTCGGTCATCATCGGGAAAATCTTTTCTTCAAGGTCGGAGGCGAGATATTCTGCGTAGCCGTCCTGCAAATAGAAGCGCGTTATTGTGGGACTGATTGGGTCTTTGCCCTTGAACCAGCGGTTTACTCTGCTTTGATCGAAGTCGAAATCGTCATTTTCGTTGGCAAACTCGTTGAATAGCCGGAACAAAAACTCAGACTGGCTGAGAGCTTTGGCTTCGCTTATGTATTCGGTTATGATATTAATGATCGAGCAGAAATCACAGCGGGTCATGGGGTGCCTCCTATAAGATAAATGTTAAGAATAATATATCACAGATCGGAGGTTTTTGCAATATTTTGCAGTACAGTTTTTAGGACTTTAATGATTTTTGGGGTTGTCAGACTGAATAAAGCCGCGGCAGCTTGTCGATAGTCACGGCAAGCTCGCTGTTATAAACTTCTCGGAGATGATCGTAAGAGGTGTATTTCTCACCGAGACAGAATTCGCGCGACCATGTCATAAAATACGACCATGCGGCTTTCTCGCTTATTGTCGCTTCGACATCGGGCAGCACACCTGTCTCGGCTATTGCAGAGATCTTTTGAGAAGTAATTGCTGTCAGTTCGTCAAATTCGCTTTTGTGCGATGTGTATTCATGAGCTGGAGGGTACATATCCCGCGAGATAATATCAACGAAGTCGTCTCCGGGGTAGCCGTCTTTAAGTGGGGAATTCCATACCCATATCAGATTATGGAGCCCGCATTTTTCAGTGAAATGCTCAAACATCAGCCGATAGAGCCGCTTTGCAGTCTCCGCACCCTTTGCACCCCACCAGAACCATGTTCCCTCGGATTCGTGGAACGGTCTCCAGAGTATAGGTATGTGTTTATCATTGAATGGGCGAATGAGTCCCGCCATGTAATCCATGTCGGACAGTAGTGCAGTGTTTTCAGGCGTGCCGTGAACAAGCGCCTTTTCGACATCGAAGTTGGTGTTCTTAGAAAAGAACGATTTTGAATGTCCGCCAAGAGGGGAGAACCAGTGCCATGTAAAGGTGATAAGTCCGCCTCGCGCTGCCCACTCCCACGCTTTTTGCAGGGTGCCGCGGTTCAGTTCGATCTCCGTGATACATTCATCATCGGTGTCGAGATAGTTGATGTTGGGCGAGTACGACAGAAGCTCAAAACCCAGCAGCGCGGGCTCTTTGCCTGTCACATCAAGGATATTGTGCAGTTCCTCCTGTGCCATCGTCTGTGTGTGCTGACCCGTTATCATCTTTTTGCCGTTGATATCTGCAAGGTATCGCAGGACATTTTCTACTTCGGGTATAGCATTTTTGTCGGCGGGGTTATAGTAATTCATATCGTATCACCTAATTTATGGAATAATCACAAAGCACACTTCCCGCGGCAGGGGAATGTGCTTCGGCAGATGTGTTTATGCGGTTGCTTTTACCATCGCTGCAAGAGCCTGAACATCTTCTATCGAGAGGTCGGTCGCTTTCGCAATGTCCTCTACGGAAAGAAGATCCATTTTGATGAGTCTTATTGCGATCTGGTATCTTTCCTGACGCTCTCTTTCAGCGCCTATTTCTTCCATGATCTTGCACATTTCTTCTCGACCTTCTTATGTGTTTTTGAGCTGGTCAACTCGGTCAGCTAAATCCTTATAATACATATCCTGCGGCAGGCTGCACTTGAAATCGTGCATCAGCTTGTCGAGGGGCGCAATAGTATCATGTCGGTCACTTCTCGCGTCTGAATACATAATGATCGGGCTTCATACCGCCATAGATATAATCGCCCATTTTCCATTCCAAAATCAAGTATTCCGTACCATTGATCTTCTTTATTTGATACGTCGCAGCAGTCGTTCTGTGCAGATTCAGAACATATCCCTTTGTCCACTTATCATACCACGTTGTATCCATATAGGATTGAATAAGGCTGCCGTCAGAGAAAAACTCTATTGATCTCAGATACAGGTCTTGTGAGATTTCATTTTCATTGAAATCTGCGGCTCCCTCTAAAAAAGTGACCGATCTCCATTTCCCCAAAACAACATGATCAGGAACAAATGGTAAATTGATATCATCATGCCGACCGAGCGTTTCTTTGTTGTAATGAAGGCTGTCACGCTTTATAAATACTTCGGTTTTATTCTCTAAATGAAGAAACAAATACTGTTTATCATCTATTGACCTGATCTCATATTTATAGGAAAGTATCGGTTCGTCACCGCCGTAGTGTATCAGAAGTACGCCCTTTGTCCAGCCCTCATATATCCAATATGGTTCTCCGTCGGGCAGAAAATAAAGGATATGAAATTCGCCGCTTACATCATTCAGATCGGTTATTGAAACAGCCGATGTGCTTTCTGTCCACCCGATATTCTCCCATTTTCCGATAACTGCTTCATCATTTATGAAGTCAAGTCCGTTTGCTATTTTCATAATAATCGCCTGCCTATATTATTTGAAATCCTTACACTCGCCCACGATAATATTATACCACACCCCGCCCGCACCGTCAACCATCAGAACCATTACTTCACAGAAAGGAAAAAATAGAAATGGAAATCAAAGTCAACATTACATTCACAACCGATATATAACAATCTGAAACATGGAGGTAATATTTTTTGAACAAAAAGACAACAATAGAAGTTCCCGTATGGGAGAAATCCAACCTCACCCTCGAAGAAGCCGCAGCGTATTTCAATATCGGCCAGAATAAGCTGCGTGAGCTTACAAATGAAAGCAATTGCGGCTTTGTTATTTGGGTCGGCACTAAAAGATTAATTAAACGCCTGAAACTGGAAGAATATCTTGCAAAGGCTTATTCTATATAAATATGTAGTTGACATTGGGGCGCGTCCGGTGTATAATATAGTAAACAGTATTGAAATTGCTGCTTTACGAACGTCGCAAAAGCATATATTCGACTTTTACTCGTTCTCAAAGCGCAATTTCTAATGCCGTTTACTATAATAACATCAGACGTGTCCTCTATGTTATGAAAGAGAGGTTTATCATGGCAATAGAGAGACGCAAGGATAACAAGAAAAGAGTCCTGAAAGAGGGCGAATATCAGAGGTCAAACGGGTCATTTGAATTCAAGTGGCGTGACAAGATGGGCAAACGCCATTCGGTGTATGCCAAGACACTCGATGAGCTTCGTGAGAAGGAACTTGATGTACTTAGAGATACGCTTGACGGCATAAACGTGGACGTGAAAAATCTCACGATAAACGATCTGTACAACAAGTGGAAAACGCTGAAAAAAGGCTTGAAGGACAACACCTTTTCCAACTACAAGTATTCCTATGAGCAGTTTGTGGAGCCGAAGTTCGGCAGGATAAAGCTGACCGACCTTAAACGCACAGATGTGAGAGCGTTCTACAATTATCTCGCTGACGAGCGGCACATAAAGGTCAACAGCATCGACTGCATACATACCGTACTCCATCAGGTTCTTGGGTTGGCCGTCGAGGACGACTATCTGAGATACAATCCTTCCGACAACGCTTTGAAAGAACTGAAACGTGCGCACAGCAGCGACTTTGACACAAGGCGGGCACTGACACTTGAAGAACAGCAGATCTTCGAGAACTATCTCGCAGGCTCGGCTAAATACGCGCACTGGCTGCCGATATTCACGGTTATGCTGTGGACGGGCATGAGAGTGGGTGAGCTGACAGGGCTTCGCTGGGAAGACGTTGACTTTAAGGAAAACACGATAAGCGTAAATCACACGCTGGTGTATTTCAGTAGAGGCAAGCAGAACGGTTGCACGTTTGCGGTGAACACGCCCAAGACCGAAGCAGGCAAGAGAATGATACCTATGCTGCCGAAGGTGAAGGAAGCGCTTTTGAAAGAAAAGGCATTTCAGGAGAAAGTCGGCATCAGCTGCAAGGCGGAGGTTGATGGGTTCAGCAATTTCATATTTGTCAACCGCTTTGGAAGTGTTCAGAATCAGAGTATGCTCAACAAGGCGCTGAAAAGGATAATTCGCGACTGCAATTACGAGCTGCTTGACAAGAGCGGAGGTAAAGAGATCACGACGCTGCCTAATTTCAGCAATCATTCGCTGAGGCACACCTTCACAACGAGAATGTGCGAGGCGGGAGTGAATATCAAGGCGATGCAGGATATTCTCGGACACGCCGACGTTGAAACGACTTTAGGGATATACGCCGATGCGACAAAGGATTTAAAGTCGAAAGAGATAAGAGGTTTCGAGGAGTATTTCAAGTCACTGACCGAAGAAGAAAGCGAGTGAAAACTTACGACCAACTTACGACTGATTTACGACCGACTGTAAAGAATTACGAAGATCTATGTAAAACGAAAAATGCAGATTCCCCTAAAATAAAGGGTTTTGAAGGGCTGCGGAGAGTTATGAATTGTCGGGGATGTTTTCCCGACAATGAATACTCAATATCTTTAAATCGATTTCCAAAAACAATACTGCCTTCATAAAATCCTGTGACACCTAATGACTGTCCATAAGATGGTTTTTCCCACTTCCCATCTTTTTCTTTGATTTCTCTTTTCTTCCCCTCAAAATCAAATTGTATATATGCACCATCTCTAGGATTTCCAAAATAATCGTAAAATGAAGGAACATAAAAAGCTGCTGCAGCGCACGAAATAACCGTACTCTTTCCTGAACCATTCTCACCAGTTAACGCATATAAACCTTTTACCGTAGGTATTTCAAATTCAAAATCGTCAATATTTTTTACATTGTGTATCTTTACTTTTATAGACATAATTCTTACTCCTTTTGGGCATATATAAAATCTTTATCACACTTTAGGTTTGGGTAATATGTATATGGAGCTTGCAATACTTGAATCATAATAGCTTACTCCATTATCTCAAATCATTATAATCTAAAGTTGCTATAAATACAGCAACATGTAATCCTCGGAGACGTGCTATTCCTCAACAGTACACTTCACAATAATATCTCTGAAAGCCATACTATCCACCACCGACCTGATCGCTGCTTCGAGCATCGTATCCCTATCTACACGGCTCCAATCCAGCGAAAAACGATAGTGCAGTGCCATACAGCGTATCAGCTCTCGAATGCTTCGTCCGTTGCCTTCACGGAACGGATGAATGATATTCAACTCAGACATGATATAGGAAAGACGCTCGATTTGGTGTTTCCTGTCGGTTTCGTGCAGCATATTATCATTGTGTAGTTTTGAAAACACCTTATCGAGTTCCTGATTTATCAGGTGAGGAGGAAAGAACAATGTATCGCCTTTACTGATCTGCTCACGGCGGATATGTCCCGCAAATGGGTAAATATCCTCAAAGAGAAAACGGTGAATATTGATAAGCTGTGTCTTGGTGAATCTCCCTTTGATGGGCGATTCCATAAGGATATACTGTTTCAGTGCGGTGATTTCCTCCTCCGCCTGTTTCAGCTTGTCCCTATCCCGGATGTTCAGCTTGTTTTTCAGCACATCGGAATCAGGATAGCAGTAAAGTGATTGTACTGTGGTGTATACATCATATTTTGAAAACATTACTCCGCCCTCTGGTATTTTGCTTTCAGCTCTGCCATTATCTGTTGTAAATTTGCCTGACCACTGGCATATCTGTCGAGATTGTGTCTGCTTGCTTCGCTCAGTGTAAGTCCTTCGATAGCCATAGTTCCGGCAACGCTGCGGATCATCTTTTTGTGTTGTTCGGAGCTTACAGGCTTTCTCTGTGCTTGTGGTTTCATAATCATACCTCCTTTGCGAGTCTCGGATACTTCTTCATATATTATTATATCATCTTTATGCCGAAAAAGCAATAGCATTTCCCGGTTTTACGCCATTTGAATGCGAATTCTGTCTACCAATCCCAAATCAGCCGGCAACCACTTAACACTACCAAGCTCATCCTTTGTAAGCCATCGCCCCTCCTGTGCTTCTAGCAGCACCAACTCCCCTTCTATGATCTCACACCAGAAGCAGTCCATAGATAGGTGAAAATCGGGATAATCGTATTCTATAGTTTCTATAAGTTCGCCAACTCTGATCGTAGTATCAAGCTCTTCACGAATCTCTCTTACTAAGGCTTGCTGCGGAGTTTCACCGGGTTCAATCTTTCCGCCCGGGAATTCCCATTGACCTTTGTATTCGCCATATCCTCTTGCCGTTGCGAAAATGCGTGTTTTATCCTGCAGCGAGTCGCATATCACGGCTGCTACAACTTTTATAGTTTTCATATCATCCCACCGTCAACTGATTTGTTTTCTTCAGATACTTCGCTGGTATAGGCTTGCGAAGCTTCCACACAACGTTCATCGGCTTAGAGCCTTCCGACTTAACATAATCTGCTAATCCTAAGAACGTATAAGGTGCAGCACCTAATTTGTTGCTCTTGTATTCACGGACAAATATCATAACGCTTGTACCCATTTCACGATGATGTATGTAGCGCTGACCTGTCTTGCTCTGGGGAGTTGTAGTGCTCTGACTCTGCCAATGGAACAGTTCACTGTTTATAGAATAATCGTTATACATGGTTGTGGGCGAGTAGTCTTTGTCCGACTTGTTGAGCGTTACAAAGAACAAGTCTACTTTCTTGTCATCAAGATATTTACAACCCTCACGAACAGTATCGGGCTTCATGAAGTCCAGCGCCACAAGTATCTGATCTCTTGTGTAACTACAATGCACATCCAGAGGACAGTCATAATCCACCTGCACAGGCTCGTCGATGAAGTCTATCTTTTCATATTTATAGTACAGCAGTTCAAGTATCTCCGCCAACATAACAGGAGATCTAGCAATCTTCCTAAAGCCTTCAAGCAAGTCGCTGAAACCGCAATTTTCATAAGACTTCTGCCATATGGTGAATTGCAGCATCTGCCACATTCTCCGCTGTACGCCGTCAAAATCGTCGATAGTATACTTGTCTATCTTGGGAAGATAATCTGCAACAAGTTCAATCAGTCGGTGCGAATCGATATATGAAAGCCTCGGAAGTGCTTTTGTGATAATTTCCTCCATATCCTCTGAGAAGTCTTCTTTGACACCTGCCTGCACACACAGTCTTGAAAAACTGTTTTTCGTACCGTAAATGGCACTAAGGTCAAGATTATAGTAGCTTAGGAAGTTGGCAAGTGTAAGCTCTTTTCCGCTGTCCTCAGTGAAGCTAGCAAGACGCTTTACGATAGCACTCTTGTTGCCCACAGCCTGCGTGATATTATCGAGAATATACTTCTGAGCCATCTTCTCCAGCTTTATATAACAGCCCTTCGGCAAAAGCGGAAAACCGTTCTCTATTTCATCTTTGACACTTCTCTGAGTGTTGCCCAACAGTGCCGCAAACTTAGACTCAAAGTTATATTTCAAATGCGCCTGACCGATAAAATCAAGAACCGTCAGACAGTCCTTGCCCTCGCTCAAACGCAGACCACGTCCCAGCTGTTGCAGGAACACCGTCAAACTTTCGGTAGGACGAAGGAACATGACAGTATTGACTTCGGGGATATCCACGCCTTCGTTGTAAAGGTCAATGGTGAATATGAATTTTAACTCGCCCTTTGCAAGCCTTGACTGCGCAGAATCACGTTCATCTTTCTTGCTGTCAGCTGTCAGAGCGATTGACGGGATATTATTCTCATTGAAACGCAGAGCCATATACTCGGCGTGTTCTTTTGATACGCAGAAACCCAGTCCCTTGACCTTTTCGATGTCCGCAACATACTTGTTCAGCTCTTTCAGGATCAGCATCACACGCATATCGTTGCCTGTGTAGACATTAGAAAGTGCTGTCCTATCGTATCCTCCGCGAGACCATTTTATATCGTGCAGGTCAACATCATCAGACACTCCGAAATAGTGGAAAGGACACAGCAGTTTCCTGTCTATGGCTTCGGGCAGACGAATCTCAGCC
This sequence comes from Hominimerdicola alba, assembly GCF_900109655.1. GTDB lineage: Bacteria > Bacillota > Clostridia > Oscillospirales > Ruminococcaceae > Hominimerdicola > Hominimerdicola alba_B. The sequence goes on from NZ_FOAT01000020.1 coordinate 32,219, forward strand.
GCAATTCTATTGTCAAAATACGGCAGTATGGTCTTGCCGTCCATACGCTCGGGAGTAGCAGTCAGTCCGAGAAGTATCTTCGGCTTGTAGTATTCAAGAAGACGCTGATATGTAGGCGCAGCGGCATGATGGAACTCGTCTACGATTATGAAATCATAAAAGTCGGGGGAGGTCGTTTTATCGAGTGCCTGCGAATTGAAAGTCTCGATAGAGATAAAAAGCTCATCAAGGCTTGTGGGCACTACTCCGCCATAGAAAAGCTCACCAAAATTCGCATCATGTAGCACTCCGCGGAAGCATTTGATACTCTGCTTCAAAATCTCTTTTCTGTGTGCCACAAAGAGAATTCTTGCACGCCCGTTCTGCTGTCGGAAACGCTTGTAATCGAAAGCAGAAATAACCGTCTTGCCTGTACCCGTTGCAGCAACCACAAGATTCTTGTAGTGATGACGTATCTCGCGCTCGGCTGTCAGCTTGTCCAGTATCTCCTGCTGATAGGAAAACGGACGAATTTCAAAGCTGTAGTCGGTGCTGTCACCCTGGTATTTTTCAGCTTTGAGAGCCTGCATAAGATGCACTCTGTCCTCGGCTGAATACAACGAAAAATCAGTGCTGTTCCAATAGTTCTCAAAAGTCGCATTGATCTTGCGAATGGTGTGTGGCTGATCGTGAGCGGTGATTTTCAGGTTCCATTCAAGCCCGCTGGTCATTGCGGCATTAGACATATTCGACGAGCCTACATAGGCAGTCGTGAAGCCTGTGTCACGATAAAATACATAGGACTTTGCATGAAGCCTTGTTCTTTCGGTATCGTATGATACCTTGATTTCAGTATTCGGAAGCTTGCTAAGTTCCTCGACTGCTTTAACATCTGTAGCACCCATGTAGGAAGTTGTGATAACACGAAGCTGCCCACCGCGATTGGTGAATTCGGTGAGCTCGTCCAAAATAAGCACAAGTCCGCTCCACTTGATGAAAGAGACCAGCATATCTATCCTGTCGGCAGAAACTATCTCCTTTTTCAGCTCGGTCATCATCTGCGGTTCGTGTCCTGCACCGGTGAACAGTGAGCTTGAAGCGAGTGAAGTTTCGGGGCGTGTCATTGTGATGCGTCCACGTACTGCGTCAGCATTGTTCTGCATATTGGCAACAGCAAGAAGCTGCTGTGCGCGTTCATCAACGCTCAGACCATCGAACTCATCATCGCCTGTAAGCTCGGTAACAGCCGATACTATTTTATTAGCAAGACCCAGCTGTCCTTCGATATCATCACCTGCAAGACGTGAAAGTCCCTTCTCGATGACCTCGGAGAGATACCCTGCCAGCACCTGCGGAGCTTCCGCCTTGTCAATATTGCGCTTATCGATAAGCTGTGCGGAATCATCTATTCTATCTGATAGGTCTTTGTTTATGACTTGTTCGTATAGTCCGGGTTTTAGCATGGGGGCACCTCCTAGATCATTGCTTATTTTTCTTTTTTATTTTTCAAACCGCCCATAGTAGTTTTCCAGCTTCTCATCACAAATATCAAGTATCTGACTGATCTCATCATCGCTCAGGTTTTTCCAGACAGTAGGCTCGACCTCGATGATACCGAGCGTTTTTGTATGGCGAAGCATCTGCATATCCTCAAAACGTTTGAAAGGATTGGACAAGATGTTCCGCTGGGCTTCCTTGTCGGTATAACCGCCCTTTGCAAATATGCTGTTGGGCTTCTCGACTACAAGTCCTGAATTTCTGCGGTTTTCATAGTAATTGCTGAAGAATGAGGAAATATCGTCAATCTTGACTCTGCCTTTCTCATCGGCACTGGTAAAGATCGCTTTCAGCAGGACAGGCTTGTACGAATAGCTCATATCCATCTGCTCGACCATTTCCATGAACAGCTCCTTGCGGTTGCTGTCATTTATCAGCTTCCAGCCGTTTGTTTTTGCGGTAGCTTCAAGGGTTTCTTCGGTGAAGTATTTTAGCTGTTTGTGCTCGCTCATGGGAACTATCAGGTCGGGGATTATCTTACCTTCACGGATATACCGCTCGACAGTTTCGGACTGCACATCCACACGGCGGATAAACTCCATCTGCGAGATCATGCCTGCTGCTTCCTCCTGCCAGTTGAAAACATCGACAGCTTCGTAATCAGTCACATTTACGGGATAGTCTATAAGTGCGATCGGCTTCTCGCCTTTTTCGTATAATTCTTCTTCGGCAGCACGGTCTTTTCCGAGAACAGTCTGTCCTGGACGATATGCTTTCAGTTTAAACAACCTATGAATGGAATATGGCATATTATACTGGCTGGCATTGTCCACAAAGTCGAACACCATGAGAAAATCTTTGCCCTCGGCAAGTCTCATACCACGACCAAGCTGCTGAGTATACAACACCTTTGACATGGTCGGTCTTGCCATGAAAAGAACCTCTGTCTCGGGACAGTCCCAGCCTTCATTCAGAAGATCACAGGCACACATAGCCTTTATCTCGCCTTTCTGGAACTTTGCAAGCATCTCTTTGCGTTCCGAAGACTTCATACTACCGCTGACGGCAGCAGCATTGACTCCGCGCTCTCTTATCATCTCCGCTATCTGTTCGGCGTGCTTTACGCTCGCACAGAAAATCACAGTTCGCTTGCCGCTGACATATTCCATGAATGTGTCCACAATCAGCGTGTTGCGTTCGGGAACGAATATCTTGCTTTCAAGGTCACGGATATTGTACTGGACGCTGTTGAAACGAACTTTTGTCAGGTCGATATTCGTATGTATGCGGATACAACGCACAGGCACAAGTTCGCCGATCTCCACAGCAGTCTGTATGTCCAGCTTGTGTGCAGTGTTCTTGAATATCTCGATGATATCTTTATCGTCTGCACGTTCGGGAGTAGCTGTAAGTCCAAGAGTGAACTTCGGCTTGAAATACGCAAGCACCTTCTGATATGTATCGGCAGAAGCGTGATGTGCCTCGTCGATTATTAGATAATCAAACTCGTCCTCACGGAAAAACTCTAAATTCAGCGCAACACTTTGGATACTACCGCATACGATAAATGCGTCTTTCTCCTTGACGGCATCACCGAACTTACCGACAGATACATCTTCCCATAAGGTCTTGAATGTCTCATAAGCCTGATTTACAAGCTCGATGGTATGTGCGAGGAACAGCGTCCGTCCGCCGAACTTTTTAGCGTCGCTGACAGCGGTAACGGTCTTTCCCGTTCCTGTAGCGTGGTAGAGCAGAGCGATTGTTTCATGGCGCATACGCATTTCTTCAAGCGACTTCAATGCCGCCAGCTGATGTTCTTTCAGCTGTAGATTCTCGGCATTGATCGTCTTTGCACGCTGTGTTGGCAGATAATCAGCTATCTCACGAAACAGTGGGTGAGAACCGAGGAAGATACGCAGTTCGTCCTTTACAGTATCAGGCTGCACTTGCAGCTGACGAACTGCCCAGCGGTAAACGTCCCAGCCATTAAATATCATGCTGTTCTGTTTCAGCAGGTCGTCATAGAATTTATTGCGTGACACGGCGGAAGGATTATGGCTTGCCTCATCGTCAATCTCGATTGCGATACGCTTGCCGCCATTTTCAAGAAAGAAATCTGCATAGCGGTCGTTCTGATAAATATCGGTGAAATGATACTGCGGATACAGAAATGCCGCTTTTTCCGCACCGAAAGCATCAGAGAAAAGTTCAATGAACAAATTTTCCGGAGCACTGCCGCTTGGCGTTACAAGTCTTTCACTCATTTCCATCCTCCACATATTCAAGGTATATCTTATCCTTGAAACCACCGCGCTTTTCGACCTTAGCCTTACGGACAGCTTCAAGCCCCGATACCGTCCACCCTCTTGCTTCTGCTATTGAGTACATAACTTCGAGCATATCAGCAAGCTCCTCGATGCTTTTATCAGCCTGATACTCGGCACACTCCTCGTTCAACTTTTTGTCAAGCTCGGTTATGTATTCATCTTCAGAAAGCGTATGCGTTACGGGCTTTTTGCCTGCATTTTCAATGATCTCGGGTATCTTGTCACGGACGAGTTTGTTATGTACTTTCATATTTACTCCCTGATATTTGATTATAAGTCGTCATCCATAGCTTCCTGTTCAAGTTTACAGTTGTTATCAAGCATATACATGACTATTTCTGAAAATTCGCTGTCCAACAACGAATTCAATCTTTTGGTATCATTGTCTGTCAAAGGTTTTGTATATTCATTAAACCGCTGTAATTCTTTTATTCCCATCCTATATGGCTGAAAATCTATCTCTGTCTTTTTTCTCAAATGCAGAAGTATATAAAATCCCCCGGCATCAATATCCCCGTAATGATAATATGAAACATCGGGATTGTCGAAATATATTTTCTTTATAAAGTTTCGTCTGTGGGAATTATGATATCCTCCCAGATATACAGCAAATGTATCTTCATCAATATATGCGTTGAAAGTTGTAAGATTTTCTATGGTCATAACTTTTGTTCCATTGACTTTAATACTGTCAATGCTTTTTAGTATTGCTGAAGAAACTGCAATATCTCCGGTCAGCTTAGAAAGATCTATGATCTGTCCGCTGATTTTCAGAATAGCATTTCCTTTTATGTAAACGTGACCCGGATTTTTAATGATATTTAGATCTTCCAGGATAGTTTCCTCCTCAGGAAAATCTCCATATTGAAATAACAACCTTCTGACCTTATTCTTTATTGCTTCAAATGCTTTGGAATCACCCAAAATTTTAATTGAAAAATCTCTTATGTAAGTTTCCTCTTTAACTTCTAAGATATTTGCTACAGCTTCAAGCAGGCTCTCATATTCCAAAAAATCACCATCAAAAAATTCAGCTTTCTTATTCTGTGCCAATCGTTCGACCTGTGCTTTGCAATATTCAGAAAGTATCTCATTTCTTTCTGAATATCTATCAAGCAGTTCTGAGATTTTTTGGTTCACCTCTTGCTTGGGTGTCCTTGACAGATACTTATAGACATCATCGATCATTTGATCATTGAGCTTTACCGAATCTATAACACCATTCTTTTTCCTTGATGCTACAACAAAGCCTTTTCTTTCCAGTTCTTCAACGGTCTCATTTATGCTGTTAAACAATTCATACTCTGCTTCATCATAATACTTGGAATACAGTTTTGAAATCTTAACGGTAAAAGTCTGTCCACGCTTATTATCGCCTACAAAACTCTTGCTGCGTTCATATTTATCCAAAAGGCTATCGAGTATTGTTCGTTCATATTTCGTCATAGGAGAATTCCTCCGCAATACTGTTATGTTCGTCATCTTTAAAGATCATTATGATATTATCTGCATGCTCGCCTATCAATTCTAGCCTTGAAGTCGGAGCAGCAAGTATAACTTGAAGATCTTGTGCTTTAAAAAATGTCAGCATACTTGCTATACGTTCTTCATCCATTTTGTCAAATGCTTCATCAAGCATAATGACCCTTATAGTCTCACCTATGCTGTAAAGCTGTACAAAAGATGCAGCTATCGCAACATAATAAGGTGTCTGTGTTTCACCGCCGCTTTTCTCACGGTATATCTTAGAGAATTTCTGCGTTTTTCCGTCTTTGGAAACAATATCAATATCATAATCAAGATAACTTCGATAATCGGTATACTCATTTATTACGTCATCACCATTTTCATCAGATACAGTCAACTTTGAAAACAGTTCATCCATTTCATCGTGATATTCTTCATCAAATTGAGTTGAAAACAAATTGAAGCCACCTATATTCACTTCTGATGTTATCATATCATAAAGACGTTTTTTCTTTTTATCAGGAGCCCAGTCAAATCGATATGAGTCATTTCCATAATATATAGGTTTTAGTGTTTTATTTAATTCCTTAAACAGAGTTTTTGCCTTCTCAATGTTTTCGCGCATTTTTGCAAGAAAACTCTCTTTGAACTCAGTTTCACAGTTTTCTCTTATGGTACGAAGTTTATCTTCATAGCTAATTAAATCATGTCTTGTAAGGTTATTATATTCTTCTGTGTAATCAGGCATCATATTTATACCCGTTCCGAATTCACCATCCTTATACTTTGTCTGTAAAGCACTGAGTTTTCCAATAGCATCCGTTTTCTGATTTAATAATACTGCCTTTCTTGGCTGATAATTATTATATATAGTACCGGCAGTTTTCGTCTTTTTATGATCTTCAAACTTCTTGTTTGCCTCCGCCCGAGCTGATTCTTTACCATTACAGAGTTTTTCTATCTCAGACGAAAGAATTGCTTTCTCTTCCATGCGCGTTCTTATTTGATCATTTAATGATTTAATTACAAACTCACCATTAAGTATTTTCTTATCAAATCCTTTCAGTTCTTCGCTCTTTTCATCAAGTTGGTTTTTTATTGTTTCCGCGTCCATCTGCAATTTCAAATACGTCGGATCGTTTTCTGCTTCTTTCAGATCTTTTTTCAACTTCTCTAAATCATCATTAACTTTTTTTAGGTCAACAGGTGAACCAACAACGTCCTTCAATATTTCAAAATTACAATTGTTTATACTTGCCTGTACTGTATCATATCTTACTTTCTGCCCATCAAGTTCTTTCTTCTTTACCAATAATTTTGCATGTTCTTCCTTCTTTATCTTTAACTGCTGAGCAAGGGCATACTTACCTATATACGGCATATAATATGTTTTCGGATCTATCTTTCTGAGTGCATTTCCCTGATACAACATACAACCTTTGGTAATAGCTATACTATGCTCCTTTAATTGAGAAACGCTTTCACACATAGTTACTCTCCCAAGAAGGTAATTTACATATGCACGAGCATAGATATTCTCACTTTTAACAACACTCGCCAAACTTGTATCAGCATGAACTATTTTCGTATCCAGTTTAGCTGTATTAACTATTGCCGCTGTATGTATCCTGGATTTGTTTCTGTCATATACTTCAGCAGCAATATCATAATACTGTGGTTCAACTATAATATAAAACTTTTGCGTGTTAAGATAACCTTCTATCGCATTCTGCCATTTTGTATCTGATATTTCAAGCAGATCGGCAAGTATATGCACATCTGATGAAATACCTCTCGCAGAAAACTCACTTTCAATCAAATCTCTGAGTGCAGTGATATTTCTATCATATGTTATTTTGTTACGCTCCAGGTCACCGATCTCTTTTGATAATGTTTCAAGCTTTTCATTAACATCTTTAAGCATAACGTTTGTTTCTGTCAGCTTTTCCTGTATTTTTTTCTTGGCTTCTTCAAAGGCACTCTCCAGTTCAATTACTATATTATTTCTATGTTGAGTGTCAGCTGTATCATTATCTAAAACAACAATATTGCCACAGTCGTTCTGTGTTAATTCGAAAACAAAACGACTGGCTGCACTTATCCTATTTAACTGAGTTTTCAGTTTTTTCACTTTCTCAGATAAAAGCTCTTTGTCTTTTTTCTTGTTGGAAATATCGGCTTTTATCGTAGCTATCATCTGAGCTGTCTCGCCGGATTTTATCGCAGACAAAATATCGGTATAGCGCTCATTCAAAGTGTTTATATCATCTTTAAGAGCCTTCGACTGCCCACTATACTGAGCTATATTTTGTTCTTCCAGTTTTATCGTTTTGGTTTTATCAGTGATTTCATCATCTTTTGCTTCTTGTTCCGCCAGCTTTATCAATATCTCTATAACAAGTATCTGGTAATCAAAATGCATTATGTCATTATATTTATCCTGTATGTTTTTGAGATCATCGACTTGCTTCTTTACTTCTTCAACGACCAACTGCATTTCCTTAAGATTTCTTATATTCTCTCTCAGTGCAGCGATATCTACATTCCTTTCAGGAAGTATAAACTGCGACACGAAACTCTTGACATCTTTCATGGGTTTAAAAGCAAGTGATCTTGAAAGTAGTTCAAAAAAATTATCCTGCAAATGTCCAAGACGAGCCTTGAATCTATCCTTGGCCTGTGTAGTCTGCATAAAGCTGATCTTTTTTCCATTGTTTTTGAACTGCTCATCTCTGGAAGGTTTATTATCAGTTATAAATGAAAGTTGTTCAAGTCTTCCTTCTTCGCAGAACCATTTTTTCTTTGGAACACTTTCGAGGTCGGGAGAATCGATCTTCACACCCAGAATGAAATATCGCTGCTTAGCTTCCTCATATATTTCAAGGGCTACATATGAGATAACAGCACCTTTACGAATAAACTCATTTCCTTCTTCACCGGTTTTGCCGCGAACATAATTCTTCAGATTTCGTTTGCTGTCCGTATTGGCTGCAAGGTTGAATCTTCTACTGTTTGTAGTAAGAATCAGCTGCATTGCATCAAGGATAGTTGATTTGCCTGCACCATTATCACCGGAAAAAAGATTTGTATTTTTAAAATTTATCGTTACATTATTGAAATAGTGCCAGTTTATCAACCGAAGTTTAGTCATTATCTTCTTCGTCTGCAATGTCATCGCTCTCACCGCCCTTTACATATTTATCAAGCTTACTTTTAGCATCTTCGTATAGTTTATTCAGTTCTACTCCATCAAAAGCCAGCATGATCGAAGGAAATATCTGCAATCTTGTTTCCGGATCACCCATATCCGAATCAATATTTGAAATGATATGATATCTTTTAAACATACCTAAAACAGATCGCATATCGACTTTTTTCAATCTATCACTTTTCAGACTGCGATATCTTTCATAAAGCTCATCTACCTCAATTATCACTTGTTCATTCTGAGATAGTTTTTTCTTTTCTTCAATATAGATAAGTCGTAAAAAGAGCAGAATAATACTGTCAAGCAATCTTAATCTGATACGTCCTGTTCCAAAGCTGTTATCCAGTGCAATCAGACCTAGCTCCTCGTTTATAATAATATCATATCCCAGCAAATAAAAGAATGCTTTAAAAAGTTCTTTTTCTTTTAGGATAAAATAATAGCTCATTTTAGTGTCAGCACATTCTTTCAGAATAAAGCATTCATTAAGCAGCTTGTTTGCATTTTGTCTGAATTTGTCCTTTGAAACAGATCCCAGAATCTTCTCAAAACGTTCTTCAAGCTCCATATCATTTCACCCGCTTTTTAATTATAAAATCATGAAAGGTAAAGCCACGCTGGCTGATAACATTTTCTTTTGGTATGACCACAAATTCTGATCTTTTATCACGAGCATATATACAAATAAATATCAATCTTATCATATCTCGCTTTGAAGACATCTCTATTTCTGAGGCACTGACCTCAGAATGATTTTGAAGAATAGCGTTAACAAAAACATTAATGTTTTTCCTTGAAAAACGATGTTCATTTTTCTCCTTGAGTATTGCACGTTTCCTCTTTATTTCATCATCAGATATCAATTGTTCAGAGAATATTTCATCGACATCATTCATTCGCTCCGTGATACTTATTGGTTTCAATGATTCACCATTTATAAAGCTTTGTGGGAACATATTGAAGATCTTGCAGTAATCATCAGGCACATCATCATAAATACCGCGGTCTTCTTCCTCATCAAATGCAGTTGACAGTGTTCTTAATATCGTTGAGAGCTTTCCTTCAATATTATTGGTATTTAAGAAGGCCAGCTTCGCTCTGCTAACAGCACTTCTAAGATACTTAGAATGTTTCCTGACGATTTCCTTCTCAATTTCATCATACGAATTAAAATAGCCTATAACACAGCTTATCATTTCTATTACTTTTTCATTTGCTTCATTTTTATCATTTTCACTCTCGATATTCTGATAACCAATTACTGCTCGCTGCATTATTGATTCATCGCTTAACAAATCACGCAAGCGACTCTCGATAATATTTCTGAACCTCGAAACATTATCATTGGTTTTCATTCTATGATAGGCTTTTGATCCAACTTTATCATTGTACTGAAAGAAGTGCTCCATAAGTTCTTACGATGATTGCCCATCGGTCAGTTCATCTATATATTTCCTTATGCTTGTATTTAGTTTTTTTAACTCTGTAAACAACGAAACTGTTCTATCGTAGACAGGCTTAATAATTTGAGGATATGGTCTATCAAGTAGTTTTTCATTTGTCAGCAACGAATATATAGCTGATATCTCACTTTGATATTCCATCTCATTATCTTCTGTTATTGTAGCAAATGCCTGCATCAAAGTGATGGAGTAGTCCGGCATTACTATCTTCGCTTGACCGTTATTATCATACTCATATTCTATCCAACCATACCATTTTAGTTTTCTCAAAAATGCATTTGCTTTAGATCTGGAATCCTGAAAAACGTCCTGACTTTCCTCAAACTGAATATCATCAGAACTATTCTTCTCAAAATAGTCGGTCAACCGGACTACTAAGATTTCCTTGTCTATTCCATAGGATAATTCACTTCGATATGATCTATATATGATTTCAAGACAATCAATAAAAATATTCTGATACTTTCCGGTCAGAGCTTTAAAAAGATCATTCCCGACTATTTCAAACAGATTCATTTTTTCACCTTCCAGAGATAATCGAAATGCGACATATAATCATTTCAGTATCCCTCTCACCCATTCCAACAGACCATCTGACTCAAACACAACAAGCTCCTGCCAGATACCGCAGTAATACAGTCCCTCACCTTTTGCAGAATTCTTCTTGTTTCCATAGACATGTTCAGGCATAAGGAAATCATACTCGTTCCATGTAGCTCTACCCTTGCCTTCCATTGTCAGAACGCGGTCTTTTCGGAAATCCAGCGTGCCGTATCCTTTCATGTTACAATCAAAAGAAAGTGTTTTCGTAGGCAGATACAGTGCATTAGACGTGGTTGCAAGTCTGTGTCCAGACGAATGCGGGTGCCAGTTATATTTGGCTATCTCATCGGGAGCGGTGAGTATTTTCCCCACTTGCATGTAACCGTATATGATATTCATATCAGCGTGTGCATAGAAATCATCACCTTTTCTTCTGACATAGCGATAACCTTTATCTGTACTCTCAACTTGACGAAACCAGCCAAAGAAAAGGAAAACATCACCGACTTCAACTCCTGCATTTTTCAGCACTCCCTGTGCTGCACCTATCTGTCCGAAAGCGGGAGACCAATTTTCTATCGGAGTGACACGGTTATTTTCTCTAATATCGGGGTCAATATGACACCCATCATACGATTTATTTGGGTGCAAGTCTGATAATATCTTTGAATATGTAGTATCATTCCACCGCAAGTCGGAAAAACAGTCCGTATCATTTGACGGGATAGGCATGGACAAAAGTGTGCCATCCGGCATTATTGGACTTGCACAGCCGCCGTTTGACGAATCAAAGCCTTTTCTTGATAAGATTATTTTCATTTGCAGCCACCACACCTATTCTTAACCGGTTTAGTCGGAGTATGCTTTTTGCCGTCACGATATTTTTGACACTCCGCTACTATCTGTTCTGCTATATCTCCTGTGCAAAACTTCGTCTCGCGAAATCTTGCACCGTATCTATCCACAAGCTCATTGTATACAGCATCCCTACCAAGATATATGAAATCATCGGACAGCAGAACATACTTACCTGCAATATCACGGATATTCTGTTTCTCGTCAACATGAACTCCCTCGTTCCAGAGATTATGATTTCTTATGAGTTTACCGTTCGACAAGCTGTAAATATCGTCCGTCCTGCCCTTAGAAATGGCGCTGTAATACTCGGTCATTGTAATGATATTTGTTATCTTTGCAAGGTAAAGAAAATTGCTCTTATGTGTACCAAGCAGATACACCTCATCGGTCTTGTAGTCTGCACTGTCACGGCAGCTGCCGACACGGTAGCGTAGTCCGGTATGTATAGGCTTACCGTTTCTTATCTGTCCGCCCTTGCAACAGGCAAGGGAGAGTAGACCTTTATCTATGCAGGGCGCTAGACCTGAATCGGAGGTCAGGCGGTAGATGTAAACATATTTCATTACTTTTACCTAATCAAAATTCCATTCATCATCAGGCAATTCAGCAAGCAGTTTTTCTCTTGCCTGCGCCTGCCCCTTTATCGTACCTTCAAGGCTCTTTTTATACATAGTATCCCCATCAGCGACCATATCATATAAAAACGATTCAGCTTTCTGATAGCATATAAGTGCATTTTTATAATTTTGCTCCACACCGATACCATTCAGGAACATCTTTCCCAGTCGAAGATACACGGGACCAGCAAAAATTTTTGCTGCATCATCCGTCATAGTATCAAGACAGCGCATATAGATCAGAAAGGCTTCCTTCTCGTTTTTCTTGACATAATACCCGTTGAGATACATATCACCTATCTTGTACAGCGAGATCAGATGACCGTCAAAAGCTCCGAGAGCAAAATAATTGAATGCCTTTTCGTAGTCGGGCTTGTCCATATTTCTGCCGTAGTAATAACAGTATCCTAGATTCTCCTGCGCCTGCCTACTGCCGTTTTCAGCAGCCATATTGTAATAATATAGCGCCTTTTCAAAACTCTGCTCAAAGCATCTGCTGCCGTTATAATACTGTGCTCCGAGGTCATTCATTGCATCGCAGTTTCCGTCTTCAATTGCAGTTTCAAACATATCTGTGATAAACTCCATAAGTACATCGGGAAATTCATGAGGCTTATCGCACTCAACCAACGTCGATGCTATATCATAAGGTTCAGCGGTTGCAAAGCCCTCATCGTCCATTATGCCTGCAAGAAAACTGTGCGTTTCCGGTAGTTCTTCTGCATCGAGCATTGAGAATATTTTTTCGACTTCTGTTGTGATATAATCTGAATTCTGCATACTTCTTGCCTCCTAGTCTTATTTTTCATCAAGCATCCATTTTCGCTCAAATAATGCATAAAACACTGTTTCCAAATGGAATGATTTAAACTTGCATATCGTTTGCCATTCATTTTGTGCCGATTAAAACAATGTAACATATTCACCTATTAGTATAGCATATTTAAGTTAAAATTGCAAGAGAGTGCACAAACAAAATTATCTTTATCGCAAATTTGGCTCGTGCACTTGCCTTGATAATAATGATACTCAAGTTAACAGCGATTGTCAATTCGTAACCGCTAAAAAATCAAACACAACAAAAATATAAGCAATACAATGCCCAATAATTTTTTTCAAATGGGAATGTTATCTTCCTGCGGAGGGTCTCTGCGTTTGAATGCATAATCATCGCTGTCATCATTAAACATTTCAAACTCCAGGAGATCATCTCATCCATTGTTATTAAAATCCATATCAGCACCTCCAGTTTTTTTGTATTTAGAATATTATATCATACAATTTATATTTTGTGGTAACTTTTTTTGGACTAAAGCCATTTACGGCATTTAAAACTAAACAAAAATAGTCGTGTAGAATTATACATACAAAACAATTCGCAGCAAATGATCTGTATTTAATAACATAGACATTATAAATAAAATCCATCCAATAAAAATAGGCAAATCGCAGAAATTAAAAATAATTTCTCGATTTGCCTTAACATTTTTACTTCAATCCTATGTATATATGAAAACAAAAATTATTTGCCAGAAATAATTTTTCCTCAGCACATATATTTATCTATATCCAACGCAGACGAAATGTTTGTCAATACGGAAACAATAAACTCTGTCAGCAGGATTATTATTCTCATCCGCCATAAGCAAATTGCTTATAGACCTTACATATTTTTCGATGCATTCTCACCCATACAAAATTTACAGAGTGCCGTACACTCTTGCCACACAAAATTTTTTATTCCTACAAACTTTTTGAAAAAACAAAATTTGCATTTAACAAAACGGCCTGCAAGTGTGCAATACTTATGGAAGGAGTTTTTTCATAAACATCTAGATATGATTTTTATCTGTGATATGTTCGATGATCAAATTGATTTCAAGCAAATCAATTTTGATAACGCCTCCCCCATCGGAAACAAAAATCATTGCTTTCCTGATAGATGATAAAACATACTGCTTTGTAAAATAAGATCAGAATCAGAGTAAACCGCTTGCTTTTATGTCGCGCTTTCATTCTGTAATAATTATACAGCAGACCGGAATGATTGTCAATATTTTTCGAAGCATTATACCCCGTGCATAATCAACAGAAGGGGACTTTCTCGCTATGCTCACAGCGCATCCGCTGCAATCGCCACTATGCATACTTGCCCATTTGGGGTAATCGAAGAGAATCGAACTCTTATTATCAGAGCCACAATCTGATGTCCTTCCATTAGACGACTACTACCTGGTGACGGATAGGGGGATCGAACCCGCTATTTAGAGATTGAAAGCCTCTTGTCCTGACCTGTTAGACGAATCCGCCATATTATATTGGTGGGTAAGGTAGGACTCGAACCTACAGCGTTTCTATGTCACGGATTTACAGTCCGCTGCCTTCACCAATTCGGCGCACTTACCCATATATCGCCACTCATATTCGAGTGACGATTATTATTTTATCTATCGGAATATCAAACATATCCGCAAGTATTATCAGGTTGTCGATGGTAGGAACAGCGTCCCCACGCATCCACTTAAATATTGCCTGCGGAGTATTGAAACCGCAGCGAGCCTGTACATCGGATATTTTGAAACCTTTGGATTTGATGATATTCTTTATATTATTACCTGTTGCCTTTACGTCGATTATCGGCATCGTGAGCAACTCCTTTCTCTGTATTATGATAAAACAAAAACACCGCCTGCTTACATACAGACGGTGTTTATCATTTGTATGGATCACAACACAAAGAAAGTGTTCTCCGAAATGACTATCCACTACGTTTATCTGTATGCAACACAAATAGAGCCTCTTCACTCTCGTGATAGAAACTTTCTTCATAGTGTTCGCTATACAGATAGACCATAGTAAACTGTCTCATTTCAGGTAACTCCTTTCAAAATAATTCTTGTTACAGAGGTCGCTTCCAACCGTTCCTGTTCTGACTACACCTGTATTATAGCATAGCTTTTTGAAAAAAGCAAATAAACTGTAGGTATATTTTATAGAGATTTAATTAATGCAAATTATCGAACGCAGTTTATGTTGTACTTGCTGTTTTGTATCACAGTTATTAACTTATTATATGTAAAATATTGAATTTTGGATTAATCTATGATATAATAAATGGTATAATTATATCTTAAACAAACGACGGATATCATTAATGTATGATAACACTGTTTATACCTATGTATTTATAACTCAAAAGTAATTGAAGTATAAGAGTTAACGTATGGATATTAATATGGAAATAGAAAAAATAGTCAAATATCGAAATGCTTCTCTTCTTTTTAAAGATCGGAAAAACGAATTTGCTCTTGCATCCATTATTGATAGGATTAAAAATGATTATAAAAATTATAATTTTAATTTTTCAGAATTTGAGAATATATCATTAAAGCAAATGGATAAAGTGCGCCATATAAAAAAATATAAAGATTTTTCAACTGAGGAAGTTTTATGTATATATTTGAAAAGAGTTTTAGATAGAAAATTTCATATAAAATACCCTAACCGTAATGAATATATGCATTCATTATTTGATATGATTAGTGCATTGTCGAAGATGAATGATTTTTCAATTTATAGATTTGACTTCAAAGACTTTTTTAATACAGTTTCAAGTGAATATGTATTTAAAAAATTTATATTAGCTTCTTCGCTGGAAAGGGATCAACTTGATTTATTGGAAAAATTTGTTAAAGAAACAAAATATGCATATGCTGGATTAAATACTTCAAATATAATTTGTGAGATAATTGCTAAACACTTTGATGAAATTTTAACACAAAAATTTAAGCACTATGGTCTTATTTTTTATCGTCGTTACATTGATGACGGAATTCTTATTTTTAATACACGAATAGACGAAGCGAAATGTCTCTCTATTATAAATGAAACTATTAATGAAGTGTTTGATGATAAAGGTATAAATGTAATCAAACGTTGCAAGACAAGAATAAATGAATCTAAGTCAAAATACATTTCTATTCGCGACATGAAATCGAATATAGGCAGTATCACACTAAATGGGGCAAGCAGAAAAAAACTTGATGAAAAAGAATTTGATTTTTTGGGATATGAATTTAGAATAATATCATGGCTTTATAAGAAGAAAATGGGGCTACGTTTTGAAATAGTCTTTAAGTATGGAATAACACAGCAAAAGATAGATAAATACACAAATAGAATAAAAAAGATTATAGATGATTATATAAAAGACAAAGACGTTGAATTATTAAGACATAGGCTAAAAGCATTTACCCACAGAACGGTTTATCAAGTTCAAAGAAATAATTCTATGATTTGGAAATCGAAGGGGTTTATATCAAATTATACTGAATTAAGATATAGAACGGATTCACTTACTAAAGAAACAACCACTTTTTTAAAAAAATCAATTCTTAATTATTGTAGAAGAGAATTTAGAGGTAAATTACCTTATTTTTTAAAAGGAAAAGAAGATGAATCAATATACAGTTTGATGAATAATTTAGAGAACAATCGAACCCTTCTTTTTGTTGAACCTATTGGCATTAATCAAAGTGGATTAGAAAAACTATGCAAGCAAATAGGAATAGAGACGTCAAATAAAAAATATGAAGACTTAGTTGGAGAATATTTGATTAAGGTTAATGTTGGACATTAAAAATCAAAGTGGTATCGAGTTGCCTCAATACCACTTGACCGGTGCTAAAAATATATATAGCTCCTAAGTATGATCATAGCTAAAGCCGTACTGATCATACCGCTGATGTGTGCAGTTATGTAATATAGCTGCTGTCAGATAAGTACTATACTGACATAAATATTATATCATAAAAGAGAGGAAAAAGCAATGGGTTCGAAAAATAATATTGAACGTAACAAAATAGATTATATTTTAACTGACATTATGCCTGTTGAAACTTCGGAATTGTTCTCATTTGGAAAGTTCTATGAATACCTTTCAGAGCATCATAAAGAATTGAATGGTATTCTTGAAGAATTACTAAAGTTAAAGGCCAGGAATGTTTATATGTTTAATGGAGGAATATGGGCTTCAACTCCCTTAAAATACAATATTTTAAAAGGCGTTAACGGAGCAAGAGAAATAAATATAGTTCAGCCGAGTTCTGCTTTGAATATCTATTTTTTTATTGAATGTTATCAAAAAGAAATTCTTGATTATTTAGAGAACAATAATCGGTTTTCTTTACGATATCACAGAAAGAATAATGATTTATATTATCGGTGCAAAAGTCAAAAATTAACAGAATACTTTTCTAAGACATCACGAAAAGTGAATAAAAGTATTATACAACAGACTGGAGCGTATTTTAAGATACATAAATTCAATTCTGTTTCGTCTTTTACAAACTCAAGACTGTGGCAGCAATGTAATTTTAAATACAGATACTTTGCAAAAGTAGACTATAAAGCATGCTTTGACAGCATTTATACTCATACATATAAATGGATAATCGAAAGGAACACCGTTGATTCAAAGGATGCAAAAAACAGCAACATGTTAATTGTTATTGATAGAATTCTACAAAACATTAACGGAAGGTCTTCTAACGGATTAATCGTAGGTCCTGAGTTTTCAAGAATGATTGCTGAAATACTGCTACAGAGTATTGATAAAGGGGTCTTTGAAGATCTTCAATTAGAAGGTTTAATTATGAAAAAAGATTATCGCGTTTTCAGGTATGTAGATGATATTTATATTTTTGCAAACAATTCAAATGATATAGATCGTATTGTGAAAACTATCGAGAAAAACGCTCAAAAGTACTTGTTACGCTTAAACGAACTTAAGTATTTTACAACTGAAACACCCGTGTTGTTAAACAAATGGATAGAAAAAACACGAATATTAGCTGATAAAATTGCAGCGCTTTTTCATAACAAAAAAGATTTACGTGATAATGATGAATGTGATTATTTAGTAAAAAACGGCTACATCTCATTAGAACGATTAAAAGATGAATTCGCAATTCTGATGGTTGATTATCCCAATGACAGACGTTATATTGTTTCTTTTATTTTGAGTACATTACTTAATAATATTAGTAACAAAAAAGATGGTTATAAATTATTTGATACTAATAAAACTGGACGAGCATATATTTTACTCGAGTTAGCTTTTTTCGTATACTCTTTTTGTCCATGTTTTGAGCATTCTCAAAAGATTATATCAATGATAGTATATTTTGATGATGAATTAAAGTTTAAAGATGATGAAAATAATCACAATAAATTGGTTAATCTCATTAGAAGGTATGCTTTCATTTTTGAAAAAGCAAATCTTAATGATATTTGCAATTGGTTTATATTCTTCAATGAATATAATATTTCTCTTTTAAAAAACAGTGAGGATGTAATTTATAATAGGATAATCCAAGAAAACAATCCTATATTATGGGCGAATTATCTTATATATAGCAGGTACAATCTAAAGTATAATGGTGAAGTTTTAAATAAGTTGGAAGAGGTTATTAGTAATAATATTATGCAGATGGTTGCCGATGAAACGCTATTACAAAAGGAATTTTGGTATGTTCTCATTTTTGTTAATTGTCCGTATATTTCAACATCATTGAAAATAAAATTGAAAGAAAAAGTGAATTTAATTCCTCATTTAGGTAATGATGTTGAAACGAAATCTGGCAAATTGATATACGATTTTATTAGCACTAACCATCTTAATCTCTTTTTCTACTGGGGATATTACAATTTTGATGCATGTAAGCAATTGACATTTAGAACATATCAAAGGACATTGTTTAAACAGTATAAAAACAAACGCACAGTAGAATTATATGGTAGTTTAGATTCATAATGTAGAGAACAGCTCACTGTTTATGGAATAATCGTGAGTCTATCCTAAAATTTGTGTAAACCTCTGAAGTAGTGTATAATAGAAGAG
>NZ_FOAT01000039.1 GCF_900109655.1 Hominimerdicola alba
CTTTCCGAGCATGTTCGCTCTTTAAAGTCCTTACCGCTATTATAACATGAAATCCACTTTCTGAAAACACTTGTGGATGAAATATGATACTTTCGGCATATCTCTACTTGACTTCCTTTACAGTCAGGATATTCAGTTACTGCTTTCAACTTAGTTTTCGCAGAATACCGTTTGTTTGTATGGCTGATCCTGACCGATTCTATTCCATCTGTTTTTGCGAAAACTACCATTTGTCTAAACGTTTCTTTTGTAACCCCATATTTCTTGGCTATTGATGCATAGCTCCCTTTTCCTGAAAGATATTCTTGCACTGCTTGAATTCTTTCTTCATCTGTCAGTTTTCTTCGTGACATAAAATAACCCCCCTAGAGTTTTACACGATTTTTGTTTTTTCGTGTGTCTACTCTAAGGGGATTATATCAGATAGTGCCAAGCTCTTCTTTTTGTGGTATAATATAATTGCAAAAAACCATTAAACCAACGAAAGGATTGTACCACAAAAATGAGAAATTGTCAAGTGCGTCTTAACATGAATTATGAGATCTACATCGAAGAAAGCTCACCTGTCAGAGTATTGAGCAATGTTATAGATGAGATCTATCAAAAAGAAGAATACACGACAGTAAGCAAGTGGAATGGCGCCATACCCGAGGATATCATGATGAAGATACTCATCTACGGCTACATGAACGACTCTTTTTCAAGACGTAAGATTGATCAGCTCTGCAAAAGAGATATCCATTTCATGTGGCTTCTCGATGGCCTTGGAGCTCCGGATCACAGCACTATCTCAAGATTTCGACAGAAAATGGGAGAACAGATCAAGCGTGTGTTTTACGCAGTTGTAAAGTATCTTTTGAATATGAAAGAGATAAGCGGTGAGAACCTGTTCATTGATGGCACCAAGATCGAAGCTAAAGAAGCTTTTTGCTAAGATCTCAGAAAACCGACTTGGAATTTCTCTTTTTGAATTAAATCCGGCATAAATACAAACAGAACATAACACCCTTGAGTCCTCTTTTTTGAAGAGAGTTTGGGGGTGTGCGCTCTGAAACAGCTTATTTCACAAGTTAATATGTTTTTTTACTCTGATGTTCGGATATGGTTAGAGGGTGCTACAGTTGCAACAGCCTCTTGTTTATTTGGTGCTTTAGCATGAGTGTTTCCCGTAGGGAAATATGTGGCGAAGCCAGGGAGTAATAGCATACTAAAAGATGTTGGTATACTTTGGATGATAAATATTTAACTCGTTTACGGGTAGCGGTGCAAGAAATGTAATGACAATAATTCAGTACCCACTTTGAGTGGGTTAGCCAGTAATAGCCCCTTTTAGGTGTAAAGCAACCCAACACTTTAGTGGTGATTCTGATTGCAGTACTCTTGACATTTCATCCATCTTATAAACAGCGGATACCCATTAGAACTAAATACAAGTCCTCGGAAAAGTTCTGCAAGCGTTTCTGAGGGCTATATTTTTTCAGGTGGTTAGTTTACGTACCGAAAAACTAAAAGCAAACCAAATCCGGGTATTTCAATCCTATAACGGTTCATAAACTTCTAATGGAGAGAAATAAGTATTGTAAACCAAATTCTAATTTATAGTTGACAATATTGATTGGTGGTGCTATAATTAAATAGCGATTTTAAAAAGGCAGGTGATGTTTATGAAAACAAAAGATATGATTTTAATATCTATGTTTGCAGCTTTGATCACAGTTGGCGCATACATAAAAATCCCCGTTCCTGTTTGTCCATTTACATTGCAGTTTCTCTTTACTACTCTGGCAGGGATAATTCTCGATGCGAAAAATGGAACTATCGCTGTTTCCGTTTATGTTTTGCTTGGGTTGGCAGGACTTCCTGTTTTTACGGGCGGAGGAGGTATAGGTTATGTATTTCAGCCTACTTTCGGGTATCTCATTGGATTTATCGCAGGATCATTTGTTACAGGTACGATAGTTGACAAAGGTGATCTGTCTATTCTGCGGCTGCTGGCAGGCGGTTTTGCAGGGCTTATGACAGTCTATGCTTTTGGTATGGCGTATTATTGGGCTGTCTGCCGATTCTATATTGGTGAGCCTATAGGAATATGGCAGCTGTTTTTGTACTGCTTTATACTGGCTGTTCCTGGTGATATATGTCTTTGTATACTTTCAGCTATACTTGGAAAAAGACTTATCCCTGCAATCAAAAGATCATATAAAATCGCATAAAACTTGAAAAGGAGCATTTTATGGATATTTTAAGACTTGCCGATGAGATCATCGGAGGAAAACGCATACATCCTGAAGATGATACGAATCTTTTTATTTCAGCAGATATAAAATTGCTGTGTGAAGGTGCAGACCGTATCAGGAAACATTTCTGCGGAGATCACGTTGATCTGTGCAGTATCATAAACGGTAAAAGCGGAAAATGCTCGGAAAACTGCCGTTTCTGCGCTCAGTCCGCCCACAACTGTACAGGGGTAAATGAGTATCAGTTCTTGGATACCGAAACTATACTGAATGAATGCAAACACAATGAAGCAAGAGGAGTACACCGATTTTCCATTGTTACAGCAGGAAGAACGCTTAACAATGATGACTTTGAAAAAGCCTTTGAAGCATACAGCACTCTTCATGAGAAAACCGATATGATGCTCTGCGGTTCTCACGGACTTCTAACAGACGAACAGTTCAGAAGACTGCGCTTAGCAGGGGTAAGCAGATACCACTGCAACATTGAAACTTCACGGAGGAACTTCCCGAATATTTGCACTACGCATACCTTTGAAGACAAGATAGATTGTATAAACCGTGCTATGAATGCAGGCTTTGAAGTGTGTTCTGGAGGTATCATCGGTATGGGTGAAACATGGGCTGACAGGATAGATATGGCAGTCACTCTCGCTGAACTTGGTGTAACTTCTATCCCCATAAATGCGCTTATGCCCATAAAGGGCACGCCTTTTGAAGACCTTGAAAGACTTTCGGAAGAAGATATTCTGCGGACTGTTGCGATATTCAGATACATCGTCCCGACAGCCGATATTCGACTTGCGGCAGGCAGAGATCTTATGACCGAATGTGGAAAACAAGCATTTTTTTCTGGTGCAAATTCAACTATAACAGGAGATATGCTGACAACTTCCGGAAACGACATAAAGGGCGATGTTAAAATGCTCAGTGATATGGGATTTGATATTGAAAAGAGGAAAAGAAATGAGTAAGGGTATTTTTGTCACAGGCACAGGAACTGATACGGGCAAAACGTACATCACAGGTCTGCTTTTGAAAAAAATGAAAGAAAGCGGATACAGCTGTGCTTATTATAAAGCAGCGATGAGCGGAAATGAACGTGACAGTAATGGAGTTCTCATTCCCGGTGATGCATTCCATGTCAAAACTGTTTCGAAGATAGATCAACCCCTTGAAGCAATGTGCCCGTATGTCTATGAAACTGCCGTTTCACCGCATCTCGCTTCAAGAATAGAAGGCTTTCCGCTTGAAATGGATATCGTAAAGGAAAACTATCTTAGGCTCATAGAAAAGTATGATATCATCGTTGCCGAAGGAAGCGGAGGTATCCTCTGCCCTCTGAGATATGATGACGAAAAAATATTCCTTGAAGATGTTATAAATCTGCTGGGTCTGCCGTGCATTATCGTTGCTGATGCAGGACTTGGTACGATAAATAGTGTTGTTCTTACGGTCTCTTACATGAAATCACGTAATATTCCGATAAAAGGCATTATCCTGAATCGTTTTCACAACGGTGACGTAATGGAAGAAGATAACAAAGAAATGTGTGAAGCTCTTACAGGTATCCCTGTCATTACCTGCATCGGGGACAACTACACCGACCTTGACATCAGCGGAGAAGACATAGCTTCACTTTGCAAATAGGAGAATAATTATGATATGGTATCCTTATGCCCAGATGAAAACACTTGAACCGCCCATAAAGATCACTTCCGCTAATGGAGTTCATCTTTACACCGAAGATGGTAACGCCCTGATAGATTCTGTTTCCTCGTGGTGGAGCGTTATCCATGGATATAACAACAGAGAGATAAATAACGCTATCAAGGAACAACTTGACAAATTTGCCCATGTTATGCTTGGCGGTCTTACACATGAGCCTGTTCAGAAGCTGTCGGACAAACTCGCTTCATGGCTGCCCGGTGATTTGAATTACTGCTTCTTCTCGGATTCGGGAAGTGTTGCTGTTGAGGTCGCTCTGAAAATGGCTTTGCAGTTCAACACAAACCGAGGCTCAGACAGAAACATTATACTTGCCCTTGAACACGCCTATCACGGTGATACATTCAAGGCTATGGAAGTCGGTGACGATGAGGATTATCATTTTGCATTCGGCAATTCAAACGAGAAAAAACGAGGCGTTATACATATCCCGACGGAGATAAATGCCCTTGAAAGTGCTTTTAAAAATTATGGAAACAAACTTAGCTGTTTTATCGTTGAACCTCTGCTTCAAGGTGCAGGCGGTATGAGAATGTACGATATTTCTTTTCTTGAAAGAGCGAGGCATCTATGCGACGAGCATGATGTTCTTTTGATATTCGATGAAGTTGCCACAGGATTTGGAAGAACAGGCAACAGTTTTGTTGCCGACCTTGTACTTCCCGATATACTTGTGCTTGGCAAGGCACTGACAGGCGGATATATCGGTCATGCTGTTACTGTTGCAAATCAGAGAGTATGGGACGGTTTCCTGAGCGATGACCCAACTCACGCTCTGATGCACGGTCCGACATTTATGGGTAACGCGCTTGCCTGTTCCGCAGCACTCAAATCTATCAAGCTGTTTGAAAAAGGTAACTATCTTGAGAAGATCAGACGAATAGAAGAGATAACAAGGCATGAGCTGACAGGCTTTACTTCCGACAAAATAGAAGAGATCAGGATAATGGGCGGCTGTGTCTGTATAGAAGTCAAGGACAGCAAGTATCTGGAAGGATTCCGCAGATATGCGTATGAACACGGTGTATTCAGCCGACCGTTCCTGAAATATATGTATGCAATGGTTCCGTATGTTATAGAAGAACGGGAACTTGTGAAAATACTCGATGTGATGAGATCGTGGTTTGATGTTTTAGACTGATGTTCTTCTAACAAAATATCCAAAAACGCAATGTAATGTATATTTATTCCGAACAGATTCCGTCGATAATGTCTTGTTGGCTTTCGGCAGATGGTCTGACACTCATTTTATTCCGCCTACGGTAGGTCAAAGTAATCATATAATAATTTGATCGGGAAGCATTTTCCAAAAGAAAAAGGGGCTGTTGCAGCCCCAACAAAGAAAAAGAGCCTGGCACAGACCTGAAAGGTGATATAATCCCCTTAGAGTAGACACACGAAAAAACAAAAATCGTGTAAAACTCTAGGGGGTTATTTTATGTCACGAAGAAAACTGACAGATGAAGAAAGAATTCAAGCAGTGCAAGAATATCTTTCAGGAAAAGGAAGCTATGCATCAATAGCCAAGAAATATGGGGTTACAAAAGAAACGTTTAGACAAATGGTAGTTTTCGCAAAAACAGATGGAATAGAATCGGTCAGGATCAGCCATACAAACAAACGGTATTCTGCGAAAACTAAGTTGAAAGCAGTAACTGAATATCTTGACTGTAAAGGAAG
>NZ_FOAT01000018.1 GCF_900109655.1 Hominimerdicola alba
GTTGTAACTTTACCATAGCTTGTATCGGGGCCGAGATACATAGTGACCTCATCGTCAATAACATATAATTCCGAACCATATTTGATCTCTCTGTCAGGCTTGACATAGGAATTATTGTCGCCTATGGTACAGGTCACAGCATTCTTGATAGCGTTTGCAGTGTCCCATTTACCGTTCACCCTTGCAGCTATAGCAACTTTGTAAGTCTTGCCGGGAGTAAGGTTCTTGGGGGAAGTATAGGTAGTTTCAGTTATTTTCGATGTCTGTATTCTCCACTTGCCGGCAAGGTATACAGCTATACCGTATCTGTCAGCACCTTCGACTTTATCCCATGTGATTCTTACCTGGTGATAGTTTTCGCTGTATTCTACCTTGATGTTGGTGGGATATCTGAGATAATACACATAGGGGACACGACGGATGCGAATGTAGGTGTTCTTGCCTTCGTTTTTGATGACAGCATTTTCATGTTCACCGCTGATGCGTTTTGTGGGCTCATTGGCGTTTGCCCAGCCGTTGTAGCTGTGTAGATCCATTTCTTCGGTTATTTCAGTAAACTTCTCACCGAGCGTGAGGGTTTTCAGCTCGCTGCAACCTTGAAACATATTGCGTACACTTGTCTTGCGATTACTTTCATCAGATGCCCGGCTAGTGTCAAAACTGCTCAGATCAAGTTCTATAAGGTTGGAACAATGAAAGAACATCCAAGACATATCAATGACATTACTTGTATCAAAGCTGCTCAGATCAAGTTCTGTCAGAGCGAAGCAGCTTTCGAACATCATATGCATATCAGTAACTTTGCCTGTATCAAATCCGCTCAGATCAAGCGATGACAATTCAAGACATCCACTGAACATACAGCTCATAGTTGTTACATTGCTTGTATCAAATCCGCTTATATCAAGCGTTGTCAATTTTTGGCAGGCATCAAACATACTTTCGAAACTTGTGACCTTGCTTGTATCAAACCCACTCAGATCAAGTGATGTCAATTCAAGACATTTTTCGAACATACTGCTCATATCTGTTACATTGCTTGTATCGAAACCGCTTACATCGATGGTTTTCACTTTATAACAGCGCTCGAACATATTGCTCATATCTGTAACATTGCTCGTATCTGCATTTGAAAGATCGATGGAAGTACAATAACTAAAGCCCAAAAACAGCTCACTGCTATTTTCAGGAAAAACTGTTCCATTTTCAGCGACAATAGATATGACTTTATCCCTGCTTGTTTTGAGAATTTCAATTAATGAACCACGATCTACCGTTCCCCTTAGCTTTAGCACACCTGTCGCTTCATCAAATGAATAACACGCTGTCTCGGAAACAGCTTCTGCCTGTGCTGTGATAGGCTGTGTGATAACGGGTGCACCATAGCTTACAACACCTGCTGTCAAACAAAGCGACATCAATACGGCTAAAACTTTTTTCATCTGCATTTTAATTACCTCCTGAATTATCGATTTGAAAATTGTAATATATATCAATATTTCCCACAATATGATAGCACATATAATTATCAATGTCAATAATTTCGATATATTTTCTTAATCTTTAGTTGCATATTCATAATAGAAAATCATATTAATGTATATTCTTTACAGCAGTGAGTATATATTTGATGGGCGCTGTCGATGTGACTATTTAAAATTTATGCCTTTCCTACGGGCGCAGTGTGGGAACATAAGTTATACTTGATAAAGTACGTCAAGTGACGTGACTGCATATCAAGGAGGTTTAACAAAGTGTTCTGTTGACTTTTTTACGTCCGTTTGATATAATAACGTCAGTAACTATGTAGAACGGGAGATGACATTTTGAAGAAGCTTTCTGCATATTGGCGAGTGCTTATCGTTCTGTTGATATGCTCTGCGGTTATGGGGTTCGCCTGGTTCTTTCCCGAACTTTGCGATAAATACACAGACAGCATTTTCTATAATATATGTAACGGTGTGAGCCGCGTAACAGGACTTGTTCCGTTTGCGATAGGTGAGATTATTATGTATATCGGTGCCGCGGCAATGGTGTTTGCGGTGATATTTCTTTTGTTGCTTATCTTCCTGCGCCAAAAGGGCAGGTACCGCAGGTTCTGTGCAGTGTATTTCAAAACGCTGCTGATGGCTCTTGTCTGTACGGTATTTATCTATATGCCGACCTGGTATATACCCTTCTGCGGGACGGTACTCGGAAAAGGTGAAACAGATGCTCGAACAGAGTTCACACCTGACGAGGTGGAAAAGCTGGTAAGATATTCGGTGGATGGGATCAATTCTGCTGCTGAAGAAATAGAGATAGCTTCCGATGGTACGGTACTTTTCCCGACTGCAAAGGAAACTCAGTCTCTTATCGCAGATGCCATGCGGTCGATGGGAGATGAATTTCCCCGTCTGAATGGTTACTATCCGCCGGTGAAAACGGCACTCTGCTCAGATATACTTGAACGAATGGATATAACAGGGTACAACTATCCGTTTACGATGGAGCCCACTCACAGTAAGTATCAGGCACCGCTCGACAGCATCGTTACCGATGCTCATGAGCTTGCTCACCACAAGGGATATTTTCTTGAAAACGAGGCGGAGATGCTGAGCATAGTCGCGCTGACCCAAAGTCCCGACCCTTATCTCCGTATTGCAGGTTATCATGCCCTCTATTGGTGGGTATGCGACAGCTATTACGAAAATATCGATACTGATATGGAGAAGGAGTTCAAAAATATGATTGAAAGCGGTGAGCTTGACATTGATCTTCCTATTGATTCAACGGAAGAATCTGAGCGAGCGTATGAAGCAATGCAGCTTCTGTACGACAAGTATTATAAGAACGAACCGCTGATAAGCGATAGGGCACTGAGAATATTTGATGCATCTAACGGTATCGGTGAGGAGATATTCGAGGAAGACGAGCACATCATCGACGAAATGCCCGCAGTAGACAGTGCTATCACGGCGACCGCCGACAAGGGTTGGGAAATACAGGAGGATATCCTCGAAGAGAACTGCTATGACGGCGCTACGCTGCTGCTTTTGCAGTATTATGACGGTAAATTGTACTAACCGGAATAATTATGTCTTACATTATTATAGGAACACGTTCGCAGTACCTTCCGTGACGGAAGAAACTCTGTCTAAGTAAAAAAGCCGCAGTTTGGTCTGCGGCTTTTTTTTACTAATTGGCAAATATTTTTGATGGTGGTTTACAATAGAATCTGCAAATTAAAAATATAGCTTTTAGTCGTGATAACTGCTTGCTAATTTTTGGTAAATATATTACCTAGTGTTTCTTATTTGTACGATATGTACAATAAATGGTTAATATTTTGTGATATATACTATTGACGTTATATATTTAAAATGATATACTATTAGTAAACATAATCATGATGATGTTTACCATAGTATGGTAAATAGCTATATCTGGATTTTTACTTAATATAAATATTTTGCTGTTTGCTAAGTTGTTTCTGGGAATAATATTGGTCGTACTTAAAGTGTTATAATATTGAGTAATAATATGATTATATGTTGAGGAGCTTGCATCGTGCCTTAATTACGCAGGTAGTTTCTCTGACGTTTTTGAGTTTGAAAGATCTTATACAGTGATCCGACTTGAAATTCAGACAAAATCCGGTCTCAAAACCCATATATCCGAGCTTTTGCGACCGGATTTTGTGAATTTAAATAGTTGGATGGCTATAAGTATATAATGTTGATAACTCGTAGAACTAATGCGAGGAGATCTTTAAAAAAGAAGGAGGATTTGTGAATGTTTCAGAAATTGTTTAATGTCGCACAAGATATCGCAAAACAAAAACTAAACACCGGTCAATGCACACCGGATGACACTGTTTGCGTGATCTTTGCGGCATCCCAGCGCGTATTCTATGGTGTCAATCATCTTGAAATGCAAAATGGTATGCAAGTGAATGTTCATGCTGAAATTGATGCGATGCAGCATATGATCGCAGGCGGGGAATTCGTTGCGGAGTATCTCCTGCTGATCAATGTCATGTCTATGCAGGCGATGCTCCCATGTGCCAACTGTGCCGGCTATATTATGAGCCAGGCTCCGCTGAATGCAAATTGTCAGATCGTCCTGCCCGATCGTATGATGCCGCTTGCACAGCTTGTTCAGATGAACGGTAATGCCGGATTCAATCAGGGAATGCCCGCAGGCGGTCAGATGTACGGTAATATGCAGTACGGTGCGCAGCCGCAGAACGGGATGAACGGACAGGCTACGATGTCCGGATATGTCAGTATGCCGTTCCAGCCGCAGAATCCGGGCGTGACAACATCCAAGTATACCAGCGGCAACGCCAGTGCATATCTCAGCGGCATGATGCGTGCCAAAAAATCCACTGGCAGTAAACTGAAAGACAGAGTTAACGGATTGACGAATGCCGGAAAGGATATTGGCAGCGACGAACCGGAAGAGAGCGAGTTCATGAAAAAGCTCTTTAAGAAGTAAATCAATCAGAATCATACAAAAAATATAATTTAGAAAGGATTAGATAATATGGCTACGAAGAAAAGAAAACCGAAAAAGCTTTCACCGATTACCTGGATTCTGATCGGTGTTCTGGCAGTCATGGCGATCCTGATTACATTTATGACGGTTTCAGTCAGCCGAATCACTGCAAGAAATGCACAGAGCAATATGCAGACCGTAGCTGCTGAGCGTGCAAAGGTCATTGAAGACTACGTGATCTGGGCGGAAGATACTCTGACAAACTTCAGCCATGCAAGTGATGTCAAAAATCTGCTGCTCAATCCGAATGATACTGAAGCAAAGAATCAGGCACAGAAATATACCTCCGATTTTGCATCCAAGATCGGCGACCTTGAAGGTCTCTACATCGCTGACTGGAATTCAAAAACTCTGACGCACAGCAATCCGGAAACAGTCGGCACGATCATCCGTGAGGGCGAGCGTCTGGATCAGCTCCATAATGCGCTGCTCGCAGCGGGTGATGATACATATACCGCCGGCATACTGATCTCCCCGTCATCCGGCAAGCAGGTCGTTGCGATCTATAGGTGTATCTACAACGGCAGCGAGCCCATCGGCTTCGTCGGTCTTGCTATACAGTCTGAAAAAACACTGAGTGACCTTGCGGATATGCAGATCTCCGGTCTTGAAAATGCGTCATATCTGCTGCTCAATACCGAGGATAATGTGTACATATATGCGCCGGATCCTTCGATGGTCGGTCAAGTCTGCGAGTTCCCTGATGTTCAGAATGTCAATGCTTCGATTATTTCAGGTTCTGGAGAATATAAAGGCGTTGGTGAATTCAAGGATGATTACTCCGGTACAATGATGCTTTCAACCTATGTTTATCTGGATGAGTACGGCTGGACACTGCTATTTAATGCGCCTTCTTCGGAAGTTTACAGCATGAGAAACCAGCTCCAGATCTTCATTCTGATCTTCGGTGTACTGATCCTGCTGCTGGTTGGTATTTTCGGTATCATCAATGCGCACCAGGAGAATGTTAACCGTAAGCTTGGTCTCCAGGTACAGAAAAACGCTGCAACGGAAGAATCTCTCCAGACAGCGATGTTCCAGGATATCCTGACAGAAGTTCAGAACCGTGTATCGTTCTCTGTCGATATCGAGAATATCCAGACAGATATCGATAACCCCTGCTACTGCATTATGTTCGATATCAGCGAGCTCGCTGCGATCAATATGCAGTTCGGCAATGATGCCGGCGACGCGGTGCTCACACGTACTGCACAGGTTTTGAAGGAAGCATTCCCGGACGGAAAGGTTTACAGAACAGGTGATGACGAATTTGTTATCACGATCCTGAAAAATGACAATTCTCCCTTTGCCCATAATCAGGTCGTTAACGAGATCATAAAAGCACAGAGCGAATTGATGAAGAAACAGGATATTCCTGACGGCCAGATCGATGTCGCATATAAGATCGCAGCCGTGCGCACTGCCGATGAACTTAATACCACGGTTATTGCAGTTCTCAAGGACATGGCAAAACACAACGGCATCAGCTCGATCGGTCAGTTCCCGTTCCTCGATCTCGATTCGATGTAATTCACAGTTCTCTGTTTGCCGATGAGAATATTATAGTATCCTTTTACAGTTTGACCGCCCCATTTCGAAAGAGAGTGGGGCGGTTGTTTTGGGTAAAACTGTGCATCAGCGGAAACGACCTTTCCGTACCCGCTGACATCCGCAGCAGTCAGTGTGCCGGAATTGCCGGTCATGACTTCGGTATCGTGGATCAGTGCTAGCTGCTGTTCTTCAGGGAGATTGTTTTTCATTTAGTGAAGCGATAGATGTGCTTACGCTGAGAGATGGGATCAAAAATACAAAATTTTGATCCTAAAACTAAACCTGAAGTTGAATACGGAAAAGGGGATGTCGTGTGCAACGGCTGTTCAAAAGAAATATCATAATGCAGCTCGCGTAATACATGCTGTATACATATGATAAAGTTTTTTATGCAAAATCTATAAATCCGTTAGCTTCTTATTATTTCTTTTACGAAAATCAACGTTGCTATTTATATGGTTTTGTGCTATAATATTTAGGTATAAATCTATTTATGGGACTGGTCAATGAAATGAAACTTGAATATGCCAACCGCATACTGAAAAACGAATACTATAAGGATCAGCTCCACAGACTGTGTGAGCTCGAAAAAGACAGGATCTTCTGTCGGCATAATATGGAGCATTTTCTTAACGTTGCAAGGATCGCAATGATACTTTGTGGACAGAAGAGAATCAGGCTTAATGCTGATATCATCTATTCAGCCGCACTTCTCCACGATATCGGCAGAATACAGGAATATACAGATGGTATCGACCATGATATTGCAAGTCAGACCACAGCAGCTGAGATACTTGACAGCATAGATTGTCCGCGGGAGATCCGCGAAAAAATCATCAGTCTCATTGCAGGTCATCGGAAGACAGATCTTCAGCATGATACAGCGGAAGCTATATTCAGTAAAGCTGACAAGCTCTCACGAAATTGCTTTGAATGTGATGCAAGGTCGCAGTGTAAATGGCAGAAAGATAAAATGAATTTGGAAATAGAGGTATAATAATGAAAATTGGCAACAGAGAATTTGATACGGCAAACGAATGTTATATTATGGGCATTCTTAATGTTACACCTGATTCCTTCTCGGATGGCGGAAAGTTCAACAACATCGAAAAAGCAATATCTCACGCAGAGGAAATGATATCAGAGGGTGTTGATATCATTGATGTTGGAGGAGAATCAACAAGACCGGGATTTGTACGTATCAGCGATGATGAGGAGATAGGCAGGATAGTACCTGTTATTGAAGCGTTAAAAGCGAGATTCGATGTTCCTGTGTCTATCGATACTTACAAATACAAAGTCGCATCTGCTGCTGCAAAAGCAGGTGCTGATCTTTTCAATGATATTTACGGACTTAAATATGACAATGGTGAAATGGCAGCGCTAATTGCAAAGACAGGTCTGCCCTGCTGCCTGATGCATAACAGGGATGATATGAACTATAACTGCTTTATGGATGATCTTATAAATGATATGCGTGGTTCTGTTGATATTGCTAAGAGAGCGGGTATCTCCGACGATTCAATTATTCTTGATCCGGGTGTTGGTTTTGCAAAGTCTTTGGAAAATAATCTTGAAGCCGTCGACCGTCTGGATGTACTTAAAAATGAGCTGGGATATCCTGTACTGCTGGGAACATCCAGAAAATCAGTGATCGGACTTACACTTGATCTTCCCAGTGATCAGCGCGTAGAGGGTACAATAGCAACCACTGTAGTAGGAGTTATGCGCGGTGCTGCATTTGTCCGTGTTCATGATGTCAAGGAAAATCTCAGAGCAGTTAAAATGACACAGGCGATTATGAGAGGTTACAAGCGTGGATAAGATATTTATCGAAGAGCTGAGGATATTTGCACACCACGGTGTTTTTGAACATGAAAATATAAACGGACAGAATTTCTATATCAATGCTGCACTGTATGTGGATACTGAAAAAGCAGGCATGAATGATGACCTTGAAAGCTCGGTGGATTACAGTAAAGTCTGCGAACTGCTTGAAAGAGTAATGACTGAAAATACCTACAAGCTGATAGAAACTGCCGCACAGAAAGCAGCTGAAGCTATTCTGCTGGAGTTCCCCCTTGTGAGAGCAGTGGATGTGGAGGTGCGCAAGCCCGAAGCTCCTATAGATATGGATTTCAATTCCGTATCTGTAAAGATACAAAGGGGATGGCACAGAGTTCTGCTCTCTCTTGGTTCAAATATGGGGGACAGCAGGGGATACATTGAAAACGCTTTTGAAAAGCTCCAGAAAAGTCATTATATACGAAATATAAAATGCTCACAGCTTATAATAACAAAGCCTTACGGTTATACAGAACAGGAGGATTTTGTGAACGGCGCAGTGATATGCGAAACGATGCTCAGCCCTCGTGGATTGCTTGAATATACGCGTTCCATAGAGAATGCCGCTGACCGCAGACGTGAGATACACTGGGGTCCCCGCACCCTTGATGTGGATATTGTGTTCTATGATGATGAAGTGATCTCTGATCCTGATCTGATAATACCTCATCCTGATATGCAAAACCGTGGCTTCGTACTTGAACCTGCAGCTGAGATTGCACCCTACTACCGCCACCCAATATTCGGAAAGACGGTTTTACAGCTCCTTGCTGAGCTGCCAAAACAGTGATATGTATTATTGCGGCGGTTGCCGCTAACGGTGTCATCGGATCAAATGGCAGTATCCCGTGGGATATTCCTGAGGACAGACAATATTTCAGAGATACAACTCAGGGCGGTGTTGTGATAATGGGCAGACGCACCTACGAGAGCATCGGAAGACCTCTGCCCGAAAGATACAATATCGTGGTTTCGGGAAATGCTGACTATACAGGCAGTATGCTCAAGACTGCCACGAACCTCGACGAAGCCATCAAAGCAGCAGAAATGTATATACATCGTAAAAGGGAAGGTGATATATTCCTCTGCGGAGGAGCTGAGATATACCGACAGGGGCTCAGGTATGCGGAAAAATTGTATCTCACCGAACTTTATGACGAATATGAGGGCGATGTGTATTTTCCTGAGTTCGACAGAAATGAATTCAATTGTGTAAGCTGTGATGTACACAATGAACTGAAACTCAGGTTTTGTGTATATGAACGTAAAAAAATAATACGCAAAGGTTCGCTGAAACGGATATTATTTCATATGTTATGACAACGAAACTCCGCAATAAATAGTTTAAAAACGTCTCTTTTAAGAGGCGTTTTTTAATTGCAAATCAACTAGAATAAAGCGATAAAATTAAGCTAAAATACTTATACTTTCTGAATGAATAGCTGTTTAACATAGTGATTCAGCAGTGTGGCATGAGAAAAATAATTATAAAATAGCACAAAATGCTAAACGTTTTCATTGAGATTTTAGTGCTATTGCAAAATTTGCGAAATTGCGCAATTTTTGTTTAGCTTATCTATTTAAAAAATGTTATAATTTATATACAGACATTTCATTTATAAATTAAAAACAGGAAACTTCTGCTCTAATTAGTGGGCTCAATCATCGAATTAATTAACATAAATACAGCAGCATATTAATTGAACTTAATGCAAATTCATTTTAATTCTATCTCAAATTAATTACGCAAATCAAATCAATTTTATAATGATTCGGAGATTAATAAATGTTTAAAAAAATTTTTTTATTTAATGGCATTGGACCAAGTTATGAAAAGTTACTAGCAAAACTTACACCTGAGCTTATGGATAAATATACATTCTATTACGAGACCGCCTGCATAAAACTGGGGCTGAGTAAAGATATCGAAAAGAATCATGGCTATGACTCGAAGATCGCTCAGTGGCTTGTGCCGTTTATTTGCGATAGGGTGATCTATGAACACTGCATCAGCAAAGGCATAACTCCTGATATCGGCATCGGCTACAGTTCAGGCATAGTGAGCGCAAGTGCCTGCTTCAAAGCGATACCTCACGAAGCTGCATGGGATATCGTAAAGTCTCATCGGTCTATGCTGATCGCGCTGGATGAGGCGCATGAAGAACTTGATACAGGTATAATCGTGGGATTTTCCTATGATGATCTTTCAGAACTTCTCAGCAAGGAGTTCTCAACGGATGATCTGGTCATAGGCAGTTGCAACTCAACGTTCCACTCTATGATAAGCGGTAAAGCAAGCGCAGTCGAAAAGGCGATCGAACTTTGCAACAATGAAGGAGCGTTGAAAGCCTTCCGACTGAATACAGGCACAGCTTTCCATCATTCCATAATGAAAAAATACTCGCTGGAATACATAGCTTATTGCAATGACCTTAAATACAACGACCCTGAGTACCCGATGATGTCTGTTTTCGATCTTACTGTTCTCAGCACGGCTGAACAGGTCGCTCGTGAAAATCATCTAAATGTGTACACTCAGATGCGCTGGGATCTTGCGATTAAAGAACTTGAAAAGCTTGGCGCAACGGAATTTTTCGATTTAAGTGCAAACGGCTCGCTCAGTAAATTTTCAAGGGTTGGCAGAAAGTGTAAAATGTACACCTTCGATGACATTTGTTCATGATCGGCACTAATAGCTAACAACATCAAAAATCGCACTTTGAAAACAAGAAAAAGTTGAATAAGGTTTGCTTTTAATTATATCTGAGATTGTTAAATAATTGTCAATATGGCGCTAAAATATAGGCATGGTGCTGCCAAAGCTTTAGGAGATGGCTTTCAGTTTTCAAACAAAATGCTTTGTAAGCTGAAAGCAGTACCCAACATTTAAAATTCATTTTTGGAGGTAAACATAATGAGAGAAATTACAAACGAGATCAAAGCAGAGATCAAGGATATGATATTTGATTATTATGCAGAGGAATGCGAAGTTGATAAAGCTTCCATCAATGATAATACCAGTCTTCAGGACGACCTGGAGAGCGATTCTCTGATGTTGGTAGAGCTTATCGAAATGACCGCTGATAAGTTCGATATGGACATCAAGCTGCAGAGCATCGGCAAATATATGCTGAAAACACCGATGAATACCATGAATGATGTTATAGATATGTTCTGTAAGGTATACCAGTTCGGAAACGATATCGTTGAGCAGTAAGAGGATAAGCGGTGAATTCAGTTTTA
The DNA here is from genome assembly GCF_900109655.1 of Hominimerdicola alba. GTDB lineage: Bacteria > Bacillota > Clostridia > Oscillospirales > Ruminococcaceae > Hominimerdicola > Hominimerdicola alba_B. The sequence goes on from NZ_FOAT01000018.1 coordinate 11,179, forward strand.
TCAGAGATCCATTCCGAAGGCTGCATTGCAGTACTCACCATTGAGAACGGTGCGAAGAACTTTATATCAGAGCCCGAATTCATCGAGCGTGAGAAACTTCTTGCATGGCTGGAGGATAATCCGCAGATTAAGGCACTGGTCATCACAGGAAAGGGCAGGCATTTTTCCCTCGGTGCTGATGTGTCGCTGTTTGATGCGGCTAACGTAAGCACTATTTCCGAAAAGCTTAAAAAGGGGAGAGAACTGCTGGATACTATCGAGCATCTGCCGATAGTAACTGTTGCCGCTGTTAACGGAGGCTGCTTCGGCGGCGGACTTGAAATAGCAATGAGCTGTCAGTTCCGCATAGCTTCATCTAAAGCACGCCTTGGACTTACCGAGGTCATGCACGGAGTAGTACCGGGTATGGGCGGAATGGAACGGCTTTCACGGATAATAGGCAGAGAAAAGGCTCTGCAAATGATACTTCAGGCCGAAATGCTCTCCGCTGATAAGGCGCTCTCTATCGGACTTGTCACAAAAGTTACAGAGGAAAAGGACGCTCTTCAGGAGGCATTGAAATTTGCTGAGGATATAGTTTCGTCAGTGAGTCTCACACAGATAAATGCGGTGATAAATACTTTGAACCGTGCAGCTGACGGTCATCCTGACCCCTCGTTCGGAGCATTTGAAACGACACTGGAGGAGGCTTTCGGAAAATGAGCAAATGTGTGTACAACCTGACAGTCAGGGGCTATGAGCTCGACTCATTCGGTCATGTGAACAACGCAGTTTACTTGCAGTACGCTGAAGCTGCACTCTGGAACTTCTTCAAAATTAACGAACTAATGGAGTACACTATTGACAGAAGCATATTCCCCGTGCTGATGGAGTGTTCACAGAGGTATATGCACGAACTTAAACTTCTGGATGAGGTGCGTATCGAGTCCGAGTTCACTTCTGACGGCGGAACGATCATCTGCAAACACAAGATCATCAACAACGCTACAGGCGTTCTGTCCTGTAAAATAAAGGGCAAGATAGTTTTTGTAGACCATGAAAGAGTGATACACAGTATCCCTGATGAGGTTCTGGAAATATTAGGGCGTGAGACAGATGAAGATAATAAAAAATGAATTATATACAGATGTAAGCAACATCGATAAGCTTTCGGAACTTATCTGTGCAGACATGGGCGAGCCGTGCCTGCTTATTGTCCATGATAATGGAAGTATGCAGGCAGGTGATGAAGCAAAAGTGGGCAGTATTTTCTCTGACCTGCCATATATCACAGCGTTTGCTTCTGATGAACCATATACAGATATAGCAAAGTTTTTCGATATTGTGATACCTGCTGAAAAAGCTGATGAATATGCAGAGAACCTGTTCAAAGATAAGACTGAATTTCAGATCAGGGAGATCACAAGCTGCTTTGTAACAGCGAGAAACGGCAGCACAGATGATATTCTTAATGCCGAATCAAGGGCATTTTACCGACTTATAGCACATATCGGCAGGGGGTGAGCATGATGGGTGATATCCTGCTAAATAACGAAAACGGAATACTATCCGTTGTGATGAATGCTCCAAAAAATAACCTTATGACCACTCGGTTCCATGAGGAATTTGAGGCTGTCATGGAAAAAGTTGGGGTGATAGCAGAGGGCGGTGGTATAAGAGGTATGATAATCCGCGGCGGCGGAAGACATTTCTCCGTAGGTGCTGATGTTGATGCACTTAAAGAGCGCACTGCTAAGGAGCAATACGACGATGCCGCGGGAAAACTGCCTGAAAGCCACATTGTACAAAAGCGTCATTTCACATTTCTGCGTGATCTGCCATTCCCTGTAGTAAGCGTAGTTTCAGGATTCTGCATAGGCTCAGGCAGCGAGATCGCTCTGAACTGCCATTACAGAGTCGTTGAGAAAGGCGCAAGGATCGGTCAGCCTGAGTCTACATTCGGAATACTTCCCGGACTTGGCGGAATTGCCAGAACTATCGAACTTTGCGGCATGAAGAACACCTATGAGCTTGTTATGACAGGCAGACTTTTTCCATCTGAGGAAGCTTGTGAGCTGGGCTGGGGAGATATCCTCACCGATAAAAAACAGGGTCTTGCCGAGGCGTATTCCCTGATAGATTTTATCTCGGAGAAATGCGGTGAATTCTCACCTGCGGACTACCGCAGGTATATCGGACTTTACAAGAACAAGGGGGAATGACATGAATATCGCAATTGCAGGATTCGGAAAAATGGGAAAAGACATTTTCTCCTTTTTCTTCGATAACCTGAAGAATGCCGGATTTACTATACTTGTCCGTTCAGGTGCGGAAGAATATACTGCCGATGTAGTAAAGATTCTTGATAAACAGCTTCGGCGTAAGAAGCTGACTCAGGAGGATTATGAAGCTAAGAAGTCGGCATTCAGGTTCACTTGTGATCCGTCTGACCTTGATGGCTGTGATGCGGTGATCGAGACTATCACGGAGAACCTTGAGGCAAAGAATTTGCTTTTCAGGAATATTGCAGGTATAGTTTCAGATAATTGCCTGCTTATGACTAACACATCCTCGCTGAACATAGAAAAGGTATTCGAGGGTGTTTCAAACCCTCAGCGATGCATAGGTATGCACTTTTTTTACCCTGTCAAGCTGTCGGAATTTGTAGAGCTTAACATATTGGATAATACTTCGGATGAAGCACTGCATTTTGCGGAAAGTCTTGTGAATGACTGCGGACGCAGGTGTATCCGATTTTACGGGGATTATCATGTGTACCTTAATCAGATCCTTTCCGCAATGGTTTCCCACGGCATATATCTTTGTGAATATTTTCATACTTCCGTTCAGGCACTTTCAGATTCTTTGGAAAAGATGTACACCGTAACAGGCGTATTTGATATACTTGACAGCGTTGGGCTTGGACTTATGGCTGAAAATCAGAATAATTTCCGCTTAGAACGCAATAAGCAGCTCCTTGGATACGGCTGTGAGAAGATGAAATACTGGCTCGGTCAGGGGTGTCCTGATGGTTCAAGGAGTTTCCTTGACTTTATCAGCAGTCAGGAGCAGGAAAGTGTCGGAATCTGTGATGATGCACCGATCTATATGGCTGCATTTATCCTTGCTGAAACTTCTTTCGCACTTGAAGAATCAGGGATCAGACCCGATCTTCTCCTGGAAGCGGTAAGCAGCACTCTCGGCACAGTTGATACTCTGTCTGATATGTACAGAAAATACGGTGCGGAAAAGCTTGTATCTGCACTGGATAAACTTTATGAAAAGACCGGTTTTGCATCTTACAGATATGATGCGGATCTGTTGGAAAAATACTATTCGTGATCCCGCAGGGGAGAGCAATGAAAGAGGTGTAGCAGAATGAAAAAAGTAGTTATAACAGGTCTTGGCGCAGTAACAGCACTGGGAAACAATGTACAGGATTACTGGAATGGGCTGATCGAAGGCAAAAGCGGTATGCGTACTATCACCCGTGTATCGCCGGATGATCATGATACAACAGTTGCAGCCGAGGTTGATGACTCCTTTGAGCAGGCAGCTTCAAAGTACTGGAAAAAACGTATGCTCAGCGCAACTACCAAAGCCGTAAGAATGGGACTTGCTTCCGCGGGCGAAGCTATTGAGGACTGCGGCGCTGATTTTGCTGTCCTTGATCGTTCTAGGATAGGCATTATCTTCGGACTTGCAGATAATACCTACGAGGGTGTTGAGCTGGAGAATAAGTCACACATGACTCTGAAGCGTATGCAGAGTGAGATACCTGCTATGATAGCGATCAAGCACAATATTACAGGGCCGTCCTTCAATATGAGTACTGCCTGCGCCTCATCTGGATATGCGCTGGCTCTCGGTAAGCACCTTATCCAATCAGGGCTCTGCGATATGATAATAGTCGGCGGACTTTCCTATGTGGTCAATGATGCAGTGCTTGACGGATTCAACCAGCTTCTTGCGATGTCTGTAAATCCTGACCCTGATAAGGCGAGCCGTCCTTTCACCAAGAACCGTGATGGTTTCATCATGGGCGAGGGCGGCGGCACTATAGTTCTGGAATCTGAGGAACATGCCAAGTCAAGAGATGCTAAGGTATACTGCGAACTTGCAGGTGCTTCCATAAGCTGCGAGGCAAGCAGCCTTACTGCTCCACAGGCAGACGGTGCAGGCATGGCGTACTCCATGAGATGCGCCCTTGAAGATGCAGGTATCGCTCCTGAGGAAGTTGCGTACATCAATGCACACGGCACTTCCACTACTCTCAATGATCTTTATGAAACTATGGCGATAAAGCAGGTCTTCGGCGAAAAAGCTTATGATATCCCTGTTTCTTCCATAAAAGCTGCTATCGGTCATACCCTTGCGGGCTGCGGAGTACTTGAGGGTATCGCCTGTGTCAAGGCTATCGAGGAAGGCGTACTCCCGCCTACAGTTCATTTCGATGAACCCGATCCGCAGCTTGACCTGAACTACATACCCAATACCGCACTGAAAAAGGATATCAGCGTTGCCGTATCAAATGCATTTGGCTTTGGCGGGCATGATGCGACACTCGTTTTCAGAAAATACAACTGAGAGAGGACTGTATATAATGCCTATTGCACAGATGAAAACCAATTTAAAAATGAACGATGTTTCTAAAACGGAATTCCTCAATGATGTTGCAGAGGAAATGGCAAAGCTTCTGAAAAAACCTCTTCCTGCTGTAATGGTCATGCTGGACGACTGCCCAATGTGCATGAACAGATCTGAAGATACAGTAGTTTTCTCGGAATTTCGCTACGTCTTGCCGCGGGAATTCGCAGACAATAAAAGTGGATTCCTGAAGCAGTTTGCGGATACTATGCTGTTAGTGATACAGAAGCATACAAAGGTCGATCCATACCGAATATATATGCAGTTTACTGAAATGGACCGACAGAGCGCCTGGCGATATACAGAATAAGAAAGGGATGACAATATGAAATGGTCTATCAGAGAACTTCTTAACCCTGTGGTCACAAGATCAATGCTTTATGGAAGTGATCCCTTTGACACTGAGTACGTTCTGAAAAGAGTGGACGAGATAGATGTAATGAGCGGAAAGAAAATACAGGCTGTATGGCTTGGCGAATGGGAAAAGAAGATCTCTCACTACGCAGAACTCCGTGATCAGAATGAGGCTAAGGGAAACAGGATCTCGGCTAGAGCATACGCTAAAATGGTGGCTCAGTGCTGGTATGCGTGCTATATGGTAAATATCCAGGACTTAGAGCAGAAGGTCTCCATATATAATAACATTGCCGAAAGTTACAGAAAATACACCGAACTTTGCGATAACAAGATAGAGTACGTTGAGATAGATACTGCTTTCGGAAAGCTTCCTGCTTATATCCATTATCCCGACGACGGCAGCAAGGAAAGCTACCCGATCGCAATTACATACTCAGGTATCGGAAGCTGCAAGGAAGAGCTTGATATGCTGGCAATGCCTCTGAATGAACGCGGCGTTGCGGTCATCACCCCTGATATGCCCGGTACAGGCGGCGCTGTTATATGGAATAATGTGAAGTGCGGCGGTGACGAACTTGAAGCGGCGTTCGAGGGTATATACAAGTTCATTGAAAGCCGAAGTGAACTGGATAGCAGCCGTATGGCTAACTTTGGTCTGTGCATGGGCGGCGGTTATGCTATCAGAGCAACTGCCAAGAATCCCGCCGTTAAGTGCTGTGTAGCGCTGTTCCCGCTGATGATATGCTATTGCAAGCTTGATTCCGTTCCGATATGGATGAAGAAAGGCAAGTGGACTTCATACCAGACAAATGATGACTATATGGAGACAATGAACGTTCTCTCAGATGGTACTCTCAGCTCCGATTTCTTCCTTGTTCACAGTGACTACGATAACTGGATGACCCATGAGGCAAATGATATACTCTACAGTAAGGCTACGGGTTACAAGGAACGGCTTGAAGTTACCGAAAGACCAGCCTATGTTTCCGAGGAAACTATCATGCACGCAATGCCTGTCGGTGAGCAGTTCCATTGGGTTAAGCATATCACCGCTGATTTCATAGCACAAAGACTTACAGGAGAGAGCAAATGAGCAAGAATTTCTTTGATTACTACAGCAAATACGCTCAGGAAACACCCGACAAGGTACTTCTGAGAATAGATGAGGATACACTGACATACAGACAGTTCATGGAGAAGACCGCCGTTTTCGGTTCAGCACTAAAAAAACTGGGCATTGGTGTTGATGATAAGGTAGGACTGGTAATGCCTAACAGCATCGAATGGTACATCGCATTCTGGTCAGCTGTAAGAATAGGAGCTCAGCCCGTTCCGATAGATCCCCAGAGCGGTTCATTGGAACTTTCCAGACTTATCCCCGCCACAACAGTTAAAGTACTGTTCGCGTCTGAAAAATACAGAACCAATCATATAATCAATGCAGTGGAGCAGATCATTCCGAGTGAGTTCCAAATTTCAAAGGTCGTATGCTTTGCACCTGAGAGCTCTGTGCCGCAAAATGATTGCTACATAAGTGCCGATAAGTTCGCCGCTGAATTTGGTGAGGCTGACTGCGAGATCTATCAGCCTGAATACCTTCACACCATGTCACTTGCCTGCACATCGGGAAGCACAGGCAATCCCAAAATACTTGCCGTACCTTCAGGCGGATTCCTATCCACTCAGAAAGATATGGGCGATTATCTGGAATTCAAGTCCAATGACGTTATGATGGTGGGCATGACCCTCTATCATCAGGGCGGATTCGGAATGGGTCTGCAAATGGCACTCAAGGGCGGAACAGTAATGTATCAGCCCCAGTTCAATCCCATCTCTTTCCTGGAAACTGTCCGGAAATACAAGGTCAATATCATTCAGCTCACTTCCACACTGGCTAAGGTACTGCTCTCAACTCCCGATTTTGAAAAGTACGACCTTTCATCTGTCCGCATATGCTACTTTGCAGGCGAAGTTCTGCCAAAGGAGATCGCTGATACATTTGCTAAGAAACTGAATATCCGTGTAATAAATATAATCGGTTCATCGGAGACCTGTACTATGGTGGTATGGGATTCTGCCAAGGACGGTGACACTGACCCAAGCGATTTCAAGAAACTTTACTTCACCGACTACCGTGTGATCGATGCAGACAAGAATGATGTCGCCGAGGGTGAAACAGGCGAACTGTGTGTATATACCGACGGTGTTATCACTGAGTATTTCGGAAATCCCCAACTGTCTGCCGAAAAGATATTGACCGATCAGCAGGGCAGAAGATGGTTCTGCACAGGAGACCTAGTGAATAAGCTTCCGGGTGGTGTAGTTCGATTCGCAGGACGCAGCAAACGTATAATCAAACGAGGTGGAAACCTCGTCCATGCGGAAGAAGTTGAAGCCTGCCTTCTCACTCATCCAATGATCGCCGCCGCAGCTGTAACTGATGAGCCGCACCCGATCATCGGACAGCAAATAGTTGCTTATATTCAGCCAAAGGGCGACGAAAAGATAACAAGAGGCGAACTGGCACGCTATTTTGATGGTAAACTCTCTGCATACAAAGTGCCTGACAAAGTGGTACTCGTAGAGGAGATACCAAAGGATATCGGTAAGATACAATTTAAATATCTCAGAAAAAAGGAGTACAAATGCTCATGAATAATCTTGATTGGAACGAATTCAGACAAGTAATTTCCGACTATGTAGGCATCAACGCTTCGGAGATCACAAGAGATACTGACGTTTTTGACGACCTGTATCTTGATTCTCTCGGACTGTTCGGACTTGGTTCACATATTACAGATACATATAAGCTGAATGTTTCACTGTCATTGGTAGCATCTATCAGCAGGGTAGGGGAGTTCTTCAACCTGCTCAACGAAAAGGGCACACCTGTTGAGGAATAATATGACACTTTTCTTTTTTCCTCACGCAGGCGGTTCTGCAAAGAGTTACGCATCATTCAAACGCTTTCTTCCAAAAGATTTGAACGTTGTCACTATGGAACTTTCAGGTCGTTTTACCCGTTCCGACAAACCTGTACTGCATGATATCGAGTCATGTATAAGTGAGCTTTTTGACAGTAACGTAAAACTGCCGGAACTTCTTAAAGATGGTGACTACGCTGTATTTGGTCACAGCATGGGAACAGTCCTTGCTGCCGAATTTGTAAGACAGATACGGAAAAAGGGCTATCCTGCGCCCATCCACATATTTCTGTCAGGTAAAAATGCTCCTGACGAAGATCTGCACTGTTTTGGAGATATCGATAAGGTCAGCGATACGGAGATAATTCAGTTTTTTAACCATAACAGTTTGACTTCCTCGGCGGTGATACAGGACGAGGAACTCGTTGTACAGCTTAACATGATCCTTTGCAATGATGTGCGTATGGCTGAGAAGTACTGTGCTACTCCGAAGCAGGTACAGTTTGGCTGCGATATCACTGCGATATACGGCACTGATGACACCATGCTGAAAAATGCCGACATGAACGGTTGGGGAAGGTATACCGATAAAAGCTGTGAAGTTGTATCATTTAGCGGCGGACATTTCTACTATATCCCGCATAAAGAGGAAGTTTGTAAGCTTATCTGCAAAAAACTCGGACTTAATTAGAACATATTATTACTGATCCTATCTTGATCAGTATCTACACTCAGTTTAACAGTAAAAACTTCAATTACCGCACATATCTTCTGCCAAAGTCAAAAAGTGGAGCAGTCGGTACAATAAACAACAAAACTCGTAGCATGAATAATTTTACGGAAATATCATTGAATGAATTATTCTTAGCACTTCTCTTGAAATTTCGAGAGAAATATGATATAATCAAATAAAGATATGAAAATATTAAGGAGACAACATGAGAAAATCAGTATTACTAACAGCCATTCTCATCATATTTGTAATATGTGAGTTGTTTGCATTTTCTGCTGCTAAAGACTGTAAGCAGACGGAAAAAGATTCAAACGAAAATTACACTGAGTATGAAGCGGCTCCCGATGATTATATTGTGACTACTGGAACGATAACCGACATAATCGAAGCAGGTACTGTTCCTGAAGAACAGCCGCTGGCAGGCGGAACAGATTACCGTATTTGTATCATAAAATTTGAAACATCTGACGGAAGGTCATTCACAGACTTCTTTTTTCCGTCGGATTCAAAAAAAGATAAAGTCGGCAGGAACGTGGAGATAGCTTATAAGCCAGTCGAAGACTCTATGGTTAATAATGTCATTGCCACAAGAACAGAGTATATCCCGAATACTATCCCTATAAGGAATAATCTGATATTGCGGATAGTTTTCGGAGTCGGTATAGCTGTTTCGCTGGTGTTGAATCTTCGTGCTAAGAGCTAAAACTCAAAAAGCACTACTTGTCGCACATTCTTGCGCCGATGATCGGGCTCACATGGCGATGTGGAACGGGGCTGAGTTCCGAAGCCGGAATACTAGAAAATATTTTTTAATAGGGTGGTTGAGAAGATCACCTTATTTTTATATAAGAAAAAATTATTAAGGAGGTACTGACATGACAGACGTTAACGAAAGATCGAGGATATTCCGTGAGATGTGTCTAAAAGCCGATACTGAGCGCGACAAGGGGCTCACAACGCCTGAGAATATCGCACGCTTTGACGATATCCCATACGGTACGGACGAAAAGTGGCAGATACTCGATGTTTACCGCCCGAAGTCTGCCGAGGGTGAAAAGCTCCCCGTTATTGTGAGCATTCACGGCGGCGGCTGGGTTTACGGCAGCAAGGAGATCTATCAGTTCTACTGCATGGATCTGGCTCAGCGCGGTTTTGTCGTGGTGAATTTCACATACCGCCTTGCCCCTGAAAACCGCTTTCCCGCTTCGCTTGAAGATACGAACACTGTGTTCGCGTGGATTAGGGATAACGCGGAAAAGTACGGCTTCGACCTGGGCAATGTTTTCGCAGTGGGCGATTCTGCTGGCGCGTTTTGCCTGTCGGTATACGCCTGCATACTCACAAACTCCGTGCTTGCAGCGGAGTTCGGAAAGTATTTTTCTCCTGCGGACGTTGAGCTCAAAGGCATAGGTCTCAACTGCGGCTTGTTTACTACCGCAGACTACGACGAAAGTCTTGAAGCCTACCTTCCTAAAGAACCCTCTGAACACGCCGAAGTTCTTCGTATGCTCGATGCAGTTTCCCATATCACACCTGATTTCCCGCCCGCGTACATTCTTACGGCAAACGCCGATTTCCTTGTGGATGCCCCCGCAGTGCTCATTCCTGTGCTCGCGAAAAACGGTGTGAAGTACGAGTCGAAGGTCTACGGCACCAACGAAAGCCCCCTTTTTCATGTCTTCCACTGCGATATCAAGACCGAAGCCGCCACACACGCAAACGACGACGAGTGCGGGTTCTTCCGCGGGCTTATGTGAGTGGAGTTCAGTGATTAAATATTAAAACCTGTCCGTGTTGACAACATACATAATAAAATAACCCATAGTTTCAATACAGAAACTATGGGTTGCTTTTTACCGCCCTGCACAGGCAATTTTACTTGTATCTATCACGTTTCTGTCAGGTTCTTTCAGCTGCTTGCAGCTTACAAGACCCCATATAAGCACTGGTGCCATGAAAACCCAGGATATTGGTTCAGCTATAATAATAGCCTTGTAACCTATCTTTGGTGCGAGCCAGAAAGATACGATGATCTTTCCCACAAGTTCGATAAAGCTTGACAATGTCGGCATAAGCTTTATCTTGACGCTTTGCAGCGAGTGCCTGAATACGAATATAATACCGAGAACGAAATAGAACGGCATATTGAAATGAGTATACTGACAAGCTGTATCGATTATGTATTCTTTGTGCAGACCTGTTATTGCCTGAACAAAGAAAGGAGTGCCGATATATACGGCTATGATGACAAGTATGCTCCATATCCAGGTCAGCATGGTAGCACTTAAAAAGCCCTTGCGTACTCTTGAGTATTTCCCCGCACCGTAGTTCTGACCCGAGAAGTTTGAAGCAGCACCGCCGAATGCCATCATCGGCATCATGCACATCTCACTTATCTTTCTTGCAGCTATATGAGCATTAATTGTATCGGTTCCAAGGTCGTTGATAGCGCCCTGCATGATAAGTGAGCCAAGACCTACCATAGAATTCATAAGACCCATGGAGCAGCCGGATGAGTACATTTCGCTCGCAAATTCCTGTGAAAATTTAAAATGTTTAGCCGAGGGTATAAGGAACGGGTATTTCTTTTTCATGTAGATAAAGCAGGCAACTGCTGACATACCCGAGGTTATAAGTGTTGCAGCAGCAGCGCCTCTTATACCGAATCCCAGCTCTCTGACAAACAGTATATCAAGGAATATATTTGCAAATGCAGAGAATATAAGGAATACCAGCGGCATAACAGTGTCGCCGATAGCACGCATTATTGAAGCCTGAGCATTATAGCTGAGGGTTATCCCCATTCCGCCAAGAATCAGGGTTATATAACTTTTGGCATCTTTGTATATGTCGGATTTTACGTTTATCGCTTGCAGGATCGGATCGAGGAACACAAGGCTCAGTATAGTAAGAACTATACAGGTCGCACCCCCGAGTACCAATGTAGCTGCAACTGTTTGTTTCAGTTTTTCATTGTCTTTTGCGCCGAATGCACGCGCGGCAGACAAACTGAATCCGCCTGTCAGTCCGTGCATGAATCCGATTATAACAGTATTTACCGAAGACGTAGCCCCGACAGCAGCCAGTGATTTGTCTCCGAGATACTGTCCGACTATCCTTGTGTCTGCCAGATTGTAAAACTGCTGGAATACGCTTCCAAGCAACATAGGTATGGCAAACATAAGCAACAGCCGCGTAGGGTTGCCTTTTGTCAGATCCTTCATTTTTTTACCTCACAATACTATCCTTAAACAATTATCATTGAAATAGTATATCATCAGTGACCATCATTTACAACAGACATTTGATGATATACTATTAACTTTTCGTAAAACGCAGATACGCTCTGCGGAAAAATTGTTATCTATGAAAATCTTCATTATATCTACTAAAAGTGAAAATCGTGATTTGTGTTTTTCTGAAATTAAACAAGGCAGAGGTACAAGACCTTTTCTGCCCTATAAAAATTATATCATATTTGTTCTGGGAAAAGTGTAATATATTCTTATAAAAATAGTATAAAACTATAATCTTGCAGCTTTATTGAAAAGTTTTGATTTTTTGACATCAGGGCTTTTGAAACATCGTAAATTGTACGTAAAATAGTGAATATATTCTCATTGTTGATTGACTTAGAAATATTTATATGACATATTTTTTTATGGGTATCCAGCTGACACACCCGATTAACAGCGTATAAAGGAATATAATGAGAGTATGGCGGTTATCTTTTCCCCCGCCGCAGGCGGGGGAAAAGATAACGTCAACATAATATATCCCTACTGATACGGAATTTTAAGTGGAGTGGTAAAGGGATAGTCAGATATTTTTTAACGAAGTATTAATCGTATGAATCAATATACAGATGAGAAGGTAAACAGCATCGGCTGAGAGGCGTTCTACTATTGCTCTGTTCCGATCACAGCTGTTACTATCCATTTCACTCATAACCCAAAATCTCCAAACAATAGTATTTTACAAAAGTTAATTGTTTCAACTTTTGATACTGATTTTGTGCATAATTCATGTAAAAATCCACCTTTTCTTCATTTTTTTAGTTGCATTAATGCTCGCTTTTATGTACAATAATAGTGGAAAATCATCAATTTTATATATTTATTTGGATCAGGAAAAACTATTTATGTAATCATGAGCCGAAGACGGTACATTTGTTGGTAGCTGATGTCTAAAGGCTCAAAAATAAGGAGGTATATATGAGAAAAAAGATCACATTTATCGTGTCAGCCCTTATGCTGACCCAGTCATTGAACGGTCTCACTCCGCAGAAAGCTGCTGCGGCAGGTGTGTCCTTCACTCACAAGGAATGGACAGGCCAGTCAGGGTCAGAGGATATTTTTGCTGTGAACCGTGAAGCAGCTTCTGTGAATCCCGTACCATTTCAGGATGACACATCAGCTGTAAACGCCGTATGGAACTACAACGACCGTGAAAAGTCGGACTATCTCCAGATGCTTACAGGAGAAAATGAGGACTGGGAACTGAACGTTGTACAGAACGACGATCAGGCTGCTCCATACCGCTGGGGCGGTTTCATGAATGCCAATTACACCGGAAAGAACGGCGATGGCTGGAAGACCGTTCAGCTACCTAAAAGCTGGACTGCTCTGGGATTCGACCACTCGATATATACGAATATCAGCCAGCCGTGGCAGAGCGACTATGACCCTTGGGTGACCTGTCCGTCTGCTCCTACGAAGTACAATCCCGTGGGACTTTACCGCAAGAAGTTCACTCTCGACAGCTCCATGAAGGGAAGCGGAAGACGTATATACATCCAGTTCGATGGCGTTGAATCCGCTTATTATGTATACATCAACGGCAAGGAAGTGGGCTACAGCGAGGACACTTTCAGTCCTCACCGTTTCGACATCACCGACTACCTCACTGACGGCGAGAACATACTCGCTGTTGAAGTGCATAAATTCTGCGACGGTACATGGTTTGAGGATCAGGACATGATATACGACGGCGGTATCTTCCGTGACGTTTTCCTTGTCAGCGCTCCTGACGTGCAGATAAGCGACTATACTGTCCGCACTGACCTTGACGACTACTATAAGAATGCGCAATTGCAGCTGAGTATAGATGTGAGGAACCTGACAGGCAGTTCAAAGAGCGGCTGGACTCTGGAAGCTGCTGCTTTTGATGAAGCAGGAAACAATATCATCAGCGGAGCCAAAACATCTGTGTATGATCTCGGCGCAGGCAGAACAGGCACATACTCCATCAAAACACAGGTCACAGCTCCGAAGCTATGGTCTGCGGAAACTCCAAATATATATGCTCTCGTCCTGACTCTCAAGGACGACAGAGGGAATGTACATGAAAAAGTCTCCACTCAGCTGGGTTTCCGTGAGATAGGTTTTACTTCCACATCTGTTGACGGTTCATACAATGTCACTACAAAACAGTGGCAGCCCATAACCATCAACGGCAAGCGTCTGCTGCTGAAAGGCGTGAACCGTCACGATTCCGATCCCTTCTACGGCAAGGCTGTTCCTCAGAAGACAATGGAAGAAGACATACGCCTCATGCAGAAATACAACATCAATGCCATACGTACGTCCCATTACAGCAATGATTCCTACCTTTACTGGCTGTGCAACAAGTACGGTATGTACATGATGGGCGAGACTAATATGGAATGTCACGCTCTTCAGGACGGCAAGAACAATGCCTCCAAGGCTCTGTTCTACGAACTTGCTATGGACAGGACTGAGACTGCCTACAAGCGTCTGAAGAACAATCCCGCCATTGTTGCATGGTCCATCGGAAACGAAATGGGCTACACTACTAATCCAAGCGATGCAGGCGGTATGTTCAGGGATATGATATGGTATTTCAAGAAAAATGACCCTACACGTCCCGTACACAGTGAAGGACAGCATTTCGGTATGGGCGTTGACATGGGAAGTGATATGTATCCCGGCTCGGACGTTATCCGCTACAACGCAGGTACAGGAAAGATGCCTTATGTAATGTGCGAATACGACCACGCTATGGGCAACTCCTTAGGCGCACTCAAGGAGTACTGGGACAATATAAGAAGCGCTGACAATATGCTGGGCGGCTTCATCTGGGACTGGGTAGACCAGTCAAGAGCTGTAGCACTTCCAAACGGCGGCTGGGATTACTACTCACAGAGCTATGCTCACAAGAACCTTTACTCCGATGAAAGCAAGGGGAAGTACTTCGGCTACGGCGGTGACTGGGGTGACAAGCCCAACGATAACAGCTTCTGTGAGAACGGTATCATCTGCCCTGACAGGACTCCTCAGCCCGAGGCTGACGAGGTAAGATACCAGTACCAGAGCTTCTGGTTCTCAGCAAATGCAGGACAGCTTGCCAACAATACCGTATCGGTATACAACGAGAACAACTTCCTCGATCTCAGCGATTTTAATGTTGAGTGGAAGCTCCTGAAAAACGGTTCTGCAATAGACGGTGGCACGGTCAAGAATGCTAAGTGTGCTCCTCTGACAAGGGGTACTATCACTGTTCCGTTCAAGCTGCCCCAATCGTACTTGTCGGGCGATGAGTTCATACTTGATATATCCGTAAAGACCAAGAAGGCCACAGACCTTTTGCCTAAGGGCACCGAGGTGGCATACGAGCAGATAGACCTCGACTCCGCAGGCAGCTCAGCTAAGTACGACGGCGGCGATGCAGTCCTTACCATAGTTGATATCGGCAGCGCATACGTCCCTACCAACGACCATAACGACTTTAACTTCGTGATAAACAAGTCTACTGGCCTTATTGAAAAATATTCCTACAAGGGCTCACTCCTCATCGAAAACGGTCCGACTCCTAATTTCTGGCGCGGCAACGTTGAAAACGATACAGGCTGGGGCGCAAAAAACCTCTTTGACAGCACATGGAGAAATGCTATGTACGGCGCAAAGGTCACAGGCATGGAAACAGGCGATGCAGCCGACGGCGCCAAGACCGTGACAGCACACCTTGAACTCCCAAATGCAGGCGGCACAAAGGTGGATATCGTATATACGATATACCCAGACGGACGTGTAAATTGCGAGTTCAATGTTGACGCAACAAAATCAGGTCTGGGCAACTTCATCCGTGTGGGCTCAATGATGACACTTCCCGAGGGTTCGGAGCAGCTCTCTTGGTACGGCAATAAGACCGAGAGCTTCAATGACCGTAAAACAGGCGGCCGTCAGGGCATATGGGAGAGTACAGTTTCAGAGCAGTATTTCCCGTATCTGAAGGCTGACGACTGCGGAAACCTCACCGATGTCAAGTGGATATCTGTCAAGAACAAGGCAAACAAGACAAGTCTGCTTATTGCTGCAAACGGCACTGTTGAAGCGAGTGCTCTCCACTTCTATCCCGAAGATCTCCAGAAGGCTGACCACGTATACAAGCTTTCACCGAGAAAGAAAACTGTACTCAGTGTTGACTACGGCTCAATGGGTACAGGAAGCGCTACCTGCGGACAGGCTACACTTGAAAAGTACCGTCTGCCTTCAAGCAGGACTTACAGCTGGAGCTACACTATCATTCCCGTAGCTACAGATACAAGCAGCACCACCATGTCTGCAACAGCTGCAAAGCTTCGCTCAGACGGAGTAAGCATACAGGACAAGAGCTCCAATGCACTGACTATCCCCGTGAAATCACCTGCAGTACTTAAGTCAACATCATCGGGCAATGCAGTATCGGGTCAGCTTTCGATACCCTCATCCAACAGTATCGGAAGTTCCTTTGAAGGTAAGCACTCATTTACTGTAGAAGCTGAATTCGTCCCCACAGGCAATCCCGAATTCAACATGATAGCAAGCAAGGGCGATTACTCTTTCGGTCTCAGAACAGAACAAGGCCAGCTTTACTTCTTTGTTTATGCAGGCGGATCATGGCGTACAGTTTTATACAAAACAGGTACTGATTCATCCTCAGGCTGGATCGGAAAGAAGCATCAGATGGCTGGTATCTACGATGCTGATACCGATACTATAAAGATATACTGCGACGGAAAGATACTGGCAGAAAAGAGCACAGGCACCACCGCAGGTATAGCCTCCTCTTCCTATGACCTTACACTGGGAGCCTGCCCTGAAACAGGACGTACCTCCATGGCAGACTTCTATGAATTCCGTGTATACAGCAAGGCACTCAGCGAAAGAGAGCTTGCTTCGCAGAATACTTCTTCACCTGCATACGGTCCCGACAGCAAGTACGTTCAGCTTTGGTTGGATTTCGATAATGTAGTTCAGCCCACACTTCCTAATCCGACTGTTTCTTATGTACCCGGTGACGGAGCTGTCAAGCTCTCCTGGAATAAGGTCGAGGGCGCAGAAAAGTACGGTATCGCCGGTTTGGTAAACGGAAAGTGGCAGCTGCTGTATAAGACGACAGGTACATCATATACGCTGAAAAACCTCACTGCGGGCACGAACTATAAAGTATCTGTCATCGCGATGTTCAATGGCCAGTGGAACATGGATCTCAGCAACACGATAATCGTTACACCCAATAAAGCAACTGTCAACGTAAACACACTTACATATCCCACGAACATCAAAGTCGAATACAGCAAGGAATATCACCAGGTCAAATTTACATGGGACAAGGTAAAGGGTGCTGACAGATACGGCATCGCCGTTTATCTGGCAGGAAAGTGGAGAGTTCAGGCACAGAACATAACCACCACTACATACACATCTCCTAAAAATCTTGCTCCCGGCAAGACATACTGGGTAGCTATAGCAGCAAGAGTAAACGGCAAATGGGATACTGCAAATGCTATTAAATATGCCGGTACTGTTACTATAAAATGATCAGCTGAAATTTGTCTGACCAAATAAACGCAAAACGGATAGTCGTCTTTATCGGACGGTTATCCGTTTTTGTTATGAGAGTCCAGAATAACAGCAAGCGTAGTCAGGGGAATATAAAAGATAAATCTAATCTGGAATTCCGATAAATAAAGCGGCAAAGGACTGTTGTCCCTGCCGCTTTGATGCTTTTATTATATTTGGGTAAATATTTAATAGTTCGAGATCAGGAAACCTCGATAGTAATTGCATTTGAGGCAGCGTGAGCTGTTACCCATTCGCCGTTTATTTTAGCTATTACAACTACCGCGTATGTGCCTTTGGGAAGTCGGGGTGTTGTCCATGTGTGGACACTGCTGTCAAACTGCTTCATGGGGACCCACTTGCCTGCACGGTATAATGCTATTGCATAATTCTCAGCATCGGGAATTGCCTGCCATTTGAAGCCTAGCTTGCTGTCGATTACTTGTATCTCGAAAGTTGGATAGGGAGATGTCACTGCTTCATTCGGGGTCACAGTTATGGCATTGCTAAGATCCATGTTCCATTTGCCGTTGAACATTGCGGATACGGCTACCTTGTACTGGGATCCTGCCTTGAGGTCTCTAAGCACATATGAAGTGCCGTTGCCCTCCGCCAGTATCTGCCATCTGCCGTTTACATAGCCTGCAACCGCGTACTTTTCTGCGCCGTCAACAGCATCCCAGCTGAGCTTGACAGCGTTATTTCCCTTAACATATGTAACAGCGGGATTGTCATTCACTGTCTTGAGCTTTGGTGTTACCACGATAGCATTGGACGGATCAGTGAACCATTCACCGTTAAGTTTTGTGGCTACACATACCTTGTATTCCTTGCCAGCCAGGAGGCCTTTTAGTACATATGATGTACCCTCGCCCTCATCTATCATTCTCCATTTGCCGTTTATAAAGCCTGCAACCCCGTACTTCTCAGCACCATTGATATCAGTCCACTGGAGTTTTACAGCGCCCTCACCCTTCTGGTAAGTGATCGTGGGAGGCGTGTAGGTGAGCTTGTCTATGATCACTGTCTTATTTGTGGTGTAGGTCTGACCGTTAAACTTTACGGCAGCGGTATAAACTATCTTACCCTCTTTGACATAAGTCGGGCTGGTAGTCTTTGAAGTGATGGTCGCATCAACGGTCTGAACGTCTGTGCAACGTTCACACTTAAAAGTTGCCGTCACGGTGTGATTCTTTTCGTCGTACTTCCACTCGGGTCTGCCATAGCTGTGACCCAGAGCGCCTGCACCTTTATAAGTTTTGGGTTTAGACCTGTATGTTTCACCTTTAAATTCTACAACAGCGGTGTAGCTGGTATATGCGGGTGTGGTACAGGTAGCGGCGATAGAACTGCGCTGTATCTCTGCTTCAACGGTGTGCTTTTCGCCGCAGGCTTCGCAGGTGAATGTGGCAGTAGCGGTTTGGGTTTTCTCGTCCCAGTTCCATTCGGGTTCACCATATCTATGCCTGCCTACGGTGGGAATAATGACATCTTCCTCGGTTATCTCGTTTGTGGCTTCTTCATCGCTGTAATACTTATCGTTGTATTCGTCGTACCAGTGTTCGATGTTGCCTTCGTTAAGGCAGCCCACGGGTACAGCATCAACATGAGTAACTGTTACAGGCAGATCGGCATTGAACTCTATTTCGGACATCTGCGCGATATTATCGCGTGAATCAACGATATCATCAAGAATAAGCAGATAATACTTATACTTGCACTTGTTATGAGGGACTGCATACGGAAATTCGGTGAAATTCACAGGTTCTAAAACAGTATCGTCTGTTACCTGATGTACCAGTGACCAGATATCTTCGTCAATATCTGTTACTTTATGGTCAGTATATGAAGGTGTGTATTCCGCTGCCGCAGCGCTGTTGCTTCCGTAGATACGCCAGCTTTTCCAGTTTCTGCCCGTGTATCTTGAAGTATCATTTGCAGTAGTCAGAACATAGTTATGTATGGCGAAAGGTGTATCTGCTTCAAACAGCAGCCAGTCACTGTCTCGGTTTGCATATTCGCCTGCGCTTATTACTCTGCTGCACCACTTGGTGTTTTTGTTTTTGTCGAATATCAGCCAGAGATGTTCATTTGAAGGCGTATGTGTACCCTGACCGCCGTCAATGATTGAAATACCCTCGTAACCGCTTCCTACGATATCAAAGGACTTATATACAACACCCTGATAATCACCTATACCGGTGATAACAGCATCATATTTGCCTGCTTGCTTGGGGGGCTCAGAAAACTCAGTGGTATTTCCATCGGAATCCTTTTGGGTATAAGAAACAGTGTAATCGATGTTTTTCTGCAGTATTGTTCCGTCAAGCTCTACTGAAAGAACTTTAGGTGAGTGCGCTTTCATTGTTATGGTTGCTTTGGTAATGTTCTGTTCCGACTCTGCTGCGCTTGCCACAACAGCAGTACTGCCTGACAGGTCAAATACCCCAATGTTTGCGGGCACAACTCCTCCTGCAAGGATAATTGCCAGTACTCCGGCAGCTAAACGTTTTCCGGTATTGTGAACTTTCATTTTTGCTTTCCTCCTTCTAACAAAAAAGATTATTTCATGAGATACAATGTGTGATCCCAAGAAAATGGTCACTGATGTGTTTTAACGTTAATTATTATACCATATTCATTTATTTCTATCAAGTGATTTAGATAATTTAAGTATATTATACATAAAGTTTGTAAAAAACTACGAATGGCATAAATTTGATTTAAGCAAATATGACAAGCCATCTTGCCGCATATGAAGGCGTCTATCCGTTTAATATTATATCAGATCAGGCAATATTATTTTCAGGCAGGAGATAATCGCCTTTAAAACGGTCTGTATTTATGCTGTTCTGGCGGGTTTAAAACAAACCGCAGCAACAGCGTTGAGCAAGCTTCCAACTGCATAAGCCAGGATATCTTCCCAGGCGAAACCGGTGCCGATGAGAATTGCGGGCAGACTGCCGGGGGCGAAACCGAGGACTTTGTAGAGTTCGAAATACTGTGATACTTCGACGGCGCAGGCAAAGATGAAGAGTATCAGCGGGAGAGTGCGCGGAAACTTTTCGGTGAATATGCGCACGAAGAAGTACATTGTGGGCATAACGAGAACATCTCCGATGTATGCACGAACAAAACCGTGAGCATACTTTCCTATCAGTATCTCGGTGACGAGCAGTGCGGCGAAGATAGCCGAATATATAAGTTTACGTTTAGTTGTTTGTTTCATTTTTTCCTCCCTAATCAACGTACTGTAAATGCACGCGGAATTTATCTTCATACGGCTCTGTCCTTACATAAACCGTACCTGTTGTGCCAACGCTGTATTTGTAATCATATTGACAATTTTTTTCGATATCGGCCTTTATGTTGTTTTTCAGAAAGCTATCCGCGTCATCGACCTCAACAATAAGATTGCAGTCTATCACACATAAAAAGCTTTCGTCGCGATAGCTCACAAGCTTAACATCGTCGGTTAGGTCGAGGGCGTAAGTTTCTTTCACCATATCGCGATCGATGAAAATGCCGTGCGGGAATATAACCGCATAGTAGACTAACAGTGGCAATACGATTACGATAATGGGAACGACCGAAACGATCACGAGTGTCTTTATTTCCTTTTTGCTCATACCGTTATCTCCTACTTGAGAATTGATCGAGTCCTGTTTTGGTATCGACAATGACTGATGTAAAGCTTGTAGATAGTCTTAGCGACCTTGTTTTTGTCCACATAAGATAACCTCCCATGGATTTTAATTGTGACACCATTATATCATATTTAAAATTGTTTGTCAATAGATATTTACTGAAAAACGATATATTTTTACTAAATTTCAAAAAGCAATACAGCGGTAACCTTTTTGTTGTGGTGTGTCACGGTATATTCAAAAAAGAAAAATCCCCCGATACAGTGTGATCACTTGTATCAGGGGATATCTTATCTCAGTTCACCATGTTTTTCATAGCTTGCAACACGGACAGCCTTGTTGTTTTCATCAACAAATACAACTTTCGGAGCAAAAGTCTTCAACTCCTCCGGGGTCATATCAGCATATGACATTATGATAACAGGATCACCTACCTGACCTGCCCTTGCAGCTGCACCGTTGAGACATATCATACCGCTGCCGCGCTCGCCTGCGATGACATATGTTTCAATGCGGCTTCCGCTGTTAACATTCACGATATGAACGTGCTCGTACTCATAAAGACCTGCCGCATCTATTAGATCCTCATCGATGGTGACACTTCCCACGTAGTTCAGCTCAGCCTGTGTGATGACAGCACGGTGTATCTTGCTTTTAAGAATGGATAATCTCATGCTGCCTCCTTAAACATCTTCGGTAAAGAAGTTATCTATCAGGCGGGTTTTGCCGATATATACTGCTATTGCACAAAGCGCAGGGCGGTCGATGTTTGTTATCTGCTGCATCGTTGCCAGGTCAACTATCTTTACATAATCTATCCTTGCACGGGGTTCGGCGCTGATATGTTTCTTCATAGCTTCTGTTATGGCAGAGCAGTCTTTTTCACCGTCTCTGACCATCTTTATTCCCAAATTGATAGCCTGCGAAAGCACTAGCGCAGCTTTTCTTTCCTCAGCATCAAGATAAGTATTGCGTGAGCTTTTTGCCAGACCGTCCTCTTCGCGTACTATCGGGCAGCCGATGATCTCGATATCCATATTCAGATCATCGACCATGTGCCTGATGACTGCAAGCTGCTGGGCATCCTTTTTACCGAAATAAGCCCTGTCAGGCTGTACGATATTGAACAGCTTTGATACCACAGTGCAAACACCTCTGAAATGAACGGGGCGGCTGAGTCCGCAGAGTTCCTGTGTCAGCACGTTCATATCCACAAAGGAAGAAAAGCCCTCGTGATACATCTCATTTGGTTCGGGATTGAAGATTATATCACCGCCGTGTTCTTCCACAAGTGCTGCATCGTGCTGGATATCCCGGGGGTAGCTTTCAAGATCCTCTGTGGGTCCGAACTGCATGGGATTTACAAAATCTGATACTACAGTCCTGTCATTATCGCGGTGAGAAGCATCTATAAGGCTTGCATGTCCCTCATGGAGATATCCCATTGTCGGCACAAGTCCTACGCTGAGACCCTGTGCCTTCCATTCCTTAACCTGTCTGCGAACCTCATCTATTGTCTTAACTATCTTCATATCATTCAAACTCCTTTGCTATAACTGCTATCACATCATCATCGATGGCATATGTGTGTTCTTCTGACGGAAATGTGCCGTTCTTGACTTCTTCAATGTAGTCCGAGATGCCCTTGCGCATAACATCACCCACATCTGCGAATTTTTTTACGAACTTTGCAGTATGGCCTAAAGTCATTCCAAGCATATCCTGATAAACAAGCACCTGACCGTCACAGCCGTTACCTGCGCCGATACCTATGGTCGGGATAAACAGCTTTTTGGTTATTATCTCAGCCAGTTTTGCCGGTATGCCTTCTAGTGTTACAGCACAGGCACCAGCTTCCTGTATCCTGAGAGCGTCTTCCACAAGTTTTTTTGCGTTGTCAAGACTTTTGCCCTGAACTTTGAATCCGCCGAAAACATTGACTGACTGTGGAGTAAGTCCAAGATGCGCCACAACAGGTATAGAAGCATTCACGATTGCTCTGATCTGCTCGCAGACCTCAGCACCGCCTTCAAGCTTAACGGCATTAGCGCCGCCTTCCTTGATAAGCCTGCCGGCATTTTTAACAGCCTCATTAACGCTTGCCTGATATGACATAAATGGCATATCAGCTACGATAAAGGCATTTTTTGCACCTCTTGCAACGGCTTTGGTGTGGTGTATCATATCCTCCATAGTGACGGCCAGGGTGTTTTCATAGCCCAGCATCACCATACCGAGGGAATCCCCGATAAGTATGGAGTTGACACCGCACTCATCAATGATACGTGCAGTAGTGTAGTCATAAGCGGTAAGCATCGTGATCCTGTCACCCGATTGCTTCTGCTTAAGAAGGGTTGAAACTGTGTTTTTCATAAGCATGAACTCCTTAAAATTATGTTACCTTTCCGACTTATTTCGGATAAGATACATTACAGGAAAGACCTGCGTTATACATTATAACACATGATATATTTCATTTCAAGTATCGGAATGTGATTTCTGATTAATTCATTTTGAACATCATGAGAGATATCTGATCCTGTTGAAAACTAAAACCTCAAAAGCAGTGTATCATCAAAAATACACTGCTTCAGAGGTTTAGAAATGTTTTTCAGGGATATGAAAATATTTTATGAAAAGCAAAATTATATATGAATTTACTCGCCGAATCCGTCCTCAAACATTGTGGCTATCTCGTCAAGGACCGCCTGTTCGTCTCCTCCGTCTACCACGATCTCGACTAAGGTGCCATTTTTCAGAGCGTATTCATAAGCTCTGCTATTCTTTCTTTTGTTGCAAGTCCGTCTGAAAATGCGGTCGCACCGCCTGCGGCTGTTCCGAGTTTCAGCGCATATTCGTAATTGCCGTCTTTTGAACCTGCCACAAAGCCTGCAACCATGGAATCGCCTGCACCCACTGAATTTTTCACGGTGCCCTTGCAAACTCCGCTGATGTGAGTTTTGCCGTTTTCGTCAACAAGAAGTGCGCCGTCGCCTGCCATGGATATCAGCACGTTCTTTGCGCCTTTTTCCCGGAGCTTTTTTGCATACTTTTCTATCTCTTCGATAGTGGTTAGTTTTACGCCGAACATCTCACCGAGCTCGTGATTATTTGGCTTGATAAGGAACGGTTCATATTTCAGAACGTTCATCAAAAGATCTTTTGTAGCGTCCACAACAGTCTTGATATTCTTGCATGATAACCGATGCAGTATTTTTTCATATATATTGGAAGGCAAACTGTTTGGGATACTTCCTGCAAGTATCAGCGTGTCGCCGTCTTTCAGACCGTCCAGTTTTCCGAAAAGTGCTTCGAGGGCTTTGTCATCTATGTGAGGTCCCTGACCGTTTATCTCGGTCTCTTCCGCAGCTTTTATCTTTACGTTGATGCGTGAATTTCCTTTTTCAAGTCTGACAAAATCAGCATCTATGCCCATTGACTTCAGTCCGTTTTCGATAGCTTCACCCGTAAAGCCAGCGGTAAAACCCAGAGTTTTTGATTTGATGCCAAGCTCGTTCAGCACTATCGAAACGTTTATTCCCTTGCCGCCGAAGAACATTTCTTCGTAAGAAGTGCGGTTCACTTCTCCGAGTTTCAGGTCTTCCATGCGTACAACATAATCGATGGCAGGATTAAATGTTACCGTGTATACCATCTACATTACCTCCTTGATATTTGCTGCTGACAAATATTTTTTGTCACCGAGCTTATCGGTTATTATCATTACCCGTCCCAGATCGGCAAAGGTGACGGAAGTTATCTGCTCGAATTTGGAATGGTCTGCAAGAATGTAGACCGTTCTGCTGTTTCTTATTACCGCAGTCTTTACGCTTGCTTCGTTTCTGTCGGGAGTAGAGATATCACCCGAAAGGGAAATGCCGTTTGCACCGATAAAGCTCTTGGTGAAGTAATAGCTTTGAAGACTGCTCACACATTCCGCACCCACGATAGCTTCGGTAGAAAGCTTTATCTCACCTGCGGGAATGAACACCTTGAAGCCCCGCTGTGCCAGCTTTTTTGCATGGATAAAAGCGTTGGTCACAAAGGTCACATTCTTTTCGGGGATAAAGTCGATCATCTTTTCGGTTGTAGTACCCGCATCGATGAACACGAAATCACCGTCATCTATAAGTGAAGCAGCATATCTTGCGATAGCCAGCTTTTCATCGTTGAACAGCTTTGATTTTTTCTCGATATCCTGTTCTTCAATTACAAATGAGTCATTTACCGAGATAGCACCGCCGTGTACCTTTACAAGAAGCCCCTTTTCTGCGAGAGCGTTAAGATCACGCCTTACTGTAGATTCAGAAGCGTTCAGCAGTTCGCAAAGCTCGCCAAGCTGTACACTTTTATTTGAATTAACTGAATTTAAGATTATTGAATGTCTTTCCTCAGTCAGCATTATCGTTCACCTCTTATGGCTGTTGTTGAATGATTTTGATTGTTTCTGACGTAAATATATCATATTTTTTCAGACAAGTCAAGAAAATTCAGTCATCTTCATTCAAAATGCTTCGCTTTTGTATGACTGCACACTTTTAAAAGTTTTTGTTTGTTGATTTTGAATATTTTTTATTTTCGATATCTGAAAAACATTGATAAATTCGCTGCGATTATATTAAGGAACAGGAAGATATCTCAAAAAGAAAACTACGACATCCGCCTTGTTCAAACCTTTAATTCTGTTAATACTATCTTCGTTGACTGTATTTTTGCGTTGACTTATCTATATAATTATGTTATAATATGTTCAGTCAAAACGCTATAACATGGGTATTTATCAGATCCTGATATTACCGGTTTTCAGGAAAACTTGAATTCTAAGATCTATAATGTACACAAAATATTAAGTATATACGACATGGGCAGACAGCCTGTTTGGCTGCTGTTGAAATTTGAAATTTACTATATAAAGGTGATAGCATGAATGAAAGACCGTTGCTAATCGTTATGCTGACTTATGACGATAAGACCTCTTCCGACGCGGAGGAGATCTTTGAAAAATGTAAAGATACTCCTGCCGAGTATTTCGGATTTAAGGAGCTTGACCTTCCTCATGACAAGATGAAACGTCTTTTCGCCCGCATGAAAGAGTGCGGCAAAAAGACAGCCCTTGAAGTTGTGGCATATACCGAAAGTGAGTGTATTGAAGGTGCGAAACTTGCGGTGGAATGCGGTGTTGATATGCTGATGGGCACAGTGTATTCCGATGCGGTCAGGGATATATGCCGCGGTGCAGGAATACTTTATCTGCCCTTTGTTGGTGATATTGAGGGAAGACCATCGGTGCTTTACGGCACGGCAGAAGGTATGATATCTCAGGCGAAGGCTTTGCTTGAAAAGGGCGTGGACGGCTTTGATCTGCTGGGCTATCGTTTTACAGGCGATGCTGTGGAACTTAACCGCCGTTTTGTATCGGAGGTAAGTGCACCTGTGGTCATAGCGGGAAGTATTGACAGCTTTGAACGAATAGATGAGGTACTTGAAACAGGCGCGTGGGGATTTACTATTGGAAGTGCATTTTTTGACAAATGCTTTGGCGAAAGTTTTCTCGAGCAGATCGATAAAGTGTGCAGGTATATTCACGGAAAGG
Source organism: Hominimerdicola alba (assembly GCF_900109655.1). Classification (GTDB taxonomy): domain Bacteria; phylum Bacillota; class Clostridia; order Oscillospirales; family Ruminococcaceae; genus Hominimerdicola; species Hominimerdicola alba_B. Next base: position 37,902 of record NZ_FOAT01000018.1, read on the forward strand.
AGACTGTTTTATGCTGAAAAAACTGTTCCCTGCATCTTACGCTGACAGCGTGTATATGCTGGATTATGATAAATTGTACAAAAAAGGGTACAGGGGACTTATCCTTGACATAGATAATACCCTTGTACATCACGGCGATCCTGCAAACGATGAGATAAAGGCGCTTTTTCAGCGCATACGAGCTGCGGGTCTTAAAACCGTTCTGCTTTCGGATAATGATATTGACCGTGTTCGTCCTTTTGCTGAAGCGGTAGGCTCACCCTTTGTGTGTGATGCGGGAAAGCCATCAACTGCGGGATATAAAAAGGCACTGGATATACTTGGGCTTGATAAAAAGCAGGTCATCAGTATCGGAGATCAGCTTATACTTGATGTTCGCGGAGCGAATCGCAGCGGTATCGACAGTATTCTGGTGCATTTTGTGGAGGTCAAGGGTGAAAAGGAACTGGGGCAGAAACGCTATTTTGAATACTACGCATTAAAGCTTTGGGAAAAAACACCTTTTTTCAACAGGCTTGGAGACATCTATTCAGGCGGAAATAACCGACCATTCCTGCGCAGTGAGAAGGTACTGTTCTGTGATATAAATGACACTACCTACGCTATTTCCGAGGCTAAGGAAAAAATCAAGCGGATAGTTCGTGATGCAATAAGCGGCGAACGTTTTGCTTTCAGACGAACAGGCAGCCGTTTGCCAAATGTGGTTTCAACATACAGCTCACATCTTATAAAAAAGGGCAAGGGCATAGACCCCACTTTACAACGCAACAAGGCAGTAAATATAAGGATCGCAAGCGATACGATGAACGGTATGCTGATACTGCCCGGGGAGACTTTTTCTTTCTGGCGTACAGTAGGCAAGATAACCGCTGCCAAGGGCTACCGTGACGGGCGAATAATATCCGGCGGAAAACTGGAGCCGGGTCTCGGCGGAGGTCTTTGCAATCTGGCGAACACGATACACAACCTTATACTGCACAGTCCACTGGAGGTCACAGAGTTCCACAGCCATTCTGATGCGCTGGCACCTGACGGTCCTGTGCGTGTGCCATTCAGTTCGGGAACATCGGTGTGCTATAACTATGTGGATTACCGTTTCCGCAACTGCACCCATCAGCCTGTTCAGCTTTGTGTGTGGTGTGAAAAGGGCGAACTGCGTGCAGAGCTTCGCAGTAAGCGTCAGTTCCCGCAGACCTTTGAACTTGCTGAGGAGGATCACCATTTTTCCAAAGAGGGTGACAAGTATTACCGTATCTCTAAGATATACAAGCTGACCCGTGACCGCAAAACAGGGGAGATAATAGCAAAAGATCTGGTGCGCGATAATCACTCCGAGGTCATGTATGACCCGAGTGAGATACCGCAGGAACTTATAAGAAACTGATATAAGACATCTGAAAGATAAAGACCTCGGTATCTAAGATATCGGGGTCTTTCGTAATTAAGGAATTGTTCAGCGCTATGCAATAACATGAGGATACGCTTTTGTGTGAAGTAATGGTAACCATAAACGATAGATATAAATGACATGAAAAACGGCAGTCTCCGAAGAAACTGCCGTTATTTCAATTTTATTGAGTTTGTATCATTTTAATGACCAACTGACCTGTGTGAAAACTTTTTTAGTTTTCAGAATCAATTGGGCGAACATTCAAACTCTTCTGGAGATAAGAAACTAGAGCCATCGAAGTAGATAGACAACATATTCTCGTCCTCATTCACCATTTTGTCTGTTAAAGAAACAGTGTAAGCCACACCTGTTTCTACATTGGTTATTTTCAGACAGGAGCTAAGATCACCGACACCCTGAGTTTTCTGCCTGATACCGAACTGCATAGAACCGCCGTTAGGTGCACAGATGTGTCTGGGCAGAGTTTGCTGAGCGGTATTGTTCTTGTTACTGTCGAAGAACTCGAAGTACTGAGAATCACCGGGGACAGCACAACTGATATCCCATGTCTGATGTGAACCACTGTAGTTGTAAAGTGTTATCAAGTATTCGTTAGATTCAAGGCTCAGCTGATCGGCTGCCGAGGAGACGGAAACAGTAACAGCGTGTGCGGGAGCCTGTGCAGTCATCCATTTGCCGTTAACTTTTGCTACTACAACTGTCTTGTAAGAACCGCTCTGTACCTTAGGTGAAGTCCATGTGCGGACATTGCTGTCCAGCTGCTTAGCGATCTGCCACTTGTTTGCGAGGCAAACTGCTACTGCATATTTCTCAGCACCGGGAACTGCTTCCCACTTGTAGCCTATCTTTCCGTTAATGACCTTGGTCTGGAATTCGGGATAGAGGTTGGTGACTGTATCCTTCGGGGTAACTGTTATAGCATTGGAGAAGTCAGTGATCCACTGTCCGCTGGATTTTGATACAACTGCAACTTTGTAGCTGCCGCCTGCCTTCAGGTTTTTAAGTACATAAGATGTACCTGTGCCATGATCGAGAAGCTTCCACTTGCCGTTAATATAGCCTGCAACACCGTACTCTTCTGCACCTTCAACATCTTCCCAGCTGAGCTTTACTGCGCCATTGACCTTTTCATAGGAGATCTTAGGTGCGGCATAGGGCAGCTTGTCCAGCACTTCATCCTTTTCGTCTACATATGACTTGCCGTCAACGGTCACTGTTGCAACATAGCGAAGCAAGCCTGTTTTTGTGTAGGTGGGGTCAGATATATTCTTAACAGTTATCTTAGCGTCAGTATTGATCACCTTCGTACCGCATCTTTTGCACTTAACGGTAAGGTGGGCGGAGGAATAATCGCTGCTCCATTTCCAAACGGGTTCATCGAGGTCATGTCCGAGAGCTTTGATGATGGCTTCATCCTTAGTGATCTCGTTCGTACACTCTTCGTCGGAGTAATACTTGTCGCTGAACGAATTGTACCAGAATTCGATATTGCCGTTATGGGTGCAGTTAGGTTCGCAAGCTTCATAGTGTATGCTTCTGTTGTATTCGCCTATTTCGTAAAAATTGATCGGATCAGAATCGCCAAGCCTTGCACCTCCATTATACTCTTCATATATGGTGATCAACTTGAATTCCGGTTCAGCATCAGGATAAACAACTGTTGTCCTGCAAAGGATCTTGTGCATTTTACAAGCTACGTAACAAGTTCCGAAGTATGCTATCGGTTCATAATCCACGCCATCGAGTCCGTCGATAGACTGATTGAAAGCAGTCAGAATTTCTTCATTAGCATCAAGCGTGGTATCTCCATCATTTACGTCATAGCCACCAGCAGACCCGTATGGGCTGCTTTTCAATACCGTTGTCCTGCCGATGATCTTAGCACCACCCTTAAGATCCTTATAAATGTATATCAGATAATAAGAGGGTCTTGCCAGCGGAGCAACAGCCTTTACCTTGCATAAAATACAGTAATTTGTACCCGCCACGCACTGCCTTGCAAGCACTGCAACAGGAGTGTATGCAACTCCGTCGATGTTGCTGGTCGCCTTGTCCAGAGCATCAATAGCATCGGGATTGTTTTCGGGCGATGTACTGCCTTTTACAGCCGCCCAGCCGCCTGACACCTTATCCGAAGCCGAGTGATATCCGGAACTTCCGATGTTATCCTCCGCACTTGCTGCTACAGCAGACATACAGCCCGCAATGCACAAAGCAGCGGTCAGACCCGCCAGTGTACGCTTCATAACGTTATGTTTCTTTTCCAATTTGATTACCTCCGTTTACAAAAATCTTTTTGCTACACAAAAATGTTGTTAGTTTATTCATCTAACATCAATGATTATATTACAGTTTTTCTGACAACGCAAGCATTTAGTTGTATTTTTTAGTATTTTAGCATCGATTTGTAGAAAATAAACATTCAGTATACTGGATATTGGTCAAATGTGCTGAGCAAAATATTGACATTTCTGGCAATAGCAGGAAATCAGCGCATTGCAGAACTTAGACATATCGGTAAGTCGGGAGCAGTATCACATCAATGTCTGCTCGTTTATTATCAGATGAAATTCAAGATCAAGAAAACCTGCAGCTTTGCGGCAGAGCAGCATACGTTCCATGAATATCTCAAAATATTCGCCTATCTCACCGTATCTTGTATCTATTTCAAGCTTCAGCTTTATGGCTGTATGCTCCTGATTGATCTTCAGCTTGGAAGACTTTACAGAATAGTTTACCCTGTCATGGATATCATAATTTCTTTTATCATCATCCTGAACACGGCTTCTTCTGACATCGGATTTATCCGCCAGGATAAGTGCCGCGGCTATCTTGCTTACGGGAAGACCGCAGCCTTCGTCATGGTTGCCGATGGCCTGTATTATCGGAGCTATATCCTCAGCGGGGATACCCATTTTATCCAGAAGATAGAATGTCATCATCGCGCCTGACTGGCTGTGATCCTCGCGGTTTATGACGTTTCCCAGATCGTGCATCCATGCTGCTGTTAATGCAAGGTCTATTGTGTGGTCGTCCAAATCTAAAGTTTCAAGAATGTATCCCACACGGTCGGCAACAACTCCTATGTGCGCAAAGCTATGCTCGGTATAACCCATAGCCTGCATCGATTCGTTTTGTGCCTTTATATATACGTTTATATTGTGATCCTGTTTTATCCTGTTGAACAGCGGAAATCTATCCGCATTTTCCTGAGCATTATTTATCCACACAGTTTCAAATCAACTCCTTATAAAGTAATCATCAAATGTCAAATCTATCTTTGCGGGATCATATGAACTGATCTACTAACTATTGATATTATACTATATTTGTGTGAGTGTTGTCAATCGGCATAATGAGCTTCGCGGGAAAAGGAAAGGGGAGTGCCGGGCAGAGATCTTACTATCTCCGAGTTTTATGCAATCATCATATCCGAGTTATTTCCGAGAAAAGGCGCGTAAACAGCTGTGCCGTTTACGCGCTTTCTCACTCGTTTTGTTATCTCAGTTCGATAATATTATTCTGCGGGATTCAGTGCCAGCAGGTCAGCTGTATTTAAATTCTGATCCATGTCAGCAGTTTTGTTAGTGAAATCCACTGCATATTCCCCATAAATTACCGATTTGTCTGTTTCATCGCTTGTAATTATAATTGTGAACTTCTCAGCGCCAATGCCTTCCAGGTCAAAGTCGAATGTTTTTACCTCTCCAAGCGTATCTGCATTTATGGATTTTGTATACTTCACCGTTCCGTCCTCGTCACAGAGATCAATACGGTAGGAGCCGCGCAGATCTCCGGGCAATGGTGTCCTTATTGTCAGCTTGACAGGTTCAGTAATGCCGGCTGAAACAGAAATGGTTATTTCGTCGTACTTGTTCAGCGTTGTATCGGGTTCGACAGACTGCTCAACGACAGTACCCTTTTCTGCACTGTTCAAGACATCTTTATTCTTTACGGAAAGACCCGCCTCTTTCAGCAGCAGCATTGCCTCGTCTTCTTTCATACCTACTACATTTGGGACCGTTACGGTTTCGGGTTCACCTAACTTGCCCTTTGAAATAAACAGCGTTACTCCACTATCCAATGCAAGCTCAGTGCCTGGTGCGGGTTCAGTTCCGATAACCATGCCCGCGGGAATTACATCATCGTATTTTTCCCTTATTACTGGGATGAATCCTGCTGCTCTAATCGTACTTTCGGCAACTTTCTGTTCATATTCTGTCACATCGGGCATGATGTTTTCTGCGTTATCATCCGTAGTGTCGGTATCCTCATCACCGGTCGCATAAACGTCACTTGTCGGCTGACTTGCGGGTTTAGGGATATCGGCATTGATATTGTTCATATGGAGCATACCCGCTGTGATCACACCAACTGTCAGAACTGCGACGCAGGCTGCAATGATACCGCCGCGTTTTACCTGTATCTTGCCTCTGCGAACCTCTGTATCATCCGTTTTTGATGCTGTTATATTCTTTCGTTTTTCGTTGATTATCTCGTTCATCTCAAATCCTGCCTTTCTCATTACGGAGGAAAGTACACGCTTCTTTTGGGCATCGGTGACTTCGGCATTTTCTTCAAATCCCGCAAATGTGTCCTCGAAAAGCTCTGCGTCCTGAACAGAAAGATCTATCTTCAGCTCTTCATTTTCACGCTTCATTACTCTTCCTCCTTTAGAATTTTTCTCAGCTTGACAAGACCTCTCGATACTCTCTTGTCTACCGCTTTAGGATTTAAGTGAAGTTCTTCGGCGATCTCCTTTGTTTTCTGACCGAAGAAGTATTTTCGGATAAATATGCTTGTATCAGGTTCGCCCAGCTTTTTTATTGCCGCGGCGAGAGCGGTACGGTTATCAGACAATTGCTCCTGCGTAGGTATCTCTCCCGCATCTTCCAGTGGAAGGATATCCGGGGAAGATATGTGTTTGCGGAACACATCGGTGCAGTGTCTTCCCGCTATCACGGAAAGGTACGCCCTCACCGAACGTATATCAAAGCCGTTGCTCTGACCCGTCTGATAGAATTTGAAAAATATATCGCTGACCGCTTCTTCAATATCCTCGCTGCTGCAAATGCCGTTCAGTTTGGTACGCGCTATCTTCATCACATAAGCCGTATACCTGTCGACCACAGCCGCCAGTCCCTCTTTGGGTGAGCTTTTCAGCTTTTCGATAAGTTCTTTATCCGTCATACAATGACCTCACTTTTTGAAACGTTTCACTATGTTAGTCGTATCCGAAGCAGGAAATGAGACATCATCGGAAGAAAATTATAACAGATCTTTGTTAATATTTTATGAACACATCTGCTGAGGTAAAATCATGGTGTAGTTCAATTGCTTATGTCTTGTGTTATTCCTGAAAATTACGGTTCATATGGTTGACGGTTAGGACAGGTTATGATATAATCATCATATCGTGACAGGGGCGCTTATTCAAAAAACATGACATTTATAAGGAACTATATTATGAAAATTAGAGACAATTTAAGAGACAAGGAATACTTTGATACTTTTATCGAGGAAGAACTGGAAGACATACAGATGTTTGAGGACAGCCTTGCCGACGGTGAGATCGAAGAGGACAGGATAGACTCTATAAAAGATGAGATACTATTGATCAAACTCGGTATAATCATTGCAAAATATTCAAGGGGAGATCCTCTTGATGATATAAGGCAGGAGTTTGAAGATATGATCGACTTGTTTTGCGGAGCATGGGACGGCGGTATTTATGAAGATAATCTGTGGTTTGCATCAATAGCCTATCTTCTTGGTCTGGACAGCGTAATACTTAATAAGATCAGGAAAAAAATTAATGGAAAGTGACACATATGACTATCTTATTGATTTTATTCTTACTGGTGCTGAAAGTGAATTTGACAATAGCAGGATATCTTTCCCGCGTTCCTATAAAATGCTGGTCAAAAGCATAAAGGAGAATGACAGGGAAGCCCTGCTAAAATATCTGCGCGGATGGTACAAGGGAAGTCGTGAAAGTTCCTGCTATGATACACACAAGATAAAAGATGATAATCTCTATTACGGATACTGGTGTTTTGAAGCAGGTGCAGTTGCCAAAAGGCTCGGAATGGACGACAGTGATATGCAGAATGAACAGTATTATCCCTACGATTTGGTCCATTTTGATGCGTGATAATTCCTGAAAACATAAAATGAAATGGGGGATTATTTCGGTGAAAGAATCGATTATAAAAGATTTTTATAACATAACAATGAACGGCAGACTGTGCTACATTTTCATGTGTATAGAACGATATCTGACCCAACTTTATCCTGAACGGGACTGGGCACCGATATCAAAAAGAATGTGGCAGTGGACAACTCATTTGTGGGACGAATCATCTGATATTTATTCTGAAGCGGTACCCGAATATATCCTTGAATTTGAGGGCTATGAAAAAACAAACGAACTGGTATATGATGGAAATCTGAAAATAGAAGATTACGATGAGATCACCGCATTATTCAAAGACATTACAAATGGTGACGGTGATGATGAATTCTGTCACGTATTAAAAATACCCATCGATTTCGGCTGTATATGTGAGGGGACAAGCTTTAAGTGTGCAGAACCGCTTGTTGTTGAACTGATCGTAGAAATTGAAAACATTCTGAAAAAGCATGATATCCGATACCCCGATAAAGCGCTGCTGAAAAGCTTTGAAAATGAAAGAGATAAGCCGATTGAATGTTATGAAAAAGAACCGGGCTGGGGAGATTTTGAAAATACTGAGTACTTATCGATCATCTTGAATTAAACAGCATAATGTTATACAAAGGAGAAACGGCAATATGACACACGATATATGTTTGAATATCCACTATTCAGCACCTGATGAAATTTGGGATATGATCGGAGAAGTTTATCGTTCAATGGATCATTGGTGTGACAATGCAGGTTATCCTGCCTGGAGAGGTGAGAATATTAATTTATCTGCATTTGTTGAGCCGGGAGGTATACAGATCAGCGGAGAAATGCCTGATGAATTGTGGGATAAGTGGTGCGGCGAATTGAAATCAAAACTGTCATTAAAACTTGGGTACGAAATAGGTGAACCGGAAGATGGTTTTAAATTCAAATACTGGACTCCTTTTGAAAAAAAATATTCTGATATAAAAACCATCGATGATGTAAAGATAGTATTCAATGATTACTCAACTTTTTATTGGGACGATTTCACAGAACATGAAAGAGATATAACTGTCAAACGGCCTTATCACGCTTTTAGATCTCCGCTGATCGAACTGTATATTTACTTCGATGATACAGATATACTATCAGGAAAGAAACTGCAGCAAGAGTTTCTGGAATTTCAGTCAAGACTTAACGAATTGAATATTCATATTTGTCGGTTTAAAACGGTCGATGAGATATAGAAAAAAGATTTCAAATACTGAATAGCATACAGTTTAAACGAATATGATAAACACCCCTTCGACCCGAATAGATCGAAGGGGTGTTGTTTTTTGTATCAGTTAAGATATGTGTTATTACCTGACAGTTACTGTTACAGCATTCTTGATAGATGCTGTTGCTGTCCATTCACCGTTGACCTTAGCTGCAATCGCAACTCTGTAAGTCATGCCGGGAGTTAGGTTCTTGGGTGTTACATAGCTTCTTGAAGAAGCGGGGATAGAGGAAGTCTGAACTCTCCACTTGCCTGCCAGGAAAACTGCGATACCGTAGTTGGTAGCGCCCTGTACAGGTGACCAGATGAACTGGATCTGGTGATATCTCTGGTTGTAATTTACAGCGGTGATAGCAGGATATACCTCAGGGTCATTATTACCGTGGTTATTATTGGATTTGATCCCGAAAGAATAATTCTTCTTGAATTCAGGAGCACTGTTTACGATCCTTGATGCGCCGTCGCTGGTGCAGCCGTTCAGATTTACAAGTGCTGCACAAGCCAGAGCGAAGCATCCGTTGTAGTCAAGGGCACCCTCTGTCCAGCGGTAGCTGTCGGTAACTTCGTTGAATGTACCTGAAGAATCAGGTCCGCCGATGAGGTAGCCATAGTTTACATACTTTGCATCAGGGTTGGAAGAAGCATCACCGTTGCCGGGGTTTGCAGCTCTGTGGTGTACCTTGGAAGACCATGAGTTGCCGAAACCGGTCAGGAAGCTCTTGTTCTGGGGGTTGTTGCCGAGGATATAGTTCATCTGATACTTAGCACCCTTAGCAAGGGCATCATCCTTATTGTTGCCGATAGAAGCAAGGGCTTCCATCTGAACAGCACAGTTGTAACGTGTGCAGCCCCACTCCTGTTTGCAGGAATTGTAAGTGCCCTCTTTCAGACCGCCCATGTTATTTACTTCAAACTGAAGCTCCTTAGCGTATGCTTCATCGCCTGTCTTTTTGTACATCAGTGCAGCATAACCTGACCAAACTTTGTCCCAGCTGTACAGATAATAATCATAGTACTGGTTATTGTAGCAGCCGTTGCCTGTGGGCTTGAAGGAAGGCATTGAGCCCTCGCCCAGAACATACAGCCAGCCTTCAGCCATTGCCTGCTCGTCCTGATACTGTGAATTGGTAGCATACATGGAACCCATACCTTCCATATAGTTGCCTGTATGCTGTGTGCCGAACTTGTACAGAGCCTTAGCGTACTTTGTACACTGTGCAGCGTATGAAGCGTCAGTATCCTTGAAAGCAACAGCAGTACCTGCAAGTGCGCTTGCCATTTCCAGTACTATAGCAGAATTGTTACTGGAAGTTGTCAGCCAGTATGTAGGACGGTCGCCGTTCTGGTTTTCGGGAGCGCCCCAGTAGCTGTGGTCGCCCTCGTTGGATACCATATAGCATACAGCGCCTACTTCGCCGCTGTTATCCAGGAATGTTGTCTTCATCATGTAATCTGCGCCATTCTTCAGAATGTACAGCAGATGGTCGCGGCAGCCTGCCTTTTCATAAGCACCGGGATTGAGATAATCGGAAAGTGCCAGGCTGTTCATGCCGAAGCCGATGGTCAGATTGAACTTGATATGGTCGCCTGCATCGTGATAACCGCCCGAAACATCAACCTTGCCGTCTCCGTCAGGGTCAACAACGCTGCGTGCGCCGCCGAGGTTTACAGCGTTTGAAAGGCTTGCCTGTGCATCGCTTACATGGCAGTTGCCTCTCCATGCCAGCGGGTTATCGTCCACCCCTGTACCACACTGGTTGGAATCATAGAAATACAGCGACAATGCCAGCGCCTCTGCATAATTCGCGTCCTCGCCATATGCAGATGCTGTTAACGTCGCAGACGGGATCACCGATGTCATCATTGTGCCTGCTGATAACAGTGCAGTTGTGAATGCGGCGATCTTTGAGAGCTTTTTCCTTTGATTTTTCATCTCTAAACACTCCTATTCCATAAGTTTTAAACGTATACGGACAAAATGACCGATCCTGCCACCCATGCAAGATCATTATCCAATATGAAAATATTATAACATATTATTTCGTTTTTGTCTACATATTTCTACGAATTTGTTTGTAAACTTTTTGCATATCGACCAATCAAATTTGCATTTTTGCCGGCTCATTTCAAAAAGGATAGTTTCTACGCTGACATGGTGATGATTCAACCGTATTTTGCAAAAAAAGCACCCCTTTCGTCAGTTTTCAATTTGGTAGATCTCCATCATACGAAACTGGCTGACAAAAGGAGAGCATTCAATTTTATGTAATTTGTATTTGTAATATCACCTTATAGAAACCGTCACAGCATTTTTTATGGCGTTTAAGGTATCCCATTTGCCGTTTACTCTTGCTGCAATAGCCACCTTGTAGGATAAACCGGGGGTAAGGTTCTTTGGAGTAGTGTAAACAGTGCCTGTGATATTCTGGGACTGTATCCTCCATTTGCCTGCCAGATAAACAGCAATGCCATATCTGTCAGCACCTTCCACCTTATCCCATGTAAATCTTACCTGGTGATATTGCTGATTGTATGTGACGTTGATATTTGTGGGGTATGTTACAGGATCTTTCTCAATGTATGGCTTATCTTTTTTCGGATAGATGCGGGTGAATACATCCAGTGATTCGAGAGGGTAGCCATTGAAATCGAACAGCGCCTGATTATCAAAAGATGATCCGCCTGCTGAGGTTACATCGTGATCGTACTCTGAAGCATAAGATGAAGCCCAACCGCATCCGTATTTATCCCATTTATTCCTCTGCTGTGAGGAAGTACCACTGACACCAAGCCATGCAGGTTCCCAGTAGAATGCACCTATGCCCTTATCGCCGCAGTTAGCGATAGCCTGAAATACATCGGTAACTGCCTGTGTCTGTCCTTGAACGGAAATATCATAGTTCAGATCTACGCCGCTTGACCATGCAGAGATAGTATTGCCGAATGAATCGCCATTCTCTGAAGTATATGGATATGCCGTTTCAGCAACCATTACATACTTGCCGTAAGTATCACCGATAGTCTTCAGCACGCTGGTAAGGTTACTCAGCGAACCGTGCCAGTATGGATAATAAGAAGTTGCAAAAACGTCATAATCAAGATTGCACTCGTTCATGACTTTTGCGTACCAGTTGAAGTAATCTACATGGGAAGGATTGGCAAAATGATGGGCGATAAGGATATTTCTGTCAAAGTCACGAACTGCCTTTTCACCGCTTGCAAAGAGTTCGCAGATCTTATACATATCCTTTTCACCGCAGAAGAAGCACTCGGTCTCATTGCCGACCTGTACCATGCCTATATCTCCGCCTGCTTCCGTGATAGCTTTCAGAACCCAGGTCGTCCACTTGTATATCTCTCCCGAAAGGGTATACTGATCGTGAGGTGCCCAGTATTTCGGGCGTGTCTGCTTGGAAGGATCAGCCCAGAAATCGGAATACTGAATGTCCACCAGCAGCTTGATGCCGTATTTTGCAGCTCGTCTGCCGATCTCGCAGGCAGCATTAACATCATTGTTTCCGCCGCCGTAGCTGTGCCCCTTTCCGTCATTCGGTTCATTCCACACACGTACACGAATGTAGTTTACATCATGATCGTAGAGCACACGGAAGATATCTTCTTCCTTGCCGTTATCATCATGGAAAACGACACCAGCCTGTTCGATGGAGAGAATGGAGGAAATGTCTACACCACGAATCGGTTCGCCTCCATTGACATTTGCGGGAAAAGAATTGAATGTGACGCTCTTGTTATAAGTAGCAGCTGATGATGTTATCATAAATGCGGACGATGTCAGCATCATTACAGATGCAGTCAGTCCAGCGCATACTTTTGCTGCACGCTGAAATATTTTTTTCTTCATAACACTCAGATTTGACCTCCCTATAATATTATTTGGTATAATCAAATAACCATTTTTGCATCTTTATTATATCAATTTTTCAGGCACTTGTCAACTGAATTTATTAACACTTATTTGGGTTCAAATTTGTATATTATCTGTCAAATATCTTATTGTGCTGTGTATGATTTTTATATAAAGGCAAAGATATCAAAAACAGAAAACTTTCATTGAAGAAATTAACCTTATTTACAGAAAACGAAATACATTTTTTCTGACGCTCGAATATTCATGTGCCGATATGAAAATAAGACCGACTGTTTTCACAATCGGTCTTATCAATTATTTATGGTCACACAAAATTTGTCAGTGACAAATTTTTATGGAATTATTATTTTACTACAATAGTGTCGCTTCCGCCGGGACGTCTGTATGTGCCCTTGTAAGTCTTGCTGAAGCAGTTGAATTTACCGTTACCGCGGAAATACAGATAACCCTCATCGAAGGTCTTTTTGTTATTGAAATAGTATGTAACAGCTTCCTTAACTTCATTGGTTACCTTGCTTGAATATGTTTTCAGATTTGCATAGCTTGATGCACCTGAGAACTGGTTCTTCTGTGTGATTACTCCCTTTATAGTGTTAGGAAAATCCTTTGAGTTTTTGCGGTTCATTACTACTTCAACTACAAGTGCCTTTTCATACATTGAAATGTTGCTGAGATTTGCCTCATGTGCAACGCAGTTACAAAGAAGTATATAATTGGCCTCGCTTACGCCCTTGGGAACTTCTATTTTTATTCTCAGTGCGTTCTTCATTGCTTTAATTGTCTTGGGACCAACGATGCCGTCAACTTCTTTTGCTCCCATATATTTTTTCTGGAAATTTCTAACTGCAGTGTCTGTATTTTTGCCGAAATCACCGTCAACAGTGAGTTTTGCCTTCATCAGCTTGTTAAGACCGCACTGTACCCACTTTACCGAATCTCCCTTGCTGCCCTTCTTCAGGGTTGTAGTAGGAGTAGCGTGAAGCTCAAAGCTGGTGGAAGAGAGCTTTGCAGCTGCCGAAACAGTGATCGATGTTGCATCAATGATATTTGGTGCTATACCCGGGAGTGCTGTGCCTCCACAAAGAAGCGAAAATGCCAGTAATACTGATGCAGTTTTTTTTGCTACGATTTTCATTGGTTTTTCATCCTTTCGTAAGTTAAAATAAATTTCGGATTAACAAAAAATCCATTATTATTATATTTTATTTTTTAATCAATTTCTAACCAATTATTGTCAATAATTTAAACCAAAACGCAATAATTGGTCGGTTTTTGATGCGACAAAAGTTTAATATATTCTGATTTTATGGCGTTTTTACAGCTTTCAATGTGCGTCATTTTATGCTACTACATTATTAAAGAATAATAAATTGACTAAATCTTTTAGAGCTTAATATATTTTGATATATAATATTTTAACTTTTGTCAATCTTTTCACCTCTGTAACTTTACCAAACTGCTTGACTTACTCGCCATTATCATGATCATATTGCCTTTATGATCCACAAAATACAAATATCAGACAGTTCAAGTCTGAACTAACTTGATCTGATCTAATAAATTCAAAACGGATAGACTGTCATTATCTGCTGTCTATCCGTTTTGGATTATAACCGTAAATCCTTCTGCGTAGTTCTTGACATAAATATTGCATTTTGCTATACTTATCTATAAAAAGGAGGACATGGCTATGGTAGATAAAAAAGCAATTGCGTTATTGAAAAAGTACTATCTTTCCTACAAATCAGAGGGACAGCCATCGGAAGCTGATTTAGCAGATGCGGTCAAAAGCGGTGTATTTGTGGCTGATTCCGAAATGACACACGATGAGATCGTAGCAGCAGTCAAAGAATTATCCGAACGGATATCACTTGAAAGTGCCGCAAAAGCGTTTCTTTACAGTCTATCAAGCGGAGATATGCGCTATCGTTCAGCTGTGTCATCTCTGTTATGGGCAAAGGCACTGCCAAAGCATGAGTTTGTATCCAACGGTGTTGAACCGGGCGGCTGGAGAAGCCCCATGTGTATCGTCTGCGGGTGTACACACGGTCTGGAAACAAGTGAGAATATCGACTGGAACAAGTTCAATGTTTTCCGATATCTTCCGCCTAAGCAGTACGGACGTGAACCCGATTATGTCAGTGCGGAATACGTGCTTAACGATCTGCGTGAATTTGAAAAACTGCCTGCGGTTGAACCATGTGATGATGACTACCGCATACTCAACGGAATATTTGCCTGCGCAAATGAAATGAAGTCACATAATATGGATACCGCCCTTGTTGCCGAGATCCGCAAGCGCAAATTCTTTGATGCAACAGGAAACGCTATACACTGTATACTCGGCATACTTTCGGAGTGCGGTATATTTCAGAGCGATGAGAAGAAAGGCTTTCTCTATGAGTTCACCAACAGGGACGAACAGGGCTTCGGGCGCGACGGGCTGACATTCTTCCCACTGAATTTCTGGCGTGGGAAGTTCGGCGTGAACTATGATGCGGTAAACAAGATATTCGGCAGTTTCAGCGGTGATAAGCTTCTGCCGGAAAAGGCAGCTGCTCCCGAGAAAAAGGAGGAAGCAGCACCTAAGAAAAAAGCACTTTCAAAGGTAGAACAGTATTTCAAAGATCGTGATCACTGTATAATGCTGACAGATGATGAACGGCGTTATCTTGCTCTAGATCCGATAGATAAAAGCTGGGAGACCGAATGTATATACAGTGCACTTCGTAATTTGAGAAAGCGCATTGTTATGTTCTATGACGGTGATACGATAGTAAAGGTCATAGAGGAATATTCTTATGTCAATGAGGATACCTGTGTAAGAAAGGGCTACTGCGAATTTGATACACACCTGAAGACCGATAAAAGGTCTATGATACTACCGCTGACTGACAGAGGACGTGCAAAGCCTATCACCCCTACAAATCTTATGGCGATAGATCCTTTCGGCTGTGAAGTTGACATTTCCATGTCGGAAGAGGGCACTTCGATATGGGCTGGCAACAGGCGCAATTCACAGATACTCACCATGGGAGAAACCGATCGTATCAAGAAGATACAGAATGACAGCGATTTCCATGATTTCATGCAGTACTATATTTCCACCTGTCCCGATGATTATTTCCAGCGTATAGCTGAGATAAGGGGTCTGAAACATCAAACGGTGAAGTTCAAGGCGGGGGATATTTTCCGCTGTCAGGAAGATCGTGAACACTACACCTACGGACTGATACTCGGTAAAACCCGTGAGATCGAGAAATGGAACGAGCTGCCGAAAGAGCATTCTTTCCGTCATCTGATGACACAGCCTATCATTGTGAGAATGTACGATTTTGTGACTACCGATAAGGATATGACAGCGCAGCAGCTGAAAGATATGCCCCTTTGTCCGCCGAAGATATGCTCCGACGGTGATATCATATGGGGCAGACACAAGATAGTTGATCATAAAGAGCTGGTTCCCGATGATATAGAGTTCTGCATACACCTTACACGTATCGTCACTAAAAACGAACATGTAACGCCGTTTACCGCTGAGATGTTTTTGAGGGAGAACGAGAAAAAGGGCAAAAAGTCCCGTGAGCCTATGTCGCTTTACATCGAATGGGGCTTTGTATCAATGGAGATACCTTGGGCAGACGTCCCCGATGATATCAGGGATACGGTAGAGGAGCGCAACTGGAGCGACGGAGGTGTGTCACTTGGTATAAGCGGAGCTTACTGCGGCATGACGCTGACTCAGTTACTGAAAAAACACCCAAAACATATATATGGAGGAGATCTCCATTATCCCGAAAACAGGGAACGCTTTGATATGGTTATGGACTTTCTGGGTCTCCCAAAAGGTGCTGGATATGATGATTTTGCAGAAAAATACGGCGGTATATCACGGCAGAAGTATATCGAGCTGATCGGTGAACGAAGCAAATGATCTTTATAGTATCGTTATTTATTACGGAGTATATATAAATAGTATCCCAACAAAGTCATAAAAATCTATATATGAAAAAGCCCTCGGAATGATCCCGGGGGCTTTCATAGTTATTTTGTAATAGAAATTACTGTCCTTCGTGGAAGAAAGAGGGAAGAGCATCGTAAACGTAATGTCTTACATAGCCCCACCAGTGTGTTTTGCCTGATGCTACGAGGAAGTAGAAATTACCCTTGGAGAAATCAGATGTGTAAACGAACTGGCTCATCTTCTTCATTTCATTGATCTGGGGATTAACGTTAGGATAAGCGATATCGTCAGAACCTGTTGCTGCAAAGATGAAGTACTGGTTCTTCTGCAGACCCGATCTGTCGATCGCATTGGCAATTGACTTAGCCTTGTCGTATGCGGAGTTGCCGTTCCAGTGATCACCGCTGAGAGGCATGAAGTAGCCAACGATGTCGAGGCAGTTCTCGAGTACAGCCCATGTAGAAACTGAACCCATGGAGAATCCGCCGTATGCTCTGTGCATTCTTGATGCCTGGAGTGATGCCTGTGAAGTATTTCCGCCTGCATATGTTGAATATTTGCCTTCAACAAAAGGAACTACGCTCTGACGGAACTCGCTGTAGAATTTGCCTGCCTCAGTCTTGTTGAATGTAGGTGTAACAACGATAAGAGGCTCCATTTCGCCATTCATGATCATGTGGTCGAAGAGGTTCTGCATCATTGTATCGTTCTGACCGAACAGAGTATTCTGATCCTCTCCGCCGCCGTGCATCAGGTAGAAGATGTTGTACTTCTTGTTGCTGTCATAGCCGTAAGGCAGATATACGTTAAGGGAGTTATAGCCGTTGATGCCGTTATAGGATTCCTTTACTACCTTGCCTGCCTGTGAGCAGCTGTTGAAATAGTAGCTGGGAGCTTCCTTGAACTGCATATTTGATGTGTAGTTGTAAGCCGGTGTCTGGGTCTGCGTGTTGTTACCGCCATTGTTACCACCGTTGTTACCGCCGTTGTTGGTGTAAACAGGTGTGCGGTACTGAATGTTGTTGGAGGATCTGGTGATCACTACTACGTAGCTGTCCAGAGCGCCTGCTGTATCCCACTTGCCGTTTACTCTTGCAGCAATCGCTACTCTGTAGCTCATGTTAGGAGTAAGACCCTTGGGTGTAGTGTAGGAAGTTCCGGAAATGTTGGAATCCTGAACTCTCCACTTGCCTGCCAGATAAACTGCGATGCCGTACTTGTCAGCGCCACTTACAGCGTCCCAGGTGAATCTCATCTGGTTGTACTGGCTGCTGTATTCCATCTTAACGTTTGAAGGAACAGTTGCACTTGTTCCGCCTGTACCTGTGCCTGCGCCTGTGCCGGAAGCAACATAGCCCTTGTTTGCGATTATAGCTCTGTCAACATAGATGTCGCAGAGGCTGTCGGGAGCTTCAACATACATCTTTACATTAGATGCGCCCGAAGGAATTGTGAAGTTAGTGTTCTCAAGCTTGGACCACTTGCCTGCTGTGCAGGTGCCCTCAGCTATCTGAGTGTAATTTGTGGTACCGTTCTGATCATACTGCATGGTCAGCTGAACAGTTGTGCTCTCGGTAGGATTTACCATAGCGCTGAAGCTATAAGAGCTGCCAGGCTTGAAAGTAGAAGTGTTGACATCTACCTCACCGCCGTTCCAGTTATCAGTTCTGCCGCTTACATACAGGGACTTGCTGCCCTCATAAGCCTTGGAAGAAGATGATGCTACACTTGCAGAACCTCTGCCGCTCCAGGAATTGGTGCCGTTCTCGAATGTAGCTGAGTACAGTGTACCCTCGATCTCCGGCTCATCCGGCTCGGGGTCAGGAGTGTAGCCACTTTTGCCTTCATACATCTTCAGATTAACGTCAGCTGAACCATCGGATTCCCAACCTTCAACGTTGAAAGCAACTTCGTACAGGTTGCCCATCTTCAGGCCCTTGGATTCCCATGCCTTGAAGTGCTCGGAAACGCTGATGGTACCCTTGGTTCTAAGGTTCTGACGGATGCTGATATACTGTGTGAAATTCTTGTTGCCTTCGATGGTGTAGGAATTTCTTGCACTTGTGTAGATCTTGTATTCACTGCCGTCGATATTAACGGAACCCTTGTACTGCGCAGAAGAATCCTGTGCAGGAGACCAGTTCTTCCAGTCTTCGATGATGTAGTACTCTACCAGAGGATTCTGAGCCCAGCCGTAGATACAGATTCTGGAGTTACCTGATGAACCTGCCTGCCAGTTGCAGTCATAATCACAATAGAAATCACCGTAATCTTTGTATGTCTTAGGGTTATTCAGACCCCAGTAAAGACCACGACGAGCAAGGAAGTTACCTCTCGAACCATTAGGACCACACTTCCAGGATGTGCTGAAACCACCGTCATTGTCGTGCAGTGTCAT
>NZ_FOAT01000017.1 GCF_900109655.1 Hominimerdicola alba
GTTTTCGGTAACAACGTCCTCAAAGAGCTTTGAGCCTTCAACGTTACCGCCAGTGGAAACTGCCATATCTACAACAACTGCGCCCTTCTTCATGCGGTCAAGAACGTCCTTGCCGATAAGGCGGGGAGCCTTTCTACCGAATACCTTAGCGGTAGTGATGACGATATCTGAACGTTCGCAAACCTTAGCCTGAGCTTCCTGCTGTTTAGCTATCTGCTCGGGTGTGAGCTCCTTAGCGTAACCCTGATCGGTCTGTCCCATCTCACCCAGGTCTATCTTAACGAAAGATGCGCCCAGGGACTTTACCTGTTCTTCAACAACGGGACGTGTATCGAAAGCATCAACACGAGCACCGAGACGCTTTGCAGTAGCTATTGCCTGAAGACCTGCAACTCCGACACCGATGATGAACACTCTTGCGGGCTGGATAGTACCGGAAGGAGTAACCATCATGGGCAGGATCTTAGGCAGTTTTGCAGCTGCATTTACTACAGCAGTATAGCCTGCCAGTGAGGTCTGGGAGGACTGAACGTCCATTTTCTGTGCCAGGGTAGTTCTGGGGATCATTTCCAGAGAAACTGCCTGGATACCCGATTTTGCGAAATCGTTCAGCAATTCTTTCTCATTGAACGGATCGAGGTAACTGAGGTGGAGAGCACCTGAGGGTATACCCTGTATGCTTTCGGGCTTCATTATCCTCAAAATAATTTCGCTGCCCTCGTATCCTGCTTCGTTAGAGGATACAAGAACAGCGCCTGCCTTCTCGTAAGCCTCGTCATTGAAGCCGCTTTTTTCGCCCGCTCCGCGGGTAACTTTTACTTCGTAGCCCATGCTTATGAGCCGCTTGATGTCATCGGGGATCAGCGCCACGCGGGTTTCACGCGGGTCGGTCTCCCGGCAGACCAGTATTTTCTTCATGATAAAAACTCCTTTCGATAAAAAATCAAACTATTTTCAATATACCATATTTCCCCCGAAATGTAAAGATATCAGATACAGAATTTTTTCTGAAAAAACTATGTCGGGCGGTTCGGGAAAATCTGCCGTAAGTATATGCGGCTGAGGGTGACGAAAACAGAGTATTAATAATGTGTATTTTCGGGTGCTGTTTTGGCTAAATTCACAAAAATATTGTGCGCCTATTGTAAAATATGCGGGAGTGTGATATACTATTAAAGTGTATGTGTATGCCTTTGGCAACAGATAAACGGAGGATAGAAAATGAGTTTAAAACATAGATCTTTATGTTTGTTGCTTGCCGCTGTGATGTGTATCTCATTGGGCGGCTGCGGTGATAAAAGCGTCGGTGAGGGCAAGACGAAGATCAGCACTTCTACGACAGATAAAAAGTCCAATAAATCGGACATTGACGTTCCCGATGAGCCCGACCCCGATGCACTTGGCGAACAGCTTCAGAACATCGGCGTGGAGCTCGATTATTCGGAACAACTGGAACAGATAAGTCAGCAGACAGACGCTTTTCTCGAGGCGGTGAAAGCGGGCGATATCAATACATTGTGCGATTTTCTGGAACCGTCCAGCGCTTACTACAAGTTCTTTGACCGCCACAGAAAGTCAGAACAGCTTAGCAAGATAATGCAAACGGTTTTCGCCGATATGGTGTGGACACACTGGGCGGAGACAGATATGAACAATAAAAACTGGCTCCAGAGCACTTATTCCGAGCACGGTATGTATACCAGAAGCTACGTTTGTGCAGGCATCAAGGAGATGCTTTTCTATGATGAGTATTTTCTGCTGAATTTCAGCAAGGGCGATTCTGTCAATGCGAAATTCCGCATTGAAAACGAAGATGACTGCTATTCCTGGCTCACAAAAACTCTTGATATGATGCCGCTTTTGAAGAATAACTGGTCGTTTAAATGTACACCTCCCAGCGATGATGGCAAGGTGCTTTTCAATATCGACGAAGATTTTATATTTGATTACACAGCTCTGACTTCCCTGGATGAAGTCAAGGATGCAAATATGCCACAGACCTACGTGAACAATATCGTCACGGCGAGGGGGACTATCGAGGACGAGAATGCCACATTCGATAACAGCCCCGAGCTTCGTGAGAGCGTTGCGCAGATGATAAAGGAAAAGCGTTTTGAGGACGCATGGAAAGCTCTTAAAGACCTTGACGATGACGGTTTTTTCGCTGACAAGAAAACTTACAGCGATCTTGATAAGGACGCCAAAAAGCGTGTAAAGAAGTTCCTTGATGAACACACTTATTCAGTGGTATGTGACCATTCAACACAGGTCTATGATGCTTCAAGGCGCAGACATATCTTCACCCAGATATACTACGACGCTATCCCCGCAGAAAACGAGGAAGAGATAGCTGACTGGCTGGAGAAGAACAAAATCAAAGAGGGCGGAGAGGCTGTATTTTTCGACATAACCAACGATAACAGGCTGGCTACCGCTCTGGGCGGATATTTCGATATAATAGCTAAACTGGGATAATTTTCGGACAGGAGGTCATTGGTATGAAGCTTATAAAAATAAGCAAGGTAAACAGTCTTGTGGTAAATCTTCTGCACAGCGCTTCATATGCGATGGTCTGCAGTTATATAATTATGGTAGCGGTATGGCTGATAAATGACATGAGTATCTCGCTGATGAAGTGCTTCAACGTATGGGTTGTTGTGATGGTTGCGCTTTTCTGCCTGTTTGGGACTTTTTCGGCGTGGATTGATGTGATAAAGCATATCGAACTTGATGAACTGGCGAATCACAGGCTGACCAAAGGGTATGACGACGAATATTTCAGGAAGCTTTCGGATTTTACCCGTGCATCAAATTACGGCAGCGGAAAGCTTTTCATGGCTTCGATGTACCTTGAGGGCGGACGTTTCTCTGATTGCCGGGCAATGCTGAAAGAACTTGATTTTGCTAAGCTCAACGGCAAAGAGCAGGAAGAATACTTCAATATCTGCCTGTATTCCGCGGTGCTTGAGGGAAATACCGAGCTTGCTAATGATATCTACTTCAAGGCGCGACACTATTTTGACCGTGCGGTGATGGGAAAGCGAAGCGGGTTCATACTTCATACGCTTGGTATGCTCTGCCTTCTGAACGGCAGAACTGAGAATGCTTACAGGCTGTTCCAGTCGGCGATGCGGCAGAATGACGAAAGTCTGCAGTGCGAGTGCTGTATTGGACTTGGAAAAGTCTATCTGCAAAGCGGCGACAGGGCTTCTGCAAAGGATATGTGCTTTGCAGCGGCAGAACTTGTGGAAACAAGGGCGCAGGCGGTTCGCCTGAAAGAACTGATGATAGAGGTCGAGGAAGCTTACGGCAAGCGTCACACGGCTGATGATACTTTTAAGGAGACTACATAATGCTTACTAAATACGGTCATTTTATAACATTTCTTATTTCAATGGTGCCTATAGTCGAGCTGAGGGGCGCGATACCCTTCGGCGTGATGAAATGCGGTGTGCCATGGCAGCAGGCTGTTATCATCTCGATGATAGGCAATATGCTGCCTGTTCCCATAATATTCTTTTTTGCGAGAAAGGTGCTGGAATGGGGCAAGGATAAGCCTGTTATAGGCAAGTTTTTCTCATGGTGCCTTGAAAAAGGTCATCACGGCGGAGAAAAGCTGAAGGCAAAGGCAGGCAAGGGAATGTTCTGGGCGCTGCTGCTTTTCGTGGGGATACCACTTCCCGGTACGGGCGCATGGACAGGAACTCTCGCGGCAAGTATGCTTGACCTTGATTTCAAGAAAAGCGTTATCGCTGTGATCTGCGGTGTCCTGCTGGCGGCGACAATCATTACGTTGCTGACAGTAATGGGCTTTAATATGTTTATCACAAAATAACAGGGAGAATTTATGGACAGCAGACCAAAGGATATATCGCCGGAAGTCAGGGAGCATTTAAAGCTGATGAAAGCAAGACCGGGTATGTATATCGGCTGTGAGAGCTTAACAAGGCTGTGGCACTTTATCGATGGTATGAAGTTTTACAGTCAGGTGTTCGATATGGATACCGGGCGCGTTATCATCCCCGAGGGCTTTAACGATTTTGCGGCAGAGAGATACGGTGAAAACCTGAATGCTCATAATTCTTTCAGCATGGTGCTTAAAGAGGAAAAGGACGAAAGAGCGGCGCTTTTCAAGTGGTTCGGTCTGCTGGACGAATATCTTGTATCGCTGGGGTATGAGCCCCTGGGCGAACGTGAGAAAATATTTGAAGAATTTCGGAACAGGTGTCAGCAAGATACGGTTCCGTAAAAATATACAGAAGATCAGAGGGTGGAAGATATGGTTTACAAAGACAGGGACATCTCTCCTGAGGCAAGAAAGTTTTACAGGATGCTCAGAGAAAAACCTGCGCTGTTCCTTGGCTGCGAGTGCATAACTTTCCTGCGTACATATATGGACGGTATGCTCACAGCCGACAGGCTTTTCAACGGCACGAAGAACATAATAATACCCTACGGGTTCACGGATTTCGTAGAGTGGTATTACGGCGATAATACCTGTCAGGACTGCTTTGAATGTGTGCTGAAAGCCGAGGGGGACGAAAAAGCCGCTTTAGATAAGTGGTTCAGCCTGCTGGACGAGTACCTGAAAGGGCTTGGCTACGAGCCTATCGGTGTCACGAAAAAGGGGTAACAGCATCAGCAGTGCGCCGTGAAGTTTTATTTTATCGAAAAGTTAAAGGGGAAGTTTCTATGGAAATACCAAACGACATCGAACTCTCGCTGGTGAAGAAATTCAGGCAGGGCATATGGTCGAGATTTCTTAAAGGCATAAAGGATTATCAGCTGATACAGGAGGGCGACAAGATAGCTGTCTGTATCTCGGGCGGCAAGGATTCCATGATGATGGCGGTGTGTATGAAGCGCCTGCAAAGGTATTCAAAGGTGCCTTTCGATGTGGAGTATCTGGTTATGGATCCTGGATATGCTCCCGCAAACAGGCAGAAGATAATCGACAACGCCGCAAAGCTGGATATACCCATAAAGATATTTGAGACCAAGATATTCGATTCGGTGGTAAATGTCAAGCAGAACCCCTGCTATCTATGTGCGAGGATGAGGCGCGGATACCTTTATAAAAATGCTAAGGAACTGGGCTGCAACAAGATAGCCCTGGGTCATCATTTCGATGATGTTATCGAAACGATACTGATGGGTATGCTCTACGGTTCACAGGTGCAGACCATGATGCCCAAGATACACAGCGAAAATTTCGAGGGTATGCAGCTTATACGCCCTTTATATATGGTACGTGAAGAAGATATAATCAAGTGGAGCAAGTATAACGGCCTTGAATTCATCCAGTGCGCCTGCAGATTCACCGAGGAAAGGGAAGTCTACGAGGACGGCAGCAGCAATTCCAAGCGACAGGAAGTCAAGGAACTGCTGAAAAGACTTCGCGAGGTGAGCCCCGCCATAGATAAGAACATTTTCAGGAGCGTTGAGAATGTCAATCTGCAGACTATAATCAGCTATCACATAGGTGATGAATATCACCATTTTCTTGATGATTATGACAAGGGAAGAAGCGTCCGCGGAACTATCGCGGGCAGCGATGAATAATAAGCTATGGATAAGTCCGAAAGTTTAAGTTACTTTCGGACTTAATTTTTTTTGATGAAAATAAGGTTAAACAATTTTAATTAGCTGATGAAATTCAACAAATTTAAGAGATAATTAGCTTGAAAAATAAATTTCTCTTTACATCTCAATTTTAATGTGATATAATGATTAAAAGTAAATGGAAGAACAGCGAGTAAGTCATACAACTTATATAATTTAAGGGAGGGATTATTGTGTTATTTTTTAGGAAGAAGAATAAAAATGAACATTCGCCCCAGTATTATGTAGTAAACGACTGGTGCAAAGAACACGAGAGTGAGATAAATGAGATAAGGAATTATATCGCCATGGAGATCGCGCAGGGAAAAAGGCTCTCTTCGGCGCTTCTGGTAGAGGCCTGCGTGGAAAGGTCTATATCAATGCCTTTCCCATACAGAGATCTGCTGAAATACGGCAGGGTAAGACTGTTCTGAATAGGATAACAATGAAAACGGGAGGTCATACAGAATGACCTCCCGTCTTTTTATTGCATAGTATTTTAAGTGTGCAAGCGTTTATACTTACATTTTTTACCGATTTTGCCAAGCGCAAGCTGCTTATTGCGCCCGCAGATTTGCAGCCTTCGGGCTGCCGCGAAGTCATATAGCATACACCTCTTTTCGTAATGGGCTGCGGCGGCAGTGGTATCGGCTGCCCCGCGCAAGCTGTGGGATCACGGTATTTTATGCCGTATACCGTAAACACAGCTCAAGGATATAATGTGCGGTGAGAACGGTGTAGGATCATTCTGCGTCGGGTGATCGGTCCGACGGCAGCCGCCGTTTTCAGCCGCTTGGTTTCCTTTCAACGACAGTATAGCACGTATCCCGCGGTAATGCAAGGGATAAAGCTATATTTTAACCGCTTGTTGTCAAACTGGAAGACCTTGTTTTCATTTCGCAAGACTTTTATTATATTATTATCACAAATTTTCACAAACTCATTAGATTTCTGTTGAAAGAGGATAATTTTCAAGCTGAATGGATAAAATTGGATACATATTAATATAATACTGCTTTTTTGATATCGTAATCAGTCATATAAGTTAATTAATTGGTAATATATCGAACACAAAATTTTCATGCGAGAATAGTATAATAGGCTATGGAATTTTGACAGATGTATAAAAATTCGATTAATGTAAAAAATATGTATATTTGTAGGAATTTTGGATAGATGTAATATTTGAAGGATATTGGCAGGTTTATCGTATGAAAAAGCTATATATTTTCGATCTGGACGGCACGCTGGCGGATTCGCTGTGCGATCTGGCAGATTCGGTGAATATCGTGCTGGAAAAACATGGATTTTCTACACATGACACCGAAAAATACAAATACTTCGTCGGTAACGGTGCACTGAAACTGATAGAGCGCAGTCTGCCCGAAGATCAGCGGACACCCGAGGTCATAAAGGCGGTTCACGGTGAATATTCAAAGGTATATGCCGAGAGGATGCTGTGCAAGACTAAGCCCTATGACGGAATAAAGGAAGTTTTGGCAGAACTGAAAGCGCGGGGCTGTAAGCTGGCTGTAGCTTCAAACAAGCCCGATGACTGCACCGTCAGGGTGGTGGAAGCGCTCTTCGGCAAGGACGTTTTCGACAGCATACACGGCAAGCGCGAGGGCGTACCAACCAAGCCTTCACCGGATATCATGTATCAGATAATGGAAGAACTTGATGTTTCTGCCGATGAATGTATCCATTCGGGAGATTCAAACGTAGATGTAGCTACCGCACACAACGCAGGGATAGAGTGTATAGGCTGTATATGGGGGTTCCGTACTGAGGAAGAGCTTGTTTCCGCAGGGGCTGACCACATAGCCCGCGTCCCCGAAGATATACCTAAATATTAAAAAGACAATGGAGGCAATCGTATGTCCGATATGAACGATTTTTATAAACAGTTCGTCAATGAAGAGGTTGACGAGAAAGGCACGCTGAAAAAGTTCGAGCTGGTGCTGAAAGACGATTTCAACTTCGGTTATGACGTTATAGACGAGCTGGCAAGGCGTTATCCCGATAAAAAGATGCTGCACTGGGTAAATGACCACGGCGGTGAAAAGGAATTCACCTATGCGGAAATGAGCAAACTCTCCAACCAGTGCGCTAACATGATGCTGGCTCACGGCGTTAAAAAGGGCGATATGCTGCTGGCAGTGCTGAAAAGGCATTACGAGTTCTGGATACTGGCTTACGGTCTTATAAAGATAGGCTGTGTGCTTATCCCCGCAACCAGCCAGCTGATGCCCAAGGACTACATCTACCGCTTCAATGCGGCTGGTGTGAAGTACGTCTGCGCCACTTATTTTGATGAAGTTGCAGACCGTATCGACGAAGCCTGCAAGAAGTACGACGGCATAAAAGAGAGATTTATATGCCGCGGACAGAAAGAGGGCTGGACTGATTTCCTGGAGGAACTGTCCAAATATCCCGACACACTTGAAAAGCAGGACATCTCCAAGAACGACTATATGCTGGCATATTTCAGCTCAGGTACAACAGGTCAGCCCAAAATGGCTATCCATGCCAACGCTTATGCGGCAGGTTCAATAACTACTGCAAAGTACTGGCATCACGTTGATGAAACTTCGGTACACCTGACAGTTTCCGAATCGGGCTGGGCTAAATGTGCATGGGGCAAGATGTTCGGTCAGCTGATTTGCGGCGCTGAGGAATTTATCTACGATATGGACAGATTCCATCCCGACAAGATGCTGAAAGTTCTTCAGGACTACAATATAACTTCATTCTGCGCACCGCCTACCATGTACAGGTTCTTTATAAAGGAAGGTCTGGGCAACTACGACCTTTCGGGCATAAAGTACAGCTGTATCGCTGGTGAGGCTCTTAATGCGGAAGTTTTCAACCGCTGGAAGGAGTTCACGGGTCTGGAGCTGATGGAAGGTTTCGGACAGACCGAGAGCGTTGTTATAATTGCGAATTTCTACGGCATGAAGCCCAAGCCCGGCTCCATGGGCAAGCCTTCACCGCTGTACGATGTTGATATAATCCGCAAGGACGGCACAAGCTGTGATGTTGGCGAAACAGGTGAGATAATCATCAGGGCTGAAAGAGGCAAGCACCCCGCACTCTTCAAGGAGTACTATCACAATCCCGAGCTTACCGACAACGCATGGCGCGGCGGAATCTACCACACAGGCGACACCGCCTACCGCGACGAGGACGGATATTTCTGGTATGTGGGCAGAACTGACGACCTTATCAAGGCTTCTGGCTACCGCATAGGACCTTTCGAGATAGAGAGCATACTGATGGAACACCCCTCGGTAATGGAAGTTGCTGTAACAGCGGCTGACGACGAGATCCGCGGAAAGGTAGTTAAGGCGACTATCGTGCTTGCAAAGGGTTATACTGGCTCTCCCGAACTTGTCAAGGAACTTCAGACTTATGTAAAGAAGTCCACAGCGCCCTATAAGTACCCACGTATCATCGAATTCGTGGATGAACTCCCCAAGACCGACAGCGGTAAGATTCGCCGTGTCGAGATCAGGGACAACGACCACAGAAAATACGAGGAAGCTCACAATAACTGATAAACATAACGGACAGTGCCAAACGCGCTGTCCGTTTTTGCATTACTGCAAACAATGATTTATCCTACGGACTGCGGTGCCGATTGGGGGATAACCTTTCTTCAGAAAGGTTTCCCTCAGTAGCCACTGCAGTCCGTAGGATAAATTATTATCTACAGTCATGCAGAGCGGAATTTTGATTTGTGTAAAATGACGTGAAAATATTGAAAAAGTTCTTGCATTTTGTTGATAAATGTGTTATTATATTATTGTGTTATGTGCGGAGCGTTCCGCAGAAAGAATACATAAAGAGGGGCACATTATGAAACTCATTTCGGTAATATTCATGAACCTTTGGGGTTATGATATACTTATATTTATAGCGGCGCTGTTTACGGCGGTGGTTTATCGCCGTTTGAAGTATTCGGCTGATAAACTGTACAAAAAAATGCACTTGACAGTCTTTGTTCCCGATGGTGGAGCATCGCGGCGGGAGGCTGACAGGGACATATCAGGGCTTAGAGAGCAGGATATCGTGGCGATGAGGAACAACACAGGCAAGCTGTATTCGCTGTTTGTGAACCTTACGGGAATATTCCCGCTGCTGGGTATCCTGGGTACGGTAATATCACTGCTGAGCCTTGTGTCGGACAGCACTAATGTCACGGGCAATTTCTACGGTGCACTTACTTCGACTTTCTGGGGGCTGGTCTTCGCCATAATATTCAAGTTTCTTGACGGCATAGTTTCAGCTAAGATAGAGGACAACGAAAAGAGCGTTGAGTTATATCTCACCAGAAATTTCAGGACAGTGCAGGAAGATATCCCTGCCGAGCCAAAGCCTGCACCGCGGAAAGTCAGCACCATAAAGGAAAAGTCCGCGGTCATGGAGGAATACCATAGTAAAACTTCACCGAAAAAGGTTCTGAAATCTATGGGCGACCTTTTCGGGGTGACAGATGATGACGATGATATACCCGAGTATAAGGAAGAAACTGTGAAGAGCGGTTCGCCTAAAAAGGGCGTGGCTCTGCTGAGAGAGCTTTTCGATATTTCCGAGGGTGATGACTATGAGGAAAAATAAAGGCATCATCATCGAGCTGACCGCCTTGCTGGATGTTATCTTCATCATGCTTTTCTGGATGATGATAAATGTTCAGGAGGGAAGCACGAAAGTCCGCGAGGACGCTGACAGCCGTATCGCACAGGCGCAGGCTGAGGTTGCACAGGTCAGGGCGGAGACCGAGGATAAGCTGGAAAGCATGAGAGAACAGGCTGACAGCGAGATCAAAAAAGCGCAGGAGCGTGCGGAGCATCTTAACAGGGATGCCGCCGCAAATCAGCAGGCGCTGGAGAATTTCGGCAAGGGGCTGATGCTGACCATAAATCTCAGGTATTCCCCCGGAGGCGAGCTTATCGTCACCAACGGCGATAATGAGCTTGCCAGAACAGCTGTGACTTCGGAGAACGATGTGTATTCGGCGATAAGTCAGGCAATTACAAAAGCTGGTATCGCAAGTGAGGATGTTGTGCTCTGTGCTTTCGTATACGACGGAAGCCGTGCGCTTTTCCGTGATGTTTCGGAGATAAGTGATGCAGTGAACAGGCTTGGCAAAAGCTATAAGAATTTCTACTGCACCTTTATAAATACTGCCAGATAACAGGAGGTAATCAATATGAGCATAGAGAAAGAGGTTGAGAAGATGTACAGAGAAGACGCTGAAAAGCAAAAGAAGAATCAGAAGAAGAAAAAGAGCGGCAGGGCTGCCACATTTGTGGTGCTGATACTTATATTGATACTGGCTCTTCTGCTGGCAAAGCTGCTGGGTCTGTTTGACGGCAGCGGATTCGGTTTCGGCGGAAAGGGCAAGGAGACCGAGGACGGCAGCGGCACTCCCGACAGAGCTGTTGTGGTATCGGCTGATGAAGATGAAAGCTCAGTAGCTGAGATGAAGAAGGTCTATGAAAACATAAAGGTATCGGGCAGCACATACCTCTACAAGGGCAGCGAAGTAAGCCTTGATGACCTTAAAGACACATTCTCAATGGATAAGATGAACAAGGATGTTGTTGCACTCATCGAGGATGACAATGCTACCCAGAACACTATGGAAGATCTTACAAATGCCCTTACTGAAATGGGCAGAGAGTTCACCATTGAAACTCCTTCTGCTGGTGAATCTGCACCCGAATCTGCGGCAAAGTAATATATGCTCGGACTTACTCTTGAGGGTGGTGCCAGCAGGACGGTCTATTCCTGTGGAATACTGGATGCACTTCTGGAAAATGATATAATGGCTGACAGGATATTCGGCGTATCGGCAGGCTCGGCTTTCGGCGTGAGCTATGCTTCGCGTCAGCATGGCAGAAATTACAGGCTGGCTTCGGAATTCATGCCCACCCCTGAATATATGGGTGTGAAGCACCTCATAGATCCCCGCAACAAAAGCTATTATAATCTGGATTACGACTATGATACTATCCCGAACAAGCTACTGCCTTACGATTATGAAGCATTGGGCAGATACAAGGGTGAATTCTACGCTGTGGCGACCAATGTTGAAACGGGCAAGGCTGAATATCTTCGGGTGGACGAAAAGGACAGGAAATGGTACAAGCTTCGTGCAAGCTGTGCCATGCCCATGCTTTTCCCTGAGATAGAGATAGACGGCAAAAGGTATCTTGACGGAGGAGTTGCCGACTCCATACCCTATAAAAAGGCGATGGAGATGGGCTGTGATAAGAACATAGTGATACTCACCCGCCCGAGAGATTACCGCAAACATTCCGACAGTATGACAAAACTCTGCGCATTGAGATTTGCAAAATATTCCGCATTTGCCAAAGCTTTGACTACAAGGGCAGAGCGTTATAACAAATGCGTCGATGAGATAATGGAACTCTCAAAACAGGGCAAGATATTCGTATTCACGCCAAAGACCACCTTCGGCGTTGACCGTATCGAGGGTGACCCGCGCAAGCTGAAAAAGCTTTACGACCACGGCTACAAGCACGCAGTGTGGGCTATGGATAAGCTGAAAGCCTATCTCGAAAAGTGATGTGAAAGAAGGATAGCATTTTGTTTGAAAGCTTTGATCTTTCCGGTTTCTGGCGTGACAGTAAGTACGCCTTGTCGAAATACGTGGGTGAGATACCGACGGACGAATATGTAAAGTCGGTGGAAGATGAACTGGGCTACAAGCTGCCCGAGTCCTATAAATACCTTATAAAGCAGCACAACGGCGGTATTCCGAATAATACTGCTTTTCGCACGGATATCCCCACCTCATGGTCGAAAGACCACATCGCCATAGAGGGTATTTATGGCGTTGACAGAAAGCTTGAAAATTCAGTCTGCGGTGAGCTTGGCACAGAGTTCTGGATAGACGAATGGGATTATCCTGCCATAGGTGTAGTCATCTGCGATACCCCCACGGCAGGGCATGAGATGGTATTCCTTGATTACCGCGAATGCGGAAGTCAGGGTGAACCTAAGGTGGTCTATGTTGAACAGGAAAACGACTACAGGATAGTCCCGCTGTCAGACAGCTTTGAAGAATTTATAAAAGGTCTGGTCAGCGCGGATGATTTTGATCTTGAATAGAGATACTGTCCCGAAAACAGGACAGACCGAAAGAGGTAAAAAATGAAATGGAAAACTGCTCTGCTCGCGGCAGGATCAATGTTTGCGGGCATTAACGCTTTTCTTGGCAACAGACAGCTTGTTCTTGACAAGGAAGTTGTGTACAGCCGAAAGCTCCCCGAGTCCTTTGAGGGCTTGAAAGTCATGCTTTTAGCCGATCTTCATCATAAGAAGTTCGGTAAGGATCAGTGTTTTCTGCTGGATTCGGTTAAGGCGGCTTCCCCCGATATAATCATATTCGCGGGGGATCTTTACAGCAAGGACGAAAAGGAGCTTGGCGGTAAAGTAAAGTTCATCAAAGCGCTTAACGAGATAGCGACTGTATACTACGCTCCGGGAAATCACGAGATGCACCGTCCCGAGCTTTGCGACGCTATGTTCCACAAGCTGAAAAGCATGGGCATAAACGCCCTGAGAAACGAGATGGCGGTCATCTGCCGCGGACGTGACAGGATAAATATCTACGGGCTTCAGATGCCGCTGAAATACTTCATAAACAAGGACGGTTCCTACAAAGATCTGCCCGTGCCCGACGGCAATACCATAGCGAGATACCTGGGTCTTAGCGACCCCGATCACTGTGATCTGCTGATAGGGCATAATCCTCTGTTTTTTGAAGCCTACGAACAGTGGGGCGCTGATATCGTGTTCTCGGGACACGTTCACGGGGGCGTGATACGTCTGCCGATAATAGGCGGTCTGCTTTCACCTGAGCGCAGATTTCTGCCAAAGTATACCAAAGGTTTGTACAGGCTGGGAAAAGCTGTCATGGCGGTAACGGCGGGTCTTGGAAAATTCAGGATAAATGACCCCTCACAGATCATGCTTCTCACGCTGACGGGCAAAAAACAGCCCACCAAGCATATGAAAGGTCATGCCTGGGAGATTTGAACTGACAAAAATTAAGGGAAAGGCGAATGATGATGGATAAAACACAGCTTTCCGCAGCTTTTGCGGAATATTTCGACAAGCACACAGATGAGATACTTGCCGACCTAGCGGAGATAATAGGTATAGAGAGCATAGCTGACGAAAATGCCGATATCAAGCCATTTGGAGCGGGTTCTGCAAAGGCGCTGGCATGGGGCGAGGATAAGATGAAGTCACTGGGCATGGTGACTAAGAATTTTGATAACTATGCAGTCAGGGGCGATTATTCAGCAGATGAAGAGCCTGTGCTGGGAATACTGGCGCATCTCGATACTGTGCCTGTCAGCAGTAACTGGAGCTTTCCTCCTTTTGAACTCACACAGAAAGACGGTGTGCTTTATGGCAGAGGCACCATAGACGATAAAGGTCCTGCTACCGCGGTACTGTGGGCAGTAAAGGCGATACGTGAGATGGGTCTGCCCATGAAGAATTTCCGAGTAATATTCGGCGGAAACGAGGAAAACGGCTGCACCGATATGGAGTATTACGAAAACTGCGAGAAGTTCCCGCCAATGGTGTTTACTCCAGATGGTTCTTTCCCTGTGCTGAACTGTGAAAAGGGCATGGTGCATATGACTTTCTCTGCGCCCTTTGAGGACAGCGAGATAGTTTCGATAGATGCGGGCATGGCGATAAATGCTATCCCCGACAGATGTGCTGTAATATATGCTGACGGCAGAGATTCTCTTACTGTAGGACTTTCCGCACACGGTTCACGTCCCGAAAACGGCGATAATGCGGTGACTAAGTTCCTTGCGGGATATGAGGGTACAAATGCGCTGCTGCTTTGTCTGAAAAAGCTGTTCCCCCACGGTGAGTTTGACGGAAAGACCTGCGGACTGGGTTTTGAGGACAAGATATCGGGCAGGATGACCTGCGCCCTGACCGTGCTGAAAACTAAGGACGGCAGACTTTGCGGCGGTATCGATATCCGTTTCCCAATAGACCGCACTTATGCCGAGATAAGCGGCATAATCAAGGATGCTGTATGCGGCATCGGTTTCAAGATAGATACCTGCGAGGGCATGGAACCCCATTATGTTGATGAAAACAGCGATTTCGTTCAGGCACTGCTGAGGGTCTACGAAAGGGTCAAGGGTGAAAAGGGCAGCTGCATCGCTGAGGGCGGCATAACTTATGTACACAATACTCCCGGTGCTGTGGCTTTCGGCGCTGAATTCCCCTGGGAGAACAACAATATGCATGGCGATGATGAGCATATCTCCATGGAAACTTTCAAGCTGAACCTGAATATGTATGCCAATGCTATTGCAGAGATATGCATGAAAGACTAAAATAACCCGCCGCAGAGGATTCTCCCTCTGCGGCATTTTTGTTGTTATATCCACCAAAAGCAGATGTCATTCATTGTGCAGACAACTGTTTTTTTATTTAACTCGGACATATTTCTGCAAGAGTTGTACAAAAACGTACAACTTTTTCGCATTTTTACCTGATAGTGAAAAGTGTTTTTCGCATATTGCAGTTTTGATAAAATATCAGGAGGTAACATTATGACAGAACTTTATGAGATACTTAAAGCAGGAAAAGGTATGCCCGTAAAAAACCTGTACGTTGTGCTGATGGCTCTTGCATTGATCGGCGGGATAGTTATCGAAGAAAAGGCATTACAGCCTTCAAACTCGGGAAAGCGGATGAACGCCAATAAAAAAACGCCCGAAGTCATATCAGCTTCGGGCAGTGATCATTGTTCCGATAATGCCAGGCTCCTGCCCAGCTCCATGGCGATGAACTCGCCGTTTTCGCATATATCGTCGGTCAGCTCGCACATAAGCAGACCGAACAGCCTTCTGCCGCATATTACGGGGAATGACACAAAGCCATTGCATTTCATCGTCAGCTTGTTGCAGCCGAAGATATCCTCCACCCTGAATTTCTGCCTTTCCTCGGGCATAAGGTACAGGTCGCCCATGTGCATCATGCATTTGAGCAGTATATTCTTCGGGAGTAGGGTCTCTTCACCGAGGTCGTGGACTATAGGCTTTTCAAAGATGAAAAGCAGAGCATTGTCAAGACCCAGCTTGTCGAAATTGCGGTACATACTGCAGCCTGTTTTATCCATACACGATACGATGAATTCCTTTATCTGCTGTCGGACACGGTTCGTCTTTCGCTCGTGGCTGATGAGCTCTTTCGACTGATTCACGATAGCCCTGTCTTTCATGCGGGCGAACAGCCTGTTTATAAACACCGTAGCAGCAAGAGAACGGGCATTTTTGTTCATGATGTTCTGTATCTTCTCGATGCTGGTGGTAAGCTTCGTGGAATCGGTGTACCGCATGGCACCTTTTTCAAAGAACTTGTCTATCATCATGTTAAGTTTGCCAAAAGTTTCCACGTCCATGTATGAATGTTTGCAGGCTGTCAGCATTTTTGACATGAACTCAAAGAACAGTCTTTTGAGATCCACATTTTCTCTGTCGATGGATTCCAGCTTGTACCTGTAAAAGCAGTCGTTGAACATCTTATATATGAAAGCAGGTTCTGCTTTTGAAAGCTCGATAGGGTTGTATTCATAGGTCTCATATGGCATGGAAGCTCTGCCGTAAAGCCTTGTGGGTACAGTATCGGATCTCGCTTCTTCGCCGTTTATAATCGAAAGCAGAAGTTCTAACGCCCTGCCCCCAAGTGATGAACTGTCAGCGCCAACAGAGGATAGCGGCGGGTCAAGGTCGCTGGACATACGGGTATTGTCAAAGCCGAATACCATGATATCTCTGCCTATTATCTTGCCACGGGCTTTCAGCGTGGTGTACAGTCCCTTTGCGACAGCATCGTTGATACAGAATATCGCCTGCACATTGGGATTGCGATCCAGCAGTCTTTCGGCAGCCGCGAATGAATCCTCGCTCATATCCGTATTCTCGAACTGATCTTCGCTGTATTCCAGCCTGTAATCATGCAGGCATTTTATGAATATCTCTTTTCTGTCGCGGGCATCTTTGTTGTCATCTCTGCCCCCAAGCATACATATTTTGGTAAGACCTTCGATGTTCGCGATGAACTCGATGGCTTCACGTATGCCGTTTTCGTTGTTGTAATTCACCGTTACAGCATCTTTCAGGTCTGAAGCCACCAGAACTTTCGGGATATCTGCCAGCCTTTCAAGAAGTTCATCAACTATCCCGTGGGAATCCTTGTCGCGCTCGCTGACGCTGCCGAGATGGATTATCAGACCGTCTATGCTGCATATCTCGCTGAACCGCAGTATGTTGTTGTAGATCTCTCGGTACTTGTGCAGAGAGTTGTCTTCAATGCCGTAGTCGTACTTTACAGGCAGTACCACCAGCCTTATCTGCTTCTTTTCAGAAATGGCGTTCGCGACGCTTTTTACCAGTTCTTTTGAAAAATCGCTGTTGATATCTTCAAGTATCATACAGATGACTTTTTCAGTTTTTCTGATATTTTCCATCAGCTCACCCCTGTCATATCTCGGGACAAGGCTTTGAGAACAGATATCCCTGAGAATAATCTATGTTGTACTCCATAAGAAGATCCTGTATCTCCTGATTTTCCACAAACTCCGCGATAATGCGCATTTTGTGTTTGCTGAGTCTTTTCCAGCCCGCTATCAGTTCTATCAGATTTGCACACTGTTCGTCCTTTGTACAGTTTCTCACGATAGAACCGTCTATTTTAAGATAATCGCAGTGTATGCTGGCTATATGCTTCAGGTTCGAGAAACCGCTGCCGAAATCGTCGATGGATATCTGTCCACCAAGGTCGTGAATCTTGTCAACAAAAGCCACAAGGGTGTCGTAATCGTCGATATCCTCATTTTCAAGTATCTCAAAGACGAAGTTTTCGGGGTGCTTGACCGTGGTAAGAAAATCGTATATGTAATCGACTATCTCGCGGTTCTTGATATCCCTCATGCCGATGTTTATGCTTACGCACTTGTCTGTGACGTCCTTGAATCTGTCAAAGACCTTGGTTATCATCGTCTTTGAAAGGGAATCGTAAAGCAGACCGTATGACCTTGCAACGTCGAGAAAACTGCCGGGGTAGTATATCTTTCCGTTTTCGTCTTCAAGTCTCATCAGCGATTCGTAGTGGTGTACAGTATGGGTCTTGTTATCATGTATCCCCTGGAAATATGGTATTACCTTATCATGATTTATGGCATAGTTTATCACGTTTACCATGTGATAGCGCTCGCGTATGCTTTCCTCGTCAAGCATATCCGAACTTGCGTCCCTTACGCAGAACTGCATATTCTTGCTGGACATGGTAAGCCTTGCTGAATGGACAGCCTGCTCTATATTCTCGATGGTACAGCCGTCAAGAACGCTGAAAAGAGGCACTATGGCTATATAGTCCTCAGATGTTTCAAACAGATCCCGCTGCAGCTTTTCCATATCCCTTACAAAGTCCGGAAGGGCGTACATATATGAGGGCGCACCTATGGCAAGGTTCCAGTCCTTGATGTGGTATACCTTATATCCTCTTTGTTTAGCATAGCTCATGCATTTGGTTATGTAGTTCTTGTAGGTCAGGTCTATGATCGCCTTCGGGAACACACTGCTCATGGCATAGGTTTCAAATACGTTAATCATGCATATGCGGTCGTAGCCATTCAGCTTTATATCCATACTCATGGCTGCGGCGTTGGGCAGTTCTTCTGTATCCGAATACAGCATCTTCAGCTCGCAGTCCCGCACGAATGCTTTAAGGCTGTCCGCCGCTGAGAAAGCTTCGTTTGCATTCAGCTTGTTTTCGATATCGTATAGATAGTTCAGCATCTCTCTGTTATCAGCGATAAGCGAATCCGTATGTGAGAAAGCATAGGGGTTATACTCCTGAGTAGCAGGGGATTCGCCTATTACCGATACGACGAATGAGCAGTTAGCAAAAGTGTTCCTGCCGTTGACATGGGCTATCTCACCCTCGGTGATACAGCCGCACATATTTGAATTCTCATATGCCGAAAGCTCCCACTTTACGCAGTTTGAGTATATCATCGAACGGGCTATGCAGGAGTATCCGAACAAGGTCTCAGCTTTTTCAAAATTCTCTATCCTTCTGTAAAGCGAGCGGTTATCCGCGATAACTTTGCGGTCGTAAATAAATGCACGCCTCAGCTTTTTGCCCACAGTTACATTGTGGTTCGCGCATATCCGCTCCCGCTTTATGTTATAATCCTTTTCGGGATACATTTTCTGAAGCTTGCTTATGATAGGCTCACTGCTGTCGAAAATATCGTTCAGCGACTGATTCTCCGAAAAACGCACGAATATTGGTATATCGCTGACATCTGAATAAACATAGGGGAAAAGATTTGTAAGCTCCGGTCTGTCGGTAAGTTCGTCGCCTATGCCCAGACGGTACTCTCTTGCGGCGTCCTTGCCGTCCAGAGAAAGTATACAGGAGCAGAAAGTATCGGTTATCTCCCTTTCCTCGCCCAGCGCCTGAACGCCAGTGGCGTAGGAGCTGAAACTTTCTACTTCGGCACCGCTTATAGCCGCAACGATTATCGCCCTGTTCGACCAGCCCTTCTCATTGAAAACAAAGCCGGAATCAAGGAACTTTTTCAGGCTGACCTCGGAAGTGTTTGCAAGTCCGCCTATCATCTGCACTCCGGGGAAGTACTTGTTGCTCTTTTCCACAAAGTTATACACGCCCAGATACTTTCTTGTAAGGAAAGTCAGCATGAGCTTGGTATCATCACTTATTACAGCGTCCCTTACAGCCATGCACAGATCATCAGAAGTCACGGGCAGACCGTTCTCCTCAAATGTGGGAAGCATGGCTGTCCTTATGGTGCCTTTCGACATCTGTGTTACAGAGATTATACACTGGTTCTGTATCAGCTTGCCCCAGCATATGGTGGCAGAGGTACTTGTCCCGAAGATATGGGCTTCGGGTATCAGCTGGGATATGTACCTGGCAAGCTCCACCGCCTCATCTTCAAGATGTATAGCAGTGTGGATCCTTATGAGTATATCTCCGTTTTTAGGGTCCAGCATAAGCTGCTGGAATGTATCTGCAAGACGCGCTTTTGAAGCATACCTGAAATTCCATGTAAACATAAAAGTTCCCCTTGTTATTTATTCGCTATGATTTTATCATAAAGTATGTGTCTTGTCATGATGGTATCTTTCATGGGATGATCGCGGTATAATCGGTTCAGTCGCTGCTGTTGGCACGCTGTATCTCCTTGCCGTTCACGATGAATCTGCCGCTGCCGTTTATTATCCTGAAATTCTCCTCCTCCGCAAAGCAGTCGGTATCAAGATTGTTCCTTACGTCCCACTTTGCATCGCATCTGTTCATTCTTATGTAAGTATCATCGGAATACCCGCCAACTGCAAGAGAATCAGCGCCCGAAAGCATGAACTTCGTGATCGTGGATGACATCTCACACTTTGTGGTGCCCCGAAGTGCGCCTATTCCTGTCAGCGATATTCCGCCTATCTCCATGTTCAGGCTGGAGATATCCACCGATACCTGCGCATTTTCACCCCTTACCGAGCCCAGCCCCACTATCTCGGAGCCGTCGCCCTGCAGTTTCATGGTGCATTTTGATATGGATATCTTTGAACTGCCCGTCACAGAACCTATGGCTGCGCCGTCCTGTGTGGTGAAATCAACGATGATATTGCTGCT
This sequence comes from Hominimerdicola alba, assembly GCF_900109655.1. Classification (GTDB taxonomy): domain Bacteria; phylum Bacillota; class Clostridia; order Oscillospirales; family Ruminococcaceae; genus Hominimerdicola; species Hominimerdicola alba_B. The sequence continues at coordinate 20,338 of NZ_FOAT01000017.1, forward strand.
GTCTATCAGCACATTTGCATCCCCTGCAAGAGAACCTATGCAGACTGTTCTGCTGCCGTTGGTGCTGAGTATGTACTGTCCGCTGAACATACGTATCTTTCCGCCTTTGCCGCTGCCGATACATATGCCGGAATTTCCGTGCCCCTTTATCTCGATAGTGCCGCTCTGGGCGAATATCAGCTCACCCGCCGAACTGTCGGGGAGATTTCCTATGCCGCAGAATTCAGGGGAATTCAGGACTATTACCATATTGCCGTCACCCTCGATGGTGAGCTTTGATGTCATTGGCACTATTATGCCCGAATTCATCAACACGTTGTCGCCCGAAAGCACCAGTGTAACATCTGAGTTTTCGCCTACCTCCACCGCAGGACACTTCCTGTCGTTGGTCAGGGAGATATTTTCCAGTGTTATCCTGCCCTTGTAGCCGTTCTCGATATTTATATGCAGATTTGAATTCGCACCGGGAGAGCCGTATAATGTGATATCCTTGTATATCATCGCACCCTTGCCCACGACTATCTCGGCTATGCTCTCCTTGGTAAGTGCAGAAAGTGATACACGGTTGGTCTTGCCTGCGATATATCTTTGAATATTGCTGCCTGCAAGGAATTCGCTGCGGTAAGCCGCTATCTCTTTGCGTACGCTTTCGCTTACCTCCTCCATGAAATCAGGAGCGGGTTTGCCTGTGTAGAAGCCCTGAATAAGGTCAGCACCCAGTATTATCGCGACACGCAGTTCCTCGGAGGTCTCAACACCCTCAGCCAGCGCCAGTATGTCGTTATCGTGGCAGAAGTTGATTATCTCTTTAACGAAGTGCTGTTTCTGGGGTTTTATCTGTATCTCGCTGATGAGGGCTCTGTCTATCTTGACGAAGTTAGGCATATACCTCAGCAGATTGTTTACATTTGAATAGCCTGATCCGTAGTCGTCAACGGCTATCTTTATATTGTGACGCTGAAGGATGCTTTTCAGTCTTTCCAGCTCGTCATCTGCCAGCTGGGATTCCTCTGTCAGTTCTACAACAACGTTGTCCGAAAGCTTTTCCAGATAACCTTCAACTGTCCTTAGGTCCTCATCTTCGAGCATTATGCCCGGTATGCTGTTTATGAATATCTTTGCGCCGCCCAGCTTTTCAAGGTTATTTTCGACTATGTTCAGCACATTCATAAATGTGGCTCTCTCTATGTCTACCAGCCTGTGCTGCATATCGGCGTATCTGACTATCGTCAGCGGCGGCAGGTTTCTATCTGTGTTCGAGCGCATCAGTGCCTCATATGAGAATATTGAGCTGTCCTTTGTATCTACTATCGGCTGGAATTTGTAGGTGAAAAGATTGTTGTCCAGTATCTTTGTGACCAGCTTGTAATCAGCTTTTTCCTCGCTGTCGAGATTTTCATAAGCCGCATTGATCGCCGCAAATTTGGAGCTTTTGAGATTATTCAGCTGTTCCTGTATGCGGTTTGCTTCAAGATATCTTCTCAGTGCCTCTAGTCCGCGGGATACCAGCAGTATCCACTTGCGGTAGGTCTCATCGTAGCTTCTCGCTTTGTCGCCGTATTCCACTGCCGCGTAGCCGAAACAGGTGTTTTCCGAGAAAACAGGCGTGAAGAACACAGCCCTTGGCTTTTCACGCTCTTCAAAAAGGTCGGGGAGAAGCTTGCTGCTGTCAAAGGAAATATCAAGTCCTGCAATGCCGTCCTTGAAGCTTTTATTGAACCTGACTGCGTATATCATATTATCTGGGTAGCCGTCGTTGCCGAAATGCACATCGCTGCTCTTGCCCATATACCGCCACAGATCGCCAAGACAGAGGTGAAAATTCTCTGCGCCTATCTTGAAAGCGTGGGAGTATACCGTACCCGCAAAGCCTGCAAGGTCGGTCTGGGATATGAGGTCGTCAGCCATTGTGTTGTTTACCGAATCAAAGCCCTCCTGAGATATAACAGTGCCCCATTCGATTCTGCGGTTGCTGATCTTGGGGATATCGGAATGTGAGCAGCCGCAGCTTTCGCCCATGAAAAGATTTTTAGGCGCATAGAACGGGGGAGTCTCTCTGCCTGCGAATCTGTCCGCCATATACCCTGCCGAATACTCGCCGAGCTCCTCAGCGGGTATTACCGCCGATGTTATTGGCTTAGGAGAAGTCTGACCCTCGAAAATGGAATCGTAGCTGACTACTGCTATCTCTTCGGGTACAGCTATATCCCTTTCTTCAAATGCTTGACAAAGACCTATCGCCATGCAGTCGTTGGCGCATATCACTGCGTCTGGCAGCTTTTTGCCGCAATTTAGCAGACGGTCAGCGCAAAGCTCACCGCTGAGATACCAGAAGTCGCCGTATATTATCCTGTCCTCGGGCAGGGAAAGGCCGTGCTTTTTCAGAGAGTTTTGCACAGCATGCAGACGCTGCTGAGAGTGTTTGTGCCATTGTTTGCCGCACAGAAAAGCGATATCCTCAGCACCGTGTACTGTTACAAGATGGTCGATGAGAGCTTCGATGGATTCGCGGCAGTCGGTGTAAACGCTGGGAAAGTGTCTGCTTTGTGATTCTATCATCAGCACGGGCTTGTGGAAATTCTCGTACAGCCATTCATCAAGGTCTTCGGCTGCCCCCGCGGTCTGTATAGTATCTGCCAGCACCACTGCGCCGTCGAAAAGCTCGGGGCGCATCAGCGTGAATATATTTGTCTCGCCCTTTTCACGTATAGCTGTATCCTGATATTTATGGTACATCGAAAACACGCACACGTCCATATCAAGAGCAAAAGCATTTCTCAGGAAGCCTGTTATGAATCTGCTCTGGTAGCTTTCGTCTGCCTGTCCGACAAATAAAGCGATATGTTTCCTGTTGTTTGTCATTATAAAAACCTCTGTTCGGGCTTATTGTATGTATTTGATATAAATTATAGCACAAATCTCAAAACTTTTCAATATTATTTAAGAAAAAATCTCAGAAAATAGTTTTCTTTACCGAAATAACAAATCAGAAACAATTATAACGGCGTATATAGGCGCAAAAACTCTTCCGCCCTGAATGAACGAAAGAGTTTTGTATACATACTATAATAATGGAATATGGAGCATACGAGGATCGAACTCGTGACCTCCACACTGCCAGTGTGGCGCGCTCCCGGCTGCGCCAATGCCCCTTATCTTTAACTATAATGGACCTGAGGAGGGTCGAACTCCCGACCTCTGCGTTGCGAACGCAGCGCTCTCCCAATTGAGCTACAGGCCCATGACACTGATATTATAGCACAACGAATTTGCGATGTCAATAGGGTTTTCCACGATATGACAGCCTTTTCAGCCATTTGGCACAGTCAGGTATAATTTGGCGGATGATATGGAAAAAACAGGTAAAACAAAGCCGATATGCAAGTTGCGGATGCGAAACTTTCATTTTCTGCATTTTGCATAAAAATAGGGGCTTTCAGGGGTGATGAGGGAGACGTATGATACGAATACACCCTTGATAAAGGCGTTTTGCTTATGTAAGATGTGCTTTAAAACTCGGAAAATATCTGAAAAATCGGGTAGAAAATCTGTTTAAAAAGGTATCCTCGTGAAATTTTGCTATTGACGTTTGCGCAAAATTGTGATAAAATATTTAGCGTAAGATTTTTATCTGAAAGGACATGATATCAATGAGCAATATTCGTATAGGTATAGTCGGCTACGGCAATCTTGGCAGAGGCGTTGAGCTTGCCATAAGACAGAACCCCGATACCGAGCTTGCAGCAGTTTTCACCAGAAGAGATCCCTCTACCCTGAAGATACTCACAGCAGGCGTTGGTGTATATTCTGTAAATGATGTAGCTGATTTCAAGGAAAAGATAGATGTACTTATCCTCTGCGGCGGCAGTGCTACCGATCTGCCCGAGCAGACACCCAAGTTCGCTGAGCTGTTCAACACTATCGACAGCTTCGATACCCACGCTCGTATCCCCGAGCACTTCGCAAATGTTGACGCAGCTTCCAAGAAGGGCGGCAATATCAGCGTTATCTCCGTGGGCTGGGATCCCGGTATGTTCTCCGTACAGAGACTTTACGGCAGCTGCATACTCCCCGAAGGCAAGGACTACACATTCTGGGGCAAGGGCGTTTCTCAGGGACATTCCGACGCTATCAGACGTGTTGAGGGCGTAGCTGACGGCAAGCAGTACACCGTTCCCGTACAGGCTGCTATGGACGCTGTAAGAAACGGCGAAGATCCTGACCTGACCACAAGACAGAAGCACACAAGAGAGTGCTTCGTAGTTGCAAAGGAAGGCGCTGACAAGGCAAAGATCGAGAACGATATCAAGACTATGCCTAACTACTTCTCCGACTACGACACCACCGTAAACTTCATCTCTCAGGAAGAGCTGAACGCTAACCACAGCGGTATCCCCCACGGCGGTTTCGTATTCCGCAGCGGCAAGACAGGCGTTAACGGCGAGACCCGCCACATCATCGAGTACAGCCTGAAGCTGGGCTCCAACCCCGAGTTCACTTCCAGCATACTTGTAGCATATGCAAGAGCTGCTGTAAGAATGAAGAACGAGGGCATGACAGGCTGCAAGACCGTATTCGATATTGCTCCCGCATACCTCTCGCCCAAGAGCGGCGACGAGCTGAGAGCTTCGATGCTTTAATATCATATCGTTTTTTCAAGAGATCGCTTCGGCGGTCTCTTTTTTTTATTATCCATTTACCACACCACTTAAAATGCAGGATCGACAGGGATATAATATGCTGACGTTTTCTCATTATATTCCTTTAAGTGCAGTTAAATAAGCTGTGTCAGCGGGATAACCATGTTCTTTTTTTCTGCTGCCATGAAAATCGATTTTGATAAACGCGCTGTTATTTTGTACTTGCATACCGCGAGAGTATGTGCTATAATAAAAATTGTCTGACTATACTTTGACCACATTGTTAATATATAGGATCGAAAAGGATATATCACGGTGCCGTTTTTGACGGCGGCGTTTAAAAAGAAAACCGCCGAGTCCTTGTTATATTCCTTGAAATGCCGATAAGTGTGTCGGGATCGGTTGGATGATCTCCAAAATATACTTTACGGGAGGAGAAAAAATGGTAAAAAAATTATTGAAAGGAACAGTAACTGTGCTGTATGTTTATGTACTGCTGTTCGTAATAATAAACGGCACGCTGAAAACAGTCCCCGATACGGTGGGAACGCTGATGACCATTGTATCTGTCGGGTGGGGGATAGCTTTTCTGCTGTGGGCGAAGAAAAAGTTCTCGCAGCATGAGCAAAAGCTGGAAAAGTGCTTTGACTATGTATTTTTGCTATATCTTACTGCGATGTTCATTATACAGCTTATACCCGCGGGCACACTGAAATACACCCCTAAATGGGATCTGGATGCTGTGTTTGGCGGAGCACTGAGCTGGCTGAACAACGGAGATATGAAAGAATACTCTGATTACTTCCTGTGGTTCCCGAACAATTTTGGACTGCTGACGATATATAAGACCGTATTTACCGCGGTTAACGCGATATGGGGGGATAATGCCGACTATTATCTTGTAGCTGTGATAATGGGTAGTATCTCGCTGACGGTAATGAGATTCTCGGTAGTGAAAATATGTAAGAAACTGCTGGGTACGCCTGCGGCATACACGGCTATGCTGCTGATGACAATGAGTCCTGTGCTGTATTTTATGAGTGAGGCGTTTTATACGGATGTGCTGTCGATGTGGGCGGCCCCCCTGGCGATATCACTGTTCATATATGCACGTGAGGCGGAAAAGCCACTGAAGAAAGCACTGCTGTATTTTTCAGCAGCCGTATCGGCGGCAATGGGGGCAGAGATAAAATTCACGGTGCTGATAATCGTGATAGCTCTGGGACTTAGTCTGCTGATAAGGGGAGAATTTAAAGAACTTGGTATGTTTGCAGTTACGCAGCTGGCAGTATTTACTGTGGTGTTTGCGGGCTTTAATGCTTTGTATGATGCTAATTTCGACAAAGAGCTGGCAAATCAGATGAACACGCCGCTTACCCACTGGATGATGATGGGTGTATACGGTGACGGTAGGTACAACGCTGTCGACTATAAGTTTACGCGCTCTTTCAGCGATACAGATGAACGCGACCGTGAGATAAAGAAAGAGCTTATCAGAAGATACAAAGAGAGAGGCTTAGGCGGTTCACATGAGCTTCGCAGGAAAAAGACGGCGATAGATTTCGGTGACGGAACACTGGCGATATCGGATTTTCTTGATGATAATATAGAAAAACGCTCGGAGATACATGAGTTGATAACCTATGACGGCAAATACTACAGCAACTGGTTTGCAGCGTGCGGGATATTTCTGCTGATACTGCTGATATCCATGCTGGCGGCGGTCTCTTCGGAAAAAGAGCAGAGCCCTGAGCGCGAATGTGTAGGAACGGCGCTTAATATGTGTTTCATAGGGCTGTGGATATTCCTGATGATATGGGAAGCCAGTGGACGGTATTTTTCAAATTACTACGGGATACTGCTTTTGAGCGCGGTGTGGGGGATAGATTCATTTGATGTCTCACGATTTATCGGTAATAAAATTGCTGATGCTGAAAAGCAGGTGAATGTCGAAACTTAAATATCAGGTATAAAGCGAACGGCGCGTATTTTGTGCTGTTCGCTTTTTGGCTGCGATATGTTAGCATCATCGCGTTTTTTATATGTTACCCCCTTGTCTGTTTGAACTTTTTATTTTATTGAAATTGATCTACGTGTTATTGGTTTACGGTATCTTTACTTTTTGCAGGAAATATGTTATAATAATTAATGTATTTTTTGCCCGAAGCTATCGGGCTTCGGAAAGGGAGTGGGTATGTGCCGATAAACCGTAAACACCGTATAGAGCTCATATTCGGAATGTCAGCTGTTCTGGTGGCGGGCATGGCCAGTGCGGTGCTGGACAAGACTAATATCTCATACCACTGTCCTCTTTCGCTGCTTCTGCTTATGGTATACCTGATGTGGCTTTTTGCATCGCGGAGAAGATTCCCGCAGAAGGATATGAGGCGAATACTCACTGTCTCTGCGGTACTTATGATGCTCTGGAACATAGTTGATACCATTAACACCGAATTTATAACAGCGGGCTCGGATCTGAGCAGGCAGATCTGGTACTGGTATTATCTGCCTATGGTGATGCTGCCGATGCTGCTTATGATGGCGGCGTTCTATATAGGCAGGACAGACAGCTACGAGCTGCCTCGAAAATGGTTTATAACCTTTATCCCGGTGTTGGGGCTGGCGGTCGGTATTGGTACTAACGACCTGCATCAGCTGGCTTTTGAATTTGAAAACAGTTCTATGAAAAGATACCGATACGGCCCTCTTTACTACTGCGCGATAGGTATACTCGTGTTCTCCGTTGTAGGAATACTTTTCAAGACCCTGAGAAGCTGCTCCAAAAGGCAGTTCTCACGGAGCTTCATGCTGCCGGCTGCAATAACTGCACTTGGGGGAATTTATTTCATCAGTTACAGGAATACTGACGATCCGCTGCTTTTTCAGCGTATGTATGATTTCCCCGATTTCACATGCCTGTTCTTCGTGTGTTTCTGGGAGAGCCTTGTTATCACACATATGCTGCCCTCAAATGCCGATCATAAAGAGTTTTTCCGCGCTTCATCCATAAGTGCAGGGCTTGTGGATGATGATCTGGAGATATATCTGCGGGGCGAGAACAGCCCGATGCCAACAAAAGAACAGCTCATCGAAGCCTGCGAGCAGGAAGTGCTGAGCGGCAGCAAGGTGCTGAAAGCTCAGCCTGTTATGGGTGGATATTTCTACTGGTTTGAGGATATAAGCGAGCTGCAGAAGCTGAATATGCGCCTTGAAGAGACCCGAAGCTATCTGGAAGAGGAACATGTTATGCTGGATACGGCAAATAAGCTTGAAGAGAGCCGCCGTCGTACTGCGGAGCAGAACAAGCTATACGACAGCATATCAAAACGGCTCAATCCCGAATTTGAGAGCCTTTCAAAGCTGCTGAACGAACTTCCCGCAGATGAAGATGGCTTTCGTGCAGTAATGAAGCGGGCGGCGATAGACGGCGTTTTCATCAAGAGATGTTCAAATCTCCTGCTGCTTGCAGGCAGCGGCGACTATATAGACAGCGGTGAGCTGGGACTCTCGGTTGGAGAATCTCTGGGATATCTGGAGCTTTCCGATATCTGGGGACAGGCTGATATACCAAAAGGCAGGGAACTTCCCGCGGAAACGGTACTGTTCATGTACGAGCTTTTCATCGGGGCAGCAAAGAGTGCCATTGATGATATGCATGCGGTGATGGTGACCCTGAGTCTGGATGATGGAATCGATTTCCGCATTGAGCTTGACTGCGAATGTCAGCCTGTGAAGGCTGATGCTTTCAGCCGTGCACAAGAGTTGGGCGGAAGCATTGAAATAGTACACGAGGACGGCAGTACCTATGTGATCTTTAAGGCAAAGGAGGCGGCTGTTTCGTGACACTTGGAGATTCTAAAACGATTTCTCTGCTGGTTCTTGGTGTGGCAGCTTATATTCTGTGTATTCTTTTTCTTGCGGGAATGATAAGAGGACGCGTAGCCGGCCGCAGGCATAGGGGCATCATATTTTTACCTCCGCTGGCGGTATGTCTTCTGCTTTTGTTGAGCATAACAGAGGTCTACCGATTTGTGACAGGCGACATTGATCCTTCGGTACTTGAAGAGATCGCGGAGAACATCGGCACGCCGATATGTATTGTCGCCGAGCTCGTTATGACGATGTTATGGGGAGTGCTGTGGCTCAAGCAGGAGTTGAATATCATTGGCAGGCTCACACCGCAGTCGCTGGAAGACGGACTTAACAGTATGCCTGACGGAGTAGCATTTGCGACCTCAAAGGGTGTGCCGCTGCTGGTCAATAGTACAATGCAGAGAGTCTACCGCGAAGCAATGGGTTCACCCTATTTTGATATACGCGATTTTGAATACAGTATGCAAAACCAGACTCTCATCGTGGGCTGTTCTGCCGATACACATGGCAAGGGATACTATCTTCACCTTATTGACGGCAGTGTGTGGGATATACAGAAAAGGCTGATGATGATAGAAGGCAGAAAGGTCTGGGAGCTGCTGGCTTACGATGTCACCGAGAGATACCGCAAGAGCCTTGAGCTTGAAGAGCGCAATGAACATCTTGCAGAAGTCAACCGCAGCATAAGAAACTACACCCGCGAGATGAACGCTATCATACGCGAGGAAGAAGTTCTGGCAGCTAAGATACGCATACATGATGATGTGGGCAGAGCTCTGCTTGCGCTGAAAAGCTATCTGATACGCGGCGGAGACAGGGAAGCACTCATAGAGATGTGGCAGTTCACAGCGGGTCTGCTGAGGGGCGAGAACACCCCCGACGACAGCTCCGACCCCATAGGTGCATTAAAAGAAGCCGCAGATGCGGTGGGTGTCAAACTGATACTTAACGGCGAGATACCCAAGAAACTCCGCAAGCTTATAGCGATAGCGATACACGAATGTCTTACGAATACCGTAAAGCACGCTGACGGAAGTGAACTGACGGTGGATATAACAAATGAAGACGGCAAAGTGACAGCCGTCTTCACCAACGACGGCAAGCCTCCTGAGGGCGAGATAAGCGAGAGCGGAGGTCTGAAAAGCCTGCGCAGCGCGGTTGAACAGGAAAGGGGCGAGATGGAGATAGCATCAGATCCCGGGTTCATGCTGACCATAAGGGTCAGCGGAAAGGAATAAACTATGGAAAAGTATAGGGTAATGATAGTTGACGACCAGTCCATATCACGGCATCTTTTTGAGATGTACGTCAACAATTCACCGAAGTATGAGCTGGTATTCTCACTGAGCTCGGCATCGGCGGCAGATGTGTATATACTGCGGCATCAGGTTGACCTGATACTCATGGATATCCTTATGAATGACGGTTCTAACGGCCTTGAAGCCGCCGAGAAGATAAAAAAGCTCCGCCCCGATATAAAGATAATCGCTGTGACCTCCATGCCCGAGTATTCATGGCTTGAAAAGGCGAAGTCCATAGGCATCGAGAGCTTCTGGTACAAGGAAGCTGACGAGCAGACCATACTGGAAGTGATGGACAGGACGGTGGCAGGGGAGAGTGTCTACCCCGACAGCAGTCCCAGAGTGAAGCTGGGGCTGGCGGACAGTTCGGAGCTTACCGACAGGGAACTGGAGATACTGCGTATCGTCACCACAGGTGCCACAAATCAGCAGGTGGCGGAACAGCTGGGGATATCCGAGAATACGGTGAAGTCCCATGTGCGTTCGATGCTGGATAAGACGGGCTTCCGCAGCCGCACAGAGCTTGCCATAAAGGCAAGGGTGCTGGGAATAGCTATCAGCAGTGATGATGTGTGAGTAAAAAAAGCAAACCTGCGGAGAACTGCCATTAGAGAGCTTTTGGTCAAACCGAGCTCGGCACAAAATCCGCGTTCAAAACAAACTAAGCCGCGAAATAAAGCGCGCGGTCAAGCCTCGCGCCAGCAGGCTTGCGGGAAGCCACAGTCAGCAAAGCTGACTGTTAGAGGCAGAGCCCTTCGGTCAAGGCACAAAAGCGACGCGGCAACAAAGCCATAAATAGCACAGCAAACTAACGCCCCAAAAAGGCGCGGCAATAACAAAATCAAGAGCGTGGACAAATCTTGTGTTCACGCTCAAACTATCTGCGTAAATTATTGCCGCGCCCGAAATCAACGGCGGTACGCCACAGCCGACGCAGTCGCTGTTAGTTGATTTCTCGACCCGAGGAACGAGGGGCGAAAAATTGCAAACTAGCGCACACAGCAAACTCTCGACTATGCTTGTAAAGTCCTGATTTTTTGGACTGATAGCACTATCGGACAGATATCCATATCTGAATCCAACAGAGTGCGGCACTCTTATCCAATGTACTGCGGTGGACAAGGTCGCCCCTTGCGGGTCGAGCCATCGGATTCGCTTACGCTGTCCGATGGCAGGCGCGGCAATAACTTACGGACGTAAAAAGAGCGTGGAAAGTTGTTTTGTTCACGCTCTGTAATTTTGTTATTGCCGCGCATATTTGACAGGGCGGGGAGTTCGCTTTTCTCTTATAGTTCATTATGCATTTTGGCTTTCTGCCTTGGTGATTGAGGGCTCTGCCCTCAAACTCCCGCAAGCCTGCTGGCGCGAGGCTTGACCGCGCGCTTTGATTCTTTGGCAGTTTTACGCTTGTTTGCTATTGCGAAAAGCTTGACCAAAAGCTCACTATTGGTGGTTCTACGCCGGTTTACTGTTTGATTGCGTGCTTGTTTATCGCTTTTTGGTTTGTTTGTTAATCTCCGTTTGCAGCAATATGACCGAATTGCGCCGATAAAGTCGATACCAGTATTGACAAAACTCAAATGATGTGATATACTAAGGCTTGGTGGCTGCCTCGGCAGCCGTTTTGTGCGTTAATAATTACAGGTGATTGCGGCAGCGGAAAATTCTGCGCCGCGGGAAGGAAGGATATTGTGATGGAGCTTAAAAAAGTGATAACTGCTGTTCTCAGCATGGCAGTGATGACCGCTGCGCTTGCAGGCTGCGGTACAAAGGATAGCAGCAGCGGTGACAAGAAGAGCGGCAAAAGCGGTAATAAGACTTTCACCGTCGGTTTTGACGCTGAGTTCCCCCCTTACGGATATAAGGACGATAACGGCGAGTATGTAGGATTTGACCTTTCTCTCGCTGAGGAAGTATGTTCAAGAAACGGCTGGGAGCTGGTAAAGCAGCCCATCGACTGGGATTCAAAGGATATGGAGCTTTCTTCGGGCTCTATCGACTGCATATGGAACGGCTTCACCATCAACGGCAGAGAGGACGCTTACACCTGGACTACTCCTTACGTTGACAACTCTCAGGTAGTTGTTGTTAAGAATGATTCGGGCATTGACAAGCTTTCCGATCTTTCGGGCAAGGTAGTTATCGTTCAGGCTGACAGCTCTGCGCTGCACGCACTTACAGGCGATGATGCTACTGACGATAACAAGGCTTTGGCTGCTTCATTCGCTGATCTTCAGCAGGTAGGCGATTACAACTCCGCTTTCCTGAACCTTGATTCGGGCGCTGCCGAGGCTGTATGCCTTGACTACGGCGTTGCTGTATACGAGGTAGCTAACAGAGGAAGCAATTTCAAGATACTGGATGAAAAGATCTCCACCGAGCAGTACGGCGTTGGCTTCCTTAAGGGCAATACCGAGCTGAGAGATACCGTTCAGAATACTCTTGCAGAGATGTCAAAGGACGGCACACTGGATAAGATCGCCGATGAATGGGCAGACAAGGGCATCGACAAGCAGAGCCTCTGCTTTGACCCCGACGCAAAGGCTGAATGATGATATTTGCAGATGATACTTTGACGTTTGAAAAGCTGGCGGATATCGTTCAGCAGGTAATGACAGGCGTGGGAGCATCCCTTGGGATATTTTTCCTGACACTGCTGTTTTCACTGCCGCTGGGTATGCTGATAGCATTCGGCAGAATGTCCAGATTCAAGCCCCTCAGCCTGATAGTAAAGCTGTATATCTCCATAGTCAGGGGCACACCGCTTATGTTGCAATTGCTGGTGGTATTCTTTGGACCTTACTACCTGTTCCGTATACCGACCACGCCGGATTATCGATTTTACGCGGTAATAATAGGATTCTCGCTGAACTACGCGGCTTACTTCGCTGAGATATACCGTGCAGGCATACAGGCTGTGCCAAAGGGTCAGCACGAAGCTTGCGAGATACTGGGATATTCAAGGGCGCAGAAATTCTTCAAGGTGGTATTTCCACAGATGATGAAGAATATTCTTCCTGCAATTACCAACGAGGTCATCACCCTTGTAAAGGATACCTCACTTGCCTTTGCCATAGCTTACACCGAGATGTTCACTGTTGCAAAGCAGGTTGCTGCGGCTAAATCTACCATCATGCCCCTGTTTGTGGCAGGTCTGTTCTACTATGTGTTCAATTTCGTGGTGGCTTTCATAATGGAGCGCATCGAGAAGAAAATGAACTATTTCAGATAGGAGGAGCCCGATATGAAATTGCTTGAGATAAAAAATCTCCGCAAGAGCTTCGATGACCTTGAGGTGCTGAAAGATATCAGCCTTGATGTCAGCGAGGGTCAGGCAGTATCTATACTGGGTCCTTCGGGTTCCGGAAAATCCACGCTTTTAAGATGTATGTCGATGCTGGAGACCGTTGACGGCGGAAGCATGGCATACTGCGGCAAGCCCGCTGTTACGGACGGCAAGTACGTTTCAAAGGCTGAACTTAAAGAGATAAAGAGCTATTTTTCGCTGGTGTTCCAGAGCTTCAATCTGTTTCCGCACTATACGGTGATGAAGAACATCTGCGATGCGCCGATACACGTTATGAAGCGCGATAAAAAGGAAGTGACCGAGAACGCGCTGGCACTGCTTGAAAAGATGGGTCTGTCCGATAAAGCGGACTATTATCCCTATCAGCTCTCAGGCGGACAGCAGCAGCGTGTGGCGATAGCAAGGGCACTGAACATGAAGCCGAAAATGCTGTTCTTCGATGAACCCACCTCGGCACTTGACCCCGAGCTTACTGCTGAGATACTGAAAGTACTGAAAGAACTGGCAGAGGAGAAGATGACTATGGTGATAGTCACCCACGAGATAGCCTTTGCAAGGAGCATTTCCGACCATGTTATATTCATGGACGGCGGCGTTATCGTGGAGCAGGGCAAGCCTGCTGACGTTATCGATAACCCCTCAAACGAGAGGACACAGGCTTTCCTTAAAAAGCTTGAACAATGATGATCTACGGACTGTTTGCATGACAGTCCGTTTTTTTTGGTTCTGTTTATCTTATAGATAACAATATCAATATGCAGTATATGTGTGTATCTACAACAGAGTAACGAAAATCCTTTTCGCACACGCAAAAAGCCTGCGGGTGCGTTTTCATATATTTTGAATAAGTTCAAATGTTAATAAATCTGAGACGATAGGCTATCCTGCACTAAAAATATTACGAAATTTTTGTAAAAATCTTGCAGAAAGATTTAAAAAATCCTGCTGACCCCCTTGTAAAAAAATTGGATTTATGTTACAATAGCAGTAACGCATATGCGTTCGGAATACGATATGAAAATAATTTTAAGGAGAGAATGACAATGCAGTATGGTTATTTTGATCTGAAAAACAAGGAATATGTCATCACCCGTCCCGATACTCCCGCCCCCTGGGCAAACTACCTCGGTTCACCCGAGTACGGCGCTATCGTTTCAAACAACGGCGGCGGTTACAGCTTCGTAAAGAGCGGTGCTAACGGAAGAATCGCAAGATACCGTTTCAACTCTAACATCGGTCTCCCCGGCAGATATGTTTATATCAGGGACAACGATGCTAAGGATTACTGGTCTGCTACATGGCAGCCCGTAGGCAAGAGCCTTGATGAGTACAAGACCGAGTGCCACCACGGTACAGCTTATACTACTGTAATCTCCAAGTACAGCGGTATCAAGAGTGAGCTGACTTACTATGTACCCCTGAACAAGACATACGAGGTATGGAGAGTTAAGGTCACCAACGAGAGCGACAAGCCCAGAAACCTTTCTACATGGGGCTTTATCGAGTTCACTAACGAGAATAACTATGAGCAGGATCAGGTAAATCTCCAGTACACACTGTTCATCACACGTACCTCTTTTGAGGGCAACAAGATAGTTCAGCACATCAACGAGAACAGCGGCAAGGACGCAAGCGGTTCCAACCACAGAGAGAGATTTTTTGGTCTGGTAGGCGCTGATGTATCTGCTTACAACGGTAATTTCGATAACTTCATCGGCTCTTACAGAGATTACGGCAATCCTATCGCTGTTGAAAGCGGCAAGTGCGACAACGTGCTCAACTACAACTCCAATGCCTGCGGTGCTTTGCAGTCTGATTTCACACTGGCAGCAGGCGAGACCAAGGAGCTCATTTATATCCTCGGTCAGAAGGATCCTGCTACTGCTGAGAGCATCATGAGCGAGTACAAGGCTGCCGGCAAGGTCGATGCTGAGGTCAAGGAGCTTGTTGATTACTGGCACGGTCAGCTGAACAACTTCCAGGTTGAAACTCCTTCCGAGGAATTCAACAACATGGTAGACGTTTGGAACGCTTATCAGTGCTTCATCACATTCATCTGGTCGAGAGCTGCATCATTCATCTACTGCGGTCTGAGAAACGGCTACGGTTACAGAGATACCGTTCAGGATATCCAGGGTATCATCCACATAAATCCCGAGCTTGCTGCTGAGAAGATCAGATTCATGCTGTCAGCACAGGTATCCAACGGCGGCGGTCTGCCTCTGGTTAAGTTTGATCACAAGGCAGGTCACGAGACTTGTCCCGATGAGAACGATGAAAACAGCGTATACGCTAAGGAGACAGGTCACCCCTCTTACAGAGCTGACGATGCTCTCTGGCTGTTCCCGACTATCGTTAAGTATATCGGTGAAACAGGCAACAAGGCATTCCTGGATGAAGTTATCGTATATGCAGAAGAGGGCGGCGGAGAGGCTACCGTTTACGAGCACCTCAAGAACGCTATCCGCTTCTCACAGGAGAGACTTGGCGCACACAAGATGCCCGCAGGTCTCCACGCTGACTGGAATGACTGCCTGAGAATGGGCAAGCAGGGCGAATCCACATTCGTTGCATTCCAGCTGTACTACGCTATGAGCGTTATCAAGGGCTATGCTGAGGAGAGAAATGATACCGATTATATCGAGTACATCACCAAGGCACAGGCTGAGCTGGGCAAGGCACTGGCTGACTGCTGGGACGAGGACAGATTCATCAGAGGTATCCGCGACAACGGCGTTATCGTTGGTGCGAAGAAAGACCCCGAGGCTTCTATGTGGCTGAACCCCCAGAGCTGGTCGGTAATCTCCGGTTTTGCTTCCAAGGAGCAGGCTGAAAAGGCTCTCGATAAGGTACACGAGATACTGAACACACCTTACGGCGTAAAGCTGATGGATCCTCCTTATGTAGATCACTACTTCGATGGCGCACTGATGCACATATTCAACCCCGACACCAAGGAGAACGGCGGTATATTCAGCCAGACACAGGGCTGGATAATTCTGGCAGAATCCCTGATGGGTCACGGCAACAGAGCTTTCGAGTACTTCAAGGAGAGCGCTCCCGCAAGCATGAACGACAAGGCAGAGCAGAGAGTGCTTGAGCCATACGTACACGGTCAGTTCACCGAGAGCACACGTTCACCTTACGCAGGCAGAAGCCACGTTCACTGGCTGACAGGTACAGGCTCCACCGTAATGGTAGGCTGTGTTGAGGGTATCTGCGGTATGCGTCCTAACGCTGAGGGTCTGGTAATTAGCCCCTCTATCCCAAGTGAGTGGGACGGCTTCAAGATCGAGAAGAACTTCCGCGGCAAGCACCTGTCCATCGACATACAGAACCCCGACCACGTTGAGAGCGGTATCAAGCAGATAACCGTAAACGGCGAGGCAGTTGAGGGCAACTTCGTATGCGAATGCAAGATGACAGAGCAGACCAACATCACAGTTGTGATGGGCTGATAACTCAATAAGGCAATAATTAAGACCGTCCCGGGTGGGGCGGTCTTTTTGAGTGTTATATTCTGTTGAAGAATTGATACTTGGATTAGTCGTCAAAGAACGTGTCTTCTTCGATAGAGTAGATTGTTTTTAAATTTTCATTTATAAAATCATAATCAATCTCATGGTCTTTAAAAGAAAAAGCTTGTATTATAAAGTTTATGTTTTCGTCATCAGGATTTTCAATAAATGAGTAAAATAAATAATCAACGTTTTCTGCGGATGGACCATCTATTATATAACCCATTTCATATTCGGTTCTTCCTAAAATTGTATTTTGTTTAATTTCTGTTGGTATATATTTTGTTTCTTTTTCAGCATATTTCATATAACCTTCTATCTTGCTTTGCACGGTTGATTTAAAAGTTTCTTCGTCAAGTTTAGAGAATGGTGAAGGGATATAATATATTGTATAGGTTATACTCGAACCATCAGGTGCTTCATAGTAAAGGGTTGAAGTAGTATCATCTGCATCGACAACAACAAAATCACTTGGTAAATAATATACCAGACCGCCTTTACGAACGTATATGGTATCAGATTCATCATTGTCGGATATGCTTTCACTCGGGTCTTCGGAAAGATCCGAAACATTGGATTCAACAGCGGATTCAGTAGAATCGGTGGATTCGGTTTTTGATTCATCAGCAGAAGCTTTTGTTGTAGTTTCTGATTTTGAGCTGTTATCCGTGTCGCTTTCCTTTGCTTTACCGCAAGCAGTCATAGCTAAAGCCATTGAAGCCGCACACAGGATCGCAATGATTCTATTTGTCTTCATAGTTTACCTCCTAATATATAGTTTTGATAGTTAATCGTGCTTTACATTATACCATGGAGAAATGGAAATTACAATTGTAAACATCGACAAAAAACATAGTTCGGTTATTTCAGGAACAGTTGTTATTATATTGGAAAACCTTGATAAGGACGAAACGGACGAAAATCACGAAAATACCGAAAACAAGGGATAATGCCTGCAAAGGGCTTTTCCCGGGAAAATTATATATCTGCGGGACGGCTTGGGTCGTCCTTTTTTATTTGCGAATATTACGGTTTGGTGACATTTTACAAAAGATATGCGCCATGCACTTGCAATTTTTAGGAGAATGTGTTATAATATGAATGAAGATATGTTAAGGCGGTGAAAATATATGCTCGGTGAACTGGCAAAGCCCGTGATGTACCTCGCGGGGGTCGGACCGAAAAAAAGCGAGCTTTACGAAAAGCTGGGCGTTCACACGGTCTATGACCTGCTGTACCATTTCCCGAGATACTATATTGACATGAATGAACCGCAGGCTATCCGCGATGCGCCCCTCAACGAACAGATCGTTCTGAGAGGCCGGGTTGTGCGAAAGCTCCCCGAAGGTCACGTAAGGCGGGGACTGACGGTCTACAAGGCGATATTCACCGATGATACAGCCGACCTGACTATCGTTATCTACAACTCGGGGTTCATGTTCAAGGCGCTGGAAGTCGGGCACGAGTATTTTCTCGTGGGCAAGCTGACAGGCAACATGATAAGGCGCGAGATAAATTCTCCCCAGATATATCCCGCTGATGCCGAACTGGTACAGCCCGTATATCGGCTGACAGAGGGCATCACACAAAATCAGCTCAGGCTGAATATGCGTACTGCGCTGGAATCTCTTGGCGGGTTCATCTACGAACCTCTGCCGCCCGATGTGGTGCGTGAACAGGGGCTTTGCTCACTGAGCTACGCTTTGCAGAATATCCACTATCCCACGGATATGCACACCCTTGAACTGGCGAAAAACAGACTTGTCTTTGATGAACTGCTGACGCTGGCGCTGGGTATGCTGATGATGAAGAGCCGAAGCCGTGAAAAGGCAGGCTGTCCCATGGGGGCTGAGAGCATTGACGAGTATTACTCCGCTCTGCCCTTTGAGCTGACTGATGGTCAGAAAGGCGCGATAAACGACTGCATTTGCGATATGCAGAAGGAGTATCCCATGAACCGCCTTGTACAGGGCGATGTAGGCTCGGGTAAGACCGCTGTTGCGGCAGGCGCGGCGTACTTCGCTTATAAAAACGGTTTTCAGACGGCGCTGATGGCTCCTACTGAGATACTGGCGGGGCAGCACTATGAAACGCTGAAAGGTTTCCTTGAACCGCTTGGTGTCAAGGTGGTACTGCTGACAGGCTCTCTGACCCCTAAGAAAAAGGAAAAAGCCAAGGCAGATATCGCGGCTGGTGAATATCATGTTATTGTGGGAACTCACGCGCTGGTTCAGGCAAGCACCGAATTCAAGCGGCTTGGGCTGGTCATAACCGATGAACAGCACCGTTTCGGCGTTGAGCAGAGGGCTCTGCTGGCGGGTAAAGGGGATAATCCCCATAAGCTGGTAATGTCAGCGACGCCTATCCCGCGAACTCTGGCGCTGATGATATACGGCGACCTTGATATCTCGGTGCTGAAAGAGCTTCCCAAGGGCAGACAGCCCGTGGAGACCTACGCGGTCACGGGAAAGCTGAGAGAACGGGCTTTCGGGTACGTCAAGCAGTATATCGAAGAGGGAAGACAGGCTTACATCGTCTGCCCCATGATCGAGGAGAGCGACAGCGATCTTCGTGATGTCAAAAGCTACGCTAAGGAGATATCTGAGGGGATATTCAGCGGATATCGGGTGGGGCTTCTGCATGGCAGACTTTCAGCTGACAGCAAGGAAAAGGTCATGAAGAGGTTTAAATCTCATGAACTTGACATACTGGTTTCCACCACTGTTGTGGAGGTCGGCGTGGATGTTCCCAATGCGGCGGTTATGGTGATAGAAAATGCCGACAGGTTCGGACTATCACAGCTTCATCAGCTGAGGGGCCGTGTGGGCAGGGGAGAGCATAAATCCACCTGCATACTGATAACCGACAACCCCACAGAAGAGGTCGTTCAGCGGCTGAAGATACTTTCAAAAAGTCATAACGGCTTTGAGATATCTCAGGAAGATCTGAAACTCAGGGGACCCGGTGATTTCTTCGGAAGCAGACAGCATGGTCTGCCGAAAATGAAGATAGCGGATATGTCCCAGGATATGGAAGTTCTTGTAAAAGCCCAGGAAACAGCCAAGGAGATCCTCTGTAAAGACCCAAATCTTGACACCGGTGAAAACGCCGGCCTGAGAGAACTGGTGGAAGGGCTGTTTGAACAGGATATCGCCAATGACTGAATTTTGTATATTTTTCACAAAGAATTGTGTTGAAAATGTGATGCGTCAAGCATTGCAACTTTGCAGTAGGGAGGTGTAAAATGGGCAGCGAAGAATATGACTGGCTGCGATTCGTGGTCGGATATACAGCTGCAAGACTGGGTCTGCTGCTGGCACTTGTTGTGTTCGGTGCTTTCACCGGAGCGGTGCTTTTCCCATCACTGGTGACATTTCTTCCTTACTCAATGGTAGGTGTCAAGAACTTTTTTACCCAGCCCGATGTCAAGTCTGCGGTGGGTACAGTGGTGATATGTCTTTTCCTAATATGGGTGTTCTTCGATGACGGAAGAAAGCATACCGCTTATGAAGAATGGAGCTTGACCACCATACTTGCAGTGCTGATAATGGTGGGTATGTTTTACTTCATTCCCGCGATTTTTCGCGATTCTTTCCATGCTGAGGGCAAGGGCGATATCTTTTATATGGTACTGTATTATCCTGCGGGATGGGTCATAGATCTGTTCAGTGACAACTATCTTATCGGGATAATGTTCTCGATACTTGTCATGTTAGGAACTGCATTTGCGGCATATGTTATATCATATAAGACTTATGTGAAAAAGCACCCCGTTCTGCTGTCCTCGGGAAGACATTCTGCAGATATCGTTTCTGATGAAACTGTCGAAGAAGATGACACTGAAGAATGATTTTCATCTGATGTTTGGTTAGAAGAATAAACGAGTACAAAAAAACTCTCTACAAGATTTATAAATTTGTTAAAAAGTTAAATGATGTTTCTTTATAGTGAGAATTCACTAAAAATAACATTAGTATTTTGTGAATAAAATTGCAAAAAAATCGGTATTTTGACTTGTAAAAAAATCAAAAAAATGATATAATGATAAAAATATGTTTTGTAGTTTTTGCCTTGTTGTGTTTTGATGCACTGCTGAGTCAGACGGCATAAGCTGTGAAGCATTAAAATGGTGGAGGTGTATCTACAATATGAAGAATTATAGCTACGTCGCTAAGGATACCACGGGTAAAACCATAAAAGGTACCTACGAGGCTGACAGCGAGCAGGAACTGCTTGACAAGATCTATGAGCAGGGTCTGTTCTGTGTAAGCTATAGTGAAGCTTTGGGCGGAGGCAAAAAGACCGCTCACAAGTTCAACACAGCTGAGCTGGCGTACTGCTGCAGACAGCTGGCTGCAATGATGTCGTCGGGACTGACGATAGTAAAAGCCCTGGATATCCTTTATAAAGAGGAAGAAAAGAAGGGTCCGAAGGAAGTCTGGAAGCAGGTCTATGAGGACGTTCAGAGAGGCGAAAGCTTATCAAATGCACTCGAGGCAAAGCGTGGATGCTTCCCCGATTTCTTTATCTCAATGGTAGACGCGGGCGAGATCTCAGGTTCGCTTGATATCACCATGAAGAGACTGCAGGAATACTACGCAAACACTAACAAGCTGAACAATAAGATTAAGGGCGCTCTGGTTTATCCTATCGTTCTGGTCGTACTGGTCATCGGCGTCGTTATCCTGATGAGCGTAAAGATCCTGCCTATATTCAAGAGTATGATGCCTGAAGATAAGCTGAATGGTCTGCAGAAGGCGCTGTTCGGTTTCAGTGACTTCATCGTGGACAAATGGTATGCGTTGCTGATAGGTATCGTTGTACTGATAGGTGTTATCGTTTATGCACTGAAAGTCGAATCGGTAAAACTCAAATTCGACTACGCAAAGCTTAAAATGCCCCTTATCGGACCTCTGATGGTAAAGATCGCTGAGGGACGTTTCTCAAGAACACTTTCATCACTTTACTCCAGCGGTATACCGATGGTTGACTGTCTTGAAAGATCTTCAAGAATACTTAACAATACATATGTTGACAAGATGTTCCTTCAGGTTGTAGATGAAGTTAAACAGGGCTCTCCCGTATCTACAGCTCTTTCCAAGACAGAGATATTTGAGGGTATGTTCTGCTCCATCATATACGTTGGTGAAGAGTCCGGTGCGCTGGACGACATTCTTGAAAAGACTGCGGACTTCTACGAAGAAGAAGCAGACTCCGCAGTAACACGACTCGTAGGATTGATGGAACCTCTGATGATCATCATCCTCGGTGTTGGTATCGGTCTCGTACTTGCTGCTGTATTCCCTATGCTTTACGGTGGTATCTCGGAGATGGAAAAAGAATAATATGCTGCGGGGCGATAAGCCTCGCACATATCATTGCCGCTTGCGAAAGACGGCAAATAAATCATAAAAATTTTTATATTGAGGTGAAGGAATAAATGCTATCATTCGATTTTTCTGATAGGCAGATCAATATCGTAAAAGGTGATAACACAGCCAACAAGATCCGTATCGACAACTCGACATCCATCCAGGTTCCTGCGGATATGATCGTTAACGGCGAAGTTATCCAGCTGTCAGGTCTGTCAGAGCTTCTGCTCACAACACTGAGATCCGAGCAGATGATGGACAGAGACGCAGTTGTTACATTCTCGTCCAGCAACATTGTTTTCAAGGAGCTTATAGTTCCTAAGGCTAAGGGCAGCGAGTTCCTGCAGATGGTACAGAACCACATGAGCCAGGAAATGGGTATCTCAAATGAGTACGCTATCTCTTATACAGTAGTGGGTGAAGCAGGTGAGCAGAATCCCGGTTCACTGAAGGTACTGGCTACTGCCTGCCCCAGCTCCATCGTTGAGGGCTTCAAGAAGCTCTTCGCTGTAATGAACATAAACCTCAGATCTGTTAATATCGGCTGTAACTCAATCTCCAGAATCGTTCTGAGTGATAAGTCCAATGCCGAGAAGATGCCTCTTCTGGTTTGCCAGCTTGACAGCAACTTCCTGGGTCTGACACTGTTCGAGAACGGTCAGATGGCTTTTGCAAGATATGTACCGATCTCTCCTGATGAATACGACGCTGATGACTACGTTCTTGAAGCTCTGAACGAGAACATATTCAGAATGGAACAGTTCAACAAGGCAAGAGGCGGTTCGGGTCTGTCAAATGTTATACTTTACGGTTTCATTGAGGACTACAAGAAAATCGTTGATGCTCTGGACGGCCTGGAGATCAGGGCTTCCGTTCTGGGAACACCTACTCAGATAACAGGTTATGAGAATTTTGAGTTCACTGTATTCGCTAATGCTATCGGTGCTCTTTACAGAAGAAACAAGCAGACAGAGAGGATCAATCTCCTGGAAGTTGATCACTCCTCGAGCAAGGATTCTTCTGCAGGTCTGAGCTCTATGCTGACAACAGCAGGTATCCTGTCCGCTGCTTCTGCAATACTTATTGCAGCTGTTACCGGATTCATCTCCATGAGAGCAGGCAACATCGACAATCAGAAGGCTAAGGTCGATGACGAAATAGCTGTTCAGCAGGAGATCAAGGCTAAGAACCAGCTTCTGCATAACAGACTTGAGATCATAAACAAGTACAAGAACTACGTTCAGACAGTACAGCTGGATATCGATAGTCAGCCTGTATTGAAGCAGGATAAGTTTGATAAGATACAGGATGTACTTGAAAAGCACAAGGCTACACACGATGGCGCAAGTTTCGATCTTCTTTCCGGTACAATGATTATAAATAATATCACTGTTGAAAAGCAGGAAGAAGTTGAGAAGGTCATAAACGACCTGAATGCTCTTGATTTCGTTGCTTATGTCGGATATCAGGGCTACAAGGGTCTTGGCGAAGATGACGAGGACGTTGTTTTCGAGCTGACCGTTTATTTTGAGAAAGAAGGTGCTTAATCGATGAAGCTTAATTATCGTGATAGGATCGTACTTACCGCAGTTATCGTAATTCTGGTATGGGTAGCAGGTGTAATGCTTTTCATTAAGCCCGCAATCGAAAGACTTCAGGATTCTCAGGCTGCACTTGATGACGCAAAGGCTACTCTTTCAGATTTGAAAGAGAGAAATAAGGCAGATGAGAACCTCCCCGAGAGGATCAAGACTGCATATGCTGAAGCAACTGAGATGACTAAAACTTTCTATTCTATTCAGGAAAACCAGGCTGCTTCCCAGAAGGTCGATGATCTGCTGGATGAAAACGAGATCAAGAACCTGGATCTTTCTATTTCACAGTACACTCCTTTCACACTAAGACCGTATGAGTACGTGAGCAGCAAAGCTGTGACAGAGATGGATACAGAAGTTCAGAAATATATCAATGAGGATGGCAGTGATTCCACTGAAGCTATAACTCCCCAGAATGCTGATGCTGAAGCAGGTGAAAAGGGTGAGGCTGTAGCAGCTCCCGTTGTTATCGGTTGCTACGAGATCACATTATCCTACAAGGGCAAGATCGATGAAGTAGAGAAGTTCTGTGATAAAATGCAGAAGTCTGCCAAGGAAAAGACCATGGTAGTAAAGGCTATCGACTACAAGTTCTCTGCTGAAACTGACAAAGATGGCAATCCTGTAACCGAAGAAGTTGGTGAGGGTGATAAGAAGACCAAGAAGACTAAGATATCTGAGACAGATATCGAGGGTACAATGACTCTTACCATGATGGTTATCGAAAAGCTGCCTGAGCCTAATGTATAATTAATTAGTTTATAGCGTTTGGTGGGCGGAATTATCCGCCTGCCAAATCGTGCTATAAAAAATGATTAAAATTTTTATTTTGATCATTTCACAAAAAGTCGGGAAAAACCCAAAAGAACGAAAGGTGGTAATTATGAAAACTAAGTTCAAGTCCCAGCGCAAAGGCGCAGTCTTGGCAACAGTAACTGTGGTATCAGTTATGATGGTCGTTATTATAATGGCGGCTACAGAGTTGGTATCACATACTAATTCCAAGACAAACGAAGAGTACCGGAAAAAGCAGGCATACTACGTGGCCGCATCATGTTGCAGAGCATTTGTTGCAGAAACAACAGGCTTTGTAACTGATGCTACACATGACGATGCCCTGATCCAGGAAAAGATCACACAGCTGCAGAATGCAATTGGTGCAGGACCTGTTGAGGTTAAGATCACAAGTGACAGTCACGGAGGTACTGCCGTTGGCGATTCTCAGCCACGATGGAACAATGCTAAATGCGAACTCAGAGTTGAAGCGGTTAGAAAGGGTAACATCAACTCTTTGAAGGTAATTTCAACTGCTACTTATCTTGGCCAGGAGAAGACAGTTGTTGCTTACCTTAGTATCGATACTTTGAGAATGCACAAATTTACTCCTAAGGCACTTGAGATCATAGGTACAGACGGCGGTATCAACACACAGTTTGAAAATATCCAGGTATATGGTGCAACTGGTGCTACATCTATAGATTCTCATGACCAGAATACTGTTTACCAGTTCAACCACAACGAAAACAAACTGTATGGTTCTACGGATATAAACGGTTCTATGTCTGTTCAGAACAACAACCGTTTCTACAGCAACCCTTACTACTATCCCGGCGAAGATGAGTCAAAGGGCTGTGTAGTAAATGTTTCCAGAAATATGGTATTTGTTGCCAATACTCCTACATTTGACCCTAGTCAGGGTAAGTCATTGACTGATATGACGATCAATCCTAATCAGGAAGGCTCTGATTACAACTTTTTAAATGTTCGTCAGGCTCTGATCTTCTGCAGTAACAATGCTATGGTAGGAACGAAGGATGATTTTTCTGTTGATGCTCATGCAGGTTTTATCTATTTTGGTAAAGAACCTGATATGGGTGATGCACTGAAAATAGCTTGCGCCAGAAAAAGTGATGCTGATACATCAGTTGATGTAGATGGTTACTGGAGCAAGATCCAGGGTAGTGTTGCTTCTTTTGGTGATGCTAACGGCAATACCATTCATGGTAATGTTTTCACTCATAAAGTAAGCGGCGACGGCTCAAATATGTTCAATGGTGACCTTGTTGTAGCTAATGTAAAAGCAAATGTAACAGGTGATGTATATCTCGACGGAGATCTCTATGTTTATGGAACAAATGCTCCTCACCTTACAGATAATACTGTTCATCTTAAGCCCGGTCATTATGCATATAATTGTGCAAGAACATATGATGCTTCAGGCAATGTTATAACTCCTCCTGAGAGTGCAAGAGTAACATCTCTTCCCGGAGTAGGTAATATATCTTTCAATGAT
The DNA here is from genome assembly GCF_900109655.1 of Hominimerdicola alba. Taxonomy (GTDB): domain Bacteria; phylum Bacillota; class Clostridia; order Oscillospirales; family Ruminococcaceae; genus Hominimerdicola; species Hominimerdicola alba_B. Next base: position 46,237 of record NZ_FOAT01000017.1, read on the forward strand.
GACTGGTCATCTGTTCCCAGAGCTCAGCAGCCCGAATTTCCTCTGCTTTCTGAAACTCCTTACTATTATTACCCTGAGCATCTCCTGTGTCAGGAGGGCATTTCTACTATCAAGAATCAGTATGCTGCTATGTATAAAGTAGGTTCTGATGGAAAGAAAACAGTGCTTGATACTGATAATGTTAAGAATATCACAGATGATTCGTTCAAGAATAAAGACGACAGCGGCAATTATATTGAGGTTTACGGCGATGCAACAGGTACTGGTCCCGTATTCAAACCTGATTACATTGTAACTGAAGACTGCTACATCGATTACCTAGATAATGATAATATACTGATAGATGTTGATAAAGCAGGTCATGATATTGTTGTAGTACTGAAAAATGGTGGTCATTGTTCAAATAATAATGTTATACTTATAAATAACCCAACTGATCCCGAGGTAGCGGGTGAAGCTAAGTTCGTATACTTTGTAAGTGACTCAGGTGTAGGTACGACCAATAATGAATATGCTACTTCAAAAAAAGAATCGACGTATGATCACAGCACATTCGTTGCTAATCCTCATTTCAGCTTTAGCGGTGCGCACAATGTTGTAATGGATCTTGAGTCCTACTTCAAGAGCGATACTTACTCAAATGGTGATAAAGTTAGGTGCAGTGGCGGAAGCCTTAACCCGACTCCCGACCCCACCAAAGAGGGACATCAACTTCACTCAAACAACATATTCTTCCTGCTTACAGAAGGCAGCGAACTGTTCTGTGATGAATCTAATACGATCTTACAAGCGTGTGTTTATATGCCCAGAGCAACTTATCGTACAAGTAATCATGGCAGAAATATAAAGATCTCTCCTGATTTCACAAGTACAGATATGGAGTCAGTTGCTATAATAGGAAACCTTGTATGTAATCATTATGAAGTAGAGAAAGGTAACAGAAACGCCATCGTTTATCTCCCCTTCTCTCCTTGCTCGATGCTTTCGATTATCAAGGGTACCGGTGATGAACATGCGACATCGACCTATATGCTGCAGCGATATGCAGCTTCATAATGCAGGAGGGAGGATCTTATTATGAATACTAATAAAAAAGGTATGACCCTTGTTGAGTGCATTATTGCTATGGCAGTATTCGCTGTTGCCACCACAGGCTTTACAATGGCTGCAACTGCCTGCATGAAAGCCCAGGCAAAGACTGGCAGAAGGATGACAGCAACTAATACTCAAACCACGAACCTTGAGCATTTCTCAACATTTTCTCAGGTACTTGATCCTGAGTATTCCAATGTTAAACCAATGGAAGATGGTGTGAACAGGTTCAAAATGACTTTTGCTTTTCCTTCGGTCACTATCGAAAATGACCATGTTTATGGTTATAGCTCTAAACTTGATGAGGATTCACCTGATGGTGTTTTTGAGCTCTCGTTCTTCTCGGCTGCAGATCAGGTAGCCCTTGAGGATAATGAGTACTGGATAACACTTTACAACTACAGTGGTTCCCAGCAGACATGGGATATCAGCTGTGCTATCCCCGGTGATTCACAGGACTTTGAGTTCTTCGATAATGAAAAGAAAAATACCGTTCAGCAAACTTTGCCCAGACATATCTGGGCACCGAACGGCGGTTATATGAAGTTCGGTATCAGGCAGAGAATTGCCGGTGTCGGTGATCTTAACTCTTGTCTGAAAATAACGAGTGTTGAAACAGGCAATGAAATCACTGTTCCTGTAACAAACAAGAAGGTCAAAGAGGACGAAAATATGTGCTCCATATACTTCGATGGCTCTAGTTTCTTATCTCCTGCTGAGTTCGATGGTATGCCATCTGAATCTGAAGAATAAGGAGGTAGCGCTATGAAGAAGAATAACAAAAAAGGTTTTACACTGGTCGAGTTGGTCATTGTTGCTACGATCATGGTCATGATAATGGGTGCAATACTTAACTGGATCAGACCTATGAACAAATTCTATCAGAGAACGCAGTCTCTTTCCGATACAAATGATATCGGTTCGATGCTGATGGACTATGTAGATAATGAACTGAGATATGCTACTAACGTTGTTATATTGAAGGATTATCAGGGCGTTCCTAAGTTTAAGGGACAGTTCCTGACGGACAGCAGCGGAAATGCAGTATCTCATACCAAGTTTACAAATGCTTTGATACTTGATAACGACGATAAAGTTATAAGAGGCTCTCGTTTAGCAGATTATGTTGAAAATTCAACAGTATCCCGCAGAAAGCACGCTTATGGCGGTATACTCAAGGCAAACATTACAGAAGATGGTATCGACACAGATAGAATGGGCTACCTTGGCAGTGAGGCTCTTTACAATGACTATGGCTGTCAATTTAATGCTACCCTGAACAATCTTGAAAATGGAAGCAGCTGCGTTTCCATTGATATGGAGCTGACAAGACCAAGACGTGAAGGCCTTGACTATGTATTTGATAAGTTTGGTTTCAACCAGAAGCGTGATGTTGAGCTTGTTAACGTCAATCTGAAGGCAAAAGACCTTATGATAGCTCAGTTATACTCCGCATCAGGTGAAGAAGGAACCCTTTTGGATTACAATACTTTTGCAAAGGCTACCAACACCGGAACAAACGGTAATGCAGAAACGATGTATACCAGTGATTCTTTCACCTACATTCTTTATACAAAGGAACCTATCCAAAGTGAAAAGGTTACTGTATCTCTGTATGATGCTCCCGGTTCTACTACTAAGATAACAAGTATACAGCTTGAATCAGGCAGCTCAATTCCGGAGGGTACTATTAATTCTTGGATCAATATCGGTAAAGGAAAGACTACTGCTTGGGTAGCTTCCGGAAGCAGCTACACAAGAACTGCTTACTTAGCAATCAAAACTGATAGCGGAAAACCAATTGAAGAATACAAGGAGGAAAGTGTTCTCACAAACCTTGATTTCTACATTTGGACAGAACTTCAAATAAGAAATGATCCAACATTCGAATTAGTTTTTTACGACAGATTTGATCCCGGTCATGTTGAAGGGTCTGATCCATATACAATCTCGCAAGGCATATGGGATGATGACCATTATGTATCAGGTATCCCGGATGGAAACGGTGATGCAAATGGTGAGTATACTTTCGTTGGTTGGCTATTACGGGGAATTGATCCTGCATCTGTTGCTCCACCAATAGTTGATCCTGATAATCCTGAAGCTGCTGCTTCTGCAAATATGGCAGCTGGATGGTTTGTTAACGGTCAGGAGTACTCCACTTCGGCTGAATATGATGCTATCTATGAGCAGAAGCCTACAATAATGTTTTCATTTGAAACTGCTGATGAACTTGGCGGTGGTATCTACGATTTCTTTAAAGTAAGAAAAGATTATACTGCTGAAGACATTGGTAAAGATTCAAGGATCAAGACAATGACGGATTATGCAAAAGCTGATTGTCCTGAGGGCATGGCATTTAAGCAGTGGGATATTCTGGATCCCGATGATAGCAGTAATGTACTCGGTCAGCTTGGTACTTTAGAACTTTCAACGCTTGATGAGAGTAAAGCATACTTCGTTAAGGCAGTTTATAAGGATAACAGCCACCCGGGAATGTTTGAAGTAACTCTTATTGTTGAGAAACCTAATCTCTATCACAATGGACTGAATATCCAAAATAATGGTGAAGAAATATATTGTATTGTATGTCAAGCGGACGGTACAACACCTTTCTGTGATCCGATTACTGGTTGGAGCGGTGCATATATTTCAAGCTTTTCTAATACTGATAGTACAACCCTTAAGATCTATTCAAATAAACCAATCAAAGTTAGCTTTAATGGCAAACCTAATAGCGACGGATACGTAATTAGTAGTGATTGTACTTTGACGTATAATGATGATACTCAAACATTTTCAAAAAGTTAATTGATAATCGTTAAATTCACAAGCGGCTGATCTCAGCCGCTTGCTGAAAAGATTTCCGCAGGTCTTCCTGCGGGAACCTTTTGAGCAAAATGTGAAAAGCTCATAAAAAAGGGCAAAAAAATACCGCTGAATAATTCAGCGGATATTTTTGAGTTTATTAAAGGATATTCGCGATGACCATAGCAGTTTCTTCCAGTGTTTCGTCGAGACCTGTGAAATGTACATAGAAATCTGCGATGGCGTCACCGTAAAGGGCTGCAACTGCAATGCCTAATGCGAGGTAAGGTCCGAAAGCAAACACTGAACTGCCGTTTGTGTGTTTCAGTATTATTCCGACTATCGAGCCTGACACAAGAGCTATCAGCATGGCGATAAGGACATTCGGCACTCCGAGGAAAAGCCCCGCAGCTGCCATCAGGTACACATCTCCCATTCCCATGGCTTTTTCATGGCTCGCAAGAGAGATCACAAGCAGCGGTATGCTGATAACAAATGCACCGATGATCATTGATTTCAGGGTTATGTTGCTTTCATTACGGCAGAATATGTACTTCGGTATCGCAAGTGCACCAATGAAAACCACTACCCATGTGTTGATCAGCTGTGTGTCCCAGTCCATAAAGAATACCACTATCAAGGCTGATGTCATCAGCGAAACGATAGCTGCGTAAAGCGGATGGGATATAACATCAAAATGCAGGAAGATGATGAGGTAGCAGATCCCGTTGAGCAGTTCGACTACCGTGTATCTGGGCGAGATCTTAGCACCGCAGGCATGACATTTGCCGCGCAGCAGACACCAGCTTACAACAGGTATCAGATCACGTTTCCTGATGGGTGTGCCGCAGGTCATGCAGTGAGAATTGCTTTTTATCAAGCTCTCACCAAGTGGCAGACGGTAAATACACACGTTCAGAAAGCTGCCGATGCATATGCCAAAGATAAAAACGAACACGTATACTATAATAAGATAGAGTGTTTCGGTATTCACCTTTGATCTCCTCCTTTCTTTAAAAAATTGATATGCATTCGCATTTCATAAATATATTTTACCACAATTTTACGAGAATTACAAGAGGTATTAATAATTTAAGAATTTATTCAAAAATTTATTTTTCCGCATGAGTCGGAGATAGGAGCGTATCTATGAGAAACGGACCAATTGGACAATATCTTGTTGAAAAGAACCTGCTGAGTGAAGCAGATCTGAATGCAGTCCTTGAAAGACAGAAGACTGAAAAGGACAAAAAGTTCGGTGATATCGTAATCGAGATGAAACTTGTCAGCGATATAGATTTTGCTAAAACGCTGGCAGAAAGAATGAATATCGAGTTTATCGACCTTGACAATGCTGTTCTTAATGCTGATGTTGTCAAACTGATACCCGAGACCACAGCAAGAAAGTACACTGTTATTGCTGTTAAGAAGATAGGCAGACGTATGATGGTCGCTACAAACGACCCCATGAACTTCTACGTTTTCGAGGATCTGAGAGTTATCACAGGCTGTAATATCACAGCTCAGCTTGCTACAAAGGCTTCTATAAACAGAGCAATCGGTAAGATGTACTCCGAGGGCGCTGCCGCTAAGGTGGCTGAGGAGGCTAAGCAGGAGAAGGAAGAAGAGTCCGTAAGCCTGGATGAGATCGATCTCAGCTCCGACCGTGTTGATAATGCGCCTATCGTTAAGCTGGCTACCGCCATAGTTGAGCAGTCCTACCGTCAGGGCGCGACGGATATCCACATCGAGCCTTTCAAGGATCACACCAAGATCAGAGTCCGTATCAACAGTGACCTGGTTCCTCTTATGGAAGACCTCGACTCAAGACTTCATGTATCACTGGTAACAAGATTCAAGATCCTCTCGGGTATGAATATCGCCGAGAAGCGTATACCTCAGGACGGTCGTATGTCACAGGTCATCGACGGCACCACTGTTGACCTCCGTGTGTCCAATCTGCCAATGGTATACGGCGAGAAGGTCGTTCTCCGTATCCTCGCGGGCGACAGCTCGGTAAGACGTATACAGGATCTGGGTATGACAGACTATAACTACAAGAGATTCGTTTCTTGTCTGAAGGTTCCTCAGGGCGTGGTACTGGTTACAGGACCTACCGGTTCAGGTAAGTCTACCACACTGTACGCAGCCCTCGGTGAGATCGCGAAGCCTAACCTCAACGTTATCACCGTCGAAGACCCTGTCGAGAAGAAGATCGCCAATATCAATCAGTGTCAGATAAACGAGAAGGCAGGCATGACCTTTGCGGCTGCTCTGCGTTCTATCCTTCGTCAGGACCCTGATATCATAATGATCGGTGAGATGCGTGATACCGAGACAGCTGAGATCGGTATCAGAGCCGCTATCACAGGACACCTTGTGTTGTCCACACTTCATACCAACGACGCAGCTTCCACTGTTACAAGACTTGTGGATATGGGCGTTGACGCATACATGGTAGCTACTTCGCTTATCGGCGTTGTTGCACAGCGACTTGCCAAGGTCGTTTGCCCTAACTGCCGTGAGGGTTATATGTCCACAGATGAGGATAATGAACTGATGGGCATCACTGAGTCTGTACCTGTATACAAGCCTGTGGGCTGTTCCAAGTGTACAAGAGGTTACATTGGACGTACCGCTATCCATGAGATACTTCTGGCTACCCCGAAGATGAAAGAGATCATCGCCGCAGGTGCCAAGAGTGAGCAGATACAGGAACTCGCCAAGGAAGAGGGCTGCCGTCTGCTGCGTGATAACGTATCCGAACTTGTTCAGCAGGGCAGAACCACTATGGACGAGCTGGTACGTGTTACCTACGCCGTATAAATTAGTTAAGCTTAGATGGCTGTTGGGGTTTTGTGTCAGACTATACTATGCAGTTCAGGACGATAAACAGTCAGCTATAAATATATTGTTTGGAGGTATAAACAAATGGCAATTGATATTAACAAGATACTGGACGAATCCAGAGCACTGGGCTGCTCGGACTTGCACTTTACCGTTGGTATCCCCCCCATAGTTAGACAGGGTGGTAACCTTAGAAAGCTGTCAAGCTATCCCGATATGACCGAGATCGAAATTCTCAGAGTGTGTGAGGATATGTGTAACGACAGACAGAGACAGCAGATCAAGGATAAGATCGATACTGACTTTACATTTGTATCAAGCAGAGGTTTCCGTCACAGAGTTAACGTTTACCATCAGAGAGGCAATACGGCTATCGCTATCCGTCTGCTGAGAAACGATATCCCGACTCTTACCGATCTGGATCTGCCTCCCGTACTGGCTGAATTCGTAATGCGTCCCCGTGGCCTTGTGCTTGTAACTGGTCCTACCGGTTCAGGTAAGTCAACAACACTGGCTGCTATGATCGACCATGTTAATATCCATAAGTCTTCTCATATCATCACAGTTGAGGATCCTATCGAGTATCTGCACTCCCACAAGAGATGTATGATCAACCAGAGAGAGATCGGTCCCGATGTACCCAGCTTCTCCATGGCGCTGAGAGCTGCTCTCCGTGAGGACCCTGATATCATACTCGTCGGAGAAATGCGTGACTTCGAGACTATCGAAGCTGCCGTAACCGCCGCAGAAACAGGTCACCTGGTTATGTCCACACTTCATACCACTGACGCTGCTTCCACCATCGACCGTATCATCGACGTATTCCCTGCACACCAGCAGCACCAGATCAGAACTCAGCTGGCGTCCGTACTCGTTGGTATCTGTACTCAGACTCTCTGCCGTACTTTCGACGGTACAAGCCGTGTAGCTTGCTGTGAGATCCTGAACGCTACTGACTCCATCAAGGCTATGATCCGTGACGATAAGGTTCACCTCATCGGTTCCGCAATGCAGACAGGTAAGGCTGTGGGAATGCAGACAATGGATCAGGAGCTTGCAAAGCTGGTTAGAAACAGAACTATCTCCAAGGAAGTTGCACTTGAAAAGTGCGTAAACGCAAACGACCTGAACAGATACATCAATCAGAATATCTGATAATTCAAGGGCTGTACTTCGGTACAGCTCTTTTTTGATACTGCTCTATGTAGCGTAGATAATGGTCTGTTGGTATAGTCGATTGTTTTGATTTTGAAAATATCTTTGCAAGATTTCGCCCTTCGTTCCTCGGGGCGAGAAATCAACGAGCGTACCGCCGTTGATTTCGGCGCGGCAATAAATTATACGTCGAAAGAAAGAGCGTGGACATTTGATTTGTCCACGCTCTGGATTATTTGTTATTCCGCGCCTCTTTGTGGCGGGAGTTTGGTGTTCTATTGACAGTACTATTGTCATGGCGCTTTTGTGCCTTGACCGAGAGGCTCTGCCTCTAACAGTCAGCTTTGCTGACTGTGTGCTCATCCGCAAGCCTTTCGCGAAAGGCTTGAGCCAAAGCTCGCCTTTTGGCAGTGTACGTAGAATGGCATTCCCGCGCCCATGCCAACAATTATGAATTATGCATTATGAATTATGAATTAAAAAGACAGCTGGTCGGGGTCTTCGAGGTCTTTGGAAAGACAGCCTGCAACAGGGATAGTCTTGCTGCGAAACTTTGAAAGGGTCTCGGCTTCTTCATCGGAGACGATGTATGCCTTTTCCACCTTTGCGTTTTTTGCTTTCAGTGTCATCACCTGTACACCCTGAGTATTTCTGGTGGTCTTGGGCAGAAGAAGTGCGGTGTCGAAAAGCATCGCTCTGCCGTTGGTAGTCCTCAGCATCACCTGTGCGTTATCTGTGAGTTTCAGTATCGCCACAAGACCCGACTTGTCGCTGTACGCATTTGCAAGCTTTTTGCGGTTGGTCTTGGTTTCGTATGAATCAAGGGGAACTTTCGCTGCCTTACCGTTTTCGTATACAAACAGCAGATAGCCCGAATAGTCCATTGTCTCCACCATTGTGTGGAATGCTTCACCGCTGTCAAAGCCCAGAACTGCGGGAATATAATCACCGAGATCACTTGCCTTGGTGTTGCCGAAACGGCTTGCCCTTGACTTATATACGCTGGCTTTATCCGAGAAGAACAGCAGCTCTGCGCGGTTGGAGGACTCTGTTTCAGCCATCATGCGGTCGCCCTCTTTCAGCTTCTGATCGCTTGCCATACGCAGGGACTGCATGGTGCACTTCTTGAAATAGCCGCTTTCAGAAATGAACAGCTTGCAGGGGTAATCCTCGATCTCTTCCTCTTCCTCCACCTCTTCGATGTCGCTCTGGTAGAAGAACTGAGTTTTCCTCTCCTGACCGTAGTTCTTGATAACATCTTTCAGCTCGCTGACGATTATCTGCTTGATCTTCTTCTCACTGCCCAGAACTTCTTCCAGCTCTGCGATCTCCTTTTCAAGCTTTTCGGTCTCAGATGTGCGCTTGAGGATGTACTCGCGGTTCAGGTGACGCAGTTTGATCTCGGCAACGTAGTCAGCCTGTATCTCATCGATTCCGAAGCCTATCATCAGGTTGGGTACAACTTCGCTTTCTTCCTCGGTCTCGCGGATTATGCGGATAGCCTTGTCGATATCCAGCAGTATCTTGCCCAGACCTTTCAGCAGATGAAGTTTGTCTTTCTTCTTTTTGAGGTCGAACTCAACACGTCTGCGGACGCATTCCATACGGAATCTTGTCCATTCGTCCAGAATTTCGTACACACCCATGACCTTCGGATAGCCGTGTACAAGGATGTTGAAATTGCAGGAATAGGTGTCCTGAAGCGGTGTCAGCTTGTAAAGCTTCTGCATCAGCTTATCGGGGTCAACGCCCTTTTTGATATCGATACCTATCTGCAAGCCGTTGAGGTCTGTTTCGTCACGTATATAGGAGATCTCCTTGATCTTGCTTGCCTTTACCAGCGCGATTATCTTTTCGATTATCGCTTCGATGGTGGTGGTGGCAGGTATCTCGGTTATCTCTATGCAGCGCTCCTCTTTGTTGAAGCGGTACTTCGCTCTCAGTTTTACCGAGCCGCGGCCCGTGCGGTATATCTTATCAAGCTCTTCTTCGTCATAAAGCAGATATCCGCCGCCCGGGAAGTCGGGACCTTTCAGGGTATCAAGTGCATTAGCTTCGCTGTTTTTGATAAGTGCTATTGCAGTTTCGCAGACCTCTGTCAGGTTGAAAGGACATACCGATGAAGCCATAGATACGCCGATTCCCACGTTGGCATTAACGAGTATCGTCGGGAATGTGGCAGGGAAGAGGGTGGGCTCTGTCATGGTGTTGTCGTAGTTGGGGACAAAGTCAACGGTCTCCTTGTCGATATCCCTGAAAAGCTCCTCGCATATAGGTTCAAGCTTAGCCTCGGTGTATCGCGAAGCCGCATAAGCCATATCCCTTGAATAGGATTTGCCGAAGTTGCCCTTCGACTGCACATAGGGGTGCAGAAGTGCTTCGTTGCCGCGGGAGAGTCTTACGAGGGTCTCGTATATAGCCGCGTCGCCGTGGGGGTTCAGCTTCATGGTAGCGCCTACGATATTGGCGCATTTGGTCAGCTTGCCCTTTATCAGTCCCATGAGGTACATGGTGTACAGAAGCTTTCTGTGAGATGGCTTGAAGCCGTCTATCTCGGGGAAAGCACGGGATACTATAACGCTCATGGCGTAGGGCATATAATTCTTTTCAAGAGTCTGGGTTATCTTCTGTTCAGCCACAAGTCCCGCGCCCTCGATATAAGCATCTATCTTAGGTGCAGCGGCCTTTTTCGGCTCTGCTTTCTTCTTAGCCATGTATAACAACTATCCTTTCAAAGAATGTATTATCAGAATGTCAATCATATCAAATAACTCACTTCAAATCGCGGCACAAAATGATTTGCCAAATGGAAACTCAGCCGCGATGAACTTTTATCAAACTACCGACAAGCCCAACAAAACTTTGTTGCCCACCAATAATTATGAATTATGAATTGTGAATTATGAATTAAGAAATGTCTGCCATTTCAAGGTATTCAGCGCCGTTGTTGGTGATGAATTCCTTACGTCCTGCAAGGTCATCGCCCAGCAGCATATTGAACATCCACTGGGTCATCTCGATATCATCGGGGTTGACCTTGATAAGACGGCGTGTTTCGGGGTTCATGGTGGTAAGGCTCATCATGTCGGCTTCGTTCTCACCGAGACCCTTCGAGCGCTGTATAGTAAAGCTCTTGTTGCCTATCATTTTCAGTATCTTGTCCTTTTCGGGCTCGTCATAGGCGAAGTAGGTCTTGTCCTTGGTGGTTATCTCAAACAGGGGAGATTCCGCGATATACACATAGCCCTGCTCGATGAGGGTAGGTGTCAGGCGGTAAAGCATGGTGAGTATCAGCGTTCTTATCTGGAAACCGTCAACGTCCGCATCGGTACATATAACTATCTTGTTCCAGCGGAGGTTATCAAGGTTGAAAGCGGAAAGATCCTTTTTCTTGCCTGTGTTTACTTCCACGCCGCAGCCCAGTACCTTTATCAGGTCGGTGATTATCTCATTCTTGAATATCTTGTCGTAGTCCGCTTTAAGGCAGTTGAGTATCTTACCTCTTACAGGTATTACAGCCTGGAATTCAGCATCTCTCGCCAGTTTTACAGAACCCAGCGCCGAATCACCCTCCACGATGTAAAGTTCACGTCTGCTCAGGTCTTTTGAACGGCAGTCAACGAACTTCTGCACCTGATTTGAAAGGTCGATGGTGCCCTGGAGCTTCTTTTTGATATTGAGCCTTGAAGACTCGGCACTTTCACGGGAACGCTTGTTGACCAGTACCTGCTCGGCTATCTTCAGAGCTTCGTCGGGATTCTCGATGAAGTATATCTCAAGGTTGTGCTTCAGGAACTCTGTCATGCACTCCTTGATGAACTTGTTGTTTATCGCTTTCTTGGTCTGGTTAGCATAGGATGTCTGTGTTGAGAATGAACTTGATACCAGCACCAGACAGTCTGCTACGTCCTGGAAAGTGATGGGCTTTTCATTTTTATTGTACTTATTATTGGACTTTAAATAAGCATTTATCTGAGAAACGAAAGCGCTCCTTACAGCGTCATCGGGTGAGCCGCCGTGGGAAAGGAAGCTGGAGTTGTGGAAGTATTCCAGCGTCTGCACTTTGTTGGAGAATACAAAGGATACGCCCAGCTTTACGTTGTATTCGGGTTTGTCCGCACGGTCACGTCCGCGCCTGCTGCCTGAGAAGTACTGTACGTTTGTCAGGGTGTTTTCGCCTGCTATCTCCTTGACATAGTCTTCTATGCCGTGCTCATAATAGTAGGTAGTTTCCTCAAAGGACATATTCTCGCGCTGTATCCTCAGCAGGAAAGTCACGCCCGGGTTTACCACAGCCTGCTTTTTCAGAATATCCTCAAAGTACTCTTTCTCGATGCTTATCTCGGTGAATACGTCAAGGTCAGGCTTCCAGTGGGTGCGGGTGCCTGTCTTTTTGCTCTTGCACTCTTCCTTTTTAAGACCGCCCACATTGTCGCCTTTTTCAAAACGGAGCTCGTACTTGAAACCGTCGCGGATGACCTCAACGTCCATATACTCCGAGGAATACTGCGTAGCACAGGCACCAAGACCGTTTGTACCAAGTGAATACTCATAATTGTCGCCCGAATTATTGTTGTACTTGCCGCCTGCGTAAAGCTCGCAGTAAACAAGTTCCCAGTTATAGCGCTTTTCACGCTGGTTGTAGTCCACGGGACAGCCTCTGCCGAAGTCCTGTACTTCTATGGAATCGTCAAAATACTTGGTGACGATTATCTTATCGCCGTGACCCTCGCGGGCTTCGTCTATGGAGTTTGATATTATCTCGAATACCGAATGCTTACAGCCGCCCAGTCCATCTGAGCCGAACATTACCGCAGGGCGCAGACGAACTCTGTCCTTGCCTTTCAGCAGCGTGATGTCTTCATTGCCGTAATCCTGCTTTTTGTTAGCCATTTCATAACCTCACATCATATTATACGCCCTCTGCATAAACAGAGAACAACAGTTCTATTTATTTACAAACAAAGATATTATACCACACTTTACAGCCTTTTGTAAAGAGTGTGTCAAAAAAATTTACGAATTGTCAGATTTGAGGGCGTTTAATTGTACAGGTTTATTGCGGATGCCATATGTATCGCAGAAATAACAATGGAAATGATTGACAAAAGAATAAAATCGTGATATTATTCTAAATATACGGCGATGATACGCTGTAATGATAACACGGATAGGAGAGATAAGATGAAATTAAAAATTATCGCTGCGTTCTCAGCGGCAGCAATGATGCTGTTTACATCGATCACTGCTTCGGCTGACAACATAACGCGCAATATCGTCACAGGTGTACGTCTGAACAAGCCGTATCTTAACATCAACATGAAACCTTCCGGCGGAACAGACATCAGCAAAGTTAAGTTTGCGCTGTTAAATTCAAATGGCAAAAAGATCGCGACCTTCACGGGCAAGAACGGCACGGTCAATATACTTGATGGTACAGCCGTTGATCTTACGGGTATACATGATGTTGACAGCTACAAGGCAAAAGACCCGCCCGAAAACCGTTTTCTTGGTCTGTATTATCCCGAGGCTGATTACAAGTGCAACGCCCCCTCAGGCAAGGTGGAGAGAAACGGCATCACTTATTATATGGAAGCAAAAAAAGGTATAAGTATGGGTCCTGATGATGAGGTTTACCTTACCTATACCGACAAATCAAACTTCAAGATCGTTGATACTATGACTGTACCCGCAAATAAGATTATCATAGATGTGGATAAAAAATTCCTGCAGACGGAGAATAAAACTGAAGCCTGTTATTTTATCCCTACGGACAGCAGCCAGAAGTGCGGGATAACCAAGGACAACAAATTCAAGATGTATGATCACGCAGGCAAAAAAGAGACGATATCTGCTACCAAAGGAAAGTACGATATATGGTTTACAGGAACAAAAGGCAATGCGTACAGCTATGTTTCCGATCATTCCGTAAAGTATTCAAAGGTCAGGATGAAGTTCAACGATGCTTTCCCGGGGGTAGCGGATAAAAATCTTAAAATAACCAACACTTACAAGAACGGTTCCAAAGAGTTTTCCGTTACATTCGATCTCAGAGGAAATATGAAGGATAATTCAGTTTCAACATTGTGCTATAGTGGCTCAGTGTTAACAGCTTTTGTTCCCGATTCAGATGGCTATGTTGAATTCTGGGTAAGTGATGAAGAACTTGATGCAAATATGACATATACTTTCAGTTATTTCACTACTGTTGACGGCTCTAAGATCGCAGGTTCAGGCGGCGGTTCAAGAGTTAAAGCTGAGGTACCAAAGACAAGGGAAAAGATCAGCGTGCTGATGGAATTCCCAACTTCTGGATACTGTGTAGCCGCTCTAAAGCCCGACAAGTATACCATAGTTATAGATGACAGTGTCGATGCAAAGGATTACAATCTATCGGGCGGAAGCTTTACTGTTTCGGATACGCAAAAGATGCAGACCGCTAATATCAAGGTAAGCAAAAATGGAGTGCTGCTCGGTGACTGTAACCGAGACGGCGTGATAAACAATACTGATGTCACTCTGTTAGTGGCACACATCAAGGGCATTAGATTGCTCAGCGGCAGAAGCCTTCTTGCAGCTGATGTGAATGAATCGAACAGTGTCAATATATCAGATGTTACAGTTTTAGCAGCCCATGTAAAGGGCGAAAAGCTGATACCTTACAAAATTTTGTGATATTGCTTTATTATAGTATATTTTATTATGGTTATCCCGCTGACACACCAGACTTAACAGCGCTCAAAGAAAACGTCAACATAATTTATCCCTGTCCATATGGCATTTTATGTGGTTTGGTAAAGGGATAGTCAGATATTTAATCAAGGAGAGGATCATTATGTTATCAAAGAAGATCAGATCACTTTCGGCTGTTATTGCAGCAGCTGTGATATGCGCAATGCCTGTAAGTGCACATACGCATGTCGATGACCTGCCTGCAGACTACTCTTCAAATATACAGCTTAACAAGCCATATATGAATTTCGCTGTCAAGGCGGGAGCAGGTACGGATATCTCTAAGCTTAAGTTCGCGGTAAAGGACAGTTCCGGCAGGAAGGTGGCAGAGTTTACCGGCTCAAACGGTGCTCTGAATATACTTGATGAGTCTTTATATGATCTTTCGGGTATACATTCTCTGGATGATCTGAAAAATTCCAAACAGAAAAGCAGGATACCTTATGATGTATTTGTTCCGGATAAGACGAAAGGCGTTGAACCCGGCGGAAAGCTGATGAATGGCAAGAACAGAAAATCCGCATCTTACAGCGACAATAATTACTACATCAGACTGGAAGATGAGTGCTACTATTATTATAATGACATAAATAAAATGACAGTCGTAGATACCATAACAGTACCTGCAAATACCATTTATGTCGAGATCGACAGCAAGTTCCCGGATCTTAATGACAAGAGGAGCTATCTGCGGTTAAATCCTTACGATAATGGACAGAGCTGTGAGCTGAAAGGCGATTACAAACTGGGGGAGCACGCAGGAGAGAAAAAGTATTTTAAAGCGGACACCGGAAATTACGAGGTGATCTCCAGCGGCGGTCATATAGCCGGTGAACACTGTGAGGTATATAAAAAACCTGTACGATACAGCAAGGTCAGGATGAAGTTCAACGACGCTTTTCCGGGATTTGCAAGTGCTGATCTGAAGGTTAAAGATGGTAGTGACAGGGAATATGATCTTCGCGGAGATCAGAGCCGGAATACATTTACTGCTCTATATTACAGCGGTTCGGTGATCAGTGCGCCTATACCCGATAAGGACGGATATGTTGAGTTCTGGGTATCCAATGAGACACCGGGAACTAAAATGGAATACAACTACAGTTGGAGAAACGGCGGAGGCGGCGGTTCTGTAAAATCTGCAAAACTGCCTAAGAGTATTGAAGATCTGAACTTCGTGTTCGAGTATCCGCAGGAGGGATATTGTCTTTATAATGTTAAGCCCGAGAACTACACTATTTACATCGACGACAAGGGCGACAGGAGAGACTATTCGCTTGATCTCAGCGAGCTGAAAGTTACCAACACAAAGAAAATACAGAGATTCACCATAACTGTTGACAAGAAGCCGCTGCTGTTGGGTGACTGCAACCGCGACGGCAAAGTGAATGCTACTGATGTAATTGTTTTAGCGGCGCACGTAAAAGGCAAAAAAATTCTGGACGGCAGAGGACCTGAAGCAGCGGATGTTAACGAATCTGGCAGTGTAAACATCAGCGATGTCATCATTTTGGCAGCACATGTAAAGGGCAGGAAGATACTCCCTAAAAAGTATATCTGATCACGAAAGATATACATATATCGCTGATACGATAAAAATAAGAACTCAAAACGGGACTGACCTATTTTTCGGCAGTCCCGTTTGCAGTTGTATTGTTTCAAATAATTTGTACAAAAAGCAATAATTGGTCAGTGTGAATGAATTATTGCTATTTTGACGATTTTTCATAATTTTTGGCGTTTTGCAAAAAGTCCGAAAAACGTGGGATTTTCAATTAATCGTTAAAATTATTACGAAAGTATTTCGTATCGATTATTGCTTATTTGTATGGTCGAAATTTTTACATTTTATATTTTTAGGATACAACTTGTACGGAAAAGCCCCTAAATTCAACCGAATTCAGCTGATTTTTTTATACCTACTGACAATTAATCGCAATAATTAACAAATGTAATCGTTTAATCAGCAAAAAACGCCTTGTAAATTTTCGCAAATTTGGTAAAATTTTTAATAGAGACGGTCAAAAATTGCGAAAACACTATTGCACGTCAATTATGACAAAGATCAGTCAGCTGCCGTGAGAAAAAACTCACAAAGTCTGATCTGCCGGGTGTTATTAGAGGTGCTTTGGTTTATGTTTTTGCATTTCGGGGGAGGTTCCCGATGGAATGTGGACTGGACCGTCCGAACAAACAATCATTTAACTGAAAGAGAGGTAATTGGTTTATGAAGAAATCCGTTTCAAAGCGTATTGCAAGCGCTTTTGTTGCCGGTGTACTGATGGTTTCTCCTATTATATCATCAGTTACTGCATCTGCTGCTAAAGTACTGACAACAAGCCCTTCGCACACACAGGAAGTGGGTTGGTACAACGATTATCACCATGAGATCTGGCAGGCAGATACCCCTAACTCTTCTACGATGACACTGCACGACAATGACGGTGGTTTCAGCACATCCTGGAAGTGTGGTCCTAATGGTTCGAGAGGTAACTTCCTTGCTCGTCGTGGTCTTTACTGGGGTCTGAATAACCCTAAGACATACAAAGATTACGGTGATTTCTATTGTGATTATGACTGCAACTGGCAGGCAGGTTCATCAGGTAACTCCAGAATCTGTATCTACGGCTGGGCTCAGAATCCTCTGGTAGAGTACTACATCATCGAAGACTGGAAGAACTGGTCTCCTGCACAGGATTCTTCTGCGCAGTACAAGGGTTCCGTTAATATCGACGGCAGTGAATACAAGATCTACACAAGTGCAAGAAATTCCTACACCATCGAAGGCAACAAGAATTTCACACAGTATATCAGCATCCGTCAGAACCTTAGAACCAAGGGTACCATCAGCGTTTCCGAGCACTTCAAGGCATGGGAATCCAAGGGCCTGAAGATGGGCAACCTGTACGAAGTTGCTTTCAACGTTGAAGGTTGGGAATCCGATGGTTCAGCTGACGTTAATCTGAAGATGTATGAAGGCAAAAGTGGCTACACTCCTGACCCCGAGCCGGATGAGCCGGAGATCGAGGGTACACTGTACTCAGCTACATTCGAGAACGGCACCAATTCCTGGAGCGGCAGAGGTTCTGCAAGTGTAGCATCATCTTCTTCCAAGGCTTATGAGGGCAGCAAGTCCCTGTATGTAAGCGGCAGAACTGATAACTGGAACGGCGGTGA
>NZ_FOAT01000012.1:0-60842 GCF_900109655.1 Hominimerdicola alba
AAAGTCGCAGAGCTTACCAAGTTCATCGAGGACAAAGAGCAGAAATGCTCGGATATTCACGATTTTATAGAGCTAGTCAAGAAGATAAAGCACATCGACGAGCTGACACCAAAGAACCTGCGTGAAATGATCGAACGGATAATAGTCCATGAACCCGATAAATCCAGCGGTCACAGACAGCAGGAGATCGAGATCATTTTCAGGTTCAATGTTGTTAAATCAAGGATAGTCCTTGACGGCAGAGATTTCGACAGGCGTAAAAAAGCCGCATAAAGCGGTATTAGTGCTTTATCGCTAGTGAACATTTGGTCAAGCTTTTCGCGAAAAGCTTGCGGATGAGCACACAGTCAGAAAAGCTGTCTGTTAAGGGCAGAGCCCTTCGGTCAAGGTGCAAAGGCGAAGTGGCAACAAAGTAATAAATAGCAAAGCAAACTTCCGAACAATATGGCGCGGCAATACCAAATTATACGAGCGTATACGACCGTATGCGCTCGTATAATTTTGTACGTGAATTATTTATTCCCCGCGTTCATAATCAAACAGCAACAGCGTTTCCGATGACTCGACCCGTCAGAGGCGACAAATGTCCACGCTATTTCTCCGTCCGTAAAATATTGCCGCGCCCGCTGTCAAACAGCGAAGCGTCTTTGACAGCTCGACCCGAGGAACGAGGGGCGGCAACCAGCAAACTTCTAACCAAAGCAAATATCCGACTATCACAACAAAACCGGATTCACAATAGCAGACAAATCTTCATTATGATTATACATCTTATTGATGAAATGTTTATCTGATAATATAACTATATGAAACTATCACATTACATTAAACCCACGTGACCAAAACTTCTGACCTCATATTTCAGGGCGTTAACTATTAAGAAACAAATGTTCCACGTTCGACATTTGAGATTTATCGCCAACTTTGTGAATTGTTATTATATTCAATTAATTTTTACTCAAAATGCTAAAATTATTTAAATTGTTAATCGATTACATAAATTGACAAAATACAAATTTCGCTGTATAATACAAAAAAAGAGGAATTAATGACAATTTTTTATTGTTATTTTTTATTTAATGGAGGGTATATGACATGAAAAACTATCTGAAAAAAGCAATCTCGGCTTTGGCAGTATGCGCAGTTGCATCTGCCTCGATGTCGGCAGTTATGCCTGTAAATGCTGCGGGTTCAAGTTCTGCTGCCGATACTTTCCCATTCGTAATCGAAGGCGAAGACATGGAGGGTGCTTCACTGTGGACACAGAACTACGGTCCTTCACCCAAAAACAGTTCGGGCAAGGGATTTTTCTACCTGACTAACAGTGGTGCTTCATTCACCGTTAATGTTCCCGAGGACGGTATGTACACAATCACAGCAAGAACTGCCCAGACACTGGATAAAAACGGCAGAATGGAATCCGTTAAGGTAAACGGTGTTAAGCGTATGATGAATATGCCTTATTCCGAGGAATGGACTGATTTCAATTTCGGCAGTTTCCGCCTGAACAAGGGTGAGAATACCATCGAGTTCATCAATGAATACGGCTATATGGCTATCGACAAGGTGACTGTAAGTGTTACTCCCAAGCACGATTATTCGGTGGCTACCGATGAACTTAGTGACAAGAATGCTACACCCGAGGCTAAGTCGCTGATGAAGTACCTCAAGAGCGTTTACGGCAGCCATATTATCGCGGGACAGCAGGAAATCTACGGCGGCGGTCACAGCAATAACTACGAGTGGGAGAATGAATATCTTGAAGACCTGACAGGCAAAGTTCCTGCTATCAGGGGCGTGGATTTCATGAACTACAACCCGCTGTACGGCTGGGACGACGGCACTACCGAGCGCTGCATCGAATGGGCTACCAAGAGAAACGGTATCATCACCGCTTCGTGGCACATAAATATCCCCAAGGATTTTGACAATTACGTTCTCGGTGAGCCTGTGGGCTGGCAGCAGTGCAGCTACAAGAACTATCAGAGCGGCGAGGGTTCCATGAGCTTTGATACAAGGAATGTTGTAGTTAAGGGCACTAAGGAGTATGAATACTTCCAGCTGGCTATGAAAGACCTTGCTGAGCAGCTGCTGAAGCTTCAGGACGCAGGCGTTCCCGTTATCTGGAGGCCTCTCCACGAAGCACAGGGCAATGAGGGCAATTACTCCGACGGAACAGCATGGTTCTGGTGGGGCGACAGAGGCGCAGAGACCTACAAGGAGATCTGGAAGCTTCTGTACAAAACTCTCACCGAGGAATACGGTCTGCACAACCTCATCTGGGAATTCAACAGCTATGACTACTCAAATTCCGCAACATGGTATCCCGGCGATGAGTATGTCGATATCGTAGCTTATGACAAGTACAACGTTCAGTACAACCGCGGTGACGGCAAAAACAGCGGACCCAATCTTCTGGCTATAGCCTCTAAATTCGATTCGCTGTATGCGCTGACAGGCGGCAAGAAGATGATCGCTATGGCTGAAAATGATACCATCCCCGCTGTTGATAACCTGATGGTCGAAGACGCAGGCTGGCTGTATTTCTGCCCTTGGTATGACGGCGGTGAGGACGGCGGTGTGCCTTTCCTCGGACCCGAATATCAGGACATGGACGAGCTGAAAAAGATCTACCAGAGCGACTACTGCATAACTCTCGACGAGCTTCCTGTTGATCTTTACACAAACGGCGGAAACAACGATCCTCAGAAAGATACTTATCCTAAAAACATCAAGGTAAATTACAGTACGAAGTATCATCAGGTACAGTTCATCTGGGATAAGGTACAGGGCGCTGATAAGTACGGTATCGCTGTTTATCTGGCAGGTAAATGGAGAGTCCAGACTTCAAACATCACTACTAACAGCTATGTAACTCCCAAGAACCTGACACCCGGCATGAGCTACAAGGTAGCTATCGCTGCCAGAGTCAACGGCAAGTGGGATACAGCTAATGCTATAAAGAACGCTGTAAGTGTTACTATCAAGTAATTGCAGATCCACAATAATATCAATTGCATAAAAATACGGGACGGCCGCTTGGGTCGTCCCGTATTTTAGGTTTAACAACTTTAATAAGAGGTACAGATATCTACTTACAGAAACCTTATGTCCGTCAGTGCCACCTGATCTCCGGTCAGCGCGGCATACACTTTTGCAGATTGATCGACCGTTGTGATGCACTCTATCTCAATGCCAAGGTTGTTCGTCCTGACAATGACACTGTTATTTCTGCGCTCAAAGTAAACTTCACATTCCATGCCTTTACGGTTGTTCTCTTTCCATACGTCCCAGCCGGGGAAACCCTCATTCTTTTTCACATAGAAGCTGTTCTGCCCAAGGCTGTTTATCTCCTCGTTTTCACCGTTCAGCTTTATCAGGGCGTATTCATGATAATTTGCGCCATTCACCAAGCCGTCATCTGAACAGAACAGAACGATATAAGGGCAGTGCCATATGAGATTAGCACCGGGCAAACTCATAGTATGGAAAGCCAGCTTGAATTTATGGTCTATCTCAATGCCCTCGGTGGATACCGACCTTGTTCGGTCTACCTGAATATTCTTCAAATCTGATTCGATATGATCGGTATAGTTTATGGTTTTGGCTATCCTTGGGATATCCCCCTCAGACACAGTAAAGCCTGTGGTCTCAACTTTTATATCTGTGATATCACAGTGCTCCCCTGTTATGCCTATGTACGCAGACCTTGAACCATCAGGCAGGGCGATTATCATCTCTTTAGTACACTGGGGACTGCCCATCACAAGGCGGATATGGTCTTCGTATTTCGCCGCCGAGACATTATACCTGTTTCCGGCTGCGTTTTCCTTTTTATCCATCTTTGTTACTTCGATCCTGCGTATGCCAGTGGAGATCATATATTCATTGAACCAGAATTCACCGTACTCAAAGTAGTGGTATTCCTTGATGGTCTTTTCGTTGCGGTGTACACGATCATCAAAGGAATCGAAAAGGATTATGGAAGGTGCGCTGAAAACATTGTCACCCTCTTTGTTTGGCACACAGTCAAAGCTGATTATCTTGGTATCGCTTTCAACTGATACACCAAGTGAGATGCTGTCACGGTACTCGCCGCAGGACAAGGAAGTTTCCATCACAGGTCGTCCTTCGCCGGAATCATTTTTAATGTTCTTATCTATTATTTTCACCATGATCTCAGCGAAGGTGGGATCAAATTGTTCTCCCGAACCTTTTACGAAAGCTTCGCGTGCAACAAAATCCGGACGTGCGCCACGGTACCTTTTCTTAGTGGTCATTGAAACATAAGCATCAGCCACTGCGACTATCCTTGCTATCTCGGGGATATCTGTGCCTTTCAGCCCATCGGGATAGCCTGTGCCGTTGTATCTTTCGTGACTGTAATGGGCGGCTATGCTTAGATACGGATACTCGGTTATACATGATAATATCTCTCTGCCAATGAGGGGCTTCTGCCTTAAAAGTTCCGTATCAGCAGTCTCGGGCGAGGTATTGTTGATCACACTATCGGGAACACCAATAAGACCAACATCATGAAGAAGTGCCGCATAATATGCCTTTTCACAACACTCTTCGCTTTTTCCGCTCATTTTGGCAATCATTCGGGCATATTCAGCCACACGCACAGAACTGCCTTTGAGGTAGTCATCCTTTTTCTCAACGGCAGAAACAAAAGCTGTGGCTGTCTGATCGAATATCTTTTGCATACGCTTCTGTTCGCTTTGCATATACTCTATCTCCAGCTCGTGCATACGCTCAACAGTGTCGTTGATATCGATATAAGTTGATATATAAAGGGATACGGACACTGCCACCATAGACATATTCACTATGGAGATGCCGTAGGTGAATATCTGCAGTATCCCGCAGATTATTGGCACGAAGAGATAAAGGGTCAGTGTGATGAACATCTGCTTGCTGAAAAGGTTTCTATACTGAATAATGACCGTATAGAGTATAACAGGAGTAACAACAGGAGTTATATAGGCAATAAGAAAGCCGCTGCCTCTGTGATAGAGGTTGCTTTCATCAAAATAGTAGTAGAGGTCCGTCATCGCCGATACAACCGCAAGCATCATACCAAGTATGGTTATACTCCCGACTATCTTCATTCGCTTCGGCAGTTCTTCAAGCTTAGCTTCTTCCATAAGTATACCACCCAGATATCTGTAAAATCCAAATACCTCCGCAGGTGTCAGGAAGAATACCACAAAATTGCTTATCCTGACCATATAGTACGCAGTCATAGTTTCATCGCCTGCGTATATGTACGCCAGCCTGTCGAACCACAGCAGGAACAGTGCTATGACCTCCATGAGGAGTATATCACGCTTGCGCCGCGGGGAAATTGACCTTGTAAGCAGCAGAAGAAGTATAAGTATCCCGCAGCATCCACAGAGAAAAAGCATTATATTCAATTGATGATCTCTAATAAGCGCCATCATATGCTACAACTCCTTCGGATAGTCATTTTTCGCTCAGTCTGCTGAGTTTATCTTTGTAGGCTCCGTACATTGTCAGAAAATCTTCGATATGAGTATCGACAAATTCCATGTCATGGCTTAGAGCTGCTCTTTCAATTTCATCTGCGAACCTAGAAAGCTCCAGCGCACCGATTATCCTGGCTGAACGGCTCATGGAATGTATCTTGAATTTGAGATGCATAAGATCATTGACCTCGTAAAGACTTCGTATAGTCTGTATATTTGAGCCAATAGTTGCCGAAAACATTCTGAGGGCTGATATGAAAGTCTGTACACCGCCACAATTCCTTATGCCGTCAGCTGCAGATATTCCATCGGTCTCATTAAGCCAGCCCAGATCCCATGGTATATCCTGCGTGTCGGCGTTATCAGGGAGATTGGGAGGATCCTGCCTTATCTTTGAAGGGATATGCTTCAGTATAGTCTTTTCCAGGGTCACTCCGTCAACCGGCTTGGGGAGATAGCCCGTAAAGCCAATGGAGGTATAATACATCTCGCTTGACGCCGAATTAGATGTCAGCAGATAGATCGGCAGGTCGGGGTCTGATCTGCGCATATTTTCTATTATCTCAGCGGCGTTTTCCGGTATGAGCATCTGATCTATAAACACCACACTGAAAAGTGTATCATTTATCCTGTCGATACAGTCCTCGATACTTGCAGCCGAAGATACGAAAACATCGGTGTCCTTCAGCAGACCCTTGATTATCTTCAGGCTCATAGGGTCGTTGTCAATGACCAGTATGTCAGCATCGGGAGCAATAAACTGCGGGATAAACGGACCTCTGCCTGAAATGCCACCGGAATCGGTGATATCTCCAACAGGAGTCTGGTCTGTCATTTTCTGTGGAATGGTGAGTATAAATTCTGCGCCCTTGCCATACTCGCTTTTGCAGACCAGGTCACCACGCATAAGTATGGCGAATTTTTTTGATATATCCAGTCCGAGACCTGTGACTGTCTTATCCATACTCTTGTTTTCGTCAAGGCTATCATACACAGCAAAGATCTTTTCAGCTTCTTGCGGCGTAAGACCCATTCCCGTATCCTTTACGGAGTACTGAACTTTACAATAATTGTTCTCTCTTTCAAGCATTGAAACGGAAAATACCACTCCGCCGACCGCGGTATACTTTACCGCATTAGTCAGAAGATTTGTAAGTATCTGAGTTATCTTGTCAGTATCTCCGTACATTCCGGAGGGAAGAAGCTCATCAATATCAGCTTTGAAAGTCAGTTCCTTTTCGGCACATCTTCCCTGCGCCCTGCTTATCAGCGTAGACAGCATATCCTTTGTGTCGTAGTCCTGCTCTTCAAGATGTGCCTTGCCCGATTCGATATCCGACATGGCAAGCAGGTCGTTTATGAGGGCTACAAGGGATTCGGAAGCATCTCTGATATCAAAACAGTAATTCATTATCGACATGAAGTACTGGGTAGGAACATTCTCAGCATTTTCTCTCATCGCCATCTCGTTCATACCTACTATGGTATTAACCGGGGTCAGCAGTTCGTGGGAAATATTTGAAAGAAACCTTGTCTTTGCGGCATTAGCTGCAATGACCTCTGTCTTTGCCTTTGCAAGTTCTTCGCTCTTTCTGCGCATAACAAAGACCATCATGTACAGCCATACCAGAAATCCGGCTGCGGAGGCAGAAACAAGGATAATTATCACTGTATGCATGATGAACCTCCCTTACCCTTGATCGTACTTTCTGAGTACCTTCTTGACTTCCTCAAGAGAATCCATAAACGCCTCAATACATCTGGGGTCGAACTGTGTGCCGTTTCCTTCTGCGATAATAGAAAGTGCCTTATCCAGCGGATACGCAGGCTTATAAACACGCGGAGAAGTCAGGGCATCGAAAACATCAGCCACTGCCATTATCCTTGCAGAAAGGGGTATAACCTCACCGTGAAGCCCCTCGGGATAGCCCTTGCCGTCCCAGCGCTCATGGTGGTATGCCGCCATATTACGAGCTTCCTTGAGGTAGCTGTCACCCTCGACGGTTTCTATGGCATGCTCCATTATCTTTTTTCCGGCGATGGTATGTGTCTTCATTATCTCGTATTCCTCGGGTGTCAGCTTTCCGGGCTTATTGAGTACACCGTCGGGGATATTTATCTTGCCCACATCATGAAGAGGTGCTGAGCGCACAACATCTGACATGAACTTCGGAGTTATCTTCTCGGCATAGTAGCCCTTTTCTTTCAGTCCCTCAACTATTATCCTTACATAAGCCGCAGTCTTCTGGATATGATCACCCGTATCTGAGTCGCGGTTTTCCACCATATCCGCCATGGTTATGATAAGACCGTCCTGCATCTTCAAGGTGGAATCCGAAAGCCTGCGTATGCTTCGCATCTGCTCGGACTGATTAAGGGTCATGGTACACAATGACTGATAAAGCTGTTCTATTTCGTCGCCTGTATGTATCTTTAATTTTCTGATCTTTCTG
Organism: Hominimerdicola alba; assembly: GCF_900109655.1. Classification (GTDB taxonomy): domain Bacteria; phylum Bacillota; class Clostridia; order Oscillospirales; family Ruminococcaceae; genus Hominimerdicola; species Hominimerdicola alba_B. The sequence goes on from NZ_FOAT01000012.1 coordinate 7,946, forward strand.
ACATCGTTGTCGAGACTGTCCTGATCGTCCCCTGATCTGGATATCTTATCTATCTGCATGGTAATAGATCTCAGCGGAAAGATGATATGATAATCCGTCAGCCAGATGACAAATGCACATATGATTATCAGTATGCTGGTGAACACGCTTATCATTTCAGTGAGAAAGCTATGCTTATCTTTCATAAGCATCTTGACATCAACATCTGCAATGGCATAGCACTGGCATACGCCCGCAGAATCAAATACCGGTTCCGCAACTGTCAGCAGATGACCGTACTCGTCATCGGTAATGATCGGTTCCACAGGCTCACCTGCCAGAAGTTCGGACATATAGGGCCCAAAACCCGAATCGTATGGCAGAATAGTTCCGATCTCATCCGCCGGGGTATCATCTGTTTCAACATCGAAAACAACATGAAATCCATCAAGCTCCATTCGATAGACATACAGATATGTTATCTCAGGGGAACTGTAAAGGATATCTTCAAGAAGCTTATGAGTTCTGCGATAATCCTCTGAATCGCCATTACATGTAACGAATTCCTCGATCATATCGCCGTCAACCGCTTTAGATGCAAGCTTTGCAGTGCCCTGAGCGAGAGCAATATGCTGGTTTATCATGGATTTGTAGTACACCCTTACACTTATGTAGGTCCCTGCCGCAGCAACGGTCGAAAGGGCTATCATCAGAACGATCAACATTTTAATTCGCATTGAAACTGCGCGGTTCTCAGACTTATCCTTATTTATTACTTCCTCTCCCGTGGTGGGGGTCTGCTGCCAACCCGTAAACTTAAACTTACGGCTGAATTTTACAGGAATAATCCGATACAGCAGAAGTGCAATAATGACCGTGAGAGTCTTATCCAAAAAGTTCGTTGCGGTATTGGATATCATATATGAAACGAAAGGTTCGAAAAAGCCTGTTTTATTTATCTCACCCGAAAGGGATTCACTATCAAGGGCAAGGCCGTCCATATACCATGGTATAACAGCCCCCAGTATGCCTGAAATCAAGGTAAGCGAAATTGCAAGGGCTATAAGTCCGCTGGGCTTTTTAAGCTTATTGCGTTCTGAAAGATGAGATGCGGCAACAGCGATCAAAACATTTATAACACCGTAATACAGCGAAGACGGCTGAGAGAAGCTGATGATAAAATTTGTGGCAAATCCCACCAGTACACCCGGGAGTGTACCGCCGAGGACAGCAGCAAGCACAGTACCGATAGTATCAAGATACAGCGGCACAGGAAGTTCGAACCTTGAGATCATGTTATTGAACAGAAGATTTATAAATACGCAGGCTATACAAAGTATAAGCGGCGCCGGATTATGTTTATTGTTTTTTACAGGTGCGGTTTTCCGTTTTAACATTCAGTATGGCACCTCCATTACGAATGAACTTTTTTATAATGATAGTCTGTTGAACTATACTAATTAATTATAACACATTCATTCATACTTTGTCAAATAATATTTCATTTATTTAAATCATTTACGCAATTATATCGTCAAAATATTCAAAATCAATGCATATGTCCTGACTATCTGTGTTAAATTTTGCAACACCAAAAAGTAAATTCAATGCCCCGAAGCAATATAAAAAGCTTCGGGGCAGAATATCTATATGTGTATCTTTTATTCGATCTGAAATTTTATTTTTTCTGTGAGCCTTTCTTCTGGGCAGGTGCGAGAAGTTCCAGTTTGTCCGATGCGTAATAGGTGTAACCTTTTTCGGCGCAGTAATCATCGATCTTTTGGATAAGACCGCTGTCCGTGGTATATTCTAGCAGATAAACATCTTTGCCGTAGCCGCTGACAAGATCGACATATTCCTGAAAATATTCGGTTTCGTTTTTTTCGTTCGATGTGAAAGTCTCATCGTCCCAGTTTATCTTACTGAATATAGTTTCCTGATTTTCTGCGTCCATGATGCTGTCAAGCTCCGAATTACGCTTTGCATACTCGGTAACATAGGCATCTCCGCCGTTGATGATAACATAGGTATCCAGATTTTTGAAACCTTTCAGAATATTCGTCACGCCGTCGAAGATCTCATCGGTGGGATAGTGATAGTAGACATCAGTGTTATCAACAAACAAACCGTCAACACCCTTATTTATGATATTTACCGCAAGTTCATCCACCACAAAACTCTGCCATTCAGCCTTAGATACATCGACCCACTTTTCTTCTTCCCAGTTTTCGTAAACTTCCAGCGTTATACCTTCATAATCCTTATAATATGGACGGAAATCCTCTACCGAACCGAGATTGATGTAGCTGTACACTGTATGACCAGAATCTTTCAGCGCAGCTATCTCCTTTGCTGTGAAATACTGCGCATCAATAACGACTTTTTCGTATTCATCCATATACTTCAAGTCATCTGGTGAAGCCCCTAAAAACACGCCGTAGCGGTACTTTATGCCATCGCCGCTCCCGCAGGAAGAGATCATCGTTGCCACTGCGATACAGCATAAGACCGCCCAAAGAAAGCTTTTATAATGAAATTTGCTCAAAATCCTTTTTCCTTTCGTATTTCCTTGAAATGTTCAAATTCCTTTGTAAGGTCAGCAATGCAGGCTTCAAGTCCCTCAGCCGAATATTCCTCCGAAAATTGTGCCACCAGTTCCTCAGTGATATCAAAGCACTTTGTCCCGTACCACACATCGACTTTCAGCTCTTTCTTTTCGTCAGATTTTTTCGGTGTTATGCGGTAGTTGAAATTCGTATACAAACTGCCTGTCCAGATATTTCCTTCCTCAAAAAAATAAAAGGTCGGCAGGTCAAAATAACCGTGAAGCATTTATCTTCCTCCTAGTATGATCGTTTATCTCCATTAGATTATATCATATTCCCGGTTGAAAATCAACCCCGTGCCGTTTATGCAGACAATAATATAGACCGTTTATAGTGATACAAACGGAATGCATTGCTCTTCGTTTGATTTAGAGTTATCTTAAAAAAATTTTCGGAACCCTCTTGACAAGAAGCTATGTTTATGCTACACTGTGTATAGTGTATATATACAATTTTCCTTGGAGGATTATATGGACATTATTTTACGCAATGAATCAGACGAGCCGATCTATCAGCAGATAACAGAGCAGATAAAGGCACAGATAATGGATGGTACGCTGACCGCAGGAGACGCTCTGCCGTCGATGCGCACTCTCGCGGCACAGCTGCGCATAAGCGTTATAACGACAAAACGCGCTTACGAAGAGCTGGAACGCTCAGGCTATATCGAAAATTACACGGGAAAGGGCTGTTTTGTTAAAAAGCAGAACACGGATTTTCTTCGTGAAGAAACTATCAGACAGACCGAGGAGATGCTTGCGCAGGTTTGCAAAAAGGCAAGGCTGTGCGGTCTTAGCGCAGATGACCTCAAAGAGATGGTGGATATTATGTATACGGAGGGGAATGACAATGACTGAATACGAGAATGCTATCGAGATAAAGAACATAACAAAAAAATATGATGGCTTTACACTAGACGATATCAGCTTCACCGTTGCAAAGGGCTCGATAATGGGATTTATTGGGCAGAACGGCGCAGGCAAGACCACAACTATCCGTTCACTGCTGAATATCATCGGTATAAACAGCGGCGAGATAAAACTGCTTGGGCTTGACCACATCAAAGACGAATACGCCATAAAAGAGCGTATCGCCGTGGTATTCGATGAACTTCCATTCCATGATTCCTTTACGGGTGAAGCCCTTTCAAAGATGTTTTCGGGGCTGTACGGAACCTGGGACAAGGACGAGTTTTTCAGGCTGTGCGACAGATTTGGTCTGCCCGTAAAGAAAAAGCTCTCGAAATTCTCCAAGGGCATGAAGATGAAAATGCAGATAGCCACAGCACTTTCCCACAAAGCGGAACTGCTGATAATGGACGAAGCAACCACAGGACTTGACCCCATAGTGCGCAACGAGATACTTGATATCTTCCGCGAGTACCTCATGGACGGCAACAGGTCGATACTCATGTCATCCCACATCACCAGCGACCTTGAAAAAATAGCCGACAGCGTAGCTTTCATCGATAAGGGCAAGATACTTATAACAGGCTACAAGGACGATATCCTGGATACCCATGGCATCATCAAATGCACCAAAGATGATGTCACCGAGATAGATCCTGCGGACTACATCAGCGCAAGGCTCAGCGATTTCGGCGCAGAGCTTATGACTACCGACCGCAGGAGCGCCACTAAAAAATACTCGGGGGCGATAATCGAAAAGCCGACTCTTGAAGAGATAATGCTGTTCTATGTCAACCGCTGCAAAAAGGAGTGGTCTTGATGAAAAAAGGTTCATTCACAGGGCTTTTGTACCGCGAATACTATCTCGGGAAAATCAGCTATAAAACGGCTCTGCTGTTTTATTTAGGTTCGGTGCTGCTGGGCTGGCTGATGCTTCTCAGTGTTAAATACGGCAACTTCGGTCTGCTGTTCGGCAAGGATCTGAAGGGCGGAATCATCAAAAACAAAGAAGCGTCTGAGATCTTAGGGCTCACTATCATTTTGACCATGAAGTTTTTTCCGCTCATGTCAGCAGCTTTGATGTGTACGGTTTCAGCGGATACGGTCGGAAAAGATATAATGACCAAATGGAACAGGTTTGAACACTGCACCCCCATGACCCCCATGAGATTCGCAGCTGTAAAGACGGTATCATCAGCCATACAGACAACCTTAGGGGCTATACTTTCCGTGGTATATCTTTTTACTATGGATCTTGCCCTCGGAGAAAAACTCACATACGGTGATATTTCGCTGATAGCGGTAACTATAGCTGTAATGTCCATGATAAGCATTTTGGCGCAGATATTTGTCACACTGCTTAAAAGCGTAGATAAGGGCTGGCTGTGTACTACTTTTCTGCTTATGGCTTCCTTCATCATCTTTGCAGTACGCAGTAATAAAAATACTAATGTTACAGACAAAACTATGGATATCAGTGAGATATTCTCTGAAGTAACGAAAGTGACCCAGAAATACTGCCCTATGATGCTCATTATGCTTGGTGTTTCATTCGGCCTGCTGTTCGTATCCATGTATCTGCTTTACAATAGGAGGGAGAAATAATGAGGGGTCTGCTTTACAAGAACTTTCGGATAAACCTTTCTTCTTTCCGCTTAAACATTATCGTCACGCTGATATGCTGCGGGATAGCGGTCATCTGCTGTGCCCTGAACGGCAAAGATTTAATTTCCGAAGAAAACGGCGGCACTTTGATGTTATTACTGCTGTACTATTTTGCCTTTATGATGCCCTCACTGACCTCTAACCTGCTGTTTGAAGCCGATGAAAACAAGACCGCCAGCGCCTTTGCCATGTCACTGCCGCAGGGCGGAAAAGGTCACATTGAATCCAAATACTGGTATATCCTAATACAATTCCTGATCGTGCTTTTCATCTCATTCTTGACCGATACAGTGATATACGGAATCCTGGGAGGAGCTTTCTCCGCTACTGCCCTGCTTGCGATGATATTCAGCTGGCGGCTCCTGCTTTCAGCGATAGAGATACCCTTTGTGATACGCTTCGGCTCGCAGAAAGGCATCGCCATCAAGGGTCTTGTGATAGCCTTTATCGCTATGATACTGCTGATATATCTTATGTTCGGGAATATCTCATGGCTGATAAACAGCGATGACCCATTGAAAGCATTGATGAACTGGCTGAATTGCGGCAAAGTACTTTTCCCCATATCCCTGTTCCCTTTTATAAGCTGTGGGGCATATCGGCTTTCCTGTAAGATATCCGTCAAGGTGTTCAGAGAGGGGGCAGAGAATTATGAGCAGTAAGAAAAAGCTGACTGTCAAACGGCTGGTGATATTTCTTGTGATATCATTCCTGCCACTTTCGATGCTGATACCAATACTGTGGGCAGTCTACGGAGAACCGCTGTATTCGGGCAAAAACGAACAGCTTGCGGTTATCTCATACCTCACAGGTGTTTTCGGCATGATGGTACCCGCTGTCGCTCATCTCATCACAAGGCTGGTAACAAAAGAGGGCTTTGACAACACCTATCTCGGCGTACATTTCAAAGGCAAAGAGGGCTACTGGTTCGCAGCGATGGCGGTTAAACTGATTGAGGGCTGGGCAGGACTTTTTCTACTGTGGGCGGTATTCATGAAAGGCACTGCATTTAATGAAGCCTACCCGAATATCAATATGCAGAATATGGGCGCGTATCTGTTACAGCTTGCGGCATCAATTATTATTTTCTTCCCTGCCTTTGGCGAGGAATGGGGCTGGCGTGGCTACATGATGCCTAAGCTTCTGGAACTTATGCCCAAGCCCGCAGCAGTAATTGTGGGCGGCATCATCTGGGGACTTTGGCACGCGCCCCTCACCATAGCAGGGCACAATTTCGGCACGGATTATCCCGGCTATCCCTTTACTGGAATACTGATGATGTGCCTGTTCTGCGTGCTGATGAACTGCTTCCTCACCCTTGTGACCGAAAAGACACGATCGATATATCCCGCATCTTTTATCCACATGATAAACAACAGCCTGGGTGCCGCGATTCTGCTTACCGTCTTCGGCAGTGAGACTGCCATTAAAAAGGTACAAGAGCTGAACAGCATTGAATTGTTCTTCGCTATGACGTGCTTCACCGCCATGACCGCGGTCATAAGCTTTGTGCTTTTTATAAAGAAAGATAAATCAAAGATAGAATCTATCTGAAAAAAACCGCTCTCTGAACTATCAGGGAGCGGTTTGCTATTTCAATGTATAATTGATCAAACATCTTTTTTGCGGGTCAGCAGGATAAGGGTCTCAACGCTTGTGGTGCGAGGGAAAAGATCAAATCCCATGACCTTATCACAGCTGTAGCCCAGTTCACCGAGGATAGCGCAGTCGCGGGCGGCAGTCGTGTGATTGCAGGATATCATAACTATCCTGTCCGGTGACATCTTCGCCATATACTCCAGCGAAGCCCTGTCACAGCCCTTTCGCGCAGGATCGGCGATTATCACATCGGGACGTTCGCCACGCTCGTACAGCACTTTCGCAACCGTACCCGCATCGCCGCAGATAAATTCGGCATTTGTGATTCCGTTGGCTTTTGCGTTGACGTTCGCGTTATCGATAGCAGCCTGAATGACTTCAACTCCGACAAGTTTTTTTACTTGTCTAGCCATTGAAAGTCCAATGGTGCCTGTACCGCAATAAAGATCAAGCAGGGTCGAATTCTCGGAAAGCCGAGAAAATTCGGCTGCTTTGTAGTACAGCAGTTCAGCCTGCCGGGTGTTGACCTGATAGAAGGACAGAGGTGATATATATATATTATTTCCGCACATGGTATCGGTTATAGTACCATCGCCTACCAGCGCTTTCATCTTATTACCAAGTATAACGTTGGTATTCTTTGGGTTTTCGTTGAGTACGACTGTTCTGATATCGGAAAATTTCTCCGTCAGCAGCGAAGCGAGTTTGCCAAAAACAGCCGACTTTTTAAAATCAGTTACAACCAGACAGACCATTATCTGCCCAGAATATGCTCCACGTCTTAAATAGATATGCCTTAAAAGCCCTTTCAGTGCTACTTCGTTATATGCGGGAATATGATGCTCGTTGACAAAAGCTATGATAAACTCAACTATCTCGGAGAATATCTCAGGCTGAAGTCGACACCTTGTGTACTCAACTACGCGGTGAGAGCGCCTTGCGTAAAATCCGCAGATGGCTTTTCCGTTGTCGTCCGCTACGGGATACTGTGCCTTATTTCTGTAAAGGTCAATATCGTTACAGCCGCAAAACGGCAGATATTCGGGAGAAAGCTTGCCTATCCTCTCAAAGGAATCGCGGATAAATTTATCCTTGGCTAGACATTCAGCCTCATAGTTGATATGCCTGAAAGAACAGCCACCACAGAACTTACTTACAGGACAATCGGATTCGATCCTGTCATCGGAAGTCTGTATCAAGCTTTCAACCCTGCCATAGCAAAAGGAGCTTTTCACCTTAACGATACGGCAGCTGATAACATCACCCACAGCCACCGCAGGTACGAAGATAGTGATGCCGTTGTAATGCCCGACGCCGTTTCCGTCGTTGGAAATATCTGTTATTTCAAGTTCTAAAAGATCATTTTTTCTGAGAATTTCCATAAAATTCCTCAATTACATCCTTTCTGGAAAGCATAAGATCAAAATGCTTGTTGTATTCAAGGGGGAATTTATAGTTAAAAACACGTTCCAGCCTGTCAGGATAATCCACAAGCTTGGTTGAAGCCCCCGCGCCGATGGCAAGGATAGTCTGGACTTCCTCCATGATATAGATATTGTAAAGACTTTCATGCCCAGGCTTTGACCATCCGATATTTTCGAGATTTCCCACCATATTTTTCTGCCTGTACAGATAATATGGCAGATAACCGCACTCCCACAGGCGTTTTGTGGCATGATCCACCATTTCATCTGTTGGGTTTTTGAGAACTTCCTTATCTCCCTGATTCAGCAGTGCAGCCCTTTTTATCGAGAGAGTGTGTACTGTGAAATTTTCAGGCGACAAGTTGAGTAACTTGTCGATAGTATCTGAGAAGCTCTCAAATGTATCATTCGGCAAACCTGCGATAACATCGGTATTTATGCAGTAAAATCCAATTTTGCTTGCCATATCATAGCTGTCATAAAACTGCTCTACGCTGTGAGAACGTCCAATCGCCGCAAGAACATCAGGATTAAGGCTCTGGGGATTTATCGAGATGCGTGTACAGCCATTTTCCTTGATAGTCCTCAGCTTTTCCTCGGTGATGGTGTCGGGTCTGCCTGCTTCTACGGTATATTCCCTGACCGATGACATATCAAAACTATGCTCGATACACTTCATTATCGCCGCAATCTGAGAGGCTTCTATGGAAGTAGGTGTTCCGCCGCCAAAATAGACTGTATCCAATTTCAGCCCAAGGCGTTTTGTTATCAGCGCAGTATGCCTTATCTCACGGCACATTTTATCGATATACTCGTGTATCAGTTTTCTGCCGCTGTCGAGGGTCTGAGAGATAAATGAGCAGTATGAGCACCGTGTTGGGCAGAACGGTATGGACACATAAAGACTGAAAGACATCTTATCAAGAGTGTCAAGTATCTGCTTCTGGGTGTTGGCGGTGGCGAAAGCGATATCGCATTTCTCCTTGCTGCAAAGGTATTCATTTTGCAAACGAGAGTATATCTCCGCCTTGTCACAGCCCTCGTTCAGCCATGTATTGACCCTTTTCACGGGTCGTATACCCGTCAGCACTCCCCATTTCGGGACAATGCCTGTTATCTCCGACAGGACTTTATACAGTATACGTGACAAGTAAAGTTCCTTGTCGATATTTGGATTATCCGCCTTGTAAAGCAATGTACCCTGTCGCTTTTTGATACCTTTATAACTGCATATAACATACATCAGCACGGTATTATCTGTTTCCTTGACCCTTGCGAAAACATAATCATCGGAAACATCGGTGTTATCCGCATATTTATGCTCGAACCTTGTGGCGGGTATGAAGAGTTTCAGCACACCCTCCAGCTCGTATTTGTAGTCGTTACCGCTGAGAATTAGCGTCATCAGTAGCCACCGCCCGAATTCTCCCTGAGATAGGGGTTATACTTTCTCTCGGTATCAAGGGTAGTGGTACCCATGTGTCCCGGGTAGATGGTGAGGTCGCCGCCCAAATCAGCTATGCGGCCCAGGGATTTTTTCATCTGCTGGAAGTTTCCTCCTTCAAGGTCGGTACGTCCTATTGACCTGCTGAACAGGGTATCCCCCGAAAACATCGCATCACCGCAGATATAGCATACCGAACCCGGAGTATGCCCGGGAGTTTCAAGTATATCGAATTCCAGTTCATCGAGGCGCAGGATATCGTTCTCGGTGAACAGCTTTACATCGCCGTTATAGCACTTGTATCCCTTAGACCTGAAAAGCGTTGCCAGCATTTCATCTCCTGTGCGGAGCATCTTCTCGTCCAGCGGGTGAATATACACATCACAGCCCGTAGCTTCAACCAGATCTGCTACTGCACCGATATGGTCGAAGTGACCGTGGGTCAGGAAGATCTGTTTCAGCGTGCAGCTGTTCGTTTTCAGTTCTTCTAATATATAAGGCGCATCATAGGGCGCATCTATCAGCACTGCATTATTCTGCTGGCTGATGACCAGATAACTGTTGGTCTCGCAGATGCTCAGCGGCTTTAATTTGATTACTCTCATTATGACCTACTTTCCGCTTCTCTCGACAGAGATCACATTCTTTATCTTCTGAAGCTTGCTCATAACAGTTTTAAGCTGATCCATGCCCGCTATGCTGACGGTTATCGACATTAGCGCGTTGCCGTTTTTAAGTTCACGTGAGGTGGATTCGTAAATGAACACGTTTATCATCGCCAGAGTTGAAGATACGTCAGCCAGCAGACCTATTCTATCCACAGCAACGATATCCAGCGTTGTTTTGAAATACGTGGTATTGTTCTTGCCGCTGGTCTGTGCCCAGGTGACATTTACCCAGCGCTCTGCATTTTCGCCCTTTTCCAGCTGAGTAAGATAATTCACGCAGTCCTTTTTGTGTACGGACACACCGTGACCTCTGGTTATGAAACCAATTATCTCATCACCCGGCAGAGGGTTACAGCACTGTGCGAACTTTATCATACAGTCCTCAATGCCGTCAACTATTACACCGGACGATGATTTTACGGGCTTAACAAGCTGTTCTTCGGGTTCTTCCGCCTTTTCACCGTACTTCTTGTTATAGGAATCCTTCAGCCTCTGCATAAGTTTTGAAAGCTGAACTCCACCATATCCGATAGCTGCAAGGAAATCGTCAAGCGTTTCGCAGTTGTGGCGCTTCATATCCAGATGCAGGAACTCTTCAAGCTCGTCCTCGGGCACACGTATCATATGCTTTCTGAACTCTCTTTCAAGGGCTGCCCTGCCCTCAAAGATATTCTCCTCACGGCGCTCTTTCTTGAACCACGAGCGTATCTTGGATTTAGCTTCGTTGGTCTTGGCGATATTAAGCCATGACCTGCTTGGTCCGTGACCGGGCACATTTGAAGTCAGTATCTCGATTATCTCTCCTGTGCTTATCTTATGGTCATAAGACACCATCTTCTCGTTGACCTTTGCACCACTCATACGGTGTCCTACCTCGGTATGTATAGCATATGCAAAGTCGATTACCGTTGAACCCACAGGCAGGGTAATCATATCGCCCTTGGGGGTGAACGCAAAAACGTCCTCGGGAGAAAGGTCGCTCTTTATCGCCCTTACTATCTCCTCAACGTCGTTGGATTCTTTCTGGTTCTCGATTATCTGCCTTATCCACGCCAAGCGCTTGTCGTCCTTAGCGTTGCTCTTTACGCCCTCTTTATATTTCCAGTGGGCGGCGATTCCGTATTCAGCCAGACGGTGCATATCCCATGTTCTTATCTGAACTTCAAAGGGTATGCCCTCTCTGCCGATGACAGTTGTATGCAGTGACTGGTACATATTCGCCTTAGGGGTGGAGATGTAGTCCTTGAATCTGTTGGGTATGGGCTTGAACATATCGTGGATTATACCCAGCACGTTATAGCACTCGTTGACGGTGTTAACAATGACCCTGACAGCGTATCTGTCATATATCTCATCGATGTCCTTGCCGTCACGGTATACTTTTTTGTAGATGCCGTAGTTGCTCTTAACTCGACCCGAAACTGTGGGTGCGGGCTTGAATTCCTTGGCAAGTCTCTCAGCTATCTTATCCTTGATGCTTTCAACAAGAGCTTCACGGCTGTCACGGCGCATAGCCATCAGCTGTTCAATCTCCTCATGGGCAAAGGGGTCGAGGTAGAAAAACGCAAGGTCTTCCAGCTCGTCCTTTATGGAACGTATGCCAAGTCTGTGAGCGATGGGCGCGTAGATATTCATGGTCTCGCGGGCGATAGTCCTTCTCTTGTCGTCACGGCAGAAATTCAGCGTGCGCATATTGTGGAGCCTGTCAGCCAGCTTGATTATGATAACACGGATATCTTCGCTCATGGCAAGAAGTATCTTTCTGATGTTCTCGGCTTTCTGCTCGTCCTTGGTGAATATCTCCACCTCGCCCAGCTTTGTGACGCCATTTACCAGCATGGTAACATCTATACCAAACATTTTGTGCAGCTGTTCAAGAGTGCAGTCGGTATCCTCAACCACATCATGCAGAAGTGCCGCACAGACGGTATCGGTATCCATGCCAAGTTCAAGCAGGATATAACCTACTGCTATAGGATGAGATATATAGGGCTCTCCCGATTCTCTCTTCTGGTCATGATGATACTTTTCAGCAAGTTCGTAGGCAGATACTATCTTTGAAAGGTCGTACTGCTTCTCACTGTCTATCACTTTCTGGATTATCATATCAATCGTATATACCTGCTTGCTGGCTTTAAGTATATACGCAGGTATCGGCAGACTTCCCTCTGCTGTTTCGTAAGTGCTTTTTCTCGGCACTTCCTCACCGTTGGTTCGATTGTTCTCAGACATCAGCTTTTACACCCTCTCATTAATTTTCTTCAGTCATTTTCCTTAACTTTACAAGTGTATCCGATTCTTCCAGCTCCACTTTTTTGTGGGCGGGAAGCATATTTATCATCATTGTAGCCCCGTCATAGGATATCAGCTCTTTATCCTTGAAAATATCTATGATTATCCTGAGCTTGCAGTAGTTCATGCTGTCGCTTGAAAGTCTCATAAACAACGAATCGAGACTTATCTCCCTGACGGAGTTGAGATACTTGTACACTGCCACAAGCTCGGCACGCTCGGGTATGACCTTTTTAACAAAGCTTACAGGGACTTCCTCACCGTTGAATATCTTCTCGTAGGTATCCTTGGCGGCGAAGTATCTCTCCTGCTTAACACCGCTTAGTCGGTGATCAACTACTTTCACTGAAACGGATTCTTTTCCGTTAAACACATTTATATCCAGCTCCACCATCATATCGATGAGGTCGCCCTTGGCAAAACACAGCTTTGTGGGGTCCTGTCCGAACATCAGGGCATAGGCATTAGTCCTGCCATAGCTGAAAGCCACCTTTGTGTGGGCATTGTCTTTCAGCCCGATTATATCAGTTACTCTCGCACCCAGTATGGCAAAAAGGGGCTTGGGGTTGCCCTCGCCGATGGGTTCGAGAACGCTCAATCCCTTGACCATCTCAACATCGATATCCGCGGGCATAAGTACTTTATCCGCATAAAGTGTCTTGACTGCGGGCTTTTCTATACCTGCCGCAAATTCATAGACCTTTGTCCTGAACTTTTCGATGTCCTCTTCTTTCAGCGAAAATCCGCCTGCACATTCGTGACCGCCGAATTTTGTCAGCAGTTCAGCGCAATGAGTCAGACAGCTGTGTATATTCAGCCCCTTTACCGACCTCGCAGAACCTCTCGCCATGCCCCCATCTTCGATGGAGATTATTATGGCAGGCTTGCTGTACTTATCCAGTATCTTTGAAGCCACTATGCCGATAACACCGTGATGCCAGCCTTTTCCCGCCAGCACGATGACTCTGTGGTCAAGTACATTGGGATTATCCCTTATATAATCCTCGATATCCTTCATGATATCCTGTTCACACTTTTTACGCTGTGTGTTCAGGGTTATCATGGTATCTACATAGCTTTCAGCATCTTCGGGGTCTTCGCTGAGTATTGCTTTAACAGCTGTCAGCGGGGAACCGAATCTGCCCGAGGCGTTTATAACAGGCCCTATCCTGAAACCGATATGGTCGGAAACTATCTTTGTCCTGTCGATCTTCAGTTTGTCCAGAAGTATCCCCAGACCAGCATTTTCCGTATTCGGCAAATATCTGAATCCCGATTTCACCAGCGCCCTGTTCTCGCCTTTAAGCGGAACGATATCAGCCACTGTGCCTATGGAGCAAAGGTCGGAATACTGTTCCAGAACCGCATCATAGTTACCGCCGTCAAGTGCCGCACAGAGTTTCAGCGCAACACCCGCACCGCAGAGGTCTTTGAAACTGCTGGGGCAGTCGGGGCGGTGGGGGTCAACTATGGCTTCCGCATCGGGAAGAACTTCACCCACCTGATGATGGTCGGTGACCACAAGCTTTATGCCAAGCTCGCGGCAGCGTTTTGCTTCTTCCACCGAAGAAATGCCGTTATCCACAGTAACTATGAGCTTTACGTCCTTTTCGGCAAGTTCTTCTATAGCCGGAATGTTCATGCCGTAGCCCGCTTCTCTCTCGGGGATATAGTACATGACATTCGCGCCCATGCTTTCAAGATAATTGAAAAGTATCGAAGTCGATGTAATACCGTCGCAGTCGTAGTCGCCGTAAACGCAGATAAGTTCGTAGGCATCAACAGCCTGTTCAATTGTTTCTACAGCCTTGTCCATGTCCTTAATTGCGAACGGGTCTTCAAGCTCCTGCTCGGTAAAAAAGCTTACAATACTATCCTCATCATCTATCCCTCGGGCGGAAAGAATCTCAAGCACCAGCCTGTTAAGGTCGGTCTTTTTCAGAAAATATTCGACCTTTTCGGCATCGGGCTTGCCTATCCTCCACTTGAACATCAACACTACCCCCATTTTAAAATGATTTTCTATAAATTATACCATATCTTAAGGTTTTTTACAAGAGTAAATTAATTAAATTTATTATTATATATAACAAAAGGAAAGAAAAAGCACTTCTGCCATGCTAATGACAAAAGTGCTTTTTTCGGTCTATCTGCGTTTTATCTCGGCTATAAGTTCCTCAGCGAGTTTATCCAGACTTTCAAAGTCCATGGCGGCGATATAGTATTTTTCTATATCATCGTGAACCACTTTCGCCGACTTTATAGTTTCATAAACTTCGTCAGCAAGACTTGCCATGGTCAGCCTGTTCATTTTAAGCCTGCTGCGGTATCGCGTTATGGCTGACCTGTCGTAGAAACGTGAAAGATTTATCTTTGCACAGCCCTCTGGAACAAGCTTATTCAGCGGTGTTGAGGATATCAGCGCTAGACCCAGTTCGGGTATCAGCAGATGTTCATAAGCTGTATTGTTCAATCCGTGGCATGGGCATAGTATCACATCAAAACCACGGCGGACAGCTTCTGCGGCGGTCTTTTCGCAGATCAAATGGGCGCAGGCGAAGTCATCGTCATGGAGCAGGTATTTCTCGATATAACAGCCGATGGTCTCGGTTTGGGTCATACAGCCGTACTCGGTAAGTACGGAAAGCTGTCGGATATCCTGCCTTCCCGTGCCGCTGCCCTTACGCGGGAGTATCTTTTTGTAAAAGCGCATAAGGAACGCTTCAAGCTTTTCTTCGTCAATGCAGCCACGGGAACAGCTGAAACTGTCATTGCAGACATTCGACAGCGCCGCCGAGAACCTCTTTGCCCTGGCAAGCTGAGACTTGTTCTTATCAGTGACTTCGATTATTTCATCTTTGAACGCCATCAGTTTTTCAGCGTCCCAGAACTGTCCCAGATCAACTATCTTCTGCCTTACGGCGGGATACGCCGGGTCAAAAACATGGGGCGAAGTGCCGTCCACGATCAGCACGCCCTCGTTTTCAAGCATCACCGCATCAAGAGAAGCGGGGTCAGAAGAACAATAGAATCTTACAACGTGCCCGCTTTTCTCAAATTCATCGGCTATGCGCTTCATAAGCGATGATTTTCCCGTACCTGCGCCGCCTTTAAGGATATAAGTAAAGCGGTCGTTTTCCTCCATAAGCCTGCCAAACTCCGTCGAGAACCCCTGCTGTGTCATACAGCCAAGAAAATATTTTTCCGACATAAATGCACCTCCTGTCGATCATGGTACATATTATGCAGGAAGTAACCGACGTGTTAACACAAAGCAGAAGCCCGAAAACAGCCTGGTGCTGCTTTCGGGCAGAGTGCTTATATGAAACAATTGAAAAAATCAGGTTAAACTCTCAGCGCCCACTTTACAGCGGCATCTGTCCATGCCTCGCAGATGGGCTGGATATGACCATCCCATGTTGCTGTGGATTCGTCGCAAAGACTGAGACCGTGTCCGCCATGCTCGTAGATGTGAGATTCAAAGGGTATCCAATACTTTGCCAATTCGGTCATGTAAAGCAGAGAATTCTGTACCCTTACACAACCGTCATCGGAACAGTGCCATAGGAAAGTGTGGGGAGTGTGAGGACCAACGTGCTTTTCCATAGCCAGATAATCCCTGAGCTCCTTGTCATCTTCCCTGCCTCTCAGCAGATTCAGTATCGAACCCTCATGGGTGAATTCGGGGTCACTGGTGATAACGGGATAGCAAAGCATCGAAGCGTTGACCTTGATATCCTCGGGAGTGCAGTCCAGGGGCTTGGTGAGTATCTCGTCGTTCCAGAGATTTGCCACTGTTGCCGCAAGGTGTCCGCCTGCTGAAAAGCCCGTTACGATTATCTTGTCGGGGTCGATATCGAATCTCTCAGCATTCTCCCTGACATACTTTATCGCCGCCGCACATTCAAGTGCATTCTGTGGAAAAGCTCTCTGGCAGGTGTATCTCAGCACAAAACAGCATATGCCGTATCCGATGAACCTGAAAGCAATAGGCTCGGCTTCCCTTTCGGAACAGAAATCATATCCGCCGCCGGGACAGATTATCATGGCGCGGTGCTTCTTTCTGCCTATCTCCTCAGTGAGGGTGTGATAGTAGCAGTCAAGGGTCGCCCTGTCGTCGATATCCTTGATGCCCGCCTTGTCGTAGTCAAAACTAAGTTCGATAGTTTCCTTCTGCATAAAAATTCTCCTTACCAGTCGGCTAATGGCAGAATTTACTCTGCGTCATTTTCCGGATCTTTATTGGCTTCGCCTGAAAGATCTACGAAAATAATATAGCCGTCAACATTATTACCCGATATAAAAGTTTTATAATCAGATTCGTCCGCCCTAGTGGGCACAGGGATACTTGTTGTCGCACCATCGCTAAGAGGCACAAAATATCCTGCGTACTCCACGCCGTTGTCAGCCGTGAAGTACAGAGGCTTTTCAAAAGTATAGTCCTTGATATCAGCAAGCATGGTATCAAGGTCCGCCGGACCGTCAGCCTTACCCATATCCCTGATGCAGGCTGCCGCTTCTTTGCCTATGTACCTGAGTCTGTGAGTACCCCGCATAACAAAACCGTACTTGTAGCAGTTATTGGGTATCCAGGCATAATCCTCAGTACCGGTGAACTCCTTGTATTCTCCGTTCACGTTGATCATTAGATCGGCGCATGAACCGATAAAGGCCTCATCTGTCTTCACAGAAGATCCATCATCCGGCATAAGTGAAGTGATCATCAATGTATCGAGCCCATAAGCACCTTTGAAATCGACTGCAAGATTATTCAGCTGTCTAAGCATCTCGGCGAGCGCTTCATCGTTAGGATAAGCCGCGCTCATCAGCATCTTGCCATCCTTTGCGAAAAGGTACGGATAAAGCGGTTCGGTCTCTCCCAACGCTCCCGTGAAAGGGTGAGCACTGTCGACCTGAACCAGCAGACCCTCACCGACGCTTTTCATTTCTTTATATCTATAGCTCTTTGTGAGCCTGCTTTTGCCGCTGTCTTTATCTTCTTCCGCCACAACAGAAGACTCGGCAGTATCAATATTTTTGCTGTTTACCTTTTTACCTGATGCACTATTTCCGCAGGAGGTGGAAAGCGCCACCAGTGATAAGAGCATCACAGCCAGTGCCGCTGCAATATTTTTATATTTGTATACTTTTATTCTGTTTAGATCCGACATAAAGCTGCACCGCCTTCATAATTGTTTATTCAATTATAGCACATCTTTTTGTCAAATTTCAACATTTTAATGAACTTATCTTACACTTTCATCACTAGATACAAATTGAAACACAGCAATTTGTACAAAAGCACAAGATTCACAGAACATCGCGCACATAATCGGCAACTGACCGTAAAAACACCCTGCCTTCAGGAGATTCCATAAGCTTTTCAAAGTCACTTGTACAGACAACTACCCTGCCGCCACCCATGTCATATTCGTACAGGATTGCAAGATCGTGATTTCTTTCAAAATTGTCGATCATGCGCACTATCACACGCTTATCCGCTGAATTTCCGTCAAGTATCTCGCACTTAGACGACATCACGATATGCCACCATGCAGGAGTTGAATACTTTCTGCACTCAAAGCCTTTCAGCGCAGGATGAGATACATCATTCACAAGACCCATAGTACCGACAGGCTCGGGCTTATCCATCATATTTGATATCTCGCGGAACATGGGATAGCACCAGAAATCCTGACAGTAAAAGCCCTCGATGGAGTTTTCAAGCTTTGCAAGCTCGGGGAATATCAGCACTGTTTTGCCCGCGGCAAGCAGCTTCTCAGCTTCAGCGCTGACATCTTTGAAGATATGTACGCCCTCCATGCTGACATTACGAACCTCGGGGATAATTTCTATCTCGTAGTGATTTCGGATATCCGTGCCCTCGACTTCAACAGTCAGGACCGCAGGAGTGATATTAACTACCAAGGGAAGCGAAACTATGCCACCGCATACGTCCGCATAGTTTTCATCGGAAGAAATAACCGCACTGCCCGTTTCGCAGATATCACCGCACTCGAATCGGTAAACTGCCTTTTTGCCTGCAAGAGATTCAAGTCGGAAGTTTACCAGCCTGATATCAAATGCGAATTCACTGCCCGCCAGCGGAGTGTAGCTGTCAAATACTGCCAGTATCACAGCATCGTTGCAGAATTCCCGCCATTCTTCGGGGGTAATGATGCCCTTGTTATCCATAAAAGCATCCAGCATACCCACCAGCGCAGTTCCCTGTCCTGAGAAATCCTGAATATCCAGTATCTGGAATCCTGCCAGAAGTTTCGAGCGAAAAACGGCTTCAAGCTCCTCTTTGTAGCAAGCCTTAGCCAGCTGACCCGAGCAATAGAAGAAATCCTTGGCGAGATGACCAAGACCCTTTGCTTCAAGACGTTCACGGAACACTTCGAAATTGCGGGCTTTCAACGAACCTGTGTACTTATCTATCTCATCAAAATCGGGATAAGTCTCAAACTGCCCTATCTCGTGGGTGACTATCGGAATCTCGGGGACTAGCTCAATATCTGCTTCGGTGGCTTTAACGGTCTTCATGGTGGTGCCGTACTGAATCTGCACTGTGCCTTCCTCGGATATAGCAGACGCAGAATGGTGATCTTTAGGCTTAATAGCGCTGTCATATGAATGGTTTGCGGCAGGCTTGTCAGTTTGTATATGACCAAGAGGTGCATCGCACATAGCGTAAGAACCGCGTATCAGCCTGTCTTTAGCAAGCCTTACACCCACAAAGAAATCGTCATTTTCAACCACACAGGGTGTCCACTGGAAATTATTGGAGCCCTGTGTATACAGATGTCTTTTGTCCGTATTTTTGTACAGACCAATAACCTCATTGATGCGCTCCTTACTGCCCCAGAGCTCATTACCCATGGACATCATGCAGAAAGATGGGTGATTGCCGAATTCCCTGAGCATGGCAAAGCCCTCGGAGATAAGGAATTCCTGCTCAACGGCGTTGTAACCCTCTTCATCGGTAGCATGGACAGTCCCCCAGAACGGAAGCTGAGGTTCCATATAAATACCCAGGATATCCGCCGCGATAAAGGCAGCTTCGGGTGGACAGCAGGTGTGGAAGCGGTAGTGATTTATGCCGAAACTGCGGGATATACGCATTACCCTCAGCCACTCTTCAACATCACAGGGAGCATAGCCGGTCTTCGGGAATATCATGCCGTCGTGCTTGCCCCGCAGAAAAGTCTGTCTGCCGTTAACGGTGAATTTACCATCTGCGGTGGCAAATTTCCGCATACCAAAAATACGACTGGTAGAATCACCGCAGATATCTATACAAAGTTCGTACAGATCGGGAGTATGTTCGCTCCAAAGTTTAAAATTCTTACACATTGGGTATTCTGCGATAAGTCTGCCGTCAGTAAAATCAAACTCCACAGGCTCAGAAGCAGGTGTACCGTCGGGATATTCAGCAACAGAAATCACAGCCTTGCCATTTTCTGAACCAATGATATCAGCAGTGACCCTGACCGTTCCTGTGTGGATATCGGGAGTGATGACCACATTTTTGCAGTGTGCCTCACCATAACCTATAAGCTCAATCCTGCCAACGATGCCGTTCCAGTTGGTCTGGGTATCGGGTGAAGTCATATGACCGCCCTTTGTCTTATAGCCCACATTCGACACTTTTATGACAAGCTCCCGCTCACCTGTGCCGATGAATTCGGTAAGATCATAAATATGCGGTGCGCAGAAACTTTCCTGTACCCCAAGAGAAACTCCATCCACGAAGACCTCTGTGATGCGCGTGCGTTCAAGAAAAAGCTCCAGCGCCGAGCATTTCATAGCATTTGTATCTATCTTCCGCCTGAACCACGCCCAGCCCTCAAATTTGTAAGTATCTGTCAGATGACCCGTTTCACGCTTTTCATTTATCTTTCCCTTTCGTGCATTGGAAGTCGTGTTCGGAAGTTTAATATTTTCGTTAAACACAACATTTTTACCTGTGCACTCATAATCGAGATAAAGCTCCCAAGTCCCTTGTAAATCAGTTTTACTTATCAATCAGATCACCTCTCGTCCCTATAATATGAAGATATTATAGCATAATATATTTGCAATTTCAACGCTAAGTTGTAACTTCGTCAGAAAAATCATAAAATCTGTTGAAATCCACAAAAAGATATGATACAATAAAATAAAAAACAACATAAGGGGTGATGTGATATGTCTATGACAGATAAACAAGCATTGTTCGCACTTTCACTGATCTACACGCCGGGCAAGGCAGGGATCGATTCTCTGATACAGAGATATGATGACCCTGCAAAACTGCTGGACGTTCTGCAAAATGAGACCGACAAGGATATTCCGCACAGCTTTTCTGCCGCGGCGAAAGCTTTTGACTTCTCGCTGATCGAGCAGATACAGAGCTACTGTGACGATCGGGGCATCGGGATAATAACGCGATATGACGAGGATTTTCCCGAAAACCTCCTGGAGATCGACTGCCCGCCCATGGTGCTGTATTGTCTCGGTGATGCAAAAGTTCTCAAAGAGCAGTCATCTCTGACGATAGTAGGTTCCCGTGAAGCCACGCCATATTCCGTCGATGTTGCAAAATACTTCGCCCGAACCAAAGCGAGGGAGGGTCATGCCATAATAAGCGGATTTGCACGAGGCATCGACTCCGCAGCCCACGCGGGTGCGATCGAATGCGATGGCATGACTGTGGCAGTACTTGGCTGCGGTATTGACTATGATTATCCCAGATACAGCGGCGAATTGAAAAACTCCATCGCGCAAAAAGGCGCAGTGATATCGGAGTATCCGCCCCTTGAAAATCCCGCGAAGGAGTATTTCACCATACGAAACCGCCTTATTGCTGGGCTTTCCAAGGCTGTGCTGGTAGTTCAGGCAGGAGTACACAGCGGTTCAATAAACACCGCCAGCCACGCCATTTCTCAGGGCAAGGACGTTTACTGTATCCCGCCTGCTAATATCTTCAACGAGATTTATAGCGGACAAAGCGTACTTCTGCGTGACGGCGCTATCCCCGCATTTGAGCCCCATGATATCATTTTGTAAACGGAGAGATTTAAATGTTTAAAAAGAAGAAATAATCACTTATCATCGTCAGCGTAATACTGTTTGTAGCCCTCACGTGTCTTGCAATTTATAACAGGACATTCTACGATCGTTCAAAAGATAATATTTTTGAGATACCAAAAGCTCATCATCTCATGGACGACAGAGATGGCGGATATATCTATGAAACTTACTTTTTCATACAAAAAGTCCCTGAATCAGAAGATAAACTCGAAGACGAAATAAGAACTTTCATATCAGAGAACAAAATAATCGAAGACGCTAAAAGCGCAGGAGCAAATTCATTAACATTAAAGTTCATGGAGCCTGATTTCAGAATGCCTGTCTATTTTAAAGAAAATTCAAGTTTCATCAAAAAAGACGATTATGCAGAACACTATTATAAAACAAACATGACAGCCATCTACAATTATGATTTCGATGATGATACAGAAATGATGGATTTCTCTAAAGTAAAACACTCGTTATAAATCAGCCCGAAGGAACCATCAAACAAAAAGACCGCAGCATACCGAAATATGCTGCGGTCATATTTATTTAAGATATAATCAATTACTTGATCATGCTAGCGATCTCGTCTGCGAAGTTTTCTTCCTTCTTCTCAACGCCCTCGCCTCTCTCGAAACGAACAACTTCAGCGATAGTGATGCTGCCGCCCAGCTTCTTAGCCTCAGCTGCAACGTACTCCTGTACGGAAACCTTGTCGTCCTTTACGAAAGCCTGCTCCAGCAGACAGTTCTCCTTGTAGTACTTGCCTACCTTGCCTTCAACGATCTTAGCTCTTACCTGCTCAGGCTTGTTAGCCATCTTAGGATCCTCAGCCATCTGAGCCATCATGATCTCCTTCTCCTTGTCAAGTACCTCAGCGGGAACTTCATCTCTCTTGAGGTAAGCAGGATTCAGAGCTGCGGACTGCATAGCTACGTCCTTACCGATTGTCAGAACAGCGTCGTCCTTGATATCAGTGTCCATCTTAACCAGAACGCCGATGCTGCCGCCGTTGTGAACGTAAGAAGCAACAGTACCCTCGAGTCTTACGAAACGACGGATAACGATGTTCTCTCTGATCTTCATGCCAGCCAGCTCGGTCAGAACTTCGTCAACAGTCTTGTCGCCGCCGCTGATAGTAGCAGCCTTCAGAGCGTCAACATCAGCAGGGTTCTTCTCAACGATGGTGTTAGCAACGCTAGCAGCGAAAGCCTTGAAATCATCGGTGTTAGCAGCGAAGTCAGTCTCAGTATTGATCTCGACCATAACGCCTACGCCGTTGTTAACAACAGTAGCAACAACGCCCTCAGCAGCTGCTCTGCCGCTCTTCTTAGCCTGTGTTGCGAGACCCTTTTCTCTCAGTGCCTCGATAGCCTTATCCTGATCGCCGTCAGCTGCAACGAGTGCTCTCTTGCAGTCCATCATGCCGACGCCTGTTATGCTCATAAGTTCCTTTATAGCCTGAACTGTTACGTTAGCCATTTTTAATTCCTCCGATTCTGTTATTTTACTCACAACAAGGCAGACAAATCATCTTATTGCCTGCCTTGATAAATTCTGTATTAGTCAGCCGAGAGATTACTCAGCGTCCTCAGCCTCTGCCTTCTCAGCTTCCTCAGCAGCAGTAGCGTCCTCGCCCTGTCTGCCTTCGATGATAGCGTTAGCCATGCAGCCAGCGATCAGCTTAACTGCTCTGATAGCGTCATCGTTACCGGGGATAACATAGTCAACATCGTCAGGATCACAGTTGGTATCTACGATTGCTACTACGGGAATACCCAGCTTCTTAGCCTCAGCTACAGCGATCTTTTCCTTTCTGGGATCAACAACGAAGAGTGCGCCGGGCAGCTTCTTCATGTTCTTGATACCACCCATGAACTTCTCGAGCTTCTCGATCTCGAGCTTCAGCTTGGTAACTTCCTTCTTGGGGAGCAGCTCGAAAGTGCCGTCCTCTTCCATTGCGTGCAGCTGCTCAAGTCTCTTGATTCTCTGCTCAATGGTCTTGAAGTTAGTCATCATACCGCCGAGCCATCTAGCGTTTACGTAGTGAGCATTAGCTCTAAGTGCTTCCTCCTTGATGGAGTCGCCAGCCTGCTTCTTGGTACCTACGAACAGTACCTCCTGGCCGTTTGCGGAGATCTCTCTGATGAACATATAAGCCTCTTCCAGCTTCTTAACTGTCTTCTGGAGATCGATGATGTAGATGCCGTTACGCTCTGTAAAGATGTAAGGCGCCATTTTAGGGTTCCATCTTCTTGTCTGGTGACCAAAGTGTACACCTGCTTCAAGAAGCTGCTTCATTGATACTACTGCCATGGTAGTAACCTCCTGTTTGGTTTAAAATTTCCGTTATACGGATGATACATAACCTCCGGACGATATTGCCGGCTCAAACCCCGCAGAATGCCGCAAGCGGCACATAGCACCAGATGATGCCATTGCGCATAGGGACCAAAAGCCATACTTCGTCCGTGCGAATTACCATAATATTATAGCACACTTTTCTCACGATTGCAAGTGTTTTTATCTCGATGTTTTTAACAAATTATCGACCTTGTACCTCGGCTCTTTTGAAGGTTTTGCTGTATCGCCTATATCTACCAATATGGTATCCTCACCTATAAGCCTGATATCACTGCATCTGATGACCACATCATCATCTCTTCCCATCAGCCCAAGAGCACGCGATCTCCCGTAGATTATAATGGATATTACCCTGCCCTCGGCAGTATCAAGTTCGATATCATCGGCATAGCCTATCTTTTCACCGCTCCTGACATTCACGACTTCCTTGTTTCTAAGTCCCGAAAAACTGCATATCATACCGTTTCCCCCTTGCCGTATGTCATTCACACCGACTTTTACATTATATAATGATATGCAGATATCACTCGCCATATACTTCAGAACTTTATCTTACACCAATCCCATGAATATCCCCACCATCATAGGGTAAACTTTCTGTAAAGGACTGCCAATTCGGGCAAAATAACCTTAACGGAGGACAAATATGCAATACAACAAAGTTGAGATAAGCGGAGTAAATACGGGAAATCTGAAAGTGCTGACGGAAGAAGAAAAGCAGGAACTCCTGAAAAAGACCCACGCAGGTGACAAGAAAGCCCGCGAACAGCTCATCAACGGAAATCTCAGACTGGTGCTCAGCGTTCTGCAAAAGTATTCGTCCGGCAAGGAAAGTCCCGATGATCTTTTTCAGGTTGGTGTGGTGGGGCTTATCAAGGCCATCGATAATTTTGATGTGGGACTGAACGTCAGATTTTCTACCTACGCAGTGCCGACAGCATAGGATAATCGAAAATCACACCAAGTAGACTATATCTATATCCTCATCGTTTAGCACTATCCTGTCTATACAGGTGCGGAGTGCTCTGCGTTTTTCAGCGACAGTCATTTCATCCCACAGCCCCGCAAGATTTTCAAGAACGCCCCGCTTGTAGGCAAGTTCTTCCTCAACTGCCTTGGTCTGCTTTTCGTTCTCTATCGCCGCCGAGATATCAGCAAGCTGTGCTTTGTATTCGTTTATAGTCTCAAAAAGGACTTCTTCGCCATCGCGGGCATAAAGCTCGTAAAGTCTTTTGAGCTTTCCCGCCGCGGTATCGTACTTGCGTTTAAGCACTTCTTCAGCAGATATTTCCCTGCGCCCGCCGCCATTTGCGGTTATGCTCCGTGTTTTCTCGAAAACATCTGCTATCACCGCATTCTCGACTTCGTCAGCATCATATCTCATGTTGACACAATCGGGGTCTTTTATCAGCGTGGGTTTGCTTTTCTGCTGCGAGTAGCAGTATATCTTCAAACCCCTGCCCCACTTCTGATAGCGCATCTTCGCACCGCATTTTCCGCATACAAGAAGCCCTGTCAGCAGGTAGGAAGTGTTACCCGCTTGTCCACGGGAGCGCCTGCGTCTTTCTTCACGCACCCGCCGCCATGTTTCTTCATCTATTATGGCTTCATGACAACTCTCCACCACCTCACCGCGAAAGCGTATCCGTCCCAGATAAGTTTCCCTGTCAAGTATCGCCGAAATGTGCTGATTGCCCGAAACATCGAACATACCCGCCAGCTGAGTTGTGGAGTAGCCCTGTAAATATAGCTGAAATATCTGCCTTACCTGCTCAGCTTTTTCGTTTGGGACAAGGGTGTTTTTCTCACGGTCGTAGTCGTAGCCGAAAGGCACCCGACCGCCACCCATCCACAGCCCGGATTTCACACGTTCGTACATACCCATGCGTGTCCTTTCGCGGATATTCTCCCTTTCAAGCTGTGCAAAGACAGAAAGTATGCCTATCATCGCCTTGCCGTATGGTGTCGAGGTATCAAAGTTCTCGTTCAGCGAGATAAAGGCACAGCCGTTGGGTATGAATACATCTTCCAGCAGAAAGACTGTGTCCTTTTGAGAACGGGAAAGCCTGTCAAGCTTGTATACCACAACTGCGTCGATCTTTCCCGACTTGATATCCGTGATAAGACGTTTTATCTCAGGTCTGTCGATATTGCTTCCCGACCAGCCGCCATCGATGTAGAACTCATAATTCTCGATATCTTTCAGCTTGCAGTACTGGGCAAGCTTTTCTTTCTGCGCATCGACGGAGTATCCTTCTTCAAACTGCGCATCCGTAGATACCCTGATGTACAATGCTGTCCTGCGATTTTTCATCGGCTGTCACTCCTGCGGGAGACTACTTCTCCCAGAAGCCCGGAAAGTTCACAACTGTGTATCTCAGCGCTGCGAGAAAGCTTTTCGCCCTTGCTGTTATAGGTATTCCTTATCCTAAGCATAATATCACCCCGTGATATTATTGCCTCAGAACTACGCCATAATCACCCGCACAGAAATTTAACGCTTTGTGACCTTATCATCTATTGACTTGCATAACCGCGGGTGATATAATTTTTATTCAGGTAAAATGACAACAGATATGGAGGATTTTTATGGAGAAAAAAGAACGAAGACTAACAGCTATACTTTTCTGCGCCATGGTCATGACTATAACCGCAGCTTCCGATGCACTCAGAGGAGTTTTTCTCCCCCAGTTCCGCACAGCTTTTTCACTAAGCGAGCCTCAGGCGGGGCAGATAATAATGGTAAGCTACATCGGAAATCTGCTGTTTCTGTCCATCGGCGGATATCTTTCCGACAGGCTTCCCCGCAAGCGATTCATCGGCGGAGTTCTGCTTTTATGGTCAGCGGCACTTGCAACCTACGTTTTCACAGAAAACTACTATATCTTGCTGGCGGCAATGATATTCTCCATGGGCGGTTCTACCATGCTTTCCACATCGGTGAACATCATAACCCCCATGCTTTTTGCTCCGCCTGCGCTTTTCGTAAACATCTTCAACTTTTTGCAGGGAGTGGGTATATTTACCTCACAGAATGTGGGCGGACGCTTTGCCGAGAAACTTAGTGCATGGCATATCGCTAACGCTATTATCCTTACAATAGCCGTTGCCAGCATTATCCTGCTTATGACCATGAAACTCCCCGACCCGGAAAAAGAAGATAAACAAAACGGCGGGTACTCCGAAATGCTCAAAGACCCCGCAACGTATCTGCTTATACTGATATGCGGCTGTTACTTCATAGCCGAGCATGGACTGATGAACTGGCTGACCTCTTACGGCAGCGTGCATCTGGGTTTCACCGTGCAGAAAGCTGCTATGTACCTTTCGCTTTTCTACGGAGGACTTACAGTTGCAAGGCTGGCGCTGGCGCCTTTTGTAGACAAAGTCGGCGTGTTCAAAATGCTGTTGATATGCTCATCTTTGGGAGCTGTACTGCACACCCTTGGAGTGACACTGGGCAGAAATGGACTGCTTTTCTTTGGCGCATCGGGGCTGGCTTTCTCGGTCATCTATCCGCTCCTTGTTATGCTGATCGGCAGTTTTTATGACCGTTCAAAAGCAGGCACGGCAACTGGTTTGATACTCAGCATCGCTACATTTTTCGATATAGGCTTCAATGCATTTTTCGGTTCGCTGGTGGAAAATGTGGGCTATGGAAAAGCTATGACTGTCCTGCCAATATGTGCTGTGTTGATGTGCGCTATGCTGTATGTGCTAAAATTCTCGGTGAAGAAAGCTAAAGATATACGATGATAATCAAAGAAATAATCCCGCGGGGAACGCCAAAAAAACTTTTGTCAGTTTCCCGCGGGATTGCTTTATATCCGCATCAATCAGAACGCATTATTATTCAGCCTGTTCCTAATATCGCTGAGTGTATACTCCTTAATAAGCTTGCCGTCCTTGAACACCGTTTCAAGCAGATTGTCCTCGGGTATCGTGCTTCCGACATAGCCGTCTTTATATGCAAGTTCGCCGTTCTCATCTCGGTATACGTAGCAAAGACCTTTCTGACTTTTCTTGAAACCACCCTCCTTGGGGTCTTTAAAGATCGGATATTCCTTACCGTCTATCTCAGCATAGCAAGCCTTTATGCAGCTTGAGAAAGTATCGCGGGTAAAGGGTTTGAGCATCGTAGCTTTGCCTACAAACTTCTGACCGTCCTCAGCTTTGAGGGTCATTTCCTCAGCTTCTTCAATGCAGTGCATCGAGAACGAACCTACACCCAGCGCAACATTCGAACAGGCAAAGCCGTTCTTCATCAATATCTCATAGATCTGCTCACAACGCTGTACTGTTATGCTGTCGCCATAGATTGCCTTGACATGAGGGTCAAGCACCTTGAAGCCCTTGCTGTTAACAGTTCCGCCGAACTGCTCCCACAACTTGAAGACAGTCTTTGTTACAACATCAACGCAGTCACCCGAATCTCCTCTCATCAGCATACAGCCGTTGTGAGCCATTATCTCATCGTGGAGTTTCGGCAGTATATTATCGATGACGTTCCAGTAGTCGTAGGAATCCAGCACTGCCGAGAAACTTGTGTTGGGGTAAAGTTCTGCCAGCATTTTTCTCAGGAATGTTTCCTCGTCACCGTCAACTGCGAAATTCGAGCACATTACAAAGTGCTCTGTGCTGACAGCACCGTATGCCACAGGCTCCTTTGTGCAGTCGGCGCCGAACATCTTTTCAAGATAGGGTATGGCAGGTACGGTTGCAGTATTCACAAAAGACATACACCAGCCGGCAGCAGCCTTCAGCGCCGCGTCAAGTCCCTGGTCGCCGCGGAAATCGAAAGAGCCCAGTGCCTTTGCACGAGGAATATCGTCTTCACAGGTGAGACCGTAGTACTTATCAACGATATCGCGGTAGGTCTTGCCCACAGTTGCGGTAATCTGCGGATACCACATTTCAGCGGAGATAAGGCTTTCAAGTGCCTGCGGGAGCCACGCAAAATCGGGGTGAGTATTAGTAATACCAAACATGGGAACGTGTATCGGAACAAGAGTACCCTCGGGCAGTGCGATGATCTCCAGCGGCAGATAGCCCAGTCTGTGAAGTTCAACTATCGAGGTAGTATTGTAAATGCCCTTGCCGAAAGAATTATCCAGTATTCTCTGATAATCCGCAACTATCTCCTCTTCGGGAACTTCAAAGAAATTCTCGTTGAAATAGTCGATCAGCCAAGTCTTGCAGAACATCTGCAAACCAAACATTACCACCTTATCCCAGCGCTTAACGCGGCTCATTCTGGGAGTATAGTAAGACATGGATTTTGTCATTTTTTGGTTTATCATATCTCTGTGGACTATCTTGTAAAAATCGCACATCAGTGCTGCGTTTATGCCTTTCATACTAATCCTTCTTTCAAATCAGTCAAGCTTTAACTTTTTGAGTATGCTATTATCTGGTAGAGTGCATATTGAATCAGTGGTGTAGATATTCTTTATCATACCGCAATCAAACAGTTTGCCCTTTGCTATTGAATCCTCACAGTGGCTGAAAAATACGCTGATATCACCGCAACCAAGTTCTTTGAGTTTCTGTGCCGAATAGTACACCGTACCGCCGTAAGCGCATATATCATCGATGATGAAAATATTCCTGCCTGCGGGGTCGTCGCCCTCAACTTCAAGGCCGAGTATCTTTCCCGTAGACCAGTCTCTCTTCTTTATACCGAAACCAACGTGCTTCGCGGTGAACATTGAAGAATATCTTTTCATCGAACCCTCATCGGGGAAGAACAGATAGTCATCATCAAAGGAGAATCCTGCTTCTTCCATAGCTTTAAGGATATAATCCTTAGGAGAAAGATTAACAACTCTGTCGATAAGCGCCGCGCCAACAGAAGAATGAACGTCCAGAACAGTCACCCTATCAAAGCCCATAGAATTTATGAACCTGCAAAAGTATTTCAGCGTGAATACTTCCATATCAGCGTAAACTCTGTCCATGCGGGCATTTGGAAGATAGGGCATGAACAGCGTGAATTCTGCTTTCGGGAAGCGTTCTTTCAGGTTGCTGACAATATAGTACAGCTGTATCTGTTCAAGTTCGTTCTCGTAATGCCAGCGGATATCTACGCTTGCGCTCGCATCCGACGGCACAAGGTCAATCTTCATGGTACCGTCAGGATAATTTTCGGTTTTCAGTTGAATATATCCGCCGTTATCTATACGGTAGCTAAGCATCAGTTACCATTCCTTTCTATCTTCATCTGACATACAGCCATGGCGCTAAGTGCGTTCTCGTGGCTTTCGGGAGTTACACCAGCGCAGCATTCAGCGGTAATCACTATGGGTACTTCGGGAAATGCCGCTTTAACTATCATAGCGTTGGAGATAACGCAGATATCTGTGCATACGCCAATGAATTCTATCGCTTCTATTTCTCTGCCATCAGCCAGCTTTTTCAGCACTGCAGGAAGTTCTGCCGAACCAAACGCGGGCTTTTCAACAAGGATATCATTTTCTTTTCTAATTGCCTCAATTCGGGGGTCAAGCTTCCAGCCCTCGGTGCCGCGGATACAGTGTACAACAGGAAGATTTTTGCCCTCCTGAGTTTCCATATAATTTTCGGCGTGAGTATCAAGAGTGAACACCACAGGAACATCGGGCTGTTCCTCACGGAAAGCAGCTATCCTTTTTGCAGCCTTTTCAGCCGCCGCATCACATTCAGCATTACCGAGAACGCCGTTTGTAAAATCCTTTTGCAGGTCTATCGCAACCAAGATCTTCATAATGATACCGTCCTTTCATTTTCTTTGTAACCTTTAGTTTGTATCTTTTTGTTGTTATCATTATAGCACTATACTTCCCTTTTGTCAACAGGACCGATTCAACAAATTTAAAAGCGTCATTTTGTACATACCGTGCAGAATATACAATTCGCGCATAAAATTCAGCCATAAAAGCAAATCCATCGTGATAATCCACATTAATTGTGTCCGATATACAACAACATTGTTAACATTATATAATAACACGGGTGAAATGTCAACATGGATATTGCTATAAAAAAGCAGCCCACACAAATGCATGGACTGCATAGATTTTCGACTTTACAACGCTGTGCCAATGATATTGGGAGAAATAAAGCGCTATATGCGGGATTTTCGACCTATCCGCGTAAGCCGTTCGCTCCGCGACCTTGCATACAAGGTCATGCAGACGAAAGAGAATTTCATCGCCGAAAACCAGCGTGAACCCACTATCGATGAAATAGCAGAGATAACAGGTGAAAAGCGAGGGGATATCGTCACGGCGCTGGAATCCGTCACCGACCCTGTGTCTATTTACGAACCCGTTTACACCGATGGCGGAGATTCATTATATATAGCCGACCAGATCTGCGACGGCACCGATGACCGAAGCTGGCTGGAAGAACTAACAATGAAAGAAGCCCTGAAGTCTCTTCGACCCAGAGAAAAGAATATCCTCTTTCTTCGATATTTCAAAGGACACACTCAGATGGAAGTCGCCCGGGAGATAGGGATATCACAAGCACAGGTCTCGCGCCTTGAAAAGAACGCTCTGGACAAGATAAAATCACAGCTTTAAGAACTGTGCTTCATGTTTTTTGAAGTATGAAACGTATTCAAATCCCGCCGCCTTGGCAAGCTCCATGCCCTCGGGTATGCCTTTTCCAAGGTCGGCTGTCCTGTGGGCGTCCGAACCGATGGTGAGTATCTCACCACCCAGTTCACGGTAAAGCTTAACGGTATCAAAATCAGGGAAAGTCCTGCCGTACTTCTGCCGCAGACCCGAGGTGTTTATCTCGATGCCCTTGCCGCGTGAGATAAGTGTTTTGAAAATTTCTCTGATAAATTCTTCGTAAGCGACTAAATTCACCTCTCTGCCGTACTCCCCGCAGATGTATCTGAGCGGATAAGTAAGGTGTCCTAGGACATCAAAATCGGCATAATGGCACATATCGAGGGTTTGCATAAAGCAGTCATTCAGCAGAGAGCTTATCTCAGCATCGGACATTTTGCCGTAATCGAGATAATAGAAATCGTCAACGCCCGCATTCATGTGATGTGAACCGATTATAAAATCAAGCCTGTCATCACCCGAAAGCTCACGAGCCCTTTCCTTATCCTGCATGGGCTGACCCATCTCAACACCCACGATGATATCCAGCTTTCCACGGAATTTTTCACGCAAAGCCACTTGCTCGGTTATACTGTCAAGGGCATATTTTCCAGCACCGTACATCATCGCATCGGTGACATCTTCCCTGCTCCCGAAATAATGCTCCGCAGGATGCCAGAAATTAACATCGCAGTGATCGGTCAGGGCATAAACCGATAATCCAAGTTCAAAAGCACGAAGGCACATCGCCTCAGCACTGTCCTCAGCATCGGGTGAAAAACTGCTGTGGGTGTGCATATCAAGCAATATCTTTTCCATTTACTATGCCCCCGCAATCAGAGTATCCAGCTTCTGAGCCGCCTGTTTAGCTCTTTCAACAAATTCCGCGGGACTCATCTGTGCATACTGCTCAGACCTGTCCTTGAAAACTTCCAGCGATAACGCACCCTCATAACCCAGAGCTTTCAGCTTTTTTGCAAATGGCTCGTAGTCAATATTGCCGTCAAAGGGCAGCATATGAGAATCGGAATCGCCGTCATTATCGTGGATATGCAGAGCCTCCAGAAGACTGCCGTGCTTCATCAGCCTGTCATCGCCTTTGGTAAAGCAGTTTTCGTGACCAACATCATAGCAGAAACCCACGCTTTCGCTTTTTCCGAACTTATCAAAAAGAACATCAAGAAAATCGGGGAGCTGGATATTCTCGAAAAGCAGTTTGATACCGTAATTCGCCGCAGTGGAGATCAGTCCGTCAAAATTTTTCATGCCAAATACAGTCACCTGAGGCGGCACAAGGCCATCCGTGGGGTGAACAACTATCTTACTTACATTGTTTTCAGCGCATATCCTGATGCAATCCGCGGTGCGATTGTATATAGCGGTGCTGTCACTGCGCTTTTCCCACAGAGAATTCATTCTGTCAAATGGCGAGTGGACATTTTCCACAGCAAGACCAGCCTTGTCAGCAAGCTCGAACTGCGTATGCCTGTATTCCTCGGAAAATCCCAGCATAACGCCGTCAAAGCCGTGTTCCTTTATAATTGCAAGACGTTCTTCAAGTGGTATTGCGGAAGTAAAATCCGCGAACATATTCAGCTCCATATTTTCCTCCAAACATAGTCTCAGACTGCGAATATACAGTAGATGTCAGTAGATATAAAAATACCCGCATCTGCCACAAGCCGCATCTGTCCGCCAGATGCGGAAACAAACGCGGCAGAGTAACAGACGCAGGTAATAATATCAGTTTTTCAGCGAATGCAGAGGTGCAGGTATCTGACCGCCTCTGTTTATAAATTTGCTTGCAGATTCTTTCTTCAGCGGCATTACAGGTCCGCAGCCGAACAGACCGCCCCAGTCGAGCTCCTCGCCTACGTCCTTGCCGATAGCGGGGATAACTCTTACAGCTGTTGTCTTGCAGTTTACCATACCGATAGCAGCTTCGTCCGCGATGATAGCAGAGAGTGTATCAGCGGGGGTATCGCCGGGAACAACTATCATATCCAGACCAACAGAGCATACTGCGGTCATGGCTTCAAGCTTTTCGATGCACAGCGCACCGCTCTTAGCAGCAGCGATCATACCTGCGTCCTCGGATACGGGAATGAATGCGCCCGAAAGTCCGCCGATACGCGAGCAAGCCATTACACCGCCCTTCTTTACAGCGTCATTGAGCATAGCGAGACAAGCAGTAGTGCCGTGAGTACCGCACTTTTCAAGACCTATCTCCTCGAGGATATGAGCAACGGAGTCACCCACAGCAGGAGTAGGCGCAAGTGAAAGATCAACGATACCGAAAGGCACGCCCAGTCTTTCAGATGCGATGGTACCAACAAGCTGACCAACGCGGGTTATTTTGTAGGAAATTTCCTTTATAACATCGGCGATGCCTGTGATATCAGCATCGGGATACTTTTTCAGTGCAGCTCTTACAACGCCGGGACCCGAAACACCTACATTTATCATGCAGTCAGGCTCACCAACACCGTGGAATGCACCTGCCATGAAAGGGTTATCCTCAACAGCATTGCAGAATACAACCAGCTTTGCAGCGCCGAAACAAGCCTGATCTACGGTCTTCTCAGCGCACTCGCGGATTATACCGCCCATCATCTTTACAGCATCAAGGTTGATACCTGTCTTGGTAGAACCGATATTTACGGAAGAGCATACTCTCTCGGTAGTGGCAAGAGCCTCGGGTATGGACTTGATAAGCTCAACATCACCCGCAGAGAAGCCCTTGGGCACAAGAGCTGAATATCCGCCGATAAGATTAACGCCGACAGTCTTCGCAGCCTTATCCATAGCGTGTGCGAACTTAACGGGAGAACCCTTGCAGGCAGCGGAAATGATAGCGATAGGAGTAACGGAGATACGCTTGTTGATAATCGGTATGCCAAGCTCCTTCTCTATCTGCTCGCCCACCTTTACGAGGCCTTTCGCCTTGGTGGTTATCTTCTCATAGACCTTTTCGCAAGCCTTGTCAATATCGCTGTCGATACAGTCAAGCAGGGATATGCCCATGGTTATTGTACGTATGTCAAGACAATCGTCCTGGATCATGCGTATGGTTTCAAGAATGTCATATACATTTATCATTTTACAGATATCCCCTTATCAAATATGGTGCATACAGTTGAAAATATCCTCGTGCATAACGTGTACCTTAACGCCCAGTTCGTCGCCAAGGGCTGTAAGGCTGTCGCTGAGGGTAGCAAAATCCGAAGTAAGCTTGGAGATATCAACTACCATTATCATAGCGAAAAGCTCCTGCAGAACGGACTGAGTAACCTCCTCCACGTTTGCATTGAGCTCTGCACACTTGGTGCTTACCTTTGCAAGTATACCAACAGTATCCTTGCCGATAACAGTTACAACTGCTCTCATATATAAAACCGCCTTTCTGTCATATCTTTTTTAACCTATTAATTATAACACATTATAACTATTTTGCCAATAGTATATTTTATAAACATTCTATTAACGTGAGGATCACCGTGTAAGCACTATCTTTCTGGTGTACTCGCTTTTGAAATCAGGAGCTCCGCTTACGCACATCTGCTGGAATGAAGCCGCGTTCCTTTCAAGTTCGGATATCCTTGCCGCACGTGACGAAAGCTTTTCAAGTTCAGTCAGAGAAGTCGCGTACTTCATGGTCATATTGCCGCAGGCAGAAAATATCTCCCGCCCCCTGTCATTCAGGGCGAGTATCCTGCCGTAAGGCACATCGAAAAAGTCATGTGATGTCACCCCAAGCGCAAGATACATCATCATTCTCCTGACCCTTGCAAGTGTCACCGCCTTGTGCTTGAACTGTTCTGCAAAATCATCGGGAGTTCGTATCAGCTCGCATTTAGTCTCTCGTGTGTTGACGAATCGTCTTGCCAGATGGGTGGAAACATCGGGAAGACGCTGTATCTCAGCAGATGAAGCTGTCATTATCTTCAAAAGCAGAGCCTTGTCCGCATTTTTTATAAGGTAAGGCTCGATTTCCAGTGCTTTCGGGACATATGAGGAATAATCCTCACCCTCCGCAATAAGCCTGCGAATATGTGAAGCACAGGCGATATCCGCCGAAACGATGCCGCTGTCATGATCGGCACCCTTTCGCCTGACTGCAGTGGGCGTTATCCAAGGGGCGATTTTTTTCAAGGCTTTTATGTACTCGATGGCAAGCATATTGTTGGGCTTGTCAAAAAGCGCCTTTATGACGGGTATCCCCGCCGCCGAAGCTACTGCCGCAGGATAGGACATACCGTTTTCCAGCATTTCCTTTACCTGTTCGGAATCATCCAATCCCGCAGATATCTCCGCCGCTTTTTCCAGCAGAGGAGTATCATCGTTCTCACATCCGAATGATAGCATAGAAACTCCGCCCTCGCCAAAGCCCGCAAGTATCTGCACGGCACCTCTGGCAAAACGTTCTGCACTTGAACAAGAATATGGGCATGGCAGCTCGATGACAAGATCAGCGCCGTTCTCAACAGCGGTCTTCGCACGGAAATACTTGTCCGTTATCGCTGTATCACCGCGCTGAACTGCAGCACCGCTCATCACTACAACGATATGGCTCGCCCCCATACGGCGGGTCTCTTCAAGGTGATATTTGTGTCCGTTGTGAAAGGGGTTATACTCGGCTACTACTCCTGCAATTTTCATAGCTTCACCTCCCGAGGGTCATTAACAAATTCATAGAATAAATATTGTGCAATATGTATATTTAAGCAAAACAGACTTGCAATTTATCACAAAAATTGTTATACTAATATTATATGATATCAGGGCGGGATTGTCAAGCCCGATATAATATCCATCTATAAATTGAGAGGAGTTTTTCCAATGAAAATTCTGGTAGTAAATGCTGGTTCCTCTTCGCTGAAGTATCAGCTGCTGAACATGGAGGACGAGAGCGTTATCGCAAAGGGCAACTGTGACCGTATAGGTATCGACGGTCACGTAAGCGCCAAGACAGGCGACGGCAGAAGCTATGAAGCTGACTGCAACTTCCCTACTCACACCGAAGCTTTTGAAAAGCTTGTAGAGATACTGACAAGCGGTGAGACCAAGGTCATCGATTCTATGGACGAGATCTCCGCAGTAGGTCACAGAATAGTACAGGGTGCTGAGATATTCAGAGAGACCTGCGCTGTTACCGACGAAGTTATCGATAAGATCGACAGCCTGGCTGAGCTGGCACCTGTTCACAATCACCCCCATGCGCTGGCACTGAGAGCTTGTAAGGCAGTTCTTCCCGAGGGTACTCCTCAGGCCGTTGTATTCGATACTGCTTTCCACGCAACAATGCCCAGAAAGGCTTACCTCTATGGTCTGCCCTATGAGTGCTACAAGGATCTGCACGTAAGAAAGTATGGCTTCCACGGTACATCTCACAGATTCGTATCCGGCGAGCTGGCTAAGGTTATGGGCAAGAAGCCTGAGGAACTGAAGATAGTTTCCTGCCACCTTGGCAACGGTTCTTCCATCACTGCTGTTGACGGCGGCAAGTCCGTTGATACTTCCATGGGCTTCACTCCTCTGGACGGTCTGGTAATGGGTACACGCTGCGGCGCTGTTGACCCCTCCGCAGTTGAGTTCGTAGCTAAGAAGAAGGGCTTCACTCCCGATGAGATGACAGCTTACATGAACAAGCAGTCCGGTTTCCTGGGTGTTTCGGGCATCAGCTCCGATAACAGAGATATCCAGAAGGCTGCTGCTGAGGGCAACGAGCAGGCTCAGGCTGTTAACGAGATGCTGACATATCAGATCAAGAAGTACATCGGTTCTTATGCTGCTGCTATGGGCGGCGTTGACGCTGTTCTGTTTACAGGCGGTATCGGTGAGAATGCTCCTGAGGTAAGAGCTGACGCTTGTGAGGGTCTGGAATTCCTTGGCATCAAGATCGATGCAGAGAAGAACAACTGCCGCGGCAAGCTGGTAGAGATCTCCACTGCTGATTCCAAGGTCAAGGTATACGTAATACCTACCAACGAGGAACTGCTGATCGCAAGAGATACTCTCGCACTGATCTCCAAGTAATAGTGTATAATCAAAACTCCCTTGTGTATTTTTACACAGGGGAGTTTTTCTATAAAAACAAAAGCACGGAGATCACCCCGTGCTGTAATTATCATCTCTGTTCACAGATAAGCTTGATAGCCGTTCTCTCCTCGCCATCTATAACAACATTAGCGAATGCGGGAACGCAAATCATGTCTATGCCGACAGGTGCAAGATAGCCTCTTGCTATCGCAATAGCCTTGATCGCCTGATTTGCAGCGCCTGCGCCGACAGCCTGAACCTCGACTGAGCCCTGCTCCCTTATCACGCCTGAAATAGCGCCTGCTACTGAATTAGGTACAGATCGTGATGAAACTTTCAAAACCTCCACCATCTATCCCTCCTTTTACGAAAACGTTTTGCGCTTCACAGCAATAACATTATACTACATATTGGAAATTTTTGCAATAGGCATTCGTCTTTTTTGTTATTTGCGACTAATAATCCTTGTTATATTTGTAGATTTTCCCGATTTTTCATCGAAACTGACCACCACACCATTCAAAAAACACGGCGAATCGCTCTCTGTGAACTTCACAGGGCAGTGATACCTGAACTTATCTATAACAATATCGCTGTCAACACCAAGCACGGAAAACTCGGGACCTGTCATGCCAACATCGGTGATATAGGCGGTGTGCCCGCCGAGGATCACTTCGTCAGCCGTCTGCACATGGGTATGAGTTCCCATAACAGCAGTCACACGACCTTTGAGATAGTGCCCCATAGCTTTTTTCTCGCTTGTAGCCTCAGCGTGAAAATCCACAAAGATATTGGGTGTATCAATACCATCGAGTATTTTGTCGATCTCGGTGAATGGATTGTCAAGAGCTTCCATATACATCGTGCCCATGAGATTCACAACAGCGATCTTAACAGGACAAAGGTCGATGATACCAACTCCCCTGCCGGCTACGCCCTCGGGAAAATTAGCAGGTCGCAGGAGGAATTCGCTACTGTCGTAAAGTTCCATAACTTCACGCCGACGAAAACAGTGATTGCCCGTGGTGACGACATCAACACCCATGCTGATAAGCCTGTCAAATGACTGTGGCGTTATACCGTTCCCCTGAGCCGAATTCTCACCGTTTACCACCGTCACATCAATATTATACTTTCTTTTTATCCCGTAAAGCTGTTCTTCAAGAAAATCCGTGCCCGAACAGCCCACAACATCGCCA
Source organism: Hominimerdicola alba (assembly GCF_900109655.1). Classification (GTDB taxonomy): domain Bacteria; phylum Bacillota; class Clostridia; order Oscillospirales; family Ruminococcaceae; genus Hominimerdicola; species Hominimerdicola alba_B. Next base: position 46,788 of record NZ_FOAT01000012.1, read on the forward strand.
ATAAACAAAAGGTTCATATCCTTACCTCATATTTCATATAACATAAAATTTAAAATCATTATACTACTTCCGCGAAGAAAAATCAATAGCTGTCAAAAAAAGCCGATACCGTTCCCGATATCGGCTCATAATTATCTTATTCGATGCTGTCTTTGTTATCCTTGCCAAGAGAAACGCTTGTGCTCTCGGAGATTTCTGATTCATCTACAGAATCTTTGGATTCTTCGGTCACAGCGATATCCTCAACGGTATCCTTGATCTCGATATCCTCTACAGTCTCCTTTGCATCATCTTCAAAATCAGATTCGGGAAGCTCGCCCTTCATCAGCTTTTCAAACTTGATGCCGTCGATCTTCTCGTTCTTCATAAGATACTTGGCTACCAGATGCAGCTGATCGATATGCTCTTTAAGCAGAGTTTCAGCCTGCTCGAAAGCAGTTTCAACTATTGTCCTGATCTCGTTATCGATCTCAGCAGCAACGTTATCGGAATAGCTGGGAGTATTGGTGTAATCTCTTCCAAGGAATACCTCGTGCTCACCCTGACCGTAAACCACAGGTCCCAGATTGTCACTGAAGCCGTACCTTGTGACCATGTTTCTCGCGGTAGCGGTAGCTCTCTCCAGGTCGTTTGAAGCGCCAGTAGAGATATCATCGAGTATCAGCTTCTCGGCAACACGTCCGCCCAACAGTACTACGATGTTATTATACATCTCGTTCTTGCTGACGAAAGCCTTATCCTTCTCGGGAAGGCTCATGGTGAAGCCGCCTGCCTGACCTCTGGGTATGATAGTCACCTGATGCACCTTGTCAGCCTTCTGGCAGTAGTATGTGCAGATAGCGTGACCTGCCTCGTGGTAAGCAGTAAGTCTCTTTTCAGCCTCGGATACCACCTTGGATCTCTTCTCGGGACCTGCAACTACCTTGATAGCTGCTTCTTCCATATCAGCCTTGGTAATAGCCTTCTTGTTCTTCCTTGCAGCCAGCAGTGATGCTTCGTTAGCAAGGTTTTCAAGATCAGCGCCTGTAAATCCGACTGTGGTCTTGGCAATAGTTTCAAGACTAACATCGGGAGCAAGGGGCTTGTTCTTGGTGTGAACTTTCAGTATCTCTTCCCTGCCCTTGATATCGGGATAGCTGACAAGTATCTGCCTGTCAAATCTGCCGGGCCTCAGCAGAGCGGGGTCAAGTATATCACGTCTGTTGGTAGCCGCCATAACTATGACGGACTCATTATCCTCAAAGCCGTCCATCTCAACCAGAAGCTGGTTAAGGGTCTGCTCACGTTCATCGTGACCACCGCCCAGACCTGCGCCTCTCTGTCTGCCGACAGCGTCGATCTCATCTATGAAAATGATAGACGGAGCGCTCTTCTTAGCCTGTTCAAAAAGGTCACGTACACGGGATGCACCCACGCCGACGAACATCTCAACGAAATCGGAACCCGATATCGAGAAGAAAGGCACGTTAGCCTCGCCTGCAACTGCTCTTGCAAGCAGGGTCTTACCTGTACCGGGAGGTCCCAGAAGCAGAACGCCTTTGGGTATCCTCGCACCTATCTCGGCATATTTTCTGTTATCCTTAAGGAAATCAACGATCTCCTTCAGTTCTTCCTTTTCCTCGTCAGCGCCTGCAACATCAGCAAAAGTAGCTTTCTTGCTGCTGGGAGCCAACCTTGCATTTGTCTTGCCGAAGCCTGACATCTTTCCTCCGCCTGCGCTCTTCATCATGAAGACAAAGAAGAATATCATAACACCCAGCATCAGGAATGTGGGTATAAGATTCAGCCAGAAGCTGTTGTCCGATATGGGCACCAGATCATATTCCAATGGCTCTTTGGGGTTTGCTGCGTCATATTTCAGGCGGTAGTTAACTGCTTCCTCACCGCCCAGCACCTCATTCACGAACAGTGAAACGTTAGGTACTTTATAGTTGTGCTCAGTCTCGGGATCCTCCTTGAGCTTGTATTTCAGCTCACCGGAACCGAGATCAAGCTTGAACTCGCATACTTCCAGAGCGTCAAATTGTCCCATTACCTCGGAATACTTTACTTCATCGCTCTTGGTGCTCATGCTCATCAGCATATAGACCAGACCTGTGATTATGCATATGGAAACCACAAGATAGATCAGAAGAGATTTTCCTCCGTTTTTCAATTTATCACGACCTTTTGTTCTAAATTTGTGTTATTATCAGCCTTATCAGATAATTATAGACCCTTTCTGTGAAAACAATGTGAAAGTAAAGTCATAATATTGAGTTATTCATCAATAACTTCAAATACCAGCACAACCCTGGTACTGCTGTCTATCCTTACTCTGTCAGCTGCGCCGAAATTCTCTGCAAGAACTATGCCCTCATCATCAGCGAGTATCACCGCTGAATCGCGCTTATGCACGGGAAAACCCTGTTTCATCAGCACCCTGACATCGGAGCTGTGCTGACGGTTGACTAGTCTGAACCTGTCCCCCGCCCTGCGTTTTCTTAATACAATAACACCTTTTATTTTATCATAATCCAAACAAGAATTTGCAAACTTTTTATTAACATTTTCGAATTTCCCGTCAATTGTTACCAATTTAAAACTTACAGACCTTCCCTGCCAGTTAACGACACTTTCAGGTTCGATCTTTAGTTCGTCCTGCTGATTATTTTCATCGTTTTTCTCAGTAAAAATATACAGCGTTCCGGATTTTGTATATGCAAAGCAATTTGACTTGACATTTGCTTTTCCGCCCTGATTTACAAGCGTTTCGATGATCTCTATCTTATCCTGTCCGACTTCGATATCGTACTTTGTCAGTATGCGCATGATAACTCTGCGCCTTACGGGATAATCAAGTTCTCTTATCATCTTGCAGGAAAAACTGTCCCCACAGGTGACTTTTTCAAAGGCTTCATCAGAAAGCTTATCCAGAAAAGCACTGTCTTCCCGCAGGAATCCAAGAGTCTTCGCAAATGTGTCCATAAGTGAAGGATTTATCTCCCGCAGAACAGGCACAACCTTATGCCTCAGCTTGTTACGTGAATATTCATCCAGAAGATTCGTAGAATCCGTCACAAAATTCTGTCCTTTTTCTGCCAGAAATTCCTCGATATCTGCTCGGCGGCACTCTATAAGCGGTCGTATGATGTTCTCCCTGACAGGCGGTATCGAAGCTATACCTTTAAGTCCCGAACCTCTCGCCAGATTGAACAGCGTTGTCTCAAGACAATCGTCAAGGTTATGAGCTGTACATATCTTATCGGCATCGATTTCCTGTAAAGCTTTGTACCTTAACAATCTCGCACCTTCCTCTTCGGAAACGGGATTTTCCCTGCAATAAGCGGGAACATCTACCCTTTTGACGGTTATCTCTATCCCCAGCCCGCGGCACAGTTCTTCGCAAAAATGCTGATCTCTGTCAGCTTCTTCACCACGTATACAGTGATTAACGTGGCAGGCACAGACATCATACCCCAGCTCATACAAACACAAAAGGAGCGCAGCGCTGTCTGCCCCGCCCGAAAGCCCGACCAGTAAGCGCTCGCCCTTATGAGCCATATTGTATTTTTCAATCGTCCGACCGACTCTCTGAACAAGCTCACTTTTCATCTTTTCTGAATTCCAATCCTCTGAACAATGTATACTCGCCTATCCAGCTGAGTTTGATCGTACCGAGCTGACCATGTCTGTTTTTTGCAACGATACATTCAGCCACTGTCTGATCTTCCTTTGAATCGGAATAGTAAGCATCACGGTACAAAAATAGTATGATATCCGCGTCCTGCTCGATAGATCCCGATTCTCTCAGGTCAGAAAGCAGAGGACGCTTGTCGTCACGCTTCTCGGCGTTACGGGAAAGCTGCGAAAGTGCGATAACAGGCACACTCAGTTCCTTAGCCATAAGCTTTATCTGTCGCGTTATCTCAGAAACTTCGTTAACACGGCTGCTGTGCTTGTTTGGTGATTCCATCAGCTGTATATAGTCTATGACCACAAGACCCAGATTATTCAGTCTTCTGAGCTTTGCTTTCATCTGAGGCACAGTAACGCCGCCCGCGCCGTCATCGAGGTATATAGGCAACTGCGAAAGAACATCGGCAGCTTCGGCAAGCTTCGTCCAGTCCTCGTCCTTCATCTCGCCGTTTCTCAGCAGGGTGTTGTTCACCTTGCCCTCTGAAGCCAGCATTCTGCCAACCAGCTGTTCTTTACCCATTTCGAGTGAGAATATGGCAACGTCCCTTTTTGTAGCTTTGCAGCAGTTCACCGCGATATTCAGGGCGAATGCAGACTTACCCATCGCAGGACGAGCCGCAAGCACTATAAGGTCGGTCTTCTGAAGACCTGTGGTAACGTGGTCAAGCTGAGAAAAACCAGACCTAGCGCCCTGATATTTCTCGGCATCGGGACCCGATATCTCTGTCAGATGATGGAAATTCTCAACTATGACATCGCTTATCCTGGTAAGTCCCTGTAAGTCCCTACCCTGTCTGATGCTGAATATCTTCTGCTCTGCGCTGTCAAGCAGTGCTTTCGGGTCGCCTGCGCCGTCACTGACACTTGCGATTATCTCGTTAGCCACATTCATCAGCGAGCGCAACTGCGCCTTCTGCAAAATGATGTTACAGTAGCTCTCGATATTCTTGGTTGATGGAACGTTGTCCATCAGCCCGTAGAGGTACTTCATCGCCATAGCGGAATTCTCGAAGATACCCGCATTGACAGCCTCATCAACGACAGTTACAACATCCTCAGCCTTGCCGGTGGTGAACATTCTCATCATTATGGAGAATATCTGCTGATGCTTCGGACGGTAGAAATGCTCGGGTTTGAGCATCTCCATCGCCTTTTCGCGGCACTCCACGGGGTCAAGCAGCACACAGCCTATGACAGCTTCTTCAGCTTCCTGACTGTATGGCAGCGACCTTCCGGGAAGATCAGAACCGCTGACTGCATTGAAATCGCTAATGTCAGCCATTTATTCCTCCACAACTTTTACCTTGATGCTGCATGATACGCCGTGGGACATCTTTACAGCCGCAGTGAAATCACCGAAAGCCTTGATATCCGAACTCAGCGCGATCTTCTTCTTGTCAACATCAACGCCGTACTGATCTTTCAGAGCATCAGCCACAACGCCCGATGTAACAGCACCGAAGAGCTTTCCGCCCTGACCTGCCTTAGCCTTGATAACGACCTCTTTATCAGCGATTTTATCAGCTATAGCCTTGTTATCAGCGGTCTCTACATCTATCTTGTGCTGAGCAGAAGCCTTCTTGCCAGCCAGATCGTTGAGGTTCTTTGAATTAGCCTCAACTGCCAGACCCTTTGCGATAAGGAAATTTCTTGCATATCCGTCAGCAACGTTCAGGGTATCTCCTGCCTTGCCCGAACCTTTAACATCTTTAAGTAAAATAACTTTCATTTCAAACACACCTTTCTGGTTTACATATTTTTGATGAAATCATCAATGACCTCTCTGAGCTGCCTGTCGGCTGACTCGATATCGGTCTTTATCTGAGCCGCCGCCATTGTAAGATGACCGCCGCCGCCCAGTGCCTCCATGATCACCTGAACATTGTATCTGCCCATGCTTCGAGCTGAGATATTAACCGTATCGCCCTGCTTGTACATAACGAATGAAGCAAATACTCCCGTTATACCAAGCATTTCGTCCGCCGCCTGAGAAGCTGCGACCCTTATGTTCGCAAAGTTTCCGTCAGCACGCGCGATGGCACAGCCTCGGTATATCTCCGCCGAATTGATGACCTTGGATTTTTCGTGATAAGTTTCGATGGAATTTGCGAACATCTGCTTTACAGCAATGGTATCTGCTCCCATCTTTTTAAGGAAAGCAGCCGTCTCAAAAGTAGTGACACCTGTTTTCATTACAAAATTCTTGGTATCCAGCATTATGCCCGAAAGCAGAGCTTCTGCGGCATAAGCATTGATCGTCGTCCTGTCGCCCCACAGCTCGATGATCTCGGTGACAAGCTCAGCCGCCGATGAAGCACCCGGTTCAAGGCACTGGGCTATCAGCGGTTCGATACCGTTGACCATACGCCTGTGATGGTCTATTACAACGATATTCTTTGCCCGCTCTATCATTTCCCTTGATTCAACAAGCTCGGGATTGTGAGTATCCACCACGATCACAAGGGTATCGCTGTCAAGCCTGTCAAGACCCTGCTGCGGTGTTATGTAGTAAGGCATATCCTCATTATCGTCGATATAGTCTATCAGCGATCTTGCCAGGTTTTTCTCCTTATCCACCACAACAAAGCACTCGCTTACCAGCTTTCTAACAGCACAGCAGAGACCTGTAGCCGAACCCACGCTGTCAAGGTCGCCGAATCTGTGACCCATTATCAGCACTCTGCGGAAGCCCTGTCCCGCGTCGCCGTCAGCCCTGTAATTGCCTATGCTCTCGATACTGCCTGGTCTAATTATCTCCAGCAGTGTCTCGGCAAATACCCTGATCTTGACTCTGTTATTGTTGTCAGCACCTGTAGAAACGCCACCGAAGAACCTGAACTCACCGTTATCTCGGTAAGCCGCCTGATCTCCGCCTCGTCCCTGACAGAGCTCCAGTGCCTGTTTAGCCAGCTTTTCACACTCGTCAAGACCCTTGCCTTCCCTGCCGACGCCGATCGAAAGCGTAACATTGGTTTTTCCGCCTATGCGTATCTGCCTTGCTTCTTCAAGTATCCTGAACCTATTCTCTATCTTCCGTGAGAGATATCTTTCCTCCATGAAAACATAGAACTTATCGTCAGATATCTTCTTAGCGATAGCATTCGTTCCCTCAAGGAAGCTTTCCATCAGCTTTTCTATCTCAACTGCAACGTGAGCCTTTTCGGTGTCCCTGATATCGGACATCATAGCATCATAGTTATCGATAACTATGATAATCACGCTGTTGTGAGACTGATAAGCGTCATATCTCAGCTCGGTATAATCGGTGATATCCTTGAAATACACCATAGACAGACCGTTTTTAAGGTCTGTGCGCACAGCCTTGGCGATATAGTACCGCTTGTTCACGCAAATCTGACAGCCGTCCTCTTCATAGGCACGTTCAAGGTCGATATTCATGATATTTTCCAGATGTTCTCCGTATGAATCCTCGGAATACACCTGCCTCTCAAACAGCCTGTTGTACCACATGATAGTTTCTTCGCTGTCGAGTATAACGCAGGGCGCGGGAAAGTGCAGCATCGAATCACGCTGAGTTCTTATCAGCTGTGTTGCCAGCTTTGTGGTATATTTCGTAGTCTGATTTCTGAATATGAAAGCTTCCAACAGAAGCAGCAATATGCTAACTACGCATATCAGTATCAGTACGCTTCCCGCTCCTCTTTTCTCCTCAGTCGAGCGCAGCATAAAAGCTCCTATCAGCGATGTCAGCGAGATGACAGCCATCGTTGCGGACAACAGCATGAGAAAGCTTTTGTTCTTTTTCACTGCCAGTCAACTCCTTTGCTTGATCCTTTTTCTGTTCGACAATTGACAGTATCTATATCTCCATAATTATGGGCAGTATCATAGGACTTCTCTTTGTCTTTGTGAAAATGAAATCCGAAAGATTGTCTTTCATCCTGCCCTTGATGGCATTCCATTCATGCATATTGCTGTCAAGACAGTTCTGCAGAGTTTCGGTGAGAAGTTCTTTCGCTTCATTCATAAGCTCCTCGCTCTCACGAACGTATACAAATCCTCTCGAAACAAGGTCGGGACCTGCAAGTATCTCGCCGACTGTCCTGTCAATAGTGGCAACTGCGATGATAAGACCGTCCTCAGCCAGATGTTTTCTGTCTCTCAGCACGATAGCGCCAACGTCACCAACACCCAGACCATCAACAAGCACTCTGCCAGCAGGCACCTGACCAGTGATATTCATATCAACACCGTCAGTTTCAATAACGTCACCGATACCCGCGATAATGATATTTTCCTCCGGTATACCAACGCTCATAGCCGTCTGCTGGTGCTTCATCAGGTGCTTGAATTCACCATGTACAGGTATGAAGAACTTGGGCTTTGTTATTGAGAGCATCAGTTTCTGCTCTTCCTGACAGGCGTGTCCCGAAACGTGTACCTCGTACATCTTTTCGTATACCACTTCTGCACCAAGCTTCATCAGGTCGTTTACTACCCTTGTGACCAGCTTTTCGTTGCCGGGTATGGGGTTAGCTGATATTATAATGAAATCCTTGGGAGTTATGCTGACCTTGCGGTGCTCGTTCATGGACATTCTCGAAAGGGCGGACATAGGCTCGCCCTGACTGCCCGTAGTAACCAGAACTATCTGCTCGGGCAGATATCTGCCTATCATGTCGATATCAATAAGCACGCCGTCGGGCACTTTAAGGTAGCCCAGCTCGATGCCCACGCTTATAACATTCACCATGCTTCTGCCGGATACAGCAACCTTACGGCCTGTGTTGACAGCATTGTTGATTATCTGCTGAACTCTGTGGATATTGGATGCAAAGGTCGCGATGATTATACGCTTGCCCTCAGCCTTTGCAAACAGCATTTCAAGATTATCTCCCACCTTGCGCTCGCTGGCGGTGTATCCGGGACGCTCCGAGTTGGTAGAATCGGACATCAGTGCGAGAACTCCCTTGTTGCCAAGTTCAGCAAATCTGGGCAGGTCGATGATTCCGCCCTCAATGGGAGTATAGTCTACCTTGAAGTCGCCCGTGTGTATCAGAACACCTGCGGGAGTGTGTATTGCCATGCCCACTGAATCGGGTATGGAATGGTTCACCCTGATGAATTCCACCGCCATACAACCCATTCTGATGGTCTGGCGCGGTGTCACGGTATTAAGCTTTACACTATCAAGGAGAGCGTGTTCACGAAGCTTGCCCTCGATAAGTCCGATGGTCAGCCTTGTACCGTAAACAGGCGTGCTTGGGAATTTTTTCAGGAAATAAGGCAGTCCGCCAATGTGGTCTTCGTGTCCGTGAGTAATAACTACACCGCGAAGCTTTTCAATATTCTTCTCAACATAGGAAAAATCGGGTATAACTATATCAACACCCAGCATCTCGCTGTCTGGGAATGCCAGACCGCAGTCGATAACGAACATATCGTTTGAACACTCGATGACAGTAAAGTTCTTGCCTATCTCATTGAGACCGCCCAGAGGTATTATCTTCACGGGAGTACGGCGCTGTTCCTGCTGTTTGTTGTTATTGCCGCGCTGTCCCCTGCCGTTGGGACGAAGCTTAGCCTGTGAGGGTTCTGTACCCTGCTTGTTGTTATCTGCGCCGCGTTTTATCGGCACACCTCTGATCTTTCCCTTACCCTGTACGTAACGTTTTGATGGCTTTCTTTTTCCGTTGTTAGAATTGTTATTATTCATGATTGATATGCAAAAATGCGCACCATAGTAAACGACATATAAATTTACACATCAGCACCCGAAAATATGAATGCAAAATTATGAATAAATGCCGTTTGCTCTGAGGAGCGCAAAAAGCTCCTTTCCTGCGGGAAAACGTATCCCGTCAATGTATTTGATTTTTCCGTTAGAATAAGTGCAGTCCCATTATATAAGGACATGAGCAGCAGTTTTGGGATGAATGGATATCCCTTTGATAGATGAATGATAAGACGAAACCGCCGACAGAGTCCGCCCCGTTTCAGGCGGGATTGTATCCGAACAAAAATATCTTATTATATTTTACTCTATTTTTGACCGAATGTCAAGTACATATTCTCTAAAGTCTGCATCAGGGAAAATTATTGTACTCAAACGACAATGCTCCAAAAATTTTCATTTGCCCCCTTTTCAAAACCATGCCGATGTGTTATAATATATGTCTGAGATAACGGAGGTATACAGATGAAAGATATTGATATATTAAAAAAACAGGCACTTAAAAGATTTTTCAGCCGAATGAACCCAATGCAGCAGAAAGCTGTGTTCCGTGTGAACGGACCTCTGCTGATACTTGCAGGTGCGGGCAGCGGAAAGACCACTGTGCTTATAAACAGGATTGCGAATATGATACATTTCGGTGATGCCTACAATACCACTGGGCAGATTTTCACCGATGAAGAATCTGCTTTTATCGAGGATTATGCCGAGGGCAGGACAGATGACGGCAGAAAACTTGCCGCCATCATCGGCACAAGGCAGGTAAGACCTTGGAATATCCTCGCTATAACCTTTACAAACAAAGCCGCTGGTGAACTCAAAGAGCGTATCGAAAAGATTCTCGGCGAGGAAGGCAGAGGGATCGTTGCCGCGACTTTCCACTCCGCCTGTGTACGTATTTTAAGGCGTGAATGTGCTAATATCGGCTTTACATCAAGCTTTGCCATATATGATACCGACGATTCAAAGCGCGTGATAAAAGCCGCTATGCGTGCACTGGATATCGATGAAAAAATGTTCCCAGTAAAGACCGTAATGAGCGAGATATCCCACGCAAAGGATTCCATGATAACTCCCGAAGAATTTGCCAAGGATGCTGTGGGAGACTTTTTCAAAAGTTCAGTAGCTAAGGTATATAAAAAGTATCAGCAGGAACTTCTTGCCAATAACGCCATGGATTTTGATGACATAATCTGCCATACCGTGACACTTTTTGAAAACTGCCCCGATGTCCTTGACCACTACCAGAACCTTTATAAATATATCATGGTGGACGAGTATCAGGATACCAACCGCGTTCAGTTCAGGCTGGTTTCCCTTTTGTCGAAAAAGTTCGGTAATATCTGCGTTGTGGGCGATGATGACCAGAGTATTTACCGCTTCCGCGGTGCTACTATCGAAAATATCCTGAACTTCGAGGAAGAATTCGGCTGTTCGGCTGACGACGTTATCAAGCTTGAACAGAACTACCGCTCCACCCAGAATATCCTTACCTGCGCCAACAAGCTTATCAGCAACAACGTGGGCAGAAAAGGCAAGAATCTTTGGACTGACTGCGGCGACGGCGAAAAAGTCATCGTTCACAAGTCCATGAACGAACGTGACGAAGCTTCCTACATCGCAAGAACTATAACCGAAAACAATGACAACGGAAGGCGCTGGGGCGACCATGCAGTGCTCTACCGAATGAACGCCCAGTCCAACGCCCTTGAACAGGCGATGATAAAGGCAAGTATCCCATACAAAATATTCGGCGGTCTTAAATTCTACGAGCGCAAGGAGATAAAGGATATCCTCGCTTACCTTGGAGTTATCGCCAACCATGCCGATACTTTCAGGCTTCAAAGGATAATCAACGAACCAAAGCGCGGAATGGGCGATGCTACCGTCCGCACGGTGATACAGGTATCCTCAGACCTAGGTGAAGACCCTATCTACGTTATGGAACACTCCACCGAATACGTGCCGCTGGCAAAAAAATCCAAGGCGCTGACGGAATTCGCATTCATGATAGACGACCTTTCGGAATTATCCGAGGAAGCAAGCCTCCCCGAACTTCTGGACGCAGTAGTCGAAAAAACAGGCTACGGCGCACTGATGAAACAGCAGGGCGTTGAGGGCGAGATGCGTCTTGAAAATATCGCCGAACTTAAATCAACAATGGCAAAGTACGAGGAAGAAGCAGAAGAGCCTTCTCTTGATGGTTTCCTTGAAGAAGTTGCACTTTACACCGATATCGACACCCTTGATGAAACAGGCGATTACGTAGCGCTTATGACCATGCACGCCGCCAAAGGTCTGGAATTCCCTGTTGTATTCGTGGCAGGCATGGAAGATAACGTGTTCCCCTCCAGCCGAAGCAGAGATTCAGAATCAGAACTCGAAGAGGAGCGCCGACTTGCTTACGTTGCGATAACCCGCGCCAAGGAACAGCTCCACATTGTTTACGCTGGCGAGCGTATGATATACGGAAGCACTCAGTATAACCGCGAGTCACAGTTTATAAAAGAACTTCCCCCCGAGAACATCGACAAGCAAGTGCCGAAGCTTGACACCAAGCAGACACCACGCCGTTCGGGAGATATCCCCCTGGGCAGACAGATGGCGATGTACAATGCGGCTAAAGCCACATCTAACGAGCCTGCCGAGACCTACAGCGTTGGCGAGAAAGTTATGCACAAAAAGTTCGGCGAGGGCACGATAGTCGGTGTAACACCCATGGCAGGCGACACAATGCTTGAGATAGCCTTTGAGAAAGTCGGCACAAAGAAGATCTTCGCTAATTTTGCTAAGCCGAAAAAGATATAGCATAATCTAGCGGGAGCTGCCAAGTAAGAGAGCTTTGGGTCAAGGCACAAAAGCTCCGCGACAACATTGCTGAAATAGCACAACAAACTTAATCCCTAAAAAGCGCAACACGCGGTCGACGCAGTCACCGCTACAAAAATCCGAGCGTATGCAAACGTATGCATACGCTCAAACTATGTCCGTAAATTATTGCCGCGCACGTCATCGTACAGCGTAAGCGAATCCGATGACTCGTCCAAGGAACGAGCGGCAAAAACTCGAAAACTCCCGACCACAGCAGATACCCGACTACCTCAACAAATCACGATATATTAGTAAAATTCTTAGTTTAAATAATATGCTTCATCGATCATAAACATCAATTATAACATACTCCGAAATACACCCTGTTTTAAAAGGTATAGCCCACCCAGAAATCCCCGAGGTAACGATAAAAGTAGTATCCCCGCAGACTTTCTTGCCATAGATATTGTCATTGAAACCCATAGCCAATCCCACAAAGCCAGAGGGGAAAATGTGTCCGCCGTGAGTGTGTCCTGAAAGCACAAGGTCAGCACCCGCCGCGGCTTCAGCTTCATAGTCACGGGGCTGATGGTCTATTATAATAGTGTACTTTTCATCATCAGCGAATTCCATCAGCTGTTTCGCAGATAGTCTGCTATCATCATGGTGATCTTTCCTGCCGATGAAATTCACATCACCGACCTCAAAAACTTCGTCATGAAGTATCTTAACGCCGTTCTTTTCCAGTTCGGCATAAAGTTCATCTATCGTGAAATCTCTGCCGTTACCATAACCCTTGTCATGATTGCCATCCACATATATCACACCATACTTCGCTTTCATTTCGCCCAGCGCTTTGCAGGCACGTACCATGTCGTCACGTTTTGAATCGTCGTCAACGAAATCGCCGGCGATAATGACCACATCCGGCGACTGTTCATCTATCCGCTTCATCTGTTCGGCAAATTCTTTACCATCAAGAGTAATCCCCAAATGAGAATCGGCAAACATCGCCACCCGAAGCGGCGAACTGTCTAAATGCTTTTTTGTTTTAAGACGGTAGTCAGTTTCAAAAACATGGTGTGCGAAAAACCAGCCAGCACCAAGATAGACAGCCGTTATCAGCATAGCCAAAACACCGGTCACATAGCGCGACGACCAACTGTGTCTGCGCTTACGGTGAATGAAAGTCACAAGATCACACAAAGACCAAATAAGCGCAAGATGGAGAATTACGATTATGCCGATGTACATATTTTTCAGCGTGACCACCACAAGCCCTGCCACAGGCAAAGCCGCCAGCCCCCACGAGAGCCATTTTCGCTTTTCTGCAAGCTTCTGCATAAAGCCGAATTTATGAAATCTGGTAATCAGATATATCAACGCCAGCAAAGCACCGATACCAGCCACGGCAAACAAAACCACCCAGAGCAACCGACAAACCTCCTCAATTCTTCGCATCATTCAAGAGCACATTTTTATTAATTATACAACATCGCATGGCATTTGTCAAACTTTACCCGACAACACTGGTTCATTATTTTCCCCGAATTTTCTACTTTTCAGTTGCATCTGAAGTAACATGCTTTTACCTTTCAAAAATAATTTTAAAAAAACAATTTTTTTTTTGAAAAAGTACTTGACAAATGTATCTTGATATGCTATAATAATTAAGCTGTGAGAAACACAAGAGAACAAAAACCGATGGAGAAGTCGCCTAGCCCGGTTTATGGCGCACGACTGGAACTCGTGTATGGGTTAATAGCTCATCGAGGGTTCGAATCCCTCCTTCTCCGCCAAAGCGAAAACCGCTTGTTTACGTAATATCGCGTAAGCAGGCGGTTTTATTATGCTCTCAACAATAACTGTAT
>NZ_FOAT01000012.1:60852-123215 GCF_900109655.1 Hominimerdicola alba
CTGGACACGAAACTGGACGCAGACGATGAAAAATAGGGATTCTGCGAGGTTTAAAGCCTTATACGCGAGTTTTCGAATCCCTCCTTCTCCGCCAAAGCGAAAACCGCTTGTTTACGTAATATCGCGTAAGCAGGCGGTTTTATTATGCTCTCAACAATAACTGTATGTGCATGATATGCACAGAAAAACTGTATTTTTCACAAAAACTGGACATGAAAACTGGACACGCGGACACAAAAAGAGAGCCGGAGAACTCCGACCCTCTGCCCCTATATTCTTTCTTTGTTTTCACCCTAGCCGTACTGCTCGATAGCTCTTGCAGCTTCTTCGAGTGTTGAATAATGTTCTACGCTTACCCTGTTGTGTACTTCTACGTCACCGGGAAGAACCGACACCCAAGCGACCACTCCATGTACATCTGGTCTGTGTGCTTCCCAAGTGAACCTGTCGTCATCTGACTTCATGAAGATCACGTTACCGATCACTACCGACATATTGTGACCACCTCCCTGTGTGCGTTGGTGCTCGCTGTGTTCCAGATCGAGACGAAGCGAGAACCGACATAACCGTTTTCCTTGCAGAGCTCTTTGCAGCGGACGTATACCTCACGGCGCTTACTGTATTCAGCAGGCTTGCCGTATTTCTCCCACATTTCCCTCATGGCGTTCTCGCAGTATCTGATGCACTCTCTTATAGTCAATGGTCTCATGATCTTACCTCCTTGATCTCTATCCAACTTGTCTTGTCACAGTCGCGGTTATCGTTCTCGTAGTTGTCAACCTCTGCTATGCTCATGCCGTCATAAGCTTCTATGTGATGTTCTGCAAGCTCTTCCTCAGAGTGCTCGTTGATGAAATCATCAGCATCAAACATTCCTGCTGTGATAGCCTCGCTGATGATCTCTGCATTTTCTTCATCGGTCTCACCGATAAGTACAGCGGGTATCTCGTTCTCACCCCAGTAATACCACTTGCGGTGTGCTCCGTCCAGTACCAGGACACCGTATCCGCCGTTGTCGCTCTGTAAGTACATCTTGTTTTCTGCCATTGTGATTACCTCCGTTTAGTTAGTTGTGGGCGGCAGTAGAGCCGCCCTGTTGTCTTAGTTCTCTATGAAATCGTAGTTGTAAGCCGCGTACTCGCTGCACCTGTGGAGCAGTATAGCCAGATCGAAGAGGAACTTCGCTTCATTCGCTCTGTCAATCCTTGCCCACGAGGAGAAGCTTCTATACCTGGCATCTGCATCAAGATATCCTACGTTGCAGCAGTCCTTGTCGGTGAAGTATATCGAGATCGTGATGTTGTTGCCGTCCTCGTAGCGGACGATGTATTCATCGGTTCCGGTATCTTCCATCTTGCGAACGTTGGCTGTGCCGAGCTCACTTGCGCCCTCGAGTATGTTTATAAGCCTGCTGATGAACTTGTCATTTACTGTCATTGTGATTACCTCCGTTTATCTTATCCTTCCATGAACTTCCGAGCTGCTTCAAGTTCGCTTGTCAGCTCCTGTATCTTCTTCTCGATCGCTGATATCCTGTGCTCCGTTTCGTCACGCTTCAATATCTCTTTGTTCCGCTCCTCTATCAGGTCTGCCAGTTCATTGAACGTGATCGGTGCAGCGTTAAGCGCTGCACCTATGAACGTATCTGTTTTCATAGCTTCACGGTCGTATGCCATGCAGGCGGTCACCGAATAGTCGTGCTTTCCGCAGATACCCAAGTCCATGACCTGATGCTCTGCGCTGTAATTGCTTTCTGCGTTTACCTTTGTGAGGTAGTCTATACCGTTCACTCTTGCGACTACCATGTAGAACTCTAACATCTTGCTCACCTCGCTGCTATATCTTCATCTATGGCTGCCTTAGCTTCTTCTATGGTGCCGTATGCTTTCGGGGAGAAAGCTCCGTAGGGAGCTATGCAAACAAACAGGATCCTCGGGTTACCTGTGATGGCGTATCTTCTGTACTCGTACAGATCTGTGTCTATCATTCTCAGTGTATCGTTCATATCTCAATGCCCTCCTTCTTGACTTCCGCTGCTTCCATGAAGTAGTGGTAAGCTGTGCCTGCCTTGTTACGCCTGTTGCACTCCTCTTGTGCTTCACGACCGGTACCGATGATGTAGGCAACTATCGGGTCGTGCCTTGTAGCGAAGTTACCTATCTGCTTGAATACGAGATACATTGTGTCTTTCATGGTGCTTACCTCCTTAATCATCCCAGTATTCGAATAATTCATCTAAAGCCTTTTCAACTTCTCCTGTATAGGGCTGTATAGGCTTCTGATTTTCCGATAGCTCTCTGTCTATCCTTGCTTGTTCTCTTTTGTGCTGATCTCTCAAACTCTCTGAATACCCATTGTCATACGCTGTTATTAGGTATGATTTTCCGCGATACTCATAGAGTAAATCTGTTCTGTATGCATTGTATTTATCCTTGAATTTTCCTATCAGTACCGCGTTCATGGTGTTTACCTCCTTGTGAATTGTATTACTGCTCTATAACGAGCGGGATTTCTATTTCGAGCATCTTTGAAAAGTCACCGCTTGCGAAAAGTTCGTTGTTTCTCTTTTCCATAGCATCAGCTTCATCCTTGCTTATCTCAACAAGTTCGTTATCAACGGTCTTAAAGTATCTTTTCATATCACTTACCTCCTGTGGTCTGTGGTTCGTATCTCTTACTGTGCTTTTATTATATCCGAAAATTCGGTAATATTCAATTCGCATTATTACCGAAAATTCGGTATCATTTTTGTGCAGAATGTTACCTTGTTTTCGGTAAGGTTTTATGATACAATGTAAGCGGGAGGTGATATCATGTCGTTACAGTACAAGATCAATGTATTAGCAGCCCTGAAAGAAAAGGGTTACTCCACATACCGTCTCAATGTCGAGAAGATCATTTCACACAGCTCTATCCAAAAACTGAAAGAGGGAAAGATGCTCGGCGCTGACGGTATAGCTACCCTGTGTGAACTGCTCGAGTGTCAGCCCGGGGATATACTGTCCTACGAACCAGAGCCGAAAGAGTGAGGTAACAACATTCGCGCTCGCGCGCGTATACGGGCGCAGATATGGCGTGTATGGCGTATACGCGCCCTTAATATGCTATTTCTAGTCTATTACCTATTTTTATGTTACTTTGTTACCTTTATATATGAAACATAGTAAAATAGGGGGTTTTGGGGGTAACATTTAAGGTAACATTAGGGGTAACAAGAAAATAAACAGGGGTAACAGAAAATAGGGGTTTCGGCAGAATGTTACCGCTCTTTGTTACCCCACTACTTATCCACTTTTGACAATGTGAGAAATGATTTTGAGGGGGTATATTATGCAAATTACCGATAGAGAGAAATTCAGACAGCAGCTCTCAGAGTACTATGCGAGAGATATCGAAGGACTGAATGATGAAGATCTGATAGCAGAAGCACTCGCTTCAATTGAAGCAGTGTTCAGCCACATGTACGAAGATGATGTGCTCGAACGTTCACGTCCTTATGCAGTATCATACCTCGCGCTGTGCGCTGCCCAGGAGCTGCTTTCTAAGAAATGAATATTGCTAGCAATAACAAATCCTCTCCCGGAACTACCCGAGAGAGGACTTTTTATATATGGAGGTCTGCTTTAATGGTTGTTATACTCTCTTTGTGAAGCCTGCTGCAAGGCATATCCACCCTGCACCGCTTTTGAGCTTGCCCCAAGTCTGACCATCAACGACCTTATCAGCCACTATGGTGTATACGCCGTGATCTTTGATGCTGCCGACCACCTTGTTTGATACGCCTGCTCCTGACCTGATGTTGAGATCGTCATGCACGACTTTGACCCTGTATGTCTTAGCCGCTGCCACAGCCGCCGCAGGATATACCGCGTTACCGTTTGCATCGAATACCTTATATCCTGCCTTGCAAGCTTTCTTTGCGTTGTCAAGGCTCTTGAATGCACCTATCTGAGACTTACTGTCAGCCCAAGACTTGCGCACACGGTATATCTGAGAAGTACCGCCGCCAGTACCGGGGTTGGTCACCGTAGGCTTAACAGCAGGCGCGGGTGCAGGAGCTGCGGGTGCTGTGGTAAGGAGCTTGTTTACCTCAGATGCAATATAAGGGAACTTACTGCCAAGATAGGGGCCCGGGCAGCCGGTAGCGAAGAACCACCTGTGCATGGTGAGGTTACCCGATGTATCTCCGGTGTAGTTGATGCGCTTAATGCCGTTTCTTCTGCAGATATCAGCGCACAGCTTAATGCAGGCGTTGAGCGCTGCATCGGTCACCTTCCAGTTAGGCTCACCTGCACCCGGGGCATTGGCTACCTCGATTGTTACAGCCCTCATGTCGTTCTCCCTGTTGGAGCTCGTCCATGCGCGGTATCTCTCGTCTATCATCACACCAATATTGCCGTTACTGTCTATGCAGTAGTTCGTGGATCCACCTCTGGACTGCACCGCATTACAGCAGCCAGACAGCGACAAATTACCCGCCATGTGGTGGATGGTTATTTTGTCGATGGCATGATCTCTTATGTTGTAGTGGTCAGATATACCGCTCCACTTCCACTTTGCAAGACTACTATTGCTCATACGTCTACACTCCTTTACTTTTCGTGGTTCAGATCTGCGTTCATAAGTGCTGATATGCCTGCTGCTATTGCCGCAGTCAGCAGAACTCTCAGAGCCTGACTGTCTGATGTATCTGTCAGTGCTATGTTAGCACCGATGTAACCGATTGCCGCCTGTCCGAATGTCCTGAGGGCTCTGTACAGCCACTCGCTCATTTTCTTCTTATTCATGCTACCCCTCCTATAATCTATCATAGGACAAACACAGCCGTTCGCTGTGCCGCTTCTCGGGCTTATCCTGTGAAGTTGTACCCCTTAGAGGATAAGCCCCTCAGAAACGCGCTCTCGTTGTCCTAGTGGTTTACGCTGTTCTCCAAAGCATCAAGCCTGTGATGTGCAGACTTCGTGGACTGCTCACACATGATAAGTCTGTCACGTATCTCCTGCAGGTCTGCTCTGGTGTGCCTAACGTCTGCTTTCATTTCTGATATGTTCGTGTTCAGCGTTTCAAGCTTGACTATAACCGTAGTCATTTCAGCCGCTGTCTGCCTGTTATCCGTAGTCTGATTACGTTTGAGGTTTGTGAAACCTACGATTGCCGCCACCAGAAGTGAAAGGATTGATATGATAACACTGATCTCCATTAGCTTACACCTCTATTTCTATGAAGTCCTCGATTGCCATAAGCAGGTCGGGTGCTATGGAGATATCCTCGCCTGATATGTTTATCTTGTCAGGCACATCTACCTCGACAGCTACGAGCTCACTGAACTGCTGCGCGAACTCTGCCTTTTTGTCGCTCGGTATGATATACTGCTTGCCGTCCTCGCTGAGCGTACTGCCTACGCTCTGCAGGAGCTTGATGCGCTGTTCATTGAACAACTCAACCTCAGCGGCCACAGCCTTGATAAGCTTAGCCACCTTGTATGCCGTAGCGATCTTGAGGTCTTTTCTTGCAAGCTCACTAAGAGCTATCTGTGCATCGAGTATCTTTTCAAGTCTTACTTTCATATTGATTTCCTCCTGATTTCGTCAAGTTCCTTCTGCTGCTTCTTGACTATTTCCCAAAGTATGGGTATGAACTGTGTGTAATCGAGATAGAGGTCTTTTCCGTCACCGTAGTGATCGTGATATCCTCCGAAGTCCTTCTCCGAGAGCCCGACTTTCTCCATAGCCGCCTTAACGTCCTGAGCAATAAAGCCGCACATGGTCTGGTCTGGGTAGGATTCTTTATATTGGAACGTAGTAGCTGAGAGATTATCAAGCAGAGCCGTGTATCTGTCGTCTAAGTCTACGATGTTCTTTTTCTTTCTGCGGTCCGATGTTACGACATCGTTACCGGATGTGTATGCTCTTGCTCTCAGATATATTTCTGAACCTCTGATGTATGTTGGGCAAGCGTACTGTCCACCGATACCAACGAACACACCGGGGTTTGATACGGTATTATCGTAAAGGAAAGCCCAGTTACCGCCGTAGGATATGCCTGTGTTATCAGCAAACTGTATTGGTGATGCGATCTTAGCCGCAAATCTTATCTCCGAGCCCTTGATGTATGTGGTGCAGGCGTTAGAGCCTGTTATACCAACATTCACACCTGAGCCATTAACAAAGCGGAATGCTACGTTACCGCCGTAGCTTATACCGTAGCCGTCAGTGAATTCAAAGTTGGACTTAACCTTACCGTTGACGAACTTCAAGTCACCCGAGAACCAGTGACGGCAGCCATAACTTGTATAGTAGTCGCTGTAATTCATACGGTAGTATGGTGTTACTTCGTGATTGTATAGGGTACCTATCATAACGCCCTGGAAGTTCGTGGAGCCGAGTAGAGCATACTGTGCCTTAGTCGGGTCCGAACTGCTGACCGCAGCGCCCAGACCGCCGACACGGTTATTGTTAAGGTATGCGTGTACCTTACCGTCCATCACCTTAATTTTACAACCTTGCTCGTCTGCACCTGTCTCTAACGTACCTGTCAGCGTTGCATTCGTTGCTGACATCGTACCGGAGCTCGATACAGAGAAGTTCTTAGCTGATATGGAGCCTGTGGAGAGGTTGATGTACGTACCCGCCGTAACACTACCGCCTGACGTAGCATAGTTCGATGATTTGATAGAGCCGCCTGTCAGAGTAAGGTTTGAAGCCGTCACCGTGCCATTGGCGGAAAGCTTGAAGTACGTGCTGTCCACAACAAATCTGTTTGAAGTCATCTTTATCTGACCTGTGCTCGCGTTGATCTCGGACACCAGATTAGCACTCTTAACGCACAGATTGATATTGCTAGCATTCTGTGTTATTGCTGTCTGCTGACCGTTCACTGTGCTGACTAACGAGGTTATCTGGTTAGCCTGCTGTGATATCTGCGATTCAGCTGTTGTGAGCTCAGATACGATAGATGTTATCCTGTTCGCCTGCTGCGTTATCTTCGATTCTGCCGTTGTTACTCGGCTTGCTATGCCGTTAACTGTGGTCTGTGTAGCGTAGGTCTGCTGCACTCTCGATTCAATGCCGCTAGCTGTCTGAGTAACAAGCGTAGTATACTCACTTGTGACCTGCTCATAGAAGTCACCATCCACATACTCTGCAAGCGTTTCCGTAGCTGATACCGCAGAAGTTATCCGGTCAGAAAGGAGCTGCAGGTCTGACGTGTGTCGGGTTGATGTGACGTAGTTCCTCAGCTTGTTGTCCGTCTGCGTGTTAGCCGCATTATATGCCGCCGCTGCCTGACCCTGAGCATATGTCATAGCACGTGTGGTCTGTGCTGTAACTGAAAGAGATATCTCTTCCTGTGTCTGCCTGATAGCTGTGTCAAGCTGTTCTGTGGTTACGAACTCAACGAGCCGCATATCCGTGTAAGCCGCTGCAGCCGCTGCCGCTGTATCTGCCACAGCATTGATGTTCTCCTGAACGTCCTCAGGAGCTTGTCTATAATCAGATGCTTTCGTTGATGATTCAAGCATCGGGTGCCAGATGTAGTATGTTCCCGCGGGTAAGTACAAGTCACATGAGCTGTTAGCTTCTGCCGAAGATGTGCAGGTATATACATTCCACTCCGAAGTGACGGAAAGCGCGAAGGGTGTAGAGCCTACATAAGCAGTTACAGTCCTTGCGGAACTAGCCTTTATCCAGAGCCTTAACGTATAACTGCACTCTCGCGCTATCCCGGCAAGGGCAAAGAGCCCTGCCGAGACAACTTCAAGAGCAGCCATAACACTTGTATCACCGTTCGGGTCTATGCCTGTATAGCGTGATACAGAGTTAGCCATTAGCAGAGACCTCCCTCTTCAAGTGTAGGCATGAGCTCTTCGAGCTCGTTGATCTCATCACGAAGAGCCTGTCTTGCGGCATGAACTTCGTTGATATCATAAGGGGCTTTCATTCCTGCCGCCTTATACTCTGCTATCTTGATAACCTTGTAGTCAGATGCTGCAAGCTGACTTTTAAGGATACCGATCTGATGTATAGCATCAAATGTTGTCATGTAATCACCTCCTGCTTATAGTTTTTGTCTTATACCCTGCTCGGTATTAACCGAACAGGATAATGGGACGAACGTAAGATGCGCTAGACGCGCCGTTACCACCTGCAAGACCGGAGTTATTGCAAGTGCAGAAGAACGCCGCACTCATAATGGAGCGGAGCCATGTGGTGGAACGTCCGAACTGAACAGGATTTACAAAGTTGAATACTGCCAGTTTCTCAGCATCTGCACCGACATCGTAAGCACCGCTCGACCATACAGAAGAACCGTACAGCTGATTCTCGTTCATGAGCTGCAGTTCAACAGCACTCCATGCTGCTGCATTAGCCGCGCCTGTCTGGTCACCGCCTGCCGCAGATGCCGCAGAAGCATTGATAGCAGTAGTAAGCCAAGACTTGTGTGCGAGCAGGTGATTATCCAGTGCTGTTTTAAGAGACTTAGCATAGCAAGGAAGTGTGATCTGGTGCATATCGCTGTTTGCATAAGCGCCAACGGTCGTGTTGGTGGGGTTCATGCTTGCCGCTGTGGCAAATGTAGAACGGGGTACCAGTACAGCGTGATGTGTACCAAGTGCGGTATCACCTATGCCGTAGTAGTAGTCAAAGTGAGCGAACATCAGAGCAACGCTCTCGGTCTTTGTCAGCTTAGTGGCGTAGATCTTGCCACTCTGGGGTGTGGCATCTGAGGTTGCGGTCCATACCCTCTCATTGATAGTGCCGCTAGCTTCGTAGTAGGTAGTACCGCTGTCGAAGGTAGAGCCGGTGAAGTGTGTGTAAATGTCTGTGGTCAGAGATACTGTGAAGTAGTCACCGATGAACAGATCATCGAAGTTACCGCTGTGTACCATGCTGTACATCTGAGCAACAGTATACACGTTGGTGAGGTCTTTACCTCTGAAAATACCGTTGTGAGGAGAACCGTTGCCCCTCAGGGTCTGGAATGTGTCCGATATCTTGAACACATCGTCCAGATTAGCACGTGCGAACGTGCCGCCGTTGTCAATGTAGACCTTTGCACCCGCTGTTACGGAAGCCGCTGCATCAACCTGTGTGATTTCCTTTGTTGCGAGATTTTCATTAGCCATTAAAGATTCCTCCCTTGAATCATTAATCATATAACAAGCCATTTGCCGTTATCTGTGAGGGCAAATGAGCCGTCTGTCAAGCCGTTGTTGTAGAAGAAATGAGTTGTGCCTATCAGATCTATACTATTCAGTATGAGATTTCGTGCACCTACCTCAAATGCTTCATACTCTGCCTTAGTGGTATATGTGCTGCTTACGGTCTGTAAGATGCTGCCCTGTGTCTGCTCGATAGCACTCTGCATCTGAGCTGTCGTGCTGTATGAGGTCAGCAGATTATCAGTGTAGCTGTTAGCCGCTGCCGCTGCTGCATTTGCTTTGCTTGCCGCATCTGCCGCCGCTGTTGCTATTGCCGCCGCTTCTGCTGCATCTGCTTTGCTCGTTGCATCTGTTGCCGCTGCCGCTATTGCCGCCGCTTCTGCTGCTCCTGCTTTGAGTGTAGCATCTGCCGCCGCATCGTCCCTCACTCCGTCCGCGTAGGAGATAAGCTCCGTGCGGGTGTCGGTTATGGTCTGGGTGATACTGCTTGCGGTCTGCTGTATCATTGACCGTACATCGGTAGTCGTGCTGTAATCAGCTATCTTTACATCGTAGTAATTCTTAGCCGCTGTCTCTGCCGCATTGGCTTTGCTCGTTGCATCTGCTGCCGCCGCAGTTCCTACACCGTCAGCATAGGTTACTGCATCTGCATATGTTGATGCACCCTGAGCTGTGACTTCTGCATGAGTTGCATATGTCTCCGAGACTTCCTGTGTGATAGAATCTATCGCCACATCAACATAGGAGTGCATCTGAGCCGTTGTACTGTAATTGGTGAGTAGTGCGTGCTCTATGCTGTTAACGCCTGCGAGAGCCGCTGCAGCATCTTGTAGAGCCCTTGATACCTCACTGTCTCGGATAAGCATCCAGTAGAAGTTACTGAGCATATCACCGCCGTCCGTGAGGACTACGCCGCCTGCTGTGAATACGTTCTGCGACATGAAGCGGTATGAATAACCGTTGCTGTCGTAGTACATATTACCGATGTGCTTCTGCAGCTCACCATTTGCCGCCCAGTCCGCAGCAGGATAGTTATACAGTGTAGGAGCTTCATCACCAACGAAGGTATTCGTTGCACCGTCAATCTGCTGCTGTATGCTCGATATCTCCGAGCCTAGTGCTATGCTTACCGAGTTGATGTTCTGGGTAAGCGTGGAGTACTGGGTGTTCATGGTCTGTGTCAGAGCATCAGATGCAGCAGTGATATCCTGCTGCCATATCTTAGATGATATCTGACCTTGTATGACCGAGATCGCCGTACCCTGTGAGCTGATCGTACTGCCTTGTGTCGTAACAAGTGTAGTCAGGTTCGTGAACGCTACGTCAAGGGTTTGGTTCTCGGTATCGAGTTTGATCTTTGCACCGCTCAGAGTGTTCGAGCCGTCCTCGTTTATCGCGCTGAAAAGTGAATCTATGTCAAGCTTGTAAGCTGATATGTTGGCGTTGTCCATTACAACATCATTTCTGATGACTTTTCTCGTGATGCCGTCAGCCGTGAGACCGAGTGCATCAAACATGAGGTTACCCTCACCGTCCCAGATGTACAAGTTGTAATCTTCCTCTGCATCCTCACCGATCTGCACCCTGACGTTGGTTCCGTCCGATATGCTGATAGTGTTGTCTACAATGGAAAGCTTATGGGAGTTGTCGCCGTATATGCGGATAGCATTGGTGAAGATGTTACCCGCGCTGATCTTGCTAGCAGATACGCTCTCGATCATAGCACTTGTGATCTGTGCATTTCCAAGCTGTGCTATCACAGCATTTGCAAAAGAGGTCTGTATGCTTGTACCTGTCGCAGAGCCGAACATCAGAGTATCGATATCCGCTACGTTCGCTTCAACGGAGCCTATCCTCGCAGTAGCCGCCTGCAGGTCAGTTATGTTAGCTTTCTGCGCTACCAGTGTACTGATATTCGCTGTTGCCGCTTGCAGATTAGTGATATTGGCATTTACTGCCGTGATATCCGAAGCATACAAGCTGTGGAATGATGCCACATCACCCTCGAGGTACTGTACACGTGCTGTCACCGCCGTGAGGTCGGTAACATCTGCTTTGTCAGCCCTCAGCTGTCGGATATCTGCCTGTGCAGCTGTCAGTGTGCCTGTTATCTCTACGTCTACCGCTTCAAGGTGTTCTATGACAGCGTTTGTAGCTTCAAGGTTCTCGATAGTAGCATAGGTTATCTCTGCTATATCAGCCCTCAGGTACGAGGTCTTTATCTGGTTAGCATCACGCTTTAATCTCTCGATCTGCTGATGTGTACTGCTTCTGTCCTCGTCCCTGCTGTCCGTAGCCTTTGCGGAGAGCTTGTCAGTCATGCTCTGGAAGCCTGCTAACGTTCTCTCGAAGATGTACGTCTCAATCTGCTCTCCGTCAGAATCAATTGTTATCATGTCCCCGACTTCTAACCACGGTCTGCCTGTTATCGGTGTGTTGTGCCCGGTATAGGTGATACCCTCGAAAGCTCCGTATATCGTCTGTGCTACTCTTGCGAGGTCTGCATCGTTGAGATCGTAGCAGAGGAAGTTATCACTGATCGTGTAGGCGTTGAAGCCGCCCTGTGCAGGATAGACAATGCCCTGCTCATTGGAGAGCGAATAAGCTATTGCCGCTTCAATCTCCGGAACTGTCCAGTTCTCGTGTGTAGCTCCTGCCTTGTAGTGGTCTGCACCGCCCTCAAAGAGCGTTATAACTGATTCGGTGCCCAGTCTGACGAAGGAAAGCTGACCCTGTCTGTTGATGTGACCGAAAGCTCCGTTTATCTCGCAGATAGCTCTTAATGCCTGCCGTCCTGTGAGGTTGATATCCACAGCATCACTCTTTGTGATTACCATATCATCAAGTGGTAACCGCTGTTCGGGTGCTGTCTCAACGCCCACATGAGCGCACAGTGCAATTCTGAACTGCTGCAAAGTCATCGGGAACGAGAGCGAGTTGTACCACTCGAAGATCTTCACATCGAACTTAATCATGCTGTCATACGCTGTCAGAGTGTAGAACCATGTGTTGTTCTCGTGCGGTACATCATCGACATAGAATGTGCCCATGTCGAGCTCAACTGAGGTGTTACCCTGTGAAGCGTTGAGCACGACAACAAGCTTCTTGTCTTTCAACTCCGAGCTGTTGAGGTTAGCAAGCTTCACTGTCAGCACCGATGATTCACAAGCACCTATGTCAAGGCTCTGAGCGGAGCACAGACTTTCCTTTATGGTCAGACTGTTGTCAACCATCTTTTCTGTCGGTATCGTGAACTCGGGTTCATCGTCAGAGTTGTATACAACTATCTGCCAATTCTTGACGGTACCGTTTGCTAGCAATATCTGCTGCTGTTCGCTAGAAATGTCTATCATCGCTGCTCACCGTACCCTATGAATTTGAATGTCGTTGATTTGTATATCAGGGTGTTATCCTGTATACGGCTGTATGTGAACGTCATATCGGGCATATAGAACGTATCTGTGCAGTAGGCCATTCGTTCATCATTCCAGTATGTGAGCGTGAGTTTACGCTCCATACTGTTGATGATGCCGCTCTCGATAGCTTCTTTGAATGCCGCTACCTGGTCAACGTTCAAGCCGTCAAGTGTCGTTAATTCAAGTGTTGAAGTCACCCCCGGCAGAACATTTCTGTGAAGTATGCCGTAACCGTCACGGTACGAATCCTTATCCTGCCTTTGGTCAGGGGTGCATTTAAATCCCTCTGCAGCTAAGTACTGATCGAGGATAGTTCCGTTGTAGGCTTTTACCAGATAGCCCCTAAAGTTGCTCATACTCAATCACTCCTGTCTTATACTGTAAAGGGATTTCTGCCTGTTGATTTCTGCTCTTTACGAGCACTACTTTTCACGCTGCTGTATATCGCATCGTCTGATATGCCTGTCTCTTTGCTGTCGATTGCATCTACAACATCACCAAGCCTGTTTACTACCGCATCTAAGCGGTCAGTGATTGCCGTTATATTAACGGAACTGTCAGTTCCGCTTGAATCGGAGCTGTCATACTGTGCAAGCTTGTAAGGTACCACGCTACCCGCAGCCACAGCAGGAACGGAGAACGTCACATTACCCGCGATAGCTTCAAGCCGCTCGATCATGTCTGAGAACGCATCCGTTATCTTATCTGAGAAGTTGTCAAGGAAACCTGTGTACTTGTTGTCCGCGTTTATCGGGATAAGTACGCTAGTGTCCTGCGCTTCATCGGAGATACCCTGTGCGAGGTCTGATACGGCGTTAAGAGCTATGCTCTTGTTCTTGTTGATACCCTCAGCCATGAGTTCCAACATATCAGGCATATAGGTGTGGAAGTTACTCAGAGGACCCTTCTCAGGTTCGGAGAATCCGAGGTAGTCTCTGATATCTCCTGCGAGGGAGCTTACCGAATCCCATACACTGCCTGCCATGTTACGAATACCGTTAGCCATGTTATCACATATATCTGCACCCCATGTCCAAGCGTTGGAAACGAGGTTTGAGAATGTACCTGAAACTGATGACCAGATACCCGATACAGCGTTTGATACTGTGGACTTCATGGAGCTGAATCCGTTTGAAATGCTCGACTTAATGCTGCTGATCTTGCTTGTTACGGTTGAGTATACGTTGCTGAATCCGTTCGATACCGAAGTCTTGATACTCGACATCTTAGAGGAGACCGTGTTCCAAGCGTTGGTGAAGCCCTCGGAGACCTTCTGTTTGATGCTTGATACCTTTTCGACTACCGCATCCTTAGCAGCCGAGAACTTCTCGGAGATCGCAGCCTTTATCTGTGAAGCTGATTCCTTTATTTTGCTTGTAACCGCGTTCCATGCTGTTGAACAAGCCGACTTGATGCCGTTCCAAGCGTTCACGCAGACTGACTTGATGCTCGACCAAGCGTTTGTGAAGAATGACTTGATAGAGCCCCATGCGGCAGAAATGCCGTTTTTCAAGCCTGCTATCAGGAAGCCGCCCATTTCCGCCATGGCTGTTGACGGAGAGTGTATGCCGAATGCAGCCTTGAAGCCGTTTATGAATGGGTCGAAGATGTTTGTAACTATCCATGAGCCGATTGAAGCTAAGCCCTCTGTGATGCCCTCCAGGACACCCGCCCAGATGTTGCCGCCTGCTTCCTTGATCTGCTCGGAGAAGTAGCCTTCAACTGCAAACCATGCAGTCTTAACGCCCTCCCAGAGTGTGAGGAAGAATGAGCCGAGGAGCGATACAGCACCCGCTACAGCTGCGCCTAACAGCTCAAACGCTTTGGTTATCAGCCCGCCCCAGTCAATGCCTGTGAGGATATTGCCAAGAGCCGACCATATGCCACTTCCGAGCTTGCCCCAGTCGAGCGTTTTGATAAGCCCTGTTGCGATATTGAGCGCACCTGAGAGTATGTTGCTTAGCATTGATGCCAGGTCTCCGAGGATTCCTGCGGCGTCAATGTTGTTAATGAACTTTGCTATGTTCTCGCCTATTGCATTGAAGTCAATGCTCTTGATCGTCTCGGAAACGAACTGGAAAGCGCTTCGGATTCCTGTGGAGAGCGTTTCTCCGAGCATACTCCAATTGACGGAATGTATTGCATTGTTCACCGCTCCGCCTATGCCCTTTGCCAGAGCCTTGAAGTTGAACGTGTGAACTACATTGTTCAGGAAACTGAGTGCAGACTGGAACATTGTTCCGATTGTCTTTCCGAGCTTGCCCCAGTTCACGCCATAGACCAGACCGTTAAGTCCGTCCATGAGAGACTTGCCCAGGTTGCCCCAGTTAATACCTGTTACTAGCAGATACAGCGTATTGACAATTGTGTTAACGCCCTGTGCTACCGTATCGCCTATCAGAGCCCAGTTCACATTGTCTACTATCGAGTTGAACGTCCGCGTAAGTCCGTCCGCGAAAGCGGTTATCTTCGGGCCCACGTTATCCCAACTGATAGCAGAATTGATTTTCTGAACTACGCTGTTGAATTTATTTGCTATCGCTTCACCGATTCCCTCAAAATCGCCGTTCTTGAAAGCGTTCTTGATCTTATCGGCTATGCTCTTTATCTTACTGTCTATCGGTACAGTCTCAAACATATCAGCAGGGTTTGTCGCTGTGTCTGAGCTGTTGGAGCTGTCCGATGTCGTTGTGTTGTTCAGCTCATCGAATCCCGCTACCGACTTACTAGCCTTGTCAGCCGCCTTTGACGTGTCTTTTAATGACGCGGCGTAGTCCTTTTGGACTGTGACGGCTTTCTTGAATGACGTTGCACCTGTGAGTGCAGCTACGAGCATACCCACCTTTGTGAATGCGTCAGACAAGAGGTTTATCAGCGTCACCAACACCGGTGAGACCACCGATATTATTGGAGCGAAAGCAGATGCAAAACTGTTTTTCAGCTGTGCAAGTGCGGTCATCATAGCAGACATTGAAGCATTAAGCTCGGGTGAAACCTGTGCAAGGTTCTTGATACCGTCTATCGCTCCTGAGAATAGGGCTGATATAAACCTACGCTTAAGCATAGACTTGATACGAGTACCGAACGAGGTAAACACCTTTGTGAGCTTCTTCACAGCCTGCATGGAGCCGTTTGAGGACTTGCCGAAAGTTCTCATTTTGCTAGTTGCCGCCGCTATGCTCTTGCCCAGGAGCTTGAACGTTGTAACACCAACTCTCGCCATGCCCTTAAGTGTAGCCATTAACAGGCGTGTTCTTCCGTTGGCTTTTGATACCTTGCTTTCGTACTCAGTTACACGCTGTTCAAGCTGTTGTATCTGGTTCGCCGCTTCCTGGTATGCTGTTGTGTCTGTACCGCTTACCGTAGCAGTACCCGCCGTTTCCATAGCCGCCTTTGATGCTTCAAACCTCTGCAACTGAGCTTGCGCCGCCGCTATCGCGGATTCGGTATTTCTCCATTCCTCAGAGGTCTGATCTGTACCCTCTGCAAGCATTTTCTGCTTTGCCGCTAAGAGGTCGTTCAGCTTTGTTCTAGCGGCTTCGATACCCTGCACAAGGGTGTTGTATTCCTCGGAGTTTATCCGAGCATTACCGAGCGTTTCAAGCCGTTCTCGGAGGTACTGTATCTGACGCTGTGTGTTGGCTACCTTGAACTCAAAACTATCAACAGCACTTTCACTACCGCCCATAGCCTTTTTCGCCGCAGGAGCCAAGCCGTCAATCTTGCTTTCAAGAGTTCTGATACTGCTACCGATAGACTTGTACGTGCTGTCAAAAGCCTTTGTCTCAGTCTCAGCACCCTTTATTTCCTGCTTGACCGTCTGCCAAGCCTTTTTATTTTCATCAGCAAGCTTTCTTGTGCTTGACCTTGCCGCTTCGGTCTCAGCTTTAGCCTTTGCAATAGCGGCAGTCTCAGCCGCTTTCGCTTTCTCGGTCTCAGCCTTGACCCTGATAACAGCCGTCTGCATACGCTGTAACTGTTCTTGTAGGTCAGCACATCGGGTTATCAGCATTCGGAGATCATCAGATTCACGTCCGCTGAATATCGTACCGCCCTTGCTTCTGACAGCTGTGCCGTACAGCTTTTCTATTTCTGCATCGAGTTTGTTCAGCCCATTCTCAGCCGCCCGAGCCTGGGTCTCGAACTTCGATATTTCTTTAGCGCCACCGTCTCCTGCTTTCGCGTAGGACTGTGATACATCTTGCATCTTGCCCTCGAGACCATCGAGCATCTTCTGGATAGCACTTATACTAGCTTCAAACTTCTTTTCAGGAATAGCATCTGCCCATTTAGATATCCAGTTCTGAATATCCTCTGAGCTTGTCTGGAAAGATGTTACACTCTCGGAGAGTGCCTTGTCAATCAGTGGTGCACCCTCTTGTACAGCTTGTACACCCTGATTCATAGCACCTTGAAGTGTGTCGCCCAGCTTCTGAAACTCGTTCATAGATGAATCGATGGCATTCTTCATTCGGTCTGAGCCTGCTTCAAAGCCCTGAGTGTCAAGGTCTGTGCTGACAACTACCGAACCGTCAGAATATCCACTATCCGCCATGATTACACCTCATTTCTTATCTAAGCATATTTTTCAATCTTTCCTTAGCAGCCTTTTCTTCTTCGGAGAGTTTAGGCTTGATCTCGCACAGCTCTCGGTTCGCGTTCCAGAACTCCTTCTCGGTCTTATCGAGAGGGGTTTTGCGGTTCTTTTTCTTCTGCCTGAGCCGCAGTACAGAGCCGAACACACCGTCTGTTGATATCTCCATGAAGTAGCCCATGAACGTCCACCAGTGAAGGTATTCAACCGACCTTGTCTCGAATCCCGCTATCTTGTTGATAGCAGGAAACAAGATACTCTCGTCCTGCTCCCAGTCCATTGTGCGTGCGCTCCCGGGCTTTTTCTTACCCTCTGGCATACCGCAGTCAATGAACTCCAAAGCCGCCTTAAAAGCCGCTTCATAGTCGCTCTCTGGCATTTCGTCAAATCCCTCATAGAGGATATGCAGACAGACATATATCTTCTCTGCGTTATCAATATTCGGGTCATTGAAAGCAACGATGATTTTCAGGATATCCGCGAAGTGCGTCCTGATATCCCATTCCTCACCATTGACGACTAAGCTTCTCGGAAGCTCACCTATCATAGCTTATCAAGCCTTTCTGTGCTTACCGGGTGCTGACTTGTAGCCCTTAGTATAACCGCTTATACGCTTCTCAACGCCCTTAACGCTTCTCTGGAACTGTGCAGCTATGAACTTGCCTACGCTGTCAAGCGCATTCTCACAGTAGAACATGCCGCTGTCAAGGGGAGAGAACGGGTGCATACTGCCGAAGAAAGCTTCGGAAAGATTACCGTTGAACAGATAGTCGCACAGCTCATACAGCTTGCTTTCGCATTCCTTTAAGGTCTGCATCTCAATGTCTGAATCTGCTGTACCATCTGCATTGATGTTGATGTTTTCGAGAGGTTTGAAAACATCGGGCACTTTCT
Organism: Hominimerdicola alba; assembly: GCF_900109655.1. Lineage (GTDB taxonomy): Bacteria > Bacillota > Clostridia > Oscillospirales > Ruminococcaceae > Hominimerdicola > Hominimerdicola alba_B. The sequence goes on from NZ_FOAT01000012.1 coordinate 78,917, forward strand.
CGATGATCTCATTGTATCTGTCGATTATGCCTATATCCGTAGGTCTGAAATAGAACTTGCCTATCTCAGTACCGAGTGTATTAGTTATAGGAATAGCCCTCATACCATCGTCTACTGTGATATTGAGAGCTGCTGCATTTGTGTTTATTTCATTGGTTTTGGTGATAGCGTTCATAATAACTAGCCTCCGTTATAATTATCAATTATTAGTTACTATTGGTTACTATTGGTTACTATTGGTTACTGTCTGGCTTGCTCCCTCCGGCTTAGTTGCCAGAGGTGGGAGTAAATGTGCCTGTTGAGGGGTTGAAAGAACCGGACACTCTGTTACCGAGATTGTATACGCTGAAAGGTATCTGAACACCGGAAGTGTCACCACCGATAGACTTAGGTATCAGAGCAACGTCCTCACGATATGCCCATACAACAGTACCTGTTGTGTCATACAGTACATCGATCTTGGTAGTCTTGCAAGCCGCGCCTGTCTTTCTCTCGTTAGCGATCTCTGCAAGCTTTTCCCACAGAGCACTACCCTCAGTAGCATAGTAAGGATCCACATCGGACTGTACCTCATAGCCCTTATGGTCTATGGACTGTTCGCCCTTGATGTTCTTCTTGATCTCTACATCGGGGTTAAGTTCCTCGTTGTACTCTTCCAGATCGTCACCCAGTCTGGTATAGGCGGGTGTCTCGCCGTTAAATGTTTCGTCAACGTAGTGCGCAAGGTATTTACGCTCTATCTTATCTGCCATTGATTACCACTCCTTTTCACTTTACACGATAACGTGATCTGCGAATGCTGTATTGTTATCAATCAGTACAGCACCGTCAAGTGCATATACTGTATTGATAGGCGTGAAGGTCTTGGTGCTGACATCGAATATACCTTTCACGCGATTACCTCTGCTGTAAATACCGAATGGTATCTGTATGCCTGAGGTATCGCCGCCCACGGAACTAGGTATTACCGTAACGTCCTCACGGTACGCCCACACCGTTGACATATCTTCCCTGAGAAGCACATCAATCTTTGTGGTGTTACAAGCATCACCTTTAATTCTGCGGTTCGCTATGGTTGAGAGGTTGACAAAGAGCAGGCTGCCGTATTCCGCATAGTATGGGTCTACGTCTCCCTCAGTGTCATACCCGCTGTGTCTGATGTTCTGTTCACCAAGTATGTTGGTCTCGAACTCTACGTCAGCATTGAGCTCGTCTGAATACTCTTCGAGATCATCACCGAGCCATACATACTGCTTAGCTCCGAAACCTTCATCTATATAGTGCGCAAGGTATTTGCGCTCGATTTTGTTATACATGGGCTATACCTCGCTTTATAACTGTTATTACTGGTTAGTGTCGTACTCATATTTGTACCGCACAAGGATTGATACAAGCCAGTCCTCAACGCCGTCCTGATATGCAGCGTTGCAGTGTGCGGGAGTACTGCGTGCTATGTTTGTGATTATTCGTCCCTCGTCAAGCTCTGGGTAGTCGTGCAGCTGTACTACGGAACCGCTGACCACAATAGGCTGTTTTTCAAGCCACTTGCCGAGAGTATCAAGGAACTCCTTGACTGCGAGCTTCTGTGTCTCACTTTTCACAGCAGCCCTGTATATGACATTGAAAGGGTACGCGCCTTGTATGCTCACATGACCTGTTATACTCTCTTTCCTTGAAAGTATCGCAGCTCCGCTTGTCGGGAAGAAGCCGAGCCCTGACTTATCCTCTAGGGTCGAGAACTTTATCTTTTTACCATTCAGTGCAGGAAATTCATTAATCAGCTCCATGAGCGCAGTACTGATTATCTCCGAGCCCTGAACGTCTATTGGTCTTTGTGCCATTATGCACCACCCTTTATTATTCTGTCACATTCCGCCACCCATGCAGGGAGGTCTTTGTCTTTTGCGGGTTGAAACCACTCTGCCTGAGCCGTAGGCTGTGAATAGTTCAGCCGCCTTTCCGTAGGTACGAGAGTTGCACCTTTGCGGAAACGTAAGCCGATCTCTACGCCGTTACGGTCGTGTATCAGCGCCGGGCCTTTGCCTGTCACCGAATCGACCATTACCCGACCGCCGTACTGATATCTACCATACGGACCCGGGAACACAACTTTACGTCCGCCATCGTCAACGTAGGAGCGTTGCTGCAGGCTTCCGGTAAGCAGTGGCATAAACACCTTACTGCTCACGAGAACCGCTTCACCGAGCCGCTGTTGAGCTCTGGCGAACCTTTCAGGATATGCGGACAGATCAACATTGATATCGACCTGCACCATACCTTTGACGAACGCCGCCTTACCTGAGATAGTCCAGTTAGGCATTTACCTCACTCCTATCTCAAAATGCGGTATGAGCTCGTAGTAAACAGCTGTAACTATCTGGTGCACACCATCTCGTGTGCTGTTGATATCATCATAGAATCCAGTCTCATAATCATCATCGTATATAGGCTCTGTGCTTTCGTACTCACCTATCAGAATGAAGTCCGTCTGAGGTTGGAATGTTATGACGGATTCCACACCGTCTGCGAGAGCTTCATACGCTTTCGGGCTTACATACGGCAGTACTGAATTGTCTGCCGCTATGATCTTGCTTGCATTGGTCTGTATCAGCACCGTGCCCATGTCGGAGTTAGTATTGCCGCTCTGGGCTGTGGCTGTTGCTCCGTCTGATATTCCAACGGCATCTACCCCATGCAGTACGTGTGGATAGTAATAACCATCCTTGAAGTTGAATACCGTGATAGTATCTCCGAACATATCAGTCCACCCCCGCATACAGCAGATTAACGCCGTTGGCATCGGGCACATTGGCAAGGTAGGTCTCCACGATGTATCGTGTGTAGCTGTCCTGCGCCGCTGTGTTGCTTGCAGCCGCTGAATAGATCGAAGCTGTGCCGCCTGTTGCATATGATACCGATTCTTTGCCGCTGCTTATCGAAGCTATTGCCCCGGTCACTTTGCCGTCAGAATTGGTACTTGCTGCTCCCGCTCTGCGCTGTGTATCGATGTAGCAGAGGGCATCGGCAACAGCACACACAGCTTTCTTTACTCTGATAGCATCTGCTTCCACCTCTGGGAAAGCCGTTTCAAGCCTGCGGAATGTGATAGTATCAACATAGTCCGAAGCTCGGTCAAGCCACTTGTTAGCGTTAGCAGCTGTCAGTGCATCACCGAGATATGTGTCGGTGTAAAAGCTATAATCTGCGTACATTACCTTTGCCCTCCTTCATCACTTTTTCTTGGACTTGTCCTCAACTGCTTCTGCAGCAGTATCAGGTGCTGTGGTCTCGGCAGGAGCTGCGGTCTTAGCAGCCTTGCCGGGCTTGTACACCTCATACATGGGGCTCTCGCTATAAAGCCCCTCTACATACTTATTCGCGGGTTTGAGGATAGTACCTGTTCTCTTGTTAATGAAAAGCATCGTTAGCCCTCCTTATTCTGTTGATGTTATAGGTGCCTGCATCGTGAGATATACTGTGCGGGTAGGTGGCGTTGCAGGCGGTTCATACTCAACGTATACATCGGGCTGTTTCAGCCATTCTGCTATAACGAACTCGTTGGTCGATTCAACGACCGCGCCTGTTAAGAGGTTAAGAAATGTCATGGTACCCGCTCCTTATCTTAGTTACCTTCGTTAGGCTGTGTGAAGTCTGCGCCGAAGATCAGGTCAGGGGTTACTGCCTTAGTACCGTAGTGGTAGAACAGCTCAACGCCGACAGCTTCGGAGAGAGGTATCTTCTCAGCTACGTACTGCTCCATCATAACAGGCTGTGCAACTGCGCCCTTTACCATGAGCAGGATATCGCAGCCGACAGGCAGTCTTGTGCTCGAGTTGGTCTCTACGCCATGCCATACGTAGAACTCTTCGACACCTGTGTCCACGTTGCTTCTCTCGCACTTGTCGAGGTGGTTTCTGATCTTGCCGTAGTACTCGGTAGAGAGAACAAGGCTCATCATATCACGAGGTACACCGTCAACGAAAGAGTTGTGTGTATTCTCGCATTCCTGGATGATCTTTTCGAGGATATCAGCCACATCAGTGATACCGTATACGTTGACTGCGGTAGCGTTGGTGTTAGCTTCTGCGAAGAAAGCACGGTCAAGTGCTGTTGCTACTGTCAGAACGTGGTTGTTAGCACGTCTGTTCAGTACATCGTCAACGCTGTACAGTCTAACGTCCTTAGCTTCCAGTTCCTCAACGATCTCCTTGTCCTGGTCGATTGCAACAGTAACGGGCTTAGCCTTAACTGCTGCACCCTTGCCTGCGGTTCTTGCGGAACCATAGTTTGCAGAGGTAGCGTTGGTGAAACGTCTGCACTCTACGGTACCTGATACAGGGTCACCGCTCAGCTCCTGATTCTTGAGCTTGTAGCTCAGAGTGTTCTTCTGAATGTTCTCGATGACAACGCCGCTCAGCTCTGCGAGATAGTCGTTAGCTGCAGGAGAGCTGCCGTCAATGAGAATGTTAAGAGATGCGATCTTTGCCATAAATCATTACTTCCTTTCGGTTGGTCTTACCAAACCTTAGGAATGTCCTTCTTTGTGTCGCCCTGCGGTTTCTGCTGTCCGAGAGGGGCAACGAAAGAGGGTGCATCACCTTCAAGTTTGGTCTGTTTGTCGGCTTTTGCCTTTTCGTCCGCTGTCTGATACAGTGTCGTGTCCTTAGCCTTAGCCGCCTTCATGAAGTCATCGAAGCCAAAGAAAGAGTTATCTTTCCATGTCAGGCCGCTGTCAGCCGCCATGAGCTCCGAAGTGAGTGCTGCTCTTGCGTAAGGGGAGGTAACACCGTACTCGTCAAGCTTCTTGGTTATCCAGTCTTTCTGATCGCGAGCAGTTATCTGAGCGTTGAAGTTTTTCTCCGCATCATCTGCCTGCTGCTTGTACTTCTGGATTTCCGCCTGCATAGATTCGGGTGTAAGATCACCGAACTTGTTCAGGGTGTCGTTTGCCGCTGTGAGCTGAGTGTTGAGGTTGTCGCGCTCTGCTGTGATATCGTCCCTGCTCTTAGTCAGGTCTGCTATCTGCTGCTGTAAAGGCGTGATATCCTTGCCATGCAGTGCAAAAACGCTCTTAACCTGTTCATCTGTCAGTCCCAGTGCTGTTAATTCTTCCGTTTTCATACGAAATAACCTCCTTGAATATCATTAGGCTTTTAAGGACGTTGCCATGTCCGATATTTGCTAGGCTTAGGCTCCTAGCCGCCAATAGTAGACCGAAGAGGAATCGAACCTCTAACCTCTGACTTATAAGGTCAGTGCTCTAACCGATTGAGCTATCAGTCCATGTGCTCACGTGCTCTGAGGGGCTCTGTATGCCCTTGCAGATTACGTGAGTGTAATTTCACTACCCTAGCCGCTAACGTGCTGTGGCGTGGCTCTGCGTGCGCATGAGCCGTGTGTATTTAGCATTCTCTAATCTATCATATTGCTTCTTCAAGTTATTGGCCTTGCAGAAGTCGTTATATGCTTTCATGTGCTTCCGCAGCAGGCTTACTGCTCTGTCGTAGTCTGCTTGATACTTCTCTCGCTCAGATGCAGGGCAGTTCCTTAGTGCTGTATCTCTGCCCACAACGTTCTCCTTGTCGCGCCTGATCTTGCGCTCCATAGCTCGCTGCTTCTGCGAGAGATCGTAGGCCTTCTGGTTCTCTTCGGTGTCGAACTTCTCATAAGGGTTGCGCCCGAGAATACCGGGCCCGAAGCTGTGCCGGCAGTTCCACCCGCACAAGCCCTCGCCTGTACCATATCCGCACACATCGAAGTTCGGCAGTTCCTTTGTCTTGCCAGTCCTGCTGTACTGCTTGGCCTGCCACCAGAAGTGGTTACCGGGGTTATGTCCTCCGTCACCGTATCGGGCACCCATGTGTCCTGAGACCTGGATAACATCATGCTCGTTGTCGATCATGCCCTGCAGTGATATGTTGCCGCACGCTTGCGCTGTGCCTGTTCTCACCGCTCTGAGCGTTGCTACCTCGATAGTGTCTTTGTGGTAAACGTACTGACCACTGGGAGCATCACCGTAGGTGATCGTAAGCTGTGTTTTACACAGTTCATCGACTGCCTGCCTTACTGCTTCCTGATAGGACGTAGCACCTGTTACAACTTTCATGTGCGCTTCATCGAGAAGTCTGATAAACCGCTGCTGCGAGCTGTGTGCTGTTGTCCTGGTCAAGTTGTGGAATGTACCATAGGTGCGCTGCATTGTGTCCTGCATGATCTGCACCATTCGGGGGAGCTTGTTGATAGGTAAGGTCTTTGTGCCTTGCGCTTCATAGATAGCTCTGTCTGCATCCCAAGCTGTAATACCTGCATCCTCGAAGATAGCTGCTATCTCTCGGTCTGCTTTACCGGTCCACTTAGCAAGCTTGCTCTTAACTGCTTCATAGTGTGCATTAGCTTCTTTCAGCACTTCTAACTGCCAGATATCAGACTGTGACAGCTTGAAAGGATCCTCGTGCTTTAGCCGTGCCATTAACCGGGAGACTATGTCTTTCAAGATGAAAGTATTGAGGTCGTCAATCAATGGCTGCATAGGCTCGATAAGAGCATCTATTTCCTCAGGAGTTAGCACTAATCATCACCCTCTGCGGAGAGCTGCTGTTGGAACAGCTGTACTTCTGCATCAGCTATCTGCGCTTCTGCTATCATAGCCTTTGCTTCTTCCTCGGTCATCTTCTCGAACTTCATCAGGTACACCCACTTAGGCACCCACCCCTGCATAGCGTACATACGCCAGTTCGCTTTATCCTCCTCGTAGGAGTATGTGATATCACCAAAAGCAAACTGCAGCTCGTATTCACCGAGTGGTGCAAGGTTCATGAGAGTTGCTATCTTATCAGCACCCTCAATAGCCTGTTCAAGTGCAGCCTGCAGAGCATCACGGTCGTCCTTAATGGTCTGTATGGTGTCTCGGTCGTCACTCTCTATCTGAGTAGCGGTTACCATACCACGCTGACCGTCAAGAACGAATACGCCCTCAGAGAATCCACACTTAACGCCTGCCATTGAAAGGTTAAAGTTGATATCCTGCAAGCGGGATTCGGTAAGCAGTGTAGCTGTATGCTCTTTGATGCTGCTGTTGCTTGCATCGTCCAAACCGATACCGAGCTGCTGCACAAATCTCGGTAACTTGAAGTTCCTGTTATCGGCAGAACGTTTAATGCTCTGACCGATGAACGTCATGTGCTTGCTGTCCTCGATCTCGGTGTCCTTGCGGGAGATAGCCACATCAATGGCTCTAAGCTCGGTCAGAGCGTTGGCAAATATCGACACACCGAGAGGTGAGGTATCATCGATATTGTTTGAGCCCGGTACACGGTAGTAAGCGAAAAGGGGCTTAGTCAGTCCGCGTATGTAAGTGTCGGGCTGCAGGTGTGCCCAAGCTCTGACCTCAGTTAGAGGAACAGGTGTGCCGAGTGTTGTGTTACCGCTGATATCTGTACCGTTCCTGAATGCCTTGTTGGTCACCTGATACAGCGATTCACCGTCAACATCGACAAACCTGTGATATTCAAGGCGTGTATAGGTGTTGCTACCCTCTACTGCCTGAACTGCGAATATCGCGCCTGTTATCTCGCGGTTACCGTTTACTTCGGTTACTCCGAAGCTACCCGGAAGAACGAAGTCCCAGCTCGTGCCGTTCCAACGTATCATCATACCGCCGAGCCTGTCTGCTTCGCACATCTTCTCGGGTAGTCTCTTTATCAGATCATCGGTTATGTTCTGCAGGAAGTCAGCTCTCGCAGAGCCGCCGCTCACGCTGATACCGATGTCGAGTGTGGTAAGCTTCGCCCTGGTATCAGCTATGAACTTAGCCATGTTGACGGTCTTTATACCATCCTCACGGTCTACCCACGGAGCTTTACCCTTCGAGATGTTATCCCAATTGTTAAGCGCGTTCTGCATCTGCGAAGATGATATAAGCTTAACACCGAACTCACGTCCTATATCCGCATTGGTTGCACCGAACAAGTTGCCTAACCTCCCAAGCAGGCGTGTAAAAATACTCATATCATCACCGCCCTATATATCAAACATTAATTCGTCTCGTAGTATCGTATAACAGAAGTACCTCAGTTCGTCCATAGCGTGGTCGTTCTCTTTGATGACCGTGTCCACACTTGCATCTTCTTTCCAAGAATAGCTGTCGAACTCCTTGATAGTGGACTTGCAGCTGTTGTGGAAGTGCAGCACACCTGCATTGAGATACTTCGTAACTGTCTGTATGCCGTTGAGTACATCGTTGATTGCTTTTCTTACATCGTACTCGCCATACTTCAAGATCGTTTCAACCATAGCCGCAGCCGAAGGGTCAATAACGATACACTCTATCGGGTAATCACCGATGAGGTCTTTCAGCATCTTGTAATACCGCTCGTTGTCAACTCTCTTTGCAGAACCGCCGCGGTAATACAGCTCCTTGATCTTCGTAGCTGTCTTATGCGTTGGGTCGTAGTCGTAAAGACCCGCTGCAAATGGATTGACTGTACCATAGTCCACAGCAACGAAGTATCGGTGCCGTGCATTGAACGTTGGTACAGTATCGATAAGATGCTTTTCTCTGTCGAACATCGGGTACACAAGACCCTCAGCTCTTACCCAGAGACCGAGAATGTAACGGCGGTAGAACACGCCTGTGTACATCTTCTCGTATCGTTCTTTGATTTCAGGGGACAGGCTGAGATTGTCATCCATCGTGAAATGGAGATACAGAGCGTTCTTCTTCATTCTCTGCTGGATCCACTCCAAGTAGAACCAGTGAGAGGGGTTCTCGGGGTTACAGTTGAACCAGAACTTAGAGCCCTCTACCGAACAACGCGCCATAGCCTGCTCAACAAATGACCTGGGCATCAGAGCGACTTCGTCAAAGAACACGCCTGCAAGTGTCATACCCTGTATCAGAGAGTAACTGCTTTCGTCCTTACCGCCGAAGAGGTAGTAAGTGTTGGTCTTGCCTGCCGCTGAAACGATTATCAGGTTCTCAGACCTACGCTCGGTTATCGTGTAGATACCCTCTAGCCATTGGCTGAGGTGCGAGATAACGTTACGTCTGAGAGCTTCTATTGTCTTTCCGCATATAGCGAAAAACTGATTGTTATATCTTGTCATCGACCAGTTAATGAAGCCGATTGACATTGACAGTGTCTTGCCTGATCTGATAGAGCCGTCACAGATTATCGCATCATAGTTCCTCAGATTCGGGCGATTCCACCAAGTCAACGTCAGATTCTGACGTTTCCCGAATTTCCGGAATATCATCCAATTCAACCTCCTGTGAGCTGCTCTCCTCGATCATCTTGAACAAGTTGTTTTCCTTGTCCTCGCCCTTAGCTGCACCAAGTTCTCCGATCGAATCAAGGTACAGCGCTATTGCCTGTGTGTTACCTGTCTGCGCGGTCTTTACGAGCGCATCAGCTATCTGGAACTTCTGTGTCAGTTCCTCATCAGGTACGCCTAAGTTCTTCAAGCGCTTACGTATTCGTGCATCTTTGATAGGCAAGCCTGAGTATAGCAGCAGCAGGTCTGCCATAGCTTGGCGCTTCTTGCGTGCTTCATGTGAAGCCTTGCCGCCTGCTGACTGTATAGCACGAGCTTCCTCAACAGGGATTTCGTTGAAGAGCCTTAGGTTCTTGTTCTGTGGTCTGTACTTCTTCTCTTTTTCGTCAGCCATGCTATACACCTCCTTGCTTTAGCGTTATGCTGATACTGGGGGCTTGCTGCCGTGTGTCTGAAAAACGACTATTCCCGCAGTCGGTAGGAATGAGCCCTCGATTAAGGCTTGACCGCCGTAGCTTCTCATCGTGTCCGAGCTTGAATAGCCGTTTATCGTTGTTAGTTCTGTCGGTGTATCACTTGTTGTTGGTTCCGAGTACACCGCGCTGTGCTCTGTCAGTTACACGCTTGTTCATCCACATGAGCGCTTCTTCGATGTGGGTGAGAGCACAAGCATTTTCACGGCAGGCGAACTCGCCGCTCTGGAAACCTTTGAGCCTGTCGCGGACGATCTCCAACAGATCAGTGTCCAGTACACCCGGGATGCTGTTAGGGTCTTTCCTCGGTCCGTTCTGGAAGCTGATATCCTGACTGGGGTACATATTGCCCTGCTCATCACAGCCAGTAGGCGAGATGCGGTACTCATGACTTGCGTTGCCTGCACCGGGCTCGTCTACTGCGTATACCTCGTTGAGGTTGTTTTCTGTCTGAATGCGTATCAGCTTTCTGTTTTCCATCGTTAGCCCTCCGCTAGTCGTTGTTTTGAACACCCTGCTCAGAATCGAACTGAGCCGCACATGATGTGCTGCTGTCCTGCTAGGTGATATGCACCCGCTGCCGCTGCTGAATACAGCGGGTGCAAGAAGGTAGAAAGGAGAATTAAATGCCAGAACAGCAGTAAATGGTCAAACCTGCTGCCCGAGCCCCATGAGAATGAAACACAAGTCGTAGTACAATGGCGGCATTGTCCGGCAACATCAAGCCGGAGGCATACTCGATGCGCCTACCGCCTGTTGTATCTACTTGCGTATATTATACACCAGATGTTGTGTTTTGTCAAGGGGTAAAACACAACATCTTGTGGTTAAAGACAAAATAGCCAAAAATAGCCACAAGATGTTGTGTGTTTTGTATTAATTATCCTTGCTTTGCAGCCCTCAGACGTACCCTCAGGGCGTTGAGAAGTCCTTCCTGTGTTAAGTCTTTCGCGTGGAGAGCCGTTATAACATCCTCGTCAGCTCCGCCCTTGACGATCAGGTGATGCACGATAACCGGGTGTGTCTGCCCCTGCCTGTGCAGTCTCTTGTTCGTCTGTTGATACAGCTCCAAGCTCCATGTCAAACCAAACCAGATGATGTGATGTCCTCCGCGCTGCAGGTTCAGACCATAGCCGCATGATGCAGGCTGCACGAGCATCAGATCTATCTTGCCATCGTTCCAGTCCTGCTTCTGCTGCTCTCCCTCATACACAGCTACGCGCTTACCTGTTTTCGAGAGCGCCTGCATGAGCCTGTCCTTGTCGTGCTTGAAGTTATAGCAGATTATCGCGTGTTCGTCTCCGAGCTGCTCAACGGTCTCCAAGAGCGCATCAAGCTTGCAGGACTGCAGTTCTATCACCTTGCCGTCCTCGTCATACACTGCGCCGTTGCACAGCTGCAGGAGCTTGTTGGTCAGCACCGCAGCAGTACCCGCCGTGATCGTGCTTTCGTCAACCTCGATGAGCATATCATGCTCTAGCTTCTTGTATGCTGCTGCAGCAGGCTTGTCAAGCATAACAGGTATGTCGTTGTACATCAGCTCCGGCAAGGACAGATAATCGGCTGACCTCATGGATATGCAGATATCAGATATCCGCTTGTAGATCTCTTTGTCTGCTCCGTCCCTCAGAGCATAGCTGTAGATTATCTGACCATTCCGCTTGTCGGGTGTGAAGTACGCATCACGGTAAGCGGTTATTGTTCTGCCGAGCCTTTGCCCTCCGTCCAGTAAGTACACCTGAGCCCATAAGTCCATGAGGGACTTCGGAGAGGGCGTACCGGTCAGGAGCACCATGCGATTGATACGGCTGCGGACTAGCTTCAATGCCTTGAACCGCTTAGCCTGATGATTCTTGAAGCTTGATGATTCGTCAAGAACCACCATGTCAAACGGCCACTTGTGTTTATAATACTCAACGAGCCATTGGGTGTTCTCGCGGTTTATCAGGTAGATGTCCGCGGGAGTATTGAGTGCAGCTATGCGCTCAGCCTGAGTGCCCATGACGAAGGAAAAGCGAAGTTCAGAAAACTCTAACCACTGTGCTCCTTCTGTGTGCCATGTGGATTCAGCTACTTTCTTCGGTGCTATGATTAAAGTCTTGACAATTTGCAAATAATGATACTTCAACCGCTTTACTGCATCGAGTGTTATAGCAGTCTTGCCGAGACCCATTTCGAGGAACAAACCAATGTTCGGTGTATCGATTATCCTGTCTCTGCAATACGCCTGGTAGTTATGCGGTACAAAGTGCTTAGGACTTCCCATGTTCACCACACACCTCTCTCACAAACTCCATCGCCTGCTCCATGCCAATGACCACACGCACATCAACACCCAAGTGTCTTAGCTTCTTATGGATATACTTCTGACGTGGCGACACGATACCGCCCTCACGTTTCAATTCAACAAATATGATCCTGCCATGCGGCAGAATACAAATCCTGTCTGGCACTCCACTAACTGACGGACTTACGAACTTGAAGAAAATCCCGCCATGCAGTTTCAGCTTCTGCCGCATTTTGTTCTCGATTTCTGATTCAACAATATTCACCTTGAAAAATACCTCCAAAATTCTATCAAAAACACGGTTACAAAAAATTTGCTATATATTCCCCTATATATGCGTATATGGCGTATATGCACCCATAACATATATATTTTAACTCTATTATATATTTTTTTGTAACTTTGTAACCTGTATATAGAAAACCGCGTATTATAGGGATTTTTTGCGGTTACAAACTCGGTTACAAATGTATATTTTCGTTTGTAACTTTGTAACCGAAATTTGCTGCGGTTACACTTGTTTGTAACCAAGTTTGTAACCATGGTTTATAACACTATTTTGCTCTCTGTGCGTGGGTCGCATCACCGCTCCGCTTTGGTTAGCGCATTCCGCTTGTGGCACCTCTGCAAGCCATACGGTCCGCACTTCATCGGCTCAGTTGTGTTGCTCCACTCATCACACACCTTGAAAACTGCATTGATCTCTCTAACGTCCGCCTGCTTCATGTACTTGGGGTCAGCATTGAAGCACTCCACCCAGATCTCCATAGCTGATACCCTGTCACGCTCAACAAGCTTGATATCTCCGTCACCGTCCTGTGCGGACGTACCGCGCGAGCCCCACCACATACGGCGCTGATCTAACGTGTACTTCTGCCAGTTCTCAGGGACAAGCCTGCTGATAAACTCTCTTATAATGCCCTCTTTGCCTGATTCCTCTTTATGCTCTGCCTGCTTATCACGCGCAAGCTGTTCAAGTGCTTCATTTAAGAAAAGCGGCTCGCCTGTTATCCAGTATGCACGAGCTTCTGCCCACACCTGTGATATGATATGGTCGTTGAGGTCTGTGAAAGGACTTAACTTCTTGCGCTCCCTGCAGCAGTCAACAGGCCAGAACCTACGCTCGCCTGTGGGGTCTCTCAAAAATTCATCATCGTTGGTCGAACCAAAGAACACACATTTACGCTGACGTTCTTCCGCATTACGAGCATATGCCGCACGGAAGATATCAGAGTTAAGGGAAAGGAACTGCTTGATACGTGCACTCTCTGACTTCCTGAAAGCACCGAGCTCTGATATCTCTACAAGCCATACACCCTGCAGGAGCTCTGCTGCATCCTTGCCCTCGAAAGAGCATATACTGTCATTGAACCACCCGCGAGCCATACGGCGCAAGAGCGTTGACTTACCTAAGCCCTGCGAGCCTACGAGGATAAGCATATTATCAAACTTCACTCCGGGTGTCATAGCACGAGCAACACCCGCTACGAACATCTTGCGTGTAACTGCCCTGGTGTACTCTGTGTCCTCAGCTCCGAGGTAGTCAATGAAAAGAGTGTCTAACCTCTTTACGCCGTCCCACTGCAGACCGTTCAAGAAGTCCTGCACTTCGTTGAAACTGTGCTGTGCCATGTACAAGCTCAGTGCACTATCTATATTGCCGCGCCCTGCCTGGTTGTATCGTGCTTCCATGAACCAGTACAAGCCGTTGGTGTCTGCATCTGTCCACATACGTCTGCCTGTGCTGCTGTCCCACGGCAGGGCTCCGAAGATCTCTTTTCTCTCTGCGAAAGCATTGTATGCGAACTTGTCTTTTATCAGAGGGTCATTGTTCAGCACTATCAGATAGTTGTTGATAGTGTTTTTCAGAATATCACTGTTGACCTTATACTCAAGCTCATCACGCCAGTCAGCAGTCAGATCGTCATCGGTAGGAGCTATCTGCTGTGTCACCATGCCCGCTGTCGGTGCAGGAGCTGTCACACTTGCCGCCGCGCTTGCTGTGCTCAGACCGTTGAAGTCCAGAGCCGCTGCCTGCTGTCTCTCCCTGTTGAGAGTAGCCCTGCAGCCCTTGTCCTGCTCTGCGAACTCGCACATCTTATTGAACGAGGGCATTTTAGTGATAGGTGTATCAGGGCTCTTGTCCTCGTCCAGATCTCCGAACTTATGCAGGCGTACCATATCGAAAGCGTTTACAAGCTTCTCACTGCATGGGTCTGTCGCATGATGTGAGAAAAGGAACTTACCGTCATAGACTATCGCACCGCCTGTGGTAGAACCGCCCAGATAAGTATATCTGTCGGGCATATTATCAACAGGCTCATATATGCCAGGAAGAAAAGCAGCCATAGCCTGCTCAATAGAGTATGTACGGCAGAACGCTCCAACGGTACCTGTCTTTTCGAGCGGGTCTCCCTGCTTGACTGCAAGAGCCTTGTGAGACACAGCACCGGGCACCTGCGGCCATGAGCTGACGTTGTGCCAGTCTGCATATGTACCGAGCACCATGTCAGCGGAGATAAAGGGTGCATCTTTGGTCTTGTAATAGTACTCTGTATCAGAGCACTTTGACGGCCAGTACATCAGACGTGATACATCGAACGTGGTCTTATCAGCGCACTCAATGCCTATCTGCTGCGCTATACGCCTTGCAATAGGCTCGTATTCATCGGGTGATACAGTTCTGTCAAGCGGAAGGATAACACGTAAGCGGGGCTTGGCTGCTGTGTGCTTTCGTGTGCTGTAAATGCAGTAACTGCAGTTCAGAGCATCGGTCTTAGCTGCTATCATGTCTGTACCCCACCCGGGGATATTATCGAAGTCAAGTGTTATGATATCTCTGCCGAGCACGTTAGCAGCCTTACGGCGCGTGCCGTTCAGAGTGCCGCCCACGAAGCCGCCTATGTCCTTCAAATCGTCCTGCTGTGTCTTGGGCATACTCATGTACTCTGCATGGGTCTCCGTGCCTACAATTGGCTGTGTGAGCCTTGCATACAATGCTGAGACTGTCGTATTCTCCTGCCGCCACATCTTACTGTTACGGCTGTTACCTACCGATATAACTATCTGCCTATCCGGCATAATGACTACACTCCTTTATGTTAAGCCCTCACCGGAGCGAGGGCATTATATTCTTAATATCCTGCGCTGTCGTCCTTTAACCGCTCAGCTAACCGCTCTAACTTCTCAGTGCGGTACATTGACACTTTGGGGCGATTACCGAACATGATCTTTAACTGCTGCATCATGATATCAACGTCCGCCATTTCCTCAGATATATGGTTGATATCACCTTTATCTCTCAGATGCTTGCTCAGTTCCTTGATGAGCTCGGACAGTTCTTCCATAGCAACGATGATCTGAGCATCGGTGCCGTTCTTCTTTATTGTGTCGAGAAGTATCTTTGTGTCCCACTTATCCGTCTCAATGAGTGTCTGTCTGTGAAAGAGCGGGCTCTCGTACTTCTCGAACCTCGACATATCTACTTTCTTTTCCATGTTACCAGTCTACCTCCAATACCGCATCGGGGAATGCTTCACACCGTGCTATCAGTTCTTTGAGAATGCCCGCTATCTCTGCGGTCGTCATAAATGCTCCGTTGATAAAGTCGAAGTAACTGTACTTCGCAGAATGCTCTGTCAGCTCCTGCAGAGCCGTCCGGAAGATAGGCAGCATATACTTGACTGACCTGCACGCCCACCGGGACGGATACTCACCACAGAGCTCTTTCAGCATCTTGCCGGCATTACCGTCAACGTGCATATACTTATGACCGTTGTACTCGTGGAGCGTGCCCTCTGTACCGTTTGCCGCCCACGTCCAGAAACCTATACTGTATATCATGGTTCTGTGTCCTCCCGCTTGGTGTGCTCTATCCTTCGCTTTTCTCCGTAGCGGGTATTAAGTACCACCTGACAGCTGCACCGCGGGCAGTCCGTGCACTCGTAGTACTGTGAGCTGAGGTTCATCACGCTAACCGGGACAAGGTACACATCTTCTTTGGTGGGCTTTATCCGCTCACCGCATACTCCGCATCGTATCATCGTTTTTCCTCCTGGTTTAATAACTGACCCGCAAACTCGCCGAAATACATCTGCTCAGCTTTGTGTCTCACACTTGTCGCTTCTTCGAGAGTTGCAAATGTGCCTAGATGATGTCTGAAACCGTTAGCTCTTATCTGGGCGACGTATTTACCCCTTGCGTTCTTGTATACTCCTAACACACCAGTTTTGTTGCGCGGCGATTTGTGCCTGTTACAGCTATTCTGCTGATATGTACAGATTCTGAGGTTGCATCTTCTGTTATCTTTCTTGTCACCGGATATGTGGTCTACGCACAGCCCCTGCGGGCAGTTCATGAGAAAAGCGTGTAGCCGTTTTCCAGTTTTCACATTGACCACGTAGCCTGTGCTATCAATACTCCAATACAGGTCTTTGATTGCATCAATATCTCGGGTGTCAATGATAAAGCTTTCGGAGTTAGACGTGAACACCCTCGTGCACTCGCCTAAAACCTCGAATCTGTTTGTTTTCCCTATCAGCTTAGACAGGTACACATTTCGCATACATCCACATGATTTTGTTCTACCATTCACGAGGTGCGTAGCCCGAATGCTTTTGACCTTGCCACATTTGCATCGGCACACCCACCTTGCGTAAGGTGTTCCACCGGGTGTCCTGTATGGTGTATCCTTGCGTAACACTGTCAGGTCTCCGAATTCACGCCCGGTTAAGTCGAGTTTTGGGAGCGCCAATATTTTATCACCTCTCTGTACATTCTTCGTTCAAAAACCGCTGTATGCAAGTTTTACAGTCTGTCGTGTAATCTTCTGTTGGTATGCACTTAGGCATTTCAGCGCCTACAAGCTTTATCGGGCATACATCAATGCCCTTTTCACGCATGGTTATCATCAGATCGTAGGCGTTACGCCGCTCTATGTATCTCTCACGATTTCGCATTGTCGTTATCCTCCTCATGTTCCTGCTTTGCCCACTCAGCTATACCCTCTGCGCAGTCGCAGTAATCACAGTGCCGCAGTTCACGATGTACGCACACGGAACACGATACATCTAAGAGTTTACCGAGCTCCTCAGGAGGGAGAGTTGCAAGCCATTCCTGATTAGTCATGTCCTGCACCCCCTATTGTCTGCTTGTAGGTGCACACAGCGTACATAGCGAGCTCCCAGATATCTCTAAGACCTATTATCGAATCATCGGTAAGCACCGCCCAGTCCCTGCCGAATGTTGTAGCGTTGCCCCGCTGCACTTCCTCGTACCGCCATGTGTCGTAGTCCTTGCCGTCCTCTACGGCAGTAACTGCATTCTCAAAACAGTGTTCCAGTCTACTCATTGTTATTACCTCCGAACATCTTTCTCAGCTCAGCTTTTCTTTCAGCTTTTCTTTTCCGTCTTTCGGCTTCTGTCTCTACGTTCACTATTATGTTTCCTATACCGCATAATGTGGGTAGCACGATCCACATAACTCTGTCAGTGCGGCATCGGTTCAAGCATATGCAAGTAATCAGAAGCCCGACACCAATAATCAGCTGTATGATACCAGAGACAAAACTACACATATTTGTTATGCGCATCGTATACCTCCTACCGCTCCATTGTGATCGGTGTGCCTACGGTTCCAACGCTTCCGTTACTGTCGGTAGGCTTGAAGAACTCTCCGGGCATAGGGAACATATATCTGAACATCAGATAGTTGGCAGCATCTACAAGGTGCTCCGTGTTGTGGTCTTTCTTGAAAGCATCTATACACAGCTCAGCTGTGGCGAGTGCATCAACTCTACCAGATGCAAAGTTATCCCGAGCAGGACCGTACTTGTAGTGTGATACCTCTATCCGAGCCTTGCGCTCCTTGTCGAACTGCTCACTGTAGCTATATTTTAAAACGTTGTCCATCGTTCATACTCCTTTTCTCAATCAGTTCCTCAGCTTCCTTGTTCTGAGGTATTCCCAGTACATCATTACAGAGCCAACAGTGCGGGTCGAAGTCTGACACCCACCTGCAGCCGCAGAGCCTGCACTTGAAGCATGGGCGTTTACCTTTCTGCTTCTGGGGCTTGTCCTTTTTCTTCTTACCCATGCCGTGCTCTCCTGTTCCAGACGTTCACGACCGCCTTTTCAGTTTTATATTCCTTGTGGGTGCCTGCTCCACACGAACAAGCTATACGATAGTAGCGCATTGTTACCTCTCCGCGCCAGTCTTTCAAGCACCGCTTCTTTATTGTGACCTCACGTCCGCAGAAAGGACACGGCAGAAGTTCGTTATTTACTGTTGCTTTATTCATGGCTATCACTCCAATGCTTGCACCTGTCGGTCGTTACATCGAATGTGATAACGCATATCCTGCCCTTGCGTATGTTCGACCGCCGACTGCATATCGGTGTGTAGCCGAGCTGACTGCGCAGATATGAGCAGTGTTTACAGTTAGCACATACCGCTGTGGTTGGTTTCTTCATTCTCATTACCTCCGAAAAGCCTATGTTCGAGTGTGCCAAGAACGATCGCGTTAACGAACACCCTCAGCGCACGGTCTGCATTATCGTACTGCCCCATGAACTCAGCTTCATTCGCTATACTGTGAAGCACTTCCAGAGCCACTTCATGGAAACGTTCTTTGCCAACAGCTTCAACAGTCGGCTGTTCGGCTATGTCTGCTATCGTACTGCACACGTTCTCGGTATCCCTGCACCGCTCTTGGTTAGGACAAGTGCTGCACATATACTCTTTCAGGGCTCTTGCATCTATCAGCCGCATCAGTTGTCACCGTCCTCTCCGCCGTTGAGTATTCTTTTTATCCAACATTCGACATTGTCATAGGCATCTTGGAGCGCATCTTGTGCAACTCTCGAATTACAGTAGTGCTGAGCATCGTTAACAGCATCGCTGTACGCCTGGTCAACTTTTTCTATTAGCTTTTCGAGAGCTTCTGTGGCTTCTTTCTTAGCCTGTGCGTACCCCTGTGTGTAGCCCTGTCTGAAAGCCTGCTCTACTTCATCATTAATGTGTATTGTAGCCTGCATATCTCACTCCCCCTTGAAGTCCGCGCTCATTCCTATCAGCGGGATAAGGTAAAACCACAGAATACCTATCCTGTTGAAGTGTATAGCTGCTATTGTTACGCCTGCTGCTATCATCACGTGTACTATGCCGTTGGCTACGATATGCAGCTGTGCTGCCGTTGAATGCTTATTACTGTTCATCGTCTGCGATCTCCCTTATCTTCCGTGTAGTCATTATGCCGTATGATGTTCTGTATGCTTCAAGCCCCTTAGAGTAAAGGAGCTGTGCTGCCTGTTCATGTGCTGTGTCGAACTCGTACTGTGTCTTGAAGAACTTGCAGCCCTCACACTGCTTAGTCCGGAGGGCTGTGCATTCATCTCCACAGTCGAAGCAGCATACAGTGCTTCGGTTACCGAGTAAGCACCCTATCAGAGCGCCGTTCATGCCTGCTCCTCCCGCTTAGGCTTCTGGGGTATTGTTATTCCGAGCACCGTGAAATTGGTATCGAGGTAAGCGCATACTATGTACGATTCGCGGAACTTAAAGTAACCGTATCTCAGGTGCTTAACGCCCTTGAAGTAACCGAGGAACTTACTGTTTATCCAGATCTCCGTACCACTCTCGGGAGCACGCATCTTAACGAGCTGTGTGCCGCGGTTCGTCTGGAAGATATCATTTGTAAGCTCTATGCACATAGAGTTCTTAGCTTCATTGAACATCTGCACGAGGTTCGGCATAGCACGCCTGTCAGGGTGATTGATGTCGAGAACGAACAGTCTGTCAGGTACGCTTAACGCTGACTGACCCGTTGGGTCTGCGATATACACGTAACCGTATGTCGTATCTTTCTGAATGCGCATAGCTTCACCTTTCTTGATGCAAGCTTTCATTACTTCCTGCTGTATGGTCAGCATATAGTTGTAAAAATCCATGTAAGTTCCTCCGTTCCTGCCTTATGCACTCTTACGCCGTTTAAGGTGCTCGATTATAGGCTTGATGTCAAATATGGTTACTGTTTTCTTCTCAGCTGCTTCATGGTTCTTGATGTACTCCGTGAACTCCGCTGACTGCTTAGCTAGCCGCTTTCTGGTTTTGGTGAGTGACTTTTCCAGTGCCTGCACCTTTGCATCATATATGAGTATGGTGATCTGCACCGCTGTGTCAAGCAGCAGCCAGTAATACCCACGTGCACTTCCTGTTACAAGCTGTGTGATAACAGCGAAGTAAAGGAAGCCCTCCCATATAAAGGCGAATATTGCCGCCGCCATTTCGTCACTGATTTTCTTCCGTTTCATACTGCACCCGCTTCCTCCCAAGCTTTGTAGAGCTTCAAGCCCTGAATTGCTATCCAGTCCACCATTTCCTCATTTGTTGCCCAAGCTGAGGTACTGTCTGAACTGTCCCAAAGCCCGCTCTCATAGAAAAATGCGTGAACTATCTCGTGTCTGAGTACTTCCCTGAGCATCGATATGTCAGGTTCAAACTCATAGTCGGTACGAATAACGATAAGTTTTGTGTGTGGGTTACAATATCCGCTCAGTCCGTCAAGTTCCTTATCGTTCTTACTGTTCCTCTGTTCGATACGGTATATCGTACCGAGTATACTAACCTGGTTCTTCATAGTTTTCAACCTCCTTGTAGTACTCGATCAGCAGCGGGTCTATGCTCGATATGCTGCGAGCCCACGCCAGAGCGACAGCCGCCGAGATCAGGATAACAATTATCAAAGCCACAGTATCACCTCATTCCTCTTTACGTTTCTTGGATTCACGTTCAAGTCTGCGGATAGTTCTCTCAGCTTCTTTTCTGCCGTTTGCAGCAGCAAGAGCACATATTGAGAAACCTAAGGGAGCACCTAAGGCGCAGCCCAGAATAAATAACGCAACTTCCGTCATGCTTTCACCTCCGAAGCACAAGTATATTATATCCGATATTTCGGTAATAATCAATTGACATTATTACCGAAATATCGGTATTATTTTCGTTTATTATTACCGTTTATTCGGTAACATATCAGACAACATATTTTCTCCGTATTCAAGGCACTCACGCAAAGTCGGGAAGTAGTCAGATATCGGTTTAGATTTGTGCCATATCATGCACACGGTCTTTTCCGGGTCGTACTCCCACGGCTTGGCACCTTCGCGCTCGATCTGATGCAGGCAGAACGTATACACCTTTGTGTCCTCTCCGCACTGAACCGAGTACTGATCGTCACCCTCGTTCTTGTACACTCCCGAGCCTGCTCTAAGCTCATCTATGATAGCTCTCCGCAGTCCGTGAGCGTGTGTGCCCTCGACTACCTCAGAGCCTTTCTTGTGTTTGGTGAGGTAGTACACATACGTGTTGCCGCCGTCCCGCTTCTCGATCTTGTACCCTTTGTTACGGTCAAAGTTCCTGACTTCCTGAATGCAGTATACATAGCCGTCAACCTCAGCTCTCCAACACATCCAGTTCTCTTCCCGGAAGAATATCCCCTTGCCTATCTTCATGTCAGCACTCCTTGTCTTTGAGCTTGCCCCAGTACGCGAGATAGATAGGATCCTTTATCTCTCCGTCTGCTTCAAGCAGCTCGGTCAGATATCCAATAGCGCTTTCTGCGCGTTTCATGCGGTACAGCACTTCATCATGCCCGATGTTCTGCCGTACTGCATAGTCACTACTGAATGTAGCTGCTTTCCGCAGCTCTTCAAGTTCCTTCTTCTGGTATTCGAGTGCCTTAGTAGCTGTGTACTTCTGGTATTCCTCGAATGTACCGAATTTCTCTGCAAATGTCATGCTGTTATCAACTCCGAGTAAGGTAAGCTCTCTATCCAGTGACAAAACTCGTGCCAACAGTCAAGCTTATGGTTCTTTCTGCTGTGGTAGATGTTTCTGAGTACAGCATAGTTCAGCTGTAGTGTAGCCCGCTGATTGTAACTGCTCGGCAGTATCTGTATGATCTGCCACCACCAAGCTTTATCCTGAGTTTCAAGATAGTTCTTGCGGTATATGTTCAGAACGCTTACGATGTAGCCAAGAACTGTGTTGTTCTCAGGCAGATGATCGTGCGAGAAGTCGTCAAGCTCAAATTCCTTAGCGTGTACCTTGTGCATGGTAGAGCAGGAATTACGGACCGTACCGACCTTGTATGTGTCCATTTCTTTCCACCAGTACATAGGAGCCGTGATATCAACAGTTACGTTTATCATGCGCATGAACTTCGAGTGATCTGAGCCTGCTTTGACAAGATTCCTCGCAAGCCTTAGATCGTTCTCGCCCAGAGTGTCGGTCACAAAGTCGCTGTCCGACTTGTCCCATGAGTTCATAGCATTTCGGGCTGAATATATGGCTCTTGCGATACCATGAACCTCTGTATTTTCAAGTTTTATCATTGTTTTACCTCTTATTGTTTAATGTTCTCGTTGTATTTTTGGCTTGTTCGGATTTCGGGATCCATGTGCAGTTTTCCGGGCAATAGTTGCCGTTTACATCAACTCGCTCAATAGTCAGTGTATCTGTGTAGCCATTAGCCAGAGCCCATTTTTCAAAGTCCTTAAACTTGTCCCACCTAGAAGTGATTGAAATTCCTCGACCTCCATAATGCGAATAATCTTTGCAGTTAGGATTTGTACACCTCTGACGCATGGACAGCCATGTTTGGTATAGTCTGGTGTGTCTCTTACCGTGTATTGTTGCTTTTTCTTTGCTGTTTTCCTTTCTATAACAGCCACAACTAACGATTTTACCACCTCTCAGGTGCCCTCCCTGAACGTCTACCACATTACCGCATCGGCATCTACACCGCCAAACTGTCTGTTTTCCGTGATTTTCTGATCTGTTGATAACTTTCAGGTACCCGAATGTTTCACCTGTTAAGTCTATAAAAACACCCAAAACACGTCACTCCTTTTTGAAGAAAGTACCCACCCAACCATCGGCTGCAAGTGGCAGTCCTGGAGCCCACGGAATAGGTGAACTCATTATCCTGACAACATCTTCAAGCATATCCTCAGCAAACGTATAGGGCTTGATATCAGCTATTATTTCATCATGTATATGGAACACAATCGGATATCCCGCAGCTTCAAGTCGGTCAATAGCTACTGCTAAGCAGTCCCTCGCTATGGCTTGTACACAGTTCTCAACGAGCTTACCTCCGTAGGTCTCAAGATCTGCGAACTGGTTCTTATCGTTGATGCCCTTGTATATGATACTCTCGCCGCCGAAACGATTAGTACCTATTCTCGGGCTTACGTAGTACAGCTTACGTCCTGAGGGGAGCTGCACCGTCATGAAGTAGGTTCCTGCCCGGTTACGTTCAAGAGCAAATGTGCAGCACTGCACCTTTCTCATACCGCCGCCCTTGATTACCTCGATAGCTGCTGAGTTGAAGTCCCACCAGAGCTGCTGTATTCTGCTGTTACTGTCGCGCCACCTGCTGACGATATCGGGGAGCTCGTCCTCGTGCAGTCCCATGTCAAGAGCTCCCATAGCTATGAGTGCTCCCGCGCCGCCCTGGTATCCAAGAGCCAGTTCAGCGACTTTACCCTTTGCCCTGAGTGCGTACTCGGGATTGCCCTTTTTGATACGGTCAATCGGTACACCGAACATCTGCGCCGCAGATGCTTCGTAGATCTTGCCATGTGTGCGGAATACATTCAGTCTCCACTTCTCGTCTGCAAGCCATGATATAACACGTGCTTCAATAGCAGAGAAGTCAGCATCTATCAGCACATTACCCTCTTTACTGTCACAATTTGACGACACAAACGCCGTTCGTATGAGCTGTGACAGTGTATCGTACACCGAGCCATACACCGCCTGCAAGCCGTCAAGGCTCTTGTTCTTGATAAGTTCACGAGCCAGAGGGAGCGGGTCTGTGTACGTTCTCGGAAGGTTCTGCACCTGCACTAAACGTCCTGCCCAACGTCCGGTACGGTTCGCACCGTAGAACTGCAGCAGTCCTCGCACTCTGCCGTCAGGACACACACAGTTCCTGATTGCATCGTACTTCTTGGTGGAAGTCTTTCCGAGCTCCTGCCTGATCTCTAGCATTCGGTGTACATCGGGTGAATAATCTGCTTTCAGCATCGAGCTCACTGTGTCCTTACGAATGTTGTCTACATCTGTCCCTGTGTGTTCAGAGAGCCATGCTGTGAGCTGTTTACCACTATTCGGGTTATCTAATCCGGTAAGCTTTACCGCTTCATCTGTGAGCCGCTCCGTAGTTCTGGCGGCTATGTCGAGTGCTCCGTCAACTAATGGCATATCTACCGCCACACCGCGACAGTTGATAGTCAGATCAGTTACCCACTGTCGCTGCACTTCATCGGGAACAGGTATGTCGGATAATCTCCGCTCTATCTCCATTTCAGTGACAACGTCCTGCCTGTTGTACTCTTTGAACATAGCCCATTTCTCGGGGTCATGCTGCGGAAGGTTCCTTGTTCTGCCGCCGTTGGTTCTCGTTGGCTTGCATGGATTGCAGAAGTAGCGTATAAGTGCTTTACCTGTTGCCAGTTTCTGCTTATCCTCTGACAGTCCTATTGCCTTACCTGCTGCATCGAGTGATGCAGGATAACCGCAGTAAAGGGAGTGCAGCATTGTATCTCTCCATTGATCTCTCGGCAGTTCTACCCCGAGAGCCCTGCAGAAGCAGAGATACTCAAACGTAGCGTTATAAGCGTGCTTGATGATATTCGGGTCGAATAGTGCATCAATGAAGCCCTGCGGGAGCACGCTTCCGTGTGAGAAGTCCAGCACTTCCGGTTCGTTCATTTCACCCCAGAAGCAATAGGAGTTAAGCAGTATCTGGAAGTCTGGGCGCTGCACATAGGCGTGTGCGCCTGACTTCTTGATATCCACGTCCGAGTAGGTTTCAAGGTCGATCGATAAGTGTCTTATGTTTCCCATGTTACAGCTCCTTACCACAGAACGGACAATACTTTATCGGTCTTCTATCGTGTACGCTTACACTGCCATGATAGTTATATATGAGCTGAATTTCTTTCTCTTCCCAGTTGATACTGGAAGATACGTAGCTGTCATACCCCGGTTCGAGATACCCAAGTCTATAGTACTTGAAACCTTTCTCGCAGTCACAAGTCGTATGCGATTTCTCGCAGTTCTCAGCCTCTTCCGCTGTTGCATACATGGTCTTGCATACCTCGCACTCGTATCTTTGTATGTTTAATGTTCTCATGTTCTCCTCCGTGTGTATGAAAATGTGTGAGAGATAGTTCCCTCACACATATCATCACTATATCGTTGTTGCAGTGTATCAGAAAGGTGTTGCCACAGGCTGACCGGTGATAGGGTCAACATAGCCGGCAGTACTGTCAACATAACCGCCGTTAGCCATAGCCTGAGCGAAGCCACCCATAGCCATAGCCTGACCTGCGATAGGAGCCTGCTGTGCGGGCTGTGCGTAGGTCTGAGCGGGAGCAGCCTGAGCGGGAGCAGCGAAGCCGTTCATAGGCTGTGTGAAGCCCTGCTGCTGTGCCGGAGCTGCCTGAGGGATAACACTCTGACCAATTCCTGCGAAGTCAGATGCAGCAGATGCACCGCCGCTGAGTGTCTCACCGTCTCTGATTTTCAGAACGTTACCCAGTCCGCAGCCTACACCCTTAGAGCCGTGTGAATCGTAAGAGAAGAAGTTAATGGTAACTCTTGCATACATACCGCTGTAAATGTCTGTCGGAGCAAGCTCAACATTGACGTTGTCGATACCTACGACCTGAGGTTTCCTTGTAGAGGGGCTTGATGCTGTGATTACCCAGTGACCCTTGCACTCTGCACCGAAAGGTGTACCGTCTGTCTTGCAGCCGTCACCGTCATAGATCAGAGCGTTTTTCAGCTGAGGTCTTGCACCCTTCCACTTGTTCTGAACGCCGTCCTCATATGCTGCCTGAATAGAAGCATCGATATCAGCCTTTGTGGCTACGTCAGTCTTAGGTATCAGGAGAGTTACCTGGTATCTGGGGTCTCCGCCCTGCTTGTTCTGGTAGGGCTGTGCCAGATGAACATATGAAAGTCTTACCTCGCCTGTCAGTACCTTTGTTGCAATTCCGTTGTACATAGTCAATTTCCTCCTAGTTTACTTTTGATTTCCTTTGGTTTACATATATTTGTTCACATACTCTTCGAGTATCTGAGAACACTTGATTACTCTCTTGCGCCGCGCATCGAGCCTTTTCAGCTCTATGGTGTTACGCTTCTGCAAGTTCCTGAGCTTGCTTGCTCGGTTTTTGTCTGCCTGCTCAGAGCTGTCAACGATATCCTCATACAGCTCTTGGTATCTGTCGGCTATCTTGTCGCTGACCATGAGCAGGAAGTCAAGGTCAGCTTTGATAGCTTTACGCCATGCACTTATGGTGTTCGTTCCGTAGACTATATCGCTCTTAACGCAGAGCTTCAAGAGATTACGGAACTTAGATGTGCAGGAGCTCGCGGATTCTATCTCGAACACTCCCGGTGGAACTACGTCCATAAAGCCTGTGTCCCACTTTATCCGAATGGGTTCATAGGGCTGTGTAACAGGTATGTGTCCGTCACCGAGCTTTATAGTCCAGTGTGGATAGTAGTTATATCCCATTATGTCACCCCTGCAAAGTCAGCCGCTGCCGCGTTGTACGGTTCGCGCTTGTCGCTTTCATCAACGAGTGTGGGCTTACCCATAGGTTTGATGATGTAGTCAGACAACAGTGCACCGAACTGCTTCTTACCGATTACCTTTTCCAGTCCTGCAAGGGTCTTGGGCTTGTGCTCCATGAGCTGTTCATCGGTATAGCCCACATTCCGCAGAAGTTCAAAGACCTTAGCTTCATCGGAGAATGCTCTTGCGCTCTTGCCTGCCACTACCTTGAAGCCCGGCACTGTCTTACCCTCGAGTATTGCACCGAGTGCGTATTCCTGCAAATCGCTGTACCACTTCACGAGCTCTGCACCCTGTTTCAGCAGACTGCCGATCTCTTCATCGGTGAGCATATTAGGCACACCCAGAGCCGCACGAGCTTCCTGAGGGAGCTTAGCTATCTCGGGAGCTACCTTATCAGGTGTGATAAAGTCCTTGAAGTCAGCAAGAGCGGAGTTAGCATCTGCTCTAGCCTTACACTGGGCTTTACCACGACAGAACTTACACCATGCGCCGCTGTGATACTCACCCCTGCCGTTGTACGCTGCATCTGCAAGAGGTTTGATGCTTTCGCCCCATGCTCTGAGCTCGTCAACGGTCATTTCTTCCTCTGAGGGGTACTCGGAGATACGCGGCTGACAGATACCCATTGATACGGTCTTGATAGTATCACCGAAGATCGCGCCGAAGTGTTTCAGAGCACCGAGAGCGTATAACCGCATCTGAGGATTGCCCACCGCTTCAACTTTAACGCCCTTGCCGTGCTTGTAGTCGGTGATATGCAGTTTGCCGTCACCGATCATCACACAGTCACACGTACCGAAGCCCTGCGGTACATAGTCCGAGAAGTCAACTTTGATTTCCTGCACTACGTAAGGACTGTTGGGGAATGACATAGCCTTTTCCACGAGATACTCTACATAGGTCGTAGCCGTTTCAAGCATTTCGGGGTCGTAGTATTCAGCCCTTTTCAGCTTGGCAAGTTCAGCGTTTATCTTCTTCCTGTCGAGGTTTACACCGAACTTGCGCTTAGCGTATATCTCGCATATCGAGTGTGCCAGTGTGCCTTCATCTGCATATGCACTCGTTGTCTTGGGGAACTGCGCTTCAAACGAAGGAGCCGCCGTGCAGTTCAGCCACCGGTGAGCACTTGATGCAGACAGAAAAGCGTGTGTGCCTGCCATATCAGATCACCGCCCCGAGTGCTGTTATCTTAGCTGCGAACTCGGGCAGCTGTTCAGCGGTAAGGTGTACCACCGAGGGGGCACCGAAGTTCTGCAGGAGTGCGAGCATTTCTGCCATTTTACCCTGCTCTACAAGTCTCGCTGCTGCGGTGCACACTCTGCTGCGGTATGCTTCATCGATTGCAGGAGCAGGGGCGGGAGCAGGTGTTGTGGGTGCTGTCTGCTGTGCTACTGCAGCGGGTGTGGGTGCTGCCTGCTGTATCTGGGGCTGTGCCTGAGCAGTTGCAGCAGGTGCAGGTGCTGTCTGCTGTATAGGTGCTGTCTGCGCGGGCTGTGGTGCGCTCTGCGCTACGTTAGCCGCGGGAGTAGTAACATTACTCGGTGCGGTCTGCTGTGCCTGTATGGGGGCTGTGCTTTCGTTCTGCGCTATCTGTGCAGGCTGTGCATTAACTACCTCGATTGTCTGAGGTGCCTGCACTCTGGTGAGCACCGCACTGAATGTCTCGGTGAGCTTGTTGATTGCTTCCACGATCGCGGGAGCGTTGATGTTAACTGTTACGTCCATTTCTGATTTCCTCCTGTTTTTGGTTTGTTTAATCTATCGCAAGGATATCTGCAGGCTCTATCGCTAGTACCGTGCATAGTAAGCGGAAGCTGCCGACTGACATCTCATCGGGACTGTGATACCATCGTGATACGGTCGATCTGTTCACTCCTAGCCGTTTAGCGATATCCGCCTGAGTATATCCTTTGCTTATCTGTGCAGCCTTGAATGCTCTGCATATCTTCACTGCACGTGTGATCTTCTTAGCAGGCATTCATCACACCTGCCTTAGAACATAGCTCCGAATGATACGGAGTAGTCTGCGCCGCCGTACTCGAATGTTATAGCGGCATCGTTACTGTCAGCCCTGAGGGACTTGATCTCGGCACAGCTGCCGAAGTTCTCTTCTATCGCAAGTATCATGCTCTGCAGAAGTCCTATCACTTCTACGCCTTTAAGGGCTTGACATTTCTCTGAAAATGTGTTATTCTTTATAGGTGCAGAGTTGTTCTGCACAGTGTTATTCTTGTTCTCGGGCTCTGTCGCAGTTGCAGCTGTGGCGGGCTCTTTTTCTTTAGTAGGCTTCTTAGCGGGCTTTACGGTTTCCTTAGTGGTTTCCTTTGTGGTTTCCTTAGCAGTTCTCTTGGTGGTAACATCAACACCTGTTATCGCGCTTATCGCACCCTTAACTGTCTTAGGGTCAACGCCGAACTTCTTAGCAGTAGCACATATGCTGTGTCCGCTCTGGTACCATTCAACCATAGCCTGCTTGGTCTGTGCGGAAGGTGCGTAACCTCTGCCCCGCTTCTTGGCTTTCAAGGCATTTCTCTCAGCTACGAAGTCTGTGACTGTCTGC
This sequence comes from Hominimerdicola alba, assembly GCF_900109655.1. GTDB lineage: Bacteria > Bacillota > Clostridia > Oscillospirales > Ruminococcaceae > Hominimerdicola > Hominimerdicola alba_B. Next base: position 108,164 of record NZ_FOAT01000012.1, read on the forward strand.
CTGTCAAGTCCTGTGTCGATGAGTATTTCATCTATACTCATGCCTGCTGCATTCATAGCAGCGACTTGGTTTTTCTGTTCGTTGGTCATTTCTCACTATCCTCCTATGATGCTGTCCTGGTAAGCTTTAAGAGCTGCAAGCCCCTCATAGCCACGTTTCAGGTCTGCGTAGTTAACTTTTTGTTTCTTCTCCGGTACAAGTCTGCGGTAATCTACCTCACCGACCGAACCAAACTCATATTCAAGCCCGAACTTAGCAAGTTCTTTCTCGGGCTCTCTCGGCTGTTCTTCTTCCAGAGCCGCTTTCAGTTCCTGCAGTCGTTTGTCACCAAGACCGAACTCTGAGCAGGTCTGAACAAGTGCTAACTTGACGTTGTTCACGAGAACTAAGATGTTCTGAGGAGATCTGATGCTCGGTGAGTTACGCTTTACGAACTCGGTGCACCACTGGGTATCAATGCCGTATTCTTCACACCATTGTTCTAGCTTGTAGTCGTAAGCATCTATCGCATCAAGCTTGTTGGTCTCCGTGCAGTTCTCTTTGTAGGCTGATAACCATTCGGTTATGCGCTTTGGATAGAACTGCTTCGGAAAGGTTTTGTTGAGTGCTAGCATTATGCGGCAGAGGTTTCGCACGTTCTCGGTCATGCAGTTGTAAAGGATGCGATTCTTATGAAAATCTTTTATTTTCCGATTCGTCATCGTCCTCGCCCTCCGCATATAGAAGATCGCAAAGTATCGCGATTCGTTCATTGAGCGTTGCTTCTCTACCGGTTTTCTTCGGAAATTCGATTGAGCCTAACACTCCGACACAAAGTGCTTTCAGTTCCAGGAGCAGGTCTTTTGTTGAGCCTTTAATCGAAAGCTGTACAGAAGCGCCCCCGTTGAACAGTTCTGATTTTGCTTTTAGCATGGTTTAATTCTCCTTTCGGTTTATATCAGTTGCAAAATGCAACTTACTGGGCAAAAAAATATAAGCCGAAGTCGCCCGCTTCGATGTTGAGCAGCTCTGCCAGTTTTTCTGCTTCATTCAGATCAAACGGTCTTACGTTGTTGATCTTCTGATTAGCTGTAGGCTGCGCGATTTCGAGACATTTAGCGACATCTGCTTGCGTAATCTCCAACTCTTTCATTCTGCCTTTAATCTTGTTTGTGTTTACCACGATTACCACCTGCCTTTCTGTTTGCGTTGCGTTTTGCAACTTTCTATGCTCCTAATATACCACACATTTTTCGATTTGTCAATAGCATTTTGCAACTTTTTTTTTATTTTTTCAAAAAAGATATTGCGTTTTGCAATTTTTTGTGTTATAATGCTTATAATGAAAGGGGGTGAACCTAGTGGAAAAGAACGTTGAAATAGGCAAAAGAATAAAGAAGCGCCGTGAAGAACTCGGCATGACACAAGAAGCACTGGGCAGTCCTTTAGGCTTCAACAAGTCTACTATCCAGAGATATGAAGCAGGGAAAGTTGCCAAGATCAAGCTGCCTATACTTGAAGCTATGGCGCAGCAGCTTAACGTCAGCCCTGAGTGGTTAGCCTTGAAGTCAGATGATGTAGGTGAGTACCACGGAGCTCCTGATAATCTACCGGAAACGAAAGTCAGCTCTAACGTTGCTGCTGTTCTTCCGCAAGAGAAAATTCACATGATACCTGTTTTCAACAGCGTTGCAGCAGGCTTCGGAGCTTACGCAAGCAGCGATATAGTGGAATACATTCCGCTGTATATTGAGAACGACTTCGATGTAGAGGACACGATCTGCATCACAGTCCGCGGACAATCCATGTACCCGAAGATAGAGGATGGTGACAGAATAGTTGTCCGAAGGCAGGAATGTGTTGACAATGGCAGGATAGCTGTTGTGATGATCGGTGACGATGCCGTTGTCAAGCGAGTGAACTTTGACGGAGAGCGGTTAGAGCTCACTTCATTCAATCCTGAGTACCCACCAAGAATACTTCAAGGTGCGGAGCTCGCCAATGTCAAGATAGTTGGACTTGTTCAACAAGTCATAAAAGCTTTATAGTTAAGAAAATCTGAACAATGAAAGAATTATAGGGAGGTATCTTTATGATGAAAAAGTATTTTGCAGTTATTATTTTAGCGTGCTGCCTTACGGCGTGCGGTTCGAGCACCGGTGCTGCCGATAAGCAGCAGAGCACGACAACAACCACAGTGACTACGACAACAGCTGCCGTTGAATCCGAGCCTGATTCAGAGCCGGAGGAAACCACGACAACAACGGCTGCTGTTGAATCGGAGCCTGATTCAGAAGCAGAGGACAGCTCAAAGGCAGAGACTACAACAGCTCCTGCAGAAGAGAAACCGGAGGTCACCACGTTTAACACGGAGTGGCACCCGAGCGCATCTGCTACAAACCTTGCGATAGGTGCAGGCAGACACGTCTATGCTGCGCCCACGATAGAATCTGAGCAGATAGGCGAGATCAAAGCCGGGGACGTAGTTGTGTGCGTAGGTTACGTAAACGAACACTGGAACGTCATTCAGTGGAACAATGACGTTGGCTTTATCCAGACGAACTTGTCTGACAATGTACAGATAGATGAACCGGTATATGATGAACCGGTATACGAGGATCCTTCTAACTTTGATGAACCTGTGCAGGACAATACCGCTGTCGAGGATGATGACTTCTACTTAGCCTAAGCACATCGAGAATGAAACGCAAAGGCGGGTGATATTATGGCTAAGATCGAGAAACTGCCGAGCGGGAATTACCGTATCAGAGTATACGACAGACACACCAACACCCGGAAGAGCTTCACCGCTCCGACCAAAGCAGAAGTAAAGCTGCTTGCTGCCGAATGGGAAACCAAGCGAAAAATAAAGACCTCACCGAGAGCACTAACGCTCAGTGAAGCCGTGAAAGAATATATCGAATCGAAGGAAAATGTGCTAAGCCCCTCAACAGTCAGAGGGTACATGATAATCTACCGGAACGCTCTGGGCGACTTCGGGAAGATGCAGCTGAAAGATATCACCGAGAAAGACTTGCAGAAGTGGGTAAGTGATAATGCAGCGAGGTACAAGCCAAAGGGCATACGTAACCAATTCGGGCTTGTTACAGCTACCCTCAGGCAGAACAGAATTGACTTAGATCTGCGAGCTATCAAGCTCCCTGAGAAGCAGAAGTACGAGCCGAACATACCGACCGAACAAGAGATAGCCAAGATACTGACCATTGTTGAGGGAACTAACGTGGAGCTCCCGGTAACAATAGCTGTCACCCTGGGCTTGCGTCAGTCAGAGATCGCCGCCCTCAAATGGTCCGACTATGACGGACAGTTCCTGTGCATTCATGCCGCGAAAGTTCCTGACAAGAACAATAAGCTTGTGGAAAAGGATACCACGAAGTCAAAAGCTAGTACACGAGTGCTTGAAGTTGATGCTGTGCTTAAGACAAGGCTCGACAGAGCTGAGCGAAAGTCTGAGTACATAAGCACCATGACACCGAACTCTGTCCTGAAACGATTCCAACAGCTGTGTGAGCAGAATGGTCTCCCTCACTTCACGATGCACGGACAAAGACACGGTAACGCTTCTCTCATGCTTGCTCAGGGTGTGCCTGACAAGTATGCTATGGAGCGTTTGGGGCAGAGCTCACCGAACATGATTAAAAACGTCTATCAGCATCTGTACGATGCTAAGAAAAAAGAGATTTCGCAAACCATGTCTGCAAAGTTCTCGGAGATACTGGACACGAAACTGGACGCAGACGATGAAAAATAGGGATTCTGCGAGGTTTAAAGCCTTATACGCGAGTTTTCGAATCCCTCCTTCTCCGCCAACCTATGAAGTCAAAAAAGATGATTTCACTTAAAAGCGCGTATTTACGCGCTTTTTTGTTGCCCTGAAACAGAAATTTTTTATATGAAAACCGAAGATGATTTTTGGTATAAAATGCCTTTGGACAGGATTCGAACTCTTTTTTGGAGCGTTTTCTGAAGAATAAAAGATTTTTTTTGAAGGGAAACAACTCAAATTTACATCAAAAAGTTTCACAAACTTTTCAGCCCGAATTTGGTGCTTTTCACGAAATGTGAAAACACCGGATTCGGGCTTTTTTAATTTTAACATTTTAAAGAACGGAGGTGAAAGAATGCCGGGAAATTTTGATGGGATAAAAAATAGAAAATTTGGTATCGAGATCGAGATGACTGGTATAACAAGGTGCGAAGCTGCTAAAGCCATTAAAAAAATTCTTGGGGGTGATATAGATCATGTGGGCGGCACCTACGACAAATACACTGTCGGTGATGACAAAGGAAGAAAATGGCAGATAGTCTTCGACAGCAGTATCTATGCCCGAAAGAAAAACGGAGATCTTGCCAGTGACTATTATAAAGTAGAGCTTAACTCCCCTGTGCTTGAATATGAGGACTTCGATCTGCTTCAAAGTGTCATTCGTGCTCTGAGAAAAGCAGGAGCAATAACAGGACCTGATTATGACTGCGGTACTCATATCCATATTGATGCATCGGACTACACGCCGCAGCAGATAAGAAACCTTGTCAACTTGTGGTCAAGCAAAGAGGATTTCTTGTGGGACGCTCTTCAGGTATCATCCACAAGATCAAACTACTGCAAAAAGATCAACCGAACTTTTGTTGAACAGCTAAACAGAAAAAAGCCAAAAACTCTGGATAAGATCAGTGACTTGTGGTATGCCGAGACTTCAAACAGCCGTTATAACCACTACAATCCGACTAGGTACCATGCTCTTAATCTGCACTCGTTCTTTCAGCATGGTCATTATGAGATGCCCAGTTGTCATTATCATTCATAATGCCGAGTTCATCAAGGAAAGTTTTTCTAGGGATAGTAGTAACTTTACCGTAGCTTGTATCGGGTCCGAGATACATAGTGATCTCATCGGCTATAACATACAAGTCCCAACTATATTTGAGCTCTATGTCAGGCTTGACATAGGAATTGCCTTTTACGGTAACAGTTACAGCGTTTTTGATAGCGTTAGCTGTATCCCATTTACCGTTCACTCTTGCGGCGATTGCTACTTTGTAAGTCATGCCAGGGGTAAGGTTTTTGGGAGAAGTGTAAACCGTACCAGTTATATTCTGATTCTGCACTCTCCACTTGCCTGCAAGATATACAGCTATACCGTATCTGTCAGCACCTTCGACTTTGTCCCATGTAAATCTTACTTGACGATATTTCTCACTGTATTCAACTTTGATGTTTGTAGGATAGGTAGGCTTTGTTTCTTCTTCGATAGGTAAGCGCTTGTAAGTGTTTTTACCGCTGTTTTCGATAACTGCATATTTACCGTCACCGCTGATGATATTTTTGGGATCTTTAGCGTTTACCCAGCCTTCGCCGTTGGGTAGTTCGGCCATTCGGGGTATGTTGGTAAATTTATCACCTAGAGAAATGGTATTTAGCTCGGTACAAAAATCGAACATATATTCCATGTTTGTGACATTTGAAGTATCAAATCGGCTCAGATCCAAAGCAGGCAGTATGGTACAGCCGGAGAACATATGATTCATACTTTTAACATTGATTGTGTCAAAACTGCTCAGATCAAGTGATGTCAGACCGGAACAGCCGTAAAACATAGATGCCATATCTGATACCTTGTTTGTATCAAATCCGCTAACATCGAGCGTAGTCAAACCAGAACATTTCCCGAACATATAATACATATTTTCAACATTGCTTGTATCAAATCCACTTACATCAAGCGTGGTCAATCTATTACACGAAAAGAACATATCTACCATATCTGTTACTTTGCCTGTATCAAACAAACTTACATCAAGAGATGTCAGACTTGTACAGTTACCAAACATACCACGCATATCAGTTACATTACTGGTATCAAATCCGCTCAGATCAAGTTCGGTCATGGCGGAACAACCCAAGAACATGAATCTCATATCTTCGACACTGCTTGTATCTGCATATGAAAGATCGATAGAAACACAATTGATATAATTATAAAACAGTTCGCTGCTATCTTCGGGAAGAATTGTACCCTTTTCAGCGACCACCGATTTGACTGTATCCTTGTAATTTCTGCTAAAATGTCTTAATGTATAACGTTCTACAGTTCCTCTTAGCGTTAGCGCGCCTGTCGCTTCATCAAAATAATAACAATCTGTCTCAAGATCAGCCGCCTGTGCAGTTATGCTCTGTGTTATAACAGGCGCACCATAGCTGACCGCACCCGCTGTCATACAAAACGCCATCACTACTGCTAAAACTTTTTTCATCTTCATAAATATGCCCTCCCGTTCAATTTTGTTGGATATAATATATCAATAAAATACAGAATTATTATAACACGCAGAAATACTATCGTCAATAAGTTTGACATATTTTCTTAATCATTTGTTATTTATTCATATTAGAAAAGTATATTAATGTGTATTTTTGACAGCATATAAAAATTATGTGCGAAATAATCCAAATGGGTATTGACAATGATATTATATGAAAATAATAAAGCCCTGGGAGTTTAGCTTGGTTCTCATATATAGGTTTTACAAGAAGTACTTACAACAGATCATACTTCATAAACCTTTCATTGTGTGTGAATCCGCACGACTCGTAAAGCTTCATACCTTGTTCCGAGGCAGTGATATGAATGGTACCTATTCCATTTCGCCTTGCCCAGCGAATGACATACCCTAGCAAGCACTTTGCAATTCCGCGTCGCCGGAATTCAGGTGCAATATACATACTCGAAAGCACTCCTATCTTACCGGTCGGATTAGCAGAATAGGGCGGCTTTTCGGTTAGTGTCAGCCCGACTGTACCGATCACATTCCTGCCACTCATCGCAATCCACATACGGAATGTTCCGTTCCCGAATGCACGCTCATAGAAAGCGCGTATCTCCGGTGCTAAGGTAGCTGCATTTACATCGCCTTCTTCGATCAGCTGTGCAATACGCAGCTCTATCAGAAGATCTGTCAGCTTCTCGCCTGCCATGCCGAGACCGTTTTCATTATACCTCGTGACCTGATTGATATATATGCCATTTTTACGATATGCGATCTTATCATGCAATCCCTCAATCATCCAGTCAGCAAATGAGAAACTGCGCTCCATAGGTTTGTCATAATATGAAAGAAAGTCAAAATCAATGGTTACAACACCGCCTGCCGCCGCACCTTTACACATCAGCAGTGTATCCATTGTGCAACCCGGTGTACTAATGAAAATTCCTCCAGCGACTAGTCGCTGCTCAAACGGTTCTTCATCTTCCGCAGCTTCTGCCTCCTGCGCAAATGCCTTCCATGCTTCCGCGGAAAGCCCACCGCCGATCATCGGCAGCAAATCTCCGATTTTGGGCGCATACGGATTATTCTCACGCATTTTATCCAGCGACCAGATACCGTAATCCGGACCGATACCGCCGTTACCAAGTTCAGTGAGATAGCGTACAAAATCATTCGGCAGCGTAATATGCATCTCCTGCTCGAAAGCACGTACCTGTTCTACTGTAGCAGGCGGCGCAAACAGTTCAAACTTTGTGCCGTCACTGCGTTCATTCCCGCCGCACATCGCATATTCTTCGGCTAGCGCACGAATCTCTGCAATTGCATCCATATTTCATTCCTCCTGGTTAATTTCCGAAAGATCTGTGTTATCCCTAAACAGCACTTACTGCTTGTTTGTATATTTTTTCCTCGATATATAAATAAGGCCTCCACCAAACAATGAATACCTTGATTTTTAATGATAAAAAGATAATCTCTTAGATAAGATTTCTTATCGATTTGATAAATTCAAATCTCATTTTCACCGTTTTTAAAGTATATATGATAATGTATAAGGGCTACGAGAGTGGTTTACAGCAAGTCTTACGATATTAAGCAGTTAATTTGAGATAAATATCGCTTAACTGCTATCCCCCTTCTAAATTTGCATTATCATTATACCATAGTAATGGTGCAAAATCAATAACAGTTAGTTTGTGCGCCGTAATATACGCAAACATTCGACGATTGTTTTGTTAAAATATAGTCTTGTTTTCGATTTGACTTTGTGTTATAATTTATAGTAGGAGGTGATCTAATGAAATTCAAAAAAACGATTTCAGGACTTGCTTCAGCATTGATGCTGAGCACAAATTTAATGAACATAACGACTTATGCGGATATTTCAGAAACGAAACAGTGGGGAAATAACGCAAGTTATGTTATTGACTATGATACAGCAACGGTTACTATAACCGGACATGGAAAACTTTTAAACACTGATGCTGCAGGAAATTACGATTCACCTTTTAAAGGTGATACGTTTATTGAAAAAGTCGTTATCAGTGAAGGCATTACTTCACTATGCAATAATGCTTTTAACGGCTGTGCAAATCTAAAGGAGGTAGATCTCCCCGATAGCCTTGAATTTATAGGCAGAAACGCATTTACCGGGACTGAACTGTTTAACAGCCAGATAAAGGAAAAATCTAATGAGTTAATAATGGTAGATAACTGGGTAGTTGATTTTTCAAAGAAAGGTGAAGATATTACTGAACTTGTCATTCCGGATGGATGTGTAGGAATAGGTACAGAAGCCTTCAAAAAGCTGATAGTAGGAATAGATCTTTTTTACAGAACTAAAAGTATAGAAAATATAGTTTTCCCCAATACTCTCAAATACATTAATTATGGTGCTTTTAATGAAGCTGAGATGAAACTTACAAGTCTGGAACTGCCTACTGAAAATGATCTGTATATAGACGATTATGCATTCAGTAATGCTTTTAGTGATAATGTTAATGATACTGTAAAGGCATTAGATATTGATATTCCCGGAAACGTAAAAGGAATCGGTGCCTTTGCTTTTAGTGGAAACAAGAGATTGCAAGGTGTTACTTTGAATGATGGTCTCCGTACATTATCTCATAATGCTTTTGATGGATGTTCGATATCAGAACAAGTAGTTATTCCTGATTCTCTTGAAAGACTGGGAAACGGAGCATTCAAGAATACACCGTTTGAAAAGCAATTTGACTCATCAGCTGAAAAGGCACTTTATCTTGGAAACTGGCTTTATAAAATCAATGGCAATAACCCATCTTATATAGGCATTCGAGAAGGTACCCTCGGTATAGCTGATTCTCCCGGGATACCCGTAACTGCCGAATTCAAGCTCCCCTCTACACTGAAATACATAGGTTCAAATGCTTTTGCAGGTCAGAAAAAAGATAAAATACTACTTCCCGAAAGCCTCGAAGCTATCTACCCAAGTGCATTTGAAAATTCCGGAATAAAAACGGTAAACTTCCCTAATGGTTTAAAATATATAGGATCAAAAGCATTTAAAGGCTGTAAAGGTTTAACTAAAGTAATTATTCCTGAAAATGTTAAATTTATAGGTGATGGAGCATTTTCGGGTCTAGTCAATCATAAAGAAAAATCAACGGTTATCATATACTCAAAGGACTGTGAAATCGAACAGATAGAATATGTAAATATATATGCTATGGCATACGCACTTGATTTCAAGTATATTTTAGGCTATAAAGGCAGTACGGCAGAAGCGTATTCAAATAAATATGCATATATAAACCCTTATTCCTATATACTAAATGAAGATACCGATTCACGTGTGTTTAAGCCGCTTATGATTGGAGATGTAAATACAGATAGTGTAATAAACGTCACTGACATAACTAAGGTGGCAGCACATATAAAAGGCAAAAAGCTTCTTGATTATTATGCTCAGAAATTTGCCGACGTTAATAATGACGGCAAGATAAATGTTACTGACATAACTAAAATTGCAGCTCACATCAAAGGCAAAAAATTACTGACAGAATAAATACACGTATTTCTTCTGATAGAAAAATCTCCTATGGATCATTGTTCCATAGGAGATTTTTACGTTTAGTAAATGTCTTTAAAATTGTCTACAACTTTTTCCATAATCATTTTTGTAAGGTAACTTTTCAAGGAGGCACTTGCCGGATTTATGGAAGGCAGCCTTGAATCAGAGCTTGATTCCGAGCTTGGATACGAGCCGTATGACGTTAAGAACAAGGCTACCGACAACAGTCGTAACGGTCACAGCAAGAAAACTCTTCGTACCAGTATGGGTAAGGTTGATATTGAAGTTCCTCGTGACAGGAACGGCGAATTTGAGCCTAAGATTCTGCCTAAGAATCAGACAAGCATATCTCAGGATATGGAGAACAAGATCATCTCAATGTATGCCAAAGGTATGTCAACGTCTGATATTGAGGATCATATTCGTGACATTTACGGTCTTGAGATATCCGATACTACTGTCAGCCGCATAACCGATAAAGTGCTTCCCGCAGCCAAGGAATGGCAGCAAAGACCGCTTGAAAGCATCTATTTCCTACAGATGACAGCCTTTTCAAGATGCTGTATCTGGCTATGAAGGACATCACGAAAAAGTGGACGGGGCGTCGTCAGGACTGGAGCAGTATCTATGCTCAGCTTGTGATCTATTACGGAGACAGAATACCCGAATAATACTTTTATCTTGACAATCAAATAATCATGTGCTAATATGCAGATAAGACCGACTGCTTTCACAATCGGTCTCATCATACACTCTTTTATTGCACTATTTTTCGTTTACACAGAATTTGGGATTGACTCACTGCTGCTTTTCACTATTTACTTCATATTGTTTTTCATCTATTTCAGATCTCTGTTTTTCATTACTATTATCCCAAGTGTTAGAACCGCGCATAATGTTAACAGGCAACACAATATGCAGGCAGTATGATAATTATTCCACTCTACCATATTTGATTTTATGAGACCATTCGGATCTATTGATAATAACATCAATGCTTTTTTATCTGACTGCAGATCTTTTCCGTGATACATGATAACATTATACATTTTGTTTTCAACATACTGGCTTGCTAATATATTCAATCCCAAAGCAATCGCAAGCGCAGGTACTCTTCTTGCTGTTACTATCATGCATAAAAGAGAGATTCCAACAAATGTAGCTATAGCAACTACTGCAGAAATGTTTAGATGTATACACAGATCCAGGGAACTTTTTACACTTTCTGAGGTTATATGATAAAATTCCAGTCCGAACCTTACGAGGCAGTAGCTCAAACCTAAAACTTCGCTTGCAATATGTATCAGCATTGCCCCGACATAAGATGTAATAAAATAGCCTAGGAATATTTTAAACCTTGAATGACCTGCCAGAATTTTATTTCGCAATGCACCCGAAGAATAATCATCGCCTACGCAAAGTATTGTTACTGCAATGATTATATACGAAATATACCATAAGTGAGCTAAATAGGTCGATATTTCCATAAAGCTCCAGCCCATCCAATAATCGCTGTTTTTTCCGTGAACTTTATGCAATACGAGCAACGAATCACTTGCAACAGCATTATAGATGTTAAAAAAAGACATTAGCAAAAGGCAGATCCAATAAACTTTGCTGTGAAATAACTTATAGAAATTTGCTTTTAATAATTTTGACATGTAATTTTAGCCCTCCGATGTTTACTTCATATCCTTTTTTACAAATACAATATAACCAATAACACAGAAGAATGCCATTGTGATCATGCACCAGCCGCAGGAAGGCTGGATAGCAGTTCTCAAATCAATTGCCTTATCAACAGGATCAACGAACCATCCACAGTAAAATGATGGAAGAAGCGAGTCTATAATAATGTATAGTTTATGTGAGAACTCACTTATCTCACTATCATCAAGTCTGGCATATACACTTAAATTTGCAGAATAGCATAGACATATTATCAAATCACCCAAAATTGCAGCTACCATACCTATAATACGATTTCCTGCGGCTACAATACAGAACAATGTTAATACACAAAGTGCTGCAGCAGGTGCAAGTGAACGTACCAACATGGATACGAAAGTGAGAAAATACCCGTCATATCCATATAAAGTACAGCATATACCATAACAAACTACCGTACAGATAATATGTACTAAAAAACATTCAACAATACTTGTCAGCAGATAGCCCGTATACAATTGTATACGAGAATAACCTGCCACGAGTTTGTTACGTATAGCTCCCGATGAATATTCATCTCCTATAATCATACCAATCAGCAAAACTGCGATAAATACAAAAGAAGAAAGATGTGTAAAACATGTTTCAGGGCATTGAATAACAGACCATTTGTCATATATCGATTCTTTTACCCTACCTGAATACTCCTCGTTTTTTGTAATCATTGTCATGATATTTATAAACGGCATCAGAAGCAAAGTCAACCAAAATGACCAGCTGTGGAACATCTTGTAAAAATTTGTTTTCATAAGCTTTATCATGATTTGCTGCCTCCGATAAGCGAAATGAAAAAGCTTTCAAGATCCTCATCGTTTTCATTAACCGATATTATATCGCATCCTGATGGCATTAGTGCTTTTGTAAGCTGTGATATATTGGGCCTGCCAAATATATCAACATTATGCTCGTCTGTGATCTTATATTCAAAGCCCATATTATCCAGTACAGAAGAAAGACAGGATGAATCCGTTACCTCTATATGTGTTGATCTGCGGCATTCTTTTTCAAGTTCTTCAGCACTCATTTCACGGATAAGTTTCCCATTATCAATAAAACCATAGTGTGTGGCAAGTCTTGAAAGTTCGTCGAGAATATGCGAAGATATGAGAACAGTTATCCCTTTCTCACGATTAAGCTTGATTATCAACTCTCTCATTTCAATGATCCCCTGAGGATCAAGTCCGTTTATTGGCTCGTCCAGTATCAGCATATCAGGAGCTCCGCACAAAGCAACAGCGATACCTAGTCGTTGTTTCATACCAAGCGAGAAATTACGTGCTGTTTTTTTGCCTGTATTTTCAAGCCCGACCAATTTCAGAAGATCAGGTATACTTTTGTAGTCTGACAGACCTAAAGTCATATACTGCATTTTCAAGTTTTCATAAGCAGTAAGTCCCGGGTATATTGAAGGAGTTTCCACAACAGCACCTATGCGCTTACGCTGTTCCAGTATCTTTTTGTCATTATTCCTGACTCCGTATATTTCAAAACTTCCCGAAGTTGGCTTCTGCAAGCCACAAATAAGACGAATAAGCGTAGTTTTACCTGCACCGTTTTTTCCCACAAATCCATAAATCGAGCCTTTAGGTACATTCATAATAAAGCCATCAAGAGCAGTATACCCTCTGTATTTTTTTTCAAGTGATTCAGCTTTCAAAACATATTCCATATCGATCTTTCATTTCCTTTCGTCTGCCAAATAAGAGTTGAGTGTTACGACAATTTATTCAACCCCATATTTGCGAGTAATAACCATTTTGTGCCAATAATTGATCGTGCTTACCCTCTTCGACAATCCTTCCATCTTTAACAACACATATATTATCACAATTCATTACAGTTTTAAGTCTGTGTGCGATTATCAGAATGGTAATATCTTTGGGTAACGAGTCAATTATATCTCGGATCATCTTTTCAGATATCGTATCAAGATTACTTGTTGCTTCGTCCATGATCAGTATATCAGGTTTTCTTATCAAAGCTCTGGCAATTGCAAGTCTTTGTCTTTGTCCGCCGGAGAGATTCTTTCCGTTTGGGCTCCATCAACCAATCCATATACGTTTGCTCCTATATTGTCAACCTTGATAAGCGACCTTGCTTTTGCAATCGGAATCTTTAATCCATGATATTCAGATATCATACAAAGACAGGCCGCGCCGCAATCTTTTTCATCATGTTGCTTTATATGGGGATATTTCATTCTAATTGCTCACTTTCAAAGAACACTAATTATATATTTTTAATATGATGGACTGCTGTCAGAAAAAATATCTGACAGCAGTCCATACATCATCGCTGTGTCGATCGGATATTTATGAATTTAAACTATATACTATCCGTAGTTAGACAACTTTATTAAAACTGCATTTTATGCTGTTCTATAGTTGTAGCTTGCTTCTCCATTCCCACCAGCATGATGATAAACTATATAAGAAATATATCCACTCCACCAATGTTCTTTATAGCTTCCGCTGTGGTCACGTTCATCACCAGCTCGATAATCTTTGACTGGTAGATACTCATCTCCTGCCTCTGCCCAACCCGATCCGTAGCCGCCATTAAACGTTTTCATTTCTGATTCATTCAACTTTTTCATAATTAAACTCCTTTTAATTATATAAAATATCGAATAAAACAGCTGCAGCGCTTATTCTATAATTAATTATACACAATTTTGTTTTTGATGTCAACAGTTTAATATAATTATATTTGGGAAAATGTGACTTTTTATATAATCCACTTAATAAGGAAACGGATGCAAATTATTAATCATATTAACGTGATAATTATTCTGTTAAATTATCAAATGATTAGTCGGTTATTGAATCTGAACAAGTAGAACTTAAAGAAAAACTGCCGATGACTACTCTTCCTCCTGAAAATTCTCATTATGATTATGTCAAAACGGTTTTTGAACCCGGTACTAAACATTATGAGGAATACTGGAGAAGAAAAAGAAGAGAAAAAGAGATCGAAGAAATGAAAGCTGCTTGTGAAAGAGCCGGCTGCACATTTACTCCCGCATGATCCAACTTATCTGACCTCACTTTATGTGGGGTCTTTTCTTTTATTCAGAAAAATAAACAAAGTATATTTGAACTATGGAGTTGTTTGGAGTTTATTATACTTCTTTAGATATTGGTGGGGTAGGTGCGGAGGTTTATACGGTTCTTTCCAATGTTAGTTGACATTAAATCATTAAAGTGATATAATATAGATGTCAAATACTATCGGAGGGATGCGAAATGAATGCTGTAATCAGTTCATTGGATAGAAACTACAGACTGTGTGATACACGTATTACCGATTCAGAAATCATTTTATATATAACTTCAACTCTGGAAAAATTATGCTGCCCATACTGTGGAACGATGACCGGTAGAGTGCATTCTTATCATACGCGAGAAATACAGGATCTACCTATCTCTGACCGGAAGACAATCCTTATAGTGACCACACGTAAAATGAAATGCATAAATCCTGAGTGCAGACATAGTACTTTTG
>NZ_FOAT01000027.1 GCF_900109655.1 Hominimerdicola alba
AAGTTTCCTCAGGAGCTTAGGAAGCTGATCTATACCACCAATGCAATCGAAGGATTCAACCGTCAGCTTAGGAAAGTGACCAAAACAAAATCTGTATTTCCTACAGATGACAGCCTTTTCAAGATGCTGTATCTGGCTATGAAGGACATCACGAAAAAATGGACCGGCCGTCGTCAGGACTGGAGCCGAATCTATGCTCAGCTGGTTATTTACTACGGTGACAGGATACCTGAATAACATTTTTATCTTGACAATCAAATAATCATGTGCTAATATGCAGATAAGACCGACTGCTTTCACAATCGGTCTCATCATACACTCTTTTATTGCACTATTTTTCGTTTACACAGAATTTGGGATTGACTCCAGGGCGGCTCCGTTTTGCGGAACCGCCCCTTGCTGTTACCACTTAATAATTTTACTCTTAACTACCACACACCTGCCCCATGGTATTCTTGTAACCTCCAACTGTGTTTGTCAATCCCAAAGTGTACTGTACCACTCGCTGGTTATGAGGGTACCATGATTGATTGTATTTACTTCAATTATTGCTTGACTGCTCCAAACGGCAAGATACGCCTTTCATATCAAGTACAATCACACATCAAGCCGTCCCACTCTTCAAAGGAGTACTCTGGTTCATCGACTCTTGCTGTTATTGACTCCAAATTACTCTTTTCTTGTTTGGCTTATCTCCCAAGCTTCGGAGATAGTATTAGAAGTAAGCAGAGTGTCTATCTGTACCCATACTCGGTTATTTCTCACTATTCGGCTTCCAGTTCTAACTTCTCTAGCAGGAATTATTTCAGGCCCTAATTCATATAGATAATGCTTTTCATTCATTATTGTGTATGGTATTTCAGGAATGTATGAGTGCAATTCATCTACTATTTTGTAGTCCTCTATGTGGTGAATAGATTGTAGCTTGCCATCATATCTGAAAGCAATATAATTCAACGGCTCACGAGGCCAGCTTCCTTTTGTTCCACCGATAGGACAGAAATAGCTTCTGTAAATACATTCAGTTTTAGTATCGAGAAAAAATTTAGCCCTTTGAAGAAATGTTAGTTTGATTTATAACGCTTTCTCCTTGACAATCCCTTTGTAACGTACACAAGCAAGTCCTGCATTACTGCGACTTCGGGTTGTTTACAGCAGACACCGCAAGCGGTACAACCCTTACAGCCTGCTGTTTCCTGACACTGATAGCAAAACATTTTCTGTTCCATGATAAATACCTCCGTTATTTTCTTATCTCAACGATACTGCCGTCCGGCGAAATGACTGCAACTTCAAGCGGAATATCCTTACCGCTTGCTTCTATCGCACGTTTTATCGCATACTCCATACCTCCACAGCATGGTACGGTCATTCTTGTGAGAGTGATGCTCTTTATATCGTTATTTCGGAATATCTCCGTCAGCTTTTCAGCATAGTCAACAGCATCGAGTTTCGGACAGCCGATGAGCGTTATCTTCCCACGGATAAAATCATGGTGGAAGTTTCCGTAGGCGTAAGCCGTGCAATCAGAAGCGATAAGAAGATCTGCACCGTTGAAATAAGGTGCATTTGTAGGCAGGAGCTTTATCTGTATCGGGAACTGTCGCAGACAGCTCGGAACACGAACATCGCTGTCACCTTCTTTTGGCGTAAAGCTCTGCAAAGCAGAACCCGGACAGGTGAAACCGCTGCAAGCGGACTTCTTCTGCTTGTTTGCCTGCACTGCCTTCTCGTCATAAGCCGCCGCTTCACGCTCGGTGAAGTGGATAGCGTCCATAGGACAGGCAGGGAGGCAGTCACCGAAGCCATCGCAGAAATCGTCACGCATGAGCTTTGCCTTGCCGTTCACGATAGCGATCGCACCCTCATGACAAGCCTTTGCACACAGACCGCAGCCGTTGCATTTTTCTTCGTCTATCTCAATTATTTTCCGTATCATAGCCATACCTCCTTGACTTTCTGTATCCATTATAGTATAATCAAAAATGAAAGTATGTTGTAATTACAACATTTCGGAGGTTTTATGGATATTTCTGTTTTAAGTGGTTCGGCACTGTTCAATGGCTTTGATGAAACCGAGGTAAATAATCTGCTGGGCTCGTTGAATGCGAGGGAAAAGCGGTTCAGGAAAGGCGCAATGATATTTAATTCGGGAGATGTCATCAGCACGTTATGCTTTGTAATCACAGGCAGTGTGACTATCGAGAGCAATGATATGTGGGGCAACCGCACGATACTAAACCTTGTCAGCAAGGGACAATTCTTCGCTGAGAGCTATGCTCTGCTGCCTGATGAGCCTATGCTTGTCGATGTCTGTGCCAACGCGGACTGCACCATTGTTTATCTTGATATGAAGTCTGTCGGCAAGCTTGATGAAAGCATGAGGGTGAGACTGCTTGCAAATCTGTTGACGATCACCACAAGAAAAAATCTCCACCTGTCAAGCAGAAGCTTTCATACTGCTCCGAGACAGGTGCGCGGACGTATTATGGCGTATCTGAACACTGTTTCCGTTCAGAAGAACAGCCGTGAGTTTGATATACCCTTTGACCGTCAGCAACTAGCAGACTATCTCAATGTGGAACGGTCGGTGCTGTCCAACGAGCTGAGTAAAATGCAGAAGGACGGACTTATTAGGTGCAGGAAGAACCATTTTGAGATCATATAACAAAAATGCAGCCGACATTGCCGACTGCATTTTTTATTATGCTATTGCAGAAACAAAGCTCTTTCGTAGCTGTTCCTCGGTGTAGGAAGTCAGCTTTGAAAACCTCAGAATATCGGAACAGGCTGCCGCTGTTGCTCTCCGTCATAACGAAATGTTCTCTCAGGGCAAGAGAAATGACATACTCAGGAAGCTTGAACTTCTTGAAAATCCTAACGCAGAAGTCGAGGAATCAACTTTGACTCCAGACCACTGGATTCAAAGCGGCATTGAAACAGAAAGGCTATTGCACATTGACGGTGCAATAGCCTTGATTTTATATCCTGTCTAAAATACTATGAATATCCCCATTGATACAAATGCTCTGACCTCTGATCTCATCAGGTGCATACGCCTCCCCGAAATTCAGGCAGGCATAGACCGCCTTCGGGTTTGCATAGGTCATCTTCCAGAACGGATACTTGATTATGACAGGCGTGTTCATGCCCACACCAAGCTCTAAGAACAGGATATGCTGTCCCTCATGGCGGCGCAGGAACTCATCATAACGCTCCGCTGCTCTGTGCCAGCCCTCGTCTTCGACAAAAGTGTCATCTGCTCTGAGGTTCATGCTCATAGGCTTTCCGCAGACAGGACAGTGCGGAACAAGCTCTGACGGAACACGCATATCCTTCTGCTGCTCAAACATCGCCCTGCGTGTAGAACAGGCGGTGCTTGTCAAATCCTGCCTTTTGAAATTGGTGGTCAACATTGGTGGTAAGAACAAAATAGTCCTTATCCTTCACAAGCTCAAACAAACGCTTGTATGTGCCGTTATCCACGTCCATGTAGCGGTTAATGTAGATGTAGCGTGACCAGTACGCCCACTGTTCTTCCAAAGTCGGGAACGGATAAAAACATCCCGAATACATATCCCGAAAGCCGTATTTCTCCACGAAATCCCCGAAGTATTTCTGCAAACGCTCTCCCGAATAGGTAAAGCCTGCGGCGGTGGAAAGACCTGCCCCTGCACCGATGACGATCGCATCAGCGGTCTGTATTTCTTTTTTCAGATGGTCAATTCCCGCCGAGTAATCTCTTGTAAATTTCATGATCGTCCTCCTTGAATACATTGAAGATCACCTGTATATCGTGGCTCTTGCGAAACTCCCTGACAGTGCGGACTGCTATCTCTGCCGCCTTATCCTGCGGAAATCCGAACACACCCGTTGAGATACAGCAGAAAGTGATACTCCCGATACCGTTCTGTACGGCTATCTCAAGACAGCTTTTGTAGGAGCTTTCAAGCAGACGGCAATGTTCATCTGTAAGAATACTGTCTACGATCGGTCCGACGGTGTGTATCACATAGTCACAGGGCAAGTTATAGGCAGGCGTTATTTTCGCCTTACCCGTGGGTTCTTCATGACCTTGTGCCTGCATGATCTGACCGCATTTGTAACGAAGCCGTACCCCTGCAAAGGTGTGGATACAGTTGTCGATACAAGAGTGACACGGCTGCCAGCACCCCGTCATTCCCGAATTGGCGGCATTGACGATAGCACCGCATCGGAGCGTCGTGATGTCGCCTTTCCAAAGATATATGCCGTCCTCTATTGGCGAAAGATCTGAGATATCGGTGATTCCCTTGCTCTCGATCAGAGCGGTGAGGTATTCGTCCTCGGCTTGCAGATAATCCTCGTCTGCCTTGACAGCAGGGCGGATATTCACAAGGCTTCTGTAAAGGCGGAATTTATCTGTATCATTATTTGGTATCTCAATTTCGTCAACATCGTTTCTTTCTGACAGCAGATAGTTTATCAGAAGATCAAGTTTCACCATATGATCATCTCCTTATGACTGCCCCCACAGGACAGACCTCTGCACAGTTTCCGCAATGCAGACAGTTTTCCTGACGGATAACAGCTTTTTCTTTCAGTTCGATACAGCTCTGCGGACAGTCGCTCAGACATGAACCGCACCTGATGCAATCATCGGTCACGAAATATCCGCTTTCCGTGATCTCTGCACCGCCGAATGTGAAGCTGTCACGCTCGATAGGCTTCTTCGACAGGTCGAACCACTCTCCGCTGCCCTCATAGATCTGAAACACTGTGAGCGCCTTGCGGCTTTCCTCGGTGGGATATATCTCACACATATAGGGATTGTTCTCAAACAGCAGAGGGAGCATATCAGAACCCAGCTCCCTGACCTTGCCACGGACAGAGATCGCCGTACAGCTCATGGTATCCTCGCCTTTTTTTCCCGAAAGTGCAAGATAGCCCTTGTCCTTTAACCGTTGATAGAAGTTCTTTCCCTTTGCGGTGAGAAAGTACAGTCCGTTCTCGTCTGCATACATCATGTCGATAACACAGGTCACAGGCAGACCTTCGCTATCCACCGTTGCAATAACGGTAGAGTGTATCACGTCCACGATAAATCTCAGATAATCATTCGCTGTCATATTGTCCTCCTATGGAAAGAGTGTGCCGATGTTTTCAGCACACTCTCATTTTATTCCTCGTCAATTAACTTTCGTGTGTCAGAGACAACTTGTGCAAGAGTCGTGCTTTTCAGCTCGTTTTCAAAAGCCGCCTGCGCCGCTTCAAGCCTTCCGTCCATAGCCTTGTGGATATTCCGTCCCACAGGACAATCCGCATTGGGATTTTCGTGGAAGTGGAACAGACCCTCATCGTCTACGCAGTCAACCGCCTTGTAAATATCGTACAGCGTTATTTCGTCAAGTGCTTTTGCAAGGTGTGCGCCGCCGCTGCCCTGACGTGTTTCGACTATACCTGCCGTGCGAAGCTGTCCGAGAACATTACGGACGATCACCGCATTTACCCCCGTACTGCCCGACAGAAAATCGCTGGTCACTCTCATCTGACCGCCAAAAATGTCAATGCAGGTGAGGATATGCACCGCTGCTGTGAATTTACTTGTTATCTGCATAGATATTCATCTCTTTCTTACTCTCTTACCACGCTGATACGCTGCCCTATGTGACCGCCTTTTTCGATCTCGTCCACCATAGCAATAGCGTAATCTGCATAGCTGATAATGCTCTCGCTCTTAGAGTTGAGCGTCAGCTCCTCGCCTGCGAGAATGTACTTGCCGCTGCGCTCGCCGTCAGCCTGAAAATCTCCTGCGGGGCTCAGGTATGTCCACTTTACGTCATTTCTCTGACGGAGTTCACCCAGCGCCTTTGCCATAGCAGAAGCCAGCGGCTTGAACACTTCGGGAAAATCAGCACCGTCAGAAACACAGGCGGTATGCTCTTTGTTTACATACAAACTTCCTGCACCGCCGACAACGAGAAGTCTTGTGTCAGTTCCCGAAAGAATATCGCACAGGTGAGCAAGTGAAGTGGAGTGCTGAGGAAGTGTCTCGGGTGTCCATGCGCCGAAAGCGTCTACAACAGCATCAAAGTCCGTGAGGTCTGTTGCAGTCAGGTCGAACAGGTCTTTCACGATAACGTTCTGAGCAGCGGACTTGTTTTCGCCCTTGACAACTGCGGTAACGTCAAACCCTCTGTTTACAGCCTCTTTTACGATAAGCTGACCTGCCTTGCCGTTTGCACAAACTACTGCAATTTTCATAATAAGTACCTCCTGATTATATCATGATTATGGTGTTTTGTAAAGTTGTAAATATTTGTGTTTCAACTTTCCGACATTAGTATATCATGCAATTGCAAAGTTGTCAATAGATATATTACAACTTTGGAGGATTGCCTAAAATTATATTCAAGTGATGCGCATATCGCATAAATAATACTTCATTTTATACCGATGGCAAAGTCCAAACAGTGCAGTTTCAATTGGCAACGGCTCTTTTTTCTTTCCTGACGATCGACCTTTTATCCGCAGTATGGTATAATTACCCTAAGAATTACCGTATCGGGAGTGATGTGAAATGGCAGTCTACATCGAGTAGGATAGGCATGACAATAAAGCTAGTCAATAAAATAAGCGAAGATATACCGATAAGCTCAAAGGCTAAGAAAATCTATATTGACGATTTTGGTCAGGTTTTCATAAACCGAGGTGACGGTGGTTAGACAAGCTTTATCGAAGAGCAGATTTTGAAAAACTTTGAGATTGCCTCATAATAATAGTCCTCTTTTTCTTACCTATAATTTAAATGGTAATCAGGCAGATTTGTTACAGTAGGTATAACGAAGGTAAGCAAATAAAACTGTTTATATGTAAGCATCAAACCCGCACCTACCCCACCGAAATCTAATAAAGTATAATATACTCCAATGTCAAACAGCCACTAAGTAACCCCAAACATAAGCAGAATCAAATTCGATTTAGGAACATCATCATAAACAACAGCGGCACTCTCAAAGCTGAGAATGCCGTTGTTTCTTGTTATTCTACAATTTATTCAATTCAAGGCGGAACGTACAGCCTTTTCCGACTTCTGATACGGCACTGCACATGCCGCCGTGCTGACCTATCGTCTGCTTCACGATGGCAAGTCCAAGTCCCGAAACGCCCTTGCCGTCACGCTGACGGTTGGTGTAGTATTTATCCCAGATTCGTTCAAGCTCATCAGGAGCGATACCATCGCCGTGGTCGGCTATCTCAATGACTTCCTTGCCGTTTTCGACTTTCAAAGTAACGCCTATCCACTTGTCAGCGCCAATATGACGTAATGCGTTATCGATGAGGTTGTAGACCGCTCTCGTAAGTCTCGATGCGTTGCCACAAACATGGATATTTTCGGCAATACTGCACTCAAAGATATATCCGTCCTTTGAGAAAAGGCTCTCAAAGCTGTCCGTGACCGTTCCAACTATCTTGCTGAGGTCGCAGTCAGACATGATATCTTCGGTGTCCTTCATCTGCAATTCGGAGTATTCAAGTATCTCACCCACAAGTGCGGTGAGTCTGTCCGCTTCTCTGACGATGACCGCTACGTCCTCGGCGCACTGCTGCTCGTCCTCGTGAGATATATCCCGTATCATCTCGGCATAACCTTTTATCATGGTCAAAGGAGTTCGTAGGTCGTGGGATACATTTGCAAGCAGTTCGTTCTGAAATTCTTTATTTTGTTTCAGTTTATCATCAGTTTTATCAAGAGTTTCATTCAGCTCGTCAAGTTCAGAGCAGAAGCCATTATGATAATCTGCACTGCTTTGATCATTTCCAAGTTCATGTGCTTTTTTATTGAGCTGCGATATCGGTCGGGAAAAGTTCCTTGAAATGAAAAGCGCAAGCACAAAGCCAACAGCAATTGAGAGAAATGTTACTATCAGAAGCTATAATTGAATGATATGGGCGGTCGAGCCGACCGCATTTAGGTTAGTGTCGAGATAAAGTATCGCTTTATCGTCACCATAGTCAATATACTTGCCATAAAAATACATCTGATCGGTCTTTACCTCTGCTTCTCCACTGTCAGAAGAAGAAAGACTTTCAAGAAACTCGATATAATTATCAGGCAGCTCCCTGTAATGAAAGCGTCCTTCCTTATGTCCCTTATTGCCCTTTATCTGACCCAAGCCACCATTTTCATTATTTTCATCGCTACTATGATGTCCTTTTTTGTATTCATCGGCGGAATAAAGCATATTTCCGTCATTATCGGTAACATATACCAGCAGCGAATTGTCCCTTGATATTTCATCAAGCTGTTCGGTCATACTGCTGTCGAATGAGGTTATCTTCCCAGCTGCGGATATAGTGTTCCTGATTACCATTCCGTTGTAAAAGCTCTGCAAAAACACCGTCTGTAAAAGCCACAGAACGGTAAAGATAACGGCGGTGAACAGCATAAAATATCCAAGCAGTTTTTTGCGAAATGTTTTTGCTTTACGGTTCAAACTTATATCCCACCCCTCGGACTGTCTTTATGCATTCACGGCAGGAGCCCAGCTTGCTTCGGATCAGCTTTATCTGTCAGTCAACGGTGCGGTCAACGCCGAAGCTGTCATAGCCCCATACTTCGTTTAGTATCTTATCCCGAGGAAGCACAATTCCTCGGTTGTTCACAAAAAGCATGAGCAGAGCGTACTCCTTTGCGGTAAGTTCGTTTTTTACGCCGTCAACGGTCACGGTCAGCCCGAAGGTGTCTATCTCCATGCCGCCGATATTTACGATACCGCTCTCGTTTTCAGGAGAGTAGTCTTATGACGATTCATGACTGCTTTGATTCGAGCCATAAGCTCCAAAGGCGAAAAAGGCTTTGTAACGTAATCGTCCACGCCGACCTCAAAGCCGAACAGCTTGTCAAACTCCGTTCCACGCGCGGAAAGCATGATGACGGGGATATCCTTGAACTCCTTTATCTTTTTGCAGGCAGTAAATCCGTCGGTGTCGGGCATCATGATGTCCATAACAATAAGATCGAAATCCTCTATTTGGCAGATATCTATTGCCTGTCTGCCGTCCTCAGCAGTAACTACTTCATAGCCCTCACGCTTGGCATAGCGGCTTATCAGGGTAATAATATCGGGTTCATCATCTACGATCAGTATTCTTGACATGGCGCACCTCCTGCAACGGTATTGAAATAATTATACACGAAAAATGCCTCTTTGTAAAGCTGTTAAGGCGCATTTTTTCAATATGTCAGCCGTAAAGCTCCTGATACTCACTTTGCGCAGAGCTTTGTTTTCTTGCGCCTCGCATACACCTCGGATTCAGCAAAGTACAGCCATGACCGCAGCCACCGCATCTTAGATTACCGAGATATTCTTCCAATGTCGGCACGGCTGGAGTTTCAGCGGATTCCTCTATCTGCTGTTCTGTCTCCTGAGTTTCCGGAAGCTCTGTTATAATTTCTTGGGGCGTTTCTTCGGGTGCTTCTGTTTGTATCTGAGGCTGTTCTTCTATTGTGGGTTCTGTGAAAGAATTTCTTTTGACGTGTTTTTTTCTGTGTTCAGAAGATGTGGTTTCTTCTGTCGGCTGAGTTGTGACTGTTTCGGGAACAGTGGTCGTGACCTGTGTTTCGGAATAACTTTCATCTGCGTATAACTTCTCTGCCGAAACGGTCGATTCGGGCAGATCAATACCGTTTACCGCTCCGTATGACAGGCATATCACAGCATATACGGCAGCAAACGCCGCTAATGTTTTCTTTCTCATAAAGCGATGACCTCCTTAACAAGTCCGGCTGCAAACAATGCGATCAGCAGGAGACAGCAGCCGAGCCGGAACCATGTGAGATACTGCGGTATCTCTTTCCTCATTCTTTTCGCAAGCACACCCGACAAAAGCATGATGAACAACGCGGGCGATAATGTGCTTGCCAGCGCGAACACCGCACCGAGTACAGCCGCAAAGCCAACGGGCAGCGTTGCCGCATAGCCTGTTATCAGTATCAGCGGTGCGCAAGGAGATATGCCGTAGCCGAAGCCCATGCCTATCAATGCCCCGTGATGTGTCTTTTCTTCTGCAATAGGTTCTGTTTTGCAGGACTTACAGCTTTTGCAGCTATGAGACCCATGCCGTTCCCTTATCCAGCCGATAAGTAGCCATATCCCCATAGCAAGCATAACAGCATCTACAATGACCGCTGCTCTCACGCCTAATACTCGCCCCGAATCGTCAATAATATTTGAGCCAACAAGTGACGCCGTACAGCAGAGCAGTATCACCGCAAGGAGCTTCCCGAAGAAGAATTCAAGAAACGCCGAAACTGACTGCTTTACGTCTTTTGTATGCGTTGTCAGATAGCCGTAAAGTGCGGCGCTTATTCCCGAGCCGCAGCAGGTACCGCAGCCCATTCCGACCGATGCAGCCGCCGTCATGCTCTCAAACAGTAAGGAAATGCCCATGTGTTCACCCTCTTTCGCTTGCGATAAGTGCCGCGCCTATCGCGCCGTTGAACTGTGGATAAGAAGCGACATACACATCACGCATAAGCTCCTCCTCAAACGCCTTGTGCAGCCCGACGTTGAGAGAACCGCCGCCCGTCATGAGTATATCGCCGTCCTTTTCGGACTTCTTCATCATCTTGACGATACGCCTCGCCATCGAGATGTGCATACCCGCGAGGATATCGCAGCGGTCATATTTTCTTGCAACAAGCGATATCACCTCCGACTGGGCGAACACCACGCAGGTGCTGTTGATGTCGCAGGGATTCTTTGCTTCAAGCGAAAGCGGACCCACGTTGTCTATCGTAGTTTCAAGTATCCCGGCGATGACCTCCATGAACTTGCCCGTACCAGCCGCGCACTTGTCGTTCATGCTGAAATTCTTGACTGCATAATTGCCGTCGAGATATATGATCTTTGAATCCTGCCCGCCGATGTCGATTATCATTCCGGGGCGGTAATCCCTCGGGGCGGTAAGCCTGACACCGTAAGCGTGGGCGGTTATCTCTGAGATATCATCGTCAGCAACTTCAAGCACCTTGCGGCTGTAACCCGTTGCCATGATGTAGCCGATATCCGCGGGCGATATGCCGTTATTTTCGCACAGTTCACGGGCGAGTTTGCGAGCGGTACCGTCATTGTCGATGCCCGTGTTCCGAACCATAGTGTCGATGACCTTGCCCCCGCCGATCAGCGCGGCTTTCAAGTATGTCGAACCGCCATCAAGTCCGATATAGTATTTCATCAGAGATACCTCCTTCCGGTCTTATGCTTCTCAGGCTCCTGTTTCAGCTTGATAAGCTCGATAAAGGCTTCTATGCGTATTCGGAGCTGTTCAACATCTTCCTCGTTGTAGTCGCTTTCAAGACGTATCACAGGTATTCCAAGCTGTCCAAGTTCTTCTTCAATGCGCTTGTATTCAAAATCGTACACAAGACAGCCCCGCAGAACGTGATATATCACGCCTTGTATATCATTATCTTTTATCAACTGTTTCAGACGGTATATCCGCTGTGAGTTATCAGCAAAAGTCGGACATGGACACGGCCGCAGAGAACGGTTTGCCAACGCCCTCATCATGCCGTCAAAGCTGTCATCTGTGATAACAGGTGGATCGTACAGCCCACGTTCGCCCATACAGGTCTCGTCACCTGCAACAATACCGCCCATTTCCTCGATAAGCAGCGGTATCTTCATATTAGGAAACACAATGGGCGAGCCCGTAAGCAATATTCGCGGGAGCTTTTTGTTCGTGACCCTCTGCCCGTTCCCGGCGCGTTCTTTCAGCGAACGGTTTACCTCATGCAGAGCCGCCGCCCAGTCCTCCGCGTGCATATACGCCGCTGCATTCATTATCGTCATGGCGTGAGTGCCGCGTATCAGATACGGGTTTCCTTTTTTGAGCCGTATAAACTCCGACAATTCATACTGCGCCCTGCCCGTGATACGGAAAGCCTCCGCAAGCGAATCGTAAGTGACTTGATTGCCCGTAATATCTTCAAGCCTTGCCGCCATGTCATAAAGCTGTGAAACGAATTCGTCTATCTCGTCGTCGCCCTTAGATGTCGGTATGTGCATCGTCATGACCTCGCATTGTTCAGAGAGCATACCTGCAATTTTCTTTTTGCAGTCGCAGGTCACGGGAACGATCATCAGCGAACAGTCTTCGTACACAGGCATAAGACCCGTATTCTTGAAGCCTGCAACAGCTTTTACAAGGGGACAAGCATCACGGGGTGCTATATCTTCGCCCACAAAAAATGCCGTATAATTTCCGCTGCACAGCTTGACGGGAACTGCTCCTGCTGCATAAATAAGTTCCTGCGGAGCCATGACGCAGTATGTACCGATTGTCTTTTGCGTAGCGTTTAATCCCTGCATTTCTACATATATCCGATTCAGCGTGTCAAGAAACGGCTTCATACCGTCGGGCGCACCCGAAAGTTCATCAATACGCCGCAGATATTTAGCTGCTGTCTGCGTTTGCTTATTGATGAAACGCTTATCCTGACGAGCCTTGCGCTCCTGCTCTCTTGTAATTGTGATCATTGATCTCATCTCACTTTTTCTTTGGTGTATATCTCGATATTATGTCTTTTCTTGACGAAGTGTATAGTTTCAGTCCTGCACAGGTCAGCGACAGAGCATTATCCTCGGGACAGCATTTCACACACTCGCCGCACATGATGCAGTTCGCATCGGTAACATTTGTCTTGCCGCGCTCGGTGTATATCTGCTTGATACCCATAGGACAGGCTTCGTAGCAGGCACCGCATTCGGTGCAGGCAGTGCAGTCCTTTTTGATTCGGAACAGCGATATCTTATGGAACAGCCCGATGATATATCCCAGCGGGCAGATATTGCAGAACAGTCTTCTCTTGAAGAAGCTGCCTATCAGCACAAATATCATCAGAAATCCGCTTACATAAAGGCTGGTGCTCATGCCTGCGAGTATCGGTGATACTGCAACCGCTGGACAGAAGTTGCAGAAGTTTCCTCCTACAAAACACAGCCCGATAAATATCAGCAGCATAGCCCATTTTATCGGGGTAAGTGTTGAATAGAGCTTTTCGTTTGCCGATATGCCTTCGTTTTTTGTCTTTTGGCGTATCTTATCCATGATATCCTGTATCAGCCCCATTGGGCATAGAAAACCGCATATCGTACGTCCGAGAAGTACGATGAAAAGCAATGTGCTTCCGAAAAAGAGAAGTATGCTTTTGATTGGCAGCTCAAACAGCTCATTGAGGTGCGAGAGGTAGTAGCAGCTTGATTCGGTCATCTGCTCGGTGTTCCACGGACAGGAGAGTATCGGTATGCTGACGCTTGACATTTTTAGCCCGAATATCAGCCCGCCCCATATCATCATAAATCCGAAGCCTATCATCATTATCCAGCGTATTACCATAAAGGGTACAGGCTTTTGCATCGGAGCGTTTCCCGATTTTTCCCTGCCCGCAAAGCGTGAGTAAGTCTTGTCCTTTTTCAGCATCTGCTTTCTCAGACATAATGTTGTGACGATACCTATTGCCGAAAGTCCGATGATGATGAACAACGGCGCAAGCGTTTTCAGATAGTCAAGGGAAAGTATCTTGTCAAGGCTTGTATCGTAGTCATTCTGCTCGAACTCATAGAACGGAAAGACGTACGCGAAGTAGGCAATTGTTCCGAGAACAGCACAGGATAATGCAGCTATGATTATCTTTTTCTTTATCTTCATTTTGCCTGTTTCACCTCTTTATAGCGGTTTTGTGTCAGCATTTCTGAGAATGCTTCAAGGCGTATGCGAAGCTGCTCGATGTCCTGATACTGATAATCCGTCTCCAATCGAAACATAGGTATGCCATATTCTGCAAACAGCATTTCAAAGCGTTCAAGTTCAAAGTCCTGTTCTATCTGACCTTTCAGCACATGATACACAACGCCCTCGACATCCTTTTTATTGATTCGCCATTTAATGTAATGATACATTGAATCATTTCTGACAAATGCCGATGATGCATCTCTGCTGTACCACGCTGAAGCAATATTTTTTATGATACGGGAATAGCTCCCGTGAAGGTCGCTTTTTTCGTATATCAGGTATTGCTTCAGAAAAGTGCTGTCAACGGTATCTGTCAGATTGAGTCCCACATCGTCAATCAGAAACGGAATCTTGTAATTCGGAAAAATGATCGGTGAACCCATGACCATGACCTTCGGTCTGCTTTGCCCGACATAGGCATAACGCCTTGTAAGTTCCGCCGTTTTTGCAGTCAGCATCTGTAAACGATATGTCCATTCGTTGATGTTGAATGTTCGGTAATAGCTGTCTTGTATCAACAGTCTTGTGGCATTGGGAACGATATCAGGACGGTCACGGGATATATTCAGAAAAGCATTCAGTGCATACCGTGCTTTCGATATCCTTTGCGCTGCCGAAATCATGCTGCTTCTTGTGATGCGTGAGCCTGTATGCTCGGATATTGCTTTCGTCATATCAAGCATTTGCCGTTGCCATTTCTCCGAAGATTTGCTGTCACTGCGTTGGGGAGGAATATCCACAAGGCAGATTGTTCGTCCTTCTGTTTTGAGCTGATAGGCTATCTTACGCATACTGTCGCTTGTCATTGGTATGATAAACAACGAATCGGAGAAATCCACAGTGCCTTGTCTGTTGATATATCCGAGTATCGAACGGCTGACGGGATCGGTATCTTTCGGAACAAGCTCATCCGACCAGACGGTTGAAGCAAGACTGCCTCCGATAAGCCAATATGGTGCTGCACCGCAGGCGTATGCAAGCTCCTCGGGGATACCCGTTCCGAGTATCACAACTTTTGGTCTGCACTTGTTTTTTGCCCATGAATATTCGGTATCGAGAAAATACTTGATCTCCGGCAGATGTTTTTGCTGTGACCATATCCTGTCAAAAGAGTCCATATACTCCCATTCATATACTGAGGTCTTATCGTTATTTGCCATATTTATCACCGTTCCTTATGCGGGTATTCAGTAGCCTCGACGTCCTCCGCCCATACCTCCGCGCATACCGCCGCCCATCATGCTCTGCGGTATCTCCGTGACCTCCTGACCGTTGATGATGATAGTGCCGCCGTTGAACTCGGCTTTACCGTCATAATCAAATGAGGACATCTGTGCTGTAACATTTATAGTGCCGCCGTTCACATAGATCGAACCGTTTGCGTCAAGAGCGTCTGTATCACCCTGACCGACTGCAACATTCAGATATCCGCCGTTTATCTCGATAGCTGTTTCATAAGCATTGGTCTTGGTCGAAGCGTTGATACCGTCATCGCTTGCGTTTATGGTGATATTGCCGTCGTTGATAAGGATATATGTAGCTTCAAGTCCTTCTGCTGCTGTGATATTGAAATCTCCGCCGTCGATCTGTAAGAGCGCACATACCTGTATTCCGTCACTTGCTCCATTGATAGTGAACGTGCCGCCTGTGATAGTGATAGTACCCTCGGCTTCGTCATTCTCGCAGTGGAAACCGTCCTTGTTAGTGGTAATATTGAATGAACCGTCGCTTATAGAAATTGAATCGTTTGCTTCAAATGCGTCGAGTGTCGAGCCGACATTGTATGTTCCGCCCGTTATCTTCATATCGTCCTTGCAGGTGATACCGTTGCCGTAATAAGAAGTAACATTCAGCGTACCCGTGCCGTTGAGAACAAGGTCATCCTTTTAGAAGATAACAGCGTCGGTATTTGTTTCACCGTCTGCTGTGAACTCTCCGCTGACTGTAAGTGTATTCTCGCTGTCGGTGGTGGTAACAAAGACCTTATCTGCTGAAACAACGTATATTGGGGGAAAATCATCGTTGGTTATGCTTACACCGTCAAACACAAGCTGCACCTTTGCGTTTTTGTCCGCGTTTACCCTTATAGTGCAGTTCTCCGCAGTACCGCTTATGGCATATACGCCTTCCTCGGTGATATCTATTGTCTCGTTGTCGGAAACGGTGATGCTCTGAGATTCGCTCGTGTCTGCCGTCTGTTCAAAGTCACGGTCTGTGAAGATATCCTCTACTGTCGTATTTTCCGGGAGCTCTGCGGTCTGTACGGTCGTGGTTTCCTCCGCTGAGATATCTTCGTTCTCGCCTCTGTATATCTCCAGGTCTGTATCGACAGCCGCCGGAGTATCGACTGTTTCGATACTTGCTCTCTCGGGTCTCGTTTCGGCAGCAGACGCAGTATCATCCGCCATGATGTATGAGATGCCCGAGCTTGTATCATCTGTCGCCGCGGTATTATTTGCCGAGATGATATTTCCGCAGCCCGTCATGGAAGCGGTGATAACACCCGCGAGTATAATTGATGTTAGGTAAGTCTTTTTCATAAGATCACTTTCTTTCGGTAATGTAGAGTCGGTATCTGTCTCTGTGACTTGATTATACAAGATATCTTTGAGCGTATAAAGGAGCGAAGGTGGAATGTCGGGCTTGTAATGTGGAATTTAAGTTAGATTATGTGATGAGAAAGTGAAAGCAAGACTGCTTTTGAAGAGATTTTTGTGCAAAACTGCCTTTGATTTTTCCTTTCAAAAGTGCTAAAATATAAAAAGAGAACGTGTAGCAGTTACTGCGTAAGTCCAGTTACTTGCTTCACGTTCTATTTTTTTGCGAGGTGATACTTATGTACAACGTAGGCGATATGGTGATGTACGGAGCATTCGGGATATGTAAGGTCACGGCGGTAGAAAAGCGTGATTTTACGGGAGAAGAACAGGAATACTACATTCTAAAACATATAAACTCAGAGAAAAACATCTTCTATGTACCAACGGGCAATGAAGTAGCTCTCAGCAAGATGCACTCGATATGCTCAAAAGCAGAGGTAGATGAGCTGATCTCTCACATGAACTCCGAGGGGCTTATATGGATAGACAACGACATCAAGCGTAAAGAAGAATACAGCCGCATCATCAAAGATGCCGACAAGCACGAGATCATAAGACTAATAAAAACACTGTATCTGCGCCGCAAGGAACTTGCCGAAAACGGAAAGAAGCTCCGTTCCACGGACGAGAATTATCTTAGCCTTGCTGAAAATATGCTTTTTGAGGAATTTGCTTATGCTCTTGATATTGACAGGAGTGAAGTTGTTGAATATATCGAAAAGCACATTGCCTGAAATTTGTGAAAAAACACAATTTGAAAAATACTGAAAAATTTGATATAAGCAGGCTGTTTTCAGTTGTGCGCTGAGCAGATACGCTCACGATGAGGAAGCTGCAAGATCCTTTGTGCTCAATGGCTTCGGAATACGCTGTTCGGATTCTGTCAGGAAAATCTCAAGCTTTGCTATTTCTTATGATCCGGGAAACATTCATTTTGCTGAATTGCCGCCAAATGAATTTGAAAGAATACGGAAACTGAGAAACGGGCTTGTAAAGCATCTGGAAAGAGCGCCGGTATTCTTCCCGACTGATATGGAGCGCTATGAGCAATGGTTTAAGAACGGAGATCTGCGAGTGTTTGCCGCAGAGGCAGACGGTGAGATCATCGGCTTTATCTCCCTGGAGGATGAAGCAGAAAACTTTATTACCAGACACAACACGATGAAAAATATCTGCGGTGCATACTTTGATGAAAAGTATCGCGGAAAGGGAACAGCGCAGGGCTTGCTTGGCTTTATCATTGAAACGCTTAAAGCTGAGGGCGTAACTCACCTCGGTGTGGACTGCGAAACTCTTAACCCTACTGCGCTTAATTTCTGGGGCAAGTATTTTGGACCGTACACATATTCCTTTGCAAGAAGGATCGATGAGCGCATTGTGTTATAACATCAGCGTCATTTTGAACTCAGACAGCAAAAAAGCCGTCAGAACAAGAAGCCCCCACAGTTTCGGCTGCGGGGGCTTCTGATCTATTTGTATTCTCTCCACCACCGCACCGTCTGCGTTATCCTTGAATTATCTTTTTGTTTTGGGAAAGAGTATTTCAAGTATTAGAGAAATATATCTGATGGTGTTTGATTTTGAAATGAGGTGAAAATAAAGTGAAGTTGTGATGAAACGACAGGTTTTATTACTATCTAAATTTTAGACACCATACAAAGAAGCCTAGATGCATCTGTGTTTTATATTTTCTTTGTCCGATGAGTTGAATTTCGTTTTAATATTCTTTCATGAGTTCGGTTTTTCTGTTGGAGAAAAAGTTGGTCCCCCCTCATTTTTTAGTTTTATTCAAGATTTGAATAATTAAGGAGAAAAGAGGAAGATGAAACGAAATTAAACGTCCAGTTTTGGTGTAGTTTTAGGGCAGAAATGAACTCAAACGCTGTTTGTAGCCCGGGATTTCCTCCGATTTGGGTATGTTTTCGGTACCATTTGGGTATGTTTTCGTTTCTGTTTTCCACTAAAAGTCCTAAAACTAACTTTTCGAATTAGTTTTAGGATTTTGAAGATTTTTGCTTCATTTGAGGCACTTTTAAATTCAAGTTTTGAATTATTTTTCCAGAATTTTCCTTCGTTTTGCTAAAACTAAATTTAGTTTTAGCAATATGAAATTAGTTTTAGAAATATGAAACCAATTAGTTTTAGCGTGCTAAAGTTAGTTTTAGCGTACTAAAGCGTTTTATTCAATGATTGAATAATAATATTCAAGACTCGAATGCTTTTTACAATATTTGGTTATATATGTCAAATTATGTAAATTTTGGTGAAATCTTAATATATTTATATAATCGCTTCATTCGGAGATCAGAGAACATCCCAAGCAACTAAAATCAGCCTAAATTTTAGACTATTTATGTTATTTAAGAGCGCATATCCGTCTAGTTTTAAGACACTTATTTGTCTAATTTTCTATCACCTGTGCCTTATCAGTTGCATTTTTGCCTAAATATTAGTCAATAATCAGTCGAAAAATTAAGTGAATAACAAGACGGACGACAAAATCGGTTGACAAGAATCATAAACCGCCGTTCAGGTTCGTCCTGAGCGGCGGTTTTTTCATTCGTTGAAGTAAAGCACCTTTCCGTCAATGAATGTAAATTTGTCCGCAACCTCAAAATCAAATCCCCCCGTGCAGACAAAACCCACGCCCGACACAGTGATGCCTTTGATGCTGTCAAGCTGTTCCTTTTCCTGACGGCATTCTTCAAGGGTCATGGGGCGGTCGAAGTATTTGCATTCGTAGAAATCATACTGCTCTCCACGCCGTATCACGCAGTAAAACTCGCCATTGGTCTTGGTGGCAGGGTCATCATACCAATAGCTGCCGAAGTCGTCAATATCCGGATATAAGCCCCGTATAGCGGCTCTGTGAAAGTATTGCAAAGCGATGCCTTCAAGCCGTCTGCTGACGAATTGCTCCAGTACAGCGTCAATATTTCGATTGAAGAACTGCTCCTCACCGATACGGGCGATCGTTCCCGCCTTGCCGAAAATGAACGTGAAATAGAACCGCATCAGATTATCCACGATCTCGTAAAACTGTTTTTTCTTGTCATTCCGGCGGTTGATCGGGTCGGTCTTCTGAATGGTCTCCATGTCGAGCAAAATTTTCAACTGCTTGTCTAGCAGACCTGTCTCGCTGTTCGCTATTTTGTCCCGTATCTCGCTGTAACGCTTCTTGCCGTTGCCTAGGATCTCCAGAATCCTCGCATCGAAAGTCTTCCGTATCTCTCCCAGCATGACATTCTCGATGTGCGACCGCACCAGACCTGTTTCGGGCAGCAGCAGACGCTCGATGTTCTCACGGAGGTTCAGACCCGTATCAAGATTTTCCAGAACATAAGGACTTCCACCGAACACGGCATAGAAAGCGACCTTGTCTCGAACAGAAAGATCGGGATAAAATTTCGCTGCATCAAGGTAGTCAAAGTCACGGATATGCTGTATCAGTGAGAACCGTCCAAACAGTGGGTTGCCCTCTTCGAGCAATTCCTTCATCACCGTGATATACGAACCGCAGAGCACCAGCTTGACATTTTCGGGCAGTTTGTCGATGACCGCCTGCATATAGGAATCGACCTCGTTTTTCTTTTTGGTCTGCTTGAGGTAGGGATACTCGTCAATGATGAGAAGTATCTTTTTGTCCAGAGTTTTCAGGTAATCCATCATCTCGAAGAAAGAGCCGAAGCGGATATTCGGCAGTCCAAGCCCCTCCGAAACGCTCTGATAGATCAGCTCCATATTGCCCTCAAAGGTGCTTGTCACGCACATATGGTTGATGACGACACCTTCAAAGCTCTTTGCAGCTTCGCTCAAAAGCGTGGATTTTCCGACCCTGCGCTTGCCGTAGACCAGCACCGCTGTCCTGCGTTTCCATGAGGAAAGCTCGGCATTCAACTGCCTGAGTTCTTTTTCTCTGCCGATAAACATAGCACCACTTCTTTTCTGAAAATATTTTCTCTGAATAATTTTTCAGTATAATGATATTATACCACAGTACTTTGCGCTTGTCAAGTTTCTGAATGAAAATTCAGTGAAAAACTATTCAGAAAACAACAGACTTGATTCGATGACCCGTTATTGATAGTATGCCAACGGTAAGCAATACTATCACTCGGAAGCAGGTTATCAATCAGATGAAAATCAGGAATTAATTGTACATGGTAATATTATAATTGATAAGTATAAAGATATATATTGCCATCTGGAAGGAGAATACAATTCAACCGAGTTGATCATAATGTTTAAAGAAAAAAAGAAATAGGAGACAGGTACAGCTGGGGCGTATTGAATGAAGATACATTTTCTTTATTTGTTAAACAATAAAAAAACGGCAAGTTTCTTATCAATAAAGCATCGCTCATGAAGAGACTATGCTTTATCTGATAGTATAAAAGCCCCGTTTTATTTCCGTTAAAGCATCAATAAAAACGGATAGCCGCCTGATAAAGACGGTCTATCCGTTTTGCATTTATCAAATTGAAGCAATGCCAGTCTGTTACTTTATGGTGACAGTCACAGCATATTTGATAGCAGTTGCTGTATCCCATCTTCCGTTCACTCTTGCGGCAATCGCTACCTTATATGTTACGCCGGGAGTCAGATTTTTGGGAGAAGTGTAGGTAGTGCCTGTGATATCCTGCTTCTGAACTCTCCACTTGCCTGCCAGATAAACTGCTATGCCGTATCTGTCAGCGTTTTCCACCTTGTCCCAGGTAAATCTTACCTGATGGTACTTCTCACTGTAAGCGACCTTAATGTTGATAGGATAAGGAACAGGGACAGGATTCGAACCGCCGAACCGATCGTTCATGAATGATGACATCCAAACCAGAGAAGCGTTCAAGCTGACGGAAACCTCATTTACAGACCATGCCTCTGCACTGTCAGCATAGCACTTCTGATTAGCTAAAGTGCCTCTTTTATAGCCGAGACCACGAAGGTAATTATCATTATAAATAACTGAGCAGGGACCGCCTGCAAGAACACCTGCGGGTGCCGCCGGGAAGGACGGATCGATACTGTTTGCCCAGTATTTGTGGTGTGGTGATCCCATTGCCTTATCGCCGTAGCCTGATACATAAGAGAAGCCCAGACCGTTTCGTCCGAAGAGGTAATCAAGTGCTTCAGCAGCACCGTTCCGATAAATATATTTGCCGTTATCAGTATCATAAGCATAAGCCAGGACCATAGCGTTGTTGATAACGAAGGAGTTGGAGCCGTACTCATAACCTGTGTACACATCTGCATCGCCGATACCGATATAGCCCCCGACAGTCGCACTCTTGTAAGGTATGCCCATGCCTTCTTTACTCATCTGAAAAATATATCGATCAGCAATATTTTGGATAGAATTGACAATAGTCTTCCTGTCAGCAGAAGATGTCTTGTCGCTCAGGTAGAGTGAAAGAGTGCCCATACCCGCAGTATTGCCCCAATTGAAGGAACCGAACGAACCGTTGTTCTCGCCGCCGCTCAGGCAGGAAGTCAAGCTGAATGCCTTATCCTGACCTGACTGATCATTATAATTTTTATAGCGTTTTAAGAAGCCATAGTAAGCCGAGTCCCCTGTTGTTGCATAAAGCTCACAAGCTGCCCAGTAAGCATCGTCAACTACATAGGTGTCACCGAAAATGTTGTTTCCGCCGGATACACTGGGAGCAAAGTAAGGATCATCATAGTAATAGCCACTTTTAACGTCCCATTTGGATTGCTTAGCCATGATAGCCTTCCAGCTGTTCTGAGCATTTTGCAGACACTCTTTTGCAAAGTCATCATCTATGCCCTTCCACAGACGTGAAGCCTGTGCAGCACAAGCGATCATGTTGAATGTGGCTGCATACGTAGGAGGTCTGACGATACGGTAAGGATAAATGTCCTCCATTGTAATGTGCGTCCATCCGAGCAATGGCGTGAGCGGAAAACCTTCCCACTCATAGTTCTGCACTGAATGATATACAAAGCCGTCCTCATTTATCATTTTGAACATCCACTCCAGCTCTACCCTTGCTTCATCAAGTATATCGGGAGCATTATCCTTATTTTCGGGGACAGCTATCGTGCCATCAGTCCACTTGCGTGTATTGCCTCTCCTCTTGGAGAACTCATAAGCGTTCTGAAGTGTCCATACGGAGAAACCGCCTTCGACAACGTGCTTACCGTGGTCGCTTGCAGCGTACCATCCGCCTGTAACGTCGATCTTCTTATCCTTCTCGCCATCAGAGAAGTCGCTGTCATAAGATCTTACCCATTTGCTCTGTACATAAGCCATATCGGGGTTATGACCAATCTTACCGTGAGCCAGCATACTCTTATCACCTGATGTGATGTACTCAGACTCTATCGGTACTCCTGAGCGGTTCTGATAGAAGTAGTTCATGGAATCCCTCAGCAGCTGATCATCATAGATCTGTCTGTCTATCCTGAATGGACTGCTCTCGTTCATCGTATAAGTTTTCAGAGTTACGGGATTTGTCCATAGAAGCTTATCACCGCTGAGCTTTGTATCGTTTACATTTTTAGAATTCATCACCTGAGTGCCGCTTACGCCGACTGTATCCTTAACGAATATCGTGTACTCGCCCACAGTTCTGAAATCCGAGAAATCAATGATATGTACGTTGGCACCCGAGTCCTTGTATCTTGTGTATACTGTGACCGATTTAACAGCTGTATCCTTACCTGTACCCGAATCAGGATCTCTGCCGAATACCTTCGTCTTGCCTGTGTACTTTACGTTGCCCGATCTGTCACGTATCTCAAAATCCAGTGGCTTATCAGCATCGGTAACATAAGAAGCCCTCTTTTCCAGCTGAGGATAGTAACCTATCTGATTCAGGCGAACGTTGCTTTCGGGTCTTACAACGCCCCACTCGTTATTATTGATTTCGGTTATACAGCCCCCGGGAGTAGTGTCGATCAGAGACAGATCATCGAATTTGAGGACAGTATCGTTAGGGAAGCAGTCTACCGGCTGATACTGACCCTGTCCGCCGTAGTGGAATGCCCACTCAGCAAGCTCAAGATCATATTCAGCTGTAAACTCAGCATCGAAGGTGTTGTCGCCTTTAGCGATCTTTACGCATTCCCACGTCTGATTGTAATTATCATTGCCGCAGTTGTTGTGCCAAACTTCAACAGTTCCGCCGTAGTTACCGATCCTGGTGTACAGCTCACCCTCATTGGAAGAATTGACCTTCCAGTGTACCTTGTAAGTATGACCTTTATGTATCACTAAATTTCTGCAACGGAACTGAAGATCCCATCTTGACTCGGGACCATCGTTGTTCATTATCGTTACATTGTAAGTGCCGTCTGAAATATCGAAGTCCTGCCGTGCCGGTGCATTCTCTAATGTGTGCCAGGGAAGACCCATGCCTGCTTCGAAGTCAGACTGGATAAGTATCTGTTCATCTTCTGCAAACACACTCATAGGTGCAGATGCGGCTGCTGCCGATAAACCAGCGGTAATCGCCACAAGCCCTGCGGCGATCCGTTTCATTGTCTTGTGCATAACCTCTTGACCCTCCTTTTGAAAATAAAAGAACTTAAATCTGATACGGCTGTAACTTACAGTAAACGAAATATATACCTGAAACAGCCATAGCCACATTTTAACGGGGATGGACATTTCACTGTCATTACGCTGTTATGTCCGATAGATATTATATCACATTGCTTTTCAAATTGCAATAATTTCAATAATATCATTTCAATTTTTTTATTCCATTCCTCTGCCGCATCAGATTTCCGCAGTATATAAAAA
>NZ_FOAT01000003.1:0-12142 GCF_900109655.1 Hominimerdicola alba
TATGTTCCTACCAGCTGCCTTAACGGAAATTCCAGCTCAGACCCTGTTGCTGATCTGGCTGCTCCTACTTTCAACAGCTATTTCTACAACAGTGATACTAACAGCGCTACCCTCATGTGGAACGGCGTTTCAGGCGCTGAGGGCTACGAAGCTTCTATCCAGATAGATGGCAAGTGGGTAGCTTACGATGCTAAAACATCTAAGAGCTACAAGTTCACAAACCTTGCTTCCTGCACAGGCTTCAAGACCAGAGTTCGTGCTTACAAGACCGTCAACGGTCAGAAAGCTTACGGCAAATACTCCACATCAGTTACAGTTGTTACCGACGGCTACGTAAAGTGTACCACCGCTACACCGATCTATGCCAGCGCAAGCACCGGCAGCACTAAGGTTGGCAATTTGTCAGTCGGAGATACTATAATGCAGACAGACCTGCCCGCTAATGGCTGGACTAAGGTATTCCTGCCTAACTCTAACGGCACTCAGATAGGCTATGTTCCTACATCCTGCATCAATGGCTCTTCTAACACCGCGAGCTATGTTAACCACGACTTGTCTGTTATAAATCAGGACGGATATCTCGGCGGAAATCCCGCAGTGCTGGGCTGTGAGGAAACCGCTCTTGCATCGGTGCTGAATTATCAGTTTGGTATAAACGTCAGTAAAAACACCCTGATAAACTATTATATGCCCGAACAGGCATTCTCCAACGGTACAATAAACGTTGACCCCAACTACTGCTTCTGGGGCTCTCCTTACCATATGGAGGGCAGTGTGGGCTACGGCTGTTACGCTCCCCTGATTGCACAGTCGGCTAACCAGTATCTAAAAGCTATCGGCGTCCGCGGCAACTACAATATCGCACTGAATACCGATTATTACACAGGAAACAACGTTAACAACCTGAAATTTGACCCCACTAAGCTTGACCTTGGCGATACCAAAGTCAGCGGCGGACTTGACCTCAGCGGTCTGAAAAAGGAGCTGGACAAAGGCAACAACCCCATAATCTGGTACTCCGAAGTTGATCCATATGCTGTATGCACCCAGACCCTTACAGCGGGTCAGCAGTACACCAATCCGGGTTCAGGCACATACAAGTTCACATGGTACGGCAGACAGCATACCGTTGTACTGATGGGCTACGATGATGCCAATAAATGCTTTATCATCGGCAATGTTGAAAACTTCGACAGAACCAGCTACTACGGCTTGACACAGACAATTTCCTATGATAAATTCATGGATTCGTACAACACACTCGGCAGACAGACTGTAATTATTTCAAAAAAATAAGCCATAAAGACAAGGCACTTCCGTCAGCATACTGACAGAAGTGCCTTTTTTCGGTTATTTGGGTACGGACATAAATACCCTGAAGCCTTTTTCGGTGGCTGTATAATTTATGGTGCCGCCGATGCTTGCCGCACGTTCACGCATATTTTCAAGACCTATGCCCGTCTGTGCGATCTCGCCGCATTTTCCGTTGTCCTCGACAGTCAGACGGTAAAACGCAGGGTGTTCCTGAACGGAAACATTTATCCTGTCGCCAGTTGAATGTTTAACCGCATTGGAAAGGCTTTCCTTTACGATGCCCAGTATACACAGCTTGACGTTTCCCGCGGCTTTTTCCGACATATCGTAGTCCAGCTTCACCGTGAATCTGCCGTCTACCGCGGAGATAGCTTCCTCGATGCCACGCCGCAGGTCTATTGAATCATCGTGCAGGTCATGAACGCTCTGCCTAATACTTGTCATAGCGTTATCCAGGGTGGTTTTAAGGCTTTCGAGAGGTTCTTTCAGCTGTTCGTCCTTGTTGATTATCATCAGCGCACCCGCCTGCAAAAGGGATCTCGTCAGCATATGCCCTACGTTATCATGTATCTCGCGGGCGATACGGTTTCTCTCTTTCAGGGTGGCGATATGTATCTCGCTGTCCTGGGCACGGGCTATGGCTTCGTTGGTGCTTTTAAGCTGCATATTCTTCTCAGTGACTTCGTCCCTCAGACTTCTCAGGGTATCCACCGTTTCTTCAAGCTTCGACACCCGCAGATATATCATCACTGTGACTGCACAGCAAGCCGCTGATATCGCCACCTGTGAAGCATCGGGCTCACCCATAAAATAAGTCAGTCCGCAGAGAATCAGCTGCCATTTGCCTTCCCAGAGAGCGTCATAAAGCAGCAGCGGCAGCATACATACCATTGGTGGAAGAATTCCGCAAAGGGCGGCACACAGGGCTAAAAGCACAGCCGTAAGCTTGCGCCCTGGAAGAAGCTGTGCCAGTGCCGAAACACTGAGGGCGGGCAGCATAGCCGCTACTTCCTTTATAGATGAACCTTCGTGTATGAAGCCAGTGAAACATATAAGCACTATCGCAAGCTTTTCATACAGCCTTTTCACCGCACACACCTCCCCTGCCATGCTTAATATGCCGACAACTATAATTTTACACGATTTTGTGGACGATGTCAAGGCAGCAGAAAGCAGCGCAGAGAAGCTCCCGTCGGACTTGCAGCCCTCCCTCGACGCTGCAAGCCCGTGCCTTGTGCGTTTTGGGTCGGGAACTCCTCTGCCCTGCTTTCCTGATATATTATCGGCAGGGCGGCGCGCTATGCGGCGTCGGGGAGCAGTTCTCTGTCCTTGAAGAACAGCGAGATGCACCATATCGCGGATATAGCCACCAGTGTGTAGACTATCCTCGACAAAAATGCAGCCTGTCCGCCGAAGATGAAAGCCACCAGGTCAAATTCAAATATACCCAGCAAACCCCAGTTTATGCCGCCTACTATAAGCAGCGCAAGAGCTATCCTGTCCAGCATTCGTACCATTCCTTTCTTTCGGCTGATGCCGCCCTATTTTGCAGATATTCCTTTTAAAGCGCATTTACGCTGTATCGAAGATATTCCGCAGTTTCAGAGCAGCATACTTGCCGTTGCTGATTTTATTATGAACAGTTTATCAAGAAATATGCACAAATAAAAGAGCAATTTTTGGCAAGCTGTAAAAAGTTTAGACTTTGTTTTGTAACAAAAATATAAGAATATGAAACATGACCATTCTCCCCATTTGTTAATAAAAGTAAAGAATTTAAGGCATTTTTATGGCATACTATAATTCTATGTAGCATATGCATACGCAAAAAAATGAAAATTGTGCAAGTCGCCGAAATTTGCGAATTTCCGAAAAAAACTTTCCATACCCCTTGACTTTTGAGGCAAAAGCGATTATAATATAGATGGTGTTAAGGAAATCGAATAATCAGATTGATTTAACATCCGTTTTGTTGTCTCCTTTCTTTTGTTCTACACATAGTTTTTTTGTTTTATTTTCCGCAGGTCACCGTTGACCTGCTATTTTTTTGCCCTGATTTTTCCGAAGCCTTTTTCGACTTGCATTGACGGGGGTTTTGTGGTATAATATTTCCGGATGTTTTACGGCAGATGTGGCGAAGGGGTAACGCGGTCGCGGGTGCGTGGTCGGTTAAATACGGCGGGGTATCTGCGGCGATCTCGCGGGTTCGATTCCCGTCATCTGCCATATATTTTATGTCGTTAATTAGATAGATCAAAATATATAAAATAGAACGATAATCGATACAGAGGGATAATTTATGACAAATCGAAAGTTACTGGGTCTGTGTTTGATACCTGTTATTCTGTTGGCTTTAGAAATATTTTCGTGGTTTAACGGAATGCAGTACAGTTACGGCAGTTGGGTCATGTCAGGTGAGAACCTTATCGGTCACCTGGCAATTTATGGTATGTATTTTCTGCCATTTATATCTCTGATACCTGAGATCATAGGTTTTAAAGCGGCTGCGAAACAAAGATCTGGTGTGTTTCGTATTATCTACATCATTGAACTGCTGCTGACATCGACCGTTTGTATACTTTCGGTTTTTTTATTCATCCAGTCTCTGCATACCAAGTAATAATTGGTATATAATAATGAACCAAAACAAAGATACAAATACAACTTCTGATCTAGCTTAGAAAAACTACTGTAATTTTTTAGCGAGGTACTTATGAGGATAATA
Organism: Hominimerdicola alba; assembly: GCF_900109655.1. Taxonomy (GTDB): domain Bacteria; phylum Bacillota; class Clostridia; order Oscillospirales; family Ruminococcaceae; genus Hominimerdicola; species Hominimerdicola alba_B. Next base: position 4,040 of record NZ_FOAT01000003.1, read on the forward strand.
GTCACCGATGACGACAAGCTTGTGGCTTTGTCACTGAAAACCATACTTGAAAGCACGGGGCGCATAACCGTTGAGGCTATGGCTTCGGGGGGCGAAGAAGCCATTCGTCTTTATGACGAGCTTAGTCCCGATGTTATGCTGATGGATATTCGCATGGAGGGCATGACAGGGCTTGAAGCGGGCGAGAATATACTCTCGGCGCACCCCGATGCAAAGCTTCTTTATCTGACTACTTTCAACGATGATGAATACATCGTAAAAGCCCTGTGCATGGGTGCTAAGGGTTATATGCTGAAGCAGGATTTTGAGGGTATCGCCGCCGCTCTTGAAGCTGTGGCAGGGGGTCAGAGCGTTTTCGGTGAGAAGATAGTCAGCCGACTGCCCGAGCTTATGTCCCACAAAGAGGAATTCGACTTTGCGGCTCACGGCATCAGCGACAAGGAGCGGGAGATAATGGAAGCGGTGGCTTCGGGACTAAGCAACAAGGAGATAGCCGCAGAGCTGTTCCTTGGCGAGGGCACTGTCAGGAACTATATCAGCAATCTGCTGGACAAACTACAGCTGCGTGACCGCACACAGCTGGCGGTGTACTATTATACAGAGGTGAAAAAATGAACATTCAGATATTCGGCAAGGCTAAAAGCTTTGATACCAAAAAGGCAGAGCGCTATTTCAAGGAGCGCGGGATAAAATTTCAGTCCATTGACCTTGTAAGCAAGGGCATGAGCAAGGGAGAGTTCGATTCGGTGCTGAAAGCAGTGGGCGATATCGAAAAGCTCATCGACCCGAAAGCAAAGAGCGAAACCGCTGACCTGCTTAAATACCTCGGCAGTATCGAGGAGAAGCGCGAAAAGCTTCTTGAAGAGCCCGCACTGATAGCCGCACCCGTTGTCCGCAACGGCAGACAGGCTACTGTGGGCTATTGTCCCGATGTTTGGAAAAACTGGGAATAAAAATATGCGGAGGTCAGCTGATCTCTGTTTTTTACGTAATTATTAAAATTTGAAAAAACATTTATATCTTAAACGTTATCTTCAAATTTATGCTGTTGATTTTAAATACCAAAAGTGGTATAATAGTCTACACAAACCACCATAAGTCCAAGATCTTCCAAGGAGGGATAATATGGCGACATTCGATTATACACCCCACGGTGTATGTGCCAGAAAAATAACCTTTGATATCGTTGACGGCAAACTGCACGATGTCGGTTTTGTAGGCGGCTGCAACGGCAATCTTAAAGCCATCGGCGTGCTGCTGGAGGGCAAAGACCCGATGGAAGCTGTGCGTTTGCTGAAAGGCAATGATTGCAGCGGAAGAGGCACTTCCTGCGCAGATCAGCTTGCCATAGCAGTGGAAAAGGCTCTGGCAGAAAATCCTTGATTCCCCCTGTGCTTTTCATAGTGCTGTGAGGGAGAGATCCCGTTTTACACAATATCATCGGTAATACGGGAACACATCAAACGCAAAACACCTCCGAACTACTTGGTTCGGAGGTGTTTTTGATGATCGTATATTTTGTCAGCCTCGGAGGGCTGCTCGATTGTTTACTCAGCCAGCAGCTTTTCTGCACTTGCCAGCTTTACACATACTGTAAAGAGCTTTGCAGCGATCTTCAGTTCCTCAACAGGAGGATATGTGGGAGCAACACGGATATTCTTGTCATCGGGATCCTTGCCGTATGGGAAGGTAGCGCCTGCGCCTGTCAGTACAACGCCAGCTTCCTTACAAAGAGTAACTATGCGCTTTGCGGTACCGTTCATAGCGTTAAAGCTTACGAAATAGCCGCCGTTGGGCTTAGTCCACTCAGCAACGCCCAGCTCGCCCAGTTCCTTATCGAGGGTATCAAGAACTACCTCAAAACGGGGAGCAATGAGTGCCTTGTGCTTCTTCATGTGCTCTTTAAGTCCCTCAAAATCGCCGAAGAACTTAACGTGTCTCAGCTGATTGATCTTATCGTGACCAATGGTCTGAACAGTCATCAGTGAGAGGATATACTTGATATTAGCCTCGCTTGCGCCCATAACTGCAACGCCTGCGCCCGCATAGCTGATCTTGGAAGTAGATGCGAACATAACAACTCTGTCGGGGTTGCCAGCAGCCTTACATTCATCAAGGATGTTCAGCAGCTTATCGGGAGTATCAGTAAGGTGGTGTACGCAGTAAGCGTTATCCCAGAAAATGCGGAAGTCAGAAGCCTTTGTCTTCATATTCGCAAATCTCTTGACTACCTCATCGCTGTAAGTAACGCCTGTGGGGTTAGCGTACATAGGCACGCACCAGATACCCTTGATGCTGTCATCCTCAGCGACCAGCTTTTCGATCATATCCATATCGGGACCGTTCTCGTCGGTGGGGATATTTATCATCTCGATACCGAACTTCTGGCAGATAAGGAAATGTCTGTCATAACCGGGAACGGGGCAGAGCCACTTGATCTTGCCCTGATCTCTCCAGGGCTTGGACTGCTCGTCAACACCGAAGAGCAGGTACTTAGCGATAGTATCATACATTATATTAAGGCTGGAGTTACCGAATACGATAAGCTCCTTCTCACTTACGCCCAGCATAGGCGCAAAGAGCTTCTTTGCAGCAGGGATACCGTCAAGACCGCCGTAGTTCCTGCAATCAACGCCCTCATCATCAAAGCAGTCACTGCTCTTTGAAACACAGGTCAGCAGACCTTCTGTCAGGTCCAGCTGTTCAGCTGCGGGCTTACCTCTTGCCATATTCAGTGCAAGACCCTGAGCCTTATAGCCGTCATACTCCTCCTGCACCTTATTTTTGAACTCCAGAAGCTGTTCACGGGACATCTCTGTTAACTTCATATTCTGTACCCTCCGAAATAATAAGCTAAAATACTGTCTTTTTCCGACTATTGTATTGTACTCTATTTTTTACGATTTTGCAAGTGAAAAAGGCTCGTCCTGCAAAAAATCTCCGTTTTATACTAACTAACGCCTACCCTTACCCCGAATATAGGCGAATTAGATAATCTGATTGCAAAAGTTTATGAAATATCTTTTAAGCGTTTGCCCAGAAGCGCGGTAACGCTGACGCTCGATGAATAATGAATAGTGAATAATGAAAAATGGATAATTATGGTATCGCCTAAGGCGATATGTTTATTTTTGCTGAGTGCTTTTTCTCAGCTGATTATTTATGTTTCAGGTCTTGAAAATTCGGGAATTTTGTGATATAATAACCGTGTATAAACAAAACAGATACAGTCCCCTTGTGGACATAACACAAAAGGAAAAGGAGGCAGCAGCATGAGTCTTTTAGTTCCTATGATAACCAGAGGCGCTTTAGGCAGAAACGACCTCTTGAACAACTACGGCACGACAAACTTTGTACAGCCGCCTATAAACGATCTGACAGGTCTGATGAACCGCGGTGCCATGATGGGCGGAATGCCCGGAATGGGTATGGGCGGTATATCGGGCATGGGCGGAGGTATCGTCAATCCAAGTTCTGTAGGCGGATTTGTGACAGGTGCGGCTGTTGGCGCAGTGGCTATGAGTGCCATGCAGAACGGTGGGCTCAACGGTGCGAACAGTATCGACCACCCTAACGGCGGTATGAACCGTAATATGAATCAGCCGCAGAACGGCTATCAGAACAACGGCTATAACAATCAGCCACAGAATGGCTATCAGAACAACGGCTACAACAATCAGCCGCAGAATGGCTACCAGAACAACGGCTACAATAACCAACCGCAGAATGGTTACCAGAATAACGGCTACAACAATCAGCCACAGAATGGTTACCAGAACAACGGCTACAACAATCAGCCACAGAACGGTTACCAGAACAACGGCTACAACAATCAGCCACAGAACGGTTACCAGAACAACGGCTACAACAATCAGCCACAGAACGGTTACCAGAACAACGGCTATAACAACCAGCCTCAGAACGGCTACCAGAACAACGGCTATAACAATCAGCCTTCGGGCGATCCTCTTGATGCGATCTTTGCCCAGCCTCAGCAGCCTGTACGGAATCAGCCACAGCCACCTCAGCAGAATCGGCAGCAGGGCGCATGGGAACCTGTGCGGAATACTCCCAGGGCAGGACAGACCAATTTCGGCGTACAGCAGCCTGTCAACAATGCACCTGCAAGCTACGCTTCAAACCCTGCGAACAGCCGTCCTAACATCAAGCGCAACCGCGCAGAATCCACAGGGGACAGGCTTGCAAAGGGTCAGAAATACTCCATAAAAGACAGGGACGGCAGACCCGCGGAACAGCTTAAGATATGCCTTGGCTGGGACGTTAAGGACGGCAGAGTCGAGCTTGACGCTTCGGCTTTCATGCTTGGCGACAACGGAAAAGTCCCCGGAGACGAGTGGTTCATATTCTACGGTCAGCCCGACAGCCCAGACAACGGTCTGCACTACAAGATATTCAAGGACGACCCCAATTCACCCGATGATGCGGCTATCATCATGGATCTCAGCCGCGTAGACCAGAGGGTGACGAAGATCGCTCTGGCGGTGACTATTTACGAGGCAGGGGCTCATTCGCTGAATTTCGGCATGGTGCAGAACCTCTATGCACGTATACTTGACAGCCGCACAAACCGTGAGATAGCCTGCTTTAAAATGGACGAGTGCTATTCCTCGGTCACGGCGATGGTACTGGGCGAGCTTTACCGCTACAAGGGCGAATGGAAATTCAACGCGGTAGGCTCGGGAGTAAACAAAGATCTGGCGGCGTTCTGCGGAATGTACGGCGTTGCGCTTGAATAGTCGGAAAAGGAGAATACATCATGGTAATGTTTGAAACAGTCAACGAACTTTGTCTGAAAATAACCTGCCGCGGCGGCGGAGATTTTATATACACAAAAGCAGGCGCTTTTATCGGCGGCGAATGTATGGGTCCCAAGAACTACACATTCACAAAAGTTATGCTGGGTCCTCAGGAGGGCTTCGGTCAGGCGCTGCTTGGTCAGCTGACCCGTAGGATAACAGGTGAGAACCTGCCCCTGATGAAAGTTGAATTTCAGGGGGACAGCGTTACATATTATGCTAATGACCAGCAGCACGTAGTGGTTTACAAGCTTGAACCCAACGAGACTATCTCTATCGAGAGCGAGAATATACTTGCGTTCTCACGTGAGTGCAAGTACGGCGTGCGTTTTCTGGGTCAGGGCGTGATCTCCCAGAAAGGTCTTGCGACATCAACACTGACAGGTCAGGGCAACGATTCATATGTTGCTATACTGGTGGACGGCAACCCGCTGGTGCTCAGCAATATACAGTCCGGCGCTACCCTTGAAGCCGACCCCGATGCAACAGTCTGCTGGATAGGCGCAGATCCCACACTGAGGACTGATATCTCATGGAGAAACTTTATCGGTCAGAGTTCAGGTGAATCCTATATGTTTGAATGGCCGCCGCAGGCACCTGCAACGGTAATAATACAGCCCGAGGAACGTACATCGGGCGTAGATGTATCCATGGACGGCAGAGCTTCGGGCTCACGCCCCTCGGCACAGCGCAGACTTTACTGATAAAACATCATATAAAAAACAACGACCGCCGCGGAATCAGCTCCGCAGCGGTCGTTTATTATTTTATATTATCAATAGATACCACAGCAGTTAACAGTGATAAGACCCCAGTCCTCGGATACTTCAAAAACGATAAGTCCGCCGTTTGCCGAATGGTAGTAAAGGTCGTTGAGGACAGTTGTGTACTGCTCAGTCTTGCCTTCCTTTACAGGCTCGCCGTAGGCTGCCTTGATATCGGAAACTGTTGCGCCCCAGGTAAGACCCTTATAAAGCTGAAGGCTCGGGAAAGATGTCTTGCCGTCCTTCTTGGCTCCGCCTATGGTGAAAGCAGCGCCCTTTGAAGGTCCTTCAATTATGGCACAGCCTGTGTACAAAGAGTTGTCATACTGTCTATCGGAAGCGCCCTTTGCCCAGCCAGAAGGTGCTGAAACGCCTGCGCTTGTGAAAGTCTCGTTATCATAGGTCTTGCCGTCAAAAACGAACTGCTGCTCGTTTTTCAGATCGGATACAACAGGTGCATTTGCAGAAGCTGCTGCGGAAGTTGTAGTTGTTGTAGTGTTTCCATCAGAAGGCTTATCCTCTGTAACCGGGTCGGTGCTTCCGCCCATACCCGAATATACTGTGATATCGGGAATTTCAGCTTCAATGCTGGCTATCATAGCATCAAGCTCGGCATCGAAATCATCGGAAAGAGTTGTAACTGCACCCTCGGAAGAAGTCTCCTCCTCTGCGGGCTTGTCCTCAGACTCTGTCTTTTCGTCATCGGTCTTTTCCTCGGCACTTTCCTCAGCCTCGGAAGCTTCGGCAGCAACAGTAGTTGTAGTCTCATCCTTGTCAGAATTTCCGGTTTCGGGATTCTCAGTCAGTCCGCAGCCTGCAGCTGACACAGCAAGCATAAGTACAGTCATGCCAAGTGCGATCTTTTCAATAGTTTTACAGTTGTTCTTCTTCATGTCGATATGTCCTTTCTTTTACGGTAGTGATTTTTTCAACAGTGAAATTATACCACTAAAAAATTATGTTGTCAATATTACCAGAACGTTAAATTAAAATAAAAGCATTTTGACTAATTAACCTTTATCTTAAAAAATACTGTTCGTGCATCACGCAGATTTTCGATGAAAACTTTGTGGAAGAGTCCTCACTATATGAACTCATTTGCACATATACTCAACATCTGAGCAAAAAAGAACCACCCGGGATCGTGGCGCCACTAAATGAATAATTAATAATTAAGGTATCGCCCTCAGCGATGATCTTTGATCTGTCCGCAAAGCGGACACTAAACTATGTAACGAAAAAGCACTTCTGTCATTTTACTGACAGAAGTGCTTTGAAAAATCTTTTTTGCGCCCGCGCTTTCGGGTGGCTCTCTTTTATAATTTCAGAAATTACTGATCGTCGTTATCGTCGTTCTTTCTGCGCTTGATAGCCAGGAAGCACAGAGCAACTGCAGCTGCGAATTCTGCTGTATTTACCAGAACTCTTGCACCTGTGTCGGGGTTACCTGTGTTTGAAGCGGTAGAAGTAGTGGACATAGCTCTGCTGCTGGAATCTGCCGCGCTGCTGCTTGAAGAATCAGCACTGCTTGAAGATTCGCTGCTGTCTTCCTCGGAAGAGTCGCTCTGAGATTCATCTTCGGAGCTGTCCTCGGGACCTTCAAACTCGGGTTTCGAGCTGTCGTCTTCAATGGTCGGCTGAGAGCTGCTGTCGTCAGTCTTCTTAGCATCGCTGACAGTGATGGTGTTTGAACCGCTGTCAACATCAAAGAAGCCTTCGCCACTTTCCTTATCGGTAGAATTCTCTACAACTGTTACTCTGCCGTCTTCTACCTTGAAGGTGAGGCTGCTGTCGATTACTTCATACTCGTTACCATCAGCATCAGTGATATTGTCACCTGTCTCGGTCAGAGTATAAGTGCCGTTTTCAAGCTCGAGTTCAAGGAGCTTTCCGTCAATACCGGAAGTCCAGGGAGTACCTGTTACGGTATTTCCATCGGAATCAACAACTGTCAGAACTGCACCTGTTATCTCAGCTTCGCCTGTGATATCAGTCTTTGTGATAGTTACCTTGGTTGTGGTCATCTTCATAGCATCGCTTACAGTAATAGTATTGTTATCGCTGTTTACCTTGAAGAAGCCGTCTTTGCCGTTATTATCGGTGTCGTTGATAACTTCTGTCACCTTTCCGTTCTCAACCTTAAAGGTGAGTGTGCTATCGATAACTTCATACTCGTTGCCGTTCTCGTCAACTATCTTGTTGTCGCCCTCGGTCTCGGTCAGAGTATAAGTGCCGTTCTCAAGCTCGAGTTCAAGGATCTTTCCGTCAATACCGGAAGTCCAGGGAGTACCTGTTACTGTATTGCCGTTGGAATCAACAACTGTAAGAACTGCACCTGTTATCTCAGCTTCACCTGTGATGTCGGTCTTTGTGATGGTTACCTTAGTGGTATTTACCTTCTTAGCGTCGTTAACAGTGATAGTGTTGGTATCGCTGTCTACATCATAGAAGCCCTCGCCGCTGTCCTTGTTTGTGTCGTTTTCAACAACTGTTACCTTGCCGTTCTCTACCTTGAATGTCAG
>NZ_FOAT01000003.1:14320-418867 GCF_900109655.1 Hominimerdicola alba
GAAGTCCAAGGAGTACCTGTTACGGTCTTGCCGTTGGAATCCTTGATGGTCAGGATTGCACCTTCAAGTTCTTCAGAACCTGTGATATCGAACTTGTTGATAGTTACCTTGGTGGTCTTCTTCTTAGCATCGCATACGGTGATGGTGTTGCTGTCCTCATCACAGAGAACGTAACCCTCATCAAAGTTGTTGTCAGAAGAATCTGCCAGAATTCTGCTGGTTACATCTGTGATCTTTCCGTTCATTACAGTGAATGTTACATCGGAAGGAATGATCTCGTACTCAGCGCCTGCCTTTGCAGAATCTACTGCAGTTTCGGTCAGGGTGTATGTGCCGTTTGCCAGACCCTTAACTATATGATCCTTGCCGTTGGAATCCCATTCATCGATCACTTTGCCTGCGCGATCCCTGATAACAAGGTGAGCGCCCTTGACTTCTTCGGAATTGGTGATATCCTTCTTGGATACTGTGATATCGCTTCTTGAAGCGTCACAGATAGTGATAGTGCTTCCGCTTGCCTTAGCATAGCCTCTGCTTGAATTCTCGGGTGCTCTCTCATTGCTTGGAGCAGGAACAGACTCATAGGTGATGTTTCCGCTTTCATCGATGGAGAATATTACCTCGGAATCCATTACCTCATAGGTAACGCCCTCATATACAAAAGCGCTGCCTGTTTCGGTGAGTGTATAAGTACCGGGAACAAGACCGTTGATCTGTGCTGCCTCTTCACCGGATACCCAGCTCATTACGAAATATTTGCCATTCTTGGCTGTATTCCATTCGTTAAGTGTAGTATTATTTGCGTTAGCGTTGTTTATAGCGCTGATCTGCGCATTGGTGAGGCCCTTGACTGTCAGCTCCAGCTTAGCGCCCTTGACCTCATTCTCACCTGTGATATCGGTCTTGTTGATGGTCAGGTCTCTCTTGATCTCAGCGTCCTTGATAGCATCGCATACTGTAATGGTGTTAGTGCCCTTGTCTGCGATAACATAGCTCTCGGTAGCGCCTGTCTTGGGAGCAGTCACAGCATCTGCGCGGTTTTCCTTGACTGCTGTCAGCTTGCCGTCCTTAACTGTGAAAGTGATCTTAGACTTTACAACATCATATTCGTTGCCGTAATCGTCAGTGATCTTCTTGCCGTCAGCAGCTTCCTCAGTAAGAGAGTAAGTGCCGTTTACAAGACCTTCGATAACGTGCTCTTTGCCGTTGGATACCCATTCATCTACCAGATTGCCATCCTCATCGAATACTGAGAGTTTAGCATTGAGAACTTCGGTCTCGCCTGAAATATCAGTCTTCTTCAGAGTTACCTCAGAAGTGCTGATCTTCTCAGCATCGCATATTGTGAACAGCTGATCATTGTTATTGTAGAGGCAGTAGCCTTCATCGGAATCCTTGTTGATGTTTCTCTCAACACCTCTTACATTTTTAATGGTGCAGCCGTAAGAAGTGCTGTCTGCATCAGCCTCAACTGTAAATGTAACACGAGAGGGTATTACCTTGTAAGTAGTGCCCTTATAGTCGAATTCATCGCCTGTTTCCTCGAGGACATAGTCGCCGGGTGCAAGTCTGAATTCATGTGTCTCACCGTCGGATTCCCATGAGAACAGCTCTTCGCCGTCAATAGTGGAGATCTTCAGCTGAGCGCCCTCTACCTCTTCTTTTCCTGTGATATCCTTCTTATCAACAGAAACGACGGTAGTATTTCTGGGCAGGTCGGTGTACAGGAAGTGCCACTCACCGTTGGGGTTGTTGACATAGCCTGCGGATTCCAGCCAGCCCGAACTTGTACCCTTTATGCGGGTAACGGAATCTTCATCGGGTATCAGGAATATACCTGTTGACTTGTTGATATCCAGAGCCTTTACAGACTTCAGGTTCCATACGACATATCTTGTAACATTCTGGTCGAGCCAGTAGTTCTTACCGCCTGCAAGAGTATTCTCGTTGGAAGGAGTGGTGGACAGCTGATAATCAGCCTCACCTATGCGTCTGAAATTGAACTCGTCAATACGTGCTTCGGTAACTTCATCAAAGTTGAATATCACCTTCTGGGTGCCCTTGAGCTCGATATGTACCTTACCGCTCTCTGCGATGTAAGGAGCGATATCGTCGCCGTCAATAACGAGTACAGCGTCGTCATCATAGCCCTCACCACTGATATAAGCATTACCGCCCACGATAGTAGGTGCAGCATTTACGGGCAGAGCTGCCAGCTCGTTTGAAACAGCCTGCATATTTGCAATGATAGGATCGATAACGCCCTTGATAGTACTCTTATCCTCGTACTCTCTGGCGATACCGTCTCTGTTCATGGTCTCTTTCATACGTGACTCACTGTCGAAGTGGAGAACAGCACCTTCCTCGCAGCAAGCGTCGGTGTTATCGATAAAGAACTTGCCATCAGGATCAATATCGAAGTCCTTGGAATCGAAATTCACGTAATCGGAGGGTTCAGCATAATTGTCTATCTCATCATTGAAATGAACGAATTCGGCAAAATAGAAATGTCCGCCAAACTTGCCGCTGATATCGGGGGTGTTCGCAACATTGTTGCCCTCGTAGTAATTAACAGCGTAGTTGGACTCTGTATGGTTGCCCTGCTCAAATCTGTCGATGACCATACCGTAGTACAGGCCATTGCCCAGGATAGAGCGGAAATCATAACCATTTACTGATGAAACCTTGTTAAAGCTGATATGCTCGGTATATTCGGGTATATCGGCTACAGCAGAGGTCTGTTTGCCGTACTTGACAGTGCTGCCCTTGAAGAATCCGCCGTTTGCGATCTCACCGCAGTTGCTGCGGTTAACAGCATTGTTTACTGAAAGGTCGCTGACAGAAGATTTCAGCAATGTTACCTTGGTAGCAGCGCCGTTATAGTATACACTGCCCTCGGAAGACTTACCGTTGCTGTCATACCAGTTGGTTATATCGATAGTTTTGTTCTTCTCGCCGTCAACGGTGAGTTTTTCAAGAATATACTTGTAATCGGTATCTGAAGTATCAGATTCAACGAACAGATAGATATTGTCATCTGCAGTGATTGTTGTGGGGGCGTCAAAACTGAGGTCAACGCTGTACTTTGCAGGTGAAGCCTTTCCTGCCACAGCATCAAAGGAGAATGTTCCTCCGTAGGTGCTGTATCCGCTGTAACCTGCATCGGTAAGCTCCATACCCTCGATATTGTCAACAACAGTGCAGTTCTTTTTGCCTATAGCGTCATCAAGAGTAAGATCCTTACTTGTGTCTGAGTTTTTCAGGAATACGCCTTCCATTGTGACAACATCAGGAACGATCTCTCTCTCCTGTGTTGAGCCCCACAGCTCTGCTTTGCCGGTTCGTTTTTCCCAAAGCGAAAAAGCGGGTGAAGTCCATTCTGTACTGTTGGCATTGATCTCGATGAGATCATAGGCATCTTTTGACTCGCCTTCTTCAAAATACTTGAAAGTAGCACCATGCAACTCAGCATCCTTACCTTCTGCATGAACAAGGAGGTAATAGGTGTTATCCGGTGTTGTGACACTTACGCTCTCACCTGATGCGCTTTTGAAGTTTACCTTAGCATATGTGTTTTCCGCCGACAGACTGCTGTCAGTATTGTCGCGGTCAAACCCTGTAACAGCTTCTGCTGAAGATGTCATAAGCACAGGTGAAACTCCGGGAAATGCACCAAAAACGAAAGACGCAGCAAGTGCAGCAGATGTCATGCCGCTGATGAAACGTTTGCCAAATGTCTTTTTCATAGCTTTTTTCCTTTCGTAATAATATTTGACCTTTCTGCCTGCACGTCTGATGTGCGCCTTTTACGGCGAAACAGCCTGACCAGCCGCCTGCAAGAACATCACACCTGCATACAGAACAATATCCATGCACCGCACTTTCCCAAAAAAACAGCACACGGAACTTTCCCAATAAGTAAAAACATCTTATCTATCCTATTTTTACCCATTGCATATACATTTATTATACACAAATCTCTCACTGCTGTCAAGGTGTTTTCATATTTTGAGCGCCAAAAAAATCAAATAATTTACCCAAAAAATAAGCAGTCCATACAAAAAATAAAACGTCCGCAAATTGCGGACGTTTTATCGGGAAATAGGTGTTGGCAAACTTCAGGAAATTTATACCACTGAAATCAAAAAATCGTTCAGTGACGGGCTGACACACCGGCTGTTTTGTGTGAAGCAAAACGTCCGTCAACAAAGAAGCCGATTATATCATAAGTCAGCGAATATACGATGAATCCGAGAACGAAGAACGATGCGAACGCGGGATAATCAAAGCTGTTGAATTTTGAGATATCATGCCACGCGGTCATTTCTCTTATCCTGCATATCAAGCCGGAAACACCTGTAGCTACCACGAACCACATCAGCATATACATAGCCTTATCGTGCTGCTCGCCGTTACCCTTACGCGACATAACAGCGCGATATATCGCAGAAGCAGCCATCGGCATCACAAACCATTCTGCCAATACGATCATGTTAACGAATGAGTACGCACCGAATACTATGTCGGTCACAGAGAATGCTGCCCACGCGAAGAGGTTCATCAGTATCGTGAAAATAAACATGGCTGCCATAACGATCTTCCTTTCTGTAAAAATTGTAATAATTGATTGACGGTGTGCGTTTTGTTAATACGAATTGAGTAATTTAAAACTCCGTTTAAATCTTGAACTTATTATAGCACACTTCACAAAAGTTTTCAAGATTTATTTTCCATAACTTATCTGTTGATCACCGATAGGTTCTTTGTGCATTATGTTTAATACAACTACAATTTCGCAGATTAGTTGCTATTTTCTGTTGCTTTTTGTGATATAATTGTTTGAAATGTGTAATTAGCTTAATATATTGCAATTTATGAAACATCAAAATTGTGAACATCGCCCATCCAAATTGTAAGGATCGTCAGTTTGATTATATGTTAACAATTATAAACAAAGACATATTTTATGTTATATTTTTAACAAGTCTCATTTTAGTTAATTGTTAACAATAATACTCTGTTAACATTTTGCTTTTCCATACAGCACTTGACATAATTCGATAAGCATACAAAACGTGTAATTTGTATTTGACAGCAGATCAAAACGTTAGCTGCATATACTTTCAACAGCATCCGACATCGTTCGCAGAAAAATATATATTCAACCCTTTGACAAAACAGATAATATGTGCTATACTATTCTATGTCAGTAAAACAAGGGAGGTCACGCCTGTGGCGATCGATAAAAAAGGCACAAAGCAGATAGCCGATAACCGCAAGGCGCGGCACGACTACTTTATACTTGAGACCATCGAGTGTGGTATCGAACTGGTGGGCACCGAGGTAAAGTCCATCCGCAAGGGCGGCGTTAACCTCAAGGACAGCTGGTGCAGTGTGGATGACGGCGAAATGTGGGTAAAGGGTATGCATATTAGCCCCTATGAGCAGGGTAATATATTCAACAAAGACCCCAGACGTGTCCGCAAACTGCTACTGCATAAAAGGGAGATCATGAGACTCTTCGGACAGGTACAGCAGGAGGGTCTGGCACTTATACCGCTTTCGCTGTATTTCAAAGGCAGCAGGGTGAAGCTGGCACTGGGTCTGTGCAAGGGTAAAAAGCTCCACGATAAGCGCGATGATATGGCTAAAAAAGCTGCTGACCGCGAGATTGAGCGAGCCCTGAAGGACAGACAGAATTACTGATAATGGCATCGAAGAATAAGATCGGTATCGAATACGTTTTTCCCGTGACGATAGTTTCACTGCTGGGAATATGTTTCATCATTACGCTTATACTTTGTTTCACACATGGTGCTATGATGAAATTGTACAACGATATCGGTGCTACACCGTGGAAAAAGCCGAAAACTGAGATCTCGGTCTCCGGATCGGAACTTTATAGTCATGAGGATATCATGAGCGCGGTAGAAGCCACTAAAAAGCTCTATGAAGATGAGTGGTACACCTATAACGGCGCGTACTTGCTGAAGCTTTCCTATTCGGACGAACTCAATGAGCTGAAGAAGAACGAAAACAGCGGCGAATGGATATATCTGGGTGCGACCATGTATACAGGCTACGGCAGTAATGTCAGCGAAGCCGATAAAGGCAAGTATCACGAAGCTTATTGGGCAGCCGAAAAACAGCCCGACGGCAGCTGGGTATGCCATGGCTGTGCACCGATCAATGAAAGCAAACAACTGTCATAATAAATGGTTCGTGACGAAACGACCAAAGTCAAAAAAGGGGATGTAAAGGTTTCGACGGGGGTCTTGAAGGACGATAAGCGAGTGGAGGAGCGCACTCTCCTTAAACGGCGTACGTTTTAAAATTAGACGACAACGATAATTTTGCAATGGCAGCCTAAGGGCAGCCCGTCTTGCCTGAGAGTACCACGGCTCGGGTAAAGGCGTCGACTAGTGGTGAACGTCTGCAGGCGACGGCTGTGACCTGCAGATGTATCGCAGCCTACTGAACCGAGGGGCGTGTCTGTTTGCCCGCGGCAAGGGAATCGGCGCAAGCCACAATAACCGACTAGACTCGTAGAAATTCGTGTGAATGGGCTTTCGGACAGGAGTTCGACTCTCCTCATCTCCACCAGACCTAGGGCCGGTCAGGCCAATCCCTCACCCTCTACAGGGTGGGGGATAATTTGTTTGTCTGGTTCGGGGTCAAACATAGCTTTTGGCATTTTTATATTTTGATAAATACGCAAAAAAAGACCGTCCCCAGCCGGGACGGTCTTTTATTCATATGTTACTTCTTAACATATCTGTGCTTGTTTACATCGTATGTCTCGCGGCTCTTTCTGCCGAGGATAAGGAATATCACACCAGCAGCTACTACTACGCCTGCAATTATGCCTATAACTATAAGCTTGAAATTGCTGCCTTCATCATCTTTATCATCCGATGAAGAATTATCCTTGTTGGTAACAGCGGCGGGTGCCTGTGTCTCAGCCGGCTTAGTGGTCTCAACAGTATCGTTGCTGTCAGAGGTCACTTCGGAATCATCTGTTACCTCGGGCTCATCTTTAGCAATAGTCCTGATATCAAGAGCATAAATATCTGTGCAGGTTATAGGAGATTTGCCAGTATCTCCGACGTATACCGTGGAAACGCAGGAGAAATCATCGGTACCGTAAGCGTCTGCCATGCTCTCGAAATCAAAAAGGGCATACTTATTGTTGAAAAGTACGGGAGCTACCTTGCCCCATACAGTGTTGTTCTTTGCTTTGGGTGAAACAGTGTCGTCAGTACTCTGCAGGATGAACTCAACAGGTGCTGAAACAACGTCCTTTTCAAGTTCGGATTCAAATACCGCAATTACAAAAGAATTCTCAGCCAGAGTGCTGACATCGAACTGGTCAACGCCCACAGATATACTCTGACCCCAGTCCTGGCTTGTGGTTGGCCTTTTAGCGTGTACCCTTATAGTACGGCGGATATCGTTCTCTGCCATTTCGTTGGCGGACAGAACGTTGGTGGCAGTAAATCCTGTGCAGGTAACTGTGCTTCCATTGGCTTCAACATCTATGGCAAATACCGATGAAAGAGCATTATCGCCGAGAGCCGCAGTAATATCAGCATAGGTGAACACAGCTTCGCCATCCTTGAATTCGGAAGCCGTTACTTCAGCAGTCGCAGGCGAACCGAAATCAAACTCGGAAGTATTGCTCTTATCCCAGTAGTCAAGAACCAGCTTAACGGAACTTTTATCGCTTTCTCCGCCGCTGTATGCTACCGTGACAGTGGTATCTGCAGTAAACTGAGAGGCTGCAAGGTTTTTTGAATCTGCTGTAAAAGTTACGCCGTTGTCAGTTTCAACTGCCTTTTTGGTATCAAGTTCAATATCTCCTGCAAAAGCCGAAAAAGTGCTTGCCGCAGCAGCGGCGATCACAGCAGTGATAACAGAAAGTGTCCTTTTCATTTTATCTCTCCTTTATTGTAAATTTTTTAGCCTGGTTCGAGATTATTAATCTTGTTATTGTGAAAAATAACAGTTTTATCATTTTGATTATTATATCATACCTCATATTGCAAGTCAATTAAACTTTTTGCAGAATTTGCACAGTATTTTTTCATCACACGTATATGTATATGACAAATCAGAAAAGATTTTAACAATAACTCGATTTAGTATTATATTCGGGCACACGTTGTTTTACGTTACGAAATGTTAAGTTCATTATTCGCCCAGATAATGGAAATTTCGCCTGTATTTATGCAAAAAAAGCGTTCACGACAGCATACGTGAGCGCTTTTTTAAGACTTTATTCATTGCTATTTGATATGTTATTACGATTTTTCAAACAGCAGTGCCCACATATCATAGAAGATAAATTTATACAGTAATTTCACCAAAATATTTAACTTATTGTATTATCAGCTGCCGTGATATAAGATTTTTTGAAGTGCAAATATATGAAACAGTTTTTCCCGACATTACCTGTATCAATTTCGCTATCGTCAACCGGTTCGCACTTCTTCGATCAACGATCAATTTTCATCTTATACATATTATACCATAAAATAGTTAATAAGTCAAGAGAAAAGCCACAATATTTCCAATTAATGAAAAATACTGTGGCTTGGTATTTAAATATTTAAGATCTGCCGACTTCGCCGTTATTACTTCATGCGGCTCTTGAGCTTGCTCTGCTCTTCTTCCATCAGCTTCATCAGATCTTCAAGTGATGCTCCGCTGTCTGCGCCGTTTGCACCGTTGGAAGCGGATACAGGTCTTCTTCTGCGAGGTCTCTGACCTGCGGGTCTTCTTGCAGGTCTTGCCTGAGCTTCGCCGCCTTCGACCAGCTGAGAAGCCTTCTCGTAGTACTCGTCATCTCTCAGACGCAGGCTGCCGTTATCCTGCTGAAGTGCAGCATCAGCCTGAGGAACACTGAAAGCATGAGTATCAAAATCGGGCTTAGCTGCAGGCTGCTGTACAGGTTCTTCACCGAATGCCTGGATATCAGGGATCCTGGTAGGTGCCTTGGTAGTTTTTCTTACTTCAATATCAAAGTCGAAATCACCTGCGTGAGGAGCCTTTACAGGCTTCTCCAGAGCGATGTCGTCGTCATCATCTTCATCATCTTCCTCGAAAACAGGCTTCTTTCTGCGCTTAGCGATCTGCTCGCCCTCGCCCTTTCCGCCAAAGAGGAAATCATCCAGCTGTACATTCTTCTCTTCTACTACTTCGTCTTCATCTTCGTCCTCATCTTCTTCCGGAGAATGAGTTGCGATAGCGATGATGAGTTCGATAAGTACCAGCAGGAAAAGGGGTACTACAGCACAGCATATCATTCCGAACTTTTGGGTAACAAAGTTTATTACCTTACCTGCTGTAACGTAATAGCTTGCACAGAAACCGATAGCATCGGAATTTTTTATCGTATAGGTCTTGCCGCCGTTGGATACATGATACTTAGCGCCGTCTTTGCCATCTACGGACTCTGTTTTTGCCAGCCAGTAAACGCCTGTGCCTTCATCTTCAACATTCTCGCAAAGTATCGGACAACCGATCTTGCTTTTAGCGTCATTAACGCCGTCAGATGCTATTACCAGCACATTCTTAGGAACAGCCACGACAGGACTGTTATCGACGGTTTTTATAAGGTCTTCCTTAGTTATAAAAAGGCTGTAACCCATCACGCTGGGTGTTACGTCCTTATTCTTGAATACTTTGCCGACACCGAATATTATCAGCATTTCCAATATCATGAATACGATAAAGAACACCAGTACGTTCTTGCCCGCACTCGATCTCTTGCTTGTGGAGACAGCTCCCATTTCTCAACATTCCTTTCATTTATAAAAAGCAAAAAGCTCTTAAAATCAAGCTACATTTTATTATAACACATCCGCTTTGAAATTTCAACCTTGTTCACGGATTTTTCACTATTATTTTGTCACAATAGACAAACCTCGCCTTAATACGTTATTTTTTCAGCCTAATGGATATATTGTAGGTCACGGCGTTATTTATGACAGAATAGCCCGATGCCTTGTATCCGAAATCGGGATTATCGGAAATTCCCTGCTTTATCATGCCGAAAAGATCTTCGTTTCCCGTTCCGTCACCGAAGACCCAGTTCAGCGTTGCATCGAAGCACTCCCTGTCTGAACACTTGACCCTTGCATACTCCTCGCCGTTAGCCATAGCGTCCCTTACGGCGTTTCTGAAAGCGTCTTCAGCATCGTCGACAGTCTGTGCAAAATAGCCGTAATAGCGATAATAATCACATTCCGTAGCAGCGCAGGCAGGCTCGATGATATACTTATTTTCATCCTGCACATGGTTCCTGCCCATTTCCTCATCTGTGACGGAGAAATAATCGTACCTCAGATAATTTTCAGAGCTTTCAAACACAGGGTCATCCCAGGTGATATCCGAAGCATACCACTCTCCGTCCAGCATGACCTTGTTCCATATATGTCCCTGAGCAGTACCATCCTCATTTATGCCCTGCCCGATAACCGGAAGGCATGGTATGCCCGCTCTGTCACATAAAAGCATCAGTGCCTTTGAATAGCCCTCGCACACCGCATTGCCGCCCACAAGACAGCCGTAAGCGGTATAGCAGTCGCTGTCCGCCTCATAGTAATAGCAGTTGTTGACCAGCGCGTCGTGGATATATTTGTACTTCTGAAAATCAGTCCAGTCCAAGGCCATGCCCGAACAGATACGGTCTATCGCCTGTTCAGTCAGCGTATCACGTATCCCGGAATCTTCGGCGCTTCTGGTGTAGGTCATGAATATCGCCGATGCATAGCCGTCAGAATCGACCTGCACCGAATAGTTAGTATCTATATAGTCTATCTTGGGAGAACCCGTGACGACCATAACGATGAGCTGACAGATATCATCCGGGCTCACCACATCATTCTTTATATATATCGTTTCCGCACGTTCAGTGATACCCTTGTATATCTGTCGGCAGACTATTGCTTCGTCATCGGTCAGCCGCTGTGCAAAATAATCCGCCGCAAAGGGCATTTCTATCTTAGCCGCTTCTTCTTTGCTTATCGCAAGATCTTCCGTTCCAGAGGATACCTCCTCCTTGACAACGACCTCGCCGCCTGCACCCGGGACTTCCACCTTGCTGCGTCGGGTAACGACTCTGCCTTCGTCCTTGCCGGATATGACAATATCAGTTCCTGTTCTGCTGTCCAGCGTCTTATAGGCATAGTAACCCCCGCCCGCTGCCGCAAGAAGCAGTGCGAGCCCTGAAACAGCCGCCCAAATCTTTCTGCCCAAAGAAACCACTCCTTAAAAGCTCCGCAGAGCCTTTACTCGGTGCAAAGCTCTGCCCTGATCCTGCCTATCCTTCTGTCTTCTGCCTGCATCACCGTAAACTTTACGTTCTCCCATCTGACGGAAGCTCTTTCGCCGTCATCAGGGATATGCCCCAGCAGTTCTATCACCATGGCGCCTATCGTTTCAAAGGGAGAATCCTCTTCGGGTTCTTTGCCCAGGGCTTCCATAACGTCCTCATAGCCCGCATTTCCCTCTATCTCGAAAACGCCCTCGGAGATCTTGGTTATCTCCTCGCTCTCGTCGTCGAATTCGTCCACGATATCGCCAACGATGGTCTCTATAAGATCTTCCAGCGTAACAACGCCCGCAGTTCCGCCGTATTCATCAACAGCAACTGCCATCTGTATCTTTTTAGCGGTGAGCTCCTTGAAAAGCTCTCCGCACTTCTGGCTTTCTGGCACGAATATCACTTCGCGCATAAAATCCTTTACCGTCCTGTCCTCAGCGCTTTCATGGAAAACCAGCGTGAGCAGGTCCTTGGCGTAAATAACGCCCTGTATATCATCGATACTGTCCTTGTATACGGGTATACGTGAGAATCCGCTCTCTATTGCAAGTTCAACAGCCTCGCGGATAGGTGCGCTCTCGTCTATGGCGGCAACCTCGGTTCGGTGGGTCATTACCTCGCCTATCTCGATATCGTCAAACTCGAAGATATTGCTTATCATCTCCGCCTGACTTTCCTCGATAGCGCCTGTCTCGTTGACGGCGTCCACCATCATGAGTATCTCTTCCTCAGTGACAGCTTCCTCGGCATTAACGTTTTTCACGCCGAATATCCTGAGCAGAACTGTCGTCAGACCGCAGCTGACTATCTCAATCGGTCTGAAAAGTGCCAGCCATGCGCGGTAGATACCCGCCGTCCTCAGCAGGAAGTTTTCACCTGTTTTGCCAGCAGAGCAAAGCTTTTTAGGCACGCCCATGCACACCGTACCCACCCATACAGTAATGAGCAGTATGATAGCCGCCCCGGAGCATATCCCCGCCGCCATATCATAACCGCCCCACATATCTGCAAGGGCTTTTTTCATCGGTGTAAAGAACCATATAAAAGCGCAGGCGGTCTGCAGTGCCACAAGGGCGGTTCGGGCGATGAGGTTCACGTTCAGGAATCGCCCTGTATGCTCCAGCATTTTCATCACAGAAGCAGCACGCTTGTCGGTCTCCGCAAGCTTTTTCAGCCGCGAATCTGATATCTCAGCAGCACTGCACTCGCAGGCATAAAAAAACGCTGTCAGAAGTCCGCACAGCACAGGTACAGCCGCGCCAATAAACCCCGGTTCGGGAACGTCCATCAGTCATCAAATTCCTTTCTTAACAAACATATACCGAACGCCGCACATAATATGCCGCATAAGCCGCTATCTCGGATCTGCTGACATTTTGCTGTCCTTTCTGTGCCGACCTCCGGTATCAATACAACTGGTTTGGTATACAAAAAAGTTCACACTTTGATATTACATATATCATATCAAACATTGTCCTGATTGTCAAGGCATATTTCGCTCCTTTCCGACATTTTTCTTTTATGTCAAAAAACGGTACAAATAATTGCCGATTTTTTATCAATTTGTGTCCATAGGCAGACAACTTGGCGGTCAGTTCTCTCCCACCCTTTACAATTATCATATAATATGATATACTTTTCGTGATAAATACTTTCCGAATTCAGGAGGAAAATAATGAAAAGACTGAAGTTCATGAAAGACAGATACGGCTTTGATATGCTGTTTTTTGCAATGACTGCACTGTGCCTGCTCATCGCACTGCTGACACGCACCGTGCTGTGGCGTATACCACACCTCTCAACAAGTGGTATACTCAGTGTTACAGGGCTGACAATGCTGATAAATCTGTCCCGCGTTTTTTCAAAGGATATCGCAAGGCGCGAAGCCGAGAATATCAGGTTCACCCTGTTTATCAACAAGCTGATAGGCAAGGGCGGCAAAAAAAGCGATTACATAACAGACAACAAAGGCTATACCCCGCTTAGTCAGCTTAAATCAGCCCGCCCAAAAGCCGTTTACTGCGAATGCGGCAACAAGCTGGATATCCCCCAGGGCAGCGGCAACCAGATGGTGATCTGCCCCGTATGTGGCAAACGCATGCTAATAAAGCATCGCTAACAGCGGACTTCAAAGCTTTTAACTTCTGTGCAGGAGGTCAGGATGTGGTGGTATAAAAATGTTACAAGAGCCGAATTCGAGGCGGTCAAAGACAAGGTCGGGAAAATAATGCTCAGCATGGGCGCCGAGATATCTGATATCGAACTCCCCTGCGGGCAAAAGACCACAAGCTGTTCGGGCGACTTTGAAGAATCTCATATTTCAAATAGACCCGTATTCACATACAACGGCGAATACTATTGCGTTGACGAGGTGCTTTTCAGGGACAAACCATTTATTGTGATAGCATTCGGCACAAAGGACGATCTGCTGAAAAACACAATGGAAGATGCCGAGCCATTTCCCTACGATCTGCCCGATGACGAATTGCCCAAAGAAGTATCTTATTCTCTGGGCATATTGCCTTATCCCGAAGTGTAGACAAACGTGCTCCCCTGCTTTGGAAACTTTATGTGAAAAAAAGTCAAGTTATACAAAACTAACCTATTGAAAAATATCTCTATCCGTGTTATAATTATCCAAAAGATTATTTTCTGAAAGGAAGTTTGGAAATGAACATCGGAGATAAATTGTTATACCTCAGGAATCGCAGCGGCTGCTCGCAGGAGACCCTTGCCGATGCCCTTGATGTCAGCAGACAGACGGTTTCCAAGTGGGAGCTGGGACAGTCCCTGCCCGACGCTGAAAAGATCGTGGCTATCAGCAATTATTTCAGCGTTACCACTGATTTTCTGCTGCGCGACACTTCTCCCGTAAAGATCGAGAAGAACCTTGACCGTATCGTTATCGAGTTTGCTAATTCCGCTGCCGATCTCGACCAGATATCCCGCGCACTTGTTGATATCGCCCGCGACGGCATCATCGACGAGGAGGAGCGCATACGTCTGTTTGAAATGGTCAAGACCGTGGATAATATTATTCCCGCTATCAGCGAGATAAAAACTCTGCTGAATATGTAATATACGGTAAATAGGCATTTTATGGCACTTCTGCTGTTTGGCAGAGGTGCTTTTTCTGTGTTCGTGCAAAAAATCGCTAACCATGCCCTGTTAGTGATGTGCAAAATGCCGAAATTATATTTTTGGAACAAATGTTCTTGACAAGAACATTTGTTTGAGCTATAATATAGTCACAGCCAAATAAAAAGGAAAAATATCCGCAGACGCTGACAAGCCCCGCCGTACCGCCCCATCGGCAGGCAAGATCAGCTGACGCGCGAACACAGGAGGAGAAAATGGAAAGAAACACATCAAACAAAGATGTCCTCGATTCCCTGGACATATATTCGTACATAGCCGAACTTTTAGCTATCCCGCTGGGAGGCCCCACAAAGCTGAACGGTAAGACCAGAAGCAGTCTTGCAAGCGTGCGTGCCAAGGAGTTCTCACAGTACAGAACACTTTGCAAGAACGAAGCCTGCACCCGCAGGCGGCTTACTGAACTGCTTGCAAAAGCTGCCCGCGCGGAGAAAAACGATTCTCCCCAGCTGCCGCTGCTGCGTGCCGAGATACGCAGTGAGACACTGAACCTCGCTGACCTCACCCTCCGCCGCAGACGCCTTGAAGACAGGCGTGACCATCTGGCAGGGCTGGCAAAAATGGTGGTGCAGTACCGCTATTTCGATAAGCCCGACTGCCGCGTACCCAGCTGGGGCGATACCGCCGCCCATCTGGGTATAGCCCTCAGCGGTGATGAACTCCGGAGATACGTATGCAGCAAGTTCCTCACCCTGAAATAACGCACAAAAAACACCGGGGGAACCTCTCTTGTGGAAAAGTTGCCCCGGTGGTGATGATATCAGATTTAATTAGGTCACGCAAGCGCTTTGAGAGAATACTTTGCGCTGTACTCGCTGAGCTTTTTCTCGTAGGTCTCGGGACCGTGCTTGTGAAGTTCGTCGAGATACTCGTGCTTTTTGAGGGTCTCGTACTGCTTTTTGGTAGAGATAAGGTATATCGCTATATTTGAGCAGTGGTCGGAGATCCTCTCCACGTTGGTAAGGATGTCCAAGAAATGGATACCGACCTCGATGGGACACTGACCGTTCTTCGAGCGATCGATATGCACAGCTTTGAGTTCTTCAACCAGACGGTCAACAACCTCTTCGAGGGGTTCTATCTCTGTCAGGATATTCATATCCATAGTCTTTGTAGCTTCTATCGCAAGACCGATTATCTCAGCGATAGCGCCATGGACTACCATGAGCTCCTTGTTGGCTCTTTCAGAGAAGTGCGCTTCTTCCTCATAAAGCACATTTGCTGTTTCGCAGAGGTTCACTGAGTAGTCGCCGATACGTTCAAACTCGCTGATAAGGTGGAACAGTGTTGTCACCATACGTCCCTCGTCCTCGTTCAGCTTACAGTCGTTGAGCTTGATAAGGTACTGACCAACGCGGTCTTCAAGCCTGTCCAGAAGCTCTTCGCGCTCGTTGATCTTCTCAATCTCCCTGCTGTCGTACTTATCGAACATCATGCAGGCAGCCTCAAAGTTCTTGCGGGCATATATACCCATCTGAACCACAGCTTCCTTTGTCTGTGCGATAGCAACGTTTGGGGTAACAAGGAATCTCTCATCCAGCAGATCTTCCTTTGAGAATACGTCTTCCTCACCGGGCTTGTCGCGAACGGTAAGGCAGGCAAGCTTTTCAAGCAGACCCGCAAAGGGAATAAATATCGAAGTAACTATAACGTTGAACAGTGTGTGGAAGTTCGCGATATCACCGTCATCGAAGCCCTCGTTCCAGAATGACCAGCCCACACTGAACTGAACCGCGTATATAACTATCAGGAACAATATAGTACCGATGAAGTTGAAATAGAAGTGCAGCAGCGCTGCTCTTTTCGCATTCTTGGAAGATTTCAGGGACGACAGCAGAGGTGTCGCGCAGGTACCGATGTTGGTACCCATGATTATGGGGAATGCCGATGCGAACAGCACCGCGCCGCCCGATCCGCTTGCGATTATCTGGAGAATACCTACCGCAGCCGCAGAGGACTGTGTACAGATGGTAACAACTATACCTACAAGTATACCAAGTGCAGGGTTCTTCAGCAGACTGAAGATCTTCTGTACAGTCTCGGGATCCTTGAACAGTGGTCCGATAGAGTTCTTCATGGTGGTTATACCAGTGAAAAGTATCGCAACGCCCAGCAGTATCTCGCCTACTGTCTTTTTCTTGTTCTTCTTCGAGAACATTATTATACCCATGCCGGCTATCGCCAGCATTGCCGAAAGATTAACAGGGTTTACAAGGTTTATCAGAAAACTGTCTGATTCACCTACACTGGCAAGTCTTAGAATGTGGGCTGTCATGGTGGTACCTATGTTAGCACCCATTATTATGCCCACAGCACCGCGGAGTTTCAGAAGTCCCGCATTAACAAGACCGATAACTATTACTGTAGTCGCCGTTGAAGACTGCACCGCAGCAGTTACAACTGCACCAAAAAATATACTCGAGAAGATATTACCCGATACTTTTGCAAGTATCTTTTCCATAAGTCCGCCGGCAGATTTTTCAAGACCAGAACTAAGGGTCTTCATACCGTACATGAACATTGCAAGGCCGCCGATCGCGACCAGAATGTTGAAGAAAATCGTCATATTTTTACTCCTTTACCTTCCTTGACAGCCCCCCGGCTGCCCATCTCTAAAACCTATTATACTCGTACACATAAATTATAACTTAAAAAAGCCTGATTGTCAATTAATCACACAGCAGAATGGCTTTAGGATAACAATGTTGATTATTAGGGAAAATGTACAATTGGTATGCCTTCGGGGCGTGAAAAAACTTTCAAAAAGTCCTTGAAAAAGATTGAAAAGTGTTGTATAATAAAAATGGATACCTGTACTATATATGTATAGGTGAGGAGAGTGTACGAGTTTCTATTTGAGTAGGAGGATAGTTTCTTTTTTATGGAGAACAGAAAAGAAGACCTTGCCAGAATGATCGCAAGAAATATGTCCATGACTGAGAATTTCGGCGATGAGCCCGAACCTGCAAGGGGCGTGACAGATTTCGGCGAGGACGCTTTTGACACTGTTTATGCCCGTTCGGGAAGAGATAGAAGACCGCAGAGAGCTTATGCGGGCAGTTCGTCGGGCAGCAGGAAAAGTACCGCGCAAAGACAGCACAGCGGCACCGGGTCAAGATCAGGCAGCGGTGCAAAAAGAACGTCGGGCGGCAGCGCAAATGCCAAAAATGCCTCTGGCAGCAGGAGCACAAAAAGCACAGCCAAGGCAGCTGCTGTAAAAAAGCCCGCTGTAACTATCAAAAAGAAGAAAAAGAAGCCCATGACCGCCACAAAGGCAGCACTTATATGCTCGTGCATACTGCTGACAGGTCTCATGGCAGGCGGCGGATTTCTTATAATCGGCAATAAGATGTATGAGGACTCTTTCCTTGACAACACCTATATCAGCGGCGTTGATGTGGGCGGAATGGACAGGCGTGAGGCTCTGGCGGAGGTAAAAAAGAAAGCCGGGATCCCCGATGTGCTTGCCATCACCAAAAGGGACGGCTCGCAGATATCTATACCACTTGCCGATATAGGATATAAGGACAATACCGAAGAGCTGGTAAACAAGTACTACAACGGTCAGGATCACGGAAAATGGCTCAGCGCCATGTTTGAAAAGGAAGAATATTCCATAAAGAATTCTTTCCATTATGACAAGAAAAAGCTTGAAAACATACTGGCTCACAAACTGATAAAGAACCAGAAAGCCAAAGCCCCTCAGGACGCTTACATAAGCCGTAACGACGGCGGAAGCTTCGTGGTGGTAGGCGAGGAAGACGGCGACACCATCGACACAAATAAGATACAGCTTCTCTTCGATTATGTCGAGAGTGAGCTGGACGGCCTGAACTTCGATATAGCCATAGGCTCTGTGGACTGCTACAAGAAAGCGAAGCTCCATTCCGAAGACCTTTACGAGCGCTGTCAGAAGCTGAACAATCTGCATAATATCGAAATAGTCATAGATTTCCAGCTTGGCACCGAAAAGATAGATGGTCCTACGATAATGAAGTGGGTAGGCTATGATGAAGATGCTCCCGTAAATTCGCTGGAAGTTGACCGCGATAAGGTAGAGCAGTATGTCAGCCTGCTGGCAAGCAGATATGACACCTACGGCAAGGACAGACAGTTCGTTTCCACCAGCAGAGGTCCCATAACCGTACCTCAGGGCGAAGGCTGCTACGGCTGGTGGCTGAATCAGGACGCTATGACCGATTACATAATCGAATGTATAGAGAACTGCGAATCCAGCAGAACAGACGCTATATACTATGTCAACCCCAACTCCACCTACAGCTACACCTGCAACCCCGACTGGCTCACCGACAAGACCGATTACGGCGATACCTATTTCGATGTTGACCTCAAGATGCAGCATATGTGGTATTACGAGAACGGTGAGATGAAGATGGAGAGCGATATCGTATCGGGCTACCCCAGCGAATCGAGAAATACTCCCGCAGGCGTGTACAAGCTCTGGCTGAAAGAGCGAGGCAAGACTCTGGTAGGCAGCTCCGACGGACAGTCCTACGCTTCCTATGTTGAATTCTGGAACTATTTCAGCACCATAGGCATAGGCTTCCACGATGCTTCCTGGCAGGGCGGCGTATTCGGCGGCGAAAAGTACCAGTCACCCACATGGGGCAGCCACGGCTGTGTAAACCTGCCATACGAAGCAGCAGAGTACATATACGAAAATGCTCCGTTAGATACACCTGTATTTCTGTACTGGTAAAGAGCAGTAAGTGACAGAACGACAAGTTTGCTGTAAAACCGACGGAGCGTTCTCCGTCGGTTTTTTTGAAGAAGGTTCTTTAGTAAACACATTCGCCACGATAACGGTATGTTCCGTTTTCGGAAGACGATGGGACTATAATGTGCCCGTATTACGACAAAGGAGACCGATCATGAACAGAAAAATACTGATACCCCTGCTTGCAGCGGTGCTGTGTCTGGCTGCCTGCGACGGTAAGGGCAAAAATAATAAGAAAAAGCCGGACAATAATGGTGAAAACATCTCCGTGACTGATACCGAAGACAGCATCGGCGAGGAAGAAGATACCACCGGTATTCTGATGGATTTCGATGAGACCAGACCCTCAGTGATAAAAGGGCTGATCCTGGAATCCAAATCAACATGGAGAAACACTCCCATGATAGACGAAATGGCTGAAGAGGGATTCACAAAGACCGTGCCGATAAAGAACTTCGAGCTTGACGAGGTATTCGAGATGTACATCGATACCGATGCTACCGATGGCTGGAATATCTACATCTGCCGTCATGACAGCGTGGGCGACATCACCACCGTCACAGAGGACAAGCTGAAAGAGATCACCAAGACTGAGGGCTTTGCCAATGACTACGGTTTCAAGCCCAACAAGGAAAAATACGGCGACCTGGGCGGTATGTGCGTAGCTTCAGCCGAATCCACCGAGGGACTGTACGATATGTTCTTTGTCCGTCAGGGCGAGATAGACAGCTATATCCAGCTTGAAATAACAAAGCCGTCCAGTGCTGAATAACGGACGGCAGAAAAGAGGACCATATGAAAAAGATACTTGTGATACACGGACCGAACCTCAATCTTCTGGGAGAAAGGGAACCGGGCGTTTACGGCACCGATACTTTCGAGTCCATAAATGACGAGATAGTTGCCCATGCACTTGGTCTCGGTATGCACTGTGAAGTTTATCAGTCGAACCACGAGGGCGAGATAATCGATGAACTGCACCTTGCAAGGAAGAAGTTCGACGGCGTTGTGCTTAATGCGGGAGCTTACACCCATTACAGCTACGCTATCCGCGATGCTATCGCAGCCATAAAAATACCCGTTGTTGAGGTACACCTGAGCAACATCCATGCAAGGGACGAGTTCCGCGAGAAGTCGGTGATAGCCCCTGTATGCGTGGGTCAGATAAGCGGTTTCGGCAAGTATTCCTATCTTATGGCGGTAGACGCTCTGAATTATAAGTGGACGGAGGGTGAAGCTGTTGACAAGGCTTGAACGCTTGCAATCGAGGATAGCCGAAGTAGGCGGCTGCGGCATCATCACAGATGAAGTCAACAGACGCTACTTCACGCAGATGAAATCCAGCGCGGGAACTGTGCTGGTATTCCCCGAGGAAAGCTATCTGATAATCGATTCAAGGTACATCGAAAAGGCGCGTGCCACCGCTGTCGGCTGCACGGTGATACTTGAAGGCAGGGGCGAGGAAAAATTTGCCCAGATGAACGAACTGATAAAAAAGCACGGCGCCAAAGAGATAGCCATCGACAGCCAGACCTGTACGGTAAGTCAGCTGGCGCATTACCGCAGCAAGCTTGAAGCCGAGATACCCGCCGACGGACGCTTCGGCAAGCTGATACGCCAGATACGCATGGTGAAATCACCCGAAGAGACCGAAAAGATGATCGCCGCACAGCGCATAGCCGAGCAGGGCTTCGAGTTCATGCTGGGCTATATCAAAGAGGGTCTGACAGAGAAAGAAATGCAGCTGAAGCTGGATTATTTCATGCTTTCCCACGGTGCTGAGGCGCTGAGCTTCGATACCATAGTTCTCAGCGGTCCCAACACCTCAATGCCCCACGGTGTACCCTCAGACAGGCGCGTACAGAAAGGTGAGTTCGTGCTGATGGACTTCGGTGCAGTGGTAGACGGCTATCACAGCGATATGACGAGAACTGTATGCGTTGGTGAGCCTACCGACAAAATGCGCGAGGTATATGACATCGTGCTGAAAGCACAGCTGGCGGGCATTGACGCTCTTAAAGCTGATATCTCAGGCAGGAATTTCGATGCCGCCGCAAGGGATATCATAAACGCCGCAGGCTACGGCGACAAATTCGGACATTCTCTGGGTCACGGCGTAGGTATGGAGATACACGAAGAACCCTACGGCTCCCCTGTTTCCACCGCTCTTATCCCCGAGAATTCCGTTATCACCATCGAGCCCGGCATCTACCTCGAAGGCGAGTTCGGCGTAAGGATAGAGGATTTCGCAATCGTCAAAGCAAACGGCTGTGAGAATATGACCCTTGCGCCCAAGGAGCTTATCTGTCTGTAATATACTATTATAATATAAAAAGCAGAGGGTTTTGCCCTCTGCTTTTTTGCGCATAAAAAATCCCCCGAGCCGAAGCCGAGGGAACAAGCGGATTACGAGACTCGAACTCGCCACATCCACCTTGGGAAGGTGGCGCTCTACCGGATGAGCTAAATCCGCATATGAAAAATGCCGATATAAAATCGGCATTCAGTGGAGCGGGTCACTTGAGTTAAACAAGTTTCTCCTCTCAGGAAGAAAGGTATTCTAGCGTTGAAATAAACCCGCATTTATCAATTTATCCCGATACAAAAGTATCGGGATAAACAAGAGCGGATTACGAGGCTCGAACTCGCTACCTCCACCTTGGCAAGGTGGCGCTCTACCAGATGAGCTAAATCCGCAAAATGGTGCTTCCGAGTGGAATTGAACCACCGACACGGGGATTTTCAGTCCCCTGCTCTACCGACTGAGCTACAGAAGCATATAAGCGACCCGGATGAGACTCGAACTCACGACCTCCGCCGTGACAGGGCGGCGTTCTAACCAACTGAACTACCGGGCCGTGTCAGAAAGTCGTGTGCAGAAGTTTCTGCACACTTCTGACCGATGGGGACTACAGGGCTCGAACCTGTGACCCTCTGCTTGTAAGGCAGATGCTCTCCCAGCTGAGCTAAACCCCCATATTCTTACCTGTGAAGTTCGTTTCGTTTTCGTTTCGTCCCTCACAACAGTATCTATTATACACCATTGACCCCCATTTGTCAAGAGGTTTTTCAAACTTTTTTTGAGTTTTTTTCACTTTGTAAAATTAGCCCTGCTTGATTTCAAATTCTTGAAAACTATTGCCGATATTAAACAAATCAGAGAGCACATTTCATCAAACCACCCCTTAAAAAGCACGCAAAAAGGGCGGAGAATGAATTTTCTCCGCCCATAGTCACAGTAAACAACACTGAAATTTCAGCTTTGCGAACTTCGCAAAAGCATAAATTTTACTCGTTCTCCAAGTGCAATTTCTAATATGGCTATCCATTTAGCACACCACTTAACATACCGCTAACTATTGATATTATCCCTCAGTAGGTTGTATAGAATGGTGTGTCAGCGGGATAAACATAATTTCTAATGTCTTTTACTATATTATTTCAGACCCTTTGCTTTTGAAAGTGTGATACCGTTCTTGCCCAGAGGTATCTTGTGGTCAAGACCAACGAACTTGCCGCCCTCCTGCCAGAGAACTTCCTTTACGAACTCGTACTTCTCATCGTCCCATGTGGTGAAGTCGTCGAGGACAAGTCCGCCTGTGTCGCCTGAGTTTGCATTGAAGCACCAGAAAGTGTGGTTCAGGTGGTTCTCCTTTATCAGCTGGCGCATATATGTCATCCAGGTGATGTTAGGCTCGGTCATGAAGCCGCCCCACTCGCCGATCAGCAGGGGTGCAGTCTTTTTATCGTTGATGTACAGCCAGTTATCCTGCCAGCAGTCCTTTTTCAGGCTCTTGAAATCGTAGCTGCCCTCGAACCAGGGCTGTTCGTATACAGTAGGACCGTAATCGTGGGGTGAGTATACCAGCTTGTCCTGATACTTTCCGAGGTCGATAGGATAATCCTTTACGCCACGGAGATTTCCGCCCCACCAGTTGAAGTAGTAATCCTCGTTGTCCTGCGACTTGTAGTCTCCATTCTTCTTGATATCCTTGGGGTATATCTCAATGCCCTCTACCATTATAAGAACGTTGGGGTTCTTGGCGAGTACTTTCTTTGCAGCAGTTTCAGCAACGTACTTCCAGTTATTTTCAGACTTGCTGTTGTTCCATATAGCCGCCTGTTTGCCCTCGGCAGGCTTGCCGTGAGGTTCGTTCTTCAGGTCGATAGCTATAATGGTATCATTGTCCTTGTAGCGGTCAGCCAGCCATTCCAGCGCAGCATAGTATTCCTTTGCGCTTACTCTGTCGGTGAACCACAGATTTGCGTTGTGACCCGATGCGTCGGTATTAGCCGAATGGATATCGGGCATTACCTTCATGCCGTTCTCTTCTGCCAGTTTAAGGAAATAGTCGAATATCTGCAGAGAATTCATGGAGTTGAGTTCCTCGTTGTAGGCATTGTTGTAGTTAGCCTGAGGATACTCCCCTGCCGCCCACTGGTTAAGCAGTTCAGCGGACATGGGCACACGTATCAGATTAAAGCCGTGGTCTGCGATAGCCTTGACAGTAGGAGCTAATTCGCTGTTCCACAGACCGTCGAATGTATTTGTACCTGTGTTGTAGCCGAACCAGTTCACACCTGTCAGCCATACCTGCTTGCCATCAGCATCGAGAATCTTGTTGCCGTCGGTGTGCAGCCAGTCGTCGCCCTGCTCTGCGTCTTTCGAGCGCTTCAGCAGCTTCTTCACATCAACGTCTTTCTTCTCGCCGCCGTTGTTATTGTTGTTATTATTGCTGTTATTGCTATTATTGTTGTTCTGGCTGACCTTGCCCTTTTTCAGGGTGCAGGTTACACCGTTGAGCTTTGCGGACTTCACATTCAGCGAACTGCCTGTACCGATGTTGCAGCCCAGGGTAACAGAGCCGCCCTTTGCGATATCGCCGTTGTAATCGGCATTTGTTATGGTAAGGGTATTGCCCTTGATGGTGAAAGTGCCGTTCCAGCCGTCAACAGATTTCAGATCAGCTACTTCAAGTTCAAGTGTCCAGCCGCTGACAGCGTCATCACCGTAATTGGCGATACCGATATCCAGACCGCTCATCTGCTTACCGCTGTCCTCCCAGCTGTTGCTTGAAGACCAGCTGACTACATATCCTTCCTTCTTTACATCCTCCTCTTTCTCAGCTTCGGAATCTTCCTCTGCCTCGCTTTCGGAGTCCTCCTCTTCTTCCTCGGAGTCTTCCTCAGATTCTTCCTCTTCGCTGTCATCAGCAGCAGAAGAAACAGATTCCGACTTTTTCTTCGGTGAAGATGTCTTCCATGAATCATCGTCCTTGCCGCGATTCGTCACGACCAGCGCGATTATCAGTCCGATGATGACCACGCCCATTGCAACAAAACCCGCGATGACCTTTTTTGAGATACCTCGGTTCATTAACATTCTCCTTACATAAAAATATTACACCATATCCCTTGGGCACAAAATGCCCTAACATATTGATTATATCACATTTGATTTTGATTGTAAAGATGTACGGATAAACATTCTGCCATAATATGGAAGACTTTCGGTCACAAGGGTCAGCCCAAATATATACACATTCAATATTATAAATATATTCAACCGAAAATTATGCATGCAACTGTTGTATCAGCCGTATCAAACAGGATAAAATACACACAAATCCATATAAATTACCCCGATTTATAAACAAGCCTACAAAATTAAATATGTAATAAAAAATACATTGAAATCCACCTTTTATAGTAGTATAATGTAAAAGCTGTGCCGATTTCGGCATAAATTATTTATGGAGATGAAATGATTTGGAGCAGGTAGCAAAAAAGCCTACCGAAGTAAAGCTGAAGCCAAAGCTGTTTTCGGTAATGAAAAACTACTCAAAAGCACAGTTCGTTAAGGATCTTATCGCAGGTGTTATCGTGGCGATAATCGCTCTGCCACTTTCCATCGCACTGGCACTGGCATCGGGTGTTGGTCCCGAACAGGGTCTGTATACCGCCATCGTGGCAGGATTCATAGTATCCTTCCTTGGCGGAAGCCGCGTACAGATAGCAGGACCTACCGCGGCATTTGCCACCATCGTGGCAGGCATAGTCGCCAAGGATGGTATGTCGGGACTGATGATATCCGCAATCATGGCAGGTATCATAATGATAGTAATGGGTCTTTGCAGATTCGGCAGTCTTATAAAGTATATCCCCGGAACTATTACTGCGGGCTTTACCTTCGGTATCGCCGTGACAATCGTCATCGGTCAGGTCAAGGACTTCATGGGACTGACTTTTTCAAGCTCGCCCATCGAGACCACCGACAAGCTGCTTGAGATCGGCAGAAGCATAACAACCCTGAACTGGCAGGCGCTGGTTATAGGTCTGATATCTCTGGCTGTGCTGATACTGTGGCCTAAAAAGCTGGACAAGATACCCGCTTCACTGATAGCCGTACTGCTTTGCTCTGCAATAGTAAAGTTCAGCGGCATAAAGGTCAACACCATAGGCGACCTGTACACAATATCCTCGTCACTGCCCAAGGTAACTGTTCCCGATATAAGCTTCGCTACAATAAAGGCTATGGTACCCAACGCATTCACCATCGCTCTGCTGGCTGCTGTTGAATCCCTGCTTTCCTGCGTTGTTGCTGACGGTATGATAGGTTCAAAGCACCGTTCCAATATGGAGCTCATCGCACAGGGCGCTGCTAATATCGGCTCTGCACTTTTCGGCGGTATCCCCGCAACAGGCGCTATCGCAAGAACAGCCGCTAACGTAAAGAACGGCGGCAGAACTCCTATCGCAGGCATGGTACATTCGGTGGTACTGCTGGGAATACTTGTTCTGCTGATGCCCTACGCATCACTGATACCCATGCCCACCATCGCGGCTATACTTTTTATAGTAGCTTACAATATGTGCGGCTGGAAGAATATCCGCGACATGATAAAGACCGCTCCAAAGAGCGATATCGCTGTACTGATACTCACCATAGTGCTGACTGTCGTATTCGACCTTGTTGTAGCTATCGGCGTCGGCATGGTAGCAGCATCTATGCTCTTCATGAAGCGTATGGCTGACGTTACCGAAGCTCACGCTTGGATAGATTTTGATGACGAAGACACCGACCCTGATAACATCCTGCTGAAGCGTATCCCCGCGAATACCCGCGTATTCGAGATAAACGGACCTATGTTCTTTGCGGCAGCTGACAAGTTCGGTTATATGATGGATGATAAAGATATCGACGTTCTCGTTATCAGAATGAGAAATGTTCCCGCTATCGACGCTTCGGGTGTTGCATCACTCTCCGATGTTGTAAAGCGCTGTGCAAAGCACAATGTAAGCGTAGTATTCTCCCACGCCAATGAACAGCCCATGCACGCCATGGAAAAGGCAGGTCTGGTGGATATGCTGGGCAAAGAGAATTTCTGCAACCACATAGATACTGCACTTCTCCGCGCCGAAGCTATTGAAAACAGCCTCAGAAATGCCTCTGTAAAGGCAGAATCCGAACCTGTCAACGACTGATAAGGTCATAATAAATTTCCATATATATTTACTAAGGCGGGGAACATTCTGTTCTCCGCTTTTGTGCTATAAGCGGCATTTTGCCCATTTCCAGAAATTATCAGAAAATTCGGTCGAAATATTCATATTATATCTTTATACTGGTGAAGTGATATTTTAATATTGTTATGCTAAAATACCTTTTGACGGAAAAAATCAATCGTTGGCAGTATTCTTCCCCCGCCTGCGGCGGGGGAAGAATACTGCTCAATAATGTTCATTATTATATCAACGTGTGAAATGGCGTGCTAAAAGGATAGCCATATATTTTAAAGGGGGCATATTATGGGAGCGGGAGCAGTTATATTAAAACAGATAGTCATTATGTTCATAATACTCCTCATAGGTCTTTGGTGCAGTCTGAAAGGGCTTATAACCAAGGAGGGCAACAAGCAGCTTTCAAAGGTGGCACTGTATATCGTCAACCCTCTGCTGATATTCATGTCCTACCAAAGCGAGTACAGCAGCCGTTTGCTGAAAGGTCTGCTGTGGTCATTCCTGCTGTCGGGTATATCCTTTGGCGTAATGATAGCGCTTTCAACCCTTATAATAAGCAAAAAGCGCCCCGAACATTCACTGGAGCGCTTCTCGGCTGTGTATTCAAACTGCGGATTCATCGGCATACCGCTGATAAGGGGCATTTACGGCGATGAGGGCGTGCTTTACCTCACGGCTTACATCACACTTTTCAACATCCTCGTGTGGACACACGGCTACATAACCATGAAAGAGAGCCGCGATTTCAAATCATTCATCAAGGCGGCGACTTCGCCCTCTGTGATAGCGGTATTTGTGGGACTTCTCTTCTACCTCACCCAGATACGTCTGCCCGATATACTGAGCACCTCTTTTGAGTATATCAAGGATATGAACACTCCTCTCGCCATGCTGATAGCAGGCTCTGCGGCGGCACAGACCAACGTGCTCAAAGCCCTTAAAAACAAGGGACTTTACATGGTGTGCGCCTACAAACTGCTTATTCTGCCGATAGTTGCATTTGCACTGGTGCATTTCCTGCCTGCGCCCCACATGGTAAAAATGGTGGTGCTGATAGCATCTGCCTGCCCCGTAGCCACAACAGGCACCATGTTTGCTATACAGTTCGATAAAAATCCCGAGCGCTGTTCGGAGTTCTTCGCAGTGACCACCCTCCTGAGCGGTGTGACGCTACCGCTTGTAACAATGCTTGGGGAGATGTTCTGATAACACAATTTAAAACAAAATCCCCGACCGCCGATCTTATTTCGGCGGTCGGGTTTTTATAGAGGGATAACTACTTATTGTACTTTATACCGATATATTCGATGGGGTCAATCCAGCTGCCGTTCTGTTTCAGGGCAAAGTGCAGATGTGAAAGCTCAGCGGCTTCACATTCGGCAGTATCGCCCACCGCGCCTATGACCTCTCCCGCATTCACGCGGTCACCCTCGACTACATTCATCGCCTTTGAAAGGCTGTAATAGTAACCTGTCACCCCGCTGCCGTGGTCAATGACAATGCCGTTGCCCCACAGAGGGTCCTCCTTGACCTCAACCACCGTACCCTTGTTCATTGCTTTTACGGGTGTTCCCACATCAGCCTTGATATCCACACCGTCATGGGTACGCCATACGCCGAGGGTGCTGTCCTTTACCAGCTCGCCCTCCGAAAACGGATTGATGATATCTCCGTTGACGGGCATCACATTGGGCTGAGTTTTGATATCGTCGGATATCATAGACGAAGTATCATCTGCCGCCTTTGAATAGCTGTCATTCTTATCAGCTGAACTGTCCGAGGGCTTCTGTACACCCGATGTCTTGTTGTCCGCCTGTTCAGCAGCACGAGGAACATCTGTCACGATAGTGCTGTTAAGTTCCTCAACTGCTTTGTTGTAAGCGGCAGCACCTGCCCCTGCAAGTGCTATCATACAAGTTCCCAGAGTTATGCATACACCTTTTGTGCCGAGCCTTTTGCCAAGCTTTGAATCTGTAAGAAAATTACCCATAGTTTTCCTTTCCCCGAACATCAAATTTCAGCCCCGCCGTCGGTTTGCGAAGCCCTTTGACAGTATTTTGGACGGAAAAAGAAAAAATATACATTGCATAAAAAATAAAAAGACACTCCTGCCGTTCATCAGCAGAAGTGCCATATACTATTTTAAAATACGGTTATCTTTCCCACGCCGCCGGCGGGGAAAGATAACATCAGCATAATATATCCCTGTCGAAACTGTATTTTAAGTGGTGTGGTCAAGGGGTAGTCAGATCATAAAATTATAAAAGCGGACGTACTCCCTTTACCGCCGCCGCGACAAGCAGCAGATCCTTGGTGTTTACAAGACCGTCATTATTCACATCTGCACGGCGTCTGGTACCCGGGTCGGGGAAATTTCTTTTCTGCTTTATATAGCTCGCGATAATTGTAACATCGCTTATGTCAACACGACCGTTGCCGTTTACATCGCCGCGCTTATATTCTTCGGGGGTATCCTCTTCATCATCCAGCATTGCAGGGTCGATCTCGGCGCGGCTCATACGGAAATCTTCAAAGCTGTAACTGTTGCCGATATCGTAACTCTCGGAAGTCTGACTGTACTCTCCGGTAACAGTTACCGAGAAAGCGCTGTCGCCCTCACGCAGTATATTTCCCTCAGCATCCGTTATATTTACAGCCTTATCGTATATATCCTTTATTTCACCCGCCGCGTGAAGTTCGCTAACGGTACAGTCACGATCTATCACCCAGACAGAACTCTCATCTACGCTTACGGATATATTTCCTCTGTCACCGCATAAAGTTCCCGCCGATGCACTCTCCGGCGTTCCCCTGTAAGTCGAACCCTTCGATACAAGTATATTCAGCGTGCTCAGGCTGTCGCAGAGCATTTGTCCGTAAAGCTCCTGTCCCATGAGTATCAGGCTGCATACCGCGCCGCCGCTGTATTTTCGCCCCCAGCCCCAGCGTGTAGGATCGGATACACATTTCAGAAGATATCCGCCGCGGTCGCTTGAAAGCTTTGTGCCTTTGAGTATTATCTCGCTTTTGCAGTTGGTGGTGAATATCACATCGCCGCGGGAAGATATGCTTCCGCCCTCCACATACAGTCTGGAAAGCTTGTCCTCGGCACCATAGGGACTGTTGCCGTAAAGCACAGCCGCCGCCGTTAAGCCATCATCACTCTTTTTTACATCGGTGGAAAGCTGGCAGTTGTAAATATACATCATGCCGGGATTTGCAATGCGCACAGCCTCAGACTTTCCGCCTTTCAGAGAAGCTTCGCTTATGGCGATAACGGAATCCGATTCCGCCGCAGGAGAATCCTCTCCCCCGGAACTGTAACTGCCTCCGCTTATGACCATATTTCCGCTGCCTTTTTCAGCATATATAACGCTTGAAGCCGCACCTGCCGAGTGTACAGTAAGATCCCATCCGAATACAGAACCGTTCTTACCCGACCTTACACCGCAGCAGCCGTCGGACTTGTTTGAAAGGGTCATATCCTGCAAATAAACTCTGCCGCTGCTGACAGAAAAACTGCCGTCCGCAGGTGTCACGGTGGTATTGCCCGAAAACAGCGTATCAGATGAATACTGCACATTTATAAGATCAAAATCGCTGCACGAAGATCCCGTGTACGAAAGCTTGTTTGAATCCACCTTGATACCTGTAACGTCGTTCATCTCGATGCAGGTGCCGGGTATTTTCAGGGTGTTGTTTGTTATGCGCACACCCTCCACCTGATAGTCAAAATCCTTACCGTCGCCTGTTTCAATAAGCTTTCCAAAAAGCTGTATGCCCACAGGTGATGGCCGTGCGCTTGTGACGTTTGCATTTATTTGATTGTTCTTTATGACGGTATTCAGGTCGTTGTTGAGGGAACTGCCTATATTGCTGTCATCCACAGGCGAATAGTATCCCGCGTTGCTTTTTGACGGCGACATATTCCTGACGATTATACCGCTGCCCACATTATTCATGGTATTTCCGCTGACGGTGATATTTTTGTAGCTCTGCATAAGAATAGCGCAGTCGGTGATGTTTGTAAAAGTATTGTTCTCGATGAGGAAATCCTTGTAGTATTTTCCCAGCGTCGCCGAATGTGAACCTATGCCACGCATCACGTTGCGGAAACTGTTGCCGCGTATTATCACGTTTTCACATATGGTATCGTCAAAGGGCTCAAATCCACTGAAAACATTGGCGTTGTTCATTATATCGAACTGTATGGCTTCCTTTATATAGGTTCCGCGGTAGTCCGAAAAATCACAGCCTGTTATGGTTATATCTTTAGCTCCGCCAAGTTCAATATGATGTGTGTTGAGGTTACACGTGAAAGAAACGCCCTCTAAAAGTACATTGTTCAGGTGCCCGAGACGCACATTGCAGAAATTCTTGTAATCAGACTGAACATTGCCGTCAAAACACCCGCCCTTGATGATTATGTTATGTGCATCATCGTAGCCGCCAACCTGTTTCGGCTGTGCATTCCTCAGTATACAGCCACCCGAAGGAAAGGCTTTTTTCAGCACAGCGCCATCCATACTTATATAGGTGTTTGAATACACATATAGGGTCTTGTCAACAAGGTAATTGCCCGCAGGTATCACCACTTTCACCTGAAAGAAATCATTCGCATTGTCCCTAGCGTAATCCAGTGCCTTTTGCAGTGCGGCGGAAGTGTTCCTCCTGCCAGTATTGTCCGCACCGTATTTATCCACTACATTGATGGTGATGACTTTTTGGTAATTGACATTTTTGTACCCCGTGACATTTTTGGCACCTGTTATTTTATCATAGTTGTACGCATATGCCCGAACCGAATTGTCTGCCGCTGCCGCCCATGCAAGCGATATAACCGCTGCTGTAAGAAGTGCCAACGCTTTGTTCATGATTTTTCTTAACATTATTACCGACTCCAAAACAAAACAGAAATAATTTGGCCAATAATATTATAACATATCGCAAAGCAAAAGTAAATAGCAAACAATCAGATTGATTAATTTTCGGCATTTTATATCAATTATCCATAAAGTTCCTGTTCAAATCCTGATTTTGTATTATTTATTTATATTTCTTAATTCTGTTACATTTCAACTCACATCAGAACTCTCAAACCCGTAGAATAAAACCATTTTAGGACATAAAAAAGGCTGTTGCCTGAGCAACAGCCTTTGAAATTATCTTCTGCCTGACTTCTTGGAAGTCTTGCTTTTAGATCTCTTTGGATTCTTTTCAGCGTGTCTTCTCCACATTACCCACAGTGTAGGAGCGATGCAGTTGGAAGAGTACACACCTGCCAGCATACCGATTATCAGAGGGAATGCAAAGCTGATTATGGACTTGACACCGAATACTGTGCACACGATGCATACAACGGACATCGCCATAACGGTAGTAACGGTGGTGTGTATCGAACGTCCGAGAGTCTGGGTAACGGAGAGGTTAACGAGATCTTCCAGTTCGATCTTGCTGCCC
Source organism: Hominimerdicola alba (assembly GCF_900109655.1). Classification (GTDB taxonomy): domain Bacteria; phylum Bacillota; class Clostridia; order Oscillospirales; family Ruminococcaceae; genus Hominimerdicola; species Hominimerdicola alba_B. The sequence goes on from NZ_FOAT01000003.1 coordinate 46,522, forward strand.
TTGAGATTCTGGTTCTCACGGATACGGTCGTAGATAATGATAGTCGCGTTGATGGAGTAGCCGAGGATAGTCAGCAGAACTGCCATGAAGTTCGCGTTGATATCAAATCTGCATATAACGAAACAGCCGTAAACCATGCAGAGGTCGTGCAGCAGTGCTACAACGGAGAATACACCTGCGGAGATACCGCCGATCTTCTTGAAACGGAAACCGATGTAGATGATAGTAACGATAGCTGCAAATATTACAGCAACCAGACACTTGAGGAAGAAGTCCATACCGTTAGAAGCGTTAACGTCACTGGATTCAAAGAGAGCCAGCTCGTTATCAGCGAACTTTTCTTCCAGAGCACTCTGGAGTTCGTTCTGCTTAACTTCGTTGATGCCGCCTGTGGAGGACAGCTGGATCTTTACGGTAGTCTGCTTGGTAGCAGCATTCTCGCCCTTGGTAACTGTGGATTTCTGATCCAGCACCTCGGTGACAACGTCCTTTACCTCATCAGTATTGATCTCACCTGTATAGCTGTAAGTCATGATAGTACCGCCCTTGAACATGATATCCACGTTCAGACCCAGTACGAAAGTCAGCACGATAAACAGTGTGATAAGTGTGCAGGAGATGCAGTAGAATACCTTGCGGTGTCCTACAACGTCGAGATTTTTCTTTTCATTAGTCATTCTTCTCAACACCTCCATACAGCTTGCGCTTCTTGAATGCCTTGAACTTGGAAAGTGAAGAAAGCATCAGTCTTGAACAGAAAATACCGAAGAAGAAGTTCAGTATGATACCTACCAGCAGTGTGTAGCCGAGGGAGTAGATAGTACCCGCGGTAGATGCACCGAATGCCATGAACAGGGGCTTCAGCAGTGTGCCGAATACGCTGTCTGTAGGACCGAATGCACCCATGAGTATAACTGCTACGAATACAACGGTGATATTGCCGTCGAATACGGCAGCCCATGCACGCTTATAACCAAGTTCGATAGCGCCGTTAAGGGTCTTGCCGTTGTTGAGCTCTTCCTTGATACGCTCAGATACGATTACGTTAGCGTCAACGCCCATACCGATAGCCAGTATTATACCTGCGATACCGGGTATAGTCAGTGTGAAGCTGTCCAGATTCGGGAAGAAGCCGCTTATGCAGGCAAGAGAACCTGCAGCCTGTCCCAGCAGAGCGATAGCTGCAACAAATCCGGGAAGTCTGTAAACTATCATCATGTAGATAGCTACCAGAATGAAAGCGATAACGCCTGCGATAGCCATAGCTCTCTTTGCGCCCTCACCCAGTGTAGCCGAGATTATGTTGGTGCTTGTAGAACGAAGGTTGAAAGGCAGCGCACCTGCATTGATCTTATCAGCCAGTGCCTTAGCAGACTCATAGGTAAAGTTACCCGAGATCTGACATTTTCCGTCGGTGATAGGCTCATTTACGTTAGGAGCGGATATATTATTATCGTCCATCCAGATAGATATCTGACCGCTGCCTGCCAGCTCGGTGGTGGCATCGGCAAAAGCCTGTTTACCATTCTCGTTCAGTTCAAGGGATACGACCCAGGAGATCTCACCTGTGTTCTGATCCTGATACTGATTTGCCTCAGCATGTTTAACGTCAGTACCTGTAAGTACAACATTTTCATCTTCAAGGCTTGCAGGCTGCTCTGTGCCCTTTGCGAACACCAGCTGAGCAGTATCGCCAAGCTCGGAAATAGCCTCGGAAGGATCAAAATTCTCCTCGCCCGACTGCCAAGGGAACGACACCATTATACGATGCTTGGTATAATCAGCATATACCTCACTGTCAGTGATATTCAGGCCTACGAGTCTCTGCTCGATAGTAGCCTTTGCTGCATCCATGTCGTCCTTTGTTATGTCCTTGTCCTTTACTGCGTCCATTCCATCGGTGGTTGTTTCATCTTCCCCATCATTTAACTCAGGCTCAAATGTAGCATTAACGCCGCCCTGGATATCGATACCCCAGCGTATCTCGTCAACGCCCTTGATGTAGCTGTGTCTGATATCGCCGTAATAATAGTGTATACCGGCGTATGTCAGATAAGCAAAACCGAGAATGAGGAACAGTACGATGAAAAAGACAGGTTTTGTGATCTTCCGCACTAAAAGTCCTCCTATCAAAATTTACTATGCTTATAGCAAATGACATAAATCTTCACCCATCTGCCGCGGCTGCCGAAAAAGCTCATGTCTCAGCGGCTCAGAGGAAATCATTAATATCTTTAACTATTACATAAGCACATTCACTTACATATTATATAACTTTTTAGGTGAAAAGTCAATAGTTTTTTGAGATTTCCCGCTGAAAACATTATCATTTTATATGAATTTTTTTATCTGCGAACATCTTGCTAAAATCAAAATTAAAAAGCCGAGGGGATCCCTCGGCTTACAGATATTATGAATTTATTATGCAGGCTTGAAAGTCTTGTATTCAGGAACATCGCTCACCTCATAAGCAGGGTCGGGATACTGTCCTACCATTTCATCGCCATCCCTTACTATCCAGTGTACAAAGTAAGACTTACCGTTGTCGTCTCTGCTTCTGGGATTGTCAAACTGTCCGATATACATTATACCCGAACCCTCACCATTTTGGGTGATCGAGCTAAATATTTCTCGTGTAAACTCGGTATCATCAGGCACAGCGTGGGCTCCACGGCAGTCTATCTCCATACCAACACAATCGATCTTACTTTCGTCTTCATCGCAGACATATTTACCGATAGTACCCATTAGCACGTTGTACGCAACTTTTGCACTTGCGTTGGATGTGCGCAGTCTGGACTTTTTGATGTAGCCCATCAGCGTCGGCACAAGTATTGCTGCGAGTACGCCTATGATCGCGATAACTACTACCAGTTCGACCAGTGTAAAACCTTTCTTGTTAGTTTTCATAGTTTTCCCTCCGTAAAATGACACTTATATCCGCGTCCCCAAATATGCGGATATATCATTCCCAATTTACAATAGTATACAACAAATATTTTTATTTGTCAATATATTTTATATGAAATCATTTTGTACAAACATAACAAAAAATCGACGGTCATTACGACCGCCGATTATTACTTACTTATTGCAAATATTCAAAAGCTTACAGATTAGCCGATCCATGCGGGAATATCAGCAATCTTAGAAGGAGCCTCAGGATACTGACCAATGATCTCGTCGCCATCAGTCTTCTTCCACTGAGCATACCATACAGCTGTACCATCTGTCTTAACCTTCTCAACGTCAGTTGCAACAACACCTGCACCAGTGCCGTTAGAAGCAAGTTCTTCCTTAGCAGCTGTTGCTGCCTCGCCGTTATCTACAGAAGTAAGATTACCTTCTGTCTCCAGATCAGCTACATACTCAGCAATAGCGTTGTAAGCGGTCTTTGCATTACCATTAGCGGTCTTCAGTCTGGACTTCTTAACATAACCCATCATGCTAGGAACGAGGATTGCTGCGAGCACGCCGATGATCGCAATAACTACTACCAGCTCAACCAGAGTGAAGCCCTTTTTGTTTGAATTTTTCATAAGAAAATCCCTCCATAATTAAATTATTAAATATTTAGTACCGCGTTTTGCGGATACTGCCGAAATTAATTGTTTCGGGGTAACGAAACCTTTGCATCGATCGATCGTTTGAAGCTTCATGTTGTTTTCGTTTCCCTTACTGTGTCTATATTATAACTCATGATCTTCGATTTGTCAATAGGTTTTTTGAAGTTTTTTTCAAAACATCTCAGTTTTGTCACCTTTCACAAATGCTACATATTTTAACTATTAATCTTATCCCGATTTGCATTATTTTATAGCCATTGTTGCACATTACATAAGTATTGTCAACTGTTTTCAATCGTTTTCGCCTAATTGTATACTTCAATGCTTTACTTTATTAACGGAAGTTTTCAATATAAACCAGGCTGTGATCTTCTCAGATGAATAAAAAATGAAGCCCACAGCTTTATATCACGCCGCCTTTCCTTATATAAATATATGTAACGGCACTCCCGACGATGCGGAAGTGCCGTTTACTATGATCAATCTGTGTCAATGACCTTATTGCATGATACCGCGTACCAGCCCACACCGAATATGAACCAGAATACCGGGCTCACGCAGACATAGCTGTCGTTTACTATGCCCACTATCATGAATGCGATGACTGATACATAAGTACCTATCCTGAGATGCTTGAGCCTGTCATCGGCAGGGTGAAGTATAACCGTCTTAAAGCCCTTTACAAGGAACGCGCCCAGCAGTACCAGCAGTACCAGCAGTGATACCACGCCCGAATCAACTGCTACGCCCAGATACCAGTTATGGGGCTTGTTTACTACCATCGCGGGGGTCTCGTAGACTTCCAGCAGGCTGGCATAGTCGTACTGCGGAAATACCGTCACGAAGTTGCCGCTGCCCTTGCCGATAAGCAGGCAGTCGTCAAGTATGGATATAGTCGAGCCCCAGATGAAGAATCTGCCTGTAACTGCACTGAGATCTTTCTTGAAAAATTCGGGGCCATTGTAGCTGTTGATAGTATCCTGTGTATACAGACCGTGTACAAAGGGCTTGAACTTATCGTCTTCGTATTTGAATATCAGGTTCTTTGAATATCCGAGATCGATATACAGCTTTTCCGAAGCATCGTACCAGCTGAACTTGCAGTTCTTGTATCTGTCGTCCTTGATACTATATTTTTTTTCGTCACTTGCGCTTGCTTTAAGCTCATTTCCGTCGGTATCAAAAAATTTCAGACCGGTTTTTCCGTCATCGGCTGCCATACGTGTCACAGTTATGCTGTTTCCGCTGTGATCGTCCAGAACAAGGTTTGAACCGTCCTGTTTTATCTCTTTCAGAACATAGTGTTTCTTCGCCATCTTTTTTCTGTATTCTTCAACGGTGGTCTTGCTTGCCGAACCGTTGTTGACAACTTTATCAAAGCGCGAACTGAAATCATCGCTGGTCTTCATCATAAACACAAATCCACAGACAAGCACTGCACCTACGCATACGAAAGCTACCAGTGAGGGTATCTTTGCGATATTACCTCTGAACCAGTAGATAACATATATAATAAGGAGAATAGCAGCGCCGCCAGCAACGGAGTAAAGTCCGCCGGTGGAGTTTGAAAGCACGGCGCAAACCGCTATGCCTGCCGCCGCTAAAAGGCCGAACGTCATTCTTACAATATTCCTGCTTCCCAGACCCAGTGCCGCTGTCAGCGGGAACATCAGTCCGCAGAAGGAGCCCAGGTAGTTGGAGTTGAAGAAAGTGATATGTACGTTGCTGCTTGTTGACTTTAGTGTTGTGGCAAGTTCGTACTTTTCGGCCGGTGCGATAAAATGCGCGAAGAAGTCGTTCTCCTGCAAGGCATTTCCATTGTATTCCATCAGTCCGAATACCGAGCAGGCGAGGGTAGTCAATATCATCGCCCAGCTGAAAAATTCAAGGGACTTTGTATCACAGAAATAATTTATCGCCGCCAGGAATATCACAAGATATCCCAGTACACCCAGCAGACCCTCATAGTGCTTGACAATGCCCATCAGCACCAGTTCATGGTTCTCCGAGAATATGCCCGATATTATCAGCAGCATCGCGTAAGCCCCTACAAGTATGATCGGCAGACGCATATTCTTGTTTCTCAGCGGTATATCTTTCCATTGCTTTTCAATGAAACATTCTTCAACGATGAAAAGCCCGATAAGTATGACCGCAGCTATTACCACACAGAATTCTTTCTGAAAAAGGAACCAGTCTGTGATCGAACCAGAACTTGATGAGAAATACCTGGCTGTAACATTAGTCAGCGGCTGAGGGTGCCAGTAGGTTATGTAAGGCAGTATTGCCATGAACACACACATCACCAGCGCGATAACTTTTTTTCGTATCGGATAATTGCCTTTTATCGCGACTATCACGCCGTTTTCCTTTTCACGCTTCTCATCCGCTTTTCTCTTTTTTCTTTCTTCCCTGTCGGGCTTGCCGCCATGTTTTTCTTTCTCAGCCTTTTCTGCGCCATCAGTATCTTCAGCGGCTTCCTCACCGATCACTTCTTCATCGTCATCATCGGAGTCGTAATCATCGTAGCCGCCCGCTTCTTCTTTCAGTTCTTCCAGTTCCAGCCGGCGCATACGCTCGTCGCGCAGGCGGAGTTTTTCCTTTTCTGACAAGCTCGATTCTTTCAGTGCATTTTTGAAAACCTCGTCATCGTGCCAGTCAAAATTGAAGTCCAGCAGGTCTTCCCGCTTCATGTGGACCAACACCTCTTTCAATTAATCATACTTAATTATTATATCACAGGCTGTTTATATTTTCAATAGTGTAAATACCGAAATCTCCCATTTAAGAGGATTACACATATAGAGGTTTTGACACGAAGCACTAATCCTTGGCAGCTCACGCAGGATTTTGCTTTTTCACGCAAAAAAGTCCTAACGCCGGACGGGCGGATTTCGCGGCAACAAACCAGCGCACCAAGAAAACTATGCCGCGAATCAAAGTGCGCGGTTTATGCGACTGCGTCGGCATATGCCGCGCGCTTTATTCCCTTGTCAGTATACACAGCTTGTGCTTTTTCTCGCAAAAAAGTCCCCGCGAAGCTCTCACACATTCGCGGGGTATACTATTATAAATATATAGCTGTAATAATACGGCGAATCATTCTTCGTCGGTAGTTACCTCATCAGCGTCTTTTGTAATGGTCCAGCTGTAATCAGCCTTTACCTTATCGCTGTACTGTTCCAGCAGCCAGAACTGTGAAGTTTCTTCATTAAAAGCGTATACTCTGCTGTTATCAGAGGTTATAGCCGCTGTCATGACCAACTCGCGGTCACCGTCAGAACCATCAAATACTTCAAATACATAGCACTTTGTGCCATCTATCTTCTGTTCGCCAAGATAACCGTAGTATCTCTTAACGTCATTGCCTGCCTTGGGGAAATTCTTATCGACCGACTTGATAACGCGGTCAAAGGACTTTTCAGCCTCCGCAGGTATCACAGCAAATGTACCATGAGATGAAACTGTAAGACCATCTGTTGTCATCATATCAGCAGCGATATCCTCGCCCTCGGTAGATACCATAAAATCAACATCATTTGCTGCCGCGCTCTTTTTGTTCTCTTCAATAAATGAACTCTTTGTACAGCCTGCAAGGGAGATCACAAAACAAACTGCCGCAAGAACTATCTTTCTTTTCATACTCTTATATATCCTCCGTTCAGGAAAAAACATTATCCGTACCCGACTTGACGGATCACCCGATGAACATCATCGGTCTATCTTTCTTACTTTTTTTCTGTATGAGGATTATATCACACTATTAAATAGTTGTAAAGAGGCAAAACGTTTTCGTCATAAAAATTCCATGTTATGAACAATACCGACAAATGAGCGGTCTGGTTTTTGTACATTTGCACAATGAAGATACTGGCGCGTAGTATAGTTTACACAAGACATATTTTGTATTCATAGCAAAATGACATGGTATTCCCGTACAGCTAGTATTCCGTGGTGATAAAAATGCGAGATGTGTTCCCACATATGCAAGGTATGCCGAAGCTATTGCTTTTTCACCCTAGGTCGGTTATAATGTAATCAAGATAAGCGCTTATCAAATAACAAAGGAGGCGGTGCAGAATGAAAGTCAGGCTGCTTGTGAGCGAGGAAAAATACACCGAGATATACAAACAGCTGTCTGCGGCGGGTATCGAGATAGACGACTCTGCCGATCTTATTCTCAGCGAAAACAATGTCTGCGTGAAATACCTTATCGGCAGACAGGGAGATGATATATTCAGGCTGGATGTCAGGGAGATAACACATATAGAAAGCTTTGCCCATGACATAATAGCATACAGCGGAGGTGCGGAGTACAAACTGACAGAACGTCTGCGCCGCCTGGAGGAGATACTTGATCCCAAGGAATTCATAAGGGTGAGCAATTCAGCTATCGTGGCAGTACACCATATTAAAAGTATACGTCCTGCCATATCACAGAAATATCTGCTGACCCTCACCGATGGCAGCAAAGTCGATGTAACAAGGACATACTATTATATATTCAAGGAATTCCTGGGCATTTAAAAGAAAGGAGCTGACAATAATGACACCTATATTTGCAGTAATACTTGCGGCACCTGTGGTGCTTGGCATAACAGTGCTGATATATATGTTTTACTACCGCAGAAAGATAAACAAACGCCTTGCGGAGGGCACCATAGTAGGCAAAAAAAGAAAAGGCAAGCCCATGATGCCGCCCATAGTATTTGTGCTGATAACTATCATATGCGTAAGTGCAGTAACGGCGCTGCTGGTAATAGCACTGAGCATTTTCTCATTCAAGAACTTCACTTCATCAGGAAGTTCCAATGGCGGATTTGACGGTGATCCGATCGTGGATGTATGCATGGTATATAAAGAAGATCTGGAGAACAGTCCCTTTGAGGGATACAAAACGGGTGACGAAATAAAAGGCTACAAAATGTCCGCAGAGAAAAACGGAGACTTTACGTTCTATTGTTATTATGTCAATGACAATATGCAGGGCGTTCTTCCCAGACTGATAGTGGTACCTGACACAAAGGCTGATACTTCCGGAAAGAGTCTGGGCTTCATAATAAAAGCGGAAGAGGGCAAAAAGGAATTAACTTTCAATGGTTCAGGAGAGCCGTATATGTTCACTTTCGACCGCGATTCATTTGAAGGCACTATCCGATTTGAAGAATTCTATTTCGATGAAGCACTGAACGGCACCTTACTTAGCTGGGAGGAAAAATCCGAAAAATCAAAAGCAAAGGGTGTGCTAGAACTGGATATGTCCTATCCCGAACCCGAAGAATGATCAAAAAGTGTGCGGAAACGCGGGCACAATAAAGCAGATTTGTTCAAAGCACTTTTGTCAGGAAACTGACAGAAGTGCTTTTTGGTCACATGGTTCAGTAGCGGGGCACACTTTTTACGACGCTCCCGGCAAACAAAAACACCCCGCAGGCTGTCCGCGGGGTGCAAGTATTATTTAGTTCAGTCCTACAGGAGCAGTGAAGTAGTTGCCCCATGCGTAGCCTTTCTGACCGTTGTACTCAACGTAGAACCAGTTGTTCTCGTTGCGTATGAAAGTTACCTCAACGCCGCCGGGGATAGTATCCAGTGTAGCGGAGCTTGAAGAAGGCTCGGGATGAAGAAGCACTGCACCTGTACAGGTTATCGTCTGTGTATCTTCATCGTCCTCGTCATCATCCTGCTTTTTTGCAGTTTTCTTCTTGGTGGACTTTTTAGAATCTTCACGTTCGGTAGCCGTTTTGGTCTCGGGTCCATGGTATTCTGTAGATGTTATAGTACCTGTAGCCAGATCACCCTTTTCTGCTCCTGTAAACAAGCTCTTCCAGAAAAGCATTATTACAACTACAACTATCAGTAACGTCAGCATTATAGCGATGATTCCCTTTACTGCTGCCGATATCTGTGCATCATTTTCCTGCTGTTTTCTTGATCTTCTCGCGCCCTGTCTGTTAGGCGAGGGACGTCTTGCGCCCTGTCTGTCCGGTCTGCCTTGCATATTATTGTGCTGGCTCTGTCTGTACTGACCGCTCTGTCCCTGCATGGGCTGGCGGGAATGATTATTTCTATACTGATTATTCTCGGGCATTTGCCTGTCTTCCTTTCAAAAAAATAGCGCATCGCGCTCTCACAAAATATTTTACCTTATTATTATAACGTTTTACAGACAAAATGTCAATTAAAATTTGGTTACAGTAAACCTTAGTATTTTCTTAATATTGAAGATATGGACCTTCCAAAGCCATATACTATATACTGCCCGAAAATTGCGCAGTATATACGTCATTAGCGCATTATCACGGTTGACTTGAAGTTCTGCGGGTGGTATAATCAGTATTGTAGTAAATATATTTTCCGCGAAAGGAATTGATCCAATGAAAAAGATCTCTGCTATTTTTACAGCGGCTGTAATGGCATTTTCGCTGGCACTTCCCGCATCTGCCGCAAAGCATGAAGACCCCGCTGTTGCTCATATAACCTACGCCGATGCCCCCGAGGGTACTGTCTACACGGATATCCTTATTAAAATGACCACCGACGACGAAAGCTACACCGATTTCACACAGCCGCCCCAGGTCTGTGAAGAGGACGCTAAAAACGGTACAGCCCTTGATATAGCAGCCGAAAGCGGCATTGCAAAGTACCATGAGGACGGATATGTCAGCCTTTCACTGCACCACAAAAAGGCGGGAGTACTTTGCATATACTCCAATGAGGAAGTGCTGAAAATGGATCCGTCCTGCGATTTCATCGACCTCAGCATCAACTACGGTGATTTCAAGGCGGCTTATATAGATGCCGAAGGAAATATCCTGGGTGTGACCTCGGCTTCTGAAACAGCCTACTCCATGGATACACCCTACGGATTCAGCACAGAGGGCGATTCCCTGACCTTTCAGCGCCACGGAGCGCACCCTCGTACCATATCAATAATGATAGCCGCAGCAGCACTGGTGCTGATATCCCTGCCAATAATCATAGGCTTCATAGTCAGCAAACGCAAAAAGCGACTGAAAGCCTCAGAGCGTGCCAAGGAAACGCAAAATGATCTGAAATAAGCTACAAACAAAAACAGCGGAAAATGTCGGGCTGTATCCTGACATTTTCCGCTATATTTTTATTTGATGATCTCAGCTTTGGTGACGTAGATAAGTTCACACGAGCCGTCGCCGGTATCTGTTCTGGTGGTGCTGCTGTTCCAGGTGAAAGTGTTTCCCTTGCTGTCAGCGGCATCAACGTCTACCAGGTAGCCTTGCAGCTTCACCCTGTCGCCGCGGCGTATTTTCAGGACTGTACGCTTTACACTTTCATCTGCGGGGATAATGTGGTTGTTCGCTGAACTGCACTCAACGTTCTCCACATCGCCCACAGGTATAAGATCATCAAGATCATCCACGTGCCACGAGTACCATCTGCCGGACTGTGACCAGTGGAAATCTATCCTGTCGTTATATTCGGCAGTTTTGCCCCAAGCCAGTGCCAGATCAACAGGTGCCAGCGCACCGCTGACTTTGGAATCGTAGCGCTTTGTGTGAACTACCAGCGCCTCGATCTCGTATCCTGCTTTAAAGGTGATATCAGCCTCGTAGCCGTTAACGAATTTCTTGGCAGAGCCCTCGGCCTCTGTCTGCACAGGTTCGCCCAAACCTTTTATACCTCTGCGCACTCCCCTGCCCTCGATGAACCTGTACACAAGCACACCGACGACAACGGTCAGCAGAGTGAGAAATATTATTTTTCCCGGCTTTATTCTTCGACCCATTTACATCATATCCTCTATCTGATAAGGAAGTTCCACCACGAATACTACACCGCCTTCAAAGGGGTTATCCACGGTGATCTTACCGTCTGCCAGATCGACTATCCTCTTTACCAGCGCCAGACCCAGTCCGTTGCCCTCTGTGGCACGTGAGCGGTCGCCCTGATAAAACTTCTCGAATATCTTGTCTTTTTTCTCTGCGGGTATCTGAGGACCGTTATCCCATACCTTGATAACTATGCCCATTTCGCCGCGGAACAGATTTACCTTTATCTGCCCGCCCTGTGGGGTGAATTTTATCGCGTTGTTGACGATGTTCTGCCATATCTGACCCATGAGATCCTCGTTACCGACATAGATTATATCCTCCAGGTCGATATCCATGTCGATATCCTTTTTAGACCACTCGGGTTCAAGCATAAGTATGATCTTGCGTATCTGCTCATCTATGCGGAAACGCTTTTTCTTTCCGATAGTGGTCTGGTTCTCCAGCCTTGTCAGGTTCAATATGTTCGATGAAAGCTTGGAAAGCCTTGATGTTTCATCAATTATTATCTGTGTATATTCATCTCTGTCTTCCATGCTGAGAGTGGGGTTCTGCAAAAGCTTCGCAAAACCCTGAATGGAAGCCAGCGGCGTTTTGAATTCGTGAGATACATTTGATATGAAGTCGCCGCGGAGTGTTTCTATGCCCGAAAGCTCCTGCGCCATCTTATTGAAGTTCCTCTGAAGAGTTCCGTACTCGTCCGAACCGTTCTCACGTACTCTTACAGAGAAATTACCTCTCGCGACTTCGGAAGTCGCCATACTCAGGTCGTGTATAGGCTGCAGCATGGTGCGTCCCACAAAGGTGGTGATTATGGTACCCAGCATTATACTGGACATGAATGCCACGATGGTAACAAGGTTCACTATCCAGAAAACATTCTCACTGTTGAAGGTACTCACACGGACGTAAACGTCGTCTATAACGGTTATCATTTCAGCGCGCGGCACTATGCCCTCGGTGCTGATATAGTATCCTGATCTGTCTATCTCTTCCTTGTGAGCCTGCAGATCCTTGTCATCTATTTCAAGTTTTGTGACATCATAGGAAGAATTATTCAACAGACTTATGATGCGCTCATAACTGTAATGCTCTTTCTGATTCTGGAGTTCTTTGGCAGAATCTGCAAAGGAAGCCATCTGTGTCGTGGCGTTTTCTTTCATAACAGGGCTGAATATCAACAGCAGCACGCTTACGGAGATACTCGCAGATATGAACATTACTATAAAGAACATCATAGCCAGCTTGAACTGCATGGTCATGCGCTGCTTGGGTGGATGTCTGACAGGTTTCAACGATGCGGGCGGGGTATACTTTATTGCTTTTTTCACTGTTTTACCGCCTTATAACCCAGTCCTCTGACTGTTACTATGGAGAAAGCCTCAGCTGTGCCATAACGTTCACGCAGACGCTTTATATGTACGTCCACCGTTCTTTCATCAACATCCTTATCCATGCCCCACAGCTCGTCCAGAAGCTGTCTGCGGGTGAATATCTTGTTTGGATAGGAGAGCAGCTTGAAAAGCAGCTTGAATTCCATCTGAGGTATGGTCTCCCCCGGCTGACCGTCAAACGCAACAGTCTGGGCATCGTAGTCCAGCACGCAGTTGCCCACTGTCATGGTGTGCTCGCTGGCAAGCTTCGACCTTTTCAGCAGAGCACCCACACGGAGTATCATCTCGTTGATATCGATAGGCTTGACCATATAGTCATCGGTGCCCGCATCGAAGCCCACCTTTTTGTCCTCGAAACTCTCCTTTGCCGTTACCATTATAATAGGCATCTGGAAATTTGCGCTCCTCAGCTGTCTGGTGAGCTCATATCCGTCCATATTGGGCATCATGATGTCTGAGATTATCAGGTCGATATTGGTCTTTTCCAGCATATCCAGAGCCTCAATGCCGTCGCTGGCAGTAAAAGGCTGATATCCGTTCTGTTTCAGGGCTGCGCTCATCAGGCGGCGCAGGCTGGCATCATCTTCAACAACAAGTATCTGGAACATTTTGATCACTTCCCTTTCATCTGAAAATTTTTCCGATTTATACAAAAATAAATTTGAGCCGCTTAAAAATTTATTTCATTCTATTATAAATTATACCCCAGTTCTCTGTTTTTTGCAAATACTTTTTTGCTCATTCACAAAATATTTACAAACAATTATTGATATTTCGGTTCATAAAAGTCGCTTCGGAGTTCACAAAGCCGCGGTAAAATTTCAGCAATTATCATTTTATTAACATGCCCCTATCACAAAATTAGATTATTTGCACTAATCAGCACAATTGAATATAGGCGATATTGTATGTAATTACAAACTTTCAGGAATTTTCAAAGCACGCCCTCAGTTCATGTTCGGTTCATATAAGAGTGTTATAGTATAGTCAAGATAAAGAAGAAGGTTCGGCGAAGCGGTAAAGCCTAGTGTCCGGCGAACCCCAACTCTATGAATTTAGATGTTTTCCCTCGCGCGATCCCCCAAGTCGCACTTCACTGAACATTAGGTTTTACCGCTTCTCTGAATAACATAAAAAATTGGTGCTTGGCAGAGCTTACAAAGCCTTGCAGGTTCTGTCAATCATCAAATCCCTTTCATAATTCTATAAGAAAATTAATGCTCATTTCACGCCGATTTAGAAGTGGGCGTTAATTTTTTGTCCAAAAAACAGCACCGTTAAAATTTAGGGTCAAAAATAGGGAAAACGTTTGAAAAAATTTTTGAAAACCACCCGAAAATTCATTCTCGGTTCATATAAGAGTGGTATCATATAGTTACAGTAAAGGAAATAACACGAAGATCCCTCCAAAATAATTCTTCGTCTTGATGTTTGGCAAGATCTGTGAAACGCCGAAATTTGCGGGTTTTGCCAAACACCAAATCCCTTTCATAATTCTATAAGAAGATTAATGCTCATTTCACGCCGAATCAAGTGAGCATTAATTTTTTTGTATTTTTGCAGACCTAACGTCTGAGCTGACGCTGCGGAGATATTTCAGAGAAAACGTTTAAGAGTTCTTGATAAAATCAAAAATTCCTTCCGAAAATTCATGCAGGGTTCATATAAGCATGGTATCATGTAAGTACAGTAAAGGAAAAGACGAGAAATTCCCTCCAAAACTTCTTTGTCTTGATGGTTGGCAGAGTCCGTAAAACGCCGAAATTTATGGGTTTTGCCAAACATCAAATCCCTTTCATAATTCTATAAGAAGATTAATGTCCATTTCACGCCGAAAAAGTGGGCATTAATTTTTTTGTATTTTGCAAAATAGTCCGCCAGAAATGATGCAGGAATGTCCGCTTAAACGTTTGAGAAAATTTCTGAAAAAAATTTTGGAAACCTCCCGAAAATTCATTCTCGGTTCACATAAGGGTGGTATTATATAGTTACAGTAAAGGAAATGACAAGAAGATCCCTCCAATTCTTCTTCATCATGATGATTGGTAAAGTCCGTAAAACGCCGAAACTTATGGGTTTTACCAATCACCAAATCCCTTTCATAATTCTATAAGAAAATTAATGCTCATTTCACGCCGAATAAAAGTGGGCATTAATTTTTTTGTCTTTTTTGGGACTGCCCTTTTTGTAATGACAAATTATTTAACTAAAACGTTTGATATTTTTTTGGAAAAATCCAAAAAAACACCCGAAAATTCATTCTCGGTTCATACAAGGGTGTTATTATGTAAGTACAGTAAAGGAAGAAACAAGAAAGTCCCTCCAAAACCTTTCTTAGGTTGCTGTTTGGCAAAGCTCATAAAACGCCGAAACTTGTGGGTTTTGCCAAACACCAAATCCCTTTCATAATTCTATAAGAAAATTAATGTCCATTTCACGCCGAAATAAGTGGGCATTAATTTTTTGCCCTAAAACAAAATAGGGTTATCCCGCTGACACACCTGACTTAACAGCGAATAAAGGAATATAATGATAGTATGGCGGTGGAAAAGATAACGTCAACATAATATATCCCTGTCGTTCCGTCATTTTAAGTGGTGTTGTAAAAAGATAGTCAGAAAACAAAACAGCCCTTTCTGCAGCTCGTCAGCAGAAAGGGCTTTATTATTGGCTATCTTCCCGAATTCAGGAGATCGTTCTTGATATCCCAGAGTTTTTTCGAGAGATCGACGTAGTAGTTATGGGGATTCTCGAATCGTGTGACTTCGTCCCAGAGAGTACCAACTTCTGCCGCCGCATACGACACGATATCGGCGTAGGCAGGCTTTTTGTAGACCAGCTTTCCGCCTGCGAATATGGGCACCAGAAGTTCGCGGGCTTCAAAATCCGTGACTGTCTTTTTCTTCCAGGTGTAATTCGGGTCAAAGAGGGTCAGGGGCTCGTTCTCGCTGATGACTTCATCGTGTACGCACAGCAGGTCGGCTATCGCCTTGTGGTTTTCCTTGTCGTAGATGCGGTAAACTTTCTTGAAATGGGGGTTGGTGATCTTGATAACATTCTCGCTTATCTTGATCTTCGGGGTGATGGTGCCGTCGGTGTCTTCAACGGCTACAAGCTTATATACTCCTCCGAAAACAGGCTCGCTGCGGGCGGTGATGAGCCTTTCACCCACGCCGAAGCCGTCAATTGCCGCCCCCTGGAATATCATATCGCGGATAATGTACTCATCCAGCGAATTTGATGCGATTATCCTGCAGTCGGGGTAGCCCGCATCGTCCAGCATTTTTCTCGCCTTTTTGGAAAGATAGGTGATATCACCCGAATCCAGCCTTACACCCACAGGACGCTTGCCAAGGGGCTTCAGAACATCGTCAAAAGCCTTTATGGCGTTGGGGATACCGCTTTTCAGGACGTTGAAAGTATCCACCAGCAGCACTGTGCTGTCGGGATAGCACTTGCAGTACGCCGCAAAAGCATCGTATTCGCTGTCAAACATCTGCACCCATGAATGCGCCATGGTACCCGTTGCGGGAAAGCCGAAAAGCTGGTCGGTTATGGTGCAGGCAGTATTCTTCACGCCGCCGATGCCCGCAGCCCTTGCGCCGAGTATTGCCGCATCCGCGCCGTGGGCACGCCTTGAACCGAATTCGCTGACCGCCCTGCCCTGAGCCGCCCTGGCTATGCGGTTCGCCTTAGTCGCTATCAGTGACTGGTGATTTATGCACAGCAGCAGATAAGTTTCAATAAGCTGAGCCTGAATTGCGGGGGCGCGTACCGTGATTATGGGCTCATTCGGGAATATTACAGTTCCCTCAGGTACAGCCCATACGTCGCCTGTAAATTTGAAGTCTGCCAGATATTTCAAAAATTCCTCGCTGAATACGCCCTTGCCGTGCAGGTAGCTGATATCTTCCGCAGAAAAATGCAGGTCTTCGATGTAGTCGATAATCTGTTCAAGTCCGCAGGCAACAGCGAAGCCGCCTTCGTCTGGTACTCTTCGGAAAAACAGGTCAAAGTAAGCTATCTTGCTGTCCATTCCGCTGAGGAGGTAGCCGTTGCCCATTGTCAGCTCGTAGAAGTCACAGAGCATGGTGTAATTCAGTTCGGTCATTTTAATCTTCCTTTCCGTTTAGGATAGTATTTTTGCGGCAGCTTGGCGCTGTCTACAATAAGGATACCACAGCGGGGATGTAATGTCAAGGAAAAAAAGCGCGAGAAAAGCAAACTAGCGGAAACTGCCAAGGAAGAGAGCTTTGGGTCAAGCCTTTCGCGAAAGGCTTGCGGGAGTTTGAGGGCAGAGCCCTCAATCACCAAGGCGCAAATCCAAAATGCATAGCGAACTATAAGCGCATAGCAAACTTGCGCCCATGTCAAAAAAGGCGCGGCACGCGGTCGACGCAGTCACCGCTACAAAAATACGAGCGTGGACAATACAAACGTCCACGCTCTTTCCATCTGCGTAAATATATTGCCGCGCCCGAAATCAACGGCGATAGCTCGTTGATTTCTCGACCCGAGGAACGAGGGGCGAAAGCTCGCAAACTTCCGACCATAGCAAAACCAATGACTATATCGGCAAAACCCGTTTTTATGGGCGTTAGGACATCCATTTTAAACACTACAGAGTGCGGTTTGCTTATCCATACGTACTGCGGTATCAAAGATCGCCCCTTGCGGGGCGACCTGTCAAAGACGCTTCGCTGTTTGACAGCGGGCGCGGCAATAATATACGGACAAAGTTTGAGCGTGTGCATACGGTCGCATACGCTCGGAATTTTTGGTATTGCCGCGCCTTATTTGGTCAGAAGTACCCTGTTCTATTTACAGCTTTGTTGCCGCGTCGCTTTTGCGCCTTGACCGAGAGGCTCTGCCTCTCGAGCTCTCTGCAAGCTTTTCGCGAAAAGCTTGAGCAAAAGCTCTCTTACTTGGCAGTTTTACGCTAGTTTGCTTTTTCTGCCAGTTCGGGTATTACAAATTCTTCATCTACCACAAGTATCTTTTTACCCTTTGCATGTGCCGCTATCCTGGTGATATCAGTGATATTCAAAACACCGTCACGTTTAACATCAGCAAGATCGAACTGCACTTCGTCAGCAGGTGTACGCTTGCCCTTTATAAATGCGGCAGCTATCGAAATATCAGTAACATTTATCTTGCCGTCACGGTTGATATCACCGTACCTGTATATCTTAACTTCTGCCATGGTGACTGTACTTCCTGCTGTCAGCCTTGTCTTTACAGGTCTGCAGGAATATCCAATCACCCATACCACGTATTCGCCCTCGGGTAGGTCGGCATACACAGTGCCGTCGGAAGAAACATTTTCCTTTATGACCTCGCCGCTGCTGCCTATAAATACTGCCTGAGTCCTGCTGTCACCGCCCTTTATCGCCAGAGCGCTGTTGCAGTCTATCTCAATAACATCATCGCGATGCTCGGGACCTTTGTATTCTTCGGTAGAAACTATATTGAAATCCATCTCGGCTGTACCGCAGTAATTGCCGATCCCGCGTACAGTTATCACAGCTTTTCCTACGCTGACATTGTTCTTGTAGGATACCGTATAGTCCTTGCCCTCTGCCATTGCCGCACCGGAAACAGGGCTTCTCAGCCGGAAATTGATCTTGATGGGCTTGCCTGTATATCTGACATCTTCTATATTTTCCATACTCCAGGGATATCCGATATCGGCAGCTTCTATCTTAAAGGTATATTTTCTTGTTCCCAGATAATCACCCATGCCGGTTATGGTAATATTGCCTGTGCCGACATCTGTGTTGTTGGTATATTCTACAGTATAATCCTTGTTCTTCTGAAGAGTATAAGTACCATCTTTTATTGTTATCTTAGGCTCTATCGCCGCACCCGTATATACAAGAACATCGGTCTTCACTGTAATATCCAGCTTGCTGATCTGCACGGGTTCGCCTCTTACTATCCTGAAATCAACGGTCTTTGTTCCGCTGAAATAGCCCTTGCCTTTTATTGTCAGCTGAGCTGTACCAACAGCCGCATTGTTCTTATAGCTGACGGTATAATCCGTACCCTCGGTCAGGCGCTTTCCGCTTGAATATACATTTATCTTAGGCTGAACTGCGCTGCCTGAAAAGATATATCTGTCTTCAGCGAACTTTATCTCAGCCGCCGCCACCGATGTTGCGGGCATTACCTCGCCATCTAATCTTTTATGACATTTGCTGCATTCCTTATAGCGGTAGCCCGCTTCTGTTGCGGTAGGGGCTCTTTCAACTATCCACTGGCTGCGTGTGTGCTTGTGTGTTATGGTGACTTTGCAGTATACATCATTAAAGAAAGTTTCGCTTGTGCCTGCATAAAGGTGCAGAACGCCTTCCTTTTTGGGTATCATATAGATGTTTCCGCCTGACTGGATCATATTGACATAATCGCGAAGCTTTCCGCCGCTCTCGCAGCTGCTCCATATACGGTAGCCGCCTGTTATCAGGGGATGGTCATAGCCCTTTATCAGCAGAGGTTCGCCTATCTCGATCTCATAATTATCCTCGGGGAATCCGACAGCATAATCCTTCTCGTCCAGAAGATCGAAAAAATTTATCCTGTAGCTGATGGGTCTTTCCTTGCCGTTCTTATCGTATATACCTGTTATCTTTATGTCAACAACATCATTCTTTGGCAGCAAGCCGGGATTGAATATTATACAGTTGTTGTTGGAAGTTATATTGGCATCGCTGACACCAAAATAGCCGATCAGCTGTGAAGAATCGCCGTTAGAATTCTTATCGAAGGTCATTGTCTTGCCTGTAAGCTTGGAAGTCAGTGTGACCTTGACCTTATCCCGCTTGGGCGCAGCATAGGTTTTTGAGTTGAGGGTAACGGAATATGCATAGCCGTTCTTATCGCTGCCCATAAACTCATTAGGCATATTTGCAGGCGGCCACGCGATATAATCCCCCGTGAATTTATCCTTGCGGGTCTTGTCCTTTACGTACATAGCAGTGCAGTCGTATACATTGCCTAGCCCTGTTTTCTGCATATCGGGATTAAGTATCCAGCGCCTGTGACCAAGCTTTGATATATTGCTCTCATCGGTATCGAACATATAACCCTCTACTACCGATGCCTGGATATTCAGATAGCCCTTGCCGATATTAGAATCGCCTGAGCCCTGCTTTGCCAGCGCAAATACCTCGTCGCTCATAACTGCGGGCTTGGTGGGGGTATGGGTCAGCGCCTGATTGATGTAGATGACCAGACTTGCGTTCTGCGCAAGTACGTTATAGCTTTCTTCAAGCTCCACATCATAGGGCAGACCTGCCAGATATCGGCAGAAGTTAACAGAATCAAGTCCGTCCTCGAGAGTATCCTGTTCAAGCTTGCCTGCATACGTGGGATATTCTGTAGAATAGTTTTCGCTGTACTCGGGAGCATCATGGAGATCGAAGTACAATTTCTGATACATTTTTCTTATCTCGGACTGAGTATGCTTTTCAAGTTCATAAGCTTCTGCACAAACCACAGCTGACATTGCTGCTGCCAATGCTATTGCTGCTGTTGTCAGACTTCTGATTATCCTCTTATTCATTACTATCCTCCTCACACCCATCGGAACCTCGTTGGTTAATTTGTTAATACTTATAAATTATTTCGTTATGTTTAATATGTTTCTTTCATTAAATCAATTATAGCATACTTTTGATAAAATTTCAACAAGGTAATTGAACTGAAATTCAGGAAGATTATTTGTTTATATTCAACAATACAGCATATAAAAAACCGAACAAACATACAATTAATGTTCGTTCGGCAAAAAAGTCCGTATAAAACAAAACCAAGCTCAGAGGTCCTTGGCCAAAACCTTTGAGCTTGATCTTGTTGTTTTTTATAAAGTCGGGTTAAAAGTGGTAATGTCAAAATTAAGTTCGATACCGAGTGTTTTGTGTTCTCTGTATCTTATGTATGTATTATATACCATTTTGACCCGACGCACATCACCCAAAGTGACTAGATGATTGTAAACGTTTTGTTAACAAGTGAATCTTCTAACAAATATTTATTATGGCTATCCATTTACCCACACTTCAAAAATGCCAGATCGAAATGGATATATCATACTGGCGGTTTCTATTCCCCGCCTGCGGCGGGGAATAGAAACCTACCAAACTTTCGTTATATTCCTTTAAGTGCGGCGTGTCAGCGAAAAAAACATATACGTCATTTCAGTTTCCTGCGGTTGAGCTTCTCGATATAGTCCCTGACAGCCCTTTCAGAGGCTTCAACATCGTGTTTCAGGTCGCTGGCGGACATTCTCCTCGCCCCAGAGCCCATGATTATCACCTGTTCAAGCCCATCGGAAGTCGCCACCGTGACACGATGCTCCTTAGCCAGCTGATGAGCCGTGCGCTCGATGTAGGTGTCGGCGGTCTCAGCTTCTTTGGTATACACAACGCTGACGCTTCCCGCCTTGTCGATATGCTCGGGCTCTTTCACGCGGTAGGCATCAAAAACTATTATGAGCTCACAGCCCCGACACCCCTGAAAACTGCTGAGGCGGTTTATCAGCGTACTTCTGGCAAGGTCGAGATTTTCAGCCGCCAGCTTTTTCAGGTCGTCCCATGCGAATATAATATTGTAGCCGTCAACCAGCAGATATTCGGGACCCGTTGGGACAGGTCTGGGCTTGGACTTGGTCTTCACAACTTCCTTGGGAGTACGCATAGCGTCCCGCTTTTTGCGGTTTATGGAGCCGTATGTGCGCTCGAATATGGCCATGAGCTCCTCGTCCTCAACGGCACGGCGTACAAAATCTGCCGCGCGGGTGCGGACTTCCTCAGCCTGCTGATACTGCCGCCTGCCTGTTTCGGGGCTGACGTGCATAAGCTCGTCGGCTTCATTCCAGGGCACAACGTGACCCGCCCCATGGGAACAGAATACGGAATCTGCGTAGTTATGGGTGTCCTTGTCGGGGTCATAGCCTATCTCGGCGATGACTTCATCAGCATCAAGACAGACATCATAGCCCGCCGCCCGACAGCTCAGCCTGCCCAGGCCCTTGGTATAGCCCGCCACCTCGGTGTGATAGAACCGAAGTTTCGACACGGGAGCGGTACCCGTCAGCACCGCCGTTTCGCCGTCGGTCTCAGGCGGCTCGGCATGAGCGCCCATGCGGTCAAGGTCGGTGAGAGCTCTGCCCACGTTTGCGGCGGGTATCTCCAGCCGATATGCGTACCAGGGTTCAAGCAGTATGCTTTTCGCCTTGCGCAGACCCTGCCTTACAGCGCGGTAAGTCGCCTGACGGAAATCACCGCCCTCGGTGTGTTTCAGATGCGCCCGCCCCGCCGTCAGGGTTATGCGCATATCGGTTATGGGCGAGCAGGTCAGCACGCCGCGGTGGGTCTTTTCTTTCAGGTGGGTCAGGATAAGTCTCTGCCAGTTGCGGCTGAGGATATCCTCGCTGCAATCGCTGTCAAATTCAAGACCGCTGCCTCGGGGCAGTGGCTCAAGGCGGAGATGGACTTCCGCATAGTGGCGCAGTGGCTCAAAGTGACCCGCGCCGTCAACAGGCTCGGCGATAGTCTCGCGGTAGGCTATCCGTCCCTCACCCAGCTCTATCTCCATTCCAAAACGCTCGCTGACGATGCGTTTCAGCACTTCCGCCTGAACTTCACCCATCAGCGCCGCCGTCACCTCGTGAAGCTGCTCGTTATAGTTCACCGCCATGGTGGGGTCTTCGTCTTCGAGGATACGCAGTCTGCTGAGTAGAGTGTGCTCGTCAACTTCCTTTGGTG
Source organism: Hominimerdicola alba (assembly GCF_900109655.1). Classification (GTDB taxonomy): domain Bacteria; phylum Bacillota; class Clostridia; order Oscillospirales; family Ruminococcaceae; genus Hominimerdicola; species Hominimerdicola alba_B. Next base: position 69,051 of record NZ_FOAT01000003.1, read on the forward strand.
CAATAACGCGGTAGGTCAGCACAGGTTCAAGTATCTGCTCGGTATCGGTAGGCTCAAACCCAAGACCCTGACCCGCAAAAGTCGCCGTAAGTGCGGGAACAGCGCAAACTTCACCCTGAACCACGACTTCGGCGTTGCGGGCTTTTTCACCGCTGTAGACCCTTATCCTGCCCACCTTTTCGCTGACTTCCTCGCCCTCGCGGTCGGTGTAGGTCAGCACATCACGGACGGCAAGGCTGCCGCCTGTGATCTTCATATGGGTGAGCCTTGCGCCGCCCTCCTCGGTAATTTTGTAAACTTTCGCGCCGAATTCGGCATTTTCTTCGGGCAGAGGGATATACTTTGAAATGCAGTCAAGCAGGGCTTCGATGCCCTCCAATCTCAGGGCTGAACCAAAGCTCACGGGTATCAGACGTCTCTGTGCTATGGCAGATATCATGCTGCTGTCCGAAATTTCGCCCTTTTCTAGATACTCTTCCATCATCTCCTCTGTGCAGAGGGACAGCGCTTCCGTCAGTTCATCGGCGGGCTGTGCGAAAGAAACGCACCTGTCCCCCATGGCGGCAGTCACTGAATTCATGACGAAATCCTTTCGCGCACCGTCCATGTCCATTTTGTTGACGAAGATGAAAGTGGGGATATCGTACCTTTCCAGCAGCCGTGCCAGAGTTTTCGTGTGTGGCTGAACGCCGTCAGTGCCGCTTATAACCAGTATAGCCGCATCTATCACACGGAGAGTTCGCTCGGTTTCACCCGAAAAATCAACGTGCCCCGGAGTATCCAGCAGAGTGAATCCCACACCGCCGTACTCAAAGACCGCCTGCTTTGAGAATATTGTTATACCCCTATCACGTTCGATAGGGTTATTATCAAGGAATGCGTCCTTGTGATCCACACGACCCAACTTGCGTATCGCCCCGCTTTTATACAGCATAGCCTCCGAAAGCGTAGTCTTGCCCGAGTCAACGTGCGCAAGTATTCCTATTACTGCTTTTCTGTTCATATCGTTATACCAACCTTGTCTTTCCATATCACGTTCTCTTATGCCGCAAACAAAAATTTATCCCACGAACTGCGGGTGTTATTGAGGAAGACCCTTTTGAAAAAGGGTCCTCCTCAAACTCCTCCCCGAAAACTTTTAACTCTTTTTGGCAGGGGGCAGACTTTTTATTAAAGAATCGCAAACAGGTGAACTTTGCTATTCTTATAAGGATAGCTGCCCCCTGCCAAAAAGAAATAGAAGTCTTTGGAAAGGGGTCTGGGGAATAACCTTTCTTCAGAAAGGTTTTCCCCAGTAAAATCCGCAGTCCTTGGGATAAATTTTTGTTTATGGCAGAAGACAACGGGATACGGAAGATTATGATATTATTATAGCATAAAAAGCAAAGTATTACAAGACAAAAAAAGACCGAGTCAAATGACTCGGTCTTCAGAAAAGCTTGTTAAGCTAAAAATTATTCGTTGATAGCAGTAACAACGCCGGAACCTACGGTTCTACCACCCTCACGGATAGCGAAACGCAGACCTTCCTCGATAGCGATAGGAGTGATCAGCTCAACATCCATAGTTACGTTATCGCCGGGCATGCACATCTCCTTGTCAGCAGGCAGAGTGATGATACCGGTAACGTCAGTTGTTCTGAAATAGAACTGAGGTCTGTAGTTGTTGAAGAAAGGAGTATGACGGCCGCCCTCTTCCTTCTTCAGAACGTAAACCTGACCGCTGAACTTAGTGTGGGGGTGAATGGAGCCGGGCTTACAAAGAACCTGACCTCTTTCAACCTGATCTCTTGTGATACCACGGAGCAGAGCGCCGATGTTATCACCAGCCATAGCGGAATCCAGAGTCTTTCTGAACATCTCGATACCGGTTACAACTGTGGACTGCTTCTCATCAGACAGACCAACGATCTCAACGGTCTCACCAGTGTTCAGAACACCTCTCTCAACTCTACCTGTAACAACGGTACCACGGCCGGAGATGGTCATAGTATCCTCAACAGGCATCAGGAAAGGCTTAGCGTCGTCTCTCTCAGGAGTAGGAATGTACTCGTCAACAGCGTCCATCAGCTTGATGATAGGCTCATAAGCAGGATTGCTCAGGTCATCGGGAGCTTCAAGAGCAGCCAGAGCAGAACCAACGATGATAGGAGTATCATCGCCAGGGAAATCATAAGAGCTCAGCAGATCTCTGATATCCATCTCAACGAGTTCGAGCAGCTCAGGATCGTCAACCTGGTCAGCCTTGTTCATGAATACAACGATTGCAGGAACGCCAACCTGACGAGCCAGCAGGATGTGCTCTCTTGTCTGAGCCATAGGGCCATCAGAAGCAGCACAAACCAGGATAGCGCCGTCCATCTGAGCAGCACCTGTGATCATGTTCTTAACGTAGTCAGCGTGGCCGGGGCAGTCAACGTGAGCATAGTGTCTCTTATCAGTCTCATACTCAACGTGAGCGGTATTGATTGTAATACCTCTCTCTCTCTCCTCGGGAGCCTTATCGATCATGTCATAAGCCTCAAACTTAGCCTGACCCTTCATAGCCAGTGTCTTGGTGATAGCAGCTGTCAGGGTAGTCTTACCGTGGTCAACGTGACCGATGGTACCAATGTTAACGTGGGGCTTGGTTCTTTCAAAATGTGCCTTTGCCATAGGAATTTTCCTCCTTAAAATAAAATTTTATACTTCGTTCAGACGCAGCGTTCAGGTATACTGAACGCTCATCTGACATACCGTAGTATTATTATACCAAATAATTAACCATTTTGCAAGGGTTTTGCAAAATATTTTTGCTAAAAATTAGTCTTTAGCTCTGGAAGTCATGATCTTGTCAGCGATGGACTTCGGTACCTGAGTATAGCTGTGTGGTTCCATAGCATACTGACCACGGCCCTGAGTCTTAGATCTCAGGTCGTTGGAGTAACCGAACATCTCAGACAGAGGAACAAGAGCGTCAACCTGAACAGCACCTGTTCTCTGCTCCTGACCGAGGATCTGACCACGTCTGGAGTTCAGGTCGCCGATAACAGTACCCAGATAATCATCGGGAGCTATTACGGATACCTTCATGATAGGCTCAAGGATTATAGGAGAAGCCTTCTTCATAGCCTCCTTGAATGCCATAGAACCTGCGATCTTGAACGCCATTTCAGAGGAGTCAACTTCGTGGTAAGAACCGTCATACAGCTCAACCTTGCAGTCAACAACCTGGAAGCCAGCGAGTACGCCGCTCTCCATAGCGCCCTTGATACCTGCGTCAACAGCAGGGATGTACTCCTTGGGGATAGAACCGCCGACTACCTTGTTTACGAACTCGTAGCCTGCACCGCTCTCGTTGGGGAATACATTGATCTTAACGTGACCGTACTGACCCTTACCACCTGACTGCTTAGCGTACTTGTAGTCAACGTTAGCTTCCTTAGTGATGGTCTCCTTATAGGATACCTGAGGAGCACCTACGTTAGCCTCAACCTTGAACTCTCTCAGCAGTCTGTCAACGATGATCTCCAGGTGGAGCTCACCCATACCTGCGATAATGGTCTGACCTGTCTCTTCAGAAGTATAAGTTCTGAATGTGGGGTCTTCTTCTGCCAGCTTAGCCAGCGCGATACCCATCTTCTCCTGACCTGCCTTAGTCTTAGGCTCGATAGCCAGCTGGATAACAGGCTCAGGGAATTCCATGGATTCCAGAATAACAGGGTTCTTCTCGTCGCAGAGAGTATCACCTGTTGTAGTATTCTTCAGACCGATAGCTGCACCGATATCACCAGCGTAGATGGTATCGATATCCTTTCTGTCGTTGGAGTGCATCTGAACGATACGTCCGATTCTCTCGTCCTTGTCCTTGGTGGAGTTGTAAACGGTAGAACCAGCGCTCAGTACGCCGGAGTATACTCTGAAGTATGCCAGCTTACCAACGAAGGGGTCAGTAGCGATCTTGAATGCGAGAGCAGCGAAAGGCTGATCATCGCCGGAAATTCTTTCGCACTCCTCACCTGTATCAGGGTTTGTACCCTTGATGTGAGGAACGTCGATAGGAGAAGGCATATAGTCAACGATAGCATCGAGCAGCTTCTGAACGCCCTTGTTCTTGTAGGAAGTACCGCAAGTAACAGGAACCATTGTGTTGTCGATGGTAGAACGTCTGATTACCTTCTTCATCTCATCGATAGTGATCTCCTCATCAGCGAAGAACTTCTCTGCGAGGTCATCATCTACCTCAGCAAGGTGCTCGATCAGGTCAGCTCTGTACTGCTCTGCCTTCTCCTGCATATCAGCGGGGATGTCCTCGCATCTGATATCCTTGCCCAGATCATCGTAATAGATATAAGCCTTCATTTCAAGCAGGTCGATGATACCCTTGAAATCTTCCTCAGCGCCGATAGGCAGCTGGATCGGAACGGCGTTGCACTGAAGTCTCTCGTGGAGCATATTCAGTACGTTATAGAAGTCAGCACCCATGATATCCATCTTGTTGACGTATACCATACGAGGTACCTTATAGTTGTCAGCCTGTCTCCAAACAGTCTCGGTCTGGGGCTCAACGCCGCCCTTTGCACAAAGAACGGTAACGGAGCCGTCGAGGACTCTCAGAGATCTTTCAACTTCAACGGTGAAGTCAACGTGGCCGGGAGTATCTATAATGTTGAGTCTGTGACCCTTCCAGTAGCAAGTAGTAGCAGCAGAGGTGATAGTGATACCTCTCTCCTTCTCCTGTGCCATCCAGTCCATTGTAGATGCACCGTCGTGTGTTTCACCGATCTTATAGTTAACACCGGTATAGAACAGGATACGCTCAGTAGTAGTTGTCTTACCGGCGTCGATGTGTGCCATGATACCGATATTGCGGTAATCCTGGAGCTTAGTTTCTCTAGCCATGATATATCCTCCTCTATACTCTTACCATCTGTAATGAGCGAAAGCCTTGTTAGCTTCAGCCATCTTGTGTGTGTCGTCACGCTTCTTGCATGAACCGCCCACACCGTTAAGAGCGTCGAGGATCTCAGCTGCGAGCTTTTCCTTCATTGTATCCTCGTGTCTTTCACGAGAATACTTAGTGATCCATCTCAGACCGAGTGTCTGACGTCTGTCAGGTCTAACCTCCATGGGGACCTGATAGGTAGCACCGCCGACACGGCGAGCCTTTACCTCCAGCTCAGGCATGATATTGTTCATAGCCTCCTCGAATACTTCGAGAGCAGGACGGCCTGTCTTTTCCTCTACGATCTCGAATGCTCCGTAAACGATCTTCTGGGCAACACCCTTCTTACCGTCGAGCATGATGTTGTTTACCAGACGTGTAACCAGCTTGCTGTTGTATACAGGATCCTGGAGTACGTCTCTCTTGGTAACTCTACCTCTTCTTGGCACTTTAATTCCCTCCTTCACAAATAATGAATTCATAGGTACTCGCTCTGTGACCAGACCTTGCGACCCGTCACAGCCCCGTCAGTTCCATGCAGAGTTACCGATATATATCAATCACTCCACAAAAACTGTGGTCTCCGCTTTTACGCGGCAATGAGTTGTTCCATAAATTTTGAGCGGGATAATTCCCGTAGTTTCCGCAAGCTTATATTAAGCTTACTTAGCAGCGCCTGCCTTAGGCTTCTTAGCGCCGTACTTGGATCTAGCCTGCATTCTCTTAGCAACGCCCTGTGCATCAAGAGTACCGCGGATGATGTGGTATCTTACACCAGGGAGGTCCTTAACTCTTCCGCCTCTGATAAGAACAACAGAGTGCTCCTGAAGGTTATGACCGATGCCGGGGATGTATGCAGTTACCTCGTAGCCATTGGTCAGCTTTACTCTGGCTACCTTTCTCATTGCGGAGTTAGGCTTCTTAGGAGTAGCTGTTCTAACAACTGTGCATACGCCTCTCTTCTGAGGACAGCTCTGATCGATTACTCTCTTCTTCTTGGCATTGAAGCCCTTCTGAAGTGCAGGAGCTGTAGACTTGTCTGCAAGTACGTTTCTGCCCTTTCTTACTAACTGGTTAAAGGTTGGCATGGTTTCTCTCCTTTCATCAAATAGTTACACTGACCCTATTGTCAGCGTACTCGACTATTATACATTACTTTTCCCGATATGTCAAGCAGTTTAAAATATTTTTTACACTTCACACAAAACGCTCTGTTCTATTCGGTCGGTACTCATATAGAAGTCATAAGCACTTGCAGTTCTGATGTACTGCGACACTCTCAAATCGGACTTTGCCCTGCAAGCTTTCGTCCCTCGTTCCTCGTGTCGAGCCATCGGATAACAGTGACAGCGCCGGTTGTGGCTGATGCTGTCCGATAGCGGACGCGGCAATATTATCCGCCAAAAGAAAGAGCGTGGACGTTCGATCTGTCCACGCTCGTTTGTTTGTTAGCGGTGACTGCGTCGACCGCGTGCCGCTCCCTATTTGTTGTTTTCCGCAGGCTCGTTATTCGATGCTGCCTTATAGTCAACATTCCTGTTGCTCACCGTCAGCCTTCCTGAGCTGTTGTTTTTCCGGTTCTCCGCTGTATCACTGTCCGTAAATTCGACCCTGCTCTCCCATACTACATCATCACCGTTCTTTTTGCCGAAGAGGAATGTCATGCCATCGGGCGGCTCTGAAACCTTTTCATTGAACTCCACTCCGTACATCAGCAGAAGCTTTCCGCCACTGTACACCTCGTAGTTTGCAGTACAGAGGTAGCAAACGCGCTCGTCTTCGGACTTCACAACATACTCATAATTACTGTTTATCTCAACAGACGATATCTCAGGCGTTTTGTAATCCTCGTAGAAATTGACATTTTTTATCTCGTCAAAATCTGCTTTTTCCGATGCGGTAAGTTCAAAGGTGTACAGGAACTGTGTGCGTTCATTTCCGTTATCATCGATATTTCTCACAACAACGTCGCCGCAGGGTTCAACCGTGAAGTCATAATCTCCGTTTTCGGCAGCTGCACTTTGAATGACCGTATCCTCGCTGACTTGGGTATCTCTTTTCGTTTCATCGTTCAGCACGACCTCAATTTCAAGCTTGCCCCTGATATTTCCCGTCCTTTCGGTATCAATGGCGTTTATCAGCAGATATACGGTATCCTCGCGTGTGCTGTCGGAAACCAGCCTTGCATTCAGCAGCTCGATATCAGTATCGCACTTTGTTTTCAGCGTGCCTGTTATCCTGTCTATATGCAGCGTACAGTCCTTTGTTACGCTGTCGAAATACGCGTCCGCCCACAGATGACTGCCGTCGTTCTTAACTATCTTAACCACATAAAGCTGAGATGTTGCTCCGCCCCTTACGTAGGCTTCATCGAATATCGTCGTCATTATCTCGCCTTTAAGGTCTGTGTCTTTTCCGTTCCATGAGATGCTGCTCTCGATATCGGGCTTGACTTGTTCTATATTTTTATAAGTTCCCCTGACAAGATACTTAACAGTATCGTCAATTGTATCCTCCGTGACCCTTGCCGCAGCCTGTGCCGAATGCAGTACATCGCCGAAGAAACCGTCTGTCCATCTGCCTAGATCTGTATAGCCCTTGCAGGTCAGTGTACCGCGGGGCTGTACCGCAAAGTATTTCCTGCCGTTTACTTTCATATTGACATTCGTATCAAGGCACTCCTCGCCATTCAGTTCATCAAATCCCAGCACGACCATGTCACCGAACTCGGGAAGCTCCTTGTTTCCCGTAAGCACATCGCCGTACAGCGGCAGCTCGGTGCAGAATACGAAATTTCCGAACTGATACGTTTGTCTTGCAGCCACAAGGTATATAGTATCACTGTCCTTGAGTCTTTCGCAGTCAAGCACCGTCACGGATTCAGTCAGACCATACATCTCGTCCATCTTTTCTACCGAGTCTGCTATGTTTTTCGCCTGTTCTTCGATATCCTTTTCACTCTTTACAGCAGACGACCCCGAACTTCTGTCATTTCTTTTGTCTTTTAGGCTGATATCTTCGGAGATGCTGTCCTCACAACTGCTTTCAGCGGCTGTGTGTTCAACGGACGTATCGGTGCCTTTGTATCCATTAAGCAGCGGCACGACCACCATACCGATAACTGCCACTGCTGTTGCAGCAACGATCCCCGCCGACTGCCATTTTTTCAGCTTTGGCTTAAAGGCATCAGCCTCTGCCGCTTTAAGAGCCCTTCGCTGCCAGTCCTCGGGTGTCCTGACATTATCCAAAAATCTCATCTGTTTCATAACGTCCGCTCCCTTCCTGTTCAAGCTGACCTTTCAGCTTTTCTCTGCCGCGTTTCAGCTGTGAGCGCACGGTGGAAGGTCTTGTCTTCGTGACCTCGGCTATCTCATCAGCTGTAAGCTCTTCATAATAATAAAGGTATATCACATCTCTGTACTTCGGCGGAAGCTCCATCACCAGCTGCCATATCTCACTGTCGGCAGGCTGAACAGGTATGTCGCTCACCTCTTCCAAACTAAGGGTGTTCCTGCGCAGGCGATACCGCCACAAACTCCTGCACTCGTTCACCGTCACCCTAAGAAGCCATGCTTTCGGGTTCGGGATAACACCTTTTTTCAGTTCCTTGTACAGCTTGAAGAACACGTTCTGGTATACGTCCTCTGCATCGGACATATCCCCCGTGTGCATAACACACAGCCTCGTGACCATGTCGCTGTACTCTTTCAATAACTCTTCATAATCGCTAAGGATATCAGCCATGCGCCTCACCTCCCTCTCTGTATAATAAAACGCACGCACCCACCAAAATGTTGCATGGCTCTGAAAAAAATTTTTTATTGGATTGACATTAAAAATTGTTTTTGATATACTCTTTATTACCGATAAAACTATTCGACTATGGGAGGTTAAGTATGAACGACAAGGGACTTCGTGAACTGATCGAAAACGGCAGAGGAAACGAGAGCAACATCTGCCAGATATACGCATTTAAAGACGGCGAACCTGCTTTAAGTTTCTGCCGAAGCGGCTTTAAAGAAGACGATGCAATGCACGTTATGTCCGTGACCAAGGGCATTATGGCACTTCTTGAAGGCATCGCCGAAGACAATGGCTTTATCTCGGGAGCTGACTGCAAAGTTCTGGATCTCTTTCCCGATTACACTGTCAAGCGCGGCGAAAAGACCATTTATGATGTTACGCTGAAACATCTGCTGACCATGACTGCGCCTTACAAATACAGGAGCGAACCGTGGACGAAAATCTGCACCTCGGATGACTGGACGAAAGCCGCCCTCGACCTGCTTGGCGGACGTTCGGGCATCACAGGCGAGTTCAAATACGCCACCCTCGGCATACAGATACTTTCGGGGGTCATCGAAAAAGCCTCGGGAATGACTTGCCTTGAATTCGCCAACGAATACCTTTTCAAACCCCTTGGAATACAGGAGATAAGATCTCACGGTGCCAGTTCAAAGGAAGACCAGTTCGATTATCTGATGAACAAAGCACCCAGAAAACACGAGTGGTACACCGACCCTCATGGCACTGTGACCGCGGGCTGGGGTCTTACCCTCTCCGCTCGGGATATGGCCGGGATAGGTCAGATGGTGCTAAGCGGCGGTGAATACGAGGGCAAGCGTATTATATCTGAAGCCCGCATAAACGAGATAACTTCCCCAATGCAGAAGCTCCCCAAGACCTTCGGCAATATGTACTATGGATATCTATGGTATACTCCCCGCAAAGGCGACGGTGTCTGCGCCGCTATCGGTGATGGCGGAAACATGATATATGTAAACAGGGATAAGAATATCTCCGTCGGTGTGACGGGAACTTTCAAGCCGCGTATCTTCGACAGACTTGAATTTATCGAGAAAAATATCATCCCCATGACAGACTGATATACAAAAGCAGCTCTTTGAGTTTTCATCAAAGAGCTGCACTTTTTATACAGTTTAGCCGAGTACCTATCAGATGAACGACTCAGGCGCAGTGTGTGCGCTGCTCTCGTTCTTGACGATCTCAACCTTGTTGTAAACGTCCATACCTGTACCTGCGGGTATGAGCTTACCGATGATGACGTTCTCCTTAAGACCCTGGAGCTTATCGGTCTTGCCCCTGATAGCTGCGTCTGTAAGAGCCTTTGTAGTCTCCTGGAAGGACGCTGCGGACAGGAAGCTGTCGGAGTAGCTTGAAGCCTTGGTGATACCCTGGAGAACAGGCAGAGTTGTGATGAGTCTTGCGCTCTCGTCGCCAGCATCGATCTGCTGCTGTATCTCTTCGTTTATCCTGTCAACTTCGTACTTATCAACCAGCTCGCCGGGGAGTCTGTAGCTTGAACCCGGATCGTCGATCTTGACTTTTCTCATCATCTGGCGAACGATAACTTCGATATGCTTGTCGTTGATATCAACACCCTGCAGACGGTAAACCTTCTGAACTTCGGTGATGATGTAGTTCTGTACAGCCTTTTCGCCGTTAACAGCCAGTATATCAGCAGGGTTGATGGAACCCTCGGTGAGAGGCTCACCGGGTATAACTGTCTGACCGTCTCTAACCCTGATCTTGTAGCCGTAAGGTATAGGATAGGTCTCGAATGCGGGCTCGATGCGTCCGTCGGGAATGATATCCTCGGTTACGGTGATCTGCTTTGTCTTCTTGATCTCCTCGATGCGAACTACGCCGCCGATCTTGGAGATGATAGCTGCACCCTTGGGCTTTCTGGACTCGAACAGTTCCTCGACACGGGGAAGACCCTGTGTGATATCTTCTGCCGATGCGATACCACCGGTATGGAATGTTCTCATGGTCAGCTGTGTACCGGGCTCACCGATGGACTGTGCGGAGATAACGCCGACAGCTTCACCGACCTGAACAACGCTGCCGTTAGCCAGGTTTGCACCGTAGCACTTAGCGCAGACGCCGTTTCTAGCCTTACACTGCAGTACCGATCTGATCTGGATAGAGGTCTTGCCCTCTTCTTCCAGTGCTGCGACGATCTTGGCAGCGTCATGCTCGCTTATCAGCTTATCCTTGGAGCAGATCAGCTCGCCTGTCTTGGGATCCTTGAGGGATTCAACAAGGTATCTGCCCACAAGTCTCTCGCTGAGAGGCTCGATCATTTCGTTGCCGTTCTTGATATCGAATATCTCGATACCGATGGTAGTGCCGCAATCCTTGTGTCTGATGATAACGTCCTGAGAAACGTCAACAAGACGTCTTGTCAGGTAACCCGAGTCAGCGGTACGCAGAGCGGTATCAGCCAGACCCTTACGAGCACCTCGGGAGGAGATGAAGTATTCCAGTATGTTAAGACCTTCACGGTAGTTAGCTCTGATAGGCATCTCGATGGTAGAACCCGATGTATTGGCGATCAGACCACGCATACCTGCGAGCTGTCTTATCTGGTTTATCGAACCACGGGCACCGGAGTCCGCCATCATATGGATAGGATTGTGCTCGGTGTCGTAGCTTGCCTTCAGTGCATCTGTTACCTTGTCGGTAGCAGCGTTCCAGATCTCGATGAACTTCTTGGACTTCTCTTCTCTGGAGATATAACCTCTCTTGTACTGCTTATCTACCTTTTCTACCAGTGCGTCAGCTTCTGCAAGGATATCCTTCTTGGAAGCGGGGATATCAGCGTCGCATACCGCAACGGTGATGGCAGACTTGGTGGAGTACTTATAGCCCAGTGCCTTTATGTTATCAAGCACTTCGGAGGTAGTTGTAGTACCGTGTCTCTGTATACATCTGTCGATGATGTCGCCCAGCTGCTTCTTCTTAACGAGGAAGTTAACTTCCAGGTCGAACTGCTTCTCGGAGCTTGTTCTGTCAACATAGCCAAGATTCTGAGGAATGATGGAGTTGAAGATAAGTCTGCCGACGGTAGCATCGATGATCTTGGATACGGTCTTTTCGCCGATCTGACGGGTGATCCTTACCTTGATGGCAGCGTGGAGAGTTACATCGTGGTTATCATAAGCCATGATAGCCTCGTTGACATCTCTGAACACCTTGCCCTCACCGGGCTCGCCTGTCTTCTGGAGAGTCAGGTAGTAGGAACCCAGCAGCATATCCTGAGAAGGAACTGCCACAGGACGTCCGTCGGAAGGTTTCAGCAGGTTGTTGGCAGCCAGCATGAGGAATCTTGCCTCAGCCTGTGCCTCAACGGATATAGGCAGATGCACAGCCATCTGGTCGCCGTCGAAGTCGGCGTTGAACGCTGTACATACCAGAGGGTGCAGCTTGATAGCTCTGCCCTCAACGAGTATAGGCTCGAATGCCTGAATACCCAGTCTGTGCAGTGTAGGCGCACGGTTCAGCATTACAGGGTGACCCTGAATTACGTTCTCCAGAGCGTCCCAAACTTCGGGGCGTGCTCTCTCGACTGCTTTTCTTGCGCTCTTTATATTGATCTGAGGATTTGTGTCAACAAGTCTCTTCATAACGAAGGGCTTGAACAGCTCCAGAGCCATCTCCTTAGGCAGACCGCACTGATACATCTTCAGCTCAGGGCCTACGACGATAACGGAACGTCCGGAATAGTCAACACGCTTACCCAGCAGGTTCTGACGGAAACGTCCCTGCTTACCTTTAAGCATATCCGAAAGGGACTTGAATGCCCTGTTGTTCGGACCGGTAACGGGTCTGCCGTGTCTGCCGTTGTCTATCAGCGCGTCAACAGCCTCCTGGAGCATTCTCTTCTCGTTTCTCACGATGATATCGGGAGCTTCGAGTTCCAGCATTCTCTTGAGACGGTTGTTTCTGTTTATAACTCTTCTGTAGAGGTCGTTCAGGTCGGAGGTAGCATATCTGCCGCCGTCCAGCATAACCATAGGTCTGATATCGGGGGGGATAACGGGAACAACGTCCAGTATCATCCACTCAGGTCTGTTTCCTGATACCCTGAATGCCTCAACGATCTCAAGTCTCTTCAGCAGCTTGATCTTCTTCTGACCTGCGGGCAGCTCTTTCAGCTCCTCTTTCAGTTCTTCGGAAAGCTTGTCGAGGTCGATCTCCTCCAGCAGCTGCTTGATAGCCTCAGCACCCATGCCAGCCTTGAAATCGCTCTCGTCATACTTTACCAGCAGATCGTTATACTCCTGCTCGGTAAGCAGCTTGCCCTTTTCAAGATCGGTGTTGCCGGGGTCGATAACTACATACTTTGTGAAATAGAGCACTTCTTCAAGTCTCTTCTGAGAGATCTCCAGCATCTGTCCGATACGGGAGGGTGTGCCCTTGAAATACCAGATATGGGATACAGGTGCAGCCAGCTCGATGTGACCCATTCTCTCACGTCTTACCTTAGCCCTTGTTACCTCAACGCCGCAGCGTTCGCATATCTTGCCCTTGAAGCGTATCTTCTTATACTTACCGCAGTGACACTCCCAGTCCTTGTGCGGTCCGAATATCCTTTCGCAGAACAGACCGTCCTTTTCTGGTTTCTGTGTACGGTAGTTTATGGTTTCGGGTCTTGTTACCTCACCGTAAGACCATTCTCTGATCTTTTCGGGAGATGCCAGTCCGATCTTTATTGATTCAAATACATTAAAATCCAACAGCGATACCCCTTCCTTTATTTAGAAGTTGAAACCGGATCAAGAGACACCCTGTGCCTCTTGTCCTGTTTACCAATGATTAATTATTGTCGTACATGAACGTTTCCTGTTTTATTCAAACAGATCGTCCTCATCAACGTCACCGGTGTAGCTGTCGTGGAGATAATCGTCGTCTCCCTCGTCGCCGTCGCCGTAGTCGTAATCGTCGCTGCCGCTGCTGCCGTAATCGTCAAGATCACCGTGTTCGAGTTCGGAAGTACCGTCCTCGTCCTCAGCGCCGAAACCGTCGCCGAAGTCTTCGCTCTCAGCGGACATCTTGGTATTGTCATCAGCGTAGTGTGTAGGAATGAGATCGTCATCATCATCGAACTTCTGCTTGAGGTCGATCTCTTCGTTATTGATGTTGAGAACCTTGATATCAAGGCACAGGGACTGCAGTTCCTTGATAAGTACCTTGAACGCCTCGGGCACGCCGGGGTTAGGAACGTTCTGACCCTTAACGATAGCCTCGTAGGTCTTGACACGTCCGTTCAGGTCGTCCGACTTAACGGTCAGTATCTCCTGAAGAGTATAAGCTGCGCCGTAAGCTTCCAGAGCCCAAACTTCCATCTCACCGAAACGCTGTCCGCCGAACTGAGCCTTACCGCCGAGAGGCTGCTGTGTTACCAGTGAGTAAGGACCAACGGAACGTGCGTGTATCTTATCGTCAACGAGGTGGTGGAGCTTGAGGTAGTACATATAACCAACAGTAACGCGGTTATCGAACTTCTCACCTGTTCTTCCGTCGTATACGGTGAACTTACCGTCCTCGCTCATGCTCAGTGCACTGGGGTTGATGACCTCATCCATGGGGTGTATCTCGAAGTCGTCATCCTTGTGCTCGAGATAGTTCTGCTGAGCCATCTTGAAGCACTCACGGATATCAGCCTCGTGTGCGCCGTCGAATACAGGAGTCATTATCTTCCAGCCAAGTGCCTTTGCAGCCATACCCAGATGAACTTCAAGAACCTGACCGATATTCATACGCGAAGGCACGCCCAGGGGGTTCAGACAGATATCCAGAGGAGTACCGTCTTCCAGGAAAGGCATATCCTCCTGAGGAAGTATACGTGAAACGACACCCTTGTTACCGTGACGACCCGCCATCTTATCGCCGACAGAGATCTTTCTCTTCTGTGCGATGTAGCATCTTACCAGCATATTTACTCCGGGAGAAAGCTCATCGCAGTTATCCCTTGTAAATACTCTTACTTCTATAATAGTACCTGCTTCGCCGTGAGGTACCTTCAGGGAGTTATCCCTTACTTCTCTTGCCTTTTCACCGAAGATGGCTCTCAGCAGTCTTTCCTCGGCAGTCAGCTCGGTCTCGCCCTTAGGTGTTACCTTACCAACGAGGATATCGCCCGAGCGAACCTCAGCACCAATTCTGATGATACCGTTCTCGTCCAGATCCTTCAGAGCGTCATCGCCCACGTTGGGGATATCTCTTGTGATCTCCTCAGGTCCAAGCTTGGTATCTCTTGCTTCGGTCTCCAGGTCTTCGATGTGGATAGAGGTGTACTTATCCTGCTTTACAAGGTTCTCGTTCAGCAGAACGGCGTCCTCGTAGTTGTAACCTTCCCAGGTCATGAAGCCGATGAGTGCGTTCTTACCCAGTGAGAGCTCGCCGTTGGAAGTAGCGGGACCGTCACCGATTATCTGGTGAGCCTCGATGCGCTCGCCCTTGTCAACGATAGGTCTCTGGTTTGTGCAGGTACCTGCGTTGGATCTCTTGAACTTGGTCAGCTCGTAGGTGTGCATATTGCCGTCGTCCTCGCGGATAACGATCTTGTCAGCGTCAACACTCTCAACCACACCTGCCTTGGTGGATACCACTGCAACACCTGAGTCGATACAAGCCTTGTACTCCATACCTGTACCAACGATAGGAGATTCGGTCTTAAGCAGCGGCACAGCCTGCCTCTGCATGTTCGATCCCATCAGCGCACGGTTCGCATCATCGTTCTCCAGGAACGGGATACAAGCAGTAGCGACTGAAACGACCATCTTAGGAGATACGTCCATGAAGTCGATCTTGCTGTTCTCGATCTCAAGGATCTGATCTCTGTATCTGCCGTTTACCTTAGGTCTTGCGAACTTGTGGTCTTCGGTCAGGGGCTCGTTTGCCTGAGCTACCATGAAGTTGTCCTCGACATCGGCAGTCATATATACTACCTCGTCGGTAACAACGCCTGTCTCCTTGTCAACTCTTCTGTAAGGAGCCTCGATGAAGCCGTACTTGTTTATTCTAGCGAATGATGCCAGATAGGAGATCAGACCGATGTTAGGTCCTTCAGGAGTCTCGATAGGGCACATTCTGCCGTAGTGTGTATAGTGAACGTCACGAACCTCGAATCCGGCTCTGTCTCTCGACAGACCTCCGGGACCCAGGGCGGAAAGTCTTCTCTTGTGAGTCAGCTCAGCAAGGGGGTTGTTCTGATCCATGAACTGTGACAGAGGAGATGAACCGAAGAACTCTCTGATAGCCGCAGTGATGGGTCTTATATTTATCAGTGCAGTAGGAGTGATGACCTCGCTGTCCTGCGACTGGATATTCATTCTCTCACGGATAACTCTTTCCATTCTGGTGAAGCCGATGCGGAACTGGTTCTGCAGCAGCTCGCCTACGGAACGGATACGTCTGTTGCCCAGGTGGTCGATATCATCAACATCGCCAACGCCGTCGCACAGATTGAGGAAGTAGGAGATAGTAGCTACGATATCATCGATAACGATGTGCTTGGGAACCAGGTCATCGCCTCTGTTCCTGATCTCTTCCTTCAGCTCCTCGGGATCGTCGGTGCTCTCCAGTATCTCCTTGAGTACTGCAAAGCTTACCTTCTCGTTGATGCCGCACTCAGCAGGATCAAAGTCAACATAAGCCTGCATATCAACCATGCCGCTGCCTATGATCTTTACTTCCTTGTCCACCATTCTGGTGATGGTCTCGCCTGTGGGAGCAGTCTCGTACTCCTTTACCTCGACGGTAACATAAGCTTCCTTAACACCCGCAGTCTCGATCTCCATAGCCTTCTCGTAGCTGATGAGGTCGCCCTCTTCTGCCAGAACTTCGCCTGTCATGGGAGCTACGATGGGTCTTGTGATCTTATGGCCAACAAGTCTTGAGCCTACGCCCAGCTTCTTGTTGTACTTGTATCTGCCGAATCTCGACAGGTCATATCTCTTTGCATCGAAGAACAGATTGTTCAGATGTGTCTCAGAGGACTCTACCGTGGGAGGCTCGCCCGGACGGAGCTTCTGGTATACCTGCAGCAGAGCTTCCTCGCGGTTAGCGGTCTGATCCTTCTGCATTATGGTCTGGGTCAGTCTCTCGTCAACACCAAAAGTAGCCTCGATCTCCTCATTTGTACCAAAGCCGAGAGCACGGATAAATGTGGTTATCGGGATCTTTCTGTTCTTATCTATACGGACATAAACGACATCGTTCGAGTCCATTTCATACTCGAGCCATGCACCTCTGTTAGGTATAACGGTGGTCTTGAACAGATCCTTACCTGTCTTGTCCTTATCAAAGGCATAATAAACACCGGGAGAACGTACCAGCTGAGATACGATAACACGCTCTGCACCGTTGATAACGAAGGTACCGCTGTCGGTCATCTTAGGGAACTCACCCATAAAGACCTCTGACTCCTTGATCTCTCCTGTTTCGAGATTATTCAGTCTTGCGGTAACTCTCAGGGGAACAGCGTACGTTGCATCTCTTGCCTTGCACTCTGCGATCGTGTACTTTGAATTTTCATCAAAGCGGTATCCCACGAAAGTCAGCTCCAGATTACCGTTGTAATCTGTGATCGACGAAACATCTCTGAAAACCTCCTTGAGTCCCTCGTCCAGAAACCACTGATACGAGTTCTTCTGCACCTCGATGAGGTTAGGCATTTCCAGGACTTCGTTGATCTTGGCAAAGCTTTTTCTGGTATTCTTACCAAGTCTTACGTCCTTGACATTAACCATAGGCTCGATCACTCCTTAATTTATTTCGATAACTTTGTGAACGTTTTGTAAAACCGTGTTTTTCACCCTCTTGACACAGGGTGAGTAAGCACTTCACGAACGGGAACTTTGCCCTGTTTTTACCGCTTTTTGGCATTTTCACAGGCGTAATGTTCCATTATGATACAGTATAAAATTATATCACAGACTTTATCCAATGTCAAGGCTTTTTCATTGACTGCACCCCCACCCGACCCATTTTCGCCGCTTTTAACAAAAACCTTGACACTACGAGCCTCAAAGTTTTACAATGACAATTCATGCAAAATACGGTAAATTTTCTGTTAACATATCCATTTTCTGTAAATCACAAGCTTTTGATATTATTCTGTTGTCAAGATGCTGTATCAAAGATGTGTCCCCATACAGTACACACGCCGCTTTTTGTACCGTAGTTACAGCAAGCGACCGCCTGCGTCGTGCGCATGGAAGACTTTATATAAACGGTCATCGACCGATAAAAAAGGTATTCTTACCATCACCCATTTTGGGCGGAAAAGTTGTACGTTTTTGTACAACTCTTGCAGAAATATGTCCGAGTAAAATATAAAAACATTTGTTTGCACAAAATATGCGGTGTGGATCTATGGGATATCCACAACAAAAAATGCTCCGTTAAAACAAAAAAAAGAATAATGAATAATCAAAGGTTCCGCTTCACAGACGACTTTAAGATCATCGCCGCAGGCGATACCTTGACTATTCATTATTCACCATTCATTCTTCATTATTCATTTAGCAACAGCGCTATTACTCGTTCCAGTACTTTCTGTCAAGACTTCTGTACATCACCGTCTGCATAACGTGGGCTTCGGTTATCATTTCGCTGTTGTCCATATCAGCCACCGTCCGCGCCACTTTCATCATCTTGTCGTAGGCACGTCCCGAAAGACCCAGATTATCAAACACCTTTCCCAGAGTATTCCGCGCTTCATCTGTCATCTGACAGTATTCGTGCAGTCTGTCGGGAGTTATCCGCGCGTTGCAGGTGATGGAAGTCCCCTCAAATCTCGCTGTCTGGATATCTCTGGCTTTCTGCACACGTTCTCTTATCGCCGCCGAGGATTCCTCTTTCTGGGGCGATGACAGGTCGCCGTACTCAACGGGTTCTACTTCGATATGCACATCAAATCTGTCCAGCAGAGGTCCGCTTATCTTGTTGAGATAGTTCACCACCTGCTTGTGTGAGCATATGCATTTTCTTGTGGGGTGCCCGAAATATCCACAGGGACAGGGATTCATGGCGCCTATCAGCATAAAGGAACAGGGGTAGGTTATGGTGCCGAAAGCGCGGGATATTGTCACCTGCTGGTCTTCGATGGGCTGGCGCAGTATCTCCAGCGACGCGCGTGAAAATTCAGCCATTTCATCAAGGAACAGCAATCCGTTGTGTGCAAGGGATATCTCACCGGGCTTGGGTATGCTCCCGCCACCTGCAAGACCCGCTGTTGACACCGTATGATGAGGCGCACGGAAAGGTCTCACCGTTATAAGCGGTGCATTTTTATCGATATGCCCCGCCACCGAATGTATCTTCGTGGTCTCGATGGATTCCTCAAAGGTCATGGCAGGCAGTATCGAGGGCATACGCTTTGAAAGCATGGATTTTCCCGAGCCTGGAGAACCCACCATCAGCACGTTGTGACCTCCTGCCGCCGCAACTTCCAGTGCCCGCTTTGCAAAGCTCTGTCCGCAGACATCGGCAAAGTCCAGATTGCCGTAACAGCTGACTTTTTCGGGCTTGTAGGGCTGTGCGGGAACTATCTCCGCCTTGCCCGCCAGATGATATACCAGCTCACCAAGAGAACCCACGCCCATGCAGTCAATGCCCTCAACAACAGATGCTTCACGCAGATTATCGATAGGCACAAATATCCTGTCCATGCCCTTCTCTCTCGCAATTATGGTCATGGGCAGAACGCCCTGAACCGCCCGTATCTCGCCGTTCAGCGCTACTTCACCTATGAACACCGACTTCTGCATATACTCGTTGTCGGATATCCCCATTATCCTCAGCACAGATACCGCTATGGCAAGGTCATGCACCGCCCCTGTCTTTTTAACATCGGCGGGTGCGAGATTCACAAGCACCCTTGCTTCGGGGAAATTTATTCCGCTGCTTCGGAAAGCCGAGCGTATCCTCTCGCGGCTCTCCTTTACCGAGATATCAGCCATTCCCACGATATCAAAGGATTCAAGCCCCTCGGAGCTCTCTATCTCCACCGTCACGGGAAAAGCATTCAGCCCCAGCAGACCAAGGCTGTTTATCCGCGCATACATCAGCTTTCGCCCTCTGCTTTTTCGGGCATTATACCGTCATAGAAATCCAGTACGTCCCTGTATACCTCCTCTTTGTTGAGTTCATTAATGAGCTCGTGCTTTGCGCCGTTGTATATCTTCATCTCAGCGTCGCAGTCGTAAAGGCGGAGCTTGTTGTATACTTTCAGCACTCCCTTGCCGCAGTCGCCCACAGGGTCTTTACTGCCCGATATTATATAGGTAGGCAGTTCTTTCGGGTATTCCTCGAACCACTTGTTCCTGTTGACATAGTAGTTCACACCCACCAGATTTTCAAAGCCGTTCACCGTAAAGCTGAAATTGCAGTAGGGGTCGGCATAATATTTTTTCAGTTCTTCCTCGTCGCGGTTGAGCCAGTCGCCGCCCGATTTTGAATTGTATATGCCGTATTTTCCGAACATGGCTTTATCTGTAAGGGGCGGTCTGAATCTGCTGCCCTTGACTTTTCTTATGCCCTGCAAATAAAGCATCAGCTGAGGTTCAACACCCAGCAGCGCACCTGTGCCGCTGAAAATAACACCGTCCAGTTCATCGGGATATGAAGTTACATAAGCCCTGCCCAGCAGACTTCCCATGCTGTGGGCGAACATGAAGTAAGGCAGGTCGGGGTACTGCTTTTTCATTATTCTGGTGAGGCGGTGCATATCCGCCAGACAGTGCTGCCAGCCCTTGCGCTCGCTGATGAAACCTCTTTCATCGTTCTCGTTAGGGTCGATGACACCGTCCTTTTCCTCAGCCAGCTTAGCGGCAGTCATGCCGTGTCCCAGATGGTCATTTCCCACCACCAGATAGCCGTTATCGTTCAGCCATCTTGCAAAACCGCGGTAGCGGCGCACGTACTCGCACATACCGTGAACCAGCTGTATAACAGCCTTTGGCTGCAAGCCCTTTTTGGTGTATATCTCATAGTATATCTTCTTTCCCGTATCGCTGGACGGGAAATATTTTTTCTCGGTGATGTATTCGCTGTTTGACATAGTTTGTACCTCCTCACAGTTTATTATTTATTTAACAGTCTCCTGAGAGCCTGCTGTGTCCTTTCTTTTTGAAAGAAGTGATCTTCACAGGGGTTGCGCAAAGAATGCTGCAATGCGTCCGCATCTTTGATGATCTCATCAAATGAATCTCCTGTCACATCCTTGTCACTGTGATTGTATATACCGCCGTATATCAGCCGTTTATCTTCATCGCTGAAACCTCGGATACCCGAAAGTATCTCGTTCATCGCATACTCCGCACATTTGTGGGCATGGTCTGCGGTATCCTCATCTGGATAGATATAGCAGTAAAGATCGTGGAGTATCCCCGCTGTCTCCGCAAGTTCTGCCATTTCACGGGAATAGCCTTGTTTAATAGCGATAGTCGCCGCCATCAGACCTACACCGTAAAGGTGGATATACGCACAGCGCTTCTGCTCCTCGTCCTTTATCTGTTTTAAAAGCGTATCGACGATCTCACGGACTTCGTCTATCCTAGTGTACTGCCGCACGTACTGTTCCGACATTTTTATTCCTCCCTAAAGGTTTTGATGATCAGGCGAGCGCTGCCATGCTATCTGTTTGCCGTGTCATTCCTCTTCCCGCTTTTTATCAAAGTCCTCATAAACATTTTCTTCCACAGTACAGCTATCTTTTCCGATAGTCACCACATTTCCCGTACTGCTGATGAGCTTTTCGCCACCTTCGGTGAACACGAACTCACAGCCTACGTCAATATCAAGGTTGTATAATTTTTCACCGGTCTCAGCGGAGTATACATCAAGGAAAAATGCAGAGCGCTCGCCCCTTTCAGCGAACCTGTAGCCTAAGCAGGCTATGCTGTCATGCTTTTCCACATAGCTGATATCGGTGTAATGGGAGCCGGGCTCGTTTTCAGCTGTCCAGAGCTCTTCCCCCGCAAGTGAATGGCACCGCAGTCCGCCCTGAAACACCGAGCTGTACACCCTTCCGCCGCCAAAGCAGAAACTCATCAGGCTTTTTGGGGATGTGACAACTGCCCCCGCCCATGTGAGCCGTCCTTTGTGATCCATCTTTATCTCATTCCCGCTGTCGGGGAACAGCTTTTCAACGCCCTTTTCGGTGGATATTATACTGCCGTCTTCAAGGGATATGGTATACAGCACCGATGAAGCGTTTATGGCGTAAAGCACCTTGTCATCGGCACTGAAAAATAAGCGCTGTATCTTCTTGACCTCTTTTGTATTCCAGAGAGCTTTGCCGCTTTCCACCTCGTAGAGAGTTATGCCGAACCTGCCGTAAGCTGCCGCCGCGAAATACTTCCCGCTATCGGTCATGCACAGCCTGTCACCGCCGAAATCCAGCTTTGTTTCGTACTCTCCAAGCTTTTCGCCAGTAGATGCATCGAAAGCCGCCACCTTTTTCTCAAATTCCGCCGCAAGGAAGAATCTGCCGCTGTTTGAAGCCTTCATTTGTCTTATAAACATTTCGTTCTCTCCTCGGTCTTGATATCGTAATAAGTTTACTGTAATTATACCACAAAAGTTTCCAATAATCAAGCTGTTTAGCCAAAGATTTTTGTTGAATATCCAAAAATCGTTAGTTTGATTGCTTATGAATGTTAAAAAAAATCTATCCCCCTTGAAAAATTATTTTATTATGGTATAATATAGTATGTACGTGCAGAATACTTCTGCACATTACAAGGATAAAGATGATCGATTTTCCGTGGTGTGGAAAGAAATAACTGATGAGGTGATAATAATGAGCAAAGAAACTGAACTCTACAAGCTCTGGTGTGAAAAGGCTGTGGAAGATCCCGACCTCGTAGCTGAACTTAAGTCCGTTGAGGGCGATGACGAAGCTATCCTCGACCGTTTTTACAGAGACCTTGAATTCGGTACAGGCGGACTGCGTGGAGTAATAGGCGCAGGCTCCTACAGACTGAATATCTATACTATCAGACGTGCAACACAGGGTCTTGCTGACTATGTCAACCAGACATTCAAGAATGCAAGCGTTGCTATCTCCTACGATTCAAGAATAAAGTCGGACGTATTTGCCAAGGCTACTGCGGCTGTTATGGCGGCAAACGGCATCAAGGCTTACATCTACAAGGAGCTCATGCCCACTCCCTGCCTTTCATGGGCAGTTAGAGAACTGGGCTGTCAGGCAGGTGTTATGGTAACAGCATCCCATAACCCCGCAAAGTACAACGGCTATAAGGTATACGGCGAGGACGGCTGCCAGCTGACCATCGATGCTGCCAATGTAGTTACCGAAAAGATCGAATCCGTTGATATGTTCGGCGGTGCTAAGTTCATCGACTTTGAAGAGGGTCTGAAGAGCGGCATGATCGAGTATATCGGTCAGGACGTTATCGATAAGTATCTCGACAAGGTAGCTGAGCAGGGCATACATACCGATCTGGTTGCTGACAGCGGTCTGAAGGTAGTATATACACCTCTCAACGGCACAGGCAACAAGCCCGTAAGAGCAATACTCAAGAAGATCGGCATCAAGGAAGTAACAGTAGTTCCCGAGCAGGAGAACCCCGACGGCAATTTCCCCACCTGTCCTTTCCCGAACCCTGAGATCAAGGAAGCACTGGCTAAGGGCCTTGAACTCTGCGAGAGCGTAAAGCCCGATCTGCTGCTGGCTACCGACCCTGACTGCGACCGTGTAGGCATCGCAGTTCCCGCTCCCGACGGCAGTTATGTACTGTTCTCGGGCAACGAAGTAGGCGCTATGCTGCTGAAGTACATCTGCCAGGAGAGAACAGCACTCGGCACCATGCCCAAGAACCCAGTTGCAGTAAAGACCATCGTTACCACCGATATCTGCCGCAAGATAGCTGAGGAATACGGCGTTGAGCTGAGAAACGTCCTCACAGGCTTCAAGTTCATCGGTGAGCAGATAGGCTTCTTAGAGAAGGACAACGAGGCTGACAGATACATCTTCGGTTACGAGGAGAGCTACGGTTATCTTGCAGGTTCTTATGTAAGAGATAAGGACGCTGTTGTAGCTTCCATGCTGATATGCGAGATGGCAGCATTCTACCGCACAAAGGGCATCACACTGCTCCAGGCAAGAGAGAACCTCTACAATGAGTACGGCAACTATCTCCACAGCCAGGAATCCTTCCAGTGCGAGGGTGCAAGCGGCATGGAGAAGATGAAGGAGATCATGGCTGGTCTGAGAACAAACGGTCCCAAGGAAATCGGCGGACTGAAAGTCACCGTTTTTGCAGACTACAAGGTTTCCGAGCAGACAGATATCGCAACAGGCGCAAAGACTGTTCTTACTCTGCCCAAGTCCGATGTACTGGTATTCGAGCTTGAACAGGGCGCAAGCGTTATCATCAGACCTTCCGGCACAGAGCCCAAGATCAAGGCTTACTACACCGCTATCGGTGATACAAGAGCCGCTGCTGAGAAGACCGAAGCTGCTCTGAAGGCAGACTTCAAGAAGATACTCGGCTTCTGATAAATATTATTACCCGCAGAGACAGTGGTCTTTGCGGGTATTTTTATTTGCTGTTATCAGATATTTTTGTGTTTTGGGGGCGGGGGTGATCTTTATCCTCATCCTCTTCTTCATCTTTATCCTTATCTTTTTCTTTGTCTATATCTTTATCGGCATTTTTGGTATACGGTCGTATACGTTGGTATGAAGTGGTATACGGTCGTATTGTTTCGTATATTTTTGGTAGTATTTTTTGGGGGTTATCCCGCTGACATACCTGACTTAAAAACGATCAAAGGAATATAATGAGCGTTTGGCGGTTATCTTTTCCCCCGCCTGCGGCGGGGGAAAAGATAACGTCAGCATAATATATACCTGTTATTCCGGCATTTTAAGTGGTGTGGTAAAGGGATAGTCAGATTTTTATATCATCGGTATAGATTTGTTTGTTTAGTCGTGGATTCGCTGTTATCGATAGTTTGCGAGTTATCGCCCCTCGTTCCTCGGGTCGAAAAATCAACGAGCGTACCGCCGTTGATTCCGGGCGCGGCAATATTTTACGGACTATGTTTGTGCGTATGTCAAAGTTTGGTTCACGCTCGTAATTTGGTTATTGCCGCGCCTTTTTGACATGACGGGAAGTTTGCTGTTCTCTTATAGTTCGCTATACATTTTGGCTTTGTGCCTTGATGCGAGGGCTCTGCCCTCGCGCTCCCGCAAGCCTGCTAGCGCGAGGCTTGACCGCGCGCTTTGATTCGCGGCATAGTTTGTCTGGTGCGCAGATTTGTTGCCGCGATATGCTCCCCTCCGTTGCAGTTTCCGCCCAATTTCCGATATTTTATCCGTCTATATCTTTACATTTATTAAATAGTATGCTATAATAAATTTATCTGATGCCCTCATGCACCCGCTGACTTGTTTTTTTCATGCCGTGCATGGGTGTTATCGCGGAAAAGATCGGTTTTCACCCGAAATTATATGAAAGAGGTAATGACTATGTCAACTAACAGCTATGAATCCCCCTTCTGTACAAGGTATGCCAGCAAGGAGATGCAGTACATCTTCTCTGCTGACAAAAAGTTCACCACCTGGAGAAAACTCTGGGTAGCACTTGCAAGGGCTGAGATGAAGCTTGGTCTTAACGTTACTCAGGCTCAGGTAGATGAGCTTGCTGCTCACATCAACGATGTTGATTACGACAAGGCTGCTGAGTATGAGAAGAAATTCCGCCACGATGTAATGGCTCACGTACATACCTACGGTGAGGTTTGCCCCAACGCTAAGGGTATCATCCACATGGGTGCTACTTCCTGCTATGTAGGCGACAACACTGATGTTATCATCATGCGTGATGCACTGACCATCGTAAAGAGAAAGCTCGTTAAGGTCATCGACCAGCTGGCTAAGTTTGCTGACAAGTACAAGAGCCTGCCTTGTCTGGCTTACACACACCTCCAGCCCGCACAGCTGACCACCGTGGGCAAGAGAGCAACACTCTGGTGCAACGAGCTGGTAATGGACTTGGAAGACCTTGATTTCCAGCTTGGCAGACTGAAGCTGCTGGGCTCCAAGGGTACAACAGGTACACAGGCTTCTTTCATGGAGCTTTTCCACGGTGATACTGACAAGGTAAAGGAGCTTGAAAAGCTGATAGCTGAGGAAATGGGCTTTGATGCAGTAGTTCCCGTATCGGGTCAGACCTATTCCAGAAAGGTTGACTTCGCTGTATGTCAGGTACTGGCTGCAATCTCTCAGAGTGCTATGAAGTTCGGCAACGATATCAGACTTCTCCAGTCCTTCAAGGAGATCGAAGAGCCTTTCGAGAAGACCCAGATAGGTTCTTCCGCAATGGCTTACAAGCGCAACCCCATGAGAGATGAGCGTATCTGCTCACTGGCAAGATACGTTATGTGCGATGTACTGAACCCCGCATTCACAGCTGGTACACAGTGGTTCGAGAGAACTCTGGACGACTCTGCAAACAAGCGTATCTCCGTAGCTGAGGCATTCCTCGGTGTTGATGCTATACTCAACATCATGCTGAACGTTACCGATCCTGAGAACGGTCTGGTGGTATACGACAAGATCATAACCAAGAGAGTTATGGCTGAACTGCCTTTCATGGCTACCGAGAATGTCATAATGGACGCTTGCGAAAAGGGCGGTGACAGACAGGAGCTTCACGAGCATATCAGAGAGCTCTCCATGATCGCAGGTGCTCATGTTAAGCAGGACGGTCTTGACAATGATCTGGCTGACCTGATAGCTGCTGACCCCATCTTCAAGGTAACAAGAGAAGAGCTGGCTGAGATAATGAAGCCTGAGAACTACATCGGCAGATGCCCTCAGCAGGTAGATGAGTTCATAGCTAACGTTGTAAAGCCCATCATCGATGCTAACGGCGTTTCCGATGATGTTGCGGAGATCAACGTATAACAATATATCTGACACTGAACTGCCAATGACCCGCGGTGGATATTTCCTCGCGGGAACATCGGCATAATACAGAGTATAACAAAATGAGCAGATATGACAGAGGCGGCGAAGTATCAAACACAAACGCCGATACACAAATTAGCTCCGGATTACTTAGCAAGAGAAAAATACTTGCCGTGATAATCACTTTAGCGGCGAATATCACCGCCGTATATTATGGGACAAAAATAGACAGCGACGGCGGATTTCTCGGAGATATCGGAGAATATATATTTTTCCTTTTCTTCGGCGGCATAAGTGCTGTAACAGACACGTTATGGATGATACGCCCGGCGGTGCGCAAAAGCTTCTCAATAAAGAAGCGGATTCTCTTTACGGTATTGCTCCATCTGATATTCCTTGCGAGCATGATACTTTTCCCTACAGGAGATCTCGGTCTTGCTGTAACTGTTTTTGGATCTGCAATGTGCGGAGTGCTTGACCTGGTATGGATTATTCACGGGATAAAGAGCCTTTACAAAAAACACCGCCCCGCAGGAAGTCCTAAAAAGATGTTAGCTGTCATCACCGTGGTGCTGAATATTTCCGCAGTGGTCGCATTTCTGCTCATTCTGATCGACTCACAGTATATACCCGTGAATATGTTTGACTGCTTTCTCATACTCACTGACATAAGTATAGTCATCAACCTGATATGTCTGATACTCGGCAGTGTAAACAGAGCAAAGCGGTGTAGAAAAAGTTGAATAAAGAGAATATAAAACAGGAGAACAAAAATGAGAAACAGATATGATAACAGCGGTTACTATGGCGGAAAGGTCTGCCCGAAATGCGGCTACCCCAACTGCCAGATAATCAACGAGACCACCACAACAGGCGGAGATTACGGCATTTGCAGCGGTATCTGCGGATATATACTTATGGGTCCCATCGGACTGCTTTGCGGTCTTTGCGGAATGGATACCAAAACAAAGACCCGCGCATACTGGGTATGCCCCAGCTGCAACAAGAAATTCAAGATATGACCGAGGATAAAAAGGAACGGCTCTGGCTGAAGACCATGGAGTGTGGTGCGCGGTGCGGCTGTCACCAGCGGGCGGACAGAAGCTTTTTTCTGGGTCGCTGGCAGTTCCCTGTGTGCGCAAGATGCACAGGGGTGTTCATCGGGCAGACCTTAGCACTTTTTGCGGCAAAGAAGCGTATCTCACCTTGGGCGGCATTGTGCTGCTGTGAAGTAATGCTGGCGGACTGGGTATTACAGGCATTGGGCTTAAAAGAATCAACGAACCCGCGGCGGCTCGTCACAGGCATAGCAGGCGGCTTCGGGACAGCGGTGCTGTACTTTTCAGCCATACGGCGGGCAGTCGGATACTTACGCAAAAAAATCCCTTACAGAGAGTGATCAAATGGATATAACTAAATATCAGAAAGCGGCAGACGAGATACTCGAACGCCTTATAAATGCCATGCGGGGCGGTCAGGCGGAGATACACCCGCAGTCGCTGATATGCGCAGTGGGTGCGCTGGCAGGATATTCGTGCCAGAAAGATGTGCGCGTGATGTTCATGAAAAAGAACGATCTTTCCGAGGACAAGGTGTTCACGATAATGACCGACAAGCAGGGCAGAAAATTCTATTTCGGCGACCTCATAAACGAACCTCTCGTGAACGAGAAGTACTCGGTATGGTCAATGATAGGCGGTGCTGTCAAGCAGAAGGGCGGCAAGCTGCCCGATGTCAATGACATATTCCGCTACATATCCTATACCGTGGGCGGCGAGAATTTCGGAAAGCCCCGCGCCTGCGAAGTGGGCGATGATATGGGCATCTACCTGAAACAGCTGTGGCTCCCCCTTAACGGCATAGCAAGCAAGTATGCCGCAGACGGCGAACTGCACATCATATACGGCATCGCCCTGCAAAAGGCAGTATTCGCGGCGGGCAAGACTATGGATATAACCGAAGCGGCGCGTATAGCTATGGAAAGCGCCGTCAGCATGAGCAAGGTGGATTATAATAGTTTTTGCAGGTGAAAGGCACGAAATCCCATACGACCTGTGACATCTGAGTTATTTGACGAGGTGATAATGTGAAAAAGATCTTTCCGTTGATTTTGGCATTAGCACTTGCAGGCTGTGCAGGTGCTTCAAATAATGACAGCAAAGCCGAAAGCAAAGCTGAGACTTCTGCTGTGAATGATACTGCTGAGCAGGTATCTTCAGATGTTTCACCGGATATTCCCGACAGTATGACAGAAATCTCTGACGAAAAATTGTCCACCGGAATAATCAGTCACGTACAGTACAGTAGTCTGATAATGAAATATGATTACATGGTTGATTCAACAGAGGAATACAAAATATTCAAAAGCTTCTGCGGTGATGTACCTGAATTCGACGACATCGACTTTGACAAGTACACCCTGTTTGCAAAAACAGGAGCAGGAAGCAGCGGTGACAAATATGTTATCGACCGCGTGCTTATCAGCGGAACAAAAGTGATGCTGAACATCACAAAGACAGAAGATGGCATGACCGATGACAATGTGAAGCGCTGGTTTTATGCAGTAATACCAAAAGCAGATCTCCCTGATGAGATCAAGGATTGGAAAAGACCATCGGAGTCAAAAATGGCTTCGGCAGGGATTTCACTGGTGAATGCCTGTATAGAACCCAACAGTTTCAATACTGCAAAATATGAGGCTATACTCAAAAAGTATGATGCTTTCCAAGCTTCGATCAGATACATGGGCAGCGATGGAATGATATTATTGCGTTTTTTAACAGTAAAGAGCGACGCTGATGGGATAAATCAAGATATCGAAAGCAGCTTTGTGCCCCAGCTGTCAGAGAAAGGCGAAAACAGGATAACAGTCACAAAGACTGATCTGCCGACTTCGGTGTATAAAGAACAGAACAGCAATTCACCTTATAGTTATGACACAGGAAGTATATTAGTGCGCATACAGTGCACAGAACCATCAAGTCAGTACAATGAAGCGGCTGACTATATCGAAGAAGCATTCGGTGAAACTGATTGGATAAGTTCACCCAAAGATAACTGCATAGAGGGTAGATTAGAGCTCGACAACTTCCCTGTCGAGAAACTCCAAAGCAGTATTGAAGCGATTAATGACGTGAATGAAAAATTTGATATAAAGCTGAATGGATTCAGCTTGACATATAAATATAACTGAAAGGACAGATACTAATGAAGATCGAAACTAAATGTTTGCATGAGGGATATACCCCCAAGAACGGAGAACCCAGAGTTGTGCCGATAGTACAGAGCACTACTTATGTTTATGACTCCACCGATGCTGTGGCTGCGGTATTTGATGACCCCACCCTCAGCCTTATTTACGGACGTTTTGAGAACCCCACTACTGACGCAGTTGAAAAGAAGATAGCTGCTCTTGAGGGCGGTGTGGCTGCTATGTGTACCTCTTCTGGTCAGGCTGCTTCTCTCTGCTCTATACTCAATATCTGCGAGAGCGGTGACAGCTTTATCGCCTCTACAGCTATTTACGGCGGTACTATCAACCTGTTCGGCATCACCATGAAGAAACTTGGCATCGAGTGCATCTGGGTAGACCCCGACTGCACAGAGGAAGAGCTGATGGCTGCATTCAAGCCCAACACAAAGCTGGTATTCGGCGAGACCATCGCTAACCCCTCACTGACTGTACTGGATATCGAGAAATTCGCAAAGGCTGCACACGCAAACGGCGTTCCGCTGATAGTTGACAACACCTTTGCTACTCCTATACTTTGCAGACCTATCGAGTGGGGCGCTGATATCGTTATTCACTCCACATCCAAGTACATGGACGGTCACGCTGTTCAGGTAGGCGGCGTTATCGTTGACAGCGGCAAGTTCGACTGGGCAGCAAGCGGCAAGTTCCCCTGCATGACCGAGCCTGACGAGAGCTATCACGGCACTGTTTATACCGAGAAGTACCCCTTTGCTCCTTTCATCGTAAAGGCTCGTATGCAGCTGATGAGAGACTTCGGCTGCTACCCCGCTGCTAACTCCTCTTTCCTGCTGAATCTGGGTCTGGAAACTCTCCATGTCCGCATGAAGCAGTATGTTGAGAACGCAAAGATAGTTGCTGATTACCTCAACAACAACGACAAGGTAGAGAGCGTGTTCTATCCCGGTCTTGAGGGCAACAAGTACTATCCTCTTGTTCAGAAGTACCTGCCTCTGGGCGCTTCCGGCGTAATCAGCTTCTCCATCAAGGGCGGCAGACCTGTTGCTGTTAAGTTCATGGACAGCCTGAAACTGGCTTCCAACGAGGTTCACGTTGCAGATATCCGTACCTGCGTACTGCACCCCGCTTCCGCAACTCACCGTCAGCTGACTGAGGAACAGCTGGTAGCAGCAGGCATCGACGGCGGCATGATAAGATTCTCCGTTGGTCTTGAAAATGTTGAGGATATCCTCGACGACCTCAAGCAGGCATTTGCGGCTATCTGATCGCTGATACTGATTATTCATGCGCGGAAGACTTTGGTTTTCCGCGCTTTTTGATGAGGAGATAAAATGAGATATTTTGTAAAGCTATTTATATTATCATATCCCCGTTATTTAATGTCATCTATAATACGTATTCTGTGCGTTGGCATTATTTACTATTTCGCGGCAAAGTATTTTTGGGGCATAGATAGTATTGTTTTTACTGTGGTCATAGCTCTGCTGGCAACAATTATTGTACACGGTATTTCTACATTCCGCGGAGTGAAAAGTACCAAGAAAGAATATGAATTAATGACCCGAATAGAAGCAGAAGCAAAAGCAAAAAATGGCAGTTTATCCGCTGAAACAATTAAAGAACTGGAAGAGCATCTGAATAATATGGAGCCCAGCGGCATCAAGATACCTTTTATAAATACGTTTGTGGTCGTTCTTGCCGGTTATTATCAGAAAAAATCAGAGTTTAACAAGGCAATGGATATACTGGATAAATTCAGCAAAGCCACACTTGATGACCCAAGCATCACCGATACGGGCATAATGGAATACTATTCTTTTCGTATCACATCTTGCAGTTATCTGAACGAAACAGATAAGCTTGAAAGCTACTATAACGATGCCATGAAGTTCATTGACAGCAAAAAGAAGAAAAATGATCTAATGAATGTATCCATAAAATGTTTTAAGATAAACCGTGCGATAGCAAACGGTGATATTGATGAAGCAGAAACTCTTATAGCACCACTGCTTGAAAGCGATAAAAGTGATGATGTTGTCGGCGCTTACATTTTTATGGCGCGATGTGCCGCAAAGCGCGGCGATAAGCAGAAAGTCTGTGAGTATTTCGACAAAGCCGCAGAACTCTCCGCCAAAGGCATGGACGAAGATGCTCTCAAACTGCGCAAAGAGTATATCCTCGACCGAATGAACTGAATGTCATGAAAAAAAGGACTGCCTCACAGCAGTCCTTTTGCTTTATAAGAATACATTACTGGCGCAGATAAACGCCGTTTTCTTCGATGTAATCTTCCATATCGTCCTTGTAGCCGAGATGGAGAGGGTCGTTATCGAGAGCCTTTAATGCACGCTGTCCGATATCCTTACGGAAGTGCGCACCCTCGAAGCTGATCTTCTCAACGCCCTCATAAGCCTTTTCAAGAGCCGAATTCAGGGTCAGACCCTTTGCTGTAACGCCGAGAACACGTCCGCCGCTGGTGAGGAACTTACCGTCAGCAAGCTTTGTGCCTGCATGGAATACCTGTGCACCGTCCACCTGTCCCTTAGCGTCAAGACCCTTGATCTCGATGCCCTTGGGATAGGACAGAGGATATCCGCCGCTTGCCATGATAACGCAGGCGCAGCTGCCCTCCGACCACTCAACGTTCAGGTCGCCCAGCTTATGATCGTAGATAGCTTCCATGATGTCAACCAGATCGGTCTTCAGCATAGGCAGTACCACCTGTGTCTCGGGATCGCCGAAACGGCAGTTGTATTCGATGACCTTGGGTCCCTTGGGAGTGAGCATAAGTCCGAAGTACAGACAGCCCTCAAAAGTTCTGCCCTCAGAATTCATGGCATTGATGGTGGGCAGGAAGATCTTCTCCATGCACTCCTTAGCGATGGCTTCGGTGTAGTAAGGATTGGGTGAAACAGTACCCATTCCGCCTGTGTTCAGACCCTCGTCGTTGTCAAGTGCTCTCTTGTGATCCATGGAGGATATCATGGGAACAACAGTCTTACCGTCGGTAAAGCTGAGTACAGATACCTCGGGACCTGTGAGGTATTCCTCAACAACAATTGTGGTACTGCTGTCGCCGAACTTCTTGCCGTCGATCATTTCCTTGATAGCTTCAACAGCTTCCTGCTCGTTCTGTGCAAGTATAACGCCCTTGCCCAGTGCAAGACCATCAGCCTTGATAACAGCAGGATAAGTGTTCTGCTGCTTTACGTAAGCTATGGCAGATTCGCTGTCATTGAATACCTCGTAGCCCGCAGTGGGGATAGAGTACTTCTTCATCAGCTCCTTGGAGAATACCTTTGAACCCTCGATTATAGCCGCTGCCTTCTTAGGTCCGAAGGTCCTGAAGCCCTCAGCCTGCAAAGCATCGACCATGCCCAGTACCAGCGGATCATCGGGCGCTACTACTACAAGATCGACAGCCAGCTTTTTAGCCAGTGCAACAACACCGTCAATGTCGGTGGCACCAACGTCAAAACATTCAGCCATAGCCGATATGCCGCCGTTGCCGGGGGTGCAGTAGATCTTTTCAGCTTTAGGGGACTGCGCAAGCTTAGCGATTATAGCGTGCTCGCGTCCGCCGCCGCCGACTACAAGTATTTTCATTTAAAACACTCCTTTTGAATTTATCAGGTCTTTGAGAAACGTATGGTCTTCAGCACTTCATTGAAGTTGTCCCGCATTGCTGCGGTACACTGATCGTAGGATATCACCCACACCTCAAGAACACTGGTGTCCTCAGCAAGTATGCTGATATCCAGATCGAAGGATATGCCGTCAACGGAGTATACTCCGCTGACAGTATAAGCTGCGTGTCCCCCGACCTTCGTATCGCCGCGGTCGGTTATCTCGATATCATCTTTAAGACCCTTGGAATCTATCACCGCATCAGCGACTTCGCTCAGAGTCATTTCCGCCATAGTTTCCACCACGCGGGAATTTATCATTATCGAGCAGTTGTCCTTTGCGTCAGCGATATCATCTGCCTTGTATACTATCGACATTGCAGAAGAGGATTCCTGAGTGGTCTCCCACTTTTTGTCGTCCGCCTTTACTGTAAAGACAGGCTTGGTCTCCTTTTTCTTTTCCGCCGCCGAAGAAGTTGTATCCGCATTATCGGGGTCTTTGATCTCAATTACCGTTTTATCGTCAGCTCCCGCCTCCGAGTTGTCCGCAGCCACAGTTCCGTCAGCCGCAGGACTGCCCTCGTTCGGGTCAATAACTACTATGCCGGGAGTATTGCCCGAAGGAGCTGCGCCCCCCGAGTTACTGTCCTTTTTGCCCGAGCCGTCCTTGCTTTCCTTGCCGCCGCAGGCAGCAAGACCGACAGCCATGACTGCTGCCAGAGCAGCGATAGCGATCTTTTTCATTTCAAACCACACTTCTGTCAAAATTTTATGAGATTATTCAGCCTCAACGACCTCTTCGACCTCGAGAGTCTCCTCTGCGGTCACAGTTTCTTCCTCGGTAGTAGTCTCGTCATCGGTGGTCTCCTCATCGGTAACGATAACGTCGTCAGAAACAACAGCCTGAGCAGCAGGCTTGGAATCGTTAGCCTTCTCCTCTTCCTTCTTACCGCAAGCGGTCAGAGACATAGCAGCTACAGCTGCAGCGATGATCATTACTCTTGTAAATACCTTATTCATTTTAAATTACTCCATTCATGTGCCGATATTTCGGCTAAATTTTACTTTCCAGATATATGCGCCATGCGCATTATTTTCCCGGCGACCCCTTGCCGCCGTCCAACGTACCGCTTTATGCGGGATCAGTCTGCGATAACGATAGTTTCTTCCTCGGTCACAGTTTCTTCCTCGGTAGTAGTCTCGTCATCAGTGGTCTCTTCGTCAGTAACAACAACGTCATCAGAAACTACAGCCTGTGCTGCGGGCTTGGAATCGTTTGCCTTTTCCTCTGCCTTGCCACAAGCAGACAGTGCCATTGCTGCAAAAGCAGCCACGATGATCATTACCTTACTAAACTTCTTCATTTTACATTACTCCATTCATGCCGCCGGACTTTCCGGCTGAAATTTTATTTGTAACGGCATAACGATCTCCCATATCTCCCCCGCTTATGCATTTTTAAAATACAAAAAACGGCGACGGTATGGAAAACTTTATGTCGGTTACTTACTTTCCTTACTATGCGTCATGCGCATAAATTCCTTACTGTGCGGTCTTGCCGCTATTCAAACTGCACCGACCACATAAGGTCGCGCAGATCATTGTCGATATCCGCTACACTAGTTTCGGTTATCGTAAAGCAGACATTCAGTTCTGTATATCCGTTGAAGCCCGTGTACTGCAATATCCTGGATTCAGCTCCGAAAGCAGACGAATCGAGAGTGTACTCTCTGCGTATCCAGTTTCTGCCGTTGATCTCAAGTGTACTCCAGTCGATAAGGGTCTGCCCTGCGGGAGGAGCCTCCTTTTCAATATACTGCTGGGCTACTTCGTCGATATCATACTGTGAAATGTCATTTGATGTCTGATTTGAAGCCAGCACACAGGTCGAACTGTTGTCGCCAAGCCAGCCAAAGATATACTCAATACCCTCGGTGGAACCGTCAACTGCATTTATCTGTGCGGTGGCAGAAGCGTCCACCCACTTTGCAAGGTCAATATCAAAACTGTAGCCTGTGCCGTTCATGTGGACTATCTGAGGTTCGGCGGGTGCAGATTCTTCGGCTTTGGAAGAATCAGTTTCAGCCGCACTCGATACCTCGGGTGCGCTTTCGGCAGGGGCTTCAGTCTCAGCTGCCGAGCTTTCCTCGGCTTCGCTGCTTTCTGCCTCTGCTTCACTGCTGTCCTCAGCTATACTGCTGCTTTCCTCAACGGTAACAGCCTTGCTGCTGTCCTTTACTGCGGCACTTTCTCCCGACTTTTCATCGGTGGCTTTGCCGCAGGCGGTGAGGATCACCGCCGCCGACAGCGCCGCAATTAGTATCTTTTTATCCATTAGTGATGGAACAGTCTGATACCTGTAAATGCCATAGCCATGCCGTACTTATTGCAGGTGTCTATAACATTATCGTCACGGATAGATCCGCCGGGCTCAGCGATGTAAGCCACACCTGACTTCTTAGCTCTCTCGATATTGTCGCCGAAGGGGAAGAAAGCATCGGAACCGAGACATACATCAGTATTCTTAGCCAGCCATTCCTTCTTCTCCTCGCGGGTCAGAGGCTCGGGCTTGGTCTTGAATATTCTCTGCCACTCGCCCTCAGCCAGAACGTCCTCGTACTCTTCACCGATATAAACATCGATAGCGTTGTCGCGGTCAGGTCTGCGGATATCGTCCTTGAAAGGCAGAGCCATTACCTTGGGGTTCTGTCTCAGCCACCAGTTGTCAGCCTTGCTGCCTGCAAGTCTTGTGCAGTGTACTCTCGACTGCTGACCTGCACCGATACCGATTGCCTGTCCGTTCTTAACGTAGCATACAGAGTTGGACTGTGTATACTTCAGTGTGATAAGGGAGATCATCAGATCTTCCAGCTTGTCATCGGGGATATCCTTGTTCTCGGTAACAACGTTGGAAAGCAGTGCCTTATCGATCTTCAGCTCGTTTCTGCCCTGCTCGAAAGTCACACCGAATACCTGCTTGCGCTCGATCTCAGCGGGAACATAGTTCTCATCGATCTTGATGATATTGTATGTACCCTTTCTCTTGGACTTGAGTATCTCCAAAGCTTCATCGGTATAGCCGGGAGCGATAACGCCGTCGGATACCTCTCTCTGTATCATCTTGGCAGTAGGAACATCACATACATCGGACAGTGCGATGAAATCGCCGTAGCTGGACATTCTGTCTGCACCTCTTGCCCTTGCATAAGCGCAAGCCAGGGGAGAAAGCTCGCCCAGATCGTCAACGAAGTATATCTTAGCCTCAGTCTCTGTCAGGGGTCTGCCGATAGCAGCGCCTGCGGGAGATACGTGCTTGAAAGAAGTAGCAGCGCACATACCCGTAGCAGCTTTAAGCTCCTTTACCAGCTGCCAGCCGTTGAAAGCATCCAGCAGGTTGATATAGCCGGGCTTGCCGTTGAGAACTTCGATAGGAAGATCCTTACCGTCCTCCATATAAACTCTCGACGGCTTCTGATTGGGGTTGCAGCCGTACTTCAAAAGCATCTCATTTGCCATTGTTATTACCTCCGATTAAAATATTACTTTATCCTTATCCACAAGCGTACCTGTGGAGTCGTCAACTTCTTTTCCCTCAGTGAGTTCAGCATACTCGCCGTCTGTCATCTTTGCAATTCCAAGACGGTCAGCAACTTTTCCGCCAAATTCCCTGCGTACGATACTGTCCAGTTCTTCGCGGGAAGGCACACCCTCTTTTTCCCAGATGGTCAGTTCGGGGTACATATATCTTATCTTTTCCAGAAAACCATCTAGCTCCGCCTCGCTGCCAAAAGTCACAGCCGAAGCCGCTTCCCCATTCTCATATATCCAGAGCTGGTGAGCATTATTGAAATTCCTCGGTGTCAGACAGGATATATCGCTGTAAAGCGAAAGTCTGCACGAAGAATAATTGAATATGCCCTTATCAAGCAGAGCGTACTCCTCTGTACAGTCAGTGCAGTTTTCCAGAGCTTCTTCAAGATTGCCGCCATACAGCGCATCTGAACGTCTTGTCTGCTTTCTGATCTTGAAGACCACCAGAAAATATATGATCCATAAAGGCGAACAAAACAGCAGACTGCCAGTCGCCGTCAGTATACCGAATCCGTCGTTACCCAACAGGCTCAGCAGCACTACAACGGCTGAAAAGCAGATATTTATAAGCAGGAATTTCCTGCGGTTGCGTGCGTATTTGTTGTGTTTCATATTTAACTACAAGTTCAGTCACAGTCAGCATAAAGCTGATACTTTCCGCAGTGCAGGCACCTGAAAAGGTAGCCCTGCAAGCCGCTCTCATTTTCCATGTTCTCTCTTATCACATCGATATCGAACATAGCCGCATCCTTGCGGTAGATATCTTCAAGGCTTTCTGCCAGACCCATTTTTTCAAGTTCTTCCATGCCAACGTATCCCACGAAAGCACAGTAGTCATTACAATGCGCCAGCCAGACTTCCTGCTGCCACCCCTGATATCCGGGAGTGCGGTGTATCAGTTCGTCCAGCTTTGATCCATCATCTATCTCCTCACAGCTGTAGGCATCCTGAAACTCGCCGTCAAATTTCTTTGCGGCGCTGCCGTCAGCTATGCACCATGGGCACAGACATTCAACTGTATCTATGCTGTAAAATGGACTGTGATAATAATACTCAGTCTCTTTACCGCAGCATTCGCATACCTTAGCTTCGTCAGCTTTCTCGAAAGCCCCTGTGCCTATGGGGTCGGGGTGATACCTGAACTTGGGGAACTCTCTTTCCATATCATACCTCACTTTCGGACACTATTGCAGCCTATCACAAAATATTAGTATGATCGAGTAAAACTGATATGAAAGCACCTGCCAAAGCAAACAGAAGTGCGGTAATTGCCATTTTGACAGCAACAGGTAATCCTGCTTTGACACTCAGCGTCTTTTCGACTACTTTGGGAGGAGTCGGTAACTTTTTTGATAAGACCGCCGGTACTGCAATAAAGGATATTAATACCACAAACAATATTATCTCGCCAAATTTATACCCGTCTGAACTCTCGAAGATGACTGTAAACAGAAAAGCAAATATTGTCAGCAGAAACACCAGCCCGTAGTAGAGATAAGTGGTATTTTTCCAGTGCTGAAGACGTTTGCCGTAGTCATACCTGATATGCTCGCTGTTCTTGAATTCATTTTTGGTTCTTTCAAGGGCATCCGCATCAGATTCCGCCTTTATGTTCAGCACCGAATCACAGTAGGGGCATCTTGTCAGCTCCTGACCCGGGGTATATTTTATATCGCCCGAACAGTTCGGACATTTTACAGCTGTTATCTGCATAGTATATTACTCATCTTCACTTTCTGTTTTTTCAGCCTTTTCAAAAGCCCCTGTTATCCAGGCTTTTTATCCCATGCCTGCACGATATGGTCCAATATATTCGATGACGCATTCGGCTATCAAACCACCTGCCAAAGCAAACAGAAATGCGGTAATTGCTATTTTGATAGCAACAAGCAGACCTGATCTTAGCCTCAGCGTCTCTGCGACTTCTTTCGGGGGAGTCGGTACCATTTTTGATAAGATCGGAGGTACTGCAAAAAAGAAAATAAATACCATCAACAGTATTATCTTGCCAAGGTTATACCCATCTGAGTGATTCCTGCAGCGGTCTGCCAACATTAAAGATATGAATGACAGCAGCAACACCAGCCCGTAATAGATATAAGTGATTATTTTCCAGTGCCGTACACGTTTGCCGTAGTCATCCCTGATATGCTCGATGTCCTTGAATTTATTTTTGGTTCTTTCAAGAGCGACTGCATCAGGTCCCGGCTTTATGTTCAACACCGAATCACAGTAGGGACATCTTGTCACCTGCTGACCCGGGGCATAGGTTATATCGCCCGAACAGTTCGGACATTTTATAACTGTTATCTGCATAGTAGATTACTCATCTGCGCTTTCTGTTTCCTCAGCCTGAGCTACAACAGCGCTGGAAGTTTCCTCGGTCTTGTCCTTATCCTTGTTGGGAGAAATTATCATTCCGATTATAACACCTATCATCATCGCACCGAAAAACAGCGCGTAAAGCTTGAATGTGTTTCCTGCCTTTCCGCCGGGGTCACGAACATTCTGTATATCCTCGGGACGTTTAGGCAGAGCCGATGCCCTTATGGGTGCGGCAAATATGGTTATCAGGAACATTGGCAGACCAAATATCATCATTACATCATTGGAAGTATCATTGATAGCAAAAGTGATTATCGCCAGCACAAAAGTCAGTCCCATGAGTATGTAATTGGTTCTGTCCCAGCTTTTAAGGCTCTTGACATAATCAGCGCGCTTCTTTTCCTGTTCTTCGGCAACATGAGCCCTGTAATCAAGACCCCTGTTTTCTTCCTCCAATACAGCAAGGCGCTGTTCGTCAGCAGTCCTCTGCACTGCGATGCGCGAATCACAATAGGGACATACACATTCGGTACTTCCCACAGAATACCTTATATCACCCGCACAGTTCGGGCATTTCATAGCTACGTATTCCATATTTTTCTCCTCTCATAGGATACTTATTCTGCTGTATCAGCCTGAGATACCGCCGAACTTGAAGCCGTACCTTCCTCGGGCTTGCTGTCATCTTTTATCAAGCCCGTCACAACACCGCCCAGCAGTACAAGCCCGATGAATATACCGTAAAGCGCACCTTTTTTAAGGGGTCTCTCTTTCTTGGAAAGCTCCCCTTCCAGATCTTTCGGGATATCGGGCGCCGCAAGACGAAGCACAGGCGATGCCGCAAATATAAAGAATATCGCAGGCAGCCCTAAAAAAGCGCTGTCGGATAAACTCAGCAGCACCCCCGATAAAACAGCCAGCGGCAGAGAGATATAAAATATCACCCGCCATGTTTTCAGCTCCTTGAAGTACTTGTCCCTGTTGTGAGCTCGCCTTGAAGTATACCTTTCAAACTCCCGCTCCTCGGCGGTCATGCTTATCTGTATCTGCGAATCGCAGTAAGGGCAGACCGCCTTGGCTTTGCCGGGAGTATATTTTATATCGCCCGAACAGTTCGGGCATTTCATTGCTCTGAGTTCCATGGTATCAGCTTAGTCCAGATCGAAACAGCGCTCGCAGTCATCGGTGACAAGTATAAGTCTCTCGTCTTCAACTCTGCCGCCTGTTACGTGGTTTTCACTGATAAAACGGAAATACTCCATATGCTCTTCAAGAGTTCTGTGCTCGGGTATCATCACAGGCATAGGCTCCGCACGGGAACCCTGAAAAGCTATACGCTGACATTCGGTATGCACATCCTGTATCATGTCATGTATCTTGCCTTTATTGGCGGGGTCGGTAAATTTCTCATAACGCTCCCGTCCTATGTCATAAAGCTCGGTCATCTGAGTACCGCCGATATTGCCTGCAAAAACATAACGGCCGTCCTCAGTCATACCAAGTGTGTACTCGCTTCCGGGGGCTATAGAGAA
Organism: Hominimerdicola alba; assembly: GCF_900109655.1. Classification (GTDB taxonomy): domain Bacteria; phylum Bacillota; class Clostridia; order Oscillospirales; family Ruminococcaceae; genus Hominimerdicola; species Hominimerdicola alba_B. The sequence continues at coordinate 110,016 of NZ_FOAT01000003.1, forward strand.
ATATCTTATCAGCCGGCGTGCCATTACTTTGAATACTTGTTTACGATCTTTGAAACAGCCTTGCCTGTCTCAATATCGATAAACCTTACAAACAGCGATACCTTGTTGTCCTCGTTCAGCGCGTTCCAGAGACCGTTTGTGAACTCGTCGATATCGTTGGGTATAGTAACCTTCTTGGGCTCACCCTCAAAGCTGGGCAGAGGATTGCCGTCACCCATGTAGGTGTGGATGAAATGACCAAAACCTGCTATGGGAGTCGAGTATGTGAAAGTGAATCTCTCAACGCTGTCGGGGTTGCCGTCAGCGGATTTCAGTATGCTCATAGCATAGTTGTACTGACCGTCGCCAACGTGCATGATACCGGAGATCCTGGGTGTGTAGTTGGGAGCATCGTCCTCATACTCACGGGTGCGCAGGCTCTGCTCGAAAGTCTGCTGCTTGTCCATCAGCTCGTATATAGTATCGGTCTGATCGCCGTTGGTAACGATGGTCTTGTTGCCCAGTACCCTAACAGGCGAATATATTATCAGATGGGGATCTGAAAGCTTTGAAGGATCGGCAGCCTCGGTCTTGATGCCGTCCTCGGTCTCGGTGAAAACTCTGTTTCTGGAGTTCACGCTTCTGCCCATGATGAAGTAAGCGGTAACAGCGTGCTTGCCGTCAGCGCTCTTGCCGATAACGATACCTCTTCCGGGGTAAGCATTGCCTTTCAGTTCCTCATAAATGTCAAGTGTTTTCATATTTTTTGACCTCCTTAATGTATTTGCTTATCACTGATTATGTTTATAAACGAGCCTTGTACGTTTATTGGATATTCTCCTCAATGCCAGTAAGATCATCTCATACAGCCTGCACACCAGCCTTAAAAACAGTTCCAGCAGCGCTATGGCGATCAGGCTCAGCAGCGGCATCACTATCAGGAATAACAGCCATGGTACAAGCCCGCTGTTAGGTGCACACCATAACAACCCGAAAGTGAAATTGCGATAAAATTCCACCAGAATTTCCATGACCTTGTAGGGAATAGAGCATGGCAGGAAAAATAATACCCGCATTACCCAGAAAAATGTCCCGGCGGATCCTGAAAGCTGATCTTCAGGACCCAGCCGAAGCTCGCTGAGTTCGCTTGCCGCCCTGATCAGTATTCCTGTGACAATAAAGGCGATATTGTCCGCCACTATCTCAGCCGCAAAGTTCTCCGAACGGTAGTACAAAAGCTTGAATCTATGCTTTTTCGGCTCACCGAGCTCTACCCTGTCCTTCTCTTTGGCAAACCACCGTTTCATGATAAAAGCCTTCAGCATCATTATGACAGGAAAGAAGAGTGTTCCCCAAAAGCGCCAGTACCCGGTCGATATCTCAGAAGAATAAAACACAACACTGACATCCACTTCATTAGAAAAGCCGTAGACCGTGTAGAAATCTGCCATACCCAGAGTCAACAGGTGTCGTGCGATAAATCGCAAGTGCGGCACGTCCTTTATCAGCTGGCTGGGAGCATTAATATCCACCAAATCGGTGTAAAAGCTATCCACAGGATCGTAATACTCCGTCCAGTAATGGGTGCAAGTCCCGTAATATTGTCTGTATGTCACCTGTATACTCCATGGGTTGAGCACCGTGGTGATCACTAAGCACAGTAAATATATCCCTATAAGTATCAGATACTTTTTCTTCTTCGGTAATATACCTGCTATCCTATTATTAATTTTTTCGTTCATATCATATTAATTATCAGTATGTGTTTTTCCATTTTTAACCCAAGGTGATGTACGCCCACCACCTCAACTATATATTATAGCAGAAATTCCCGACAATTGCAAGTCATAGCGGAGAATTATCACTATTTTTTTCAGATAGTTCACTTAGTCCACGTAAGCCTTGCCGTCGCGGATAGTTATCCTGTCCTCGCAGAACAGCGAAACTGCCTTGGGCAGAAGCTTCCACTCCACGTTTTCCATTATCTTCTTCTGCAGGCTTTCGGGGGTCTCATCGTTGGCGATATCCACAGCACCCTGGAGTATTATCGCGCCCGCATCGGCTTCTTCGTTAACGAAATGTATAGTCGCACCGCTGACCTTGACACCATATTCCAGAGCCTTTTCATGAACTTTCAGCCCGTAGAATCCCTCACCGCAGAATGAGGGTATCAGCGCAGGGTGAACATTGATTATCCTGTAAGGATAAGCCTTTGTGACTACCTCGTCCAGTATTATCATGAATCCTGCCAGCACCACGAGGTCGGCTTTCTGCCTGTTGAGTTCTTCAAGTATAGCCTGACTGTAGGCTTTCTTGTCAGCATACTCTTTCCTCGGCAGTACCACAGAGGGTATACTCGCCTTAGCCGCCCTTTCAAGAGCGTAAGCGCCCTCCTTTGAGGATATTACACAGCTTATCCTGCCGCCCTTTATCTCTCCTCTTTCCTGTGCGTCAATCAGCGCCTGCAAATTAGTCCCGCCGCCGGAGACCAGTACAACTATATTTTTCATAATGATACTTCCTTTCACGATCAGTATTCTGCTTCCTCGTTTATAACAACTTTTTTAATGCCTTTCATGCCGTCCAAAGCTTCAAGTATGCCCTTTATCATTCGATCATCGTCAGCGTTGCCAAGATCAAGCATTATCTCGGCTTTTTTGCCGTCGGGTTCAAGAAGCGTGATATACCCATAGTAATTTTCTTCGGTGTAATCCTCGGTAAGTTTGCTGATACGGCTGTTCAGCTCATCTGTATCAGATTGGGTCACGTCCTTTTTGAAATACACGCTGTATATGAACATTTCGCCGTCAAATCCCTTGGTATCGACCTTGTAGCTGAGATGCATATCATCTATGCCGAGCATCTCATTATATGTCGGCGCTTTCGGGTGAGTCTCCCTGTAACCGATGATCCCGATAATTATCACCACCGCAAGTACCAACAGACCTATGATCTGATGCCCGTGCCTGTGCCAGAATGTCTTCAGCGACTTCCTGTTGTCGAATTCTTTCACGATAAGCCCTCCGCTTCGCATCTCAGCTTGTAGAATACTTTTATATACGGCGGTGCGGACTCCATTTCCTCTGCCATGGCAGAAAGTCTGCGCTTACCCGTTCGCCTGTCAAGTATCGCAAATATCCTCACCAGAGGATACTCGCTTTTCAGACTCTCCTCAATAGGCTGTGAAGCGAACATATCAAAGGCGCGGTAAAAAACATGATGATCAAATCCGCCAGCCTTTTCAGCTTCGTCAAAGGCTTGCATCCAGCTTTCGTGGAGCCCCTTGCCGCTTTCTTCAAGCTCATGATATTTCTGTGAGTGTATCATCATGCGCTCAAAATAATCGCTCTTGAAGACTTCAACGCCGTCAACACGAATCGCCGCCCTGCCCTCATGGTCGGGACATTTGCTGTAAGATGTGGCAAAGTAAGTCACCCGCCCCCGCAGTGAGGGTGCAAGGAACTCGCTCTCCAGCCTTTTCTTTATTTTTGTAAACGGCATAATGCCCTCCTCACTTTATGCTTCCGCCGTGGAACAGACATTCATATATCTGCACGCCGTTCAGGGAAATTATCTCACGTCCGCTAAACCAGCTTGTGTCACCGCTGACTTCACATTCGTATACATACCCGCCGTCCGCAAAACGCTCGGGTCCTCTGAATGGCTTATCTGCGCGAACTCTCAGCAATGCCTCTTTCAGAAAATCTCCGCTGAAATTTTCGCCTGTTACCCTGCCGACGTAATTCATCGCCCAGAAAGGCTCACCGTCATGCCACAAAGCTTCCTCGCCAGCAAATCTTTCTCCGCCGAGATAAGTGTCTATGTAGGTAAGCCCACCCTCGCTGTACTGCAAATCATGGGAAGCAGGACGGGAACTTTCCGATTCGCCGCCCTTGCCCGCATATGTGGCTTTTTTCGCCCTTATCAGAAAATCAGTTACCTGACTATCAAACTTATCCACTGTCATTTTCCTCCGCAGATATCCATTATCTTATCGGCATACTTCTCCGCGTATCTCATGGAGAATTCTCCATGATACAGCCCGTCAAGTATCTCGATAGCAATATCTTTCACAGAACTGTGTATCAACTCTGCCGAGCGCTTCACCGAGCCTATCTCCCTGCCGCCCGCGAAAACATACACCCGCGCAGAAGTCTCTTTCACCGAACTTTTAAGCTCATACTTCTGATTCGCAGTCAGGAAAGCCGTCATGTTTTCCAGGCTTATCTCCTTGGTGTCGCGAAAATAATCCTCAAAAAGCTCATCGGGTATCCTCAGTGAAGCGAACTGTTTACGTGCGAACCACTCTTTTTTGATAAGACCGTAACTCATTTTCAGTGATGAGGGCAAAAGCGCCGCTGTCACCTGCGATGGTATCACAAGCGCACTCTCGATGACCGCATTTTCGCAGATATCTCCCCTCTGCGCCAGCATTTCCAGAGTGACCTGTCCGCCAAGCGAAAGCCCGCCCAGAAGCTTCACTCTGCCGCCCAGTTCATTGTCGATAAACTCAATTATCTCAGCCGCATTGGCTTCGATGGAAGTAAAATCCCTGTCGCTGCCCGCGTGACCGTCCAGTATGGGCAAAACCACCTGATAACGCTCCGCAAGTATCTCCGCCGCTCGGCGATACCCCCACCATGAGAGCCCGCCGCCGTGGAGAAGCATAACTGTTTCGATGTTTTTCTTCCCGAAAATGACCGTTTTCATAGTGTTTTTACTACTAGCCGCAAAGACCGCATACCTCTATGTTGCCCTCGCTGTCTATGCGAACATCAAAGGCATGGCCTGCAAAAATATCGGGGTCACAGGTCAGATAAAGCTGTATATTGCTTATCTCTTCGATATCATCATAGAACTCCAGCCCAGCCTCGTTGATATGCAGCATATCTCTGAATACTTCCTCGCTTATTGGTGTCCTGACTTTCTGACCATCTTCCATTATGTAGCAGTTTTCCTCATCGGGGTCTTCTTCCGCCGAAGCCGCCCAGTCATCAGCAAGATCCAGCGCACCGTCATCTATCAGTGCAGCGATTATCTCTGCCTTGTGGCTGTTGACAAATGCCACAGCCCTTTCCACCTCGGGAAGTATCTCCGATGCGGTGTCATCAGTCACATCGATGTCCTCCATGTTCACTTCTACATGAAGTTTTTCGCCCCAAAGTTCGGTATCGAATACAAAGGGCCAATCCTCGCTGTCCTGTCTTTTCAGTTCTATCATGTCATTACACCTCCGAGTTTTCGTCCTGTTTAAAAAAGCCACCCGGCACAACTGTACCGAGTGGCCGAAAGACTATTATAGTAAGAGTCCGACAAGCGATCTCAATGTCGTTTGCTATATCAGCAGATGATAACGCCCATGTCGCTCTCGACCAGCTCGCCGAGAACATAAGCATCCTCGCCAGCAGCCTTTATTGCAGCGATAGCCGCATCAGCGTCAGCCTTGTCAACAACAACAGTCATACCAACGCCCATGTTGAAGGTGTTGAACATATCTCTCTCGGGGATATTGCCTGTTTTTGCGATAAGGTCGAATATAGGCAGTACCTGAACATCGCTTCTCTTGATCTGAGCAGAAATGCCCTTAGGCAGTGCTCTCGGGATATTCTCGTAGAATCCGCCACCTGTGATGTGAGAGATGCTCTTTACCTTTACAGCATCCAGCAGGCTCATGATAGCCTTAACATAGATGCGTGTAGGTGTCAGCAGAGCTTCACCCAGAGTAGTACCCAGCTCGTCATAGTGCTTAGCCAGATTTTCCTCGTTAACATCGAATACCTTTCTTACCAGTGAGAAACCGTTGGAGTGTACACCGCTGGACTTTATAGCGATCATAACATCGCCGGGCTTCTGTGTGGTGGGATCAAGTATCTTGTCCTTGTCAACAACGCCAACAGAGAATCCTGCCAGATCGTACTCTTCCTCAGGCATAAGACCGGGGTGCTCCGCAGTCTCACCGCCAACCAGTGCGCAGCCTGCCTGAACGCAGCCCTCAGCAACACCGGATACTATGCTTGCTATCTTCTCGGGGATATTTCTTCCGCAGGCGATATAATCCAGGAAGAACTGGGGCTTAGCGCCGCAGCAGATGATATCATTAACGCACATAGCAACGCAGTCGATGCCCACGGTGTCATGCTTGTCCAGCAGGAAAGCTATCTTGATCTTGGTGCCTACGCCGTCAGTGCCGGATACCAGAACAGGCTTCTTTATGCCTGTGATATCCAGCTCGAAAAGTCCGCCGAAGCCGCCGATACCATCGAGAACGCCCTTGGTAACCGTTCTGCCTACGTACTGCTTCATAAGTTCTACTGCCTTGTAGCCTGCAGTAACGTCAACGCCTGCATCCTTGTAGCTGTTTGAATAACTGTTCTTGTTCATAAATACTTCCTTTCGGTCATATACGTCATATACTTAACTTGTTTCCAATGTTATTCCTTGCCGTTCCAGCAATATGTGCAAAGACCGCACTCGGGTCTGCCCACAGCCCTTACTGTGCCCTCTACAGACTGGAATTCCAGCGAAGTGAGCTTCAGTCTGCGGCATATCTCATCTCTGAGATACTTGCCTCTCTCAGTGTTGGTATCGCTGTATTCGCTGATGTACTTAACACCCTCGATACCCTCGTTTTCGTCGATTATCTGCCTTGCGATGAGCTCCAGCTCAGAGGTGCTTCTTGAGAAGTTCAGGTACTTGCAGCCGTACATTATAGGGGGACAGGCTGATCTCATATGTACTTCCTTAGCGCCGTTCTCATAAAGGAATTCAACTGTCTCCCTCATCTGTGTGCCTCTTACGATACTGTCATCAACGAACAGCAGCTTCTTGCCCTCGATGAACTCGTGAACAGGTATCAGCTTCATCTTAGCTACCTTGTTTCTCATGGACTGATTTGTAGGCATAAAGCTTCTTGGCCATGTGGGAGTGTACTTGATAAAGGGTCTCGCAAAGGGGATACCGCTCCTGTTGGCATAGCCGATAGCGTGGGGAGTACCCGAATCAGGCACGCCGCAAACGTAGTCAACATCGGGCAGTCTGCCGTTCTTGATATCGTTCTCCGCCATTATCATACCGTTGCGAATCCTCATGCCCTCAACGTTTACGCCCTCGTAGTTGGCATTGGGATAACCGTAGTATGTCCACAGGAAAGTACATATGCTCATTTCGTCTGTACCCTCGGAGAGTATCTCGTAGCCGTCCTTTGTAAGCTTCAGTATCTCGCCAGCTTTCAGCTCGTGGCAGGTCTTGTAGCCCAGCTTCTGATAAGCGAAATCCTCAAAGGAGAAGCAGTAGCCGTCAGACCTCTCACCGATGATGATAGGCAGCTTGCCTGCCTTGTCCCTTGCGCATATTATGGAATCCTCGGTCATGATGACCAGAGACATAGTGCCCTGTATCTTCTCCTGAGCGTAGCGTATACCGTCAACAAAGCTGTCTTTCTGAGCTATCAGCGCACCGATAAGTCCTGCCGAATTGATAGCACCGCTGCTCATGGTCTCGAAGTTTGCACAGCCGTTTATCAGCAACTCATTTGAAAGCTCCTCTGCGTTATGTATAACACCTATGGAGCATATTGCATAATGACCCATGGTTGATCTTACCATTATAGGCTGAGGGTCAGTATCGCTTATGCAGCCTATGCAGACCTTGCCGCGCATGGATTCAACGTCTTTCTCGAACTTTGTTCTGAAAGGTGAGTTCTCAATGCTGTGAATGTTTCTCTGAAAACCTATCTCAGGCGCATAAGCGGTCATGCCGCCTCTTCTTGTGCCCAGATGTGAATGATAGTCAGTGCCGAAGAAAACGTCCTGTATGCAGTCGTTAGCTGACACTGCGCCAAAAAATCCGCCCATAAATCAAATCTCCCGATACCTTAATTTTTATCGGATATCCGCCTTTTTTCCGCAATATCCGTTATTCATCATTTTTGTGAAAGTATATGATCGCGGCAGTCCGCAGGTGTGTCCACTATCGTTGGAGCCCCGCATTCTTCCGCTTCTTCCCTGCTGCCGTAGCCCCACAGCACATACATACTGTCAAGCCCGCATTCCTTGGCTCCAAGGATATCATGGAGCCTGTCGCCTATCATAAGCACGCTGTCCCTGTCCGTAACGCCAAGATTCTCCAGCGTGTACTCGATGACCTCGCGCTTGGTGTCCCTTGCGCCGTCTACTCCCGAACCTCCGATAAATGTGAAATACTTCGCCATATCGAAATGCTCCAGAAGACTCTTCGCAAAGGGCTCAGGCTTGCTGGTTGCAACTCCCAGGACGTATCCCGCGTCCCCAAGGTCTTTAAGTATATCCTCAACGCCGTCAAACTTTTCCGAATCGAAAAGCCCGTCCACAGGATACTTCTCGCGATATATTCTCACCGCTTCCCATGCCCGCTCATCGTCCAGCCCGCAGAATTCCTTCATGGACCGAAACAGCGGAGGACCTAAGAACCGTCTCATATTCGAAGGTTCTTCAAGCCCCATCTTTTCCATGGTGTATCTCACCGAGCTGAATATGCCCGGTGCAGTATCCATCAGCGTTCCGTCCAGATCGAACAGCAGGAACTTGTATCTGCTCACAGTGAAGCCAGCTTTTCCTGCAAAGCAGCATCCTTAGCCTTTACGCCCTCGATCATCTCAGCCTTTGCAGCTTCCAGCTTTGCAGCCAGGCCGTCATCTGAGAGAGCCAGCATCTGTATAGCCAGCAGAGCCGCATTCTTCGCACCGTCGATAGCGACAGTGGCAACAGGTATGCCGCTGGGCATCTGTACCGTAGCCAGCAGAGCATCCAGACCGTCAAGATTGCTGGACTTGCAGGGGATACCGATAACAGGCAGCGTAGTGTGTCCTGCGATAACTCCCGCCAGATGTGCAGCCATTCCCGCAGCACATATTATAACGCCGAAGCCGTTACCCTTAGCCTTGTCCGCAAAATCAGCAGCAAGGGCAGGTGTCCTGTGGGCGCTCATCACATGACATTCATAAGGCACACCGTAAGCCTTCAGCTCGGCACAAGCCTTTGATACCACAGGAAAATCGCTGTCAGAACCCATGATAACTGCTACTTTCTTCATATCAGCATCAAACTCCTTCTTCAACAAAAAAAACTGCAGCTATTGCGTTGCAGTTTCAAATTTGGTCATACTTGTTACTTTTACAGTGCGCATAGGTGTACTTAGAGTGTGATGATATAAAGCGGCAGCCATCGGTCGCTCCGCCCATGGAATATAAAGCTTTTGAATCTTTACATATCCCCGAATACATCATACGATACTCCTGTCCTGCGCCATGCGGCTTTTAGGGAGGGTCGTCCCCCCGATATCATATAAATATTGTACAATATTCTCGGGATAATTTCAACAGTTTTCCATATAGAATTTGTTAAGGTTATAAAAAGATTTCTTGTGTAAAATAACAAAACACACTTTTAATAAAAGACCTCAGCAGCCCTGTTTGCAAGGCTTCCCGCGGACATCTCCCTCGCCGCATCAGCACCTGTTCGCCCCTTGCAGAACCTCTGTGCCGCACGTATTCCATCGCCGTCAGCCCCCGAAAATCCGCGCTGTTCCGCACTTTCACATATTCTCGCCGACATCTCTTCGTTTGCATAAAACCCGAAATTATACATACCCATCCTCCTTCGGTCGGTTTAATATCCCCTTTAAAACCGACCTAATTCATCTGTTCATAAGTATGCCCCATATTCGATAAATAATGCTAATACCTATTGACTTAATGACGCTTATATGTTAAAATTATATTATCGTTTTATAGCTGAAAATTAACTTAAATAACAAATTACTTTGTTTACTGTCGAATTCTGAAAATAAAACGCAAGAAATACATTATCAGCCGTCACCCGATAAGGGCAGGCGGACTGTAAGATAAACGGGGAGAAAATAATGGATAATCTATCGAATATAGGCGTTATAAAAGACGTCATGCAGCGCCACGGCTTTACATTTTCAAAAGCCCTGGGGCAGAACTTTCTGGTAAACCCTTCGGTTTGCCCCCGCATAGCCGAGATGGGCAACGCCAAGCCGGGCTTCGGTGTGATAGAGATAGGCACAGGCGTAGGCGTGCTTACCAACGAACTTGCAAAGCGTGCCGATAAGGTGGTCGCCATCGAGATAGATGAGCGCCTTATCCCCGTGCTTGAAGAGACCCTTGCGGAACATGACAACGTCAAGGTAATCAATGCAGATGTCATGAAAGTCGATCTGCACAAACTCATCGAAGAAGAATTCGACGGGCTGGAAGTCGCTGTATGTGCGAATCTTCCATACTATATAACCTCACCCATACTCATGATGCTTCTCGAACAGCGTCTGCGGATACGTTCCGTAACCGTAATGGTGCAGAAAGAAGCAGGCACCCGCCTCTGTGCACCCGTAGGCACAAGGGATATGGGCGCAGTTACCGTAGCCGTGAATTACTTCTCAAAGCCAAAGATACTCTTCAACGTCTCCCGCGGCAGCTTCATGCCCGCCCCCAACGTTAACAGCTGCGTTGTAAGATTCGATATCAACGATACCACCCCCGAGGGAGTTACCGATGAAGCCTTTTTCTTCAAAATGGTGAGAGCGGCATTCTCTCAACGCCGAAAGACCCTGGTGAACTCCGTTTCCGCAGGTCTCGGCACCGATAAGCAGACAGTCACAGCCGCCGTGGAAAACAGCGGTCTCGGAGCAAATGTACGTCCCGAACAGCTATCCATGGAAGAGCTTGTGCGTTTCAGCGAGGAACTGAAAAAACTCACGTAAATGCGACATTTTTCCCGCGTAACCGATGATAGAATATTTTCAGATATTCTATTTTTGGGACGTGAGAAATATGCTTATTAATCTAAAAACCACCGCCGTTGTTCCTGCTGATAAAAAGCAGTTATCAAAAAGAACGACGAAAGCACGTAAATGGACAAGCCGCATAGTTGCCTTTGCGGGCGGTCTGCTGACAGGTCTTTCTGTCACGCTGGGCTTCCCCTCTTTCATGTGCGGCGCAGCAGCATCTCTGGCAGGTGACTACTCACCTTCCGTTTTCCTCGGGACGCTGCTGGCTTTCCTGTTGAACCGCGGTCTCGAAGCAGGCATAGTGCAGATATGCTCCGTGCTTGTGATAACAGCCATACACTTTATCGACCCCTTTGAAGACAGGCGGGAAGAACCTGTCTACCGCTCACTTGTGGTGTCGGGAGTGCTCATGCTGTTCTCCTGCGTAGTTACCGCCGCCATGCCGAGCGATCTCTACCTTGCGTCCATGCGCATGATAAATTCCCTGCTGGCAGGCTGTACCGTATTCATCACCATGTCGGTGCGGGATAACGCCAAACACAGCGGAGTATTCGACCTCACAGGCATGAACGGTATGTTCGCGGGAATGTTCTTCATAATGGTGGTGAGCATATTCGCCTCGGTAAATATATTCACCCTGAACCCCGGCAGAACACTGGGCGCATTCATACTCCTGCAAGCATCAAGAAGATATCGCAGTTTCGGCGGCGCAGTAATAGGCGCACTTACCGCCTGCGGTGTGCTGGTCAGCGACCCAAGCCTTGCGCGGAACACTCTGCTTCTGGCGACAGCAGGCCTGATATGCGGCGTTTTCGTCCGCTTCGGCAGACTTGCAGCCGTCATGAGCTTTCTCATGACTTCCCTGATAAGCCTTGTGGCAGTAGGGGTAAACGGCGATACATACCATATGTTCGCAGATATCGTAACAGGCTCGCTCCTGTTCCTTATCATTCCTGCAGATAAGATAAAGCGTTTCGGCAAACGCATATCGGGCTTCCGGAGCACTCCCGAGCTCATCGGTCATACCACCGCCGCCAGGCTTTCAATGGCAGGCAGAACTCTCGGTGAGATAAGGCGCCGCCTTGACATGGTCACAGTAACTATGGACAGAAACACCGCATCCCGCACAGCCTCCTCCGAGGTGAAGCGCTGCGTGTGTACCGACTGCCCATCTTACCGGCTTTGCTTCGAGAAAAACGAAAGCACCGAAAGTGCCTTCGATTCTCTGCAAAACATTCTCGACTGCGGTGATACCGTCACCGATGAACAGGTAAGGCAGAAAGTCTGCTGCTGTGACAGACCCCGGCTTCTTGCCGAAGCTTTCAACGACCTAGAAAGGCATATCCTGCGGGACAAAGCCGAGAATATCCGCATCAGAGAGCTCCGTACCATGCTTACGGACCAGCTCCTTTCAATGGAGGATATCCTCTCCGACCTGTCCTACCGCTCGTCACGGGTGCAGTCCATAGATACAGGGCTCTCCGAAAGCGTGCGGGAACAGCTGGCAGTCATGGGATATAAGGGCGCAAAGGTGTGTGTCTATATCGACGAAGACCTCTGCCGAAAAGCCGATGCCTTTATCAAAGGCGGTTTTTCAGGAGATGTTGCAAGGCTCACAGCCGCGGTATCCTCTATACTCGACTGCGATATGGCTCTCCCCGATATCACGGGCGAAAACGGCATCACAAGGATATCTTTCTCCGAACTCCCCCTATTTACAGCAGAAGCCGCAGTTTTCTCGGCATCTGCCAGCGGCGAGTATTCGGGAGATACCTGCGATATATTCGATGTGGGCGGCAGTGAGAAATATATACTCCTGTCCGACGGCATGGGCACAGGCAAACGCGCAAGACTGGATTCTTCATTCACCGTCAGCCTGAGCCGCAAGCTTCTCACATCGGGACTTTCCCTGACCACAGTACACAGGCTCGTATCCTCGATGCTCCGTGTAAAGGGCTGGGAGGAAAGCTTCGCCACCATGGATATCCTGCATCTCGACCTCTGCGGAGGGCGGGCTTCCCTGCTTAAAGCGGGGGCAGTGAACAGCAGGCTCTGCCGTGACGGCGCAGTTGTGCCACTGGGAGATACCTCATTCCCCGCAGGCATATTGTCTGATTGTCCCCCGAATAAAAGCGAGATAAAGCTTTTCGACGGCGATATCATCATAATGAATTCCGACGGTGCGGACGAAGACTCCGCACAGCTGATAGCACAGACAGCCGCAGAAGCGAACGACTGTGATATCACCGAACTTGTCAACCGTCTGGGCAGTATCGTCCTCGACAGAAGACAGGGTGCGAAAGCCGATGACCTGACAATAATCGCAGTGAGGATAGGTATGCGTAAAGATTAATTATGTATACATTTGTACCTTTTAGTGTATAAATCCGACATTTTTTATTAACGTCATATACTATATGCACAAACCGTCTACTTAAAATATGTAGGAACTTGAAAAAATCTACAAAACCCCTTGCAAAACTGTTAAATAAGAGTTAAAATAGATATATAAAAAAGGCATAGCTATGCCTTGTTAAAAAGGAGGAAAGAGTTTTCATGGATAAAATACCTCAGGAATATGAGATACCTCTATACCTTTTCCATAACGGCACCAACTACGAGACCTACCGCTTTCTCGGCTGCCATAAAGGCACAAAAGACGGAAATGACGGTTATTATTTCAGAGTATGGGCTGCCAAGGCACGCGCTGTTTCTCTGGTCGGAGATTTCAATGAGTGGAACGACAACGCAACACCCATGCAGCAGCTTGAAAAGTCCGAAGTCTGGGAAGCTTTCGTTCCCGGCTTAAAGACCTTTGATACATATAAATTCAGTATTGTAGGCTGTGACGGCAAACGCCGCTGCAAAGCTGACCCCTATGGCACACATATGGAGCTGAAGCCCCAGACAGGCTCAAAGATATTCGATATCGACGGCTACAAGTGGAAAGATGAAAAGTGGCAGAAAGAACGCCAGACCAAGGACGTTTACAACTGCCCAATGAATATCTACGAAGTTCACCTGAACTCATGGAAATCCTGTGATGACGGCGTGTACTATTCCTACACCAAATTCGCAAAAACCATAATCCCCTACCTCAAGGATATGGGATATACTCATATCGAATTCATGCCCCTGGCTGAATTCCCATTTGACGGTTCCTGGGGATATCAGGGCATAGGCTACTACGCTCCTACCTCCCGTTTCGGCACTCCCCATGAATTCATGGCGATGATCGACCTTTTCCATCAGGCAGGCATATCCGTCATACTCGACTGGGTACCCGCACATTTTCCCCGCGACGAAGCTGGTCTGTTTGAATTTGACGGCGGCGCAAGCTATGAGTATGCCGACCCCAAAAAGCGCGACCATCTCGCATGGGGTACAAGAGTGTTCGATTACGGCAGGGGCGAAGTAAAGAGTTTCCTTATCTCCAACGCCCTTTACTGGATAGAACAGTACCATATCGACGGTCTCCGCGTTGACGCGGTAGCTTCCATGCTCTACCTCGATTATGACAGACGTGACGGCGAATGGACTCCCAATGTCTACGGCGGACATGAGAACCTTGAAGCAGTGCAGTTCCTGCGCGACCTCAATACAGCAGTATTCTCCAGATGCCCCACAGCACTGATGATAGCCGAAGAATCCACCGCATGGCCGATGGTAACCAAGCCCGTCACCGACGGCGGTCTGGGCTTCAACTTCAAATGGAACATGGGCTGGATGAACGATATGCTCAAATATATGAGCTATGACCCAATAGACAGAGCATTCCATCACGATATGCTGACATTCTCCTTCTTCTATGCTTTCTCGGAGAATTTCGTGTTGCCCATATCCCATGACGAAGTAGTACACGGCAAAGCGTCGCTGGTAAATAAGATGTACGGCGGCGATGTTGATAAAAAGTTCGAGCAGTGCAAGCTGTTCAACGCATATATGATGGCTCACCCCGGCAAGAAGCTGATGTTCATGGGCACCGAGTTCGCTCAGTTCCGCGAGTGGGACTACGAGAACGGTCTTGAATGGTTCTTAGTTGACGAATACGAGAACCACCGCAACTACCATGCTTTCTCAAAGCGCCTGAACCGCTTCTACCTTGACCATCCCCAGTTCTGGCAGAAGGACTTCGACTGGTCGGGATTCAGCTGGATAGCTAATGACGATTTCCGCCAGAGCATCATAATCTTCCGCCGCTTCGACGCGGACGCAAACGAAGTCATCGTGCTCTGCAACTTCGTCCCCGTTGAGAGAAAGAGCTACTGCTTCGGCGTGCCTTACAAGGGCAAGTATACCGAGGTATTCAACTCTGCCTCCCCCGACGGCGCACCCATGACCAACGGCACGGTAAAGTCCGAGGACGTTCCCATGCACGGTTTTGAACAGTCGGTATGTATAGATATACCGCCCTTCGCCTGCCTGTACTTTGAAGTAAAAAAGGACGGCGAAAAGAAAAAAACATCTGCCAAAAAGGCAGAGCACAGCTCCGATAAGAAAAAATCGGACAAAGAAACAGAAAAAGAATAAATAAGCATAAAACTGTCCCGCCATCATAACAGCGGGACAGAGACCAATAGAAAAAATTATATGGTGGGTGAAAATTTATGTTCAACAAAAAAGAATGTGTGGCTATGCTTCTGGCGGGCGGCCAGGGCAGCAGACTCTACGCCCTGACCCAGGACGTTGCAAAGCCCGCAGTGCCTTTCGGCGCAAAATACCGTATCATCGACTTTCCTCTGTCTAACTGCATAAATTCAGGTATAGACACAGTTGGTGTCCTCACACAGTACCAGCCTCTCGTACTTAACGAGTACATAGGCAACGGTCAGCCCTGGGATCTTGACCGCGTTCACGGCGGTGTCCACGTACTGCCTCCTTATCAGAAGGCTACGGGCGCTGACTGGTATTCGGGTACAGCAAACGCTATCTACCAGAATATCGGCTTCATCGACAGATACGATCCTGAGTACGTAGTAGTACTCTCAGGTGACCATATCTACAAGATGGACTACAACAAGATGCTGGAATTCCACAAATCCAAGGGCGCAGCAGCTACCATAGCCGTGCTTGATGTTCCCAAGCATGAGGCTTCCAGATTCGGCATCATGATAACAGACGATGACGATAATATCATCGACTTTGAAGAAAAGCCTAAGGTACCCAGATCCACACTGGCTTCCATGGGTATATACGTCTTCACATGGGAGAAGCTCAGAGCTTACCTCATCGCCAACGAAGAGGACGAGACCGCTTCCAAGGACTTCGGCAAGAATATCATTCCCGATATGAGAGAAGCAGGCGAAAAGCTGGTAGCTTACCGCTTTGACGGCTACTGGAAGGACGTCGGAACCATCGAGTCCCTCTGGGAAGCAAATATGGATCTTATCAATCCAAATATCCCCATAGACCTCTATGACCCCAACTGGAAGATCTATTCCAGAAACCCCATTTTCCCTCCCCAGAGTATCGGCAAAAATGCCCAGATACAGAACTGCATGGTAACAGAGGGCTGTGTCATTGACGGTTCAGTCGAATTCTCTATGATCTCCGACGGCGTTATCGTTGAAGAGGGCGCCGTAATATATGACTCAATACTCATGCCCGGCGCTGTTGTAAAGAAAGGCGCTAAGGTCGAGTATGCCATCGTAGGTGAAAACTCCGTCATCGGTGAAAACTGCCAGATAGGCGCAAGACCCGAGACTATCGAGGATAAAGACAGCTGGGGCGTAGCCGTTGTAGGTCATAACCTGACCATATCCGACGGAAGCAACGTTGTGCCAAAGGCGATAATCTACGAAAATATGTAAGAAGGGAGACCGAGTAAAATGGAAGTTAATATGGGTAATGTACTGGGTCTTGTATTCGCAAATATGCACGACACGACTCTCGGCGATTTGACAAAGAACAGGACTATGGGTTCTGTAATGTTCGGCGGAAGATACCGCCTGATAGATTTTCCACTCTCGAATATGGTAAACAGCGGCATTTGCGAGGTAGGCGTTATCACAAAAAGCAATTACCAGTCACTGCTTGACCATCTGGGAAGCGCAAGAGAATGGGATCTGGCAAGAAAGAAAGGCGGACTTTATATACTTCCTCCTTTCGGCAATGTTGAAAGCACACTTTACAGAGGCAGGATAGAAGCTATCTACGGCGCGATGAATTTCATCACACATTCCACCGCAAAGTATGTGGTACTGACTGACTGCGACGTTATAACCAATATCGACTATAAGCCCATAGTGGCAAAGCACATCGAGACAGGTGCCGATATAACCGTAGTTTCACATACAGGACCTTATACCACCGAAGACCTGAAGACCGCTACCGTCCTGAACACAAATGAAGAAGGACAGGTAACCAGCGTGCTGATCCAGCCCGAACTCAGCGGCACCTGCACCTGCAGCCTGAATATGTTCGTCATGAGCATGGAGTTCATGGTAGATATGATAAAGGACGCCATAGCAAGGGGCAAAGTTTCTTTCGAGAAAGATATACTTCAGGAAAGATGCAGTGAGCTGAAAATCATGGCTTATGAGTATAAGTACTATTTCAGCAAGCTCAATTCCACCGATACATACTTCAAGGCAAATATGGATATCCTCGATCCCGAGAACGCAAGAAAGCTCTTCGTTCCCAAGAGATCTATCTATACCAAGGTCAGCGATAACGCTCCCGCAAAGTACGACCTCAACTGCATCGTGAAGAATTCTCTCGTTGCCGACGGCTGTATAATCGAGGGCGAAGTTGAAAACTGCGTGCTGTTCAGAGGTGTAAAGATCGGCAAGGGCGCAAAGATCAAGAACTGCATACTGGGACAGGGCACAGTAGTAGGCGACGGCGCACAGATGAACTATGTCATCACCGATAAGGACGTTACCGTAGCCCCCAAGCACGTTCTCACCAGCTCCGCCGAATACCAGATGTACGTATCCAAGGGCGCGAAAGTCTAAATCTCAGCTGACCCGCCATTATATAACGGTGCATCAGAAAGATAATCATAATAAAAAAGAAAGTGCCGCACGGCGCCGTCGGTCGGTGCCGTGCGTTTTCGCTAATAAAAACAGGTTTGCGGGAGTGTCTGCGTTATTTCGCAGCATAAAATATTTTAAATGTGTGAAGATATGGAACTAAAGAATCATACAAATGCTCAGCTATATGGTATCATCGAGAAAACAGAAGCTCTCGATAAGATAGGCGAAGCATTTGAAGAACTTATGAAACGGTCATCCGATGATGAGCTAGTTGAATTCATAGAAGATATGGCATATATTGAAGGCGTGCCTTATGCACTTGATGAACTCATGAAGCGTTCATCTGCAAAAGCTTTTGATATGGGCATGGATATACTTATAAATAATAAAGGCGACCATTTTCTTCAGGCTTGTGTATGGTCAACTTGTTATGATTTCGATGATACCCATACAGTCACAATGATGACCCAAAGGAAAACACCAATGGGATACAGCCTGACAGAAGCCATACTTTTAAGTATGTATAACTATCATACAAACTCATTTCCACCTGCTTTGAAAAAGCTTATCATCGATTCGTATAATGATATGCCGCAGGAAAAGAAAGCTGAGTTTTCGGAAATGTTTGATACTTTCTCAAATAAGTTTTAAACACATATCAGCACAAAACAAATCTCCCCAAGCAGACCTCAAAACTATGACTTACCTATCACTTACACAAAAGGAGGGTGATACTATGAAGATACTCTATACAGCCAGCGAGGGACTTCCCTATTCCGCATCGGGCGGTCTCGCAGATGTAGCAGGCTCCCTGCCCGCAGCCCTGAACGCTCTCGGAAATGACTGCCGCGTGGTGCTGCCCCTTTACGGAAGCATCCGTCAGGAACTCAAAGACAGACTGAATTACGTAACTAATTTTACCGTACCCGTTGCATGGCGCAACCAGTACTGCGGAGTTTTCACAGGCGTTGAAAACGGCGTGACCTATTATCTGCTGGATAATGAATACTACTTCGCCAGAAACGGTCTCTACGGCTTCTACGATGATGCAGAAAGATATATATTCTTCTCCCGCGCCGTTCTCGAACTTCTGAAATTCATCGACTTCAAACCCGAAGTCATCAACGCCAACGACTGGCAGACCGCACTGGTACCCGTTTATTACGATATATTCTACCGCTACCAGCAGGGCTATGAGGATATCAAGACTGTATTCACCATACACAATATCCAGTATCAGGGTCAGTACGGTCTTGAACTCATAAATGACCTCATGGGCATACCTCTCTATCATACCGATATGCTCAGCTATGACGGCGATGTGAACTTCATGAAAGCCGCCATCGAAGTCAGCGACCGCGTGACAACAGTTTCCCCCAGCTATGCATGGGAGATACTCGACCCCTGGTATTCCCACTCCCTCGACAGAGAACTTGTACACCACCAGTATAAACTCAGCGGTATCTTAAACGGCATATCCCAGACCATCTATGACCCCGCCACCGACAAGAATCTCGCCCGCAATTACAGCCTTAATGACAGACTCGGCAAACTGGTCTGCAAAAAAGCCCTGTGCGACGAGCTCGGCATAGCATCGGGCAAAGAGCCTATCATCGGCATCGTAACAAGATTCGTTTCCCATAAGGGTCTTGACCTCATAAAGTACGTCTTTGAGGATATGATACGTCTCGGCTATAAGTTCGCAATACTTGGTTCGGGCGAAAAGATATACGAAGACTTCTTCACCGAGATGCACTACCGCTATCCCGACAGAGTAGGTCTGCGTCTTGGATTTGTACCCGAGCTTTCAAGAAAAGTATATGCAGGCGCAGATATGTTCCTGATGCCCTCCCAGAGCGAGCCCTGCGGTCTTGCCCAGATGATAGCCCTGAGATACGGCACCATACCAATAGTCCGTGAAACAGGCGGTCTCCGCGATACCATCAGGGACGCAGGGGGCGAAAACGGCAACGGCTTCACCTTCAAGACCTACAATGCTCAGGATATGCTAGATGCAACAGTACGTGCAAGAGCATACTACGATGATAAAATGCGCTGGGAGCGACTGGTATCCACCGCATTCAAGCAGGATTTCAGCTGGGAGCGCTCCGCCAAGGAGTATATAAGACTCTATGAAGAAATAAGCTAAAAACCACGAAAACAGAGCGTATGCATAAGGTTGCATACGCTCTTTCCACGTTCGTATTATTATTTACAAGGCTTGGATCATTCTCCCGCCTTGTCTTTTTTCTTCTCCGCATGCAGTGCTCTGCCGTAAAGCTCCGTCAGCTCTGCCAGCTTGTCGCTCAGCTTGTCGGTGAGAAGTTCTCCGCTTTCAAGACGCCATTTCCAGTTAGTACCAACAGTTGAAGGCGTGTTCATTCTTGCCGAGGAATCCAGCTCCAGAATATCCTGCATCTGTGCTATCGCCGTATCGCATACGCTTGACCAGCACAGCCTTATCAGCGCCCATGGTATGTCTGTGTCTTTCTTGACATTCAGATACTTCTTGCAGAAATCCGCTGTCTTTTTATCACAGCTCTTTATCCAGCCAAGGGCAGTCTCATTGTCATGAGTGCCTGTGTAGCATATGCTGTTTGATGTGCTGTAGTTGTGAGGGAGATATCCGTTTGAACTGTCGCCGTCAAATGCGAATTCCAGTATCTTCATTCCGGGATATCCTGCTGCTTCCAGCATTTTTACTACCTTTTTTGTGAGGAATCCAAGATCCTCTGCGATTATATCCAGCTCACCCAGCTTGCGGTTGACCGCCTTGAAAAGCTTCATATCAGGTCCTTTGCTCCAGTGACCCTTTCTCGCATTCGGTGCGCCGTAGGGTATGCAGTAGTAGCTTTCAAATCCGCGGAAATGGTCTATCCTTACCGTGTCGTATATCTCGAAAGCCGTGCGTATACGCTCGATCCACCAGACATACTTTTCTTTAGCCATGTAGTCCCAGCGGTACAGGGGGTTGCCCCACAGCTGACCATCCTCCGAAAAGCAATCGGGGGGACAGCCCGCAACTTCGATGGGTTTCTTTTCCTTGTCAAGGTAGAAATACTCAGGGGTCGCCCATACCTCAACGCTGTCGTAAGCGCAGTATATCGGTATATCGCCGATTATCTTTATACCTTTGTCGTTGGCGTATTTTTTCAGTTTCTTCCACTGCTTGAAGTACTCGTACTGCACAAAGCACCAGAAGTCGATATCATCGGCATAGTCCTTAGCCGCCTGCTTTACAGCCTTGCCCTTGTGCATTTTCAGCGGTTCTTCCCATTCGTACCAAGCCTTTCCGCCGTGGGCGAATTTCAGCGCCATGAACAGACCGTAATCGTATATCCAGTTTTTGTTTTCCAGCACGAACTTCACATATCCCTTAGCAGGGTCTTTGCGGAAACGCTTGTGCGCGGCTTTCAGCACATTGAAGATATTCTCGTAAATAGTGCCGTAATCCACAGAGCCCTTGTCTTCGCTCCACTTGATGTCCTTGTATTCCTCAGGCTTGAGATATCCGTCCTTCTCAAGGGTCTCAAGGTCGATGAAATAAGGGTTGCCCGCGTGTATCGAAAAGCTCTGATAGGGCGAATCACCGTAGCTTGTGGGAGAAACAGGCAGTATCTGCCAGCAGCTCTGCTTTGAGCGTGCAAGAAAATCCACGAACTCATAAGCCTCTTTGCCCATCTTGCCGATGCCGTAGTCATTCGGCAGTGAGGATATATGCATAAGTATTCCGCTTTTTCTCATTTTAAATTACCTCGTAAAGAAGATTGTTCCACTTGTTCGATATTACCATTGTATCATATTTCAGCGCAAATGTAAAGCCACCGCGGGGCATTTCTTGTAACGCTTTGTGCGAAAGGATTCGGGGGCTTACCAAAGTTTACGAACCGATACCAAGTGATACCAAATTATACGATCGTATATTTTGGTATAAGTTTTGTACGAAACGAGTGACTTATGAACCCCACTCACCATTCATGAAATCTACTCTCGCAGAAAGCCATTCATGCAGATAGTCCGCCGCTTCTTCCTGAGTTTTACACTTGCGGGCTTTAGTTGTCAGCTCGCCTGCGAAAGATTCATTATGTACAAGATTGTCCCAGCGTGAGTAATTGCGCTCGAAAGCGTCCTTGTACTTTGCCTTGTCGCTCTCTATGGCATCCAGAGTTTCTGTGAACACACCCGCATCATAAGCCGCAGTCCACTTCGCACTGATGATATCCCTGAACCAGTCCTCATACATAAGCACTGCCAGCCATGGGTTGATGGTATCATACTCACCGCCGCCGTTTGCACCGCCGTTAACGTCGGGCACGATATTTGCCGCATAGTATCCCGTACCGTCTGCGCATCTGTCCTTGTTTCCGAGACCGGAATCGAAATCCCAGGGCGCTTCAAAAGTCAGCTTTTTGTCGCCGCCTTCTCCGAAATCAGCGTCCATATAGAAACTCGACCAGTAGATATCAGCGTCACAAGTCAGCTCGCTGATGATGTACATATCAGCCAGGGAATCCACATTCACAACTTTTTCTACAGCCTCCTGCGGAGTTATCTTGTCCGATCTGGAGATAGTCTTGTAGTTATCATCAAATACCCATGCCTCACCTTCGTAAGCCGCGCGGTACATTATGTTGTATACATTGTTGGTGTAATTGGCGATGAAATCATGCTGCTCCACAGAATAGATATCGCTTTTTATCGTTATGCCGACTTCTTTTTTCGGGTCTTCCTCGTCTCCGCTGCCCAGCACCTGCATAGTCCTGCCGCTGCCGCCGTTGCCGTCATAGGGCTTCAGAGGTGCATTCCTGTTGTAATCCATGTAAAACTGATGCAGATCGTCCTCGTTATAGAAATATCCGTCGAACTCCATAAAGTAGCCGATATCCGTGCCCGCATAGTCCTTTTCGGGATCGGTTATATTGACCCTGTCAGGATTTACCTGCTGCTGTTCCGTAAGAAGATATACGCCCCAGTATTTACCGTTGACGATAACATCCACCAGCTGAGTGTCAGCCGCATAAAGCCCGTCTTTACCGAGTATCGCCCTCGCCATCTGTAAAGATGCCTTGTCTCTCAGCATGGAACCGTCCTTGTACTCCGCCAGAAGCAGCCAGTTTTTCATCTCTGCGCCGTCATTCAGACCAAGCATACTCTGCTTTTCATCGAATTTTATCCGCAGAGGTTTCTTGTCATATGTGGTAGTCCAGTTGCCGCGTACCTTGACGTTTCCGCGAAGTCCCGCGGATACCGCCTTGGCATTTTCATCGTACAGAGTTATGCTGCATTCCTTATAAACAGGCTCTGGAGGAATTACGTAATCATCGTCCCAGGAAGCTATCAGCTCGGATATATGACCTGATACCGTTTTTGTGATAAAATCAAGTGAATCCGCTTCGCCTGCATCGTCAGTTACTATTGAGATAGTAGCTATCCCCGCGGCAGGGGTCACTTCGGGCAAGTCCTGAGTATCACTGCCGCCATCGTTATCTTCGTCCCCCGACTTGTTATCTGACTTGTTCTCAGCAGCACTTTCCGCAGAAGAAGACTTCTTCTCCTTATCATCGGTGTTCCCGCTTGAACAGCCTGCCATTGTCAGAACGACCATCACCGCGGCTGCAGCACTTATCAGTCTTTTCATTTTCATTCCTCCGTTCTTTGACCTTGTGTTATCAGTTATAAGTTATCGGTCAGTTCCCCGACCGAAGCGTATACCTATAGTATATATCATTAGAAATTGCACTCTGAGAACGAGTAAAAGTTCGATATATGCTTTTGCAAAGTTCTCAAAGCGGCAATTTCAATGTCGTTTACTATAATTACCCCTCTGTCTTTCTCCATAGCTTGCACCGTCCCTGCTTTCCGCACTCGGTGATTATCCCCATAACAGAAAGCACACGTATGCATTTCCCCGCAGTATCATTATTCACCCGACAAAGCTTGGCAAACTCTGCCGCCGTGAATCCATCGGACAAATTCTCTGGCAGAAGCTTCGCCATATCCTCTTTTCTCCTTATCACGACTTCCGCAGTCATCTCCAAAGGTATCTTATCTATCTTGTCCGCACGGCGTTTTTTCCCTTTCGCACGGATACGTGTTTCCTCGACCGTCAGCACAGGGAACCTTATCGTAAGGTTATCATTTCCCAGATATTTCCGTATGCCGTAAAGTTCCGCAATGCCGTGCCATATCTTCACCCGCTTCGGCGAAAGTCTCCTTGATACAAGCTCGCCGCTGTCAGGGTCGATATCCAGAAGATATTTCCTGTCCTCTATCGGGTAGACCACCGTCACCCTGCACAGCGGAAGAAGTGCTTCCAGTTTCCGCTCCAGCCGATAAAGCGCCCTTGTCTGTATCTCGATGACTCCGTCTTCCGATACAGCGTCTGCCACAAATCCGCCCAGAGGTATCTCCTTGTTCTCCTCACCGCCGCCGTAATACTCTTTCAGCACCGCGTGGACTGTCTTTTCCGCCAGTGTACCGATACCCTTGCTCTGCGGGCTTTCAAGAAGCTTTTTACGCGCATTTTCAAATCTCAGCTTGTCCATATCATTTACCGTTTATCAGCCTGCGGTAGGCTCCCGGGGCTGTACCTGTCCGCTCCTTGAAGCGGTGCATGAAGCATACCTCGTTCTCATACCCGCATAGATTTGCTATCTCACGCACTGTCAGAGCAGTAGATGAAAGATAGTACTGGGCAGTCCGTATCCTCGCCGAAAGCAGGTCCTCATAACAGCTCACCCCGAACCTGCTGCGGTAAAGCTGCTGAAAATGTGACGGGCTCACCCTGACCCTCTCAGCCAACTGCGCCACCGAGGTGAACTGACCGGGGTTCGCATATATATCCGCCCGCAGACCGTCCAGTATCTCCGCATGAGGGTTCAGCTGTGCATCGCTGACACCGTCCGATTCCTCGGATATCTTCATAAGCAGAAGCTTTATCAGCATAGATGAATATTCGTCCTTGTTCGGCGATTTGGAAAGCTGTTCGCGGCTGAGCATACGCAGTATATCCTCAGCATCACTGACACGTCTCGGCGTAAGCAGTCTGTCGAATATCAGGCGCTCATCAGCATCGCCATCTTCCATGCCGAAATGCAGGAAATGGTTCACATAACTGCCGCATATCGCCCGATAGTACTGGGGGGTACCTTCGCTGTATATTATCGCTGTGTCGGGTGATACGGTGGTATCCCTGCCGTCGGTGGTAAGCAGAGCGTCTGTTTTGAATATGATAAGTAAGCAATCCCCCGAGCCCTTGGGACGTTCGATGGAAAAATCTGCCGTGTGATGCATATCCAATCCCATATTATGTAGCCTGAACAATATCGCCGCCCCCTTTCTCTGATAATACAAATCATAGGATAAGTAAGTACAAAAATATTATACGTCATTGTATTTGGTTTGTCAATATGTTATATTGTAATTACTGTGAAACGCGGCGCGGACGTTCGCGCATATTACTTAATACTGATTACGGGAGGTATACCGAAATGAAAAATTTTAAGATGCTTGTTAACGCCAATGACAAGACAGGCCACATCAACCGTGAGATATACGGACATTTCTCCGAACATCTCGGAAGATGTATATACGGCGGTATCTATGTGGGCGAGGATTCATCAATACCCAATATACACGGTATCAGAAAAGACGTTATCGAAGCTTTCAAACAGATAAAGATGCCTGTTCTCCGCTGGCCCGGCGGATGCTTTGCCGACGAGTACCACTGGAAAGACGGCATAGGCGAAAAGTCCTCCCGTAAAAAGATGGTAAATACCAACTGGGGCGGCGTTGTTGAGGATAACAGCTTCGGCACCCACGAATTTATGGAACTCTGCGAACTGGTAGGCTGCGAACCCTATATTGCAGGCAACGTAGGCAGCGGCACCGTTCAGGAAATGGCTGAATGGATAGAGTATATGACTTTTGACGGTATTTCTCCCATGTCCGAACTGAGAAAGAAGAACGGCAGAGAGAAGCCCTGGAAACTGAAATATTTCGGCATAGGCAACGAGAACTGGGGCTGCGGCGGAAATATGCGCCCCGAGTACTACCTCGACCAGTACAGACAGTACCAGAGCTACTGCAAGAATTACAGCGGCAACGAGCTCTTCAAGGTAGCCTGCGGTCCCGGAGGCGGCGGAGAGGATTGGTATAACTGGACTCAGGTGCTGATGAAGAACCTCAACACCGACCAGGTAAAGGGTATCTCTTTCCACGCATACAACGTTCCCGACTGGATAGACAAGGGTTCTTCCACCGAATTCGATTCCAATGATTACTATACCATACTCAACCTGGCTAACTACGTTGACGTTATGCTGACACGTCATACCGAGGTAATGAACCGCTATGACCCCGATAACAAGATAGGTCTTATCATGGACGAGTGGGGCAACTGGTTCAATGTTGAGCCCGGCACAAACCCCGGATTCCTTTATCAGCAGAACACCATGCGTGACGCAATCGTTGCAGCTATGCAGCTGAATATCTTCAACCGCCACTGCAAGCGCGTTATCATGGCTAATATCGCTCAGGTAGTCAACGTTCTTCAGGCTATTATCCTCACCGAGGGCGAGAAGATGATCAAGACACCTACCTTCCACGTTTTCGATATGTTCAAGGCTCATCAGGATGCTGAGTGCGTATACTGCCATACCGATAACGAGAACTGCTGTGAGGGCAAGAACGTTCCCATGATATCTTCTTCCGCTTCCGTAAAGGACGGCGTTATGACTATAACACTCGCAAACTGCTCCATCGACGAAGATGCCGAGCTCAGCTGCGATATCTGTAATTTCGATGCAAAGAAGGCAGCAGCAAACATCCTCACCGAGGACGTTCATGCCTGCAATACCTTTGACGATCCCGAGAAAGTTGTTATCAAGCCCTACGATGTCAAGCTTGAAAACAGCAAGCTGACCGTAAAGCTTCCCGCTTGCTCGGTAGTCGAGATCACTCTTAATTAACTGACTACACTCCAAATAAACACATTCCAACCAAACAAAGGCGCTTCCGCATATGCGGAAGCGCCTTTGTTCTGCAATCCAGCGGTAACTGTCAGGGAAGAGATATTTAAATGATCGCTTATAAACAAAAGAACCAAACTTCTCGCATCGGCTCTTTTTTGTGTTATCGTTATCTCAGCACTTCATAAATCCGCAGCAGCCAAGTTCGGAAAATTCACGCATCCCCATCGACTTGTAGAATGCAACGGTCTTTTCGGTGTTGTCTGTTACAAGTTCTATCTGTCTTACGTGCGGATATCTTTCAAGAATGGCTCTCAGAAGCGCTGTGCCCGTACCCTGCCGCTGTTTGTCGGGAAAAACAAGTATATCCTGAATGAATACTATCGTTGCCCCATCACCTACAGCCCTTATTATGCCAAGCAGTTCATCATTTTCATAAGCCGCCAGCACAAGCAGAGAATTATCGTACCCCTCTCGCAGTGCCTCGGGGTCGGCTGTATATGCCGTCCAGCCCACAGCTGAATAAAGCCTGAGTATCTCGTCACTGTTGTAGTTTGTGTACTCTCTTATCTCCATATCGGGTCTCCTTTACTGTCCATCGCCTTGCACTTCGGAATTTTTCAGCGTTGTCAGAAGCTTTCCCGCACTCTTTGCAGGGTTTGGCAGCTTAGGCAGTTCCTTGTCCGCCAGACCCTCTTCAAGCCCCGATATGAAAGCTTTCTTGCCGTAAGATGCAAGCTGTGAAAGCGCCTTTTTCGCAGCGCTTCGCTGTTCGGGAGGAAGCCTTTTCAGTGCTTTTAGTATCGCCGTCAAAGATTTCCTCTTGTTGCTGCCCAGCTCGTTGAAAGTCTCACCCTCAGCCGCCTCAAGCACCGAGAATACAGCATCCACAAAAGTGTGTCTGTCACTCTCGTCCAGTGAGGATATCCAGCCCGTCATCGTCTTGTTGACGAATACACCCAGCTTTGAAAGCTCCTCAGCATAATCAAACCCGCAGCGCGTTACCTGCCACGAGTAGGCGATATGCTGTGCCAATCCGCTGGCACTGCTCTTAACTATCCTGTTTTGTGTCCGTCCCGAAAGCAGTTGTCCCACCAGTGATGACTGAGGTATCACGCTTATGACCCTTGATGTCACAGCCAGATATTCCTTAGATGCCGCAACTTCCTCATTGAAGCCCGGGCTGTCAAATGCGAATATCGCCCGCACTCTTTTCCTGATGCTCTTGTCGCAGAACGCCGTCGCGTATATCGCCAGATTTCCGCCCTTAGAATGTCCCCCGAGAACAAGTACCTCCTTGCCCTCCGAAAAATTCTCGCTCAGGTACTTCACCGCCATGCTTTGCGAAGCCGTTTCGTGCATAAAGCTGAAATTCAGGTCTTCTTTCCACCCCGCCAGAGTGCTGTCCGTGCCGCGGAAAGCCACAAAGGTAAAGTTGTCGAAAATGCAGGTCAGCGCCGCAAACTGTAAGTCCCGCGAAGGATCGACATCATTCACGTAACCGCATAAGCGCATACCATCAAATCTGCGTGATTCCGCCAGCTTGTTCACCAGCTCGATATCCTGCTCGTAGCTGATTATCCTAAGCTCGTGCGGAACTTTTTTGCCATCGAAGCAGTCCCTCAGTTCAGCTACTGTGACTGTTTTGTCCATACCCTCGGGAACTATCCCCTCAGCAGGAAAATAACTCAGTTCAGCAAGTATCAGCGCGTCCACCGCATTGAACGGCGATACCGAAAATGGCAGATCGCCCCGCCAATCCAGATAATCAAGAATGTTAGCCATACCCATCTCCTCCGCTGATATTATAACATATATTTATAAAAATGTAAAGATATTATGTACAGCAAAAATCGCGTAAAACGGTAAGAAAGATAGCTTTTGATCAGGGTTTTCGCGAAAAGATCCTAGGCAGGACAAGTTCGGTGCAGTCAATATTAGCCAATTTCGCGGCAAAAAACTGCGCACTAAACATATTATGCCGCTAATCAAAGCGGGCGGTCATCAAAAAAAGCCATAGCACATCCGACCACGCGCCGGAAATACTATGGCTTATTCCTTTTATATAAGTCAGCACAGCAATCAGTAATGCAGCACCCTCTGTATATTGCTGTGTACCTGACGCCTGTCGCTGAGATTCAGACTGCGTATCATTCGCCTTACGGGAAGTATCTGCGGAGGCGCAACGGAAAGTGAATCCAGCTGCATATCCAATAGTATCTCCGTCAGCGAAAGGTCAGCACCCATCTCGCCGCAAAGACATACCTTTATGCCCTTGCTGTGAGCGTTGTCAACAACAAGCTTTATCATTCTCAGCACCGCCAGATGATTCGGCGGAACAACATTTTCGTAGTTGGGGTTCTGCCTGTCTATCGCCAAAGTGTACTGTTCAAGATCATTGGTGCCTATGCTGAAAAAGTCTACCTCACGCGCCAGAAGATCGCTTATCATCACTGCCGCGGGAGTCTCTATCATTACACCAAGCTCAACATCGTTGCCGAAAGGTATGTGCTTGCTCAGAAGCTCGTCCTTTACCTTGTGCATGATGTCCTTTACGCGGAAGACCTCGTCTACATCTATTATCATGGGTATGAGTATCGAAAGCTTGCCGTAAGCCGAAGCCCTCAGCAGCGCCCTAAGCTGTGTCTTGAATATGTCCTGTCTGCGAAGACAAAGCCTTACCGCCCTCATTCCAAGAGCAGGATTCTCTTCCTTGTCAAGACAGAAATAGTCAGCCGTCTTGTCCGCACCGATATCCAGCGTGCGTATAACAACACGCTTGCCTTTCATGTCCTCAACAACTCTGCGGTAATTGTAGAACAGCTCCTCCTCATCGGGAAAACTATCCCTCTGCAGATACAGGAACTCCGACCTCAGCAGACCTATGCCACCCGCATCGTTCTCAATGGCAGATTCCAGATCCCCAAGACCGCCGATGTTGGCATATACCTCTATCTCTCTGCCGTCGCGGGTGACGTTCTTCCTGCCCTTCAGCCTCTGAAGAAGCTCGCTCTTTCGCTCTTCCTCTTCCTCGCGCCTTGCCAGCTTCATCTGGGTCTCGTTGTCGGGCTCGATGTAGATAACTCCGTCATAGCCGTCAACTATCGCGAACCGTCCGTCGAAATCTTCAAGCTTCACATCGCCCAGACCTATCAGCGCAGGTATGTTCATAGTCCTTGCCAGTATGGCAGTATGTGAATTTATCGAACCGCCCATGGTGCAGAAAGCCGCAACTTTCGTCTTGTCAAGGGTCGCCGTCTCACTGGGCAGAAGATCTTCCGCACATATTATGGATATGTCGTCCAGCACGAATTCCTTAGCTGACAGATTCTGTAATTGCCTTATTATCCTCTCCGAAGCATCATAAACATCGGCGCTTCTCTCGCGGATATACTCCGAATCGCCCTGACGCATAAGATCAGCCAGTATCTGGGAAGTCTTAGCCACCGCATATTCGGCGTTCAGCCTTTCATCGAATATCAGACCTCGCACACCACGCTCGTACTGGCTGTCGCTGAGTATAAGCTCGTGTATATAGAAAATCGCCGCATCGGTCTCACCGATCTCCTCGGCAGTCTTTGCACGCAGGATACGCAGTTCTTCAACAGCGCCCTCCTTGGCGTTCATATATCTGTCCCATTCTTTTTCGGGATCGTTTATTTTTATCTTGGTAACGCTGACTTGGTCACGCTGATAAAAGCTGATGATGCCTCTCGCGATACCACGGTATACAGATCTACCTCGCAGTGTGACCATGCAGTTCACCTCCGTTCAATGTGTTAAACAGGTCATAACTCTACATCTTAATTATAACACATTCACTCATGGTTAAAAAGGCTGATTTGATTTGTTTACATTTGCGACACACTTTTTGTCATTTTAAAATATTATCAAACTATAATTTTGTTTGTTTTAAACAATTTTATATGGGATATTTTTCCATATCCAACAGCAAAAGAGGTAGATTCGCCCCTGATAGATATGCTCTCACTCTAAATTACACTAAATTAACACCCCGTGACTGCTCCCGTTTTCCCGATGATCTTCCATATTATCCACCCCGCCCCTTTTGTACACCCTGCACATGAAGCCAACTCTGATATTGTGCAAACAAATGTTTTTTCTTTTTACTCGGACATATTTCTGCAAGAGTTGTACAAAAACGTACAACTTTTCCGCTGTTTTTACTGATAGTGAAAGAGGTTTTTCGCACAGCTCCCCCGCAAAAAGCAAACGGAACATCTATATATGGTTTAGGTACGCACGATGGCAGGCTGCGCCCGTCTGTGACTACGGCACATAGGGCACGTGTCATACTGTACCGACCGGCAGTATCTGATGTCAGACTTTTTGGTGTGCGGATAACATAACTTTTATTTTCCCTATCTCTTTACTTTTGGGGAGATATGTGCTATAATAATAAAGTATGTACGGTGAGCTTGTATGTTTGGCTCATCAAAAGCTGAAACAGAAAGGAAAACATATGCTCAAGATAATCGGTGTGCGCTTCAAAAGCGTTGGCAAAATATATTATTTCGACCCGGGCGATACCGAACTGAAAAACGGTGATAAGGTCATTGTTGAAACTTCCCGCGGTGTTGAATGCGGCGAGGTCGTTATGACCGACAGAGAGATAGATGAAACAAGCTTCAAGAACCCAATAAAGCCAATAATCAAAAAGGCTGACGAACGCGATCTCAAAACGATAGAACGCAATAAGCAGAGAGAGCAGGAAGCCTTTGAGATATGCAAACAGAAGATCGAAGCCCATAAACTGAATATGGATCTCATTGATGTTGAATGTACTTTCAGCAACAATAAAATGCTTTTCTATTTTACCGCTGAAAACAGAGTTGACTTCAGAGAGCTGGTAAAAGATCTGGCAAGCGTTTTCAGAACAAGGATAGAGCTCAGACAGATAGGCGTGCGTGACGAAGCTAAAATGCTCGGCGGTCTGGGCATCTGCGGACAGCCATTCTGCTGTTCAAGATTCTTAGGTGATTTCCAGCCCGTTTCCATTAAAATGGCAAAAGAGCAGGGACTCAGCCTTAACCCCACCAAGATCAGCGGCTGCTGCGGCAGACTTATGTGCTGCCTTAAATACGAGCAGGACAGCTACGAAGATCTGCTGAAACATACCCCCAAGGTGGGCGCGATAGTCAAGACCACCGACGGCAAGGGCGTTGTTCAGGAAGTCAATCTGCTGACAGGCAAGCTGAGAGTAAAGATAGACCGCTCCGATAACGTCATCACCGTCAAGAAGGAAGACGTTGAAGTCCTCAAGGACGGCAATATCAAGATCGATAAGAACGAGCTCAAGGCTCTTAAAGGACTGGAGGGTAAGTAAATGCCGTCATCACCCGTGCATCTGCTGCTGGCATACAGAATGGCAGACAGTCTTAATGTAAAAAATAAGGCAGATTTCCTGGTGGGCGCCATCGCCCCCGACTGCGTGAACTACGGTCAGGAGCAGGCAAGCGAGGAAGTCAGATATACGGCTCATATCCGCGATAAGGATTACGATGTATGGAAAGCAAAGCTTAAAGCTTTCGCCGCGGATAACGCCGAAAAGTTCGCTGAAAATAAAGACTTCCTCCGCGGATACCTTTTCCACTGCTGGTCTGATATAGCCTGGGACGAAGCTGTTCAGCCCAAGATATTCGAGTTTCTCGGCACACTGGGCTACGGCTATGACGATATGACAAAGCAGAAATGGCAGGAGCTTTACCGCTTCAACAGCCTTGCAGTAAAAAGCGGGGAATATGCTGAGTGCACAAAGCTTGTGAAGCAGGGCACACCTGTGGATATAGCAGGCTGTTCCGCAGAACTTATCACAAAGTACGCGGCATATGTAGCCGATGACTACCGCGATAAGATATTCGATGAAAAACCCCTCTTCCTCAGCGATGCCCATATAGCCGCAACAGTTCAGCAGATGAACGAGGCAGGCTACAGCGACGAACTCAGAAAGATCTGAAAGAAAAACAACAGTAACAAAAGATACTGAGTAGAACTCAGAAAAAATTAGAAAACGGAGATGTTTGAAATGTTGATGTCATTAACGGAGACCACAACCGCAACACAGAACGTGTTCACACCCTTCCCTTTTGCCATGCATCTGGGATTCTGCATCGCAGCTACCATAGTATATGGTATATACCTTATTAAGCAGAAGACTATACAGCATCTGCTGCTGCTGCTTGCCTGCGACCTAACTTTTATCACCCAGATAAATACTTCCAAGCCTGCCCTGACTTTCCTGTTCATCGCAGAGGTAGTACTGCTGCTGGGCGCTGCTGTTTTCTCAATAAAGTACAGCAGAGATCAGAAAGCTGCCGAAAAGGAAAAGAAAAAAGCCCCCAAGCAGAACGGCGACGCTGTTGATAACGCTTTTGAGGACTGATATATGAAAATAGTTATCCTTGACAGCGAAACAGTTTCCCGCGGCGGAGATGTGAGCCTTGATGGCATAACCTCCCTTGGCGAAAGCGAGGTCTACGGCTTCACCCCCAACGATGAAGTAGCTGATAAGATAGGCGATGCCGATGCAGTGATATGCAATAAGTGCCTTATCACCGAAGAGGTATTCAGCAAATGCCCCAACCTTAAATATGTGGGACTTTTCGCCACGGGCTACAATAACGTTGACCTCAAAGCCGCCGATAAGCACGGCGCTTCCGTGTGCAACGTGCCCGCATATTCTACGGATTCGGTGGCACAGCATACCTTCGCGCTGATACTCAATCACTTCAATAAAATAAGAGCCTATGCCGATACCGTGGATAACGGCGACTGGGTGAACTACAAGCTGTTCACCTACTTCTATATACCTACCTACGAGCTGAAAGGCATGAGGATAGGCATTATCGGCTACGGCAGCATAGGCAGGCGCGTGGCTGAGATAGCAAGAGTTTTCGGCATGGAAGTTGTGACCTATACACGCTCTCCCGAAAAAGTGGGCGAGGGCGCAAAGGCTGTCAGCCTTGATGAACTGCTCAGAACAAGCGATGTAGTTACTATGCACTGTCCGCTGAACGAGCAGACCAAGGAAATGATAAACAAAGAAGCTCTTGAAAAAATGAAGCCCACCGCGTATTTTGTCAATACAGCAAGAGGCGGAGTCGTCAACGAGCATGACCTTGCAGATGCGCTTAATAACGAAGTCATCGCAGGCGCAGGAATAGATGCCCTGACCTTTGAACCTATGCGCGAGGATTGTCCTTTGAGAAACGCAAAGAACGCGACAATAACTCCCCATATCGCATGGGCACCCAAACAGACAAGGATACGTCTGCTTGAAGTAGTATCCGCAAACCTGAAAGCATGGATAAACGGCGAACCACAGAATGTGGTAAATGGTAAATAAAATTATCACCCCGAAGCGATAGAGAACCGCTTCGGGGTGTTTTAATTCAGCTTATCAGCCAATTAAGTATCTCAAAATCAGGGTTGGTATCACCGTTGATAAATTCTACTGTGACAGTATGCTCCGCTGTTTCATCTGAAGAGAATATCTCATCAGACTTTGGATAACTGCCCCAGCCCCCGGAAAAATCTCCGTCAACGATGACTGCCGCATTGTCGTCAACCTTTACAGCGATCGAACCAAAAGTACCGTTGACATTTTTATTATAGAGTATACCCAGATTC
Source organism: Hominimerdicola alba (assembly GCF_900109655.1). Classification (GTDB taxonomy): domain Bacteria; phylum Bacillota; class Clostridia; order Oscillospirales; family Ruminococcaceae; genus Hominimerdicola; species Hominimerdicola alba_B. The sequence continues at coordinate 144,376 of NZ_FOAT01000003.1, forward strand.
TTACACTTTATCTTGAAAACAGCCGAACCGCCTGTCTTTGAGCCCCAGCCGCCGTTGAAGCTGCCGAACTGCGCTTTTTCAGTGAAAGTTCCCTCATCGACCACTTCTACCAGCTCGGGGGTATCGGCTGAACCAAGAGTAGCCCCTGCGAATCTGTCACCTGTGGGGGATACTACTGCCGCAGGGTCAAAGGTAGTAACTTCCTTGCTTTCGTTTTCAAGGTCGCCCTTCACCTGATCAAAGAGGTTCAGCACGCACTGTGCCATTACAGCGTGACCCGCATCGTTGGGGTGAACATTGTCGTTTGAAGTATCTTTCCACTGGAAATTGCCCGCATCTATCTCGGGAATTATTGCATCGTGATAAGATATCATTGGCAGATCATAGGTCTCAGCGACTTTCAGGTGAGAACCCTGCGGAGAACCGCCGCCCTCGGTGGAAGGCTCAATAAGAATGACCGCGGGCTGATTTTCAAGGGCAAGACAGTACCTTACAAGGCTGTCCATGGTCGCCTGATAAAGTTCGTTATCCTGATCGTTGATAAATTCTATAAAAATGATATCCGAATCTTGTGGGACATCGCGGTAAGCCCTGTGCACGGCGAGGTATGAATCCGTTGCGCCTATGCCCGCATTAGTACCCAGCACGTACAGGCTGAGGTTTTCCTCCCACCATGCGGTGATGAGGTTCGTGTACTGCTTTGCCGAGCCCGAAGCTCCCGACCCTGCGGTTATGGAATCGCCGAGATAGCAGATGTTTGTTACTGCCTTGGGGTCATCGACCGCACGCTGTATCTTTGCCGCAAGGCGTGAAGTATCCCCGCGGTTCAGCAGTGATCTTGCCAGCATATTCTCGGTAGCGCCCTGTGTGAAATCGTAAGCGCCATCGTTTACTGGGTACTCAGCCAGAAGTTTCTCCGAAGCTGATTTTTCGGCGGGTTCATCGGTCGAGGTATCTCCGCTTGCGGAAGTATCTGCCTTGGAGGTGTTTTCTGTCGTTTTGGAATCGACCTTAGAAGAACCCCCGCCACAGCCTGCAAAAGCCGCCCCGCAGACCATCAGCGAAAGAATGAGTGCAAGTTTCTTTTTCATATGATCTTTCCTTTCATATTTTATAGTAAACGACATATTGATTTCTACATTCATCGCTCGCAGACGCTGTGATTTTTGTGGCTGTGAGCGATGAATGTCCTGAAATATATGTCGTTTACGATAATATCCTTTCATGCCGTTTCCGGCTATCCCTCTGATACTTGTATTATAGCACACAATTTTGCAAAAGTAAAGATATTCCGAGATTAATTTTCTTATATTTTTCTTCCGTTCCCCTGCCCTGTTTTCCAAACAGACCCGCCTGCATCCCCCGCCGACAGCTGTAAGTTTCATCATTCAAGATATGCGAATATCATATAACCGCCTTGTGCATAGTGCTGAAAATATCAGTTTAATTTTGTCCTGTTGCATATAGCATAAATTTCCCAAAAATGTTATAATTAGGTAGTATGCAATAATTGTTATGCGACTATTTATAGTAAATGACATATAAAGACTTTCGGAGGAACACATGATGAATGGTCTTGTAAATATAAAAAGGATATTCTGCCGCACTTTGCCCGCGCTGATGTGCACGGCGGCGGTTTTTATGACATCGGGCTGTTATCTTCTGCCAGATGAGGAGGAAGCGGCTATACCCCCTGCGGTAAAAGCCAGCGAGGTCAGCTACACCACGGTCACGGCAAAGCGCAAGGATATCGAGAAAAAGATAGTCAGCACGGGTACCGTAACCGCGGAAAGACAGTACGACCTCAGCTATGAAAAGCAGAGCGGTGTCATACTTGAATTCAATGTCCGTGCAGGTGATAAAGTGAAAAAGGACGACCCCATCTGCGAGATAGATACCTCCGACCTTGACGACCAGATAGCCGAAAAGGAGCTATATCTGCAAAAAGCCAAGCTGAATGTGGATATGATCTGGGAAAACGGCGGAACTCAGGCGCAGATAGATTCGGCTTATGTTGATGTACAGCTGATAGAGCGTGAGCTTAACAAGCTCCGCACGAAAAAAGAGGGCGCTGTACTGCGCTCCCCCATTGACGGCGTGGTATCTCAGCTTGCCGATGTACGAGAGGGAGACACTGTAAGTTCGGGGCAGACAGTTGCCACTGTTATCGACACAACTGCGCTGTATATCGCAGTAAAGCCCGAGGATATGACCAAATTCGATATCGACACAAAGGTGCAGATACGCATAAATGAGAATTACTACGACGGCGTTGTTTTCATGAACCCCTCTGCCCTTGCGGAATATCAGGAAGAAGTAAAAGCCAGCCACGATAAAGAGGACAAGACAGGCATCAGCTACGAATCGGATTATATCTACGTCCGCTTTGATGGAGATATCCCACCTGATGCGCTGGGTCAGCTGGCAGATGTCATACTCGTGCTGGATAAGGCGGAGAATGCCATTGTCATATCCAACAACCTCATCAAAAAGGTGGACGGCGAAAAGGTGGTATACGTGCTGAAAAACGGCGAAAAGGTGGCTGTACCCGTGGAGGTAGGTCTGTCAACAGGCTCTCAGTCCGAGATAATCTCAGGCATTGAAGAGGGCGATGAACTGGTGCTTAAATAAAAAGCGAGGAGCAATAACCTGATGTTTACACTTCTGCTTCGCAAGATGCGAAATACGAAATGGATGGTCTTCTGTCTGCTGATAGGCTTTATTATAGCCTCTGCCATGATGAGTACCATACCTATATATATGAACGCTTCTCTTCAGCGTATGCTGATAAAGGATATGGAAGCTTTTCAGGAAGAGTATATGATATATCCCGGGTCTTACAACACCTCCCGCGTTTTTAAAAGCGGCATGAAGACCGATGCGCAGTTACAGACGCTGGAAGAATATACCTCCCTGACAGACAAGCAGTTTGCCGAACTTGACCTGCCCTGCGCGGGCAGCAAAAAGGTGATACAGGACTCATACCTTTACTGCAAGTCATTCTCACTGGAGAACAGTGGAGAACCTGCAAGACTGACCCTTGGGGGTATGTCGGATATATGCGAACATTCCACCGCTGTTTCGGGAAGAATGATGGAAAAAGGCAGGCGCTCAGACGGCGTGTTCGAGTGCATGGCTACGGAAAAATCCCTGAAGACCAACGGTCTCGCCCTTGATACCGTTTATGAGATAGCGAATGTCATGGACGACCTGGGTTCTGTGAAGATAGAGATAGTTGGGCTTATCGATGTAGCGGACGAGAACGACCCGTTCTGGGCTGAGGGCATAGACGAAGCTTATACTGCCGCAGTTTTCACCGACTACGATACCATGCTTAACGAGATGATACCAACAGGTGCCATAAATATCGCCAAGGTCAACTACAACTATTTCATCGACTATACCAAGCTTGACATCGCGGGATTAAAGACCATCAACAGCAAATACAACGCCCAGAAAGAGACTTTCAAGAAAAACAGCATCGGCTTCGCGATACCCGCAAAGGATATCCTAACCGATTACGCTAAGCGTTCAAATCAGCTGACACTGCTTTTGTGGCTGCTGCAGATACCTGTGATACTCATGATAATCTTCTACCTGTTCATGGTATCAAAGCTGAATATCGAGCAGGAAAAGAACGAGATAGCGGTGTTCAAAAGCCGAGGTGCCAGCAACCGTCAGGTGCTGGGGATATACGCTCTGGAATCAATGGTGCTGGGCATTATCACCGCCATTGCAGGACCTTTCGCGGGTCTGGGGCTTTGCAGGATACTTGGCGCTTCTAACGGTTTCCTTGAATTTGTTAACCGCCGCGCCATGCCTGTGAAACTAACTCCCGAAGCATTTCTGTATGCGGCGGCGGCAGTGCTGGTCTTCTTCTTGACTACCCTTGTGCCCATAATCCCCGCAACAAGGACTACCATCGTTGAACACAAGCAGTCAAAAGCCAAGGCGAAAAAGCTGGCACTCTGGGAGAAAGTCGGGCTTGATGTGATACTTGCAGGCGGTTCATTTGCATGGCTGTATTACTACAAACGCACTCAGGCGAAACTGCTTGAACTGGGTGTAACGGACACAACAGCTACTATCAACCCCCTGATGTTTGTGACTTCCACAGCTTTTATACTGGGTCTTGGGCTTTTCCTCATAAGGGTATATCCCCTGTTCATCAGGCTGATAGGCAGGGCGGGCAAAAGATTCTGGTCGCCTGCCCAGTATGTTTCGCTGAACAATATAGGCAGGTCGGCAACAGGAAGAGAAAGGTTCCTCATGCTGTTCCTTGTGCTGACGGTATCTCTTGGCGTGTTCTTTGCCAACACGGCGCGAGCCCTGAACCGCAATGCGGAAGAAACAGTTGAATACGCAAACGGCGCGGATATCGTGCTTACCGAGGAATGGTATTCCAGCAAGACCGAAGCCGCACGTAAAAATGCAGGACGATCTGCGAACATGGGCGGCAGCAGTTCGGGAAAAACTACGGGATCCGAAGATGACGACGATACCGCCACTGTTGTGACTTATAACGAACCTCTCTTTGAAAGGTTTGAAAAACTCACAGGCGTGAAAACTGCCGCCAAGGTATTCAGGCGGGACGGCGTTACCATCAAAAGCAGCAAGATGAACGTAGTAAAGCGCAAAGCTGAAAAATCCACGGAGAAAAAGCGCGAGGAACTTCTCGACCAGGATATGAATACAAAGTCCTCGAACATCGACAGGAATGTCCGCCTGATGACAGTCCAGCCTGCTAAGTTCGCCGAGGTGGTAAACTTCCAGCAGAGACTTCTGCCGACGCATATAAACAACTACCTTGAAGCCCTTGCGGAGTACGCCCCGGGTGTGATACTCTCATCCTCTTTCAAGGATTACGGCCTTGAACTTGGTGATACGGTGGAATGCGAGTGGGGTGCTAATGAACCCTTTGATGTGACGGTGCTGGCCTTTGTGGACTACTGGCCAAGCCTTGACCCCTATGCCGAAGCAAAAGACGGCAGTTACATGGACTTCGCTGTTATGAATTTCGACTACGTCAACGTTCAGACCAATATGGAGCCCTATCAGGTATGGATAGACCTTGATGACGATGCATCGGTGCAGGAGTTCTATGATTCCGTAGAAGAAGCCCATATCCGTACCACTGGCATGACTTCCACCAAGCAGGATATCATAGCAAAAAAGAACGACCCCATGCTGCAGGGCATGAACGGCGCGCTGACATTGGGATTCATCACCATTATGATAATGTGCATAATCGGATTCCTCATATACTGGATACTTTCAATAAAAAGCAGAACTTTGCAGTTCGGCATACTGCGGGCTATGGGTATGAAGTACCGCGAGATAATATCCATGATAGTGTATGAGCAGATACTTGTTTCGGGGGTAGCCATACTTGCGGCGATATTCATAGGCGGTATCACAAGCGAACTCTTTGTACCGCTTTTCCAGAGTGTACTCGATGTAAGCAGCCGTGTGCCCGAATTTGCGGTGATACCACAGCGCGGAGATTATATTAAGCTTTATACAGTAATAGCAGTTATGCTGCTGGTAGGCTTCCTTGTCCTCGGCAGACTTATAGGCAGGATAAATATTTCCAAAGCGCTGAAGCTGGGAGAAGACTAAAAGCAACCTCACGGAAACTGCCAAGGAAGAGAGCTTTTCGCGAAAAGGTCCTCGGGCGGACACGTTCGACGCAGTCACCGCTACAAAAATCCGAGCGTGGACAATCAAACGTCCACGCTCTTTCTATGTCCGTAAAAATATTGCCGCGCCCGCTGTCAAACAGCGAAGCCACAGCCGACGCAGTCGCTGTTATCCGACAGCTCGACCCGAGGAACGAGGGGCGAAGACTCGCAAACTAGCGCCTAAACCAGATATCTGACTACCCCATCAAACCCCGATTTCTTATAAAAAATACAATGCCCCGAAGCACACTAAAATGCTTCGGGGCAAAACTATCATCAGGGAGAATATATTCCAATGCCGTCTATCAGCCGTTAACAGTATTTACAGCACCCATGAAAACAGGTGTACCGCTCTCGGTGTCGATTATCGCATAAACAAAAGGTCTGTTCAGATATACTTCCTTGGGATCCTCTATCTCAATACAAGCCTCATCGACCATTTCAACTACCGTTGCAGCAGCAGCCTTTGTGCCGTTGCGGTCAAGCTCAATATGGGTCTTGTGGATAACTTTGTCTATGTAAAGCGAACCTGTGCCTGTCTCAGCCATTTCAGAGAAATCAGCACCATCACCGAAAGGCATGGTCATACCCATGGCTTTCAGGTCATCGCTGAGTTCCTTGCCGTAATCATAGGTGAATTCGGGTATGCAAGCATTTACTTTTCCGCTGGAAGTCTGCCACAGATTCTTCAGCTTTTCGCCGTCAAGACCTGCCACATAATCAGCCATGTCAGTACCCTCAGCAGGCAGCATAGCCATGAAAGCGTAATCATATCCCTTGTAATATTTCAGGAAGCCCGTTGTGTCCTCATCCTCGAAATAACCGCCTTCCTCGGAGTACAGCATAGTCACCTTTTCTTCCTCGCCCTTGCTGTTGGTGAAAGTCTGATCATCATTCACCTGATGTTCTGCATAAGGCGAAGCCCATTCGCCCTCAAATGCCATCGCATTTATAAGGTATGCCACCGCATCATATGGTATCTCGTCGAGAATGTTTGGTATCATCCCGTTTGTGTTATTGTTTACCCAGCCGTTTATATCATTGCACGTAGTATCATCAAAGGGCGCAAGGAAGCTGTCAGCGTTGTATACCGACTTTACCTTGTCGCAGAAAGACTGCTTCATCTTGATACGGTCTGCATCATCACGAACCCATACGGAATTCGCCACATTGAAGCTTATGTCTTCACTGTTCATGAACTTTGTCATGCGGTACTGCATAGCCTTGTTCACAACGTCGATACCCTGACCTCCAAGAGCTTTTTCCATCTCCGAAAGGGTCTCACCCTTTGCGCCGTTGGCAGTCATTCCAAGAGCCATCATAACGCTCTCAGGTGATATCATAACATTGTTGCCCGCCTTGATGTCCTCTGCGCAGGCTGTCTTGAAGAATTCAGCCGCGTAATTGCGGTAGGAAGCATTGAAATCGTCGTCGGGCATTTCATCGCTGTTTTCAAGAGTTACCGAAGACAAAGGCTTTACTGTCAGCGATATTTCAGACTCGGCAGGCTTATCGCCGTTATCGGGCTCTGCCACTGAAGATGCTGTATCAGGCTCGGTCTTTTTCGATGCCGGGGATTCTCTATCCTCTGTTACGTTTCCGCAGGCGGTCAGCGCCATCATCAGTCCTGCAAGTGCAGTACATATAGTTCTCTTTAAGTATGTGTTTTTCATTTTTGTTTCCTCCTGTTTTTTTCGGCGCTTTGTTGTCGCCTTTCTTTTGTCTTACACTTTATATACGTACAGCCGCCCCGATATTTTTGGTGTGATAATGTACAAACTTCCCAACACTATTTTGTACAACTATACAAAAAGCGCGGCGATCGTTCCCGATGCCGCGCGATATATCATTATTCTGCTTTGCAGTATTCAGCTCTGCCACTGGAAAAAATATCTCCGCCGTAGCAGTCGTCTGCCACGATAAGAGGAAAATCCTCAACATAGAGCTTTTTAACGGACTCACAGCCAAGATCCTCAAAAGCGATAACTTCACAGGACTTTATGCAGTTGCAAGCCAGCGCACCTGCACCGCCTACTGCACACAGGTATACAGCCTTGTTCCTGACAACGGCATCTCTTACCTCCTGCGATCTTTCGCCCTTACCGATCATTCCGCCCAGACCCAGATCAAGGAGTCTCGGTGCAAACCTGTCCATTCTTCCCGAAGTAGTAGGTCCGCATGAACCTATGGGTCTGCCCTCGGGTGCGGGTGTAGGGCCTGCGTAGTATATCACAGCGCCCTCAAGGGGTATCGGCAGCTCCTTGCCCTCATCGAGCAATGCCGCGAACCTTTTATGTGCCGCATCTCTGGCTGTATAGACAGTGCCTGTGACCAGTATCTTATCACCGCAACGGAGCTCTCCGCTTCTGGCTTTAAGCTCCTCGGTGCGAAATTTTCTAAGATCAGCCATTATTTTCTTCTTCGTCGGAAACTATATCCAGACCGTCATCGATAAGATCTCTGGCGGTATTAACAGCACCTATGCTGCTGCCGTACAGATCGTTGAGGGAAGTAACCAGCTTCTGAACTGTGTCGCTGAGGTTTGTGAACTGCTCCTTAACAGCTGTTCTGATCTCAACAGTATCGTTCTTGATAGCTGCAGCCTTCTCCTTAGCCTCGCTGACAACTCTTTCAGCCTCAGCCTCTGCTTCCTTCTTAACTCTGGAAGCCTCGGAGTAAGCAGCACCTGTAACCTGATCTGCCTCTTTCTTAGCCTCAGCCTTGGTAGCCTCTGCGCTTGCCTTAGCTGCGCTGAGGGTCTGCTCAGCCTCTGCATTAGCCTTGGTAACAGTAGCCTCAGCCTGTGCGTTAGCGTCATCGATAGCCTGGTTAGCCTGAGCTTCAGCCTCATCAGTGATCTGCTTAGCGTCTGCTCTTGCTTTCTCGATAGCCATATTTGCGGTCTGCTGAGCCTGTACGAAGATCTGACCCATATCGAATGCCTGCTGAGAACCGCTGTTAGCAGCCTGGCTAGCCTTCTGCTCTGCCTCTGCTACCTTGTCCTTCAGTGTCTCGATCTCGGCGTTCTTCTCCTCGAGCTCTGCGTCCTTATCAGCGATCTGCTGCTCATAGTCGGCAATTCTGACTTTCATGGTATCAGTAGATGCCATCAGCTCAGCTATCTTCTGCTTAGCTTCCTCTACCTTAGCTTCGAGTTCCTTCTTGGCCTCGTCGTCACCCTTAGAGTCGCTGCCGCCCTGAGCAAGCTGGTCTATCTGCTCTTCCTGATCCTTGACCTTAGTCTCCAGCTGATAGATCTTAGAAGTCAGCTCATCAACATACTGCAGAACGTCCTGCTTATCGAAGCCGCCGACTCTTACTGTTCTCAAATAACCATTACTAGCCATTTTAATTCCCTCCTGAATATATATGTTTGCTAAAAGATAATAATCAATAATCTTAATACCACTTTATTATACTATAAATAAAAGATTATTTCAACCACTTATTTTGACGATTTGAGCATAAACATGAAAATTCAGTAATCTACACAATATTCACAGTCGTTTTTGTGCATATTTCCGTCCGATTTATGCCGACATTTATAGAAATCAAGCAATTTTCACCCGCCGCCGAGCGCATGAAAACCGGTTCAGTTTATTGTAGTTTTTGCTGAACTTAATTCAGAACATCTGAACAAATTCAGTCAAGCAAAGACGAGCCGACTGACTCGTCTTTGAGTATGGATCACTTATTCTTGAAAACGTTGAAGATATCGTCGTAGATATCAGTCTTGTCTGCAGCCTTAACGCCTGCTCTGTACATAGCCTCAGCGTCAGCCTTCTTATCCTCCTCAGTTCTCTGGAAAGAGAATGTCTGAGCGGTAGGAGCGGGAGATACCTGCTGTACAGCCTGAACAGCCTGTACCTGAGACTGCTGAAGAGCAGCAGCTTCCTGATAGCTGGCAGCGGAAGGGATACCGTCAACAAAGTCAGCAGCGATAACAGTAACGTCCATGCAGTCCTTGGTCTCGGGATTTGTACCGTTACCGAAGATGATCTCTGCGCCGTCATCAGCTGCATCTGCGATAGCTGCGGTCAGCTCGTCCATATCGCTGATAAGCAGATCTTCGGACATATTAACATTAACGATCAGTCTTCTAGCGCCTCTGATAGAAGTCTCAAGTATCTTGGAAGCGATAACCTGATCAACGATATCCTGTACCTTATCCTTGCCCTCGCCGTGGCCGATAGCGATGTGAGCTCTGCCCGCACCCTTCAGGATGGTTGTAACATCGGCGAAGTCAACGTTTATCTCATCATGTCTTGTGATTATCTCAGCAATAGCGATAACGTCTGTCTTCAGCACTTCATCGGCGATCTGGTAGGACTGCTTCATGGTCAGTCTCATATCGCTGGTGATGAGGTTCTGGTTGGGTATAACGATCAGAGCATCAACGTGCTTAACCAGCTGCTCGATACCGCTTTCAGCTCTCTGCATCTTCTTTACGCCCTCGAACTTGAAAGGCTTGGTAACAACAGCTATAGTCAGCTTTTCAAGGCTCTGAGCTATCTCAGCAACTACGGGAGCTGCACCTGTACCGGTACCGCCGCCCATACCTGCGGTGATAAATACCATATCAGCGTCCTTGATAGCCTCAGCTATCTCGTCCTGGCTCTCCTGTGCGGAAGCCTCACCGATCTCGGGCTTTGCACCTGCACCCAGACCGTGAGTCAGCTTAGCGCCGATCTGTATCTGTCTGTCTGCCTGTGATTTTTTAAGTGCCTGTATATCGGTATTTACAGCTATGTACTCAACATTGCCCTGGATACCTGCCGCTGCAATGCCATTAAGTGCGTTTCCGCCGCCGCCGCCGACGCCGATGACTTTAATGCTTGCGCCAACAAGGGGCTCTTCTACAAATTCGTAACTCATAGTAAACATCCTCCCAAAATATTTTCACATATCCTTACGGGTCATTATTAACCTTATATTTCTTCTGTCTTTATATGATACGACCCGAAGAACATAATTAGATACATTAATACTATATCACAAATTTCCCGAATTGTAAAGGATTTTGACAATTTAATGCCATTATATTGGTTAATTTTTTATTAATTGATTACATCACCAACCATACCCTCCGCCATCGTAGGTATAGTCATAACCGCCGCCGTTATCGTAGTACTGTCCGTTATCCCAGTTATTGTCAGCCCAGCCTCCGTTGTCGTAATACTGTCCGTTGTCCCAGGTATTATCCGTCCAGCCGCCGTTATCATATCCGCCGTCGTAACCGTTGTCCGTCTGACCGCCGTTGTCCAAGCCGTTATTTTCAGCCTGACTGCTGTCGTCACCGGTGTCGTTCACACTACCGTCTTCGGGATTTGTTTCCTCAGAAGAACTGCTGTCCGCATCGGTTTTTTCGGGGTCTTTCGCGAATGTGGGCTTGCCGAGGTACTTATCCTTTGGTATAGCCGAAACGCCGTTCTCAGAACCGTTATAGATGAGGGTGCCCTCGTAGTTATCAGCCAGCTTGCCCATCACAGCCTTGAAATAGCTGAGCTTGTAGCCGATATCTGCCGAGCTTCCCAGCTTGATATCCAGCCTGTTGTCAATATTCAGCATGATATTCGCGCGGGAAGATATATCAATAGTCTTCACGTTTTCATAACCCTGCTCGATAAGTTCCGCAATAAGGTCGTTGATTATCTTGTCGCTGTAATTATCTTCCGACCTAAGCTCTGCACCCGCAGCACGGTAAGCAAATATCTCTTCATCAGTGAGCTCATTGCCCTTGTCGATAAGATCCTGTGCGGTATAGAACTTGAAACCCGTAATTATCGGTATACCACCTGTAGGTGTAGGATTGTTCGCTTCAAGTATCCTGCCGGAAGTACTCAGCACATAGTATCCGCCCTCAAACTCGATATCCGCCGCTTTTACAGCTTCCTTGCAGTCAATGACCACAGTTGAAGGGTAGGACTTCGACACCTTCACCTCGTCTATGTAGACCAGATTATCCATCAGGCGCTTTTCAGCCCTTGCGGTATCCGTTCTGACAAGATTCATATCTTCGTAAATACCGCCAACGTTTATGATCTGATCATCGGAATAAAGGCTAACGCCCCTCACCTCAACACTGCTGACGTTAAAAAATATCGTCATGCAGAGAATAAGTACCACCACTGCCGCTGCGACTGCCGCCAGCGCATAAAGCATACGCAGGTCAAGCTTGCGCCCGACCCTTCTCGGCGTCATCGCAGGCACAGGTTCATTTTCAAAATCAACACTCATTTTATTTCTTTCCTCTGTCTGATAATTACGGCATATCGCGTTTATGCCGTTCCCAAAATTTTACACATTTTTTCGTCAGAACTCTCTGCGTACATCAGCGCCCACCGACCCGAGTACGCTCTCGATAAGTTCGTAGCCCCTGTCGATATAGCACACACCCTCCACCGAGGAAGTACCCTCGGCACCCAGTGCGGCAACTGTCAGCGCCGCGCCGCCGCGAAGGTCATGCGCCCTTACATTTGCGCCGCAGAGCTTTTTTACGCCCTGTATCACAGCTGTTCTGCCCGATACTTTTATATCAGCCCCCATGCGCACCAATTCGTCCACATGGCGAAATCTGCTTTCAAATATATTTTCTACTATCATACTGCTGCCCCGCGCCGTAGTCAGCGCCGCCATCACCAAAGCCTGTGCGTCTGTCGGAAAACCGGGATAAGGCATCGTCCGTATCATCCGCACGGCTTTCAGCGGTTTTACACAGCTTATGAATATCCTGTCGTTTGTACAGTAAACCGCGGCGCCCATTTCTTCAAACACCGCCGTCACCGCCTGAACGTCATCGCACTTTATACCGATAATTCCGAGCTCACCGCCTGTCGATGCCGCTGCAGCCATATAAGTAGCCGCCGCTATCCTGTCGGGCATTACTTCGTATTCACAGCCATGCAGCTTCTTCACGCCGCATATCCTCAGCGTACTGCACCCTGCGCCCCTGATGTCAGCGCCGCAGCGGTTCAGAAAACTCGCAAGGTCTGCTATCTCAGGCTCACGCGCCGCGTTTCGGATGACAGTATCACCCTCGGCACACGCCGCCGCCAGCATGATATTCTCGGTAGCCCCCACTGATGGGAAAGGCAGGTCGATCACCGCGCCCCTTATCCCCTTGGGACAAGTGCAGCTTATCCTGCCATGCTCCTCGCATATCCTGACACCCAGCTGTTTGAGCGCAGCCAGATGCATATCTATCGGTCTGGGACCTAGTTCACAGCCACCGGGATAACTCAGTTCACATCTGCCGGTCTTACCCAGTACCGCCCCCAGAAAAACAATGGAACTGCGCATCTCACGCATAAGCTCCTCTGTTATCCTGTAACCATCGGCACCGACAGAGTCGGTCACCGCGGTATCTTTCCTGAAGCTGCATTTGCAGCCCAGTTCGTTAAGTATCCTGCAAGCGGCAAAAACGTCCGTCAGCTCGGGACATCGCCTAAGCACCGTCCTGCCATCCGCCAGCAGACACCCTGCAAGCAGCGGCAGTGCACTGTTTTTGGCACCCTGCACCCTTATCTCGCCGCACAGCCGTTTTCCGCCATTTATGATAAGTCTCTGCATAAAGCTACGCCCCTTTTATTGAAGTATAGCTTATTTTATGCGCGAAACTTGTTATATGTTACCTGATATCTACGGGTCAAGCTGTACTGTAACAGCATTCGATACGAACAGCACAGCAGGCAAGCAAGGAACGTATACATTCTTTGCAATCTTCTTCTTTGCACCCACGGTTGAAAGAACCATGCCCGTAACGCACTCGTCCAGCTGTTCTTCGGTCATATTCGAAACGTTTATCATAAGCTCTACAGTAACGTCCTTGCCCTGAAAACCGTCAATAACATCGCCAACTACTTTGCCCTCGCCGTCCTTGTTGGAAGTACGTTTAGCTGAGGACACATAGCACACCTTGTCCTCGTACCTTGTCGGAACATAAAGCGCCTTATACTGCGGTATTGTAACCTGAAAAGGCGAAGAGTTCTGCACATGTACAGTCATTTCGATAACACGGTAGTTCTCGTTTTTCTCAGAGGAAAAAGCCTCCTGACTGTACACCGAATAATTCGACAGCGCATATGTCTTGAACTCGGTCATGCCCATCTTCTGGAAGATGTTCCTGTCGTGATCCACCGTTGTTTCCTGAGTTGTACTGTTCATCAGCGGCGGCAGGAAAAGAAGTGCACTGATAAGCAGTACCAGCGCCACGGTTATCCAGATTATCACCTTTTTTCTCTCAACATACGCCGAGCCGACCTTTACGCCCTGATGAAGCAGGTCGGGAGCTTTTTTATTCGGATCAGGCTTTGGTATAAAGCTGTCACTGTAATCTATGGGATCATCGCGCCTGACTCTCGCTCTGCGTTCAGAGCCCTCATACCTGTTATCGGCAGCACCAAAACGGGTCTGCTTCGAATACCTGTTTCCAGAGAATATCTCTTCGGCAGCGGCATTCGTTTTTGAACCCCTGTAGGCATTGTGACCGAGCTTATCATTAATATTCTCAGGAACTTTCAAGCTGTCCATCGTTACACCCGAACCCGAACGCTTTGTCTGTATAGTTCTGTCAATTGCCAAATTGTATCATTCCTCACATCATATCCGATTCTATATATCCGGTTCTTTTACCTGTCAACCATATCTTTAATCATTTACCAACCATTATTTCTTCCCTATGAGGGGTCTGAGGCAGTTCATTATGCGCTCCTTTGTATCCTTAATATGGAGTGCCGCTGCCTTTTCTGAACAATCCTTCAGCTTTGCGGGGTCATCGAGATAATCTCTCACTGCACCCACGAACTTTTCTTCCGTAAGATCTTTTTCTTCGATAACCAATCCCGCGCCCGCATTCTGGAGTACCATACCATTGTGATACTGATGGTTCTCCGCTACCCAGGGCGAGGGTATAAGTATCGAACATCTGCCCATAGCTTCTATCTCAGCCAGTGACGCAGCACCGCATCTGGTGATAATAAGGTCACAGGCAGCCATAGCCTTGGGCATATCAACATAGCTGTCAACTATAAGGTGATCGTTGCCTTTGATCTTTATGCCCTGCTTTTCGCAGTCAGCGATATAATTCTCATAATCCTTATAGGTACCGTAGGAGTGTATATGGTATACCTCCCTGCCCTCACGCTGATACCATTTAAAGAGTTTCATTATGTTCTCGTTCAGTACTTTTGAACCCAGACTTCCTCCCGCCGAAAGCACTACCTGTGCGTCCTCGGGGATACCCAGTTTTTTGCGTGCCTCAGCCTTTGTCAGCCTGCCGAATCCTCCCCTTACGGGCAGACCCGTCACCACGCATTTCTTAGCGTCGGGGAAATTCTTCCTTGATTCCTCGACTGTCATCATAACGACATCGACTTTTTTTGAAAGTATCTTGTTTGTAACGCCTGCGAAAGCGTTCTGTTCATGTATGGCAGTCCTGATGCCCATATTGGCTGCCGCCCTTACCACAGGTCCGCTGACGTAGCCCCCCGTGCCTATAACGAGATCGGGCTTGAATCCCTTTATGATCTCTTTGCATCTGCTTCCCGACTTAGCCAGATACACGGCTGCACGGAAGTTCCTTTTGATATTCTCAGCATTTATCTTTCTCTGAAAACCCTCTATTTTCAGCGGTTCAAACTTGTATCCCGCCTTTGGGACAAGCTTTGCTTCAAGCTTATCGGGGTTTCCTGCGAAGCATATCTCCGCATCGGGGTAGTTTTCTTTTATTATCTCGGCAATAGCCAGCGCGGGGTTCACATGACCCGCTGTGCCGCCGCCTGCAAGCAGTACTCTAAGCATACAGCAGATACCTCTTTTATAATTAAATTAATAATATATTCATACAAATACCACTAGGACGATACCCGCCCCAAGCAACACGATACCGATAACAAACTCGGCACGTCCAACTTTTTCAGCGTAGTCCTTGTCTTTTCTCCCCGACTTCTGTGCGGCTGAAAAGCCGTTTATCAAGGAGTATTTCATAAAGAATAAGATGAGTCCGCCAAAAGCCGTGAACGCTGTCCCGAGTATCAGAAATATCAGCTTCAATGCAAGCACGGCTGTCACTCCTTTGAAAATCAAAGCAGACTTCTTATCATTTCAATTATACTAAAATATTGTTAACAAAGCAACATTTTTCAGTTAACAGTTAACCAAAACACAAAACCGCGCCACAGCTAAAAATGCCGAAGGCGCTGTTTTCTTATCATTTTTTGATGTGTCCCTGACGTGAGATGCTGAGCAGTATGCCCATCTCAGCCAACTGTATTATCAGCGCCGTACCGCCGTAACTGAAGAACGGCAGAGATATACCCGTGTTCGGGAAGGAGTTTGAAGCAACCATGATATTCAGGAAAGCCTGCAAACCTATCTGTATCGTGATGCCAGCAGCCACCAGCATACCGAATCTGTCCTTGGCATTTGCGGCGATGTAGAATCCTCTCAGCACGAAGATAACGAACAGTACCACTACTACAAGCGCGCCCACAAATCCCAGTTCCTCGCAGATTATGGCAAATACGAAGTCGTTCTGCGCTTCGGGCAGATACAGGAATTTCTGTCTTGATTCACCGAACCCCAGTCCGAACCAGCCACCCGAGCCGATAGCTACCAGTGAATTATAGGTCTGCCATGTGTTGTTCTGTATATCAGCCTCGGGGTTGCGCCAGCCGTCAATTCTCTCCTGAATGTAGGAGAATTTGCCTGCCAGCAGCAATATTGCCAGACACAGCACAGCCACTGCCGCCAGAACGCCTATGAACTTCCAGAAAGTCTTGGCGGGCATACCGCTTACAAACATCATGCTGACACCGATAACGCCTATTATCAGCACCGCAGAAAGATGTCGCTGAAGACCCAGCACGATGACCGTTATACCCATTATCACAGTGAAAGGGATAACGCAGTACTTCCAGTTATTGAATTTAGGGAAGTTTACCGCCATTATGTAGGCGAATATTATTATAAATGCAACTTTAAGAAGCTCCGATGGCTGGAACTGCACGAATCCCAGATTTATCCATCGGCTGGCATCCGCAGTTGACGAACCGAAGAATGCCGCGTACAGACACATGGCGTACATAACGCCAAAGAATATGTAACATACAGCCGTGTTCTGGAAAAAATGATAATCCAGCACAGATACCACCAGCATACCCACAAGACCGAGACCCGCGAATGTAAGCTGCTTTTTGGCGTAGAAATATCCGTCTCCCATATCGTTTATGCCCCAGGCATAGGAAGCCGAGAACATCATCAGCACGCCGAATCCCAGAAGCACCAGGATCAGCAGCAGAAATGGGATATCCACGCCCTTGTTTATCGATCTGAAATTGAAGTTAAGCTTTTTTCTCGCCTGCGCCACGGGTTGCCGTATCAGGTGATTGTTCAGTGTAAGACCGCCGTCACGGTCGCGGTGTATACCCTTATCAGCCATTAATGCTGTACCTCCGCTCAATTTCTTGACAAGGCTAGCTTATCACCAGCCTCGATTCATATATACTGTAAGCCGCCGTGCCTGCGCAGAACACTGCCTGCACCGCCGCATAGACCGCGATGATGCGATACTCGCTCCACCCGATATTGCGTAAATGCTCGTGAAGCGTCGCGCCTTTGAACAGCAGCTTTTTATTTCTTTTGAATACCGCCCGCTGCAATAAATGCGAAGCAAGCTCGATAACAGGCACTGCCATAGCAAGCAGCACTGCCCCGTGCAGACCCGAAAGCATCAGTATGCCGCACATCATGCTCCCAAGGAACAGCCCTCCCGACTGCCCAAGGAACAGTTTTGATGGCTTAGCCCCCCATATCAGATACCCTGCACAGCTTCCCGCCGCACAAAGGCATATCACTCTGACCACCTCGCGGCTGCCGTCTCCGAAAGCCGCAAAAAGTCCCAGAAAGCTCACGAACATCGTCATGGGACAAAGACCGTCCACGCCTGTTTCGTGTATACCTTTCTGGCAATCACATATCTCCGCCGCCGTGATAATAACTGTCATCAGCAGCGCATTAAGCGGTATATTAGCCCACCCGAGGTCAACATACCCCCATCTGAAAGGCAAAAGCACCAGCTTGCAGCTGTACCCGAAAAGCCCCATCAGCGCGGTATAGCCGCCGCAAAGCAGCAGCTTTATCGTCACCCTGTATCTGCTTTTCATGCCTATCCCGCCGCGTACATCGCGGTCGTAGTCTTCCATAAGTCCCACAGCAGTCAACACCGCGGCGAATATCGCCGTGAAAGCCGCTGCCCTTATCTCATCGGCATTGAAACCCTCAGCGGCAGCAGCCGCAAAGCAGGCTGTTACAAAGCAAAACAGCATCAGTGCTCCGCCGCCCCTAGGCTCGGAGCCATCCTGCTTAAATCGGTCGCCGATATATATTTCCAGCTTCCCTGTTTTCATCTTTCTGAACACGGGAATGAAAAGCCGCCCCAGCAGTCCGCCCACAGCAAGCTGCAGGGCAAATATTATAAACGAAAGCTTCACGCCTGTTTTATCGCCTCGTAAACTTCCTCAAGCTTCATGCCGCGGCTGCCCTTGAACAGCACAGCATCGCCCTCTTTGAGATTTGCTTTCAGATACTCCACAAGCTCCTCGTGGGTTTCAAAATGCGCAGTATTATCACGATCGAAGCCCTTGTCGCAAGCACCCTCGATATAGTACGCCGAATTCTTGCCGAAGCACAGCAGTACATCTGTCTTGGAAGCCTTGACATACTCGCCCACAGTACGGTGATATCTAGCCGCGCCCTTTCCAAGCTCCAGCATATCCCCAAGCACAGCGAAACGTCTGCCGCGGACGGATATCTGGCTCAGCACAGAAAGGCTCGCTTTCATGGAATCGGGAGCTGCATTGTAGCAGTCAAGCACGAAGGTCATGCCATTCTCGCTGATAATATTCTGTCTCATGCCCTCGGGTCTGAAATCGGCAAGTCCTGCGATGATATCCTCATTCTCCATACCTGCCGCCGCACCCGCACAGAAAGCTGCCAGCGCATTCTTGACATTGTGTTCGCCCAGACAATTTATCCTTGCATTGAGCTTTTCTCTATTATAATGTATAGTGAAGCTTATGCCCTTGCTGTCAGCAGCAATATCTGAAGCATAAACATCGCAGTCCTTTTTGGATACCGAGTAGTACCATACTTTTCTGCCGCCGTATATCTCAGCCTTTGCGAGAAGTCTGTCATCGCGGCAGAGTATCAGCGGTGCATCAGCAGAAGCGCCGTCAAGTATCTCCATCTTAGCCTTGAGTATGCCCTCCTGAGAACCGAGATTCTCGATATGGGAAACGCCGATATTCGTTATAACGCAGATAGTAGGCTTGCAGCTTGTGGACATTCTCGAGATCTCACCCTTGTGGTTCATGCCCATCTCAATTACTGCCGCCTGATGAGAATCATCAAGCTCCAGCAGTGTTTTCGGCATACCCACTTCATTATTGTGATTAGCTTCGGTTTTAAGTGTCTTGAAACTGCGGGAAAGCACGCTGTATATCATTTCCTTGGTGGTGGTCTTTCCCACGCTGCCTGTTATGCCCACCAGCGGTATATCGAATTTACTGCGGTAATATGATGCCGCATCCAGCAGCGCCTGCGCCGTGGAATCCACGATAAGGCATCTTGCACCATCAACGGGTCTTTCCGTAACCACAGCTATGGCACCAAGCTCCATAGCCTGTGCGGCAAAATCGTGCCCGTCGAAGTTAGCACCTTTCAGCGCTATGAACAGCGAGCCCTCTGTTATAGTTCTTGTATCGGTAGAGATATCCTTTACCTCAACATCGGCAGGAAAGCCATAGCTTCCTCTTACAGCCTGTATTATCTCTGAAAGCATTAATTTTTCCATTGCTTTACCACCCTTTGCTCGACCCGTACCCTCGGGTCAGGTTAATTATCAAAGTTCCTTCAGCGCCTCAGCGACTACCTCACGCTCATCGAAGTGTATCTTCACTCCGCCTGCAAGTATCTGGTAATCCTCGTGACCCTTGCCCGCCAGCACGATGATATCGTCCTTTTCGGCATTCTTTATCGCCCAGTGGATAGCCTCGCGCCTGTCAGTCATGCGGACATAGGGAGTATCCTTGCCCTCAAGTCCTTTGAGTACGTCATTTATTATATCATCGGGGTCTTCATCCCTGGGGTTATCCGATGTAACTATCAGAAAATCAGCGTGTTCAGCCGCAGCTGCCGCCATAGGCGCACGCTTTGTACGGTCGCGGTTTCCGCCGCAGCCGAAAAGGCACTTCACCTTGCCCTTAGCGCTCTCCTTTATAGCCGAAAGCACGTTTATAAGCGCATCGGGAGTGTGAGCGTAATCGCAGATAACAGTGAAATCCCTGCCTGTGGGGATTATCTCCGCTCTGCCGCGGACACCCTGTATCTTCTCAAATCCTGCTATTGTTTTGCAGGGTGTATATCCAATTTCTTCCATACAAGCAATTACAGCCAGAGAATTGGATACATTGAAAAGTCCGGGCATATTGAAGCTTACATTCTTCTTCACCTTGCCGTCGCAGAACACGTACTTAACGCCGTCAGTACCAAGCATGATATCCTCGGCACGGTAATCAGCACTGCCGCTTACGGAATATGTCTTATAGGGACAGGGTATCTCATTTGTATACCTTTTGCCGTACTTGTCATCGATATTGATTATCGCTGTATCGCATATATCGAACAGCATCTTCTTTGCCTGATAGTAGTTCTCCATGGTGCCGTGTACATCAAGGTGATCCTGAGTAAGGTTCGTGAATACACCCACTCTGAAATGACAGCCCTGAACTCTCTTCTGTTCAAGTCCCTGAGAGGATACCTCCATAACGGTATACTTGCAGCCTGCATCCGCCATTTTTCTGAACAGCTCGAACAGGTCATAAGGCTCGGGAGTTGTCCTTGCTGTGGGGATTATCTCATCGCCTATCTCGTTCTGGCAGGTGCCAATAAGACCCACCTTACAGCCAAAGCCACTGAGAACTTTCTTTATCACCGTGGTGATGGTAGTCTTTCCGTTAGTGCCAGTAACACCGATGAGTTCAAGCTCTCTCTCGGGGTGGCGGAACCACGCTGCGCACAGTCTCGGGAAAGCTGCTCTTGTGTCCTCAACGATTATCTGCTTTTCAAGGCCAAGGTCTCTCTCGCAGACAACCGCCGCACAGCCCTTTTCAAGCATCTGCTTTGCCGCATCGTGTCCATCAAAGGTCTTGCCCTTTATGCACACGAAAATGCTGCCCTCGGTGACTTTTCCTCTGGTATCAGAGGTCAGCCCTGTTATTTCCATATCGGGCAGAGTTGTCTCTGCCACTTCGTTTATTAGTTCATATAATCTCATTCATATTCATCCCTTAAAAAATTTTACAGTCAGCCTTACTGCGAAGCTACCTCCATAGTTGCGAATGTTACCGTTACAGCTGTACCGAGCGGTACGCTGGTTCCGGGCTCATAGGTCTGGTCGCCCAGCGCGTAGCTTACTTCCTCAGCCGCCGCAGAACCCTCTGCTATCAGGTTCAGACCGTAGGTTTCCAGAGTTGCCTTTGCCTGACTTCTTGTAAGACCCTGTATACTGGGCACAGTGACCTTTTCGATCTCTGTTCTCTGATCGGTATACAGCACAACAGAACCGCCATGCTCGATCTTAACGCTTGCGGGCATCTGTCTCAGGACTGTATCGCCCTCGCCCTTTATCTTAACTACAAATCCAAGTTCTTCCAGTGTCTTTGTAGCCTCTTCAACAGTATAGTACTGAACGTTGGGAACATTGATGGATACGCTTTCCAGTTCCTCTTCGGTGTAGTTCGGGAACATACCAATGTAAGGCAGTACCTCGCTGAGCACTTCCTGACAGATAGGCGCAGCCACCATACTTCCGTAGAACTGTTCGCCTGTGGGGTGATCCACCAGTACCAGCATGATTATCTCGGGGTCTTCCGCAGGAGCAAATGCGCAGTAAGAACCAACGTAGGTATCGCCCTTTGCATTTTCGTCAAGCTTCTGTGATGTACCCGACTTACCGCCTATGCTGTAACCGGGTATATAGCAGTTTGAGCTCTTGTTAGTCTCAACAACGCCCTTGAGTATCTCTCTCATGGAAGCAGAGGTCTCTTCCGAGATTATCTGTCTCTTGACTTCCCTCTCGTTTCTCTTTACAACGTTTCCGTTCTGGTCGGTTATGCTGCTTACTACTCTCGGTGTAACAACATATCCGCCGTTTACTGCCGCCGATACTGCTGTTATCATCTGTATCGGTGTTACCTTGTTTGTCTGTCCGAAAGCAGATGTAGCCAGTTCAACGGGACCCAGCCAGTTGAGCTGATGTATATTATAGGAATTTACCTCGCCGGGCAGGTCGATGCCTGTAAGCTCGTTATAGCCGAATCCGTCGAAGTATTTTACAAAGTTATCAGCACCCAGTTTAAGACCTATCTGCACGAAAGCAGGGTTGCATGAGTTCGCCATAGCCGCCGCCAGATTCTGCGTGCCGTGGTCTCCTGTTGTCCAACAGGAGATATCTCTGTCCTCTACGGTTATATGACCGCCGCAGGTGAAGGTATCTTCCAGCGATATAGCCTTTTCTTCAAGTGCCGATGCACCTGTGATTATCTTGAATACAGAACCTGGGAAATACAGTTCCGAAACACACTTGTCCTTCCACTGCAAACTCCATGCGTTCTGTCTTTCAGTTTCATATTCGGGAGTATTCTTCATACCCGCCAGCTTTGCAGCCACCTGCTTATCGGATATCAGCGAAGGCTCGTTAGGGTCATAGCTGAACGCCGTAGCCTCGGCATATACCTGTCCTGTCTTGGGGTTCATGATTATGCCGCAGACTCTGTCAGTAGGCTGATTCTCTTCATAAGCCTTCTGCAAGCCTTTTTCCAGCATATACTGGATATTGATATCAATGTTCAGATTGAGGTCGTTGCCGTTCTGAACATCATAGCTCTGCTTGTAACGGTAGGGTATATCGTTTCCGTCCTTGTCCTTTGCGGTAACTACTCTGCCGTCAACGCCTTTGAGATAATCATCGTAATAAGCTTCAAGGCCGTATATACCGTTATCCTCGAAATCCGTATAACCCAGCACATGGGCAGCCAGAGATTCCTGAGGATAAACACGCTTTGTCTGTTCTTCGCCTCTTACGCCGTCTATTTTCAGCTCAGTGAGCTTTGCTTCTATCTCATCGCGGAGAGTCTTCTCGATACCCTCGCCAAGTATGATGTACTGACTTGTGATATCACCAAGCTTGCTCCTTACATCGCCTGTGTCCATCTTCAGCTTCAGCGCCAGAAATTCCACAAGCTCATCGAAAGTCTCGGTGCTTGTCTTTGCGTTATCAAGTTCTTCCTTGTACTTGAGTACTTTCTCTGTACTGTCCTCTTCCTTTATCGCGGCTTTCAGTTCTTCGATACGTTTGTCCCTTGCATCGCACTGCTGTTTCAGCATTATGGGGTCAACATATATCCTGTACACCGTAGCGCTCTGGGCAAGAACATTGCCCTTAGCATCGTACATAGAACCTCTTGAAGCAGGCACCACCGTGGATTTCAGCTGCTGTGAATTAGCCAGCTCTTTCCACTTTGCACCTTCCTTTATGGATACTTTCCATATGCCCCATATCATGTATATCAGCAAAAGCAGTACAGGCAGGCACAGCCATATGGTGAGCCTTGTTTTCATTTTAAGACTTGGTTTATCGGTCATCACTTAACCTCCGTCCCGATAAATGCGTTTTATCCCCTGAACAAAGAGAGATAAAACCTATTTGAAAATAGAACAAGAAAGCTAAGTACAATTTATCTGTGCTTAACTTTCTTATATAATATATGATTTAGTGCCTCAGATATTCCGAAGCGTGATCGATCCAGCGCTTGAAGCGTGTGAGAGCGTCTTCCTTATCGCCGCCCTTCACCTCAGCTACTGATGGTGTTTCGATCTCTATATACTCTATCTGAGATTTATCAAGCTTTTGCAGACCCAGTTCGTTCCTTGCATATTCCTCGACCTTGGTCATGTTCATTCTCTCAGCTATCTCAGACTGCATACTTACATTCTCGTTCTGCAGCTGATCGAGCTGCTTTTCCAGACCTGCCCTTTCGCTGTAAAGTCTGGATATCTCCACCTTGCCGTAGATAAGGCTTCCCATCAGAGAAATAGCTATGATTATCAGTATAGCCCAAGCCAGCTTCGCACCGATGCTCATTGCGGGAGCAGCAGGGATAGCCTTAGGCTTTTTCTTTTCTTCATGTACAGCCGTCCTGCCGTGTTCGGGATTATCCAGGTATGGCAGTTCAAATTCATGAGCCAGATTGCTGTGATCGTTATATTTTGTCATTTATGATACACCTCTATACGCGCCCCAAAAGCGCACAGAAAAATTTTTACACAAGCTTCCTTTTTTGTCTGTCTCTCTTTTTCTTTTCCCGTCACTGCGGGTCATTCTTTATCTTCTCTATTATCCTGAGTTTCGCGCTGTGTGCGCGTTTGTTTTCTTCGTTCTCTGTATCTGTCGGTTCTATTGGTTTCTTTGTTATGAGCTTTCCTCTCGGAGTTCTCCCGCAAACGCATACGGGAAAATCAGGCGGGCATATACAACCCTGACAAAAGCTCTTGAATCTTTGTTTAACGAGCCTGTCTTCCAGCGAATGGAAAGTGATTATGCAAAGCCTTCCGCCCACGTTCAGCAAATCAAAAGCCTTGTCCAGTGCGGCGCTAAGATGTTCCAGCTCCGCATTTACCTCTATCCTTATGGCCTGAAATGTCTTCTTACAGGGATTTTTCTCTCTTCTGACCTTCTGGGGTACAGCCGATTTTATCACCTCGGCAAGCTCCAGCGTGGTCTCTATCGGTTTTTCTTCCCTGACCTGAACTATCTTCTTTGCGATATTCCGCGAGAATTTCTCCTCACCGTACTCGAATATTATCCTCGCCAGCGTACGTTCGTCGTAACCGTTTACAACATCCCGTGCCGAAAGTCCTTCACTGCTCATCCTCATATCCAGCGGAGCGTCCGCGTGATACGAAAAACCACGTTCCGCGTTATCCAGCTGATAGGAGGATACTCCAAGATCCATCAGTATGCCGTCAGCGCCCTCAAGACCGAGCCTTGCGAATATCTCGTCCAGTTCGGAATAATTTCCGTGAACAACAGTCGCAGGCAGTCCCGACAATCTTTCCGTCGCAACAGCCACCGCCTCCGGATCTCTGTCAACGGCGATGAGTCTTCCCGTGGTCAGCCTTTTGGCTATCTCCCGCGAATGTCCCGCGCCGCCCGCAGTACCGTCGCAGTAGATCCCATCAGGCTTTATATCAAGTCCCTCGATGCACTCGTTGAGCAAAACAGAGACATGTTTGAATTCCATTTATATCCCAACTCCTTCAAGAGCTGTCAGCAGCGCTTCATCATCCAGCTTTGCACTGCGTTCCTCCCACTTGCATTTATCCCAGATCTCACAGCGGTCGGTCAGTCCCATCACGATAACTTCTTTTTCCAGTCCAGCCCAGTCTCTCAGCGGCTGAGGCACCAGTATCCTGCCCTGCTTGTCCGCTTCAGCTTCAATGGCGCTGCCCGTGAAGAACCTTATGATATCCCGTCCCGATGCCAGCGGCATCTCACGGAACTTTTCGTTGAGCCTGTCGAAATCCTCGGGAGAGAATACCAGCAGACAGTGGTCGATACCTCTCGTAACGATGAAGCGCTCGCCGATGATCTCACGAAACTTTGCAGGGAAACTCATGCGTCCCTTGACGTCCATGCTCTGATTATAAGTACCCATCAAGGTCTTTAAAGCCAAGCGCTCACCCCCTCACGGACATATCTGCCGCGATTTGGTAAAACTTTGACACCAAATCGCACTTTTTACCACTATGAACATTATACTGCATAATGAAAAAAATTGCAATTGGTATTTTTCCCGAATTCTCAAAGAAGCAGGGAATTTTATTGTACTCGGGACTGTATACTTGTAACCTAATGTCGCATTTTGTAACTTTTAGAGAGGACTTTGTAATTTTTCTGTAACTTGTAAATTTTTTATTAACTCGAATCAACCACTATATCTGGGTGTTTGACTCATTAAATTTTCGGATATTTAGTTAGCAAACATACATATAATTACAAAATTATTACGCCGTTCGCCTTCAGAACTGCCGCAAGGGCCATTTCTATAGTCCTATTGTACCACAATAACTGGTACTCGTCAATAAGTTTTCCTAAAAGTTCACACAAAATACAGAACTTTTGTCGCTTTATCGATTTAATGTGTAAATCAATGTACAGTTAAAACTTACATTTTTTGCCAAAAACTAAAAAACGGTTACAGCGTATTTTGTTAACGAAGTTAATTATTACAATATCGACCCCATATAAAATTTTCGTAGAAATACACCCCACTAGTGACAAACCGCCCACAAACAATCTCATATTCCCAATTACCCCAAAGGTTTTCAACACTCTTTTCGTCATTATGCACAAAAGCATCCTATAAACTATTATCCGCAAACGTTTAAGGCGGTGTCCACACAGGAAGCACCGCCTTTGATATACCATATAAGATTATCGCCGCACAGGTCACCCCATCATCTTGTGCCGGCGGCATATTCTCCGCGGCTGCGTCAAGCACCAGCCTCACAGGCTGAATAAGGGAATCCTCAAATCCGCAGCCCCTGCCCAAGCATTGCCAGCGAAGGAACATCACCGAACTTTTCCTCAGCCGCACGCTCTACCCTCTCATGCTGTACCTCCTTATATCAGATATATACCGTATTGCTCAGCGTGAGATATTCCCCGCCCCGATAAAGCGCTATGCGGCAGCTGTACCCTTTCATCGTTTCCGGGAAATAATACTCACTGCGGCCTGCGGGCGTTCTTCGCTCTTCCCCGTCACGCTCCAGAACAAGAACGATATTATCTGCAAGTTTCTCGTTTTCAAGCACGTTCATGCGGATATAGTCGCCGTCCCGTTCAAGGGTGAACATATCCGAAAAGTCCGAGGGCAGCGTATCATACCCATCAAATGAGGCAATAAATCCACTGTTTTCGTAGATCTCCACACTGTGCCTGCTGCGGGTAAGGAACAGCAGTTCCATGCGTCTGCTGTCACTTTTCGATATCTGCGCCACAGTCTCACCATCGCCGTTCAGCGAATACTGACTGCTGTATCCCATCTTATGTCCGCCTTTTGAACCCGACGCTTTTCGGTATGTGAAGATTTCATAGTCCGTTTCAGCATTATCTATCTCTATCTTGCGGACAGCGCCGCTTTCCATATCCTCGCCGCAGGCGTTATAAAGCTGAGCTATCCGCATAACGGACATCCCATTATAGCCCTTCAGTTCCTGCTGTAGATCGAGCCCCGAAACTTTAGGTATGAACAGCATGGTTACTGTCCCAAGTACAGTAAGGATGACCACCGCAACAGGCGACCATATACGCTTGCCCTTGTACTCCTCTTCACCCGCCCTGTATATGACCGAGCCCACAAATCCGCTGAGTGCGGAAGCGAAAGGCATCGCCAGCAACTGTAACAGCGTGCACCCTAGATATCCGTGTATCTGTACAAGCGCATCATGTCCCGTCAGAGTAGTAACAGGGTGTCTGCGGTCATATATATAACCTATCAGCATCGGGCTGAAAAATATAAGTCCTGCCGCCAAAACAGCAATCAGCTGCTTGATCTCAAATTTACCTCTTTTTTCCATCTTATTGTCTCCTCATGTATCTGTCTGTATATCTGTTTTATGATATTATACTACACCCCGCCCCAAAAATCAAGCACGCCCGCAGACTGCGAACGTGCTAAAATATCAGACTATTTACTTTTTCTCACCCGCAATATTATATCCAACGGCTGAGTTTTTAGAATCAAAGATATACAGATAGTTATCGTACACCGCAAAACCCTCTGTATCCTCAGAGGGATGAGCATAAAATCCCTCCAGCTCAACAGTTTCAGTCGGTGTTGTATATATCTGCTTCAGCTCGTCACCCTGAACTTCTATCAGGATATAGCTCAGACTTGAGGTTATGCTGTTGTAATAATAGTATTTCGGCTCATCATTGTCATCATACTTTACTTCGACTTTATCGAACTCACCGGTTTCGTCAACGTTCAACAAGTCCATGTATTCGTCCTCGGATATCTCTTTGGCATCACAGTTGACCATGCTCTCAATTGCCATACACATATATTTTCCGTTTATCTGATAAAACGAAGAATAATCATTATCGAACGGCAGGTCTTTCAGCTGAGATATCACTCCGGGCTTGTGCAAAGGTAACTCCTCTGCATATTTAACATCATCGAAACTCGGGATAACTGCTTCTCCGTTTTGTTTCATATCATATACCCTGCGCCCCGCCTTACCCTCGGCAACATCTTCGGGACGAAGGCTAACAAGCTGTATCGCACAGTTCATGTTATCTTCCGATTCGCCTGATACCAGCATATGAAGCAACCTGCCGTCTTCCACAGCACCGTTATATCCATATCCTGCCCATGACGCAGGCGCCGAAAGCGTATCCTCTTTGTAACTGATAGCTTTAGGAGAGTTTATATCACTCAGATCCACCGATTCAAGTATCAGCACATCTTCATCGTCACGGTCCAGATCTTCGATGATATCCGCAAAATATACAGTCGAGCCTTCAACAACCGCAGTATGCCAATCCACGCCCCAAGGCTCAACGTCGTCGGGCAGTTCATCGAGGAATACCGAACGCACGTACTCTCCAAGATAGTTCAGTTCCTCATCAAAAAACATTACACCACTGCCGTTGACAATATATAGTATCCCGTTTTCTATAATCAATTCATTCGAACCATTATTGATGTAATATGACGTATAATCCGAAATAATACCGAAAGATAATCCCGTATCGCTCGGGATATTACCAACAGCTTTTACCTCCAGTCCCGCCGAGTAATCTATACGCATCAGCTGTCCTGAGTCCACCTCACTATCATCGCATGACGGCTTCAGTATCATATCGCTGCTGTTTTCCACCATGCCGAAAAGCTCAGCAGTCATCACCATCTTGTCGGTACACATCATATCTCCCGAGATATCAATGCTGCTCATTACCGTAAGCTTAGAACTCTCAGCAAAGGAAGAAATATATATATCGTCCTCTGATATCAGCGATGCTTCACCGTTTTCATAAACATCGGGAAGAAAAGCAGGTCTGCCCGAATTGTACGCCTCAGCTTCAGCAGCCTTTTTGCCCATATTATACTGACTTATAACAGTTATCCTGCCATTATCGTCAACACAGAGTTTACCCATTATGCCCGGCTGTTCGT
This sequence comes from Hominimerdicola alba, assembly GCF_900109655.1. Classification (GTDB taxonomy): domain Bacteria; phylum Bacillota; class Clostridia; order Oscillospirales; family Ruminococcaceae; genus Hominimerdicola; species Hominimerdicola alba_B. The sequence continues at coordinate 173,354 of NZ_FOAT01000003.1, forward strand.
ACTCATAAAGAAGCTCTTCGCTGTTCTTGTCAAAAACGCATACCCCACAGTACTCCTGATAGATATTTTTGTCGTCTACGATTTCGGGCATATGGAAATTATACGCCGCTATCAGATAGTTGCCATGCAGCTTCATACCCACGATGTATGGTCCGTACTTGGTGCCATTTTCCTTGAACACCTGATTTTCAGCAAGTTCCTGCCTGATATATGTGCTGTCCATCAGATCATTTTTTGAAAATACCGCATTGCCCTTTTCAAGTTTGCAGGTGTTTATGCTTGTAAATCCTGCTTTGAACACCTTGTCATCTTCCTGCAAAAATGTTTTAAGCTTGCTTTTTTCCCGGCTGTCAGCCTCAGCAGGATCGCTGTCTGTAAGCAGTTTTATATCTCCGTAGATGTAAGAATTTACATAAAATCTACTCAAATCGCTAAAGACCTGTTCTTCCGAATAATCATTGCTGCTTATATATCTCGTATCCGATATATAGCTTGAATATTCCCAGTTTTTGTCGTGGCTTTCAATTAAATATGTATGCAGTGATTTATACGAACCTCGCCTCAGACCTGCGAAATCTATATCGTCCCTCTCATCTTCCGCATGAGAGATGACCTTTTCCGCTTTCTTTGTTTTCGGGAGAGATATTCCACCCCGAAGCATAAAGCCCATTCCGCCCACAGCTATAACGACAGCGGCAGCCGCGGCTATCTTCGGGAGATCACTGCGCTTTCTGAAAGTTCGCTGTTCCTTGTTTGCAGCATCTATCGCCGCCGATGTTATCGCCATACTGCCGTTATCCAGCATATCACCGATGTTCTCCGGTCGAAGCTTTTCGGGTATCGGAAACATTTCTTCCTGCCCCTTTATCAGCACGCCGCGCCTGAAACCTTTCAGACCGATGTTTTTAAGCCTGTCCCTGCCCATAGAGATATCTGCCTTCACTTTATGGGGCTGCATCCCTGTAATATCCACGATATCCGCCGCTGAAAGACCTGCTATACCTCTCAGCGCAAGGCAAAGTCTTTCCTTGTGGGATATCTTTTCAAGTTCCACCAGCAGCTGCGGCGTATTGGCTTTCACAACTTCTTCGTCGCGCGAGAATCCCTTGTTCCTGCGGAATTTCTCGGCAGTTTCAGCCAGCGCAGAAAATATCCTTACATCGAACTCTTTAGTCGTACAGTTTCCGCTGTATACAGCATAGGTCGCAAGCACGCCCTCACGGACAGCTTCTCCCGCATCCGCTTCACTGCAAAGCACCGCCAGTGCGCTGTAATAAAGCTTTTTATACAGCCTGAGATATTGTTTTTCAAAAAATGATCTTTTATCGTTGGTATCCAAAGCCTTCTCCTTTTGTCCTCAACTCGTTGTTTCTTCTTTTAAATGATAAGCCCCGCTATGAACGCCGCCGCCGAAGCGCCAAGCGCCACCGCTATCAGCGGAAGCTCAAAATAAGCCATCACCAGCGCGACTATCGTTCCCGCCGCGGCAGTGACTGTACTGCCCGTGCTGTAGAATATGGCGGGCATAGTCATGGCGCTGAGCACCGCATAGGGTATGTAATGCAGAAAACTCAGCCAGAATTTTGAAGTGATCTTCTTCCTGAAAAATGTAAAGGGTACCATGCGTATAAGGTAGGTAACACCTGACATCACCGCTACATATATCGCTACACTCATTCTTTCCCCTCCTGCGCATCTTTTACAGGGAAAAGCCACGCTCCCGCCAGTGATGCCGCCACCGCGCATATTATCATTGCAAATCCGCCTGATACCGCAGTGAAAACATACTTGAACAGCAGACTTATCACCACTGCCGCCAGCGATACCGCCAGCACGCCTTTTTCCTTTTTGCAGGGTGGTATCACTATCGCTATGAACATACCATACAGCACCAGTCCCATAGCGCTCGATACAGCCGCAGGAAGAAGCTGACCTGCCGCCGCACCCATAGCCGTGCCGCTTACCCAGCCCAGCACAGCCACGAATATCATGCCGTACATATATGCAGGTGTCAGCGGAGCTTCCTGTGCGGCACACACCGCAAATATCTCATCTGTTATGCCGTAGCTCGCCGCAAGTCTGTGTGGTGTCGTGAATTTCTTGTCCAGTTTCTGTGAAAGTGACAGCGCCATCAGCGAATACCTCAGATTTATGGTTATCTGCACCAGCACCATCTCCAGCAGAGTTCCCCCTGCTGCGATGATGTCAACGCCTGCCGCCTGTCCCGCGCTTGTAACGTTGGTCAGGGATATCAGCGAAGCGCAAAGCGCACTTAGCCCATTGCTGACCGCCATTATGCCGAATCCAAAGGATACCGACAGATACCCCAGCATTATCGGTACACCGTGGGACATACCCCTTACGAAATCTTTTTTCAAATCTATTCTCCTATCTTAACGGGTCTCCCCTTATAAACCATGATGATACTGTATTCAGCGAAGGTTTATAGTCTCGATGACTTCCTGCATAAGCTCCGCAGACTTCTGCTGTTTTGCCGCCGTCACCGCGAAATACGGTTTCAGCTCGTCCACGAAGCGCACACGGCTCTTGTATTTTCCTGCCAGCGCCGCTATCTGCCTTGGCTCCAATGTAGTGATATAGAACTGCATCTTCGGACCCATCTGCTTTATTTCCTTTATGCCCAGCCTTGAAGCCCTGTTTCTCAGCAGTGCTATCTGCACCAGACCAAGCACCGATTTCGGCGGTTCTCCGTAACGGTCTATCAGTTCGTCAAGAACATCGCGGGAATCCTCTTCCGTTGCTATTGAAGCTATCTTGCGGTACGCATCAACTCTCTGCGCCGCATTTTCAATGTAGCCGTCAGGGATATAAGCATTTATCGCGATATCCACAAGGCAGTCCTCAGGCGAATGTGGTATCTCCTCGCCCCTCTGCTCGGCTATAGCTTCGTTGAGAAGTCGCAGGTACATATCGTATCCAACAGCCTCCATATGACCGTGCTGCTTTGCCGAAAGAATACTTCCCGCGCCGCGTATCTCCAGATCCCTCATAGCTATATGGAAGCCCGAACCGAACTGGGTGAACTCCCTTATTGCCTGCAATCTCTTGCTGGCAGTCTCGTTAAGCACCTTGCCGCGCCTGAATGTGAAGTAAGCAAAAGCTCGCCTGTTTGAACGTCCCACGCGCCCTCTCAGCTGGTGCAGCTGTGAAAGTCCCAGCCTGTCAGCATCCTCGATTATCAGCGTATTCACGTTAGGAACATCTATGCCCGTTTCTATCAGCGTGGTGCAGACAAGTATATCCACCTCATGCTCAACCACCTGCCGCCAGATCTCCGAAAGCTCTTTTTCGTCCATCTGTCCGTGGGCATAGGCTATCCTTGCATCGGGCAAGCTCTTTTGCAGACGGTCAACCGTCCTGAGTATGGTATCTATCCTGTTGTGTATATAGTATACCTGTCCGCCGCGCCTTAACTCCTTGCTTATGGCTTGCAGTATAACACCGTCATTATGCTCGATAACGTAGGTCTGTATCGGGTGTCTGTCCATAGGCGGTTCTTCGATAACTGACATATCCCTTATGCCGCTGAGAGCCATGTTCAGCGTTCTCGGTATAGGTGTCGCCGAAAGGGTCAGTATATCCACCCCGGGGTGGTTCTCCTTGAATTTCTCCTTGTGTGCCACACCGAAACGCTGTTCCTCATCTATTATGGCAAGACCCAAGTCCTTGAACTCAACGTCCTTTGATACCAGCCTGTGAGTACCGATTATCAGGTCAACAGTACCCCTTTTAAGTTCGCGGACGATAGCCGCCTGTTCCTTGGGCTTGCGGAATCTTGACAGCAGTTCCACTTTCACCGCGAAATGCTCAAAACGCTTAATCGCCGTCTGATAGTGCTGCCATGCAAGTACCGTGGTGGGTGCCAGTATAGCACACTGCTTTCCGTTTACAACGCACTTGAAAGCCGCTCTCAGCGCAACTTCCGTCTTACCGAAGCCAACATCACCGCAGAGAAGTCTGTCCATCGGGGTGTGCTTCTCCATATCGCCCTTTATCTCGTTTATCGCCCTCAGCTGGTCATCGGTCTCCTGATAGTCGAATCTCTCCTCAAAATCCCTCTGCCAGTCATCATCGGGCTCAAAGGAATATCCCTTTGCCATCTGGCGCTGTGCGTACAGCTTTGTAAGCTCCTCAGCCATATCCTTGACCGCCGCACGCACCTTGTTCCTGGTGCGTGTCCATTCGGTGGAATTCAGCTTGTTCAGCTTCACACCGCCGTCATCGCCGGGACCCACATACCTTGATACAAGGTCAAGCTGAGTAACAGGCACATAAAGCACGTCCGTGCCCGCGTAGCTGATGGTAATGTAATCTTTTTTCACACCACCTGTTTCGATGTTCTTTATGCCCATGAATTTTCCTATGCCGTACATGGAATGTACCACAAGGTCGCCTGAATGTATGTCAGAAAGCGCCTTTATCTCCTCGCCCGCCTTGTGCTTGGGCTTTTTGCGCTTTGAAGACAGGGCTTTCATCTGTGTTATCAGCGCACAGCCGATGGTGGGATAATCATATCCCGCCGAAAGACTGCCCGTGCGCACATATACCACTCCCGGCTTTATCTCGAAATCCTCACCCATCTGCACAGCGTTTATCCCCGAATCTTTCAGGTCTTTTACTATGATAGGCACCGTCTTCTCCGAACCTGCCAGCACCACCGTGCAGTAGCCGTTATCGCAGAGAGTCTGCAATTCTTCCTGCAATGCCACCATGCTTCCGCCCCACGCAGAAGTCTGACGGCAGTCGGTATTTATCAGCTTTTTGAGCTTAACACTGTTCAGCGAGCGCATGAAAGTATCCATAAAGATAGTCTTCATGTTGACTATCCTGCTCTCCGCCTGACCCATCTCAAGGCAAAAGCCCTCCAGCCGCTTGAAAAGTATGCCCTCAGTGTAGAGTATCTTCAGGTCTTCCGCCATCTGTGCCAGTGCCGCCCTGCCCTTTTCGATGCAGTTGTTGTATTCCGAGACAGCACAAAAGCCCCCGCCGAAGTAGTCGAAAACGGTAGCCGTTTCGCTGTACGCAAGGGAATAGTATTTATCAAGGTCAGTGAGCATTATGCCGCTCTCGATGAGGTCGATATCCTTTTGGATATGCTCTCTTATCTTGTCGATAAGCTTGCCCCTCGCAGATCTTGCCAGTTCTTCCATACGCCTTACCTGCTCGGCGCTATCGGGGAAGATTATCTCCAGCGCAGGTGCGATAGTCACCTTATCAAGCGGATCGGAACGTCTCTGGGATTCAACATCGAAATACGCCATCATATCCACTTCGTCGCCCCAAAGCTCGATACGCACAGGCTGTTTATCCTGAACAGGGAATATATCTATTATCGAACCCCTGACAGAAAACTGCGCCGCACCCTCTACCTGGTCTGTTCGTGTATAGCCCGCCGCAAGCAGTTTTCTCGAAAGCTCTTCCGCATCAAGCTCACTGCCGTTTTCAATAACGAAAGTGTTCTCCCTTAGCGCCGCCGGGGGTATGGTGCCTTGCAGACAGGCTTCCATACTTGCCGCCATTATCCTGCAATTGCCCGAAACTATATCCGAGAGCGCCGCTATACGTCTGTGCTCGTATTCGCGGGATATTCCCTCCATATAAGCAAAGTTCATATCCTTGGCAGGATAAACGCAGGCTATCTGCTCCCCTGCCATCTCGTTGATATCTGCCGTCATTTTGGTGGCATCAGCTTCATCGGCACATATCAGCAGGCACTTGCCCAGCGATGACAGCGCCGCCGTCAGCATAGCCTTGTGTATACCCGAAACACCCGTCACAGCCGCAGGGGTATAGCCTTTCAGCAGGCAGTTTTTGATATCCTTGTAATGGTCAAGACGGCTTGCTGTTTCAAAAAAAATATTCATCACATCATACCCTAAAAACTACGCATTGAATTTGTTCATAGCTTCATCCGTCTTACCCTGCACCATAAGCTCCAGCGCAATGCAAGCCTTTTCAGCGGCATCGTCCAGATTTTTCCTGTCCTCTTCGCTGAATTTCGAGAGCACCCATTTTGCAAGGTCATAAGCGGGATTAGGCTTTTTGCCCACACCCAGCTTTATCCTCGGGAAGTTTTCACCGTCACACTGGGCGATTATGCTCTTGATGCCGTTGTGTCCACCTGCCGAGCCTTTTCTCCTTATCCTCATCTGACCCACATCAAGGGAGATATCATCGAATATCACGATGACATTTTCAAGTGGTATCTTGTAGAAATCCATAGCTTCCGACACCGCATCACCGCTTAGGTTCATAAAGGTCTCAGGCTTCATTACAAGACAGCTTTTGCCGCCAATCACGGTATTGCCCACCTTAGCCTTGAACTTGTGCCTGTCGCATGAAAATCCCAGCTTTTTCTCCAGTGCCTCAATGGTTATAAATCCCGCGTTGTGTCTTGTGCCCTCATACTGTATCCCGGGGTTTCCCAGCCCCACGATGATATACTCGGGTTTTGTACCTGTTTCCCCGCGCTGTGCGGAGAGCTGTTTCAGCTTTTCAAAAATATCCATATTCTTACTCCTGTTATCTGATATATATTAATGTTCGTTTTTACATATCCAGACTTGCGCATGGACTCCCCCGCATTCCTCTTTATACGTGCCTATGCGGGCATATCCGTTCGCGCTTTTCACAAATATATGCAAGCACAAAATCCCCGACTTTCTCGAAGTCGGGGTGTGTACTGTTGCTCATTGTATTATATCACATCGCGGGCGGATTTGTCAATAGCCTTATTTCCGCCGTTTTACGCTTATTCAATGCTTATGGTCAGTATGAACAGCTCGGGATCGGCAAAATAGGGAGCATTGTCAACTCCGCCCTTCATCACATCTGTATTCCAGATATTGCCATTTTCCATAAGATCGTCAAGGGCTTCATCATAGCTGTCCCTGTCCGCGAACATCATGTCAATACCGCCCTTACCGGCTTGTGCGTTCATCAGCGAATTCACCTGATCGAAACTGTAGCTTTCAAGGTACAGCCCGTTCTTTACATAGTAATTCTCATCCATCGAACTGCACACAGGCACAAAAGGCACGTCTTCCTCAACAGTCCTGCCTTTCATGAATCTGCTGTCATCAAGCATGAAATACTTGTGCATGGGCACATAAGCCGATTCGCTCTCGGTCGCATTCTCGTCCCAGGTCACATCTAACCAGTAGTATTCGCCGTCTATCTTGACATAGTTCCATGCGTGCTTTTCATTCCTTGCCATTCCGCAGACCATGCCGCATTCAAAGCCCATCTTCCGCGCCGCCAGAGAAAATGCCTGAGCATAGCCCTCGCATACTGCCTTGTGTTCCACAAGACAGCCGTATGAAGACCCAGCAAATCCGATATCTTCCGAATCCGAAGCTTTTGCTGCATCGTAATCATAATCGCAGATCTCAATAAGCTTGTCATGAAGAATCAGCAGCTTGTCAAAGTCCGCAGCGCCACTGCTTGCTTCCTTTACTACCTTATCAAGAGAACTGTCCATATCCGCTTTCATTTCAGCCAGAGCCTTTTCATCAAGGTCGTGAACACTTTCACATTCAAGGGTAGTCGTGGAATAATCCGTGCTTACCGTGAAACCGCCTGTCCAGAAAACATCGGGGCGGTCATACCTGGCGCCGTAAACCGCATTCTGCACCATCTCGGTGCTGACAACTCCGTCAAATACTATCTTTCGCTTGCACTCAGCCAGTTCCTTATAGATCTTTTCATTGACCTGTTCCTGAGTATACGAGCCTTTCTCAATGGAATGCTCTTCTATCTTTTCGTCTACTTTCTCGCTGATAGCTTCTTTTATATCGCTTAACCCGCACCCGTTCAGCATAAGTGCCGCCGCAAGCACGGGGATCAGTGCCTTCTTCATTTTGCTGCCCCCTTAAAGGTATCGTTCTTATATTGTATCATGCAGAAGTAAATTTGTCAACGTTGGCGGATTTCGCGGCAGCAAACCAGCACACAAAACAAACTAAGCCGCGAATCAAAGCGCGCGGTTTATGCGACTGCGTCGGCATATGCCTCGCGCCAGCAGGCTTGCGGGGAGCCACAGTCAGCAAAGCTGACTGTTAGAGGCAGAGCCTCTCGGTCAAGGCGCGAAACCAAAATGCATAGCAAGCTGTAAGAGAAAAGCAAACTTCCCGCCCCTGTCAAAAAGGCGCGGCAATAATCTAATTACGAGCGTATGCGACCGTATGCATACGCTCATACTATCCGCGTAAAAATACTGCCGCGCCCGCTGTCAAACAGCGAAGCACCTTTGACAGCTCGCCCCGAGGAACGAGGGGCGAAAACCCGCAAACTACCGTCCCCCAAAAAAATCCGACCACCCCAACCAATCATGATCTTTCTTAACAGCAAAAACTCCTATAAGACCATGTACCCAAAATCAGTACTTCCATTTTTCTATATAGAGCATATCTATAACCATATGGATAATATGCACAACGCCGCATAAACCAATTTATAGAAACTCGCTATACGCAGCACTCACTTATGAATATATAGCATTGTAATTATTAACATTTTCTAAATGTTTGTGATAATAACGAAAACCCCTTGAAATTTAAATCAAATCGTAGTATAATATAAACAGTACAAAGACAGCTAATTGTTTAAGTACTCACCGATACCCAAAACAGTACGGCGATACTTTTTTTGAAAAGGAGAGTTTCTATGGAACTGAAAAATTTCATCGCTCACGGCGACATCTATGACATCTACGAATGTGACGGAAAGTCCATAAATATTTACAATAAGCCTGAATATAAGGAGAAATGCCTTTATGCTGCACTTACTCACGCAAGATGTGAGACCACAATGGTAAACTCCTTCATCAAGACCCCCATACTCCATGAGGTATCTGTGATAGACGGCAAATGGGCTATTTCCTTTGATTTTATCAAGGGCAAGACCCTCCAGCAACTTATGGACGAAAATCCCGACAAGATGGACACATACCTCAACCAGTTCATCGATATCCAGTGTGAGATACACGCCCAGTATATGCCACTGCTTTCCAAGCTGAAAGACAAGATGGCGCGTCAGATAAAGTCGCTTGCGGCAATCGACGAGATCAAGAAGTACGAGCTTCTCACAAGACTGGATTCTATGCCCAAGCACATTAAGCTCTGCCACGGCAATTTTGCCCCCAAGAATGTCATCATCAACGATGAGGGCACCTATGTCATCAACTGGTCTGCAGCAAGACAGGGCAATGCTTCCGCTGACGTAGCAAGAACTTATCTGCTGTTCTGCCTGAACAATCCCGATCTGGCAGATTCATACCTCGACAAGTATTGTCTGAAGAGCGGTACATCCAAGCAGTATGTACAGGCATGGCTCCCGATAGTTGCAGCCGCACAGCTTATCAAGGGCAGAGAAGAAGAAAAGGATCTTCTCATGCGCTGGATAGACGTTGTTGACTATTCCTGAGCCCTTGACAGAACAAACCAATATACAGCAATAACTAAAATCGAGCGTGGACTTTTGATCGTCCACGCTCTTTCTATTTGCCCACCGAGATTAACCCAATGTCCTTGTAAAACAAAAGCCCCTCAGTGCCATAAAGCACCAAGGGGCTGTAATTATTCAGATCAGGAAGCCTTTTCCTCTTCTTCAGCAGGCTTTTCATCTGCCTTCTCAGTTTCCTTTTCCTTATCCTTCTTGTCTTCCTTTTCCTCGTCCTTCTTCTCCTCAGCCTTGGAGTCGTCAGCCTTTTCTTCCTTGCTGTCGTCCTTCTCAGGCTTTGCAGTAGTGGTCGTGGTAGTCTCTTCGGGCTTGGAATCGTCAGGCTTCTCTACTGTGCCGGAACCAGCACCGCACTTGGTAAGTGTGTAGCCTTCCTTGTCGCCGACCTGCTTGTTGAAGTCTGCCATAGTACCGTAGTAGTTATATCCGGTGCTGCTATAGCTTTCATTCTTGTAATACTTGCCGTCAGCGTAGAGAACGTCATTGATGTAAATAGCAACAAAGAATGTTGCAGAAGGCTTCTCTTCATCATCTGTTTTAACCTTTACTTCGTATACACCGTATACTCTGTTTACATAGCCGCTGATATTGCTGTAATTGTTCTTGTTGGAGAAAGCAACATAAACGTCTTTCAGTGTCAGGCTGTCAACCTTCTCAACAGTACCCTCGAACTTAACGTTAGTTGCATTGGACAGCCAGGAGGATCTTGCATCCTGAAGATGCTCCCTGACTTCACTTTCCTCGTCAGCGATCAGATCCTTGAGATCAGCACTTGCATAAGCTTCAGAACCATTAGCTGCTGTTACATATGCAGGCATTGTATCATCAACTGTGAATTCCTTTACATAATAACCGTTGGAATCAACTTCACCCTTGAGCTTGTAGCCATCTTCCTTAAGACTGCTGTAAGCATAAGCCTTTACCTTGAACTTGTCACCGACCTTCAGGTTGGAACCGTTATCGATATTGAAGTCAACATTGTCTATTATCAGCTCGCCCATATCGTCATTATCAACATCGTATATGGTCAGGAAAGGTGCGCCGCCTCTGTACTCGAACTTGATGTTCTCGAAAGGATCGATCTCCTTCAGCTCGGTAAGACCTGATACCTCATATTCCTTGGTAAGTGCATCCTCATTCTTGATGACATAGTACTTGCCGTTAGCCTCATATAAAATAGCATCGCCCGACTTCTCAGATCTGCCGGAATAGATCTCACAGGTTACCTTAACCTTATCGCCGTTCTTCAGACCGCTGGAACGATCAGCGCTATAGTATATAGACATACCTTCGATAGAATCAGCAGTTGTATCGATCTTCAGCCTGCCGTCACCGTCGATACCGGAGAACTCGACCTTGACATACTTGCTGTCGAAAGGATCAAACTCAACGCCGTCTTCAAGGTTCTTTACCTCGATCTCAAACTCAGTGTTTGTGAGCTTGATATTTGCCTTTTTCAGAGCCTCAGCGTCATAGTCAACTGTTACCTTGATCTTGTCGCCGTTCTTCAGATCCTTTTCCTTATCGAACTTTGCTTTGATAACATAATTATCCTTGGAATTCTTCTGGAGCAGAGCCTTTCTCATGGAAACCAGATCTGCAGGCTTTTTCGCCTTTGTCCATACCTTTTTCAGTTCATTGGCATCGATAGACAGATAAGGTGATACCTTCTCGCCGCCTGTTAATTCCGCAAGATCTTCCTCATCGTAATCTTCCAGTATAGAAAGATCACTGTTGAGATGCTTCATATCCTTGCTCGTCGAAAGAGTTATATCATTAAGTTTATACAATTCGTCGGGATATGCATTGAGTACTCCCTTTACAGTACCATGCTCGTTCAGACCCTCATATTCAAATCTGAACAGATCCTTTGCATCGATCTTCTGATACTTTGTCACACTTGCAATGATGCATATCAGTGCGATAATTGCCGCTATCGCAACTAAGGGGATCACGGCGATCAAGGGGTTCTTTTTCACCTTACCCACGATCTTCTGGATAGTCGGGTTGGGCTGCTTGGGTGCAGCAGCTGCTGCCTGCGGGTTGTACTGCTGTGTCTGACCGTACTGCTGGTCAGGTGCAGACTGTGTTGCGGTACCATCGGAAACTACTGCTCCGCAAACGCCGCAGAACTTCATTCCGTCTTCCATCTGTGCACCGCATTTGGCACAAAATTTCATAGCTTTATCCTCCTGCTCTTCATATATAGTATACTCGTTTCAAATTATAAAATTTGAACATAGATGTACATATTTAAGTATAAATCATTAATAAGATTTTGTCAATACCGCCCCCGACATTTTTCGACTTATCACAAATACCCACTTAGATTACAGATATCTTTGAGTAATTTACACTATTTGTAAATGTCTTCCTGCGGGGGCTTTTGGTCTGCGTTATCATACGATCGCATACGGCGGGATACGGTCGTATACGCTCGTATACCGTGGTATACGATTGTATATGGTCGTATCCTGTCGCATACGCTTTTTATTTTCAAACAAATGTTCCACGTGGAACATTTGTGTTTTCATGATCGTACTGCGAAGGACAGGGGCGCCCCTCCTTTGACGGGTTTGTGTGGGGACATTTATCGCCCCTGACGGGTCGAGAAATCAACTAACAGCGACTGCGTCGGCTGTGGCTATCGCCGTCCGATTTCAGGCGCGGCAATAATTTACGCCGATAGTTTGAGCGTGGACGTTTGATTGTCCACGCTCGTATTTTTGTAGCGGTGACTGCGTCGACCGCGTGCCGCGCCCCTTTGGGTCGGTAGCTTGTTGTACCATTTACAGCACAGTTACCGCGTCGCTTTTGCACCTTGACCGAGAGGCTCTGCCTCTAACAGTCAGCTTTGCTGACTGTGGCTCCCGCAAGCCTGCTAGCGCGAGGCATATGCCGACACAGTCGCATACACCGCGCTTTATTTCGCACACCGCTTTGTTGCACTTACCTCACTTAGTCTGCGTCATAGTATCCTGTACTTACCACCATTCTATCCTAAGCCCGGCAAACTCATGTCCCTGCCAACAATTATGAATTATGAATTGTGAATTATGAATTAAATCAATTCTGTCCGTAGTATGCGTTCTTTCCGTGCTTACGCAGATAGTGCTTATCAAGAAGCTCCTGCTGTATCGGCGCAATACCGGGGTTCAGCATAACTGTATGGAAATTCATGAAGGCAGCTTCTTCAAGTACAACAGAATTGTGTACAGCATCAAATGCGTCCTTGCCCCAGGTGAACGGTCCGTGGCTGTGTACAAGCACTGCGGGTATGCTCATGGGGTCAATGCCCTTGAAACGTTCGATGATGACCGTGCCTGTTTCTTTCTCGTACTCCCCTGCTATCTCCTCGGGGGTCATCTTTCTGGTGCAGGGTATCTCGCCGTAGAAATAGTCGCCCTGTGTTGTACCGTAAGGGATAACGCCCTTTCCTGCCTGTGCAAAGCTTGCCGCCCACTTCGAGTGGGTATGTACTATTCCGCCTACCTCGGAAAATGCCTTGTAAAGTTCCAGATGTGTGGGTGTATCACTGGATGGCTTGTAATGACCCTCAACAACATTTCCGTCAAGGTCAACTACCACCATATCTTCCGCTTTCATTCCATCATATTCAACACCCGAGGGCTTTATAACTACGAGTCCGCTGGCACGGTCTATCTCGGAAACGTTGCCCCAGGTGAATTTTACAAGTCCGTACTTGGGCAGAAGCAGATTTGCTTCCAGCACCTTCTGTTTAAGTTCTTCTAACATGATCTTTCCTCCTGTTATACTATTAAAAATTCTGATTATCCCTTTACCACACCACTTAAAATGCCGGATCGACAGGGATATATTATGCTGACGTTATTTTTTCCCCGCCTGCGGCGGGGAAAAAATAACCGCCAAACTCTCATTATATTCCTTTGATCAATGTTAAGTCAGGTGTGTCAGCGGGATAACCATATTAAAAATTATAGCACATAAAATTGCCATTCTTTTTGAATCCGAAATCGGTATACAAAAGCACGCCCATATCAGATGCGGTAATGTGTACCGCACCGCAGCCTGCTTTTCTTGCTTCTTCAACTACCAGTGACAGCAGTTTTTTCGCTATGCCCTGCCTGCGGTGATCGGGGTCGGTGAACATACTGGAAAGCAGTCCCAGTTTGCCCGAAGGACAGCTGAAATAGGGCGGTTTCTCAACTATGGACATTCCGCTTGTGCCGATTATCCTATCACCGTCCAGCGCCAGCCACGAAACGAAAGTTCCGTCTGCCATATGCCTTTTGTAGTAGTCGGCAAGGTTGGGGCGCAGGTCGATATCCTCAGTTGCGCCCTCCTCGCGAAGCTGTGTTATACGCATGGTGATAAAGGTGTCTAGGTCTTTTTCTTCAAGTTTTCTGTAAGTTATCTCCATGTCGCGCACCTTTCTTCTGCCCGAAGATACGGGGTTATTTCGCCGAGCATATATCCTGCATACTCTTTTGCTAAAGCGCTGTCATATTCACCTGCTTTGGCAGATGAATATTCTTCAAGGGCTGAACATATCAGCCCGCGATATTTTTTGTGGATATTCTCCATTCCCCATTCTCCGCCCTCTTTTTTAGAGAGTATCAGCCCATCACGGCAATATGCCAACACCCTTGTGAGGTTCAGTACAATATACATGGGGTCATCACATATGTCAGCCTCGGCATTTTCGATATCACACCAGATGCTGTCGAGATAGTGCACCCTGTCGACCTCGCCAAAAACTTCCTCTATTGGTTTGCCGCAGAGTGTCTTGCCGCGGCGGGTGATTATGGTGAAATGCGCCGCAAGGTCTTTATCCTCGCCTTTCATGTTTTGGATATAGCCCTCGGGGTCAGATTTGTACCAGCCCAGAGTACCCGAAGAAAAATGCAGTTCAAAGGGCGTGGGATAGACGAAAGTTCTGCACACACCTGCTTTTACTATGCTCATCTCGATACCCTTGGCAGGGGCTTTTTCATTCAGGGCAACAATCATTTTCATGAATCGCCGTTTTATATCATCGGTTATTGTATCACTGACAACCACTATAAGGTCGATATCGCTTTTTTCGGGATTGAAACACCCCATCACCGCCGAGCCGTGGAGATATATCCCCACAAGGTCATCGCCCAGTATTTCAATGCTTTCCCTGACGAAAACATCCGTCAGGGAACTGTATGTATCTTTACTCATTGCTTTTTCTTTTTCGGCTTTTTATCCGTCAGCTGAAAGCTCTGCTCGATGAGCCCGAATATCTCGCCGTCATCTATTTCGCTGTCGATGAGTATGCTCACCCACAGCCGCTTGTTCATGTGATACGCCCGCAGAAAGCTCTCCCGCTGTACCAGTATATCCACCAAAAGCGGGTCGCACTTGACGTTCATAACATCGACTGTGCCTTCGCCCTTGATACCAAGGGTACTGCGCTTGACTTTCATGATTATGCCGAACCATTTTTTGGTATCGTTATGACGGAAAACAGCGGTGTCGAAATCGCCCTCAAAGAGGTATTCGGGCAACACGCTGTATTCCTTTTTTATGAACGATATGATAGTTTCTCGCCTGCTCATTTCGTCTGAGCCTTTAAATATTTATATCTCGCCGAAAGCCTTAGCACCTGCCAGACCTGCGGAGTAGTTTTCCATATACTTCTTCCAGCCTGCATTACCTGCGGCATCGGGTGAAAGTGTGGACTTCTCCATGCCCGCGAAAGCACGCTTTTCAAGCCAGTCAGCCAGAGTTTCGCCCTGCTTTTCGATACCGAAAGCCGCCAGCAGAGCCATGCCCCATGCGCCGCCCTCGCCTGCGGTGGACATTACGCTTACATCGCTGTTAAGGGCATCTGCGAGCATTTGCTGAGCCACGCCCTTGACCTTGAAAAGTCCGCCGTGACCTGTGATGCTCTTGGGCTGAACGCCCTCTTTTTCAAAGAGGATATCGTTGCCCGCTTTCAGCGCCGCCATAGCGCCATAGAGCTCTGCGCGGAAGAAATCAGCCAGTGACATAGCACTGTCGGGCTGACGGAAGTATGCGGGCTTGCCATTTGCAAGTCCAACAACAGGCTCACCGGAAATAGTATTATATGAAACCACGCCTCCGCAATCGGGAGCGCCGTTGAGAGCGTTCTTATAGAGCACTTCGTAAGCTATAGAAACATCAACGGGGTTACCTGCCAGCTTGGAGAATTCTATAAACATATTCACCCACTTATCAAGTTCACCGCAGCAGTTGTTGCAGTGAACCATGGCAACATCTGCGCCATCGGGGGTGGTGACAACGTCTATCTGAGGATAATGACCTTTCATGGGCTTTTCAAGCACTATCATGGAGAATATGGAAGTACCCGCGGATACGTTTCCTGTGCCCTCGCGGACTGCATTTGTTGCCGCCATGCCTGTGCCTGCATCGCCCTCGGGAGGACAGAAAGGCACACCTGCTTTAAGGTTTCCTGAGGGGTCGAGAAGCTTTGCGCCTGCTTCGGTAAGTTTGGCTGTACTGCCCTCAGCCGCAGAATGTACAGCGGGGAGGATATCAGCGATATCCCAGCCGAAAGCCTTTACCTTGTCAAGGGCGCGGAATTTAGCCAGCATATCCTTGTCATAACCGCCGTCACGCACGGGGAACATACCCGAAGCGTCGCCTATGCCCAGCTCTCTTTCGCCTGTCAGCAGGTAGTGTACAAAGCCTGCAAGAGTATTGAAGCTAGCGATATCCTTAACGTGAGGCTCGCCGTTCAGTATAGCCTGATAAAGGTGTGCGATGCTCCATCTTTCGGGGATATTGAAGCCGAAAAGCTGTGTGAGTTCAGCGGCTGCTTCGCCTGTGATGGTGTTTCTCCATGTCCTGAAAGGCACAAGAAGCTGGTCATTCTTGTCAAATGCAAGATATCCGTGCATCATGGCTGAGATACCCATTCCGCTGAAAGTTGTCAGTTCAACACCGAATTTGTCTGCAACATCTTTTCTGAGGTCAGCATAGCAATCCTGCAAACCGTTGATGATATCCTCTCTTGAATATGTCCACACGCCGTTTTCAAGCTTATTTTCCCAACTGTGGGAGCCGCCTGCTACGGGTACAAGATTTTCGTCCACCAGGCAGGCTTTTATACGTGTCGAGCCGAATTCGATACCCAGATATGCTTTACCCTGTTCGATGATTTCTTTAGTTGTCATGTCGATTCTCCTTTATGATATGATTTTGTACGTTTAAATTAATGTCCTGAGTTTTTCGGAAGTTCCACCTTATCGGTGAATATGCTCTCATAGCCCGTAGCTACGGCTTTTCCCGATGCCAGATCAATGTATCTTTCCGCGTCCTTTGAATTCATTATCCGCAGATCACGGTCGGCGCTGTGCTTATCAAAGGGAAACCTCGGCAGGCTTCTCAGCAGGTCAAGGTCAGACAGCACGTTGCCAAGTCTGAAATATACATACAGCAGATAACACAGCATCAGGAATATCTCCGCCGATAATTCGTTGAACA
Source organism: Hominimerdicola alba (assembly GCF_900109655.1). Lineage (GTDB taxonomy): Bacteria > Bacillota > Clostridia > Oscillospirales > Ruminococcaceae > Hominimerdicola > Hominimerdicola alba_B. The sequence goes on from NZ_FOAT01000003.1 coordinate 190,313, forward strand.
GAAAGATAACGAAGGGCAGTGTAAGAACTGTGGGGATAAATATGAGCCAGCGGCGTTTGATGGTCGCAGTGCTTATCATCGCGCCGCTGATTGCAAAACCGATATAATAGAACGCCCTGCCCACAGTAAAGTTCATAGATCCGGGGACAAATCCCGATTGCTCATATGTCAGAAAGCTCGTCCAGCCGATAAATCCATATATCACCAGCGCAGGCAGCAGCGGAATAAAGGTCATCCGTGCCATTCGCTTTTGTTCCCTCAGCCTTTTGCGGTATATGTCAGCCAGATCCTCATCGGGCATGGTCATCCAGCATTCATGGAGATCTTCCATATAACTCGCCTCCAAATTGTACTTACAACTTATTATACCACATCAAATTGATGATTACAAGTCGTATGGTTGTTGATTATTTTTCATAAATTGTGGTATTTCTTACGATGACAAAAACAACGGACAGCCACACTGTGACCGCCCGCTTTTATCATATATCATATTGTCATAATCCAAGCCTGTCTATCTTGTCCAGAGCAAGCTTGGCTTCTCTTTCAAGATTTGCATTCTTGTAATGTATATTGTAAACAGCTGTCATGTAAATATTGATCAGATCGGTGTTTTCCATGGTGGGACACATGGGCTGTATCATCGGGTCATTCATCATCTGGCGGTTAGCCTCATACTCAACGCCTTTCAGCAGACCTCTGGCTTCAAGCGCTTCAGCAGCCGCACTGCTTATGGGAGTACCCTTTGTCATTTCAAGAGAGATCGCCATATCCGAACTGTTTATCAGATAATTGACAAGCTTGCCTGCTTCCTCGGGATTAGCAGTATCCTGTCTTATCACGTACAGACCCGTGGGCTTTTCGTACCAGCCGTAGCTAAGATAGCTGTCCGTCGTCAGGAAAGGACCTATCGCCAGTTCCATCTTCATATCGTTTATAGCGTCCTCGAAGTAGCCCGGATCAGAAGCCCATGATACGGTGCCAGCGTTCTTCATCATGGCGAAATCGCGCCTGTCATATTCACTGCCAAGCTTTGAAACCTTTTCATCCACTATCCTGGTGCTAAATCTCAGCATGACTTCAAGATCTTCCTGAGTGAGCGCGGGTCTTCCATCTTCGTCAAAGGTCTTGTGGCCCGTAGTCTGCTCCATATAAGCGCAGGCTGTCATCCAGTAGAACTTCTCTGTCAGCGATATCGGATAGATATTATCTCTGCGCATCACCGCAGCAGCCGCAAAAAGGTCGTCCCAGTTTTTGGGGATATCCAGACCATAGCTGTCGTAAAGTGTTTTATTGTATATGAATGTGACTGCATTGAAGCCATAGGGCACAGCTTCCAGCTTGCCGTCCACCATACCGCAGCTGAGGGAACCCTCAGGATAAGTAGACAGGTCTATATCCGCCAGATCGGTCAATTCATAAAACTCATTGCCGTCCTTGGTATATTCATACAGCCAGTCGTAATTCAGCTGCATAACGTCAGACTGTGTACCGGAATACATCTGAACATCAATCTGCGATTTGTATCCTGTGAATTCCGCGTACTTCGGACGTACATTTATTCCGCTCTGCTCGGTAAAAATATGCAGACCGTTCAGCGTTCTTTCGTTCCTGTCATCGGTGCCCCACCAGGAGAAGCTGATCTCAACAGGTTCATCTTCCTCTTTCAGGGTCCTTTCGTGACAGCCGCAAAGCACCAGCATGACAGCCGCAGTCAGCACCGCTGCAGATCTTTTAAAAATATGCTCCATCATTTGTGCGTGCTCTTTTCCTTTTTATAGATAGCGTAGCTTTTCTCGTCATCGTCTATTGCTTCCTGAAGCGCCTTTTCAGCCATCAGATAAAGCTCGTCATAGTCAGTACTGTTGTGGGGATATACCGATGCGCCCACACAGATATGTATATCGTCCTCATTCGCCAGGTATACTGAATTCAAAGCCTCACTCATGTCGATAAGACCCTGTTTGAGGGCGTCATTTGCCTTGAAAAGATCGTACTGAGTATAGTCAGCCATTATCAGGAACTCGCCCTCGCCTGTACGTCCGAGGATATTCTTGGATTCGGGAGAATCGGTCTTCAGGAACTCCGCAAGACCGCGGTAAGACTTGATTATAGCGCCGTTGTATCCCGATGCGCCGTAAGCCGCACGTATCTTATCAAGATTTGTTATCCTTGCGATCGCCAGCATCATCGTTGCACCCGAAACACAGGTCTCCAGCTTATCAGCGATGATATTCTCGGCTTCTTCGGCATTTATGATACCAGTCAACATATCCACCTCCGGTGTCATAGAAGCCACAGAACCGAATGCAGGCTCATTCTTGACGTTTATAACCAGCAGAGTCAGCGTCAGTATCAGCATCAGCATAAGTGCTATTGCCGTTTCAAGCTCCAGTTTTTTATAAAACTCGTATGCCCCCGACATGTCTTTCAGCAGCACGATATTCCAGCCGTTTTTCAGCATTTTTTCTGTCTGTATAGTTGTATCTGAGATAACAACACAGCTGTCGCTGCTCGTCTGGTCTATATCGAATTCCTTTTTGGTGTTGCTTATGGTAATGACATTCTTATCACCGTCCATAAGCATAAGCTGTGAATCCTTAATACGCTCAGCACTTGTTATAAGGTATCTGAGTTCCTCGGTGTAAAAGCTTCCCAGGAACAGCACATTGTCGTTCGCCTGGCTTATGTAGTAGACCTTTCCCTGATCATCGTTGATCCCTGCCACCCAGACCCTGCGGTTTTCGCCCAGCAGCCTTTTAAGGAAAGGATATACCTTGTTCTCGTTATCGCACATCAGCTCTCTGGTGCCATCCGAAAGTATCCCTGCAGCGGCATCGTTGCGATATATCAGCGTGAAATCGCAGTAGTTATCGATAATGCTGAGATCGGTCACGGTTTTTTTGAGTTCAGCCAGCCTTTGTGAATTATCATACTCCGTGCCCGTAGAGAAATTAGCCGCGTCAAAGCTCATGAGCCCCTCATCGGCAAGCACTATAACGCTGGCATCTTCCAGCTTTTTGAAATGCATATCCAGCATAGATGCTGACTGTTCAGCGGAATTTCTTAGCAGCTCGGCTTCGTATTCAAGCTGTTTATCATAATGCACATAGCTCTCATAGCTAAGGCATGCTGCACCTACCGCCGCCATGACGATGAGCATTATTATCATCATCGTGCGCACAGAGTGCTTCAGCTTTCTCTTACCATCTTTTTCCAATGTACGTACCTCTATCTTCAATAACGGTCAATATATCAAAATCTGACTATCCCTTTACCACACCACTTAAAATGACGTATCGACGGTGAAAAGATGACCGCCGTACTCTCATTATATTCCTTTGTCCGCTGTTAAGTCAGTTGTGTCAGCGGGATAACCATATATCAAAATGCAAACGCTTCTGAACACATTACATTTTTTATATGACCTATCAAATTTTTTGTATACAGATACATTATAGCATACCGCCGCAAAAATTCAATTATTAATTTGTAAATTATTGCATAAATACACAGTTTTTTATGAAAATTAGTATATACAGACAAAAAAATGCCCGAACCATTACGTTCGGGCATCACAATAAAATACATATTCACAATATCCGCCATGATGGGCGGCATGAAATATCGTGCTTTTATGTCTGTACAGATATATTACTTGAAGTATCTGTCGTACAGACCCTTGAAGCCGCAGCCGTGTCTTGCTTCGTCCTTAGCCATTTCATGAACTGTGTCATGGACAGCATCATAGCCGAGTTCCTTAGCCTTCTTAGCCAGCTTCATCTTGCCCTCGCAGGCACCGTTTTCAGCCATATATCTCATTTCAAGGTTCTTCTTGGTGGAAGGTGTTACAACTTCACCAAGCAGTTCTGCAAACTTAGCAGCGTGCTCAGCCTCTTCCCATGCAGCCTTCTCATAGTAAAGGCCAACCTCGGGATAACCCTCTCTGTAAGCTACTCTTGCCATTGCAAGATACATACCTACCTCAGAACATTCGCCGTTGAAATTCTCTTTAAGACCGGCAACTATCTCGGGATCAAGACCCTGAGCCACGCCTACTCTGTGCTCATCAGCCCATACCAGCTCAGCAGCTTCCTTCAGCTCATCGAATTTGGAAGCGGGAGCATTACACTGAGGACATTTCTCGGGAGCAGCGTCACCTTCGTAGATATAACCGCAAATAGTGCAAACAAACTTTTTCATTAGGGTATTCCTCCTTAATTTATATTCGTTTCAATTGTTAACGTCAGACAATAGTCTTTAATATATTATTGCACATTAAGTGCATTTTGTCAAGACTAACTCCCATAAAATTACAGAGGCTAATTTATACCATTTTTGTATATTTTAACAACATAAAATGTCTCCACCGCGTTGAGGAAGATATTATATCAGAAGCTTATCATCTTTTCTCCTGTTTTACCTGCAAAAGTTCAGAGAACGATCATATTATGTTTTTTCAGCATTTGCCTATCCCGAAATATCCGCTTTTTCGTGTTCACAGAATATTGACAATCCAATATCTTAGTGATATAATATAATTTAAAGGTTTTTACGGAAACTTAGTATTATTTGAAAAGAGGTCAATCACCATGCTTACACTCGATAAAGTGTTCGACGCATCAAATGTATTAAAGGAGGTCATCAGACCTACCGCCTGTATCGCTGCTCCTCAGGTAAACCCTGACTGCAACGTTTTCCTTAAAACGGAAAATCTCCAGATCACAGGTTCATTCAAGGTAAGAGGTGCTTATTACAGGATATCCCAGCTTTCCGATGAAGAGAAATCTCACGGTGTTATTGCTTGTTCTGCGGGCAACCACGCTCAGGGCGTTGCGCTTGCTGCTGCCAAGAACGGTATCCGTTCCATAATCTGCCTGCCTGATGGTGCGCCTATTTCAAAGGTCGAGGCTACAAGAAGCTATGGTGCTGAGATATGCCTTGTTCCCGGTGTATACGATGACGCTTATGCTGAGGCTATACGTCAGCGCGACGAGTGCGGCTACACTTTCATACACCCATTCGATGATGAAAATGTTATCGCAGGTCAGGGCACTATCGGACTTGAGATACTCAATCAGGTAGCAAATGCCAACGTTATAGTTGTTCCCGTTGGCGGCGGCGGACTTATCTCGGGTGTTGCTTTCGCAGTAAAGCAGCTGAATCCCCGCGTAAAGGTATACGGTGTTCAGGCTGAGGGCGCGCCCTCAATGGTGAAGTCAATCGCTGAGGACAAGATACTCCGCCTTGACAGCGTTCACACCATCGCTGACGGCATTCAGGTAAAAGAGCCCGGTGCTAATACATTTGAATACTGCAAGCAGTACGTTGACGGCATAGTTACAGTTACCGATGACGAGGTAAGCTCGGCTATACTGCACCTTATCGAGAAGCAGAAGCTCATCGCAGAGGGTGCAGGCGCTGTTTCAGTTGCAGCTGTTATGTTCAACAAGATACCCGATATCAAGGGAAAGAACGTTGTATGTCTGGTTTCTGGCGGCAATATCGATGTTACCATACTCTCCCGTGTTATCAAGAGAGGTCTGCTGAAATCGGGACGTTCCGATACGCTCACCATTCAGCTGGAAGACAAGCCCGGTCAGCTGAAAGACGTTTCCGCAACTATTGCCGACCTCGGCGCGAACGTTGTATCTATCCACCACGAGAGAGCCAGCGAGGACAGCGATATCACAGAATGCCTGCTGAGACTTGTACTCGAAACAAGAGATTACAACCATATCCGCGATATCCGTGCAGCTCTTACCGCAAAGGGCTTCAAGATAGTAAACAAGTAATATGAGCACAGAAAGCGAAAAGGAAAACGACTGGGGCAAATCCGCGTCGGCTGTTGTCCTAAAGGACGGCAAAGTTCTGCTGGTAAGGCACACCTACGGCGCAGGCAAAGGTCTGCTGATAATCCCCGGCGGTTATATACGTAAAGGTGAACTTCCCGATGCTGCCTGCGAAAGAGAAGTTCTTGAAGAAACAGGAGTTACGGTCAAGGCTGAAAAGCTCATAGGCATAAGGTTCAGCGAAAAGGACTGGTACAGCGTTTTCACCGCAAGTTATATAAGCGGCGAAGCTCGCCCGGATAACGAGGAGAACAGCGAAGCTGTATGGATAGACGCTTATGAAGCCACAGAAAGGGACGATGTCCCCGACCTGACCAAATCTATGATACGGAGTGCGCTGAAAGGAACAGGGTTCGTTCAGACAGATTTTGTATCAAGAGAAAAAGAGACGGTAAAGAAGCTTTATACTATATAGATATAACACGGCAGCAGCCGTGATCATAAATAACCATATTCAAAAGGAGTAATCAATTATGGCAGAGACAGTTTATACCAAAACAGCACCCGATGCGATCGGACCTTATTCTCAGGCAAAGGTAGTAGGCGGACTGGTGTTCACCTCGGGACAGATAGCAATAAACCCCGCAACAGGCAATGTTGAGGCAGCTACCATAGAGGAGCAGACACATCAGGTATGCAAGAACCTCAGCGAGGTACTGAAAGCTGCGGGAACTTCCATAGACAAGGCTGTAAAGACAGTATGCTTCCTGAAGAACATGAGCGACTTTGCAGCATTCAACGGCGTTTACGGCGAGTATTTCACTTCCAAGCCCGCTCGTTCCTGCGTAGCGGTAAAGGAACTCCCCAAGGACGTTCTTGTCGAGGTCGAAGTAATAGCAGAAGTTTAATGGCTGAGAGGATACCCGATAAAGGTATCCTCTCATTCAAAATAACAAGAATCGTTTAAATTTACAGGAAACGGAGGTAGATACTATGAAAAAGATAACAGCATTCGCAGCAGCAGTTGTACTTGCATCAGGCTTTGCATTGGCAGCATTGCCGGGGGTCGGAGTATCGGCGGACAGCAGCGGCGTTGAACTGCCGATAGTCCCCATATCCGATGATCCGGATAACTGGAATGAGAGCGAAAGCGAGGTTGCGGCAAGGGAGCTCAGCGTGACCTTTGATACGGTCATGGTATTCAAAGATGGCACCGAGAAGAAGCTCGACATTGACTTCAATCATGAGCTGAAAAAGGGCAGAACTTCATACTATGATCAATACCAAAAGACTCTGACACGTGATGAAGCAGAAAAAATGCTTTCGGATATGGGAAAAGAATATGAGGACATAGACCACGTTGAGTACAGAGTGAATGTCAAGAACGGAAAAAACACCAACTACAGCAAAGACTATATGCTTGATGTAAGTATAGTATACAAATTTTCAGCACACCCTGAATTTGAGTATACGGCTTCCAAACAAAGCTTGGTGATGCAGGGGATAGGTACGACCAAGACATTTGATGAGGCAAGCTCCGTCGCAGAAACATATGATTTTATGGATTTCTTTTTCATTATAGATTATGCGAACGCAAAGGTATATAAGCCTACCGAAGCGCACAAAAAAGCTATGCTCACATCATTTAAGCCATCATTTGCATTAAAGCTCAAGGACGGCACGGAGATCGCTGTAAATAATATCCAATATACGACAAAAGAGGGAACGTATGAAAATTTTACATACAATGCCGAAATCTCTGCTGAAAAAGTTAAAAAAATGATCTCCGATGCAGGCAAAGACCCCGCTGATTTTTACAGCATCGTGGGATATGTTACCCCTAAATATCCCACAAATTCAGGTATAAGCAAGAAGTCTGCAATGACAGATCTTAGATGCGCTATCCAGTTTAACTGTGATATAAAGCCCGAATACGTTGGGAATAATTTTAGCACGATAACAGAATATAACGGTAACATAAATTTCGCAAAATCACCTGCCCTTACGATCGAGACCAAACCTTTTAGCGGGTACGCTTATCGTGAAAAAATATATCGTGAAGATCTGACATTAGACCATGTTGACAAACTTTTACTGAGATTGGATATTGATATGCACAAAGCCGAAATGACAGGCTACACTGATCCGTCGGTCAAACTTATTGGCGATATCAACGGCGATGGTCGGGTAAATATCACCGACCTTACAAAGCTTGGGGCTCATATCAAGGGAAAGAAGCTTCTTCCCGACCCATCTATCGCAGATATCAACAAGGACAAAAAAATAAATATTACCGACTTTACAAAACTGGCAGCACACATCAAGGGAAAGAAGCTTTTAAGTTAATTTTACTTAACAAATTTTCTTATAAATATTGACACATTTAAATAAAAAGTATGCTATAATATTTACGGTAGATCGATTCTCCCCTGTTTGCGGACAGGGGAGAATATTTGCGCTTTTTAGGGGGTAATAATTTGGAACCATATGAAATTCTTATGGATCTCGCCATCATAATGATGAGTGCGAAATTCATGGGGCTGCTGGCAAGAAAGATCAAGGCGCCTATGGTAGTCGGTGAGATAATCGCAGGTGTGATAATCGGACCGTGCGTGCTGAATATCCTGCAGCCATCGGATAATCTGAGCATTCTCTCAGAAATCGGTGTTATACTGATAATGTTCTCAGCAGGACTGGAAACCAATTTACAGGAGCTGAAAAAATCGGGATTCATCGCCTGTATACTAGCCTGTGTGGGCGTTTTTGTACCGCTGGTGTGCGGCGCGGCACTGTATACAGCTTTCTACGGATTTGACGGTTTCGGCAGTGAGAATTTTTTCAAGGCACTGTTCATCGGCTGTATAATGACGGCGACATCTGTGGGCATAACGGTGGAAGCCCTCAAAGAAATGGGCGTACTTAAAGGCCGCGTGGGACAGACCATACTTTCCGCCGCCATAATCGATGATATCATCGGCATAGTGGTACTCACTTTCGTACTCAGCCTGAAAGACCCATCAAGCAAGATAAGCGTAGTTTCCCTGAAAGTCGTTGGATTCCTTGCGGCATCCCTTATACTTGGCATAGTGATATACAAGATATTCAAGGTTTGGGACGAAAAATATCCCCATACAAGGCGTATACCCATCATCGCCCTCAGCCTTTGCTTTATACTGGCTTATGTGGCTGAAGAATTCTTCGGTATCGCAGATATCACAGGCGCGTATATCGCAGGCATAATACTCTGCAACGTCCGCGATGCGGATTATATCGACCGCAAGGTAAGCGTGAACGGATATATGTTTTTCGCCCCGATATTCTTCGTTTGCATAGGTCTTAAAACCAACTTCGACGGCATGAACAGCGAGATAATACTGTTCTCACTGGCATTCGTGGCTGTTGCAATGCTCTCAAAGCTTGTGGGCTGCGGACTTTCAGCAAAGTGCTTCAAGTTCAAGACCATTGACTGCATCAAGATAGGCGCAGGCATGATGACCCGCGGCGAGGTCGCCCTCATCATCACAAACAAGGGTCTCAGCATGGGCGTTATCCCTGCGGATTACTCAACGGCTGTTATACTGCTGATAATCGTAAGCAGCATAGTAACACCTGTCTTCCTGAAATACCTCTATTCAAAATCACCTGACAACACCGAAGACGCACCGGTCACAGCCGATGCGAAGTAAACATCTCCAATATAGAAAGCGCAGTATGTCATCAAAAACATACTGCGCTTTTGTTTTATGACTATCCCTTTAGCACACCACTTCATACGCCGATATAATGATTAATATTTATTTGATTGGTATTCTCCCCCCGCCTGCGGCGAGGGAGGAGAATGCCGCCAACTATTTATATTACCTGTCAATCGGTTGCATAGAATGGTGTGTCCGCAGGATAAACATATATCAGTTTTCTGCGAAGCTTCCTGTGTAGAGCTGGAAGTACTTGCCTTTCTTTTCAAGCAGTTCATCGTGTGTGCCGCGCTCGATTATCCTGCCCTGTTCAAGAACCATTATGCAATCGGAATTCTTGACGGTTGAAAGTCTGTGGGCGATAACGAAAGTTGTTCTTCCATTCATGAGAGCGTCCATACCTGTCTGGACCAGCTTTTCTGTGCGGGTATCGATGGAGGAAGTCGCCTCATCGAGGATAAGCACAGGCGGGTCGCCGACTGCGGCACGCGCTATGGCAAGAAGCTGTCGCTGTCCCTGGCTGAGGTTTCCGCCGTCACCCTTTAATACTGTATCGTATCCGTGCTCAAGCTTTTCGATAAAGCCCGAAGCATTTGCAAGCCTGGCCGCCGCGATACACTCTTCATCGGTAGCATCGAGATTTCCGTATCGAATATTATCCATTACAGTACCTGTGAACAGGTGTGTATCCTGCAGAACTATGCCGAGAGTTTTTCTCAGTGCGGGCTTTTTGATTTTGGAGATATTTATGCCGTCATACCTTATCTTACCGTCCTGGATATCGTAGAAGCGATTTATAAGGTTGGTGATGGTGGTCTTGCCTGCGCCTGTCGAGCCTACAAAGGCTATCTTCTGACCCGGCTTAGCAAACAGCTTTACATCGTGAAGAACTATCTTATCGTCGTTGTAGCCAAAATCCACGCCGTCGAATACTATCTCGCCCTTCATCTGGGTGTAGGTAACAGTGCCGTCCTCCTTGTGAGGGTGCTTCCAAGCCCAAGTGCCTGTACGCTCTGCACATTCCTTGAGATCGCCGTTGCTGTCAAATTTAGCATTTACGAACTCAACATAGCCCTCATCGGTCTCGGGAGTCTGGTCAAGCAGATCCATAACTCTGCCTGCGCCTGCCGATGCCATTATTACAAAGGTCATCTGCTGGCTTATCTGGGTGATAGGCATTGTGAAGTTCTTGTTCAGACCGAGGAAAGTTGCAATGGTACCCAGTTCAACTCCACCCCAGCCCTTTATCATCATAAACGCACCGATAAGTGCGCAGAGAACATAACTCAGGTTGCCTATATTTGCATTGATAGGCATGAGGATATTTGCGAACTTGTTTGCGTTGAATGCGCTGTCGCGAAGCCTGTCGTTTAGCTTGCCAAAATCCTCTTTGGCTTTTTCCTCGTGGCAGAATACCTTTACGACTTTCTGACCGTCCAGCATTTCCTCGATGAAGCCGTTTACCTCACCAAGGTCTTTCTGCTGTGCGCCGAAGAACTTGCCCGACTTCATGGAGATGTTCTTGGTAGTCAACATCATTACGAAAGCCATGAATATGGAGATGATGGTCAGAGGGATGTTCAGCACTATCATCGCTGTGAGGGTAGACAGAAATGATACAGTCGAGTTTATCAGCTGAGGTATGCTCTGTCCGATGAACTGACGGAGAGTATCAACGTCGTTTGTATAAACGGACATTATATCGCCGTGGGCATGAGTATCAAAATACTTGATGGGCAAGCTTTCCATGTTATCGAAAAGCTCATTTCTGAAATTACGCAGAGTGCCCTGACCCACGTTTACCATTATCCTGTTGTAGGCATAGGAGCATATAAGTCCCACAACGTAGAGAGCTGCAAGCTTGCCAAGGGATGCCGCAAGGCTGGAATAATCCGCGATGTAGGCTGTTCCTGCGTCCTCAGCGGCTTTCTTTGCTTTCAGCATGGGAGAGATGTAATCATCTATCAGGGTCTTCATGTAGGTCATACCTACAAGTGTAGCAATAGCCTGCACGATGATGCAAACAACTACGATAAAGAAATGTATCTTGTAATCCCTGAACATGAATTTGATTACTCTGCCCAGCACCTTGAATGTGTCCTTGCTCATCTGCGGACGGGGTGCGGTCTTATCGAATCTTGGCATTACTCTCCCTCCTTTCCTGTGCTGACGGCTTTGCCCTGAGCGTTCTCGGGTCTGTCGAAGTCTCCTCCGCCGCATGCCTGTGAACTGTAAATATCAGCGTAGGTCTCGCTGGTCTTCAGCAGTTCTTCGTGAGTGCCGATGCCTGTTATCCTGCCTTCTTCGATAACGAGTATCCTGTCAGCCTTTTCAACGCTGGATATACGCTGTGCGATAATTATCTTTGTAGTGCCGGGTATCCTCTCGGCAAAAGCCTGTTTTATCTTTGCATCGGTAGCAGTATCAACTGCACTGGTGGAATCATCAAGGATAAGCACCTTGGGGCTCTTCATCAGGGCTCTTGCGATACAGAGTCTCTGCTTCTGTCCGCCTGATACGTTAGCGCCGCCGCGCTCGATATGAGAGTTATACTTATCGGGCATACGCTCGATGAATTCATCTGCGCAAGCCGACTTGCAGGCTTCAATACATTCCTCTTCGGTGGCATTCTCATTGCCCCAGCGGAGGTTTTCAATGATAGAACCCGAGAACAGCACGTTCTTCTGTAGTACCACCGAAACATTGTCTCTCAGGAATTCCATATCGTAATCCCTTACATCAACGCCGCCTACCTTTACAGAACCCGAAGTAACGTCGTAAAGTCTGCTTATAAGGTTAACAAGAGAGGTCTTGCCCGAACCTGTAGGTCCGATAATGCCTATGGTCTCGCCCGATTTGATATGCAGGTCGATATCGTGGAGGACTTCCTTGTTTTCGCCCTTGAAGTACGCAAAATCAACGTGCTCGAAGTCGATGGAACCGTCCTTCATCTCCTTGATGGTGTCAGCCTTGTCGGAGAGGTCGGGCTCTTCGTCCAGAACCTCGCTGATACGCTTTATGCTGGCGGTGGACATGGAGATCATGACAAATATGAATGAAAGTATCATCAGCGAGATAAATGCGCTGAATATATACGAGAACAGGCTGGTGAGTTCGCCTGTGGTAAGGCTGCCGCCGACTACCATATGTGCGCCGAACCAGCTTATGGCGATGATAGCCGAATAGCTTACCAGCATCATGAATGGATTGTTGAGGGCTACGATGCTCTCAGCCTTTACGAACATATTATAAAGGTTGCCCGATGCCTTGCGGAACTTATCCTTTTCGTAATCCTCACGGACATAAGCCTTTACAACTCTTATAGCGGAAACATTTTCCTGAACCTTTGCGTTGAGTTCATCGTACTTCTGGAAAGCCGCGCTGAATGTCTTCATGGCAAATGCCACAACAGAACCCAGTGCTATAGCAAGGAACAGCAGGGCTATCAGGAACAGGCTGCTCATCTTGGGGCTTACGATAAAGCTCATTATAAGGCTGCTTATCAGCATGAAAGGTGCTCTTACCGCGATGCGTATGCACATCTGGAAAGCGTTCTGTATATTGGTGACATCTGTGGTCATTCTGGTAACAAGACCCGCAGTGGAGAACTTGTCGATATTCGCAAAGGAGAAGGTCTGTATCTTGCGGTAGATCTCCTCCCTGAGATTACAGGCAAATCCCGTAGATGCCCTTGCACCGTGTACACCCGACATCATGCCCGCCAACAGGCTGACAATAGCCGCCGCCAGCATCGCGCCGCCGAATAATGCCACAGCCTTCATGTCGCTCTTTTCTATACCCTCATCTATTATCTTCGCCGTTATGTAGGGTAGAAGCACTTCCATAACGACCTCAAGCATGGCATAAAAAGGTGTGAGGATAGTGTCCTTTTTATACTGCTTTATCTGAGCTAGGATCTTCTTCATTTATCCTGCCCCTCCTTTTCAGCGTCTTTTAGATTATCTGCCATTCGCGACAGCAGACGGTTAAGAGTTTCAAGCTCTTCTTCCTCAAACCCCTTGAAAGCTCTGTTTTCGATACGGCTCATACAGCTCTCTATCTCAGCCTTGTGTGCCGCAGCCTTTTCTGTGGCTATCAGACCGCGCCTGCGTTCATCGGTATCGCAGCCCTCCAGCGTGAGATATCCCTTCGCTCTCAGCTTTTTTACCAGCCCCGATACAGTCGCACCCGATATATGCATCACCCGCTGTATATCCGATGGATAAACAGGCGGCTCATGGCACATTATAAACATAAGCACATGGCTCTGGGCGGCGGTTATATCGTTATGGGCGAGCTCTGAATTGATTATGCAACCTATCTTCTGGTGAACATACTTGGAGGTTTTTAGGACTTCTTTCTGTATTTCTTCTTTCACTAATTATTCGCCTCCTTATGATTAGCTTGCTAACTATCAGCCTGCTATTTAATTATACTGCTTTTCTGTCATGATTTATACAGCTATTTTATGAACAAATTATTTTCATACAAAACGCGCATAACTAAAGTAATTGATCCCGTACTTATTCAGCAAAACGCGCATGGCATACAAAAAGACCCGATGACAAACGTCACCGGGTCATATCCGTTATTAAAAACGATCTTAGCCGAGCTTCTTAGCAAGCTGAGACTTCTTTCTTGCAGCGTTATTCTTGTGCAGAATACCCTTTGTGCAAGCCATATCGACCTTCTTGATAGCGGTTCTAACTACCTGCTCCTTATCAGCAGCATTGTTAGCAACAGCAGCATCAGCCTTCTTCAGAGCAGTCTTAAGATCGGACTTGATAGCCTTGTTTCTCAGGGTCTTCTTCTCGATGACCTTAACTCTCTTCTTTGCAGACTTAATGTTAGGCATTATGGACACCTCCCTCAATGTATAAAATCTCGCTTATCAGGATAAGCTATCCGCAGACTGAGAGGAAATGCGGATAACAGATTTGGCAAGCTTACTAAAATAGTTTAACACATTTCTCTCCCAATTGCAAGGGGTTTTCAAAAAAAATTCCGCAAATTTTCGGAACTTTATTTGTACATATTGTTTAAATCCACCCCTGTGTGATGCTGCATACGATAATTTATCCTACATACTGTGGGTTCTACTGGGGAAAACCTTTCTGAAGAAAGGTTATTCCCAAGCATCACGAAGTCATGCTGGACTCCTTTCCAAAGACTTCTATTTCTTTTTGGCAGTGGGCAGCTATTTCTATAAAGTGCAGTTAGTGACCGTACTAAGTGAATTTTATAAAGATATCTGCCCCCTGCCAAAAAGAGTTAAAAGTTTTCGGGGAGGAGTTTGAGGAGGACCCTTTTTCAAAAGGGTCTTCCTCAATAAAGCCCGCAGTACGTGTGGTAAATTATCATTTACAGCATCAGAAAGAAGGTATTGAAATGAAAGATCCACGCACTGATCTGGCGGTCGAGGCTGCACGCAGGCTGTCACTAAGCCGTGACATTGAGGGCGTAAGCCACAAGATAGATATCCTGTCGGGATCACAGCTTGAGATCGCAGACATCACGATAGAGACTTCTGCCGCCGCCAGAGAGCTTTGCCGTCCAAAGGGGCGGTATATCACGCTGAAAGCGATGGACAGCACTTTTGAGAACTACTGTACCTGCCGCGACGACCGCATACAGACCATAGCCGAAACTCTGCGAAGCCTTGCGGTCGGATGCGAGCGCATACTTGTGGCAGGTCTTGGTAACCGACATCTTACCGCTGATGCGCTGGGACCTCTTACGGTGGACAGGATTTTCGCCACAAGGCACATAAAGCGTCTTGCCCATGAGCTGGACACCAACGAACTCACCGAGGTATCGGCTATTGAAACAGGAGTTCTCGGGCAGACGGGGATAGAATCTACCGAACAGATCAAAGCCCTGTGCGAAGCTGTCCGCCCCGACCTTGTGATAGCTGTTGACGCTCTTGCCTGCTGGGAGCTTGACCATCTCGGACGGACGATACAGCTTTGCGACACGGGCATATCCCCCGGAAGCGGAGTTGAAAACTCCAGAAAAGAACTTTCACGCGCCACGCTCGGCGTTACCTGCATAGCCATCGGCGTGCCAATGGTGGTAGACCTTGCATCTGCCGCCGAGATGATATTCGGCAGACCCGCACCCGAGGGCAGCGAACGAATGACCGTCACCCCGGGAAGCATAGACAAGCTTGTGGAATCAGCGGCGGGATATATTGCTGAGGGGATAAACCTGGCTTTTCAGAAGAATATGACGCTGGAAGAGTTGAGGAGCTTATAGGGGGCTGAAATTTATTTCGGGTAATAATGCTATGATAAATCGAGGGTTGCTGGAGCAGTCGGATATTTGCTATGGTCGGAAGTTTGCGAGTTGTCGCCCCTCGTTCCTCGGGTCAAGTCATCGGAAACGCTTACGCTGTCCGATGACGGGCGCGGCAATATATTCACGCAGATAGTTTGTGCGGTGGCATACGATCGCATACGCTCGGAGTATTTGGTATTGCCACGCCTTTTTGACAGGGCGGGTAGTTTGCTGTGCTATTTACAGCACGGTTGTCACGTTGGTTTAGCGCCTTGAGTTGAGGGCTCTGCCTCTAACAGTCAGCTTTGTTGACTGTGTGCTCATCCCGCAAGCTTTTCGCGAAAAGCTTGACCAAAAGCTCCCTTCTTTGGCAGTTTACGCAGGATCGCTTAGTTTCACTTTTTTGTTCATTCTGAAAACCGCAATAATCGGTAAGCTTTTGAGAATGTCTGTATCCTCGCAAAATTCCGCAAAAGCAAGCACTTAAACGTTGTCGGAACGGTTATCGGGATAGCTATACTTTACTTGTTTTCACATGGGCAGAGTAGTATAATATAGGTGAATTATTTAATGACAGGAGGCAAGCACATGAAAATGTCATTCCGCTGGTACGGTACGGGAAACGACAGTATCACGCTCTCGCAGATACGTCAGATACCGGGTGTCCGTGAGATAGTCTGGGCACTGCACGAAAAGCAGCCGGGCGAAGTCTGGGAAAAGTCCGAGATACAGGCTGTCAAGGACGAGCTGGACAAGTACGGTTTCGGCATGAGCGTTGTGGAATCGGTAAACGTTCACGATGATATAAAGACCGCTGGGGCAAACCGCGATATCTACATAGAAAACTACAAGCAGACGCTCCGCAATCTCAGCGAATTCGGTGTAAAGGTTGTCTGCTACAACTTTATGCCTGTTTTCGACTGGACGAGGACAGATCTTTTCCATCCTCTGCCTGACGGTTCAACTGCGCTTTACTATGAGAAAAGCAAGATAAAGCAAGACCCCGAGGAGATGGCGGCATACATCCTCAAAGAGACAAAGGGCTACACCATGCCCGGCTGGGAGCCTGAAAGGCTGGCGAATCTGAAACAGCTTTTTGACCTTTATAAGGACGTTGACAAGGAAAAGCTCTGGGAGAACCTGAAATACTTTCTTGAAGAGCTTATGCCTGTTTGTCACGAGTGCGACATCAAAATGGCTATACACCCCGATGACCCACCCTGGGATATCTTCGGGCTGCCCCGCCTGCTGACAGATGAAGCGGCGGTGGAGCGTTTTCTGACCATGGTAGATGACCCATACAACTGCCTGACCCTTTGCTCGGGTTCGCTGGGTTCAAATCCCGAGAACAATGTGGCTGATATCGTTAAAAAGCACTGTGACAGGATAGCCTTTGCCCACATACGCAACGTCAAGCACTTTGACAACGGCGATTTCAGCGAGACTTCCCACCGCGACTGTGACGGCGATGTTGGCATACTGGATATCATCAAAGCCTACCACGACGGCGGTTTTGATGGCTATATCCGACCTGACCACGGCAGACACATCTGGGACGAAAAATGCCGTCCCGGCTACGGTTTGTATGACAGGGCGCTGGGCATCATGTACATACTTGGTGTATGGGATATGCTGGACAAGCTGAAAGGTCAGCAGAGCTGATAAGCTGATAATAAGAACAATGGGTGTTCCGCAGAAATGGGGGACACCCTTGACATAGTGAATGTTACTGTTTTTACAGTTACAGAAAGGTAAAATATGGATAACACAAAACGACCCTTTATGGACAAGGATTTTCTGCTGGACACGGAAGAAGCACAGATACTTTTCCATAAATATGCAGAGGATATGCCTATAATCGACTACCACTGCCACATCGACCCTAAGGATATAGCTGAGGACAGGAATTACGACAGTATAACCGAACTCTGGCTTGGGGGCGACCACTACAAGTGGCGGCTGATGCGTCAGTGCGGTATAGCTGAGAAGTACATAACAGGCAAAGAGGACAGCCGTGAGCGTTTCAGGCTGTGGTGCAGGACGCTTTCACAGGCGGTGGGAAGTCCGCTGTATCACTGGAGCCATCTGGAATTGCAGAGGTACTTTGACTGTGATCTTCCCATATGCGAGAAGAATGTGGACGAGATATATGATATCTGCAACGCTAAGCTTAAAAGCGGTGAGCTTTCCGCTAAGAAGATAATACGTATGTCGAAAGTAAAAGTAATAGGCACCACCGATGACCCATGCGACGACCTGTGCTGGCATAAGGTCATAGCTGAGGACAAGGAACTTGGGTGCAGGGTGATACCCACATTCCGACCCGACAAGATACTGCTTATAGAGGACAGTGGCTTTGCTGACTATGTACGTAATCTGGGTGAAGCTTCGGGTGTTGGGATAAACAGCTTTGAAAGCCTTAAAAAGGCGCTTTCACAGCGTATAGACTACTTTGCTGAGATGGGCTGCCGAAGCAGTGACCAAAGTACGGTGATGTTCCCCTGCATACCAACCGATGCGGATGAATGCGAGCGCATCTTTAATAAAGGTATGAGTGGTGAAGCTGTCAGCGAAGAAGAAAGGCTGGGCTATATAACCGAAGTCATGCTGTTCCTCGGCAGAGAGTACCGCCGTCACAGCTGGGTGATGCAGCTGCATTTCGGGGTGGCGAGAAATTCCAACAGCCGTATGTTTGAAGCCATCGGCAGAGATACGGGATTCGACCGCATACACAGCGATGCCCCAATCGAGAGCCTTGCGGCTTTCCTCAACGAGCTTGACAAGACCGACAGCCTGCCGAAGACAGTGCTTTACAGCCTTGACCCCTCAATGAACACAGCCCTTGATGTACTGGCAAAGTGCTTCAACGATGAGGGCGTGTGCGGCAAGGTACAGCACGGTGCGGCATGGTGGTTCAATGACAATATGGGCGGCATGAAAGAGCATCTGCGGAGCTTGTGCGAACAGGGTGTGCTGGGCAATTTCATCGGTATGCTGACGGATTCCCGCTGTATGCTTTCCTACACAAGGCACGAATATTTCAGGCGTATACTCTGCGCATTCATAGGCAGGCTATGCGCTGACGGCGAGCTTTATTTCGATGAGGATATCCTTGGGGACATAGTCAGAAAAGTCAGCTATGAGAATGCGGTGAAGTTTTTTGACATTGAGTGAGGTATCGGTATGCTGAATAAATTCAAGGAATGGGCGAAAAAGAACGGCTGGAATATTTTCCCTGCCAAGGACAGCACCGACCTGCCCGACTTCGTGACGGAAAGATACGCTATCCCCGAAAACTGGTTGCAGTTCATCAGACCTCTGGAGGTCTGCGAGAATAATGATGCAACAGTGTGGTTCGTGACCCCATGGGATTTCAGACGGCATGAGAACGGATTCAGGTGGAACGAATTTGAGCTTATGAGCCTTGAATGGTGCGACGGCGACAGTGCAGTTACCGAATTCTGGAACAGGCATATACCTGTTGTGCAGTCGGTGAAGGACGGATATTCCTACTACGCCATAAACACGGAGAACGGCAGAGTAGTGTACGGCTGTGAGCCTGAATTCGAGGAAGCGGAAACTGTGGCAGACAGCTTTGAGGACTTCATAGCAAAGATAATAGCAGGAGAAATAAAACTCTGATGATATAGAGGTAACAGACAATGGATAAGATAGTTGAAGAACTTAGTAAGATAGGCATAATCCCTGTGGTGGTTATAGAGGACGCCAACAAAGCCGTGCCGCTGGCAAAGGCACTGTGCGAGGGCGGTCTTCCTGCAGCTGAGGTTACTTTCAGGACGGCGGCGGCAAAGGATGCTATCGCGGCGATGTGCAAAGCTTGCCCCGAGATGATAGTCGGTGCAGGCACTGTGCTGACGGTGGGTCAGGCTGAGGACGCACTGGAGGCAGGTGCGAGGTTCATAGTTTCACCGAATTTCGATGAAGAGGTGGTGAAGTTCTGCCTTGAAAGAAAAGTTCCTGTTCTGCCCGGGTGCGCTACACCTACGGAGGTCGGAAAGGCTGTGGCTATGGGGCTTACAGAGGTCAAGTTCTTCCCTGCTGAACAGGCGGGGGGGCTTGCCATGATAAAGGCTATGGCGGCACCTTTCCGCGGAGTAAAGTTCATGCCCACAGGTGGGCTGAATACGAAGAATATCGGTGCATATCTGGATTCGCCTGAGATAATCGCCTGCGGCGGAAGCTTCATGGTGAACGGCGCTAAGATAGCGGCAGGTGACTTTGAATGGGTCAGGAAAGAGGCCGAAGCGGCAGTGGAGAAAATGCTCTCCCTCAGCTTTATAAAGACCGATAACGGTGTGAACGTTCTTGCTTCAAAGCGCCCAGAAAGAGCGGTGTATCATATGTCCCGTCGAGGAGTTAAGTTTGATGAAAGCACAGCCGTTTATGACGAAAAGGGTCTTGTGAGTATCGAGGGCGCAGGTATGCGCATAGTGCGGGGGTGATGTCATGAAATTTGTGACTTTCGGCGAGATACTGCTGAGACTTTCACCGCCGGGACACGCAAGATTTTTGCAGGCAGACAGCTTTGATGCCGTATACGGCGGCGGTGAAGCCAACACTGCCATATCCCTTGCACAGTTCGGGTATGATTCTAAATTCGTGACTAAACTGCCCGACCACGAGATAGGTCAGGCGGCGATAAACACCCTGCGTCAGTACGGTGTTGATACCTCTGATGTACTGCGGGGCGGTGACAGGATAGGTATGTACTATCTGGAAAAAGGAGCGGCACAGCGTCCATCAAAGGTGATATATGACAGGGCGAGTTCATCGGTAGCGGCGGCTACGGCTTGTGAATTTGACTGGGAAAGACTGCTTTCCGGGGCGGACTGGTTCCACATCACGGGCATAACTCCTGCCCTTTCAGCCGAGTGTGCAAAGGCATCACTTGAATCTGTAAAGACTGCGAAAAAGCTGGGTATAACTGTCAGCTGTGATATCAACTTCCGCCGTAAGCTGTGGGATAAGGACACCGCTGGAAAGGTCATGGCGGAGATACTTGGATACACCGATATCTATATAGGCGGCAGAGATCAGGCTGAGGAACTTTTCGGCATACCCACAAATGCCCGTGATGACAGCGACTACGAAGCCTACAAGGCGGTGGCTGAAAAGCTTAAAGAACGCTTCGGCTTCAAGAAAGTTGCCATAACCCTGAGGACTACCCTTTCATCGGACGAAAACAAGTGGGCGGCACTGTTGTATGACGGCGAGAAGCACTGTTATAGCCGTGAATACCGTTCGCTGATAGTTGACCGCGTTGGCGGCGGTGACAGCTTCTCTGCGGGGCTGATATACGCTCTGGGAGAGGGCATGGATACACAGTCGGCAGTGGATTTTGCTGCTGCGGCAAGCTGTCTTAAACTCTCGGTGGAGGGCGACTGCAATATCATGAGTGTGGACGAAGTAAAGTCGCTGGCATTCGGCGGCGGTTCGGCACAGGTACAGAGATGAGGAGATAATCATGAAGCTATCAACGGAAAGCATAGTTAATAATAAACAGGCATGGGCTGAAAAAGGCTTTAAAATGCCTGCATACGATACAAAAGCTGTAAAGCAGAAGACCATGGATTCTCCGAGGTGGATACACTTCGGCGCAGGAAACATCTTCCGCGGATACATAGCCTGTTTGCAGGACGAACTTCTTGATTCGGGCGAAGCTGACAGCGGCATACTGGCTGTGGACAGCTTTGATGCCGAGACTATCGAGAAGATATACGACCCCTTTGATGACCTTGTACTGCTGGTAGGTCTGAGGGCGCAGGGTGACAGATATCTGCGGGTGATAGGCAGTATAGGCGGTGCGCTGTGCGCTAAGGGCGAAGGCTTTGCACAGCTGAAAAAGTACGCTGAGAACGATTCTTTGCAGATGATATCTTTCACCATAACCGAAAAGGGCTATGCCGTAAAGGATATGAACGGCGAGGTATTCCCCTTTGTGAAAGAGGATATCAAAGCGGGTCCCGAGGGTCAGTTGAATTCTGCCATGTCGATGATAGCGGCTATGCTATATGCAAGGTTCAAGGCGGGTGCTAAGCCCATAGCACTGATCAGCATGGATAATTGCAGCCGAAACGGTGACAAGCTTCGTGAGGGCGTTATGTTCACGGCAAAGGCATGGGCTGAGAATGATCTGGTGGGCGAGGACTTCATCGCTTATCTCGAAAGCGGCAAGGTAAGCTTCCCATGGTCGATGATAGACAAGATAACTCCACGTCCTGACAGCGGTGTATGTGATGAACTCACCGCTATGGGCATCGAGGATATGCACCCTGTACAGACTGAACGCGGAACGTTCATAGCGCCTTTCGTGAATGCTGAAATGCCACAGTATCTGGTCATTGAGGACGATTTTCCCAACGGCAGACCGCCCCTTGAAAAGGCTGGTGTATACCTCACTGACCGCGAGACCGTTGACCGTGCCGAGAAGATGAAGGTCATGACCTGCCTGAACCCTCTGCACACTGCACTGGCTGTTTTCGGCTGTCTGCTGGGACATAAGAAGATAGCTGAGGAGATGGCAGATGCTGACCTGAGAGAACTGGTATACCGTCTGGGTTATGATGAGGGCTTGCCTGTTGTGGTTGACCCAGGGATAATCCGACCCGAGGATTTCCTCAAAGAAGTTCTTGAAGAAAGACTGCCCAACGGCAATCTGCCAGATACACCCCAGAGGATAGCCACCGATACCAGTCAGAAGCTGGCTATACGCTTTGGCGAAACGATAAAAGCCTATGCCGAAAAGGGTACTTCGGGAGAACTGAGGCTGATACCCCTTGTGATAGCCGCATGGCTGAGATATCTCACAGGTATTGACGACAACGGCGAAGCTATGCCCCTCAGTGCCGACCCCATGCTTGAAGAGATGCAGAAGACCGTCCGCCCCGAATGGTACGGAAGCACCTGCGATGCTGATAAAGTACGCAGTATCCTGACGAACAGCACTCTCTTCGGCACCGACCTTGTGAAAGCAGGTCTTGCGGAGAAGATAACAGCCTATCTCGACAGTATGCTGGCAGGCAAGGGTGCAGTAAGGGCGACCCTGAAATCAGTGCTTTAGTGTGCTAAACATTTTACTGAATATCCTGAAATTTACTGACACAGTTTGTCAGTAAATTAAATGCCTGAAAAAGGCTTCGTTTCAGCCCTATTTTTTTATTATTCCGCAAATAATGCACGGATAGAGAAATAATCGTAAAAATCACAGTATATTTCCAATATATAGAAAAAACGATTTATTAAAGTGTTCGTACTACCTGTGCAGTAAATGCAGTAAAATGGAAGATCGGCTTCCGAGGGCGTTATGATAAAAAAATAAGGTGTGTCCGCGGGGGCACACCTTTATCTTTTAAACAAAAATGCCTGTCTGCATACTTTTCGCAAACAGGCTTTTGATTTTCAGCGCGCCCGACAGGAGTCGAACCTGCGGCCTTCAGAGTCGGAGTCTGACGCTCTATCCAGCTGAGCTACGGACGCATATTCAGGGGCACGAATGCCCCTGATTTTATACCAGTTTTGACGTAATAAACATTATTATACCAAATGCAATAATCGGTATAAGCAGGAAATAACTGATTATCCTGAGTGCCACTCCGAGCTTTCGGTTCTTTTGGGACTTTCCCGCAAAATGACCAGCCGCAAACGTACCGAGACCGAACAGTATGATACCAAACACAGCTGCGCCCAAAACAAAGAGCACCAATATCAGCGAAAATCCGCCCATTTATCTCAGCTTAGCACCGTTAGGCAATGTCTGGTCGGGGAATATAACCCTTGCAGAACCATCGGGAGCGTCTGCCGCGCAGATCATGCCGTTGGATTCAACACCGCAGAATGTTACAGGCTTCAGGTTAGCCACGATGATGACTTTCTTGCCGATGAGGTCTTCGGGCTTGTACCATGCAGCTATGCCGCTGACTACCTGTCTGCCGCCGAAGCCGTCATCAAGCTGCAAGCAAAGAAGCTTCTTGGACTTCTTGACCTTTTCACACTCCTTGACCTCTGCCACTCTCAGCTCTACCTTTGCAAAATCCTCAATGGTTATCTGCTCTGCAAGAGGAACAGGCTCGAAAGCATCAGCAGCTTCCTCAGCCGCAGCAGCCGCTGCCTGTGCAGCCATCTTAGCCTGAGCTTCTTCCATGAACTTTGCAGCGTCTATTCTTGCAAACAGCGGAACAGGCTCGCCTACGTTTCCGCCTGCTTTCAGTCCGCCGAACTTTGTCAGGCTGTCAAGACCCTTGACATCTGTGCCAACCTCAGCCAGTATCTTCTCGCTGGTCTCGGGCATGAATGCTTCAAGGATAACGCCCAGGAATCTGATAGTTTCAAGCAGGTTGTAGAGAACTGTGGAAAGTCTGCCGAACTTGGCTTCGTCCTTGCCCAGTACCCACGGCTCAGTCTCATCGATGTACTTGTTTGCACGTCTTGCCAGTGTCATGATAGCTTCCATAGCGTCAGCCATACGGTACTGGTCGATAAGTTCAGCCACCTTTTTGGGAGTTTCTTCTGCCAGTGCGATAAGCTCGTCATCAACAGGCTCTTTCACCTCAGGCTGACGTATCTCACCGCCGAAATACTTCTTGGTCATGGCAACAGTTCTGTTTACCAGGTTGCCCAGAGTATTAGCCAGGTCGGAATTGTATCTCTCTATCAGTGATTCATAAGTTATGGAACCGTCACCGTTAAGACCCATCTCGCTCAGCAGATAGTATCTTGCGCCGTCAACACCGAAGGTATCAACAACTTCATCGGCATAGATAACATTGCCCTTGGACTTGCTCATCTTGTCCTCGCCGAAGAGTATCCAGTTGTGACCGAAGAGCTTCTTGGGTATCTCAACACCCAGCGCATGGAGCATGATAGGCCAGTAGATAGAATGGAATCTCATTATATCCTTGCCGATAACGTGGCAGTCGCAGGGCCAGTACTTCTTGAACTGCTCGCTGCTGCCGTCAGGGTCATATCCCAGTGCTGTGATGTAGTTTGAAAGCGCATCTATCCATACGTAGATAACGTGCTTGGGGTCGAATGTAACGGGTATCGACCATGTGAAAGTCGTTCTCGAAACACAGAGATCCTGAAGACCGGGCTTGATGAAGTTGTTGAGCATCTCCTTCTTGCGGCTCTCGGGAACGATGAAATCGGGGTGTGTCTCGATATAGTCTTCCAGCCACTTCTGATACTTGGAAAGCTTCAGGAAGTATGCTTCCTCATGTGCGGGCTTTACTTCGCGTCCGCAGTCAGGACATTTGCCGTCAACCAGCTGTGACTGTGTCCAGAAGCTCTCGCAGGGCACACAGTACATACCCTCGTAAGAACCCTTGTAGATATCGCCCTGCTCATAAAGCTTGTTGAATATCTTCTGAACGACCTTTTCGTGCTGTTCGTCGGTAGTCCTGATAAAGCCATCATAAGAGATATTCATGCACTTGCAGATATCCTTTATCTCGCCTGCTACTTTGTCAACGTGCTCCTTGGGAGAGATACCCTCTTCCTTAGCAAGACCCTCTATCTTCATACCATGCTCGTCCGTACCTGTAAGGAAGAACACATCATAGCCCTGCATTCTCTTGAAACGAGCGATAGCATCAGTGAATACTACCTCGTAAGTATTGCCGATATGCGGCTTCTTGGACGCATACGCAATAGCTGTTGTTATATAAAACTTCTCTTTCTCCATAAAAAAGACCTCCTGTCAAGAATGTCACTATACTATTATAGCACATAATAAAATCAATTGCAAGCTTTTTTTGTCGGATATCGCGGAATCAATTGGGAGAAAAATGAACGGTGGATAGAATGCCAAGGAGAAGAGCTTTATCTGACTAGCGCTAAAGAAGTAATCTATCCATACCAAAATAATTGATACAGACGATATACAGCGGATCAACAGCCACATCTTCGGGTGTGGCTGTTTAGATGTAACCTAAAACACAAGGCTAATTAGCGGCTGTGATTAAAATAATTAATACTTTGTTTTCTTGGTAAAAATTTCTACTATTTATAAACATCGTATAACTCGACTCGATTTTACCAGAAAATCGCGTGATAATTTAACAATTCTCGAAATTTAATTTAATATTAGCTTGACAATTAATCTGTAATTCGCTATACTATTAATCAATGAAGTGCTTCATTTAATTTTCATGCTGGTGTTGAAAGAAATCACCAGTTTATAACATTCTAAAACTATAGCAAAACAACGGAGGAAATTATAATGAATATCAAAAAAAGAATCACAGCATTTAGTGTTGCTGTAGTAATGATGACATCTATCTTTTCTATGACTGCATCGGCAGATTATGATGATGAACTTTACATAAATAAAAGTGCAACTGAAGGTGATATTTCTGTAGAAAAAGGTAGCGGTGGTGACCATATTTCTTTGCGTTTTTATTGGGCTTATTTTGATAAGACCAACATTGTAGATGGTTATCTTCATGGTTCTCAATATGATAATTATTTCACTCTCAAAAGTGCATACAGAATAAATGGAAGAACTTATGACTCTAAAAGCGGCAAAAACGGATCTGACGAAAGAGAAGTGACTATAAAGCAGACAGGCAACCATTTTAATTATGAAAAAAAGGTCAAAAGCAAGAAGATGGATTGGGTTAACATGAGAGGATATACTTATATCAGCAACAAGAAAACTTGTCCATTTTCCAACAGAGCCGATCTCAAGATTACAAGAGGAGAAAAAAAATAAAATAACGTTAAAGGAGCAAATAACTGTAACGGCATAATACACAGAATTATGCGTTGTAGTTAATCTGAATCATCAGATAAAAAACTTCTTTCTGATATAATTAATTATTTTTGCAGTTATAGTCGGCATTTTGCCGACTATATTTTTTAAGAACGTGAGTGAAAAGTATGTTAAACTATATTTTAAAAAATATAATATCATTTGCAAAGGAAAAAAAGGGGATATTTTTATTCTTTACTATTGCTCTAATAATAACATCGTTTTTCGGACTGTATGTTTATGCACAGTTTGAGTCGAGCATGGTAAGCGTGGTCGACCTATCCACTCTCAAAGATGCGGCGGTATATATCAATATCGGTGAAGAGTCGGCAGACAGCGATTTTGACTATGATTCTTTTATTAAAAAGTTAGATGAAAATGCTGATAAAATCGGTATAGATGAATATGATTTTGTATATACTCTCAATGCCATCAATGGTGATTTTGATGAAGACGAAATGGATATGCTAATGAAAGATGAATCATTCTGCTTCATGGCATATCCTGATCCAAATAGTGAAAAAGACAAGATTGCTATAATTAACACCAAGATATATGACGGCGAAGGACTAACCGAAAAAGAGATAGAAAACGGCGAAAATGTGTGCATATTTTCAGGTTCTAAAATTGTTTCTGATATATTGATACAAGGGATAAAGTATAGGATCAAAGGTGAATATGATTCAAGCGATAATCTTTCATTCGGGGTTATACCGTTCAGAAGTGCTGTCAGTAATTCACTTGTCCCAGATAAAGCAGCTATAATGCTTAGTGGATTAGATCAAAAAAACTATCTTTCCCTAACTTCTGAAGCTATAAAAAAGCTCGAGAAACTATTTCCGGAGTATTCAATCGAGAGCGCAGCAATGGAAGGTTCGTATTCCGCAATGCTAACAAATGAAAAAACACTTACAAGCGATAATATTCTGATGATAGGAATGATGCTGCTTGTAATACTGACGCTGTGTAGCATTTATAGCTTTGTTTTCAACATGAGAGAGAAGAAATTTGCTATATTCAAGATATGCGGTGCTAAAAATTCTGACATAGCGAAGATATGTATTTACGAGATGATGATTCTTTTTACACTGTGCTATCTTGTTTCTTCTGTGATATTCTTTTCACTTAACAAAACACTGTTCTATAAGTATCAGCCTGCGTTCGCATTAAAGGTCAGGATGGAAACGTATGTGATATGCTATTTCTGCCTGCTGATCGTAATGCTAATGGTATTCGGCTTTTTTTCGGTAATTAAAGGTAAAACATCACCAGTAAAAATGATTGCAAACAGCAAGAGACTAGAGTAATGGGAGAAATACAATGAGCTATAACTTTTTTGTACAAAAGCAGATAAAATGTCACAAAGTTCTTTTTATTGTTGCCGTTGCTCAGATGGCACTGTCGGTGTACTTGATACTTGTAATGTCTGATAATATCAGCAGATTCGGCTATGCAGGAAAAGTATTCAGAAAAATGAATTCTGAAAATTTGGTGTATGTAACCCGAACCGTTAACGATAATTTCGAAAATGATTTTAAAGAAGACGAGTTGTTTGAACAATTTGATGCACTAAGAACAGAGTATCTACAAAATGGAGATAACATTGTCACCGCTACTGATAAAGCGTGGAAAGACCTTGGTAATCCCGATGCCAATTTCGAAAAAATAAATTCTGACGATATTTCTGATATGCCATATCTTAAAGACACGTTGTACATGGAAACAACGCCCTTTATCACAACTAATGACCCAGATGAGTCTGGCAGTGTAGTTGCAGTTGATAGCGAACTCAGTAAGCTGATTAACTATGATGTTAATCAAGGGAAATGGCTCGACAACGCACAAAGCACTGACAAAATGATAGATGTGGTCGTAGCTGATAATACGAGATACAAACTGAATGACATATTACCGATATATGATTACGAATTATCATTTGATGATGCTAACGATGAAATCAAATATAACATAGTAGACAATGGATACAAAGCTAGAATTATAGGTATTCTTGATTATGGTGACGCTTCGCTTGATATGACAAACACCTGTACTTGGCTTGACAGTTTTAATCT
Source organism: Hominimerdicola alba (assembly GCF_900109655.1). GTDB lineage: Bacteria > Bacillota > Clostridia > Oscillospirales > Ruminococcaceae > Hominimerdicola > Hominimerdicola alba_B. The sequence continues at coordinate 218,916 of NZ_FOAT01000003.1, forward strand.
GTACGATATGATCGGAAGATATGAGGAAAATACGCTTATAGCGTTGAAGGAGGATATGGAAGAGTGTTATAAAGCTTATGGAGTTACAGAAAAAAAACTTGATCACACCTATGTAATAGCACATCTTGAGGACAAAATTGGTGAAAAGCAGTATGACGAGATAGAAGATTATCTAGCAAAGAAGCGAATGGCCGGTGTTGACATGGAAAGGATATACAGTAACACTGTAGATCTAGAACGCAATGAGTTCAGTAATTCTTTAATTCCCACTCTCGCAGCAGGCATTTTTTCGATATTCTCCATAATCGCAATATCGATATTTCAGATGCAGTACATGAACAGGAAATATCAGATATACTATTACTGTGGCATGGAAAAAGGCAAAGAGGTAGTTATTCAGATGCTGTACTCGTTGTTTATATCTACAACCGCTATGATATTGGCATTTGGCATATATATATCATCGGGTGTGATAAAATATCGCAGTGTAATTGCTGCGGCACGAAAGAATGGTATATCCGAGAACACGATATCATCATGGTACTCTTTGTCAGATTATGTTCATATCAACTTTGGTGCAGTAATTATTATATTTGTACTTACTGCGCTAATCATGTTGTTTTCGACAATGCTTTGTGCATTCAGCGTCAGATACGGAAAGGATTGATTTTTTATGATCGAGCTCAATAATATAACCAAGATATACAATCCACGGAAGAATAACGCATTCGAGGCATTACACGAAGTTTCCTGTGAAATACACGATGGAGAACTTGTGGCGATAATCGGTAAATCGGGTGCAGGAAAATCAACGTTGCTGCACATTCTCGCCTGCATCGACAACTATCAGAGCGGCGAATACAAAATCGATGGAATTGTTGTAAAAAACTTGCCTGAAAGAAAATACGCAAAGATACGTAATGAGAAAATTGGAATGGTTATGCAAGACTTTGCGCTCGTAGAAGATTTTACTGCTCTTGAAAATGTTATGATTCCCCTTAATTTTCTCAGGAAAAAGGATGTAAAGAAAAAAGAAAAGGCTTTGCAGGCATTAAAGTCGGTAGGTATCGAAGAATTAGCGAAAAAGAATTGCAACAAAATCTCTGGAGGTCAAAAGCAACGAGTAGCCATTGCAAGGGCGATAGTTAATGACCCCTCAGTTATCCTTGCTGATGAACCTACAGGAGCCCTTGATACAAAAACCTCCGCTGAAATAATGGACTTGTTTAGACAGTTGCACAGCCAAGGTAAAACAATTATCATTGTGACACATGACATAAATGTAGCACATCAGTGTGATAGGATAATAGAGATAAGCGATGGAAAGATAATTTCAGACAGTTTACAGTGATTTAACAAAGCAAGTCTTTTTTACATGGAAATGCAAGTGCAGCAGAGTCTAATCTGCTGCACTTTTGTTATACCACAAGAACGATAATATCGGCTCCTAATTAGTAGCATTCATACAGAATTGAAATTGTAAATCTCAAACAAATGTTCCAAAAAACTATTGACAAATCAGAACATCCGTGCTATAATCTATTATACAATCGAACGTATGTACATATCGAGATTGATCCAAACCGAAAGGAGGACTGATACCAGCAATATATCATTTCAACGTCAAAATGGTCACTCGAACAAGTGGAGGGTCATGCGTGGCAAGTGCTGCGTACATAGCAGGTGAAAAGATAAAGAATGAGCGTGACGGCAAGATCCACGACTACCGTAATAAACACGAAGTTGTCCACAAGGAGGTATTGCTGCCTGCAAATGCTCCGCCCGAATACAGCAACAGAACCAAACTATGGAACGCTGCCGAGTGCGCGGAAAAGCGAAAGAATTCCCAAACTGCTCGGAGCATCAACGCTGCTTTGCCACGAGAGTTGTCAAGAGAAGACCAGATTGATCTGGTCAGACAGTTCTGCGAGCAGTGTTTTGTCAGCAAGGGAATGTGCTGTGATTTTGCCATTCACGACAAGGACGACGGGAATCCTCATGTGCATATTCTGCTGACCACCCGTAAGGTTGACAAGTCCGGTTTCACACAAAAGGAACGAGCGTGGAATGACCGTAAGCTTTTGTTGGAGTGGCGGGAGCGTTGGGCGGATTGGTGTAACCACAAATTATATTTCGTTTCGGACGCTCGGGTCGATCACCGAAGTTACAAGGATCAGGGCATAGATCGAATACCGCAGATACATCTAGGTGTAGAGGTCTGTGCCGTTGAGCGCAAGGGCTTCAAGACCGATAAGGGCAACAAGAACCGTAGGATACGCAAGCGCAATCTTGAAACTGAGATCGCTGAGCTTGAAAAAGAGATGCAGGCTATTCGCGCTGAGCATAAACAGGAGACGATTGACTATATCGAAGCAAATATAGGGTGCAGAGTGTCAGATGCTTTCGCGATACATGACAAAATGCCTGTGCTGGAAAAATATGAGAAATACTTGCAGGAGCGAGGTGTGCCGTGTGAGTTTATTTTCTACAATAAGGACAAGTACGAATTGTTCATACCGAAGACCGAAAAGGAAAAGGCTATTGGTCTGCTTTACCCAGTTTCGGAAACAGAACCCTGAAAGGGACGACCGGAGCAATACGCAACAGAAATCTGCACCGTCCAAAAAGCCGAAGCGGTAATTATAGCTGCATATTCAAACACGTGCTGTATGGCACTAAAGCGGTATCGCTTGCATAAGGGAGAGTCCAGAGAGGGAGTTTTCCCTCTTTGGCGCACTTCAAACTCGAAGAGTTTGTATAAGTGCGCCCTACGGGGTTATGGTGGATAATGGCGATCGAGGGATAAAAACGCAAAACTAACCGCCATGTCAAACTTTCGCGTATGCGAATAGCTGCGTATGCAGCAGGGGCAGAATTGCCCTCTGGGAAAGGAGAATGCCATTGAGTAACAAGAAGCTGACAACAGAAGAAAAGATCGAGAAATCAAAAGAGTATGAAGATGAGATGTCGCGGCTGCAAAATAAAATGAAAACCATGCGGGCAGCGAAAAAGAAGCTCGATGCTGAGATTGCCGACGAACTGGAAAAAGCCGAAATTGTGACTGATCAAGCGGTCGGCAAAAAGTTCAGAAGTAAAATGAGTATCGCTCTGCCGCTGGACAAGTATAGTGAGATCATCGATTTCATGTTCATGCATGAGGACTGTGTGGAGTTTATCGATGAAGTAATAGCTAAGTACAGGCATGAACAGGAAGCGGCTAAGGCTAAAAATCAGGAAGAACAGTCCATTGAAGAAAATGGTGAGGCAGCTGAATCTGTCCTCGCTGATGACAGCGACAATATTGAAGAAAAAAACTGAAACTGCACCTGCGGACGAAGTCGTTCATTCAGATGCAGGCAGCGAATCAGCGTAAATAAAAGAGTAAAGGAAAGGTCTGGTGATACCTATGCACAATTAACCGCTGTCGGCAGGAGTAGACCGTGAACGCTTTTGCTGACAGTGTTTCGGGAAATAACAGGGGTCTCATCAGCCCCGAAAATTATTTGTAAAATCTTCAAATACCTGCCGTCACTCCTTACGGCAGGAAAACTTATCCACTTCAAAAACATCTTCTCCTTAAACGAGAGGAGAATGAATTTGAAAACAACATTTACAAAAGAAGAACAGAAGAACCCACGCTACGAGCTGAATTCGGTGAGGGAGTACAAGATCGGTCACACGACCTATATCGTCAAAACGTACTTCGACCTCGAATGCGGGGAATCACTGGAAGATCTGCTCCAGCGTTTGGTAACAAAAGAGATATGCAAAGCGATGTCGTCATAACGGCATAAATAACCGAAGGAACAGCGGGTCATTGCACATTTGGTATTGACAACCACGAACGTTTGTGCTATAATATACATGATCCGCTGTGATCGTCGGAAAGAGAGGAATGAATGAAAGACAAGATCACAGCATTGTATTGCCGCCTCAGCAATGATGACGATTTGCAGGGCGAGAGCAACAGTATAACAAATCAGAAGTCCATTCTTTTGGACTTTGCAAAGAAAAATGGTTTCTATAACACCGAGTTCTATGTCGATGATGGCTGGTCGGGGACTAACTTCGACAGACCCGATTTTCAGCGAATGGTCAGAGATATGGAGAATGGAAAAATAGGCACGGTAATAACTAAGGATTTGAGCCGTTTGGGTCGAGATTATCTGATCACAGGTCAATATATTGAAATGATTTTCCCTGACCATAACGTGCGCTACATAGCCATCAATGACAATGTGGACACGCAGAAATCCGAAAATGACATGATGGTGTTCCGCAACGTGTTTAATGACTTTTATGCTCGTGACACTTCTAAGAAAATCAAAGCAGTATTTAAGGCGAAAGGAATGTCGGGCAAACCGCTTTCTCCGATCGCACCTTACGGTTACAAAAAGTCCGAACAGGACAAAGATCAATGGGTGATCGATGAGGAAACTGCACCTATTGTCAGGAAGATATTTCACTTGTGCATCGAGGGATACGGTCCGAGTAAAATCGCAAATATCCTGACAGACGAGCAAATTCTCAGACCGACAGCCTACAACGAGCTGAAATCAACCGGTCAGATCACCTGCGAAAAGCCTTACCGCTGGAACTGCAAATCGGTGGTGGGCATACTGGAAAGGCAGGAATATCTGGGCAAAACGGTCAACTTCAAGACCAGACAGAAGTCCTACAAGTGCCACAAAACGCTGACAAATCCCGTGGAAGACCGAATGATTTTCGAGAACACCCATGAACCGATAATCAGCCAACAGGATTTTGACGTAGTTCAGGAAATACGCCAAAACAGAAGGCGCAAGCAGAAGACTAATCAAATAAACCCATTTTCGGGCATCGTTTATTGTGCCGACTGCGGCAAGCTGATGTACATCTGCCGACACTCGAAAGAGGGCAAAAGCACCGAGCATTTCAAATGCGGAAGTTATTCGTATGACAGCAAAGTTTGCTCCGCGCATTATATAAGGACGGTGGTGCTTGAACAGGTCGTTCTTGCTGAGATGAACAGCATTCTCGACACAGTCACCAAGAACGAAGAAGAGTTTGTTAGCACAACTATTGACAGCAGAAATGCCGAGTATCTGAGCGAGGTAAAGTCAGCAAAAAAGGTGCTAACAAAATCCGAAAAGCGAATATCCGAACTGGACAGGCTTTTTACAAGGCTTTACGAGGATAACGTTTCGGGTAAAATCAGCGATGCACGATTTGAAGTGATGTCGAAGAACTATGAGAATGAGCAGGAACAGCTTAAAGTGAAAGTCGCAGAGCTTACCAAATTCATCGAGGATAAGGAGCAGAAATGCTCGGATATACATGATTTCATCGAGCTTGTCAAGAAGATAAAGCACATCGACGAGCTGACGCCAAAGAACCTGCGTGAAATGATCGAAAGGATAATAGTCCATGAACCCGATAAATCCAGCGGTCACAGGATGCAGGAGATCGAGATCATTTTCAGATTCAATGTTGTAAAGTCGAGGATTGTCCTTGACGGCAGAGATTTCGACAGACGCAAAAAGGCCGCATAGGCGTTATTAGCGCTTTATCGCTAGTGAACATTTGGTCAAGCTTTTCGCGAAAAGCTTGCGGGAGTTTGAGGGCAGAGCCCTCAATCACCAAGGAGCAATACCAAAATGTACGACATACTACAAGAGCGATACGAACTCATACCGAACAATGCGCGGGCATGCCAGAACATATGAGCGTGTACCAAAGTATACGACCGTATCATTTGGTATGCGTGAATAATGCCCGCGCATGAAATCGGACAGCGAAGCGAATCCGATTTTTCGACCCGCAAGGGGCGACATTGTCAACCGCAGTCCCTCTGATAAGAACGGGGTATTCTCAGCACGTCCATTAAATGCGTACTTGCTTTTTAGAACGTACTGCGGATTAGTCGCCCCTCACTTCGTTCGGGTCGAGCCGTCAAAGGCGCTTCGCTGTTTGACGGCGGGCGCGGGCAATTTTTACGCACGTAGTTTGTGCTTGTGTTAAAGTTTTTGCTCACGCTCAAAATTTTTGGGATTGCCCGCGCCGTGTGGTCGGAAGTAAGCTTCTTTATTTGAAGCACTGTTGCCGCGTCGCTTTTGCGCCTTGACCGAGAGGCTCTGCCTCTCGAGCTCTCCGCAAGCCTGCTGGCGCGAGGCTTGACCGCGCGCTTTGTTTCCTTGGCATATCTTATCACTTTCTCTGCTATTGCCCACAAAAAAAGAGCGGCACAAAACCGCTCTTTTTCTTATGTTATTGGGATCAGCCCATTACTACTTCAACTTCGTGAGTAGTATCAGCCTCGAATACAGGCATTACGTTGCCGTTGATCTTAGTACCGTCAACAGTTACCGACTTGATACCCTTGCATACGTGATCGGGGTTCTTAACGGTGATGTTGTAGGTGTTGCCGCGGAACTTTCTGGTGATATTGAAGCCGTCCCAAGCCGAAGGAATGGAAGGATCGATCTTCAGACCATCGAAGTCAGGCTGTACACCGAGGATGTACTGAGAAATAGCAACCATATTCCATGCAGCTGTACCTGTCAGCCAAGAGTTCTTGCCCTGACCGAAGTTCTTGCCGGGTCTGCCGATATCGGAACCAGCGTCCTTACCGCCGATCATCTGACCGTATACGTAAGGCTCGGTCTTGTGGATATCAGAAGTCTCCTCAGTGAAAGCAGGAGCGATCTCGGAATAGTACTTGAATGCCTGATCACCCTCACCTGCGTAAGCAGCAGCACAGATTATCCATGCGTTGTTGTGTGTGAAGATACCTGCGTTCTCCTTGTATCCGCCGGGATATGTGGAGATCTCACCGTACTGGATATAGTACTTGGAGAATGCGGGGTTGTTGAGTACAAGACCGAACTTGGTGTTGAGTCTTTCATCGATAGCAGCAAGAGTCTTCTTGTCAGCACCCTGCTCCTTACCGATCTCGGACATGATAGCGAAGCCCTGGGGCTCGATGAATATCTGACCCTCTTCGCACTCCTTGGAGCCCATCTTCTCGCCGTTAGCGTCATAAGCTCTGAGGAACCAGTTGCCGTCCCAAGCAGATTCCATAACGCACTTCTTCATCTTGTCGATCTCAGCCTGAGCTGCGGCAGCTTCGTCGTCCTTGCCCAGATGCTTGAGGATAGATACGTAGTTAGGACCTGCATATGTGAACAGAGTTGCAACCATTACAGACTCAGCTACCTTGGAATAACCGCCCTCAGCTGCGAACTTTGGATTGGTATAAGTCTGGAAGCTCTCACCGGGAGTATCGGAGTAGCAGGACAGGTTGATGCAGTCGTTCCAGTCAGCACGCATTGCGAGAGGCAGACCGTGAGGACCAAGGTTGTTTACGATGTGGTAGAAGGAAACCTTCAGGTGATCCAGCATAGGCTGTGCCTTGGATTCATCGTTATCGTAAGGAACCATCTCATCGAGGATGCCCCAGTCGCCTGTCTCCTTGATGTATGCGGAAACAGAAAGGATCATCCACAGCGGGTCATCGGAGAAGTCGCCGCCGATATCGGAGTTGCCCTTCTTGGTGAGGGGCTGATACTGGTGATAGCAGCCGCCGTCAGGAAGCTGAGTGGAAGCGATATCGATGATACGCTCTCTTGCTCTGTCGGGTATCTGGTGAACGAAGCCCAGAACGTCCTGGTTGGAATCACGGAAGCCCATGCCTCTGCCGATACCTGACTCGAAGTAGGAAGCAGAACGTGAAAGGTTGAATGTGACCATGCACTGATACTGGTTCCAGATGTTGACCATACGGTCAACCTTGTCATCGGGAGTATTAACGTTGAGTATGCCGAGAAGAGCATCCCATGAAGCCTTCAGCTCAGCCAGACCAGCGTCAACCTTTTCGGGAGTGTTGAACTGCTCGATCATAGCCTTTGCCTTAACCTTGTTGATGGTCTTGCCGTCAGCCTCGAACTTCTGATCTGCGGGCATCTCAACATAACCCAGAACGAATATCAGTGTCTTGCTCTCGCCAGCTGCAAGGGTGATCTCCTTGTAGTGAGAAGCGATAGGCGACCAGCCGTCAGCAAAGGAATCGGTAGCCTTGCCTGCCATTACGGCCTGAGGATCATTGAAGCCGTTGTACAGACCGATGAAAGAATCACGGTCGGTATCGTAGCCGTCGATGCTGTCGTTTACAGAGTAGAAAGCGTAGTGATCGCGTCTGTCTCTGTACTCGGTCTTATGATAGATAACAGAGCCGTCTACCTCTACACGGCCTGTTGAGAAGTTTCTCTGGAAGTTTGTGCAGTCATCCTGAGCGTCCCACAGACACCACTCTGCAAAAGAGAACAGCTTAAAAGACTTTTCAGCGCCGCTCTTGTTGGTCAGAACGACCTTCTGTACCTCACCGTTGTAGTTGTTAGGTACGAAGAATGTAACCTCAGCCTCCAGACCGTTCTTTTCACCCTTGATGATAGTGTAGCCCATACCGTGACGGCAGGTGTAAGCATCAAGTTCGGTCTTTACAGGTGACCAGCCGGGGTTCCATACAGTACCGTTATCGTTGATATAGAAATATCTGCCGCCCATATCGATCGGCACGTTGTTGTAACGGTAACGTGTGATCCTTCTCAGTCTTGCGTCCTTGTAGAAGCTGTATCCGCCTGCTGTGTTGGATATGAGGGAGAAGAACGCCTGAGAGCCCAGATAGTTTATCCAAGGGTAAGGAGTTCTTGGTTCGGTGATGACGTATTCCTTGTTCACGTCGTCGAATTTTCCGAATTTCATTGGTTTTTCCACCTTTCCATTATTTTTATACTAAGTCACCGCCCCATGGGGACAGATCCTATGATATCATTCTCGCTGTGGTTTCGGGTATATCTGTGAATATGACCCGCTGCTCCAGCATACATACATTAATTTTTTGTCCCGCACCGCAATGCTGAAACTTTCAGCACCGGTAGGACGCATCTTTTTTCTGACAGCCGCCGTCAGGTCAGAGCCTTCACCCATATGGTGCATACCCTCTGACGGCACAGGATCGAGTTCATCAAAGACCTCTGCAGCCGCTTCATAAGCGATATAGGCGTTGCGGTAGAGCGTTTTTTCGTCAGCGGCATCTGCGCCTATCTCACGAACTTTGTCGATCTTACCTATGTCATCAGCCGTTATCACGACCGTGACCTCAGCATTAACCTTGCCGAATGGCAGAGTTTCGGGGGATACCTTTACCCGCAGTGTGACACTTGTCAAGCCGTCATTTACGGATACTATGGCAGGGGCGTAGTATTCTGTCTGCGCCTTGCCGGGATAGTATTCATTGAACAGCCTTGACCTCGGTGAAACATATCTCAGGTTTTCGGATAACATCTCATCGGCGGCATCGCATTTACCCTCCGCAAGGACTTCCAGCCATTTTTCAAAAACAGCTTTCGCGATAGCTATCACGTCGTCCTTTTCGTGCGTTTGTGATCCCTCTTCCGTGAAGATCTCCTCATCCGTAAGTATCTCATCGTCCGTGGTCACTTTATCTGCATCTGCCGAAGATATCGTGTCAGGTATCTCCGCATCGTCCCACTCACATCCTGATGCCGACAGCGCAAAAACTGCCGCAGCTGCTGCCGTAAAAAGCTTTTTTACTCGGTATAGAACCTCTGCCAGCATTTGAACGTTTCGCCTTTTTTCAGCTCACAGTAACCTGTGATGTCATCATCAAGCGAAAGGTTCGCGGAGTTTATCATGGCAGTCATGGGCTCGGGGCAGAAATAACCCTTGTCGCCGCTGTCGTTCCACATATTCCAGAACCTGAATTCCTCGGATACTTCATTTAGCAGAGTATGACCGCTCTTAGTATCCTTTACGATGACGCCGTTGAAAGGCTTGTTTTTGTAGCTGTTCATCACAGCTGTGTACATATCGTTGTCCAGGGGCTGACCTACTGGCACTTTCTCGCCGTTCTTGTACTCCTTGTCCCAGTCTGCCAGAGACAGCAGCTTCTCGGTAGGCAGACATCTCCTGTTCAGCTCGCATTTTTCGCCCACAGGAACACAGAGTCTCAGATCAGCCTCATCTCCGCCGTCTTTCAGCGGAGCATTTATACAAGTGTGAGTGCATATCGAAACAGGCAGAGCCTTATCAGCATTTGAAGTAAGATATATATCCTGTCTCAGCCCTTCGGGAGAGAGGGTGAATGTGTAGGATATCTTGAAATCCAGCGGGAAGTACTGATACATCTCGTCATTCTTATCGAAAACATAGGAGGTTATCAGAACGCATTTGCCGTTTTCTTCGGTATAACATTCTATCTCATGTTCGCGCTTATGTACCCAGCCGTGGATGAAATTATCAAACAGGGGTTCATTTATCGGCAGTTCGTAAACAGCATCGGAAGTCTTGATAACGCCCTTATCAAAGCGGTTAGGAAGATAAAGCGTGGGCAGACCCCATATCTCGCGCTGTTCCTCAATCGTTTTCATTGGTATGAATTTACGGAATTTGAATATTTCCAAATCGTTTTCGTCATCTCTGAATCTCAACACCGAAGAACCCACTGAAGGGGCGATAACAGCGGTGTATTTCCCCGACTGCATCTTTACGCAGTCTTTGCCCTTGAACGTATAATTCAAGTCGATCTTATTCACTTCTTACTCTCCTCACTTTGCGTCAGAGGGCGCATTTACCCTCTTGTGACCTCATATAGCAATCATTATATCACACTTGGTATGATTATTCAAGTGCTTTTAATTATTTTTGCACATTTTAATAATTTCACCCCCCCTGTTTTGAACAACTTTACAACGAAACTTAAACGTTTACGAAAACATTAGTTCGTTAAGCGGAAATAATTTAATTTTATACCATATTCACTAATGATTTTGCCATATATTTCCTGACAAAATGTTTTTAAAACCATTTTTTCTGTCGGCTTTCTGCAGGCAAAAACAAAACGCACAAATATTATTGACATTTATTCAAAAATATGTTAAAATATTTGTAAACATAATTTTCCATAGATCAGACGTTGAAAAAATCAAAGTAAACGATATAGTAAATTTATGAACGATCCAAAAAGGAGTGTCTGATATGAGTATTTTAAAGAAGCGGATAGTCTCTTTTTCAACAGCTGTAATAATGTTAGCCTACGCATTTTCGGGACTTCCCGCAGTTGTACTGAAAGCTGACGCAGCGGCCGTCTATGACCTTATAATAGATTATGTTCGGGTCAATTCGGCAAACTGCAGGGACATACTCGGAAACGGCGTTTTCAGGTATGAACCGAGTACGCAAACACTGATCATAAACGGTGATTACGGCGAAAAGAACACACCCATCATAGACAGCGAGATAGACGGACTTACCGTAAACGTTATCGGAGATTCAAATTTAAAGGGAAACTTCGCTTTTTATGCTGATACGACAATAACCGGTGCAGGCAAACTATCGCTTGAATGCTACGATTCATACTACGCTATATCGGTACATCACGAATCTTCCCTGACCATCGAAAATGCCAATGTTGATATCAGCGGTATATACGCCATCATCGGCTATGAATCAGGTACAAAAGATATTAACGTGAACAATTCTTTCCTCACTGTCCGCGGCACAGAATCGGCAGTGCAGGGCTTCGACTTCGTATCGCTTTTCAAATGCGTCATAACAAAACCTACTGACGTATTATACGGCGGAGGAGGGATATTCGAGCACGATACCGACACATACGCCAAGAATGTCCGGATAATCCCCTCCTACGATCTCTGGATAGACAGCACACTGGTAACAGCCGATAACCACGATGATATCCTGGGCAACGGAAAATTCTACTATGACCCCGACCACAGGGTGCTTGGCGTATCGGGAAGTATCAAACACGACCCCGACGAGGAACTGATATACAGTATGGTTCCCGATTTCACCATAGATTTCGTCAACAACATCGAGATACCCGGATATATCGTCCTTTACGGCGACACCGTCATAACAGGTGACGGCTCACTGACCATAGGCACAAATAATGAGTCCTGCATACGCAATGAACGCTGCAAACTGACCTTCGATAACATTCGGGTCTCTGCTAACGGCAAAATTGGCATAGGCTCGCCCACAGGCACGATAGAAGTTGTCAACTCGGATATCACAGCAACAGGTAAAGAGCAGGCGATAGCCTTCACAGGCGGAGGATTCAGCCTTACTGACAGCATGATCACCGAACCGATGCCTGCTACGGTGGGTACTGATACGATCTATGACAGCTCCTATGAAAAGGCGGATTATGTAAAGATAAAACAGACTAAAAAAACAGGTTACAGACTGGGCGATGTCAACGGCGACGGTTATATAAATACCACCGATGTCACCCTGACCGCCGCACATGTAAAGGGCAGAAGAATGCTCAATCCCGAACAGAAAAAGAGAGCAGATGTCAACGGCGACGGTTCGGTAAATACTTCCGATGTCATTAAGATAGCCGCGCACGTAAAGGGCAAAAAGCTACTTGTATAGTCATCAGATCAACAAGACCGCAGGAACGGGGTGATGATAATGAGTTCGACCGATAATAATGACCTTATGAAACAGGCAGAAGAACACGCAGCAACTCAGCTTGAAAAGATAAAACATGATAGGGCAGAACGCACAAAGCGTCTACAAAGGACAGGCATCATACTCATTATCGCCGCAGTACTGCTGATATTCACAGCGGTCACGATACTCAATCTGTGAACCGCAAAAGTTCAAAAGGCTTATACATCGGCACGCGGAGATACGCTCTCCGTGTGCCGTTTTTCGCAGTATCACTGTGCAAAACGATATCAAAATACAAAGGAGGTCGGTACAATGAACAAAAAATTACGAAAACTGCTGATAATAATAGCCGCCGCTGTACCTCTGCTGGTATTCGCGCTGATGCTCTGGCTTGCTTCGTTCGTAATGACAGGCAAAAGACAGACCATCGATGAAGCTATGCAGTGGCAGTCCGAACACTATGACACCTCATTCTACGAAAGCCTTGAAAAGACCGATTATACCGTCAAAAGTTTCGACGGCTACGAACTCCACGTACAGTTCCTGAAAAACCCTACTCCTACGGATAAGTATATGCTGCTGTCCCACGGCTACACCGACAACCGCATGGGGTCGCTCAAATACGTACCCATGTACCTCGAGCTTGGATACAACTGTATCATCTACGACCTGCGCGGCCACGGCGAGAACGAGCCAACATTCACCACCTACGGCATACGTGAGGGCAAGGATATCTCCGAGCTTGTAAAGGATACCCGCTCACGGTACAGCAATATATCCCGGCTGGGTCTCCACGGTGAATCTCTGGGGGCGGCTTCCACCGTAACTTCCATGAAATATCACCCCGAGGTTGATTTCGCCGTTGCCGACTGCGGATTTTCGGATATCGACAACGTACTGCGCGGGGCGTACAAGCAATATCATGTGCCTGTTTTCCTCGTTGATCTTGCCGATATAGGCGCAAGGGTAAGGTACGGCTATGCGCTTAAAGATATGCGCCCCGTAGACTCTCTTGACGATAACGAAGTGCCAATACTCTTTATCCACGGCGCCGATGACAGCTTTATACTGCCGAAAAATTCAGAGGATATGGCAGCCCGCACCAAGGGCAGGAGCGAGGTACATCTTATAACAGGCGCAGGTCATGCAGAGTCTGTACTCATCGACCCCGAAAGTTATAAGACGTATGTCAAAGATTTCCTCGACAGTCTGTAACGCCTCTGCATTGGACACCATTTTTTCAACGAGCGATTTGACTTGATGTTGAAAACTTACGCAAAAATCCACAGGATCTCATAACATAAAAATACCGACCCGCATCGTGCAGGTCGGTATTTCTTTAGTTTTACTGTTTATCGGGTCTGGTCTCTGTTACTCTGTCGATAACTATCGTCAGAACATTGCATATAAGTATAGCTATCAGCATACTCTCCTGATGCATACCGGCAAAGAATCTGAACACACAGGTCAGTCCGCCCGCAAGCACACCGAATATTATCTTGCCAAGTGCAGTGACAGGAGTAGTCACGGTGTCACAGCAAAGGAAGAACGCTGCAAGCACTGTTCCGCCTGCAAGTATCTGGTAGACACCGTCCTTGCCCGCAACTGACGAGAAGATAAATACCGTTCCCAGAAAAGCGATAGGCTCATAAAGAGATATCACCCTTGTTGAAAGCAGATAGAACGCACCTGTCAGCAGTGCCAATACAGATACCTCACCAAGACCTCCGCATACTCTGCCGAGGAACATATCGCCGTAGGCATCAGCACCGGACAGCAACGATATCTCGCCGAAGGTTTCGATATCTGCCGAATTTACATCGGGCTCAAGATATTTACTGAAGTCTGAGCGGAACAGCAGCCAGCATACAAGCCTTGATGCCACCGCAGGATTTAAAATATTCCTGCCCAGTCCGCCAAAAAGCTGCTTGAACACGACTATCGCCATAAGCGTGCCGACTGCCGCCCACCAAAAGGGGAAGTTCGACGGCAGCATGAAAGCGAAGATCACGCCTGTTACCGCAGCAGAAAGATCTTCCGTGCTGCTCTTCTTTTTTGTAATAAAGCAGAACAGCCATTCCCACAGCATAGATGTAAGTATACAGAACGCTGTCAGCATCAGTGCCCTTCCTCCGAAGAGTATACCCGAAAGCACCAGTGAAGGCATCAGTCCTATCAGCATATGTGTCATTATCTTCGATACCGAAGCATCATCTTTGATATAAGGCGCGGAAAGCTTTTTGAAATCCGCCACCTCAGGTCTGAAATCCGTCATGACTGTTCACCTCCCTTGCCGCCGAATACCTCCGCAGCCTGTCGCATGACCTCATTCAGTTCGCGCTTTGCAGGACATACATACGTACACGAACCGCAGCCGATGCATAGATCGGGACGCAGTCTTTCAAGTGCCGCCTTGTTCCTCTTTTTAAGAGCTTTTTCTATCCTCATGGGCATCAGCTTTACAGGACAAGCCTGTGCGCATCTGCCGCATTTTATACAGTTTGTAGCTTTGTTTGAGACTTTGAGCGAACCTTTGCCCGCATCGATAGGCTTCATAAATATCAGTACTGCGCTGTCTTCAGCTCCAAGCGGCAGTTCCGTATCCGTCACCGATCTTCCTGTCATCATACCGCCGATTATCAGCTTTTCAGCAGGCTTGGTATTAGCATCAGCAAATGCAAGTAAATCCGAAAGCGGAGTGCCAATGGGAGCTTTCATTATACAGGGAGTCTTTACCAGATCCCCGTCAACTGTCACCCTTCTCTCCACAAACGGCATACCGGTTTCAAAGTACGATGCTATGAAAGCGACCTCCGACGGCAGCAGTATCAGAACATTTTTATCCGCCGCTGTTTCCGCCGGCTTGATATCACGTCCCGTGACATTGTTTACAAGCATCAGGTCTGATCCGCCGGGATGATCGCCCCTGAGTTTTACTAATGTGGTATTTGGTGCCTTTACAGCCACCTTTTCCATTGCCGCTAAAGCCTCTTTGCAGTCCGATGCCACCGCTATATAAGCTTTTTCGATGCCCATAAGCTTTTCGTTCAGCGCTATGCCCGCGGTTATCAGCTCGCCGTCATCAAGCATACACCTGTTTTCAGCAGTAAGATACTGCTCACTTTCGATGCCGTTGATTATCAGTATATCAGCATCCTTTGCCTTTTCGAGCTTGTTGCCCGCAGGGCTGCCCGAAGCCTTTACAGCCGCTATGAAGCTCTCTCTGTCTTCAGCACGCGGTAACTTTACAGCCGCGTCCTTCTGATTTTCATCAGCCTTGATGACCACAGCCTCATAGCTGCCATCAGGGTCTGCGATCATTCTGATCTCTTCGACTTTACCTGAAACAGACGCATAAACAGGCGTTTCGCCGTCACATATACTGTTTCCGCGGAGCACCCACTGCCCCGCCTTTACCGCTGCCTTACAGCCAACAGGAAGCGGCACCGCTACCCTTTCGGGAGTCGGCAGCGCTATCGTAAGGCTTCTGTCGGTGTTCTTTTCCCTTTCGAGAAAAATACCTCTGATTTTCAAATTATCACTCCTTAACCCGTGGAAGAAATTTGTCCGAACTGTCTCACTTTGTCTTTACTTTTGCCAAATAATATGATATAATGTCTGTGTATCTAGTCCGGTGCTTCTATCGGACCTGAATCCTTTGCATTCCTGAGCATGAATTCGCATTCCGCGATGAATGCCCTTAGCTCGGGATTCTTTTCGGTCGGTATCTCAAAACCGTTGACCTTGACATCACGGCTCTTCTGTATGAAAGAGGAGATGTTGCCGGGCGCCGCTGAAAGCAAGCAGTTAGCCCGCTGAAGAGCATCATCAAAATCCATAGAGAAAAGCTTTTCGCTGTTTTTAGGGTTTTCACGGTATATCGTCCTGAAGATCATATATATCACAAGTTTCAGACAATTGTTGGTACCCGTCAGCAGCCTGTCGCTGTTGCCGTTTCCCACCAGCATACTCAGCAGCTCAAATGAGATATCAGCGCTGCAGCCCTTTGGAAAATCACTGAGATTATAGTCATTCTCCTCGCTGCCGAATATCATCTCGTAAGGCACCTTGTAGTACCTTATAAGTGATATGATCTGCGCCGTACAGACACTTTTGCGTCCGCGTTCGACCAAGGACAAAAACGACTGCGACATACCCGTTGCTTCCGCAGCCTGCTTTTGCGTTATACCCATCAGCAGACGCGCTCCTCTGAGCCTTTCGCCGACCTGCTGAAGATACTGCTGAGTTTTGTCTGTTTTCATACCAAGACCTACTCCCGAGAATTTAATACCCAGCGCGATCAGGGAAACAGACAGTATCTGTCTGCCGCAGCGTCTGGTATATCAAGACAAATAGTGTGACAACGGTCAGTATAGTAAAATTATACGAACCGACCGCACTTCCATTATACAACAATTTTCACTGTTTGTAAAGTGAAAATAAAGATTTATTTAAGGAGAATTTCCATGAAGGGTTACAGGATAGCATTTATACGTCATGGCATTACAGAAGCCAACGAGGACGGCAGATATATCGGCACCACCGACCTGCCGCTGAGCAGTGCGGGTGCGCAGGAACTTTTTGACAAGCTTGAAAAGCTGGATTATCCCAATCCGCAGAAAGTATATATATCGCCCTTAAAGCGATGCAAGCAGACCGCGGGTATAATTTATCCCAACTGCTATACCGTCGAACTTCCCGAACTTCGCGAGATGGATTTCGGCAAGTTTGAAAACAAAAAAGCCGAGGAGCTTATGGATACGCCCGAATATAAACAGTATATCAAGGGCGGACTTGACAATCCTCCTCCCGGAGGAGAATCCGCAAGAGATATGGTGAACCGCTGCTATGAAGCTATCAAGATCATCATTTCGGATATGATGTACGAGGGTCTTACATCCGCGGCAGTAGTAACCCACGGTGGCATAATAATGAATATGCTCAGCTGTTTCGGTGTACCCAAGCGCCGTCCCATGGATTATGCCTGTGATTTCGGCGAGGGTTTTGAAGTGCTTGTTACCGCTTCCATGTGGCAGAGATCGGAGGCATTTGAGGTACTGGGAAGATATCCCGACCGCGACCCCGACGAAAACTACGGAAGCTTCTATGATGAAGAGGAAGGCGAATAATTTGGATACTGCAAATGTAATGGATATCGAAAACGATATCGCAGATGTTCCCGTTTTACCCGCCGATGACGGCGCTCCCCTGTCAAACGCCGAGATAAGGCACTTCGCCGCCCGCAGGATAGCAAGACGCAGCGGCGACAGCATATCGCTGATGATCTACCAATTCTCGATAGTAGCACTGATACTTCTCTGCGAAGCTACGCTTTATCTTCTGCTGCGCAGTGTGGGATATACCTGGCTGTACAGCATCAAAGAACTGCTTGAATTAAGGGGGACCACCTGGCTTTTCTGGATAAGCAAGTCCATGTTTGAATTCACGCTGGCATCGCCGTTTTTCAACCTGGTAAGAAGGCTTTACCTTGATATAGCCATGGGGAGCGATCTCACAGAAACAAGGAAATATGTCGCGGCACATTCCGTGAAGTATTACAGCAACTCTTTCTATGCGTCTTTTATACAGCTGATGCTAAAGCTGATAGCTATAACACCTGCGTTTATAACAGCATACAGCGCCCACTACTGGGTACAGATCATAAGACTCAGCGAGCTGACCTCGGGAGCACTGCTGTCGCTGATGGCATCTCTCAGCATGACAGCGGTATGGCTGTTTCTGGCGATACGCTATTATATATCCCTGGCACTTACGCCATATATAATGGCGCTGAATCCCCGTTCCAACGTCTACGACGCCTGCGACCTTTCCATAAGGCTTATGGATGGCAAACACGGACGTTATATCTCCTTCATGGCGCATTTCATAAAGTTTATCCCCGCCATGCTGCTGGTGTATCCATATCTGGCGATATATCCCTATTTCAAGGTGAGCTATTCAATGTTCGTCCGCGAACTTCTCGGTGAAAGAAATCAGGATAAGCTCCCCGGTATGATAAAAAGATGGAAGAAGTATATGTAAGAACATTAACCGTCACGCAGGAGGAAGACGGCGCGACGGTAAAGGATATACTGCGTGGCAGGGGCTTTTCCCGCCGACTGCTGACAAGGCTGAAAAACTCTCAGGGCATATGCCTTGACGGCGAAAAGGTGAGAGTGACAGTGACCGTTTCTGCGGGACAGAAGATAACAGTCACCGAACCAGCCCAGACTGTCCCCGACCCTAATCCCCTGCTCGAAGTCCCCGTGCTTTATGAAGACGGGGACGTTATAGTATTTGACAAACCAGCGGATATGCCCGTACACGAATCCATAAACCACCGCGGCGATACCCTTGCCAACTATTTCGCCCACCGCTGCAAAGGACTGACATTCCGCACCGTTAACCGCCTTGACCGCGATACCGCAGGCTGTGTCTGCGTGGCGAAGACGCGCTATGCCGCGAACGCCCTGGCAGGCAGTATAAGCAAGGTCTACTGCGGACTGATACCGCCCACTAATCTCAGCGGCGGACGGGTATGCGCACCCATCGCAAGAGAGCGTGAATCCGTGATACTGCGCTGTGTCAGGGAGGACGGCAAATACTCCGCCACCTGCTGGCATGTCATTGAAAGACGTGAAAACTGTGCACTGTGCAAATTCCTGCTTGAAACGGGACGTACCCACCAGATACGGGTGCATATGGCGCATATAGGTCTGCCGCTGATAGGCGATGAGATGTACGGCGGCGACTGTTCGGAAAGAAAAGGACAGGCACTGATGTGCAGTGAGATAAGCTTCGTTTCGCCCGAAAGCGGCGAAAAAGTCACCGTAAGATCAGGCAGAAGGCTCTGATATCGGCGGCACCCATTGATCAAATATATTCCCCGGGAGGTCATATAATGAAACCAATATTTTTGTGCGGCTTTATGGGCTGCGGTAAAAGCACCGTCGGAAAGATACTTGCAAAACGGCTGAAATGCCGCTGTATCGACCTTGACGACTATATCGAAGAACAAGAGGGCATGACTATCCCCGAGATATTCGCACAGAAAGGCGAGCCCTATTTCAGAGAAAAAGAGACCGAAGCACTGGCGGCTTTCGGCAATATCGGCGGAGTTGTGGCAACAGGCGGCGGCGCGCTTTTGTCCGATAAGAACGGCGAGACCGCTAAAAATTCGGGAATGACTGTTTTTATCGACACCGATTTTGATGTCTGCTACGACCGCATCAAGGACGACCCTCACCGCCCCATTGCCGCAAGTTCCACCCGCGAACAGCTGAAAGCGCGTTTCGACGACAGAAAGCCGAAATATCAGGCTCATTCCCACTTCACCGTATCAGGCGGATATCCCCCCCTTGTGATAGCTGTGAAGATAGAGCGTATGTACAATAAATTCATAAACGGCAAAGCGCTGACTCAGGAGGAAGATGATGGATAAACGTCTGCTGACCTGTGTTTCGCTGTGCAAAGGGCGTGTTATCGCCGATATCGGCACCGACCACGGATATCTCCCCTGCTATATGGCGGCTGAGGGTCTCTGCGATAAAGCCTATGCCTGCGACGTGGCTGAGAAGCCCCTTGAAAGCGCCGCTGCGCATATCGCCGAGAACGGTCTTGAAAGCAAAGTCACGCCCATACTTTCCTGCGGGCTTGAAAAAATCCCGAATGATGGGCTTACGGATATAGTCATCGCGGGCATGGGGGGCGAACTGATAGTACGCATACTTGAAGACTGCCGGTGGCTGACATCAGCCGAGCCCGCCATAAACCTTGTTTTACAGCCCATGACAAAATGGGACACCCTCCGCCAATGGCTTTATTCAAACGGATTCGAGGTAACAGCCGAAAAACCCTGTATCAGCGGACGTTTCGTATACTCCGTCATGCAGGCGGTGTACACAGGCAAAACGCCCGACTATCCCTGTGACCTGAGATATCTTTTCTGCGGAAGAGTAAAAGCTGACGATGACGACGGCAGAGAATATCTGCAAAGGCAAGCAGTTCGCCTTGAAGCCTGCGCCAAGGGCAAACAGGCATCGGGCGACAACAGTACTGCCAACGATATGCAAGCGCTTTCCAAAGCACTGCGAGAGGAATGCGAATAAATACCAAAAGGAGCGGTCGCATGAAAAACGGAATCATCCCCGACCCAAATGTACTTCACCCCATAAAGGGCTACGATAAAGAGATCTACATAAAACCCGCGGTCACTTCAAAAAATATCATCGTCGGTGATTTTTCCTACATTGCCGACAGCGATTTTGAAAGCCATGTCACCCACCATTACGAGTGGCTGGGGGACAAGCTTATCATCGGCAAATTCTGCCAGATAGCGGCTGGTGTGGAATTCGTCATGAACGGCGCCAACCATCAGATGAATGCTGTTTCGACCTTCCCCTTCTATACCCTCGAAGGCTGGGATATGGCACCTCCCGCCGTAGAAGACCTGCCCTTTAAAGGCGATACCGTGGTCGGAAACGATGTATGGATTGGTCAGAACGCGGTGATACTCCCCGGGGTACACATAGGCGACGGAGCGATAATCGGTGCAAACAGCGTTGTGGGCAGCGATGTTGAACCATATACCATCGTGGCAGGTGATCCCGCAAAGGTACTGCGCAAGCGTTTCGATGACGAACTTATCAGCTTGCTGCTGGCTTTCAGGTGGTGGGATAAAAGCATCGAGGAGATCAACAGTCTTATCCCTCTACTGACTTCAAGCAACATCGAAAAGGTCAGAGAAACGCTCAAAGAAGCGCTATAATCATTACCGAATTATAAAAAGCCTGAAAATTTTCGTTTTGACCTCTTGACAATCGCACCATAGAGTGATATAATATTAAAGCTGCACGAAATACAGCGCAGAACGAGACGTAACTCAGCTTGGTAGAGTGCTTGCTTTGGGAGCAAGATGCCGCAGGTTCGAATCCTGTCGTCTCGATTTTCACAAAAAAGCGAAATGTGAATAATTTGAAAACATTAAAAAATCCTATTGACATCGAGCTAAAGTTGTGATATAATAATTAAGTCGTCAGGAGAGAGACGACAACTCGGAATACCGCTAATGAAGATTGGCTGGTGTAGCTCAGTTGGTAGAGCAGCTGATTTGTAATCAGCAGGTCGGGGGTTCAAGTCCGTCCACCAGCTCCAGTTATATTCATTCGGGAAATATTCCGGGTGAATAAATGGGAGAATTCCCGAGCGGCCAAAGGGGGCAGACTGTAAATCTGTTGCTTCTAGCTTCGATGGTTCGAATCCATCTTCTCCCACCAGAAACGTCTTACAGAAATCTGTAAGACGTTTTTCTTTTGCATAGCAATACCCGTCAGCTTTTTGGCATGACGGGTATTTATTTTTTATATGGTTATCCCGCTGACACACCTGACTTAAAATCGATCAAAGGAATATAATGAGAGTTTGGCGGTTATCTTTTCCACCGCCTGCGGCGCGGAAAGATAACGTCAGCATAATATATACCTATTATTCCGGCATTTTAAGTAGTGTGGTAAAGGGATAGTCAGATTTATTTTTTTCGGTCGATATTTTAAAATTCAACACACCAAAAATTCCCTGTAATATCACGACTGTATCGGTGTACAATATTATCGCAAGCCCGAATAAAACAAAAGGAGAAACAAAATGAAAGGTGTAACAACTCAGCAGGGTAGAGAAACTCTCAACAAGTTCAAGATGGAGGCAGCAAACGAGGTAGGTGTAGACCTGAAGCAGGGCTACAACGGCGATCTCACCTCCAGAGAAGCAGGTTCCGTTGGTGGTCAGATGGTCAATATGATGAGCACAGAACAACAATGGTCTTTTACACGTAAAAATGCCCGAAAGATCGGGCATTCAGAGACTTTTTCACTGTCCGTTCAAGTTGGCATTTAGGCACTTTTTAATGCTAAATGTTTTTATGCAATTAACTTATTATTTGCCTTATTGTAAAATATATTACATCAAATAACATTCTAAATGTCACATTAGTAAATTTGCTGATATTCATATTCTTATAGAAAATTACGTTTTATCCATAACTCTTTATGATTGATGGATAAAGCGTAGAAAACTAAAAAGAGACCCTGACTGGATCATCAACATTCCGTCAGGATCTCTTTTTTGATGTGCATAATATATGCACTTAAGCTGATGCTTTATCGGTCACTAATTTCCCTTATTGATAAAAACTATTGTTAATACTCTCAGTTGACATTAATTGTCACTATAATCGCGAATTTAATTAATATTCAATCGAAATATTTTGACTTTGCACAAATAATGTGATATAATTTTTTTACCATATAAAGAAAAAATCCTTGTCAAAGACAAGGATAAATGCACAACACTTGTGCGAACGACTTGCGTCGAACGATTTGGATAATTCTTTATTTGAACTCGTAGTGTAATTTTATAGGGTAGTAATTCCTATGTATTTATACTATCACAAAAAGGGAGATTTGTCAAGTGGCAAATGGAAAAATATATCTGGGACTTGATATAGGAACAAATTCCGTGGGTTGGGCGGTTACAGATGCGAACTACACGCTCAAAAAGTTTAAAAGCAATCTTATGTGGGGCGTTAACCTTTTTGAGAAATCTCAGAAATCACAGCAATCATTGTCATCTATAAGGCGCTCATTCAGAACAGCTCGTCGCAGACTTGACAGACGTAAGCAGCGTGTTTGTCTCTTACAGGAATTATTTGCCGCTGATATACTGAAAACGGATCCCATATTTTTTATGAGACTCAAAGAAAGTGCCCTTTTACCCGAAGATTCCGAACATAGAGAACATAATATCTTCTTTGATGATAAAAACTACGGAGATAAAGAATATTTCAAAGAATACCCAACAATACATCACCTGATATGCGAGCTTATGACTAATGATTCTCCGCATGACATCAGGCTGGTTTATTATGCCTGCGCATATATTCTTGCGCACAGAGGTCACTTCCTGTTTTCTGTAAGCAAGGACAACATAGATAAAATAACCGAATTTGAAGATATCTATGATGGTTATTATACTGCACTGTCGGAGCTATGCGATGTCCCCGCATTTGATAAAGATGCTGCAGGAATGTCTGAAATACTTAAAAAACATATTTCGGTCAAAGAGAAAACAAAAGAGATCGAACAGCTGTTGTTTGGTAAAAAAGCACCCAAAGCTGATGAGGGTGATGTAATTGCGTATGATAAACTTGTTTCTTTCATAAGCGGCGGGATCGTCAAGCTTTCTGATATGTTCTGCAAAGAAGAGTATAAAGATCTTGAAAAGAATTCAATTTGCGTAAAGAACACTGATCTATCAGATACACTTGAAATGCTTACCGGACAGATAGATGAACTGCATCTTGAACTTTTGGTCAAAGTCAAAGCTATGTATGACTGGTTTCTGCTTGTGGATATTTTAAACGGGCATAAGATGATATCTAAGTCCAAGGTCGAGATTTACGAACAGCATAAAGCTGATCTGAAATCATTAAAATACTTAGTTAAAAAATATTTGAACAGAAATGATTATAATGAAATATTCCGCTACGCATCAGATAAAGCCAATTATGCTTCATATGTATACAACCGGAAAAATGTTTCTGATGAAAAAGTAAGTGTAAATTTTAGTAAAAATGATTCATCAAATGATAGAAAGAGCCAAACTGCTTTTTGTAAATTCATTAAAAAGTATCTTGATAAGATCGTTTCTGCTGATGAAGATAAAGAATGTTATGATGACTTATACAAAAAATGCGAAAACGCGGATCTGTGCCCTAAACAGGTAACGACCGACAACCGCGTTATACCCTATCAGCTTTATTATGCCGAACTCAAAAAAATACTTGAAAACGCAAGCAAATACCTACCGTTCTTGAACAAGAGCGACAGCTATGGAACTGTAGCGGATAAAATTCTGTCTATAATGGAATTCAAAGTTCCGTATTATGTGGGTCCTTTAGTGAATGAGAAGAAGAGCAGATTTGCATGGATGATAAGAAAAAAAGATGGCAAAATATATCCTTGGAATTTCAGTGAGATGATCGATGAAGATGCATCAGAGAATAAATTTATCCGCAAAATGACCTGCAAATGAACTTACATGGCAGGTGAAGATGTTTTACCTAAATATTCCCTGCTTTATTCCAAATTCAACGTACTGAATGAGATCAATAATATCAAAGTTAATGGTGAGCCTATTTCAGTAGAAATAAAGCAAAAACTGTATCAGGATAAGTTTGTGTCTTCAAGGGCTAAGGTAACCAAGAAACGTATCGCTGAGTATTTAATGTCTATTGGAGAATTCTCAGGCAAAATCGAGATAACGGGCATAGATGATAATGTAAAGTCTTCTCTCAGCTCGTATCATGATTTTAAAAGAATACTTGAGCAAGGAATCATTTCTGAAAATGATGCTGAAAGAATAATAGAGCGTATAACTGTTACAACTGATACCAAGCGTCTGAAAAAATGGTTGAAAGAAAATTTCGTTCAGCTCAGCAACGATGATATATCCTATTTATCCAAGCTGAAATACAAAGACTACGGAAGACTGTCAAGGAGATTTCTGGAGGAATTGTATGATGTTGACCCTGACAGTGGCGAGATGTTAAGCGAAAGCAATATCATATCAAGGCTTTGGGAAACGAATGATAATCTGATGCAGCTGCTAAGTTCTAAATACAAATATTCGGATTCACTTGAATCATATAACTGTGATTATTATGATCAGCCTGAAAATAAAAAGAGTTTAGATGAGCGCTTGAAAGAAATTTATCTTGCTCCTGCTGTTCGATGTTCTGTTACTCGTACCCTTGATATTGTAAATGAACTTAAAGCGATCCTGAAAAGATCTCCTGACAAGGTCTTTATTGAGATGGCAAGAGGCGAAGGTGAAACTCCCAAGGGAAAACGTACAATTTCCAGAAGAGAACAGCTTAATGCCTTTCTTGCCGAAATCGACGCAAATGATCGTGATGCGCTTCAAAACCGTCTTGATAACTGTGAGGACGGCAAACTGCGCAGTGAAAAGTATTTCCTTTATTTTATGCAGCTAGGCAAGTGTGCCTACACGGGTAAAACTATAAGCTTCGAAGAGCTTGAAGACAACCAGAAATGGAATATAGACCATATCTGGCCGCAGGCTAAGATAAAGGATGACAGTCTTGAAAACAAGGTCCTTGTTGATTCAAATGCCAACGGTTCAAAGGGTGATAGATATCCTATTGATCCCGAGATACGCAAAAAGATGTCACCATTCTGGAAAAGCCTGCATGAAAAGAAAATGATGGGCGATAAAAAGTTTAACAGATTAATGAGGAATACCGCTTTCACAGAAGATGAGTTATCCGGTTTTATTGCTCGGCAGTTAGTTGAAACAAGACAGTCCACCAAGGCAGTTGCAGCTGTTTTGAAAGAACTTCTGCCTGAGACAGATATAGTTTATGTAAAAGCAGGGCTTGTGTCTGAATTCAGACAGGAAATGGATATGCTCAAATGTCGTGAAGTCAACGATCTTCATCATGCTAAGGATGCATATCTTAATATTGTGATGGGCAATATTTACAATACACGTTTTACAAAAGATCCACGGAATTTCGTTAGCAAGGAAAGAAATTATTCTATCAAACTGACGACCCTCATATCAAAAAAGATTGAGAGAAACGGCGAAGTCGCATGGGATCCGTCAAACTCCTTTGATACTGTCAAAAAGATGATGGCAAAAAATAGCATAAGATATGTACGTTATACCTATAAACGCAAGGGTGGATTGTTCAACCAGATGCCCGAACGTAAAAAGGAAGGTCTTGTCCCGAGAAAGCAGGATTTGGTCGCTGTGAAGTATGGCGGCTATAACAATACATCTGCTGCTTATTTTTCACTGGTTAAATGTCTCGGCGGATCTATTGTAATTGTTCCTATAGAGCTGATGGTAATTAAAGCAATCGAAGATGATCTTTCATTTGCCTGCAAGTACGTAGCCGAACAGCTGTCAGATATCCTATCAAAAAACATTACCGAAGATATGGTGTCATTCCCTCTAAAACAGCGTATTCTTAAAATCAATACATTGTTGGAGATCGATGGTTTCCGATGCAATATCGTCCAGAAATCAAATAAAGGAAGACAAATTGTAGTATCTTCGGCTGAATCGCTTATAATAGATCCAACGAGTTATAATTATGTAAAGAAAATCTCTGCATACTTAGAGAAAAGTGAAAAGGGCAAAAAATTTGAACCGAGTGTATACAGTGGGATCTCTCACGAAAGCAACATCTCACTTTTTGATACATTAGTAGATAAGATGAAAAACAAGCCGTATAACCTTTTCCTTTCAAAAATCGAAAAAAAGATCTCCGCTAAAAGAGATGTATTCATAAAATTATCTTTGACGGAGCAGGTCTTGCTTTTGATTAATATGATAAAGCTTCTTAAAACAGGGCGCTCTACCGGATGTGATCTTAAATTGCTAGGCGAAAGCGGACAGGCAGGTGTAATTACAATCAATTCAGATATTACAAAAATATCTGGCAGAAAATCAATAAATATCATAGATCAATCACCGACCGGTCTATTTGAAAAGAAATCTGAAAATCTGCTTGACTTATGAGCTGGAGAACTGTAGTCATAACCAAAAGAGCAAAAATGGATCTTAAAACAGGGTATCTCGTGGTGAGGTGTGAAGATGATGTCAAAAAGATACATCTTGATGAGATCGCTGTCCTCATCATCGAGAATACTGCTGTTTCTATAACAGGCTGTCTTATAGCTGCACTTTCAGAAAAAAAGATAAAGGTCATATTTTGCGACGAGAAACGTGATCCTTCGTGCGAACTCGTATCGTACTATGGCAGTCATGACACTTCTGCAAAGCTTAGAGAACAGATAAGGTGGAATGATGAAATTAAGAGCAGTGTTTGGACGAAGATAGTTGCTGAAAAAATAAGAAAACAATCAGAGCTTCTTCTTGAATCAGGTCACAACAACGAATCAGCTATGCTGGCGGATTATATAAGTAATATGAAATATGCCGATGTCACAAACCGGGAAGGTCACGCCGCAAAGGTGTATTTCAACGCTTTGTTCGGGAAAGGCTTTACACGCACTCAGCAGACGATGATCTTATATTTGACTTTCCCGATGATATCAACGGGATACTTAAAGCATTTAATGTCAGGTTGAATGACAGAGAGATGACTCTGCCTGAAAAAATAATGGAGTATATGCTGATCTCAGAAAAGCTTAAAGGTACGAAGGTATTTGTCACTGTAAATATGAGAAGCTATATTACTGATGAAAAAATCGAGCAGCTTTTCAAAAGTGTTCTGCTGCATAAGATCAACCTGATATGCATCGAAAACAAAGAATATTCGCGTCTTGATACAGAAAAGGTAATCATAATAGATGAAGATATGTGTGTTATATAAATTTGTTGACTTTCAATGAAATCGGTAGTATAATAAAAGTATAAACCCATAAAATTACACTAATGAGTAGTGTCATTATCTCAGATTTGAGGTTTGAGAGTAGTGTAATTTTATAGGGTAGTAAAACCCACCACAGAGTACTCGGCTCAGAACAGTAGTTTGAGAGTAGTGTAATTTTATAGGGTAGTAAAACAGCGCGCAGCCGAAGATATACATGGCGACGGTTTGAGAGTAGTGTAATTTTATAGGGTAGTAAAACAACTTGGAGCGTATGATGTACGCCACATCAGTTTGAGAGTAGTGTAATTTTATAGGGTAGTAAAACTCTCCGCCCACCTGAACAACATCACCTGCTGTTTGAGAGTAGTGTAATTTTATAGGGTAGTAAAACATACAGCCGTGCGGTTTCAAAAGCGTTCGGGGGTGTACTGTTCTTTATTAGTTCGATAATATAGTATGTCGTTTACTACAATAAAAACAATACTCTCCGACAGATGGATATTTGTCGGAGAGTATTGTTTGAGAGAAGGAATCGCCTATGAAGAAAAGAAAGCGATACCTATTCTGATTAGATCTTTTATAATAGTATAGTATTGAAAATTTTGAGGTATGCTGATATGCCGGTTACTTAACGGTGACTGTCAAAGCGTGCCTGATAGCTTCATTTGCAGTCCATACACTGCCTGCCTTAGCTGCAACAGCTACCTTGTAGCTCTTTCCGGGAGTTAGATTCTTAGGCGTTGTATAGCTTGTAGCAGAAGCAGGGATGTTCTGAGTCTGTACCCTCCATTTTCCTGCAAGATATACTGCTATGCCGTAATTTGAAGCACCCTCAACAGGCGACCATGTAATTCTGATCTGATGATATTTCTCGCTGTATTCAACTTTGCTGACAACGGGATAGTCAGCAGATGGGTCAACGGGAGTTTTGCCGTTAAAACCTGTGATCTCGTCAAAGGCTTTTTTTAGATCGGGGTTACTGATCCTGCAGGCGTTTCTGTCATAGTGACCGCCGTATTCACCATCATTTTCGCCCTTCGGTGTTGCCCAGAGGACGGGACACATCTGACGGTCATATGCAGCTTTGCATACAGCACTCAGGAAACGAACGACCGACTCTGTTTCCTTTCCCTTAGTGGGACAGCCGTACTCGCCGATTATCACAGGGATACCCTTGTCTGTAAAATTAGTCTTCATCATGTCCATGTTGGCATTAAGTTCACGGTAGTCCTCGTCTGTACCCCATGTTGAACGCGCCTTTGCCCAGGATTCGTCCTTGTCTTCAAGAATAGCAAAGCCCACAGGTGTATAATAATGCACCGATATCGCCATACGGTTCACAGGGTCGTAAGGCATCCGGAACAGCGAATCACAGGTTCGGTCAATACCGGTATTATATCCCGAAATTAGCAGATGGCGCTTGGGATTATTGCCGCCAGACGCACGGATGACATCTACAAATTTCTGATTTATGCGGTTGCACAGCGCATAGGACTTTTCTTTCTGCGACTGCGTCCCGCTCCAGGGGTTCCAGATAGACTCCCAGCCAAGTTCCTCGTTCTGCGACTCAAATATAAGATGATCGTCATAATCCTTGAATGCATAAGCGATCTGCTTCCACATAGTCTCATAACGTTTCATGGAGCCTTCTTCATCATAGGGGAAATTGTTTACCCATCCGTTGTCATAATGGATATTGATTATGCAATACATATCTGCGTCAATCACCCAGTCAACTATCTGCTTTACACGGGCAGTATAAGCAGGGGAGATAGTATAGGTGCTCTTATCCATCATATTTGACCAAGCCACGGGAACACGTACAACTCCGAAACCCTCGTTTGCCATGCCCTCAATCATTTCCTTTGTAATGATCGGGCTGCCCCATGCGGTCTCATATTCCTTTGGTTCGAGTACACCGTCGCCCCATTTTGTATCTACTTCTTCGATCCAGTCACCGCAAGCTTCCATCGTGTTTCCGAGATTGATGCCGATACCCATTTCACCCACGATCTCCGCTGTCGATACATTTCGCATCGTGCCGTTTTTACTCGGCAGAGCACTTGCCTGAATGTTTCCTGCCATGCTGCATACCATCACGCATGACAGAAAAGCTGCTGTCAGTTTGCTTTTCATTGTAGACCCTCCGTTTTCTTCTTCCTTACAGATATGTATATTCCTTCAGCACACCGCTATATTCTGTATACTAATAACATTAACTATTAATACCCATTAAACGGTTGTATAATGCGATGTGTCAGAGTAAGAACCATAAACAACAATTGCATTACAGTTGATTTTTGTTATGAACTATGTTATAGTAATAATAGCACCTATCTTATCCGATTTCAAGTAAATTACTGCCACAAAACAGGACAAAACCGACACGAGACTTTTAAGTGAAAATCAGGTGATATTTATGTTTCGTATGCCCTTGGAAGCTTTTACGCAAGATGAAAATTTTCCGTTTTTTATACAGTACGGAGAACATGACGAGCCCCTTTATCTGCACGCCCACGATTCCTATATCGAACTGGTGATCGTACTGTCGGGGAGTGCCGTGCATATCGTTGACGGTGAGAAATATCCTATTCAGAAAGGAAGCGTTTTCGTCATCGCCGAGGATATCGAACACGGCTATGATGATCCGCAGGATTTTCACATATGCAACATAATGTTCCGCAAGAGGTTCCTTGATCTAAGTTCTTTTGACATAGCAGGTGCGCCCGGGTTTCAGGCTCTGTTCGTTCTTGAACCACAGCAGTCAAGAACCAAAGGCTTTACGAGCTATCTTAAACTGCTCCCCGATGAACAGCTTAATATAGAGGAAATGATCGCGGCACTTCATACCGAATATACCGTCAGGGCGGCAGGTTGGCAGACAATGGTTCGCGCGGGATTTATCCGACTTGTTGTCGAGCTTTCACGAATGTATGATACGAACCGCATCGAAAACGACGCAGGCATTGTAAAGCTTGCGCCTGCCCTTGCGTATATCGAACGAAATTTTCAGGAAGAAATGACCATTACCGAACTTGCTGCGCTTACTCATTATTCAGAACGTCAGTTTCTGAGGTTGTTCAAGGAAGCGACAGGCTGCCGTCCGATGCAGTACATAACAAAACTGCGTTTACATACCGCCTGCCGTCTGTTACGCGAGACAGAGCTGTCTGTGGCGGAAATCGCTGGGCGGTGCGGTTATACCGACAGCAGCTATTTCAGCAGAGTATTTCTGCGCAAGTGCGGTATATCACCCAAAGCGTACCGAATGGATTCGGCGGCTAACAGTGCGTACTGATCTCGCGATGCATAGCTAATCCGTATGAAATTATCCGATAAAGTCGAATATTGCTTTTTATGGTTATCCCGCCAACACACCAAATTAATTGGTTTTATATCGAAACTATATGTACTTGGGGGATAACCATTTTTAGTCATGGTTATCCCTTTAATACACTACAGATAATTTACAATGCTGTCCAAATAAACAGACCTCAAAAATTGGAAAATATAGTATAATAGTGACAGAAACCGAAGGGAACTGTCGCTATGTCAAAAAGATTTCCGAAACCTGAGATCACACTTGATGGGATATACTCAAAGTTCGCAGATGAAAGTTTTTGTAAGGGTTTTCTGCTTGATATCCGCTTTGAAAAGGGCTTTGCCTGCCCGTTTTGCGGTGGCTCTGAGTACCGCAGGATAAGGTCACGCCATCTGCTGCGCTGCAAGTTCTGTAAAGCAGATATATCCGCCACAAACGGAACTTTTATGCACAGAACACATATTCCGCTCAGACTGTGGATAGTCACCGCATTCCTCATTATGAGCAACAAATGAAGCGCTTCTGCTGTTACGCTGATGAGGTCTTTAGGTGTGACCTACAAGACAGCCTGGTACATCCTTCATCGCATCAGAAAAGCTATGAAATGCTGTGAAGAACGCTATTTGCTCAACGGGATCGTTGAACTTGATGACACGTATCTCGGTGCTCCGACTCACGGTAAAAAGCGCGGCAGAGGTACTGAAAAAGTCAAGATGATCGTAGCTTTATCGAAGAACGCAGCAGGAAATCCCGAGTACGTTAAAATGAGCGATGTGCCGAATTTAAAGGGCATAACTGTGGGTAGATTTGCCAGGGATAATATCCGCGCAGGCTCGAAGATCGAGAGTGATAATGCTCGAAGTTACAAGAAACCGCTGGCACAGAAATACTTCCATGTTTTTGAGACATATGATCCGACAAGTGGTCAGCTGAATTGGATGCATAAAGTTATATCAAACTTCAAAGCAATGATCATGGGAACTAACCACGGAAACGAAAAGATCCACACAGCGTTATATGCTGCCGAATACTTGTTACAAATTCAACCGTCGTAAGCTGGGAAACAGTGCGTATTTAAGGCTTTTGGCTGCTTTGGTGCAGTGATCTTACTTGTGGTGTGTTAAGGGGATAACCATAAAACAAATTACAGACTTAAAAATTTTAATTCAGTGTTTGAGAGTAGTGTAATTTTATAGGGTAGTAAAACTCACTCCCTAACAAGCGGATTTGGTGGCTAGTTTGAGAGTAGTGTAATTTTATAGGATAAGGGATTCTCTTACCCATAATAATTATCATATATGTAGTCCATCTTATCAGGAAAAAGAAGTGAAATTTTAATGGGGTGTTGCAACCGCAGCACCCCATTTGTGTATATCAAATTAAACCAATTTCAGCCTATCACTTTATAATAACATTCACAGCATTTTTGATAGCGTTTGCTGTGTCCCATTCGCCGTTCACTCTTGCCGCAATTGCTACTTTGTATGCCTTGCCGGGAGTAAGGTTTTTGGGTGAAGTATATACTGTGTCGGTTATATTCTGAGCCTGTACTCTCCACTTGCCAGCCAAGTATACAGCTATGCCGTATCTGTCAGCACCATCGACCTTATCCCAGGTGAATCTTACCTGATGATATTTCTCGCTGTATTCAACTTTTATGTTTGTGGGGTAGGTGATCTTTGTTTCTTCTTCGATAGGTAAGCGCTTGTAGGTGTTCTTGCCTTCGTTTACTATAACTGCGATCTTATAGTCGCCGCTTACTACAGTTGAGGGGTCGTTTACGTTTACCCAGCCGTCTCCGTTAGGCAGATCAGCTATTTCTTTTACTTTTTCAAAATTCTCGCCAAGAGTAAGCTTTTTCAGGCTATTACAATTAAGGAACATTTCACCGATAGAAGTTATGCTGCTTATGCTGAATTTACCCAGATCAAGTTCGGTCAAACTGCTGCAGTCAGCAAACATATACGTCATATTACCGGGATTATTTGTAGTAAAGTTACTCAGATCGATCTTAGTCAATTTGGAACATCCATTGAACATGCTATACATATTCTTGGAACTGCTTCCATCAAAACTGCTTACATTAAGTGAGGTAAGATTAGAGCATCCATTGAAGATCTTAGTCATATCCTTAACATAGCTTGTATTAAAACCACCCATATCGAGTGCAGTCAGGCTGGAACACTCATTAAACATACTGTTCATATATACAAGACTTGTTGTTTTAAATCCACTTACATCCAGCGATGTCAGTTTAGAACAGCCGCTGAACATTTTTTCCATAGTTATAACATTTCTTGTATCAAATCCGCTTATATCAAGTGTAGTCAGATTGTTACATTCATAGAACATACTCTCCATAGTTCCGACTTTGCCGGTATTGAACCCACTCAGATCAAGTGAGGTCAGACTTGCACATTCATAGAACATCCAGCTCATATCAGAAACGTTGCTGGTATCCAAACCGCTAAGATCGAGTGTAGTCAAACTTTTACAGCCGGAGAACATTGTATTCATAGTTCCAACGCGGCTTGCATCAGCTTTTGAAAGGTCAATTGAAATACAATTATTAAAACCTGAAAAGAGACTACTGCTATTTCCAGGTAAGATCGTACCATCTTCAGCTACAATGGATTTTACTTTATTTCCGTATCCATATTTAAATTTAAATTCACCTAAAACTGTACCGTATACCTCACCCCTGAGCATAAGTACACCTGTTTCTTCATCAAAAGAATAACAATCAGTCTCAAGTTCATCTGCCTGTGCTGTAATACTTTGTGTTATAACAGGCGCACCATAACTGACGGTTCCCGCTACCATACATAATGACATTACTACTGCTAAAAATTTTTTGATCTGCATAATTATGCCCTCCTTAATTAACCAAGTTAAATATATTAATATATTTAACTATCTCGGTTATTGTAGCATACAATTATTTAGCTGTCAATAGCAATATTGCCTTTTTTTCTCGATCATACACCCAAAATGCGCAAGAATACACTTAGCCACTGTCTTATGTACTCCAATAAACTACATTTATCAAATTGGAGTATCCAATTTACTGCATGGTTTTGCTTGAAGCTTATTATACTTCATTAGATTTCGGAATGTAAGCGTATACCTCCCCGCGTCATACATAAAGCCGCACAATTCATTAAACAACAAAAACGGATAGCCGCCAGATAATGACGGTCTATCCGTTTTGATATTTAAAAATATTTTGCCTAGAAAGCTATCACTTTATAGTAACAGTCACAGCATTTTTGATAGCATTTGCTGTATCCCATTTTCCGTCAACTCTGGCGGCGATAGCAACTTTGTAAGTCGTGTCGGGGGTCATGCTTTTGGGAGTAGTGTAAGAAGTATCGGTAATGCCCTTATCCTGAACCTTCCACTTGCCGGCGAGATATACAGCTATAGCGTATCTGTCAGCGCCTTCGACTTCTTTCCATGAGAATCTTACCTGGTGAGATTTCAGGTTATAGTCTTGGCTGTATTCGACTTTGATGTTGGTAGGATAGGTGGGAGTATAGGTTATATAGGTATTCTTTCCGTTATTTTTGATAACTGCAAATTTATCGTCACCGCTTACTATTCTTGTAGGAGCTTTCATATTTACCCAGACTTTGCTGTTGGGAAGTTGTGCTTTTTTGAGAACATTTTTGAAATTCTCACCAAGAGTAAGGGACTCCAGTTTATTACAAGAACTAAACATACAACTAGAACAGTACAAATCAGACTTTTCTGTAACCTTGCTTGTATCAAAACCACTTAAATCAAGTGATGTCAATTCACCGCAGCCATAAAACATATAACTAATATTTTTAACATTGCTTGTATCAAAAGAGCTTAAATTTAGTGTGGTTAGTTTTGAACACTTACCAAACATTTGGTACATATCTGTGACTTTACTTGTATCAAAACTACTTAAATCAAGCGATGTCAAGCTTTCACAGTAATGGAACATATTGCCCATAGTTGTAACTCTGCTCGTATCAAAACCACTTAAATCAAGCGATGTCAAGCTTTTACAGCAACTGAACATAGCATACATATTTGTAACCCTGCTTGTATCAAATGCAGTAACATCAAGTGAAGTCAATTTGAAACAGCCAAACATGAAACTCATATCTGTAACTTTGCTTGTGTTAAATTTGCTTACATCAAGTGATGTCAATTCGTTACAGCCACTGAACATATCACTCATATTTGTAACCCTGCTTGTATCAAATCCGCTTACATCAAGTTTAGTTAGGCTAGAACAATAAAAGAACATACCGCTCATATTTTTAACATTACTTGTATCCGCATTTGAAAGGTCGATAGAAGTACAATTTGTATAATTATAAAAAAGATTTTTGCTGTCTTCAGGAAGAACTGTTCCTTTTTCAGCTGTGACAGATTTAACACGATAGCCATACTTATTGTTAAATTTACGCAAAACATCACCATCAACCGTACCGCTAAGCGTAAGCCTGCCTGTTGTTTGGTTAAATGAAAAACCGTTTGTTGCTGAATCGGCTGCCTGCGCAGTTATGCTCTGTGTTATAACAGGCGCACCATAACTGACAGTTCCTGCCACCATACAAAGTGACATCACTACTGCTAAAACTTTTTTTAACTTCATATTTATGTCCTCCTGAATTCTAGTGCCGAAACGGCAATATATCAATGTTTTCCAAAGATATGATAGCACACATCATTATTAATGTCAATAATTGCGATACAATTTCTTAATCATTCGTTACTTATCTATATTAGAAGATCATATTAATGTATATTTTGGTCAAAGGATTCATTCCGGTATCATCGGTCAGATTTTTCATGCCTGATCCACATCTAAAATGCATACCTATTTTTATTTATTACTGTTCTAATCTACACTATAATTTGTTATCCCTGTGATTTCTTTCATTCCATCAGCTGCCTTAAAACCCTCCCCCTGTCATTCACGAACATCTTAGTTATGATATAGCTCTCGGTGTCCTCATATCTGCACGGACGCAGTTCATCGTCAAAATTCAGTATCTCCACATCGGGAAAACCCAGCAGTATCGGCGAGTGGGTCGCTATGATAAACTGCGAGCCCTCATTAACACAGCGGGCTATCTCCAGCAGAAGCGTCAGCTGTCTTTGGGGAGATAGGGCAGCTTCGGGCTCGTCCAGGATATACAGCCCGTTTGGCTTGAAGTTCGTCTGTGCCAGCTGCAAAAAGCTCTCGCCGTGGGAATGTTCGTGGAAATGCTGAGGATATTTACTCAGCCTGCCATACTCCTCCTCAGCAGTAGCAACATTGTAGAAGCTCTCCGCCCGCAGAAAATATCCCCAGTTTGCTTTCTTATATCCCTTTGAAAGCGTCAGCGCATCGCAAAGTTCCGAGTGCGAATCAAAAGTCGAAAAGTTGTAATTCTTGGTACCGCCCTCGGGATTGAACCCATAACCCACAGCGATAGCTTCCAGCAAAGTTGACTTACCGCTGCCGTTTTCGCCCACAAAAAATGTCACGGCATTGTGGAATTCGAGTTCGGTAAGCGCAGCAATAGACGGTATCTTACGCAGGTAGCTGTTTTCATAGATCGAACCCCAGTCGATGCTGAGGGAGCGTATGTAAAGGTCGAAGTTGTCGAGCATGGTATTAGCTCCTTTTTCACTTCAAATCAAACGCACACTCGTCATCCGTCCCCGTAAGTTCAGCCCAGCGGGCGGAGAGGAGTTTGGCATAATAGTTCTCCATCAGACCGTAGCTTCCCAGCGAATAGCCGTCATTCACTTCGATGAGAACAGTCTTTCCGTCCGCTGTCACACCGAAGTCAATCGCATATCCCGCAGGGGCATCTGTGAATTCTTTGATCGCATTTTCTATCACCGCAGGGTCGTAATGCAGCCGCCAGTCGCCCTTGTACCTGCGCACATCCAGTATATTCCCGTACCTAACGAACACGCGCCATTCCGCACGAAGATCAAGTATCTCGCTGCAAGTCACTGGGACATCTGTGCCATATGTGCCGCAGCCGATAAGGTCTTTCGGACTTCTGACCACAACTCCCGTGAACTTTTTATCCTCAACAGGCTTCACGAAAACAGGCCAAAGTTCGGGGTGAGTGTTGATGGTGTTTATCGTCGAAGTCCATATCTTCCTACCCAGATATTTCTTTATAGACTCGGGATGATCTATCTCGGGGGTTATAATACCGATATCGTACAAACGGTCGCGGACATTGTTTACATACCCCACGATGATATCTTCTTTATTGCTGTTTTTCAGTTCTGACTGTTTTGAAAACGGTACTATCTCAAAGCCCATCTGAAAAAAGCCTTCGTAGGCACTGTAGAAATTATGGCTGTGAGGGATACCGTTTGGTTTTGATTGAATGTATACTTTCATGGTTTTTACTCCTTTCGCTTTTTCCTGACTATCGTTTTTCCGAAATCATCGCCTGTGCCATACATACCGCTTTCGATCTTTCCGTCCTTGACAACTTCAAGCACACCCGATGCTATCATGCAGCGTATCCTATACAGAATAAATGTCAGCATAAGCGGCATTTCGTCCCAAAGTTCGGGATAGACCATTATTGTCTGCATTTCTTTATCGCCTATAACTTCGAGTATCCGTTCATCGTAGCTATCCTCAGGCAGACTCACGATCCTGCCATTTGAATACATTCTGAGTTTGGTATTCTCCTTTTTCAGACGTTCAAGTTCAGCGAGATATTTGCTTCTTTCTTCATTCGTCAGCAGATGCATTTCGGGACGAAACAGAAATTCACAATCGCAATTTGTATACATATCAGGGCAAGCCTCTGTGTAATCACAAAGGTAGATAACAGCCCCTTTATCAGTCAGCCACTCGACAAAAGCCAGCATAGCAAGATATTCATCAGCTTCCTTTTCGGAATACCAGATACACACGCTGTTGTCTTCCTTTAATGCCTTTTTCAGTCTGCGGATACTTTCCGCCACACTATCAACAAGTTCTTCAAAATACGCACCATATATCTCACGCCTTGAACTGACAGAAAAGGGTGTTCTTATATCACCTGCATAAAGCTGAAGATGTACACTTAATATTGTTCTTCTATCCAAACACAGTTTTCTTTCCTTTGAACATGCTATGCCTGCAATAAACTCATCTGAAAACAGATTTATCATACCGACACCCCTTTTCAAATACGATTTGTTTCTCCTATTATATCACACATTTCTAAGTTTGTGGTAACTATTTTCGGACTTTTCCCTTTTTGAAAGAAAAAAATCACACAAAAATATCTTCTGACAATTGTGCATTCAGCTATTATCACATCTCGGCGAGAAGTACAAATATGTAATTTTGCGAATGAACCGATGTTGAGGTCAATAACCTTCAACTCCATGTTAGGGCATATGAAATATACAAATAGTACAGTATCTTGAAAGCGGCATAAACTATGTTAATGAAACATCAGATCATAATATCATATAATTCTATGAGGGATATTGCGAAAAGGCTACATATCAAGGTAAAAATTGACTTATGTGCTGAAAAATGATATAATTGGTTTATATGGAAAAAATCATTAATTCAGAAAATATGATTCAGGTCGTTCTGTGACGGCATATATTGAAAATCATCTCACTCATTAGCAATACAGATCATGTTACCAAATGAAAGGAATTGATACAAATGGCGATGAAGTTTCCAAATCTTGAACAGAGAATGCTGAGATCGGGTTTTGGCAGGGATATAACTGCAACTGCGCTTGAATGGCTGGATATCAGCAAGGAACGTGATATGTCTATTTTGGATTCACTGACGGTGCAGGATATAGATATAGGGGATAATGATATAGGTGACTATCGTCATGCTTTCAGGCAAGATGTGATACCTCTTGGCAGCGAGGAACTTTACCGCAGGATCATACTCCTAAGCTACAGGCTGCTCGATTGTGAGGCTCATAGGTTGACAATGCCGCTGAAATGGGATATGACAACCATAAATGATTCAAGTTTCAGAAGTATGGCAATAGAAACCATGAAAGAGGTCTGGGGCGATGAGGCTGAGGCAAGGTCATTTTCGGTACACTTTTCGGCGTTTTATTACCATAGGGGATTTATCCGCGATGATTTCCCGAAGGAGCCCGAAATGTATATTAAAGCGGCTGAACTGACTTCGGAAAATGCTTATGCCATAAAGCTGATGCTGTGCGCAAACGCTCTGGAATATATGCCGCTGCCCGAGGGCGAAAAGATTTCCGATGAAGCGCAGAGGGCGATAGCCGTGATCAATGATATAATGAATAGTGATATTGCAAAGGACGATGTATATCTTCTTACGGCACTTGCGCCTGCTATCTTTTTCGATGAACATATAAAGGCACATTTCAACAAATATGCCTCTGAAAAAGCAAGTGCCATTTACAACTGCATCTGGGAATATAATAAAAATCCCTATCGGGCATTTGATGCGCTTTTTGCGGTTGATGGTACATTCAACAAGGAGATACTCAATAACTTACTGACGCTCCATCGTGATCCCGAAATACCTATGCATTCCGCCGCAAAAATGCAGACCGGACCATTCAAAAAACTAATGCTGGAACAGCAAGGTGTTGAGAATATGATGACGATGAATATTGCCCTGAAAGCGGTGAAGCCTGATGAGAGCATAAACGATGATGAGATAAGGAACATCGCAAGGGAAAAAACAGCCGATGTTGCAGCTTCATGCTATAAGGAAAAGGACAAGATCAAAGCCTATCTCAATGGTGAGATCTCATTTGATAAGGTATGGGCAATAATTAAAGGTACAAAACTGGGATATGATGCTCCGGCAAAATGTAAATATTTCGATATATTTGGCGAGGACGATTTCATTATACGCTGTATCGCAGTACTTGGCAGTAGTATCGGTAGATACAGCAATCATCTGTATAAAGTGACAGGATACAGCGGCAGAGATATCACAGGTATAGCAGACAAATTATTGGCTGTGGGTGCGAATATCGCTCAGGCACTTGATATTTGCGGAAATATTTCGGAGCATTACAATTCAGCGGTGGAAGATTACATAAACTGCTTTTCTGCCCATATAGACGAGATAGCTTCCGCAGATATCACAAAATGCACATCGGCGGCTAAGGGTATCGCACTGGCACTTTTCAGGAAAGACGAAAACAAGTACCGCAGGCAGATAGTTGCACTGGCGGAAGATACAGCAAAATCTGTACGCGATACCGTATCCGATATCATCACCAATCACCCCGACTGGACTGATGAAATAAAAACCCTGCTTAAATCTAAAAAATCATCGGCAAGAGATCTCGCACTTACCCTGATCGAAAGGCAAGGCGCAAAGGCATATATCCCTGAGCTAAAAAAAGCACTTTCCACCGAGAAGACCGACAAGCTGAAAGCACGTATAGGCAGTATGCTTGCGGTGGTATCGGGAGATGACAGCTCCAATGAAAAGGTTTCTGCCGAGGACATAGTAAAAGAAATGACCAAGGGTAAGAAGACTTCGAAGTTGGACTGGTTATTTAAAGAACCCCTTTCGCCTGTACACAAAAAGAACGGCACGGTTGCAGACGAAAGCTATCTAAAAGCCCTCATGCTGTGCTTTGCAAATTCCGTGGGATTGAAAGACCCGAATGCAGATATCATAGTATCCGAACTTGTACCCAATGACGTTTGCAATCTCGCGAATGAAGTCCTGAACAGGTGGCTTATTACCCCACCGGAGGTAAAACCTCAGTGGCTGGAGGCTTTTGAGGAACTGGAATATGAGTATTCCCCTACACTGTTGGCTCAGGCGAAATACAAATGGGTTCTATATTTTGCAAGCGTTTACGGTGGCAAACAGGCACTTATAATATTTGACGAGCTTATGGATTTTTGGCCACTGTGGCAGAAGGGCGCTCTCGCCAAGGAGATACCCCATGCGATAACCCTAAATGGCAGCAGCGAGTATATCATGAAAGTTGAAAAAATGTCCCGCAAGCACAGGTTCAATTCGATACGCAAGGCATCTGCGGACGCTTTGTTATGTGCTGCAGAAAAGCTGGGCATAAGCAAGGAAGAATTTGCTGACCTTATGATACCCGACCTGGACTTCGATGAGAATATGTGCCGCACTTTTGACTACGGCAGCAGGCGTTTCAAGGTGTATATCTCTCCTAAACTTGAACTCGAGATATACTGTGACGAAAAGAAACTAAAAACCATTCCGAAGCCGACAGCTGACGACGAAAAATCTCTTGCAGATGACGCATACAAGGAATTTACAGCCATGAAAAAGCAGATGAAAACCTTAGTTGCGGCACAGCTAGTGCGACTGGAAGATACCATGCGCACCGCACGCAGCTGGTCTTCTCAGAACTGGAAAAAGCTTTTCGTTGCAAATCCTATAATGCACCGTTTTGCAATTGGTCTTATCTGGGGAACTTATAAAGATGATAAACTTGAAAAGTGCTTCCGATATCTTGATGACGGCAGCTTCACTACCGTTGATGACGAAGAATTCACCATACCCGAAAATGCAAAGATAGGGCTCGTTCACCCTGTTGAACTCACTGATGAGGAACTTTCAGCATGGAAGCAGCAGCTCAAAGACTACGATATCATACAGCCGTTCCCGCAGCTCGGCAGGAACATATTCAAGCCGACAGACGAGGAAAAAAGCAGTGAATGTATTGAACGTTTCAATGGTCGGGTAATGAAGACAATCGAGCTTGCAGGTGCAATGAGCAAAATAGGCTGGAGCAAGGGTACTGCAGGTGACGGCGCAATGATCGATGAATTTCTACGTGAGGATATTTTTGCGAGAAACAATGGCATAAAGGCGAGTCTGATGAATTCGGGCATGAGTGTTGAGATATACAGGAACAAAGAAGATGATGTTACCATAGAAGGACTCTATTTCTACAAACTTCCTGGTAATGAGAGCATTACCATTAATGAGCTCAGTGACAGATATTTCAGCGAGATAATGTACCAGCTGAGCAAGGTGTTCGTGTGATATAGTGCTCTGAGGGATATCTCGAAGATGTAATAAATAAAGTATAACAGCTGCTGTGCAGGAATGAATTTTCCTGCATAGTAGCTGTTACTCTATGCCACAATTCACTGCAGCCCATGTGCAGGACTTATTTTTAATCATAATCCTTTTTTGTTCGCGCGCTTATCAAAATTGATAAAATCAACGAAACCCAAAAGTCCGAAATGCGCTTTTTTAGATTCTCAAACAAATGTTCTTTCGCTCTATTGACAAACTTATGTTCGATATGATATAATTTAATCATCGAACAACAGTTCGGTAATCTTCAGCATCATGATGCAAATATTTTAACCAAGAATATTACGCCGAGTTCACGCCTGATCGGCAGAAGCGTTTTGGTGTATCATATTGTTCCGAAAGCAGCTGTTTATAGGTATAATCTGCTGGCAGTATTTGCTATTTGCAAAGCAAGTATAGAAAGAGGTGCATACTTTACCACTTTCTTCCAGATCGCATTCCTCCCACCGCGATCCGGCTGTTAAGGGGGACCCGTGACCCTTAACAATACTCTAATGCAAACGTAAATATATGAAATCCGCGTAATATTCAGCAGATGTTACTTAATGCCATGATAATGAGTAATACCAAAATTAAAAAATGATATGATCGTACTTCGGTCAAGGGGTGATTTCTATGTTTTAGTACCTGCTGTTCGGGCAGATTTTCCGAACACCGTACCGACCAAAAGTTCAGAATGAAAGGAAGATGCTATGTCTAAAAAGATCACACTCGAAGAAAAGATGGAGAAGCGCAACAAGCTGAAAGCTCGTATCGACAAGAACCTTGAAGATATGAAGCCGACCTACAAAGCCTATGA
This sequence comes from Hominimerdicola alba, assembly GCF_900109655.1. Classification (GTDB taxonomy): domain Bacteria; phylum Bacillota; class Clostridia; order Oscillospirales; family Ruminococcaceae; genus Hominimerdicola; species Hominimerdicola alba_B. The sequence goes on from NZ_FOAT01000003.1 coordinate 261,985, forward strand.
AAAGCTCGAAAAAGAGATCAATGCTGAGCTTGAAGAGATCAAGCAAAAAGAAAAGAACAAGATCTACGAGCACGTAATGTCACTTTTCGGGTACTCACTTTCTTCCGAAGATTTCATCAAAAAGTTCGACAGGATAATGAACGACAACCGAAACCGAGGTTTTATCGAGCAGCTGAAACACGATCAGGCTGAGCGGGATAAACTCAAAAACGAGCAGGTCAAGCAGAACATCGACGCTAAAAATACTCCCGGTAGTTCGCCTTGTCCGGGTGAAAATGTTACTGCTGACCCGAAATCATGATCCGAAGTTTTGCCAGCTTCGGCAGATAAAACTCCTTATATTTTGCACTAAAATATCATCTCCGTGCATACCTGCCGTAATGCCTTGACGGCAGGAGCTGATTCAGCGGAATTGCCACCAGCCGAAACAGCACTTCACCTCCTTTCAAACCGAAAGGAGAAAATGATTTGAATACAAACTACGAGAACAAAAGGAACGAAAATACATCGAATAAAACTGACACCCTTTCCAATAATACTAGAAAAGGAGTCGGTGATATGAGAGAAAAGAAAGACAAAAAAGCTGAGCTTGCACTGAAAAAGCAGACTCTTGAAGCATGGGCTAACCTGCTGTACAAGGAGGGTATGATCGACATTGAGCGGTGCAGCCGCATGGTGGAAGCGATCGGCAAGCTGAAAGCATAAAAGAAAATGACCGCTGTTATCCGGCGGTCATTTTACTATGATGATTCTGTTTTTGATGTGCGGTACTGAGATCATTTTACCATGCAGTTCATTACAACGTTTATCATCATTTCCTTTTCCGAGGGCTTGGATTCGGCTATCATTATGGTGAGAGCTGCAAGCGTCTGATCGGATATAGCCTTTTCCGTTTTTTCATCGTCCAGAAATAATGCATGGTTCTTGTCTAGAAAATACAAAAACATTGCTGCGGCTATACGCTTGTTTCCATCGGAAAAGGAATGGTTCTTGGTGACAAAGTACAGCAGGTTCGCCGCTTTTTCTTCAAGGGTGGGATATATCTCAACTCCCGCAAATTCCTGATAGATATTGGCAATACTTCCCTTGAATGAATCGTCCTTTTCGTTGCCGAAGAGCTCGCTGTCTGATGCAAACTTCATCTCGTTTATGACCTTTCTGCACTCATCATAACCGAGAACATACACCGCTTTGTTGCCCGAGGGCTTCTTCAATGTCTGGTGATCGTAATCATCAAGCAGATCGAGTGCCTTGTTGAACTTCTCGATAACAGACAGCACCTGCTTTGCATCCAGCTGATTTTCTGCACGTTTCATAATGCGTATGACCTCACCTATCTGTTCTATACGCTTATTGTTTACAGCATAGCCACGCATTATGTAATCCTTCAGCACCTTGTTCGCCCATTTGCGGAATTCAACGCCCCGCTTGGATTTTACACGGTAGCCTACGGAGATTATCACGTCGAGATTATAGTATTCGATATCTCTCGAAACCTCACGTTCACCCTCGGTTTGAACTGTTGCAAATTTTGCAACAGTTGCATCTCGTTCAAGCTCACCTTCGTTAAAAACATTTTTAATGTGCCTTGATATCGTTGATTTATCACGTCCGAAAAGTTCGGTAAGCTGTTCGAGGGACAGCCACACCGTTTCTCCGTCCATATTCACATTAAGTGTAACACAATGATCCGGGGTCTCGAACAAGATCAGTTCATTTTCTTTCATATTCTCCACCGTCCTTATTACTGTGTATTATATCATAAAGACCGGTATAATACAAGTCTTGACTTTTTTGCAAGTCTGTGCTAAAATAATATTGGTACGGATAAATCATTATTTTTTAAATTTACCGAGGTGATACAATGGATATTTATTCCGCTGCAAACAAAATGAAGATGGAGCGCAAGACCATCTTTGACCTGGATATAAAAGTAACTTTCTATGCGCGAGTTTCAACCACCCGCGATGAGCAGGAAAACTCTATCGAGAACCAGATAAACTTCTTCACCGACATGATAAAGAACAACCCTCACTGGACTTATGTTGAGGGCTATGTTGACCGTGTGCGCGGCGAATCTGCTGAAAACCGTGCGAACTTTATGCGCATGATAGAGGACGGCAAGGCAGGGGTCTTCGACCTTGTGCTGACTAAGGAAGTCAGCCGTTTTGCCAGAAATACCGTTGACAGCCTAACCTATACCCGCGAACTTCTGCGGGCAGGCGTGGGCGTATTCTTCCAGAATGACAACATCTGCACTATCGACACTGACTCTGAACTTCGCCTTACGATAATGTCAAGTATAGCGGCAGACGAAGTCCGCAAGCTGAGTGAGAGAGTGCGCTGGGGACACAAGCGGTCAATCGAGAGCGGAAATGTTCTGGGCAACAACAGGATATTCGGTTATGACAAGGACGACTGCAAGCTGGTCATCAACGAAAAAGAAGCTGAAATGGTCAGGCTGATATTTGAGCTTTACTCCACAGGAAAGTACAGCTCGCGAAAGATACAGAAACTGCTTTATGATAAAGGCTACCGCGGACGAAACGGCACAGAGATACACCACAACACGATAACGGGCATAATATCCAACCCGAAATACAAGGGCTGGTACTGCGGCAACAAGGTAAAAGTCACGGACTACCGCACAAGGGAACAGCGCTTTCTGCCTGAGGATGAATGGGTGATGTACAAGGATGAAACGGGTGAGGTCGTGCCTGCCATCGTCAGCGAAGAGATATGGGAAAAGTGCAACGTTATTCTTCGTGAGAGAAGTCAGGCGATAAAAAGCCGAACTCGTTCTTTCAAGGATAAAAGCGTGTTCACGGGACTGATATGGTGCAGGGCTCACAATGTCCCCTACTGGCGGACAAGTTATTCAAACTCGGTGGAAAAGGGCGAACCTGTATATCAGTGGATATGCTCTGAGAAAAAGCGCTCGGGTGCGAAGTCATGTTCATCATTCTCAATCATGGAAAAAGACCTTTACCTGATGCTCTCCGATCATTTCAAACTGGTGGCTGAGCATATCGAAGAATATGTGGCAGACTTCCTGAAGATCTACAAAGAGACCAATGCCGAGAAGAACACCGTGAAGCAGATAAACGAGCTGAAAGTTCAGCTTGAAAAGGAAAAAGCCAAGCGTGAAAAACTCCTTGACCTTTACACCGAGGACGCTATCAGCCGCGATGAATTCAAAAAGCGCAATGACAATGCCAACGTGCTGATATCTCAGCTGGAAGAGGACATCTCCGAGCTTGAAAAATCAGCCGCTGAGAAAGTTGACTATGTTTCTGAGCTTAAAAAAATAGAAGAATATTTTAATACTATGTACTGTCCAGAAGGAGATATGACAAAGGAACAAGTTGACGAACTTGCCCGCACGATCATCGACAGGATAGACGTAGTTCCCACGAACAAAAACAGCATGAAACTCGAAATAAAGCTGAAAACAGGGCTTTCCGAGGACATCACCTATGTCCGCACTGGGGAAAGGTATGCACGTCGTTCAGGACCCATCAGCAAGAAGATGATCGATGCCTACAAGACAGGCAGCAGGAACTGATCTACCCCGCCCCAAGCGGGCGGATACATAAAGCCGCGCAAGTCATCACGACCTGCACGGCAATTTTTATCTTACTTCAAAAGCACATGAAAAATCGGGCATTCAGAGACTTTTTTGCTGTCTGTTCAGGTGGGCATTTAGGCACTTTTTAATGCTAAATGTTTTTGCGCGATTAACCATTAGTTTAATTTATAGTTGAACATATCACATTAAATAACATCTGAAAAGCCATATTTAAGATTTTGCCAATGTTCATATTCTTATAGAGAACTACGTATTCTGCATTACTTGTTATGACGGATAGATAGTGAGTGTATAAATTCCCACACCCCCAAAAACGGATAGCCATCCAACAAGCGAACAGCCGCATGAGATTATGATCTCTCACACGGCTGACACAGCCGTTAAAAAATGCATCATGTATAGTAAACGATATAAGAAATTGCACTTTGGGAACAAGTAAAAGTTTGATATATGCTTTTGCGAGGTTCGCAAAGCAGCAATTTCAATATTGATTAATATAACACTCTTATTTTACTTCGGAACCGCCCCATTCAACAACTGTGAAGCCTTTTCTTTCAAATGTGGAAAGCTCCTGCGGTTCAATGTCCACAGCATCTTCAAGAGATGTATATGTCATGAATACGCGCAGCATACTGTCGGGTTCAGGGGTGATGTTAAGCTTTGCGGAATCTGTATATTTATCACTCTGGAAGGAAATGAGATTATACTTGTTATGCTCCATTTTGGGTAGCCAATATACGATGAACTCATTCATCTCATCTTCGGTCAGACCCATATAGCTGAGTTTTTCTTTGAGGAAATTCTCGGTATCACTGCCCGCTACACAGAATCCCTTTGAAAAATCAAATTCTGTACGGCAGTTTACAGCATCCCAGAACAGGTATCTGTGATGAGTGCCGTCAGCCTTGTTCACAAGTGAACCGTCAGGCTTAGCAACTACATCCCATCCGTTGTTGTACTTAGGATAGGTAGTAGAAAGATCTGCCTCAGTTAGCTCGACTTCAACATGAACGTCTGTCTCATTTTCGGGATAGAGGTAGATAACAGGCTTAGCAACATATTGAGATCTAATTTGGATCTGTCTTTCGCCAAATTCATTCACGACCTGTACCCAGCCGCACTTTCCCTTATACTCTGTAAATGCCCAATTATTGTTATTATTCATAACGCCGAGTTCCTGAAGGTAAGTTTTTCCGGGGATCGTTGTAACTTTACCGTAGCTTGTATCGGGTCCGAGATACATAGTGATCTCATCGGCGATAACATATAAGTCCGGACTATATTTGACTTCTCTGTCAGGCTTGACATAGGAATTTTTGATGGTACAGGTCACAGCATTTTTGATAGCGTTTGCAGTATCCCATTTGCCGTTCACTCTTGCAGCAATAGCTACTTTGTAGGTCATGCCTGTGGTGAGATTCTTGGGAGAAGTGTAAACAGTATCAGTTATGTTCTGTGCCTGAACTTTCCACTTGCCTGCAAGATATACAGCTATACCGTATCTGTCTGCACCTTCAACTTTGTTCCATTTAAATCTCACCTGATGGTATTTCTCGCTGTATTCAACCTTGATGCTTGTGGGGTATGTTTCTTCTTCGATAGGTAAGCGCTTGTAGGTGTTCTTGCCACTGTTTTCTATAACTGCATATCCACCGATACCGCTTACAACAGTTTCGGGATCATTAGAATTTACCCAGCCTTCGCCGTTGGGAAGCTTTGCGTTATTTCTTATGTTCTTGAAATTTTCACCCAGAGAAAGGGTTTTTAGCTCGGTACAATTATCGAACAGTTTGTCCATATCAGTGACCTTACTTGTATCAAAAGTGCTTATATCAATCGTTTTAAGTTCAAAACAATCCTTGAACATCCGGCTGATATCTGTGATATTGCTTGTGTCAAATCCGCTTAGATCGATCGATATCAAACTTGAACAACCCTCAAACATGGAATATAAATACCTAACATTTTTTGTATCAAAACCTCTTACATCAAGTGAGGTAAAGCCTGAACAACCCTCGAACATTCCGCTCATATCTCTAACTATGCTTGTATCAAAATTGCTCAGGTCAAGAGTTGTCAGGTTGGTACAATCACTGAACATATTTCTCATACTTGTGACGTTACTTGTATTAAAATTGCTTATATCAAGCGTGGTCAAACCTTTACAGCCACTGAACATATTGTTCATATATGTGACTTTTCTTGTATAAAAACTGCTCAGGTCAAGCGAAGTCAAGCTTTCACAGTCGTAGAACATACCGTTCATATATGTAACATTGTATGTGTTAAAATTGCTAAGATCAAGTTCATTCAAACTTTCACAAAACACAAACATATCAGACATATTTTTAACATTGCTGGTATCCGCATTTGAAAGGTCTATGGAAGTACAATTAATAAAGTCCATAAACAGACAGTGACTGTCTTCCGGTAAAACAGTTCCTTTTTCAGCTACAATGGATCTTACATTAAATTTGTAACTATGATCTAATCCACGTAAAGCATTACCGTCAACTTCGCCGCTAAGTGTAAGCACACCTGTTTCTTCATCAAAAGAATAACACTCTGCCTCGGCAGCAGCTTCTGCCTGTGCTGTGATAGTCTGTGTGATAACAGGCGCACCATAGCTTACAACACCTGCTGTCATACAAAGCGACATCACTACTGCTAAAATTTTTTTCATCTGCATAATTATGCCCTCCCGATCAATATAATATAGAATATTATAACACGCACAAATTCTATTGTCAATATTTTTGACATATTCGCTTAATCATTTGTCAATTGTCTATAAGAGAAAATATTATTATTGTATATTTTGGTCAAAGCATTTTTTGATCATCAATCAGTTAGATTTTTCATGCATGATCGTATCCGATAATGTATAAGAGTATCAAAAAACAAACACCATACTTCAAACATAAAGTTGCTGAGTTTTACCAGATATAAATGTAATACCCCGAAGTATTTTATCGCTTCAGGGCATTTAATTTTTGTTTTAAAGTATCCGTCAAACCTTCTGCGTCTCCTGACAAAGGAACAGGCATGCATATGTAGGCATAACAAGATCAAAGTTGTTGTCATATAAAAAACGCAAATCTGTTTGTATGACAGATCTGCGTTTATTATGTATGATTTAGATCACTGTACCGTATTAAATCTGACGAAGGTCAACTTTGTCAGCCCAGATTGCAGCTTTTTTATGATAGTAAATACGGAATTCAAGTTTGTGACTGGAATTAGTGTTGTTGAAGTAAATATTGAAATCCTGCCATGTCTCTGACTGGAAGAAATCGCTTCGGCGAATATCCATTTTTGCAAGTTCTTTTCCGTTATTTGAATTATCAGCAACTTGAATTGTACATACAACCTCGTCCATAAACCTATTATTCAGATTTGTATAAACTTTATCTGTATTGAAATCGGTTTTAAGTCTGAAAACTACTGCTTTCTGACCAGTGGAATACTTTTCATAAGGACCGTATACCATCCAGCCCTCCGCCATACTAACATTAGCATGCCATGCATCGCCGTCGCGACGACCAAGTTTGTGCGGACTCAGTTCACACTGAAGTGTTCTCTGTAACGAACCGGGCTGAAATTTTCTGAACTGGTTAGGACAACGATCGTTGTGTGTCATATCTTGGATATATTCTTTAACTTCCTGATAATTGGTAGTAGCACCATCCTTCAGAGTGGAAGGCAGCTGAAGTACCTTACATGGGTCAATGTTTCTGGACATACGCTCGCTTGGGCCCGGGAATCCAGCTACACGTTTAACCTGGAAATCGAGATGGTAACTTCCGGGGGAATCAGTATCACCGGTCAAGCCGATTATATCTTTTTGTTTTACTGTCTGGTTTAAACTAACTTTGATTGAACTAAGATGGGAATACTGCGTGTAGATAGTATTTCCATTAATATTATGCTTAATTACGATACGGTTACCATAGCCATTACCATATTTGCAGTCAACAACTGTACCATCTGCAACAGCATATACCGATGTACCTTTTGCAGCAGAGATATCTATTGCACCGTGCTGACGACTATCAGAAAAACAACCTGTGATTGTATTATTGCTTGTAGGAAGCGGCCAAATCATTACTCGAGATCCTACCGGGATTTCTGTCTTGATCTCATTATATGCTAACGCACTAGCTACGATCGAATTTCCAAAGATCGCATTGCCTATCGTGGTGCTGCCCAGTGCAGGAGCGGATACTGAGAGAATACAGCTTGCTGCTGTCAGAGTTGTGATAACCTTCTTCTTTGCGCTTGTAAATGTTGTGTTTTTCATTTTGTTTAATTCCTTTCAATTTTGAATTTCTTTTGATCATACCGAAATGCCTTTGACATAATTCAGATTTTTTTACTTTTTCTGATCGAACTTATCGTCCGAAATGGCTGCGCAGCCGTTACTGAATTTTGTTTTTTCATTTCGTTGTTTGACTGTACTTGCAGTATAGCACACAAGGTCAACATCAGCAATTGATTCGGAATGAACTGTCAGTAAATCGGAGTGAATGGTATATTCAGCATAAAAAAACATGAAGAAAAAGCCGTGCAGACTGCGTTCGTCTGCACGGCTTTCATTTTAGCATCAGCTTTATCAGATAGCACCGCCTTTTATTCACCTGACAATGTAATATGCTCGAACTGCAATGACCATCTCTTTGCCGGGCGAATAGTACTTGATAAAATATTTACTTTATGTTATAATTATTAAAAACTTTTTCATTTGTGTTGCTACAAAATAGTTCGGAATATATCGGGGCGAAAATATGGTGCTTGAAAAATCCTGCGGAGCAATAGTTTATACAATAGAGAATGAAGAAATAGAATATCTTATTGTAGAGGAGATAAGCGGTTCTCACAGCTTTCCCAAAGGGCATATGGAAAATGAAGAGACCGAAGAAGAAACGGCACTTCGTGAGATCAGAGAAGAGACGGATCTTGAAGTTGAGCTGTTTACTGCTTTCAGAGTGAGCGAACAATATGATCCCGCGGAAAAACCCGGAGTGACCAAGCAGGTAATATATTTTCTGGCAAAATATTCAGGTCAAAAACCACGTGTGGTACGACCAAATGAGGTCAGAGCTTTGATAAGTCTGCGGCTTGAAGATGCTCTCAAAATAATGGAACATGAAAAAGAATTTCTCAAACAGGCTGATGACTATATAAAAAATAGATCTGTCAAACAGTCTGACCGGGACTGACAGGCAAAGTCAGCATAAATGATGTACCTTTTCCGACTTCACTTTCGACCCATATCTTGCCGCCGTGAGACTCAACGATGAATCTGCATATAAACAGTCCAAGACCCGTACCCGTTTCCGAATGTTTGCCTTTGTAGTATCTCTCCCAGATATGAGGCAGGTCTTCTTCCGATATACCGCAGCCCGTATCTTTTACGGTCACCTTAATCTCACTTCCCTCTTCTTCGGCTCTGATAAGGATCGTGCCGTTATGGGTATGTTTCAGGGAATTTGATATCAGGTTCACGAACACTCTCTGCATACGGGCACTGTCAGCCTGAACTTTTGGCAGGTCAAGAGGTATCCTCAGTGCAAGGCGGTTGTTGTTCTTGTTGAGTACCACGAAATACGTTTCCACCGTTTCGCGTACCAGCGCATCAAGATCGCAGGGAGAGGGGTCCAGCACAAGCCTGCCTTCCTCTATGCGAGTAGCGTCAAGTATCTGTGTGACCATCAGCGCCATTCTGTTTGCTTCAGAGGATATGCGTTTGAGCTTTTCCTTTACAGCATCGGTACTGCCGTTTTCAAGATCATACTCCGCATTCTGTGCGTATCCCGACATAGCCGCCAGCGGTGTCTTCAGTTCGTGAGAAGCATCGGAGAGAAATGTGGTCTTCATCTCGTTTATCTCCACCAGCATATCATGTTCGCTCACAACAGGATCAGAAAGCTTTTTGGAAAGCACAGCGGCTATGATGATAAATAACACAAGCACTCCCCCCACCGCAGAAAGCATCACGATGGTGTATTTTCTGAACAGCAGATCCATATTATCGTGAAGTTCTCCTATCTCCATATCGGACGCAGACTTCATCTGACCTTTCCAGTGGACGCAGGCATTGGATAACAGACCTACGCATTGACTGTGCCCTGAAAATTCGGACATATTTTTCCATACTATTATATATCCATCGCCTTCCTTTGTGTATCGGGCATCTGCAAGGTCTTTGTTGGATAACAGGTATTCTTCAAAGCTGAGTCCGTCCAGATCGTCACATTCGGTTTTTTCAAAAGTTTCAAAGGCATTCTTCACCACCGTATCGGCATCAGTGCCATGGCGTCCGTCAAAGAGATCTACCGCTGTGATGCCATCGTTATCTATAACGAAGAAAATATCCTTTGTAATATATATATCATCAAAATACGATCCGGCTCTGGTGGCGAGATAGGTGGAAATATCATCTTCCGTCACACCGCCGAATCCCTGATTCATTTCGTAACTCATCTCACGACAGTAGCAGTTCAGAATTCCCCTCATACATTCAAGGTCATCAGCGCATAGTGTGTCTGTTACCTCATCATATGCTATATCGGTGAGTTTTCCGAAATGATCATCTACCGTATCGGTGGTACGGCGGTAAACCGCCTCAAACAAGGCGGTACATATTATCATGACTGTCAGCAGACAGGTTATCAGCGCAATAAGAAGCCGACGTTTCAGCGAATGGCTTTTGGATATTTCTTTCTTCATGAGATACCCCCCTTTTGGTATATCCATTATACCATATCTCTCTGAGATTTCAACTATTATTACGAAATTGTAATTGCCAAGGAGGTCTTTTAAATGTCACATATTTTACTGGTTGAAGACGACAGCGATATAATGCAAATAAATCAATCTTTTCTAGAAAAGGAGGGCTATACCGTACACTGTGCGGACTCGGTCAAGTCGGCATCTTTCATGCTGGAGGAATGTGTCCCCGACCTTGTTCTGCTGGATATGATGCTGCCCGACGGCGACGGAATGGACTTCTGCAAAATACTTCGTCAGAAGACTCAGGCACCTGTAATATTCCTGACTGCCCGCGATGATAACGAAAGCATAGTAATGGGATTTCGCAGCGGCGGAGATGACTATATCACCAAACCCTATGACCTGAATGTACTGAAAGCCCGTATAGAAGCAAGGCTGCGCAGAGATCAGGCACAGACTTCTCAGCACCCGAAGATAGAACTCCCCTATCTTTCTATAGACCTGTTCTCGGGCACTGTCACTCTTGACGGCAACGAGTTTTCAATACCTCAGCGCGAATTACAGATACTCTATCTTCTGGCATCGCGCATCGGTTCACGCATCAGCTACCATGACATTTATAAAACCATATACGGCTGTGATGTCGAAGACAGCCGCAATACTATAAGAGTAAATATATCCCGACTGAAAAAGCATATCCAAATGGACGACATGAGCACCTATGAGATAGCTTCGACCTCCGACGGAGAATACGTTCTGAGGCGGGTAATATTCTGATTGCAGATGATGTCCTGAATTACAAAATTGTAATTGGATTACAATTCTGTAATTATGTAGCACGCCGCAGATTTTTATGCTATAATGACATTGTCAACAGGGGAACAGAGAACCCCGTATATCAAATAATTACTATTTATTTTTGGGAGGAATACAACTATGAAAAAGCAGATGATCGTTATAGCAATGATGAGTTTGATCGTAACACTCGCAGGATGCGGTGCGGTAAATGACAAGGATAAGGTAAATAACGGAAGTACTACCGAAAAGTCCACAGTTTCAGAGACCTCATCAGCAGAAGAAACAAGCTCTCAGGCTGAAAACACTACAGAAAGTTCCGAAATCAACAGCGATACTGACAGCAAGTCCGATAAGAAAGATGATAAGACAGAAAACAAAAAAGTTTCTGCGGTTGACGTATCCGAAATAGTAGGCGAATGGGCTGAATATGGCGGAGCGGCCACACGCTTCCTTACTATAAACAGCGATGCAGGCTTTGAAGTCAAGTCCGATACAGGCAGTCTTATCGCTTCGGGCACGATATCGGTAAACACCGAGAACGGCACCAAGAAATACTCTTTCAACGACAGTGAAAAAGGGCTCTGGTATGTTCCCTTTGTATATGCTCCCGTCGCAGGCACAGACTTCTTGCAGACCGAGGAAAATTCGGTATACGAGACTATACGCTTTGCAAGAAATATCGGCGATCCCGAAAATGTTGAAATCGATCACGCAGACTTTTCAGCTATTCTGGGCACATGGTTTGAAGAGGATATGGCAATAGGCAGGACCATCACGGTAAACGATGACGGAACATACATAGTAACTTTCCAGGGCGGAAGCTCGGTAAGCGGTAATGTTACTGTGAATGCGTATGATGATAATTACTATGATTTCTGCGATGACGGAGGTCTGTGGTACTCATTCTGTGTTATCGGCGAAGGCGAGGACCAGCAGCTCTACAGCCCCTCAAACGCTCTTGAAGGTGCGGTATCCTTCGGACGTTCGCCCTCCACCGCAAGTTCTTCTGGCGCTATCGACAAGATAGCAGGCGAATGGCTCCCAAATGACCCCACGATGGATTTCACACTTGTTGTAAATAACGACAGCACATATACCTTCAAATATAATGACGGCAGAACTTCATCGGGCAATATTCGTATCGAGATCAGGGACGGCGTTGAAAAGTACAACTTCCTCGATGACAACGGCGGACTTTGGTACGTTCCATTTGAGCTCAGAACAGCAGGTCAGCAGGTAGTGCTTATCACCGAAGATAATCCTGTTTATGAGCCCGTATCATTCAGCCGCTGATGATAGCAGATCATGCTGCGCAAATGATATATCATTGATACAAAAATACAACAGGCTTCTGCATTATTTTGCAGAAGCCTTTCTCATTTTAACGTGATTCCGCTGTTCCCTAAAATACCTATCTGTACCTTAGCTTCTGTTGAATTTATTTGATAAATTATCGAATTGAACATTTTCATCAAGATGTGAAAGTATAACTTTATTGTGATTTTTAATTATATTAATTGCACAATTTTAACACTTATAATTTTATGAATTACACAATTCGCAAAAAATTATCAGAAGCTCAGCAATCGGACAATTTCGGTAAAAACCCCATTCTGCTGATGCAAAACGACATTTTGATAGGTTGACTTTCATTTCCGGGTGTGCTAAACTTAATATTGTCGCGACAAACACTATTTATTAAGGAGAATATTAACCGTGAATATAAACATGAAATCTAAAAGGATAGTTGCATCCATAATGGCACTTTCGCTCGTATCTTCTGGTGCAATTGCATCTGAGCCAAGCGTGATAGGCAAGTTAATTTTATCAAATTCAATTTCAGCAAGCGCTGCAACTGTTTACGGTGACTGGGAATATGAGATCACTGGTGACCACACTGCAAAGCTTGTGAAATATAACGGCAAAGATGCAGAGATCAGTATCCCCCAGGGAATAGACGGCTATTCCATCACCGAACTTGGCGAAAAGCTGTTCTTCAATAATACTGCCGTAAAATCCGTCAAGATCCCCAGAGGTATACAGAGCATACCTTCTTACTGTTTCGGCAATGCTTCAAATCTGGAATCGGTGGCGATCCCCCTTGGCGTAACCAATATCAAGAGCGGCGCTTTTGCAAGAACAATAAATCTTAAATCGATAGCACTGCCTCTTTCGGTGGATACAATTGAATCTTATGCCTTTGATGGTTCAGCACTGACTTCCATAAACATGAGAGATGTCAAAAATATGGGAGAAGGTATTTGCAGAAACTGTACAGACCTCAAAGAGGTAACACTCTATTCAGGTTTAAACACACTTCCCATCAGCGCATTTGATAACTGCACAAACCTATGCTCCATTGTACTTCCCGATGACTTGACAACTATCGAAAAGTACGCTTTCAGAAACTGTACAAACCTTGCAGAGATAAATACTCCCGGATCTCTTGTTACAATAAAAGACAGCGCTTTCCTGGATTGTACAAGTCTCAAAAATGTACCCTGCTCTGATTCTACTGTTACGATATGCAACTCTGCATTTAAAAACTGTAAAGATCTTGAAGAAGTAACATTTTCAGACTCTGTTGCTGAAATAGGTATCTCAGCATTTGCAGGCTGTGAAAAGCTGGGGTCTATATCGATCCCCGAATCAGTTAAAAAGATCGGCTCATATGCATTCAGAGATTGTACAGGCATCATATCGGCAGATCTCAATTGTAATACAGATACTAAGTTTGGATCCAACTGCTTCCAGAACTGTGCTGCACTGGAGAATATCAATGTTTCCGACCTTGATATCCTGACAAAACTATTCAATGTAAGAGTGTTTGCAGATTGTAAGGAACTTCGTACAGTAAACAATGAGGCTGTCGTTATTGATAACGAAAATTCTGCCGAGCCTGAGTTTGTTGAAAAGTACAGAAGTGTGATAATTGAAAATTTTGATGCCATTGACGACAGCGAGATCGGCTTCTTCAACGACTTCCTCAATGCAGAGATAAAGTACGTTGTATCTACTAATGTAAACGATGATATGTCCGATATGGAGAAAATAAAAACTCTTCATGACTGGCTCTGCAATAAGGTCACATATGCATATACCGTGAAAAACGGTAAGAATGTTCCGGACCCTTCACATACTAATCATGTAGACGCATCCGCATTTTTAAAGGATTCAACAGTATGTGACGGATATGCAAGGGCTCTTACACTTCTCCTTAATGAAGCAGGTGTAGAGGCGTATTATGTGAATAGCGCAACACACGCATGGTGCATAGTCAGAGTAGGCGATCATTATTTCCATGTTGATGCAACCCATGATGATCTGGATTATCCCGACAAAGCCATAGGTTATGATCATTTCCTTATATCAGACACCGATATCAGAAAATGCTCCGGAGGTCATACATCATGGTCTATCGATGCTCCTACAAGCCGCTACAAATACACTGTTCCTGCTGAAAAGCCCGAATGCCTCTATTCGGTAGGCGATGTAAACCTTGACGGTAAGATCAACGTTGACGATGCCGACCTCATCTGGTATTACTGCAACGGAGATATCGACTCCATCGATCTTGTTCTCGCAGATGCAAACTTCGACGGCAAAGTTGACTGGCAGGATTACTTAGCAGCATTCGACCGTGAATTGCCACGCGGATAAATTCAATGATGTTTTAAAAAGTATTTCAGCCATACTTTCAACCCGAGATCAATATACTAAATAATACAGACCAAAGCGTCTTCTGCGGAATATCACAGAAGACGCTTTTATTAGTTTAAATTACATCACGCAAGTTCTGTATCAGCTGTTCCAGAGTATTGAGGCAGTTAATGATCTACCTTTCCCCTGATATCATAATCATTGCATGTATCAAAACCACTTAAATCAAGAGAATACATCAGACAATGATAATCACCGTTTATCGTATTTTCTGCGTATTGACATTTATCATTTGTTTGTGGTATA
Organism: Hominimerdicola alba; assembly: GCF_900109655.1. Lineage (GTDB taxonomy): Bacteria > Bacillota > Clostridia > Oscillospirales > Ruminococcaceae > Hominimerdicola > Hominimerdicola alba_B. The sequence continues at coordinate 277,070 of NZ_FOAT01000003.1, forward strand.
ATGTATAAAATTAAAAAGAACAATAAAAAGAAAGGAGGAAAAATTATCATGTTAGCGATTATATTTAATGTTCCTGTATTAATAGGCGTATTTCTTGTTGCACTTTTCTTTTTTGCAGCGAGCAAAAGTAAAGCCGTTAAGGTAGTGTCAGCAATCGTCATGGTGCTTGCGGCTTCGTCAATTTTAAAGATTCTTGTATTTACGCTTTCAATGATCCTAAAGATTCTCTTACCCATAATCATTATCATAAGTATCATATATGTAATCCATCTTATCAAGAAAAAGAAGTGATATTTAAAAGGCAAGTTTGCAGCTTGCCTTTTCTATTTTTTATTGACAGATCATCGATATCTTCATATTTTTTTGATCGTTCGTTGTTTATCCATAATAGCAAAATATATTCTGACTATCCCTTTACCACACCACTTAAAATGCTGTATCGACAGGGATATATTATGTTGACGTTATCTTTTCCCCCGCCGCAGGCGGGGGAAAAGATAACTGCCATACTCTCATTATATTCCTTCGTTCGCTGTTAAGTCAGGTGTGTCAGCGGGATAGCCATAAAATATATTAATGTTATATTTTGACTGCAAATAAAAACGGATAGCCGCCATATAAAGACGGTCTATCCGTTTTGCATTTATTAATTGAAGCAATTTCGGTCAATTACTTTATAGTAACAGTAACAGCATTTTTGATAGCGTTTTTTGTATCCCATTTGCCATTCACTCTTGCAGCGATAGCTACTTTATAGGTCTTACCGGGAGTAAGGTTCTTGGGTGAAGTGTAGGTAGTGTCGGTAATGTTCTGTGTCTGTATTCTCCACTTTCCTGCCAGATATACAGCTATACCATATCTGTCAGCGCCATCTACCTTATCCCATGTAAATCTTACCTGGTGATATTTTTCACTGTATGCGACTTTTATGTTTGTAGGATATGTAATCGCTGCATACTGCTTGTAGGTGTTCTTGCCTTCGTTTACGATAGAGGCAAACTTTTCGTCACCGCTGATAATGGTTGAAGGAGATTTTGTGTTTACCCATCCATCACCCTTGGGGAGTTTAGCTACTGCAGGAATGATGGCATACTTCTCACCAAGAATAATGGTGTTCAGTTCAGAACAACTATCAAACATAGATGTCATTCTGCTGAAGCTAAAGTTGCCTACGTAAACATTGCTTGTGTCGAAATTACTCAGATCAAGTGTTTTCAGACCTGAACAGCCGGAGAACATAAAGTCCATATTTTTAACTTTGCTTGTATCAAAAACGCTAAGATCAAGCTCGGTCAAACCGGAACATTTACCGAACATGCTATGCATATTATCAACATTTCTTGTATCAAAATTACTCAGATCAAGTGAAGTTAAAGCTGGACAATTACAGAACATATTACCCATATCCTCGACATTACTTGTATCAAATCCGCTCACATCAAGCTTGGTCAGACCATTACATGCGCTGAACATTTGTGACATGTTATCGACATTGCTTGTATCAAAACTGCTTACATCAAGTGATGTTAATCCGATACAAGCTAAGAACATATCGTACATTTTCGTAACCTTTCTTGTATCAAATCCTGTCACATCAAGTGATTTCAATTCTCTGCAGGTCGAAAACATGCCGCCCATGTCTGTGACATTACTTGTATCAAATCCACTTACATCAAGTGATTTCACATTACAACACCAACGGAACATAGCAGCCATATTCGTAACGTTACTTGTATCAAATCCACTTACGTCAAGAGATGTAAGATTAGTACACTGCGAGAACATACCACACATATTCGTAACTTTGCTAGTATCGAAACCGCTGATATCAAGGTGTTCCAATTCGGTACAAAAGTCGAACATACTGTTCATATTTGTAACATTACTTGTATCTACTTTCGATAGATCCATATAAGTACAAACTTTAAATTCTTTAAACAGACCGCCGCAGTCTTCGGGGAAAACCGTTCTCTCTTCGGCTATAACAGATTTTACCTTCTTAGTATTGCCATATTTACTTACATCTGAAGCGTTGACCTGACCCCTGAGCGTAAGCACACCTGTTTTCTCATCAAGAGTGCAGCAATCTGACTCGGCATCAGCTGCCTGTGCTGTTATACTCTGTGAGATGACCGGCGCACCATAGCTTACTGCGCCTGCCGCCATACAAAGTGACATTACTACTGCTAAAACTTTTTTTATCTGCATAAATTATGCCCTCCTAAATATATTACATTGCATATTATAAATTTCCACAGATATATATTATAGCACTCAATAATATTTTTGTCAATATTTCAGACATATTTTCTTAATCATCTATAGAGCATCCATATAAAAACGGATAGCCGCCATATAAAGACGGTCTATCCGTTTTGCATATATCAAATCATATCAGTTTAAGTTTATCACTTTATAGTAACAACACCTGAATGCTTGATAGCATTTGCAGTATCCCACTTGCCGTTTACTCTTGCAGCGATAGCGACTCTGTAGGACTTTCCGGGAGTAAGGTTCTTGGGAGAAGTGTATGTAGTACCGGTGATGTTCTGTGCCTGTACTCTCCACTTGCCTGCCAGATATACTGCTATGCCGTACCTGTCAGCACCCTCTACTTTATCCCATGTAAATCTTACCTGATGATATTTTTCACTGTATTCGACTTTGATGTTTGTGGGGTATGTGATCTTTGTTTCTTCATAGATAGGTAAGCGCTTGTAGGTGTTCTTGCCGTTGTTTTTGATAACCGCAAATTCTCCGTTACCGCTTATAACAGTTCTGGGATCATTAGTATTTACCCAGCCTTCACCGTTGGGGAGTTTGACGGTATCTTTTATGTTTTTGAAATTTTCACCGAGAGTAATTGTTCTCAAATTAATACAATCAGCAAAGGTATAACCCATACCATAACCTTTGATATTGCTTGTATCAAAACTACTCAGATCAAGTTCAGTAAGGCTGGTACAGCCCCAGAACATACCCGTCATAGCTGTTGCGCCCAAAGAATCCTCAACATTGCTTGTGACCCATCCACTCAGATTTAATGAGGTCAGGTTAGTACAGTCTTTGAACATCAATTCAACAGCAACGAGGTTTCTTGTATCAAAATTGCTTAAATCAAGCGTTCTAAGTTTAGAACAACCCTCGAACATAGCAGTCATATACATTACATTGCTTGTATCAAAGTTGCTTACATCAAGTGTTGTCAATCCGGAACAGCCCTGAAACAATGCAGTCATATGTTTAACTTTGCTTGTGTTAAATCCACTAACATCAATTGTAGACAAATTATTACAGCCATTGAACATTCCACTAATATCTGTAACTTTGCTTGTATCAAACCCCTTAATATCAAGTGTAGTAAAACTCAAACAATTATAGAACATAGAACTCATCTTAATGACATTGCTCGTATCAAATCCACTAACATCAACTGCAGACAAATTATTACAGTCACTGAACATTTCACTCATATCTGTAACTTTGCCAGTATCAAATCCACTTACATCAATTGCTGTAAGATTAGAGCAAGCCCAGAACATTTTACTCATATCAGTGACTTTGCTAGTATCAAATCCCGTAATATCAAGTGTAGTAAAATTCACACAATTATTGAACATACTACTCATATTAGTGACATTGCTCGTATCAAATCCACTTACATCAATTGTTGTAAGATTGGAGCAACCTAAAAACATTCCACTCATATCAGTGACTTTGCAAGTATCAAATCCTTTAATATCAAGTGTAGTAAAACTCGTACAACAATTGAACATATAACTCATATTAGTGACATTGCTCGTATCAAATCCACTAACATCAATTGCAGACAAATTATTACAGCCACTGAACATTTCACTCATATCTGTAACTTTGCTTGTATCAAATCCACTAACATCAATTGCAGATAAATTATAACAGCTAATGAACATTTCACTCATATTTGTAACTTTGCTTGTATCAAAGCTGCTTATGTCTAGTTCTGTCAAATAAGAACAGTAACTAAATATACCACTCATATTTGTGACCCTGCTTGTATCTGCATTTGAAAGGTCGATAGAAGTACAATTAGAATAATGATATAACAACCTGCTGCTGTCTTCGGGGAAAACCGTTCCTTTTTCAGCTACAATGGATTTTACCTTTCGCTTAAAACTATTGCTGAATCCCCTTAACAAATCACCATCAACATTGCCTTTTAATGTAAGTACACCTGTTGTTTCATCGAATGAATAACAGCTTGCATCAGCCTCTGCTGCCTCTGCTGTTATACTTTGTGTGATGATAGGTGCACCATAGCTGACAACACCTGCTACCATACATAGTGACATTATTACTGCTAAATATTTTTTTACCTGCATTTTAATGACCTCCTGAATTATCATGTTGAAAATGGTAATATATATCAATATTTCCCAAGATATGATAGCACAGATAATTATCAATGTCAATAATTTTGATATATTTTCTTAATCATTCGTTGCTTATTCATATTAGAAGACCATATTAATGTATAATTTGACTGCGAATAAAAAATAGGGGCATAATCATTAATCTCACGAAGTACCGAAATAAAAAACATGGACTGTGAACAGCCGCATGAGATTATGATCTCTCACACGGCTGACACAGCCCTGAAAAAACTCTATTATTTACTCTCTTATTTTACTTCGGAACCGCCCCATTCAACAACTGTGAAGCCTTTTCTTTCAAATGTGGAAAGCTCCTGCGGTTCAATGTCCACAGCATCTTCAAGAGATGTATATGTCATGAATACGCGCAGCATACTGTCGGGTTCAGGGGTGATGTTAAGCTTTGCGGAATCTGTATATTTATCACTCTGGAAGGAAATGAGATTATACTTGTTATGCTCCATTTTGGGTAGCCAATATACGATGAACTCATTCATCTCATCTTCGGTCAGACCCATATAGCTGAGTTTTTCTTTGAGGAAATTCTCGGTATCACTGCCCGCTACACAGAATCCCTTTGAAAAATCAAATTCTGTACGGCAGTTTACAGCGTCCCAGAACAGGTATCTGTGATGAGAGCCGTCAGCCTTGTTCACAAGTGATCCGTCTGGCTTAGCGACTACATCCCAGCCGTTGTTATACTTAGGATAGGTAGTGGCAAGATCTGCTTCGGTCAGCTCGACCTCAACATGGACGTCTGTCTCATTTTCGGGATAGAGGTAGATAACTGGCTTAGCAACTATAGGATATGAATATGAAATTCGGATCTGTTTTTCGCCCGATTCATTCACGATCTGCACCCAGCCGTACTGTCCATTATACTTTGTAAATGCCCAGTTATTGTTATTTTTCATATCGCCGAGTTCCTTAAGGTAAGTTCTTCCGGGGATCGTTGTAACTTTACCGTAGCTTGTATCTGGTCCGAGATACATAGTGATCTCATCGGCAATAACATATAAGTCCGAACCATATATGACCTCTCTGTCAGGTTTAACATAGGAGCCTATGGTACAGGTCACAGCATTATTGATAGCGTTTGCAGTGTCCCATTTTCCGTTTACTCTTGCGGCGATAGCTACTTTATAGGTAATGCCGGTTGTGAGATTCTTGGGAGAAGTGTAGACTGTATCAGTTATGTTCTGTGCCTGAACTTTCCACTTGCCTGCAAGATATACAGCTATGCCGTATTTGTCAGCACCTTCTACCTTATCCCATGTAAATCTCACCTGACGGTATTTCTCACTGTATTCAACATTGATGTTTGTGGGGTAAGTAATCTTGAAAGGTAAGCGCTTGTAGGTATTCTTACCTTTGTTTTCGATGACTGCATATTCACCGTCACCGCTGATTATAGTTTTGGGTTCTTTAGCGTTTACCCAGCCATCGCCATTGGGGAGATGGGCTTTTTTTAATATACCTTCACAATATGTACCGAGGATAAGTGTTTTAAGATTATCACAAGAGGAAAACATATCATACGTATCTTTAACATTGCTTATATCAAAGTTGCTCAGATCAAGAGTTGTCAGGCTGGTACAATCGCTGAACATATCGCCCATGACGGTGACTTTACTTGTATCAAAACTGCTTATATCAAGTGAGGTCAGATCATAACAGCCTTGGAACATACCAGACATAAATGTAACACTGCTTGTATCAAATCCACTTAAATCAAGTGTTTCCAGCTTTTTACAGTCATAGAACATTGCACCCATATCTGTAACATTGCTTGTATTAAAACCGCTGACATTAAGCGATTTTAATGAATAACATTCACCGAACATAACTGGCATATTCGTGACATTGCTCGTATCAAAGTTACTTACATCAAGTGAGGTCAGGTCATAACAGCCACGGAACATACCATACATATCAGTAACATTGCTTGTATCAAAGTTACTTACATCGAGTATTTTAAGTTTTTCGCAATAAGAGAACATATAGCTCATATCTGTTACGTTGCTTGTATCAAATGAACTAACATCAAGTGAGGTCAGGTTATAACAGCAATTGAACATAGCGTCCATATTTGTAACATTGCTTGTATCAACATTTGAAATGTCCATAGAAGTACAATTGTAATAACCCCTCAACAGCTCAGAACTGTCTTCCGGAAAAACTGTGCCGGCTTCAGCTATAACAGATGTTACCTGTTTACCATATTTAGTGTTAAAAGTCCGTAAAGCGCCACGGTCTATCTCGCCTTTGAGAGTCAGCAATCCTGTTGTTTGATTAAAAGAATAACAATCTGCCTCAGCAGCAGCTTCTGCCTGTGCTGTGATAGTCTGTGTGATAACAGGCGCACCATAGCTTACAACTCCTGCTGTCATACAAAGCGACATCACTACTGCTAAAATTTTTTTCATCTGCATAATTATGCCCTCCCGACCAATAAAGTTTGATATAATATTATATCAATAAAATATAATATATTATAACACGCGCAAATTCTACTGTCAATATTTTTGACATACTCGCTTAATTATTTGTCAATTGTCAATAATATAAAAAATTATTATTGTATATTTATTACAGCGAGTGAAGATATGGAATAATCACAATTGCTTGAATCAGTTAGATTTTTCATGCATGATCGTATCCGATAATGTATAAGAGAATCAAAAAAACAAACACCATACTTAAAACATAAAGTTGCTGAGTTTTACAGGATATAAAAGTAATGCCCCGAAGTATTTTGTCGCTTCGGGGCATTTAGTATTTGTTTTAAAGATAGATTTTCTTCTGCTGCACTGTATGTGTGTGACCGAAATTAATAATTAGAATGTGTGTGCGAGGACAGTGTATATGATTTATTCCTGTTTGCATTGATCTCGTTTACGTAATTCGCACAGTTTGTGCAGTTGTAAAGACCGGCGGGAAGGTTGGTGTAGTAGCCGGGATCAAGTCTTGTACCATAGTAACTGCCTTCACGGATCGAAAAATCGAGGTGAGGACCGGTGCTGTTGCCGGTGCTTCCAACTTTACCGATTTCTGTTCCCGCGGAAACGGTTGCACCGTTGGCAACAGTGATGCTGCTTAAATGCATATAAACAGTCAGGTAAGTTGCTCCGTTAATATTATGAGTGATCACAACGTAATTACCAGCACCGCCGTTATAGCCGTAATAGGTCTGTACAGTTCCTCCTGCAGCTGCTTTAACAGATGTACCTGACGCTGCCGCAATATCGATCGCACCATGATTTCTGCCGTCATTGAATGCTGAGGAAATCGCCTTGCAATCAGGAACAGGCCAGATAAACGGTCTGTCAGCGACCTCGATAGCGTAACCGTGGTTATTTCTGCTTGACCATGTGGTAGCATAATTAGCATTTCTGGAAACCACTCTTATCTCGCCATCATCGCTGAATGTAAGATATGCACCCTTTTTGCCGTTGGTTCTGGTATTCCAGATAGCCTTTCCGTCTTTTCTATAGATAACAAAGTTACCGTCGCCCTGAAGAACGCACTTTGTACCGCCTCTGTTCTCGGTCTGAGAGCTCCATGTAGGTGAGTATGCCTTACCGGTTGACTTGTTGTAGTGATATACAACCAGATTTCCGTCGCCCTGGAACACGAGTACATAATTCTGATTAGGAGATTTGTAGAATCTTCCGGGTACCAGATCTGCGTTGCCGTTCTTTGCATCAACAACTGTCCCTGCACTTGCTGCGCTTGCTACGATCGAATTGCCAAAGATCGCATTGCCGATCGCGGTGCTGCCCAGTGCAGGAGCGGATACCGAGAGAATGCAGCTTGCTGCTGTCAGAGTTGTGATGACCTTCTTCTTTGCGCTTGTAAATGTTGTGTTTTTCATTTTGTTTAATTCCTTTCGATTTTAAATTACTTTGATTCAGACCGAAATGCCGTTGACAGAATTCAGATTTTTTTACTTTTTCTGATCGAACTTATCGTCCGAATTGGCTGCGCAGCCGTTACTGAATTTTGTTTTTTCATTTCGTTGTTTGACTGTACTTGCAGTATAGCACACAAGGTCATAGTCAGCAATCGAATCGGAATGAACTGTCAGTAAATCGGAGTGAATGGTATATTCTTCATAAAAAAATCATAAATTGACGGGTATTTTCAATATAAAAACCTCCTGTGGTCTCTTTCAAACCACAGGAGGTCTCTTTTGTCATTGTACGTTTTTTGCAGATCGGTTCAGATCACTGGACTTTTTACTGTCCTTCATGGAAGAAGTAAGGCAGTGCATCATAGATGTAGTGTCTTACATAACCCCACCAGTGAGTATTGTTGGGAGCTTCGAGGAAGTACAGATTACCCTTTGAGAAGTCACTTGTGTAAGTAAATACATCTGTGTTCTTCTTCAGTTCGTTTATCATTGGAACCATGTTGCCGTATGCGATATCCTTGGTACCTGTTGCCGCAAGAACAAAATACTCATTCTGCTTGAATCCTGAATTTCTTGCCGCACTCAGTACTTTTCCTGCACCGTCCCAGCAGTGACCTGACAGAGGCATGAAGTATGCGATGATATCCAGGTTGTTATTGAAGTTTGCCCATGTTGAACCGCCGCCCATTGAGAATCCGCCGTATGCACGGTGGTATCTGGAAGCTCTCAGGCTGTCGATGCTGGTATTGCCGTTTGCATAAGTCGAATACTTGCCTTCAACAAAAGGTATTATGCTTCTGCGCATTTCATCCCATACGCCATCAGCACTGGGAGCCTTGTTGAAGTTAGGAGTTACAACGATCATGGGTTCGATATCGCCGTTTGCGATCATATTATCCAGCATAAGGTCGATCTCGATGGAAGTATCGTTGAAGCAGGTGTTCTCATTTTCTCCGCCGCCGTGCATCAGATAGAAGACATTGTATTTCTTCGACTTGTCATAGCCGTAAGGCAGATAAACGTTCATCACGTTGTTGCCGTTGATGCCGTTGTAGTATTCCTTTACAACCGTACCGTGATTTGAAGGCTGTCTGAAATAGTAGCCGGGAGCTTCTTTATACTGAAGATATCCGTTGTAATTGTAGGGCTTCTTCTCGGGTTCAGCCACAGGGAACTCTGTTATCTCACCCTTAATAAAGGATTCGAGAGCGCTTACGTCCTTATCATCTATAGCGCCGCTCTGGTCGATATCAGCATTCTTCTTTGCAGTTTCGTTGTCGATACCTCTGCTCATGCCTCTCTTGAGTTCGATAAGGTCAAATACAGTGATACTGCCGTCAAGGTCAATGTCACCTCTTCTTGCACCTCTTGGGATAACTGCATTAGACTTGGGTCCGTCGATCTTTGTTCCTGCGGGGGCAGCAATGATCTCATCGACATAGAAATCGCAGGTCTCCTCTGTGGTCTCAACAACAAGAACAAGGTCTTCTGCGCCTGAGGGGATAGTATAATTAGCATTGTAGAGCTGAACGAACTCGCCGCGGTTTGCTGCCGCCTGAGCGATCTTGTCATAGTTTGCAGTGCCGTTCAGGTTATACTGAAGTGTGAGCTTGAACTCGGTAGGGTCAGAACCCGTAATGTTTGTGAAGCAGGCGCTGAAAGCGTAGCTGTTGCCTGGTACGAAAGTGCTTGAACTGAGCGATTTCTGTCCGCCGTTCCATGCAGCGCTTCTTCCCGAAAGGCTCAGCGATCTGGAGCCCATATACTTTGCAGATGTGCTTGTAGCTGCTGTACAGCTGCCTCTTGCAGACCAGTTATCTGTTCCGCTCTCAAAAGTATCATAGAAAATGTAGCTGCTTGTATCAGCCGCTTCAACAGTAAGCGCAGGAGCTGCAGGAACAAGAGCCAGACATGACGCTGCCATCGCTGTTGATGACAGTACTGATAAGAATTTCTTTCCTATCATTTTTGATTTTGACATTTCAAATTCCTCCAATCTGATTTAGTAATACTTTAGTATAACACCACCTTACAGAAACGATCATTCTGTTTTGAACTGATCTTCCTGTTCTGATATAGTGCAGGCTTGCAGCACACCAGCTGCCGAATCTGCGGCTTTATAGTATTTTACACCAAATTTTACCATTAACCGTCGAGCTATGCATATATCATTGTTAAATATTATAACATAAGAATTGCTTTTTGTCAAGTTTAATTTTTTAACATGAATGCAAGTTAAATTTTTAATATACTTTACAGAAGAAAGGCGTTCTCCTGTGACTATATCTCTCACCACAGCAGCCCCAGGATATGACGAAAATCGGGTGCTGCAAACGCAACACCCGATCCTTCTGCTTAATTTGTTATATTATCCGTTATTTAACGGTGACTGTAAAAGCACGGCTGTTTATGTTGGTGGTATCGGTGTATGCCTGAACTTTCCACTTGCCCGCTATCTTTACTGCTATGCCGTACTGTTCAGCCTTTTCGACTTTTTTCCAGTTGAGTCTGAACTGATGGTACTTCTCATTGTATTCTATCGAAGTAACTTCGGGATAGCCGTGTGGGGGATTTGGAGTAACGGTGATGGCGTTGGAAGTATCCAGAATCCATTCGCTATCGAACATCGAATAAACAGCAACACGGTACTTTTTACCGGGAGTCAGCCTGTTCAGCACGAAGGAAGGTTTGGTCTTCATAGTTATGATCATCCAGATACCACCCATATCTTCCATATAAAGTGCAACGCCGTAGCGTTCTGCACCCTCTATCTCGTTCCATTCAAGCTTTACACAGCCCTCGCCCTTTTTGTAGGTGATGGTTGGCGGTGTATAATCAAGCTTCATATACTCATAAGGCTCTTTTGCCGCTTCTGCATTTATGGCATTGATCTTGAAAATATTAGCAGCCGGCAGCACGGAAAGTCCCCCGAAAAACATCATAAAGGCAAGGCCTCCCGCCATAACTTTTTTACAGATCTGTTTTTTCATATGATACCTCCATATTAAAAGTTTGCCGACCACAGTACGCGCTCGGTAAAAGACTTTAATGTGATTGAATTATAACGTCTTCCAATGATTTTATCAATACGTTTAAATAATTACTATAATGTTATAAATCAGTGCAGCTACTGCCGTGACCTCTTGACATTTGCTGAGAGCTGCTGTATACTATAACTACCGCAGACAGAAAGATCTGCACAACCGGAAAACTATTAATAAAGGAGTAAACTATGGCTTTTAAAGTAATGGGCGTAACCGCAGGACGCAAGGACAGCAACTGCGAGATCCTGACCAAGGAAGCACTGCTTGTCTGTCAGGAACAGGGCGCAGAAGTTTCGATGATCAACCTCAAGGACTACGACCTGCTGGACTGCACAGGCTGCACATCATGTACAATGGGTATGTCGATGGGCAAGCATACAGGCTGTTCTCTTGATAACAAGGACGACAAGAAGAAGATCATGGAAGTACTGCTGGATCAGGATGCTGTTATTTTCTCGGCACCTACCTATGCACTGATGCCGTCTTCACTGTTTTTGAAATTTATGCACCGCAACCTCGCTTATGAGACCGCATTCCTGACCAAGATAGGCGCTATCAAGCCCCGCGACCGTATCGGCGCACTGATCGCAGTGGGCGGTTCCACTCGTTCATGGCAGTCTATGGCTCTGGAGTGTATGCAGGCATCTACTTTCTCCAACAGCTTCAAGATCATTGATATGTACATGGCAACAATGGTGCCCGCTCCCGCACAGGTACTTCTGCACGAGGAAAAGCTTGCCCGCGCAAGAGAGATCGGTGCAAATATCATGAAGTCACTGAACACCCCTGCCGCAGAGCGCAAGTGGCTGGGCGAGCCTGATGCAGGCTGGTGCCCCAACTGCCACAGCAACTGCCTGTGTCTGGGTGAACCCCAGTGGAAAGGTCTCCAGTATCCTATCGAGTGCGCAGTATGCGGCGCAGGCGGTGATCTGGTCAAGACCGATGACGGCAAGTGGAAGTTCGTTATCGCAGCAAACGGTCTGGAGCGCGACCGTACCTCTGAGGAGGGACGCGGCGTTCACTGTGACGAGATCGCAGATACCCAGGGCGGATTCTTCATGGATCCCCAGAAGCGTGCCACCGTTGCTGAAAAGCTGGAAAAATACAAGAAAATACAGTTCCCCGGCATCTGACCGCGGAATATCGAAAACGTCCTGTACGATAGATACGTACAGGGCGTTTTATCATGTCGGATTCCTGAAAAATGAAAACCTCCGAAGCGGTGTACTTTCTGTCATTCACTGCTTCGGAGGTTTATACAGTATAGGGGGTAGAATATGTTATGCGGTCTTTAATTCTTCGGGGATATTCATTTTTGATACCTTTTTCTCAACCAAAAGCACAGTCATGATACCAACGAACATTATAACCAGTATTATCGCAGGATACGAAGTCCAGTTCACACGGAATGTCAGGAACGGGAATTCGTTGAATATGCTTTTTAATACTGTAGGCGAGAATATCAGCGAAAGCACAGCAGCTATTACAAATGCTATACCATTGTAGTAGAATATCTCCCAGAGGAGCATCTTTCTCAGCTGACCTCTTGTCATGCCTATGCTCTTCAGTGTAGCTATCTCCTTTTCTCTTACCATTATACTTGATACGAACACATTGATAAGGTTCATTATCGCAATAAATGTAAGCACTACGCACAGCAGAGTGCATATCAGTTTTACCAGAAGCTTCATTGAGGCAAAATCATCGGCAAGAGAATATTTAGACTGATAATTTAAAGAGTTGTCAGCCGCAGTCATGCTCTTGATGAATTTTTCCGCATCCTTTTCCATGCCTTTCTTTACGTTGAATTCGTAGGACATTATGTTCCGGTTGCCTGTTATGCTTTCGTACTGTTCAGGATTCATATAAAGCTCGCAGGCAAATGAACCTCTTGTTATGCCTGTCTTCAATGCACCGAGCGCCACATTTATATGACCAAGTACAGTGTAGCTTCGCTCCGTTCCGTCATTGCTTGTGATCGTTACAGTATCGCCGGTCGCAAACTGGCTTGTACCGGGGTATATATCACCATCTGAAGTCAGCCAGCAGCCCTCAACGATGCCTGTACCGTTATTGAATGCTTCCATGTCAATATTATCCTCAATGATAAGTGACTCATCAAGGGCAAATTCTTTTGTTCCGTAAAGGTCAAGTACGTATTCCTCACCCTCGGGGAGATTTATCTCCTTAACGCTTGCATAATCGTTGGCGATATCACCGTACACGATCGAGCCGTCCTCAACAAATCCGCTGTTCTGGATCTCATCAACTATTTGCCTGTCAAGTGCCCTGACGTTATTATCGGTATCGACATAATCATTCTTGTAATAATCTGATGTTGCAAAAGTATAATCGGTCACCAGCATTGTAGACAGGTACTTATCCATATCGAAACTGCTGAAAGCATCATAAGATACTATGACCAGCAGGATAGGAAGAGATATGCTGACCAGCAGCATCGCAAGACTCTTCTTGTTGCGAAGGATATTATATCTTGCAAACTTATGGGCCTTACTTCCGTCATTGGACTTTCTGGTGCTCTTGTAGCCTTTAAGCTCGATCCTTGATGATTCGATCGGCGAAAGCTTCTTTATCATTCTTATAGGACCGTTTATGCTTATCAGTGTAGTTATTACAACGAACAATGCTGCCGCTGCAAGTATCAGGGCTATAGTTCCGCCTGAAATAACTGTATCATCTGCTACAGAATCATAAGCCGTCTGTCTCAGGATAGCAGGCAGGATAAGCCGTCCCATGAAGTATCCTCCGACTATTCCGAGAGGGATCGCTACACTGAGCATTATGAAAGCCTGGAATCTTACAAAAGCAGCCAGATGCTTGTTGGACATACCGATGGTTTTCAGTCTGCCGAACTGCTTTGCATCTTTTCTGGCTGAAATATAGAAAATATTGTTGATGATAAGGTAACAGATAAGAACGATAACAAGTATACCGACTACCAGTGTCATCAATGTCTCAGATGACATCGCCTCACTGCTTACATTATAACCGGGGTTTACCGAGATCATATCCTGAGAAAACTCAAGACCTGCTTCATTGAAGATCTCCTCGGTCTGACCCTCGATATCATATGCGTCCTTCAGCAGTATTGCTATGTCGCACTTTCCGTAAACAGTGCCGCTTTCAAATTTGCCGTCCCAGACATCGCCGTACTTTTCCGATGTCATTATCTGACCTACCTTTACGGGGTAAGCCTTGTTGATATCGAACCAGCCCGCCAGTACAAAACTTTCGGTAACGGTCTCGCCGTTAACTTCCATGTCGATATCAACAGGTGCACCAACTTTCTGAGGTATACCGAGAGCCGCCATGGTGGTTGTATCCATCGCGACCTCGTTTACCTCAGCCGGCATTTTACCGCCTGTAGGGGTGTAAAAATCAAGGCTTGATTCAGCCTCGTCCATAAAGCTTATCTCAACATTATAGTTCAGTTCAGAATTTACAGCATAGCCAAAGAATCTGCGGCAGCCGACTTTATCAACATTCACGTTTTCTCTTATGGCATCTACCTTATTAAAATCTTTATCCCATTCCTTGACAACAACGTGTGCTGTTGTGCCGAGCTTTTTGAATTCGTAGTAATCATTGGCACTGTTCAGTCCCGCTGCCGTGGTGAACAATGTGGAGAACAGAAGTGCTGTCAGTATCATTGCGATTATCGTACAGACACATCTGAACTTCTCCGCAAGAAGTGATCTGAATGCTAGTTTTCTAATCATTTACTGCACTCTCCCGTCAACAACTCTAATTACTCTCTTCATCTGAGATGCAACTTCCTGATCGTGAGTTACAACGATGATAGTCTGGTCAAACTCCTTATTCATGAATTTGAGCATATCCACTACCTCTGCACCCATAGCTTCATCAAGATTTCCCGTAGGCTCATCTGCCAGAACTATCTCAGGCTTGTTTGCCAGGGCTCTTGCTATGGCAACTCTCTGCTGCTGTCCGCCCGACATGGAGGAAGGCAGAGAATTTTTCTTGTGTGAGATCTCCAGCGCATCGAGTATAGTGTCGATATACTTGTTATTTGGCTTCTTTCCGTCAAGCTGTATGGGAAGAACTATGTTTTCGTATACATTCAGTACGGGTATCAGATTATAGTTCTGAAAAATGAAGCCGATCTTTGAGCGGCGCATCTTTGTCAGCTGCTCATCGTTCATTTTGGAGATATCCTCTCCTCCGATAACGATGCTTCCTCCTGTGGGATGATCAAGGGCTCCCAGCATATTCAGCAGCGTTGACTTACCGCTGCCGGACTTGCCGATTATGCCTATGAGCTCACCCTTGTCAACGCTCAGGTTCACCTTATCCAGAGCCTTCACCAGGTTGCTTTCGTCACCGTAATACTTACACAGATCGTGAGTTTGAATTACCATTACTATCACCGTTCCTTATCATATATTGTATCATGTCATGGCAGACATTATATATCATAGCACATACTATTGATAAAGTCAACCAAATAACAGCGTATTTACGCACGTAAATCGAATATTATCCAATCTTGTATATCTGATCCACCTGATCCGAAAAACAATTGCTGTGGGATACGATGATTATTATTTTATCCTTTATACCCATTATAGAACGTGCAATTATCTTCTCGGTATTCTTATCCAGTGCCGAAGTCGGCTCATCGAATATGACCACATCTGATCTTTTCAGCATCGAACGGGCTATCGCCAGTCTCTGACGCTGTCCGCCCGACATAGTCATACCGTCATCACCCAGCATGGTATGCAGTCCGTTTTCCATGCCCCTGACAAAATCGTCAAGCTCAACGCACCGGAGTGCCTCCCATACCTTTTCCTCGGGGATATCTCTTCCGTTAGTAAGATTATTGTATATCGTATCATGCAGGAAGAATGTTTTCTGCGACACCAGCGAGATCCTGTCCCTGAAGGACTCCAGATCTATATCGCCTATCTCATCGTCGTTGATATAGATATTACCCGACGATGCCCGCCACAATCCAAGTATCAGATTGAATATAGTAGTCTTGCCTGCACCGCTTTTTCCGCAAATCAAATATTTTTTGTTCTTCTCAAAATCCAGATCCAGCCCGTTAAGAATGTTCTTTCCGCGGGTGTATCCGAATGTCAGATTTTCGATCTTGATATTGTCGATCTCAACTATCTGCTTGCCTTCCGAATCATCTGCGCCCATTTCTCCGCCCAGAACTTCATCTACATTGTTAAGCGAAGGAACGACCATATTTAAGCTTACTTTCATGAATACAAGGTTCTCAAACGGTGCAATGAACCTTGTGCAGTACTGCAGGAATATTACCATAACACCCATCGAGATCTGCTTTTGAAAGACCTGATAACCGCCGAATGCAGTTATCGCTATCAGGCTGATGGTAGATATCATATCTATCGCCTGATTTGAAAAACCATTTGTAAGTGTGAGCTTTTTGAAGCTCCTTTTCAGCACATCTGCTGCCAGTTCATACTTGTTAAGAAAGCTCCTGCGGAAACCGTATGTTATCATTGCAGGTGCATTGGATATGAACTCCTCTGTCAGAGCATTCTGCTCTCCGTAATCTCTTCTGTTTTCAAGCGCCAGATACCTGAGCTTATTACCGAACTTCTGCTGTGCCGCAAGTGTTATGGGTATCATAACTATCAGCAGCAGCGTGAGTTTCACATCATAATAGAACATAACGCCCATTATGCCTATCGCCTGGACCAGTGAAACGATCACCTTGTACGCCTTGTATATGAACGATGCCAGCTTTGCCGCATCATCATTTACTACCGTCATCAGATCGCCTGTCTTTTCATTTGCAAAGAACTTTCCGTCCTTCTTGAAAAGTCTGTCCAGCGCTGTCAGTTTCAGATGCTGTGCGAACTCGAATTCCTTTACAGATGAATAGTAATCAAATGCGAATTCAACGAACATCTGCGTAATGTTAAGTATAAAATAGATCGTTATCAATTTTATCAGTGAGCTTATCGATGCCGCTTTCGTGACCACATCTACGAAGTCAACGAATACCATTGGCACGGCTATCGATAAGAACACCGAGATCAGCATCAGGGTAAAGAAAACACCTTTCTTCATTCTGTCAAGTTTCCATATCCTGAGCAGTTTCCTTATTTCATTATTCATTGAGTGCTTCCTTTACCAGTTTGCCGAGATAATTTACTTTCTGAAAATATACCCTGTAAACAGGGACTTTGCCGAATATTCTGCACGAAAATTCATTTTCGAGCATATAGATTATCTTGTAATAATCATAGATGGTAGAATTGGTATACTCCAGTTCAAGATCAGATACAAGCTTCACACGTATCTTCTCTTCGGATATCATCTTCTTGACCATACCCAGTATCCTGTCAACGATCTTTTCATCGCTCACATCGTCTTCGGGAGACCTGTAAAACTTTTCATTGCACCAGGACTCAGATCTCATGTACTCTTCCGCCTCTGCCTTTGTGTTGAACTTTCCTTTTGCGTAAGCATCTGCAAGAACGCCCGAGAATATCGCTGCCGCTCTGCTGTTGCCTCTGAAGAAGTTCGCACCGGGCATATGGAATTCCATAAGTTCCGTAGCGCCGCTGGCTGTTACCTGTATCTTCTTCTGACTGTCGTATTCAAAACCATCGTTAAAAACGTCGATTCTGCCTACAACACCTATAACGTTTTTAAAATCTGCCGGAAAACTTATATGCCTGTCATTGGACTTTGAAGCTACACAGATCTTTCCCTGCGCTTCAAGCTCCTTTGTCAGCTTTTTCAGTTTATGCCGTATAAATAGATCATTTGAGCTGAGACTCATATTGATGATCTGGACATCGAGCCGTTTGGCCAGTTCCAGCGCAGCTACCAGTTTGCCCGGAGTGCATCGGCCGTTCTGACCCAGTATACAAACAGGAATTATTTCCGCTTCCGGTGCTATCCTGTTTACTATGGAAGCGCATACCGTACCATGCCCGTTGAAATCAGACAGTTTGGAAGGTGACACCTCCTGAACAGTATTGGCTTCATCATCATGAACTAAATATCCGGTCTTTATGCAGTTTCTGACATCGTCATTAACTATGTTGTAGTCGATCCCGCTGTCAATGATCGCAACTTTAACTTTTCTCATATTGATACACCGGATCCTTATTTAATCTCAAATCAAATTTTCTTGGTATTTTTCCCTGTGATCTTTTTACTATGATTGATCTTGTTTGTCTTATTGCAAGAATCAAATCCGACATAATCATAGTTGAAATCCGAAAAGATGCCTTCTGCCTTGACATTCTCTTTAACGAACACTTTGTTCAGAAGCTTCTTTATGTTCATGCTTTTTCCCTCCTGTAGAGATTATCTGATAATTGTGTTAGGTTTACAGTCTTGAATACAGCTTTGCGCTGTAATTCATTCTTCTTCTGCAGCCTGTCCTGGCGGTATAGCCCGCATAAGTCTGTTCAGCACAGTCCTGCATAAAATCAGCCTGAAGGTCCATTCTTTCAGCCTTGACCGTTTCCCTTAGCTTTATCTTGTCTTTGATCTTCTTGATCACCATGATATTTTCTCCGTTTCACTGTTCAGCATTAAAACAAATTAGTGTATTTTGCTGTATATACTGTACGTTTAGTGCAGCCCTTGGTCGAAGTTTTGCCGATATACTGCAGCTCTGCACAGTCATGCAGACAGTCTTTGCTTTCAGCCTTTACATTTTCCTGCCCGAGCTTGATCTTCTCGGTTACCTTCTGTACCTTCATAAAAACATCTCCTTATCATAAAATTGGGTATTGGTTTGCAACCATATTTATATTTAATACACCGAAGCAGTCTTGTTTAAATTGTTGTTTTTCGGTTTGTGAATTCTGATTATGTTGTTATTACTTCATTGCTGTGTCAGAGTAGTAAAACTGTAGTGTAACCTTGTTGCTGCTATAATACGATATTATCGCATCATTAAGTCAGACTGCTTATTACCAAGCACGTGTTGTCTTAGCTGAAACAGTGCTTCCTCTGCGGCATCCCTTAGCACCTGTGCTGCCGGTATAGTAGTACTCGATGCAGTCGTGGTGGCAAGCGTACTCGTCTCTCTCTGCCTTTACATTCTCTTCGTTCAGCTTAATCTTGTCATTGATCTTTTTGATTTCCATGGTAAAATCCTCCTGTTTTTTATATTATTACCTGTTTGATACTAGTAGTAGATCGTATTGGTACGTATATTATTCTTATGAATTTTTAGAATAGTATTCTTATGATTCTGTATTCAAAGATCTAAGATTACCAAGCGCGGGTCGTCTTAGCGGTTATAGTGCTTCTTCTGGTGCAGCCCTTAGCGCCTGTGCTTCCGGAATAGTAGTACTCGATGCAGTCGTGGTGGCAAGCGTACTCGTCTCTCTCTGCCTTTACGTTCTCTTCGTTCAGCTTAACCTTGTCATTGATCTTCTTGATTTCCATAGTAAAAATCCTCCTAATTTAAATGTAAAATGTATTAGTGCGTATAGTTTTCTTATGATTTTGTATTCAAAAGATCTAAAATTACCAAGCGCGGGTTGTCTTAGCGGTCACAGTGCTTCCTCTGCGGCAACCCTTAGCGCCTGTGCTTCCGGAATAGTAGTACTCGATGCAGTCGTGGTGACAAGCGTACTCGTCTCTCTCAGCCTTAACATTCTGGTCGTTGAGCTTTACCTTATTGTCGATCTTCTTGATTTCCATAATTAAATCCTCCTAAATCGACTGCTTCGGCGTATAAATATCAGTTGTTAAGCAAACTCGTATTCAAGTCTGCTGCATAAACAAGCTATACTGCTGGCAGTATAATAATCGCCTGTTATCTTTTTATTTATAAGTTTACATCTTGAGCTTGCGCAGTAGTGATACATCTCACAGCCGCTGCAGCTTGATGTTTCCTTGTTATTTATCATCTGGAGCTCCTCTACCTTAGCTTTGTCAAGCCCTGTGCTCACGTTGCCCAGATACCAGTCTTTGTCACCGACAGTAAGCGAACACGGGTAGATACTGCCGTCAGGCAGGAAGTGGAAGCTTTCCACACCGCCCGTACATTTAGCCTTGCGGACAAATTCCGACTCGGTAACGTACGAGATAACGGCATCTCCATACTCTTTTTCTTCTATATACTCTTTTATCTTACGGAACTGCTCGAATATTATCGGCTCGTCCTCGTCCTTCCAGTGAGAGTCATACATATCCAGCACGGGTATTATCCGTCTGAAACCCTCCTCCAGGAAATAGCAGACCGTATCGCAAAGATCACCGATAGTATCTCTTGTAACAGTCATTCTCAGCCGGACATCTTTTTTATTGCTGATATCCTTTGCTGTTGCCATGACCTGCTCAAATGAACCCTTGCCGTTTATGAACTTTCTGTTCAGGTCATGTATCTCCGCCTTGCCGTCAAGGCTCAGGGAAAGTTCGTTTATTTTATTGATTATCTTTTTTCTTCTTTCGTCATAGAGCGTACCGTTGGTAGTCATACCGTAGTATAGCTTTGATGCAGGCACCAGAGCTTCAAAACGCTCCATGATATACTCTATTATATCGCAGTTCATCAGAGGTTCACCGCCGTGGAACTGTACTGCGATCTCATCTGCAGTTTCCCAGCAATCCAGTTTTGTCAGCATATCTATCGCTGCATCTGCGATCTCTTTTGTCATATATTCTTTCTTTATATTATTGCCTATCCTGTTGTAGCAGTAGCTGCAGTTCAGGTTGCAGTCATTCGTAGTCCAAAATACAACGTGCATCAGATCTCACCCCAAAGCGAAAAGCCGATCTCTTTTTTCCTGAGCTTGCAGTAGTTATCAAACGACTTCTCGTTTTTCAGCGACTGCTCGAACAGGAAAGGACAATGCCAGCAGAAGTACTTTACGCTGCACTCCTTACATCTCTTAAAGTTTTCGGGCATTTTCTTCTCAAAGTTCAGATAGCTTTCTGTTTTTCTGAATTCCTCTTCGTAGAAATACTTTCTTATATCATCTACCTCAAGGATATTTCCGATAGGTTTCTCGGAACATTCATAAGGTGCGCACAGGAACATATTTCCCTTGGAATTCACTGTAAAGGAACCGTAGCGTCCGCCGCAGGCACCAAACTCGATGTAAGGCTGGTTCTCTCTGGTCTTCTTGACAAACTCGGGATCAACAGGATCGTTGTCCTCAACCGATTCGTCCTGAATGTACCAGTCCTTATGATCCTTGCCTCTTCCTACCGGAGAGAAGGTCCTGACCATGGGGCTGACTTCCAGCTCTTTGCACAGCTTCAGGAAAGGCTTTTCATGCTCTCTGTTCTGTGCTGTAAGTACGAAGGAGAGGGAAATATTCTTAACTCCCACCGCCTTCAGGCACCTGATGGCATTCATTACCTTTGCGAAAACTCCCGCGCCTCTTATCTCACTGCAGGACTTTTCGTCCGAACCGTCAACGCTTATGAAGACCGCATCATAGAGTTCCTTTATCCTCGCTGCGTTCTCTTCGTTGATGTAAGTGCCGTTGGTCATCAGGTTCATTTCGCCGTCAGTATTCTTTCTCAGGTATTCGCTGAGTTCAAAAAAGAACGGCAGTACCATGGGCTCACCGCCCGTGACAGTTATCAGTCTTGGCTTAACACCGAGTATCTTATCGGCTATAGCATAGATCTCATCTCTGTCAGCTATCAGCGTCTTGGTGGTAACCGCATCTGCTATGCAGTGCTTGCAGTGCAGATTGCACTGGTTCGTTACCTCCCACTGTATATCAAAATCTGTAAGGAGTTCCTTGTCGTTCTCATCAACAAGTATCTTTTTCTCCACCAGCTTGTCATGAAGCTCGCTGAAATACTCCTTGTCGTCTTTATCTTCAAAGATGTTTTCATACTCATGCTTTCCTATACCTTTGTTAACAAAGCCATTGAGTATATCATAGCACTCTCTGCTCATTTTCAGAAAAGTGCATTCGCATTTGTTACCGACTATTACCTGTTCCCTATTCTGCAGGAACAGCAGGTTCTTAGTAAATTTCCTCATATTTAAAAGCTCCATTAATTATAATTTACATTGTTTCATGTTATCGGTTATTAGTGACCGCCACCCTTGCCCCAAATGCGTTCCCACATTTTGTTTACCTCCCTTCGTCTTGGTACAGTCATAGTATAGCGTATCATACAGGATAAAACAACAAATCTCTTGTAAAGCCCCCGTTTTTTTTTGTGAATGGTAATTTGGGTCGAAAAATAAAAAAACAGCAGTACTTCTGCATACTGCTGTTTGCTGTAAAATTATTGATTTCACGCCGTTTCCGGCATTTTTATCCTGAACATTACATCAAGAACGAACACAGGTGAGGTCTGCGAGATATTCACCGTTCCATCCAGTGCGTCAACGGTCTTCCTTATATTATAAAGACCGAATCCATGCTCATTCTTGTTTTCCTTTGAAGTTTTCAGATCGGGATTTTCGGTATCTGACGGATTTGATATACATATCATCTGCATATCATTTTTAAGCACACAGTTTACATCTATGTATCTTTCTTCGCCCTGCTTTAACCTGCGGCAGGCTTCCAGGGAATTATCCAGTGCATTTGAAAGTATGGTGCATATATCGAATGCCGATACATTTTCCGAGATCACGCCCGAGAAATTCAGCCTGAAATTCTCCTGCGCTGCTATAGCTGCCTTATCATTGAGTATTGCATCAGCGATGGTATTGCCGCTTTTGAAAGATGTTTTGTTCATCGTCGGATTGCTGGATATGGAATCCAGATATTTCAGTGCGTCATCTACCTTCTGATTGCCCAGCAATGACTTCAGACAATGCATATGATTTTTGTAATCGTGCCTGAACTTCCTGATATCAGTAGTCATCTCATCGATCTTTTCATAATACCTAGCCTGCATATCCAGCTGTTTATCCAGAAGTTCGGCAGACCTTTTATAGTAGAATTTGGACATACTGTTCATTATAAGCATTGTTATGATAAAGAATGATAGTATACAGATCGGGATAACAAATATCCTAAGATAACAAAAAACCGTATCTATATCAGTATTGTCCCATGAAGCAACGCTTATGTAAGCTACCATAAATGAAAGGACCGTCGCGTACGCAAGAATGAAAAGATATGTCTTTCTGTTTATAAACTCCAGACTAAGTTTAAGATCTTCCTTTCTTGGTATCATTATTTTAGTAAGTACAATATAATACGTAAGATTATAAATAAAATAGACAATTTGTCCACTTAATAACTGATGATCAGCAGGAACAACAAGATTTGCCAAAAGATTTATCGTTGCACACGGACAAGCTTCAACTGAAAAATAAAGCAACGATACATACACTATTTTCAAAAGCTGTGTTCTGTGCGACAGAAACACAGCTAAAATAATAAAAAATATTCCGCTCCTTGTTACTATCAATTCAAAATTTCTAAAGAAAACCAGCACGACTGCCTGCAAAACAATATTCGTTACCGCCAAAACATAGCTTATCTTCTTAAAATTTTTATTGTCCGAAAGCAACTTGACTGTTCCATGTATATTAACATAATACAGTATTTGCACGGCAATTATAAAAACTATGTATAAACTTCTCAATATGGTACCCATTTTTACACTCCCCTAATAATACTTTCAATAAATAATTATCCACTATGTATCACACCATCATCTCGAAGTTGATCTCTTTAAATAGTTCAGATAACAATTATTGAAATCTTTGTATTTTCCTCTTGATATCACCGCCTTATGTCCGTTTGATAAGATTATACCCGTCTTATCGTATGAATTTATGTGTTCAAGATTTACTATATACGATCTGTTCGTCCTGAAAAATCCGCCCGAATCCAGTTCCTCTTCAAGAGCCGAAAGATTATACGGATATCTGTACGAGCCTTTTTTAGTTATTATATAGGTATAAACATTGTCCGCCTGCGCATATATAACGTCTTTTTCGTAGACCACTATGCTCTCGTTATACATATCGTCCTTGACTATAAGCTTGCGTTCGCTGCTGCTTATCTCCAAAGCAGAATCCATAGCTTCATAAAGCTTTTCCTTGCTAACAGGCTTTACTATGAACCGGAACGCATTATACTTCATGCTGTCAAAAACTATCTCAGAATAACTGCTTACAAAAACCACTTTTGTCTCTATATTTTTTTGCCTGATACTTTTTATGGTATCCAATCCGTTCAGATCATTCATCTGATGATCAAGAAAGATCATATCAAAAACAGTCTTGGAAGTCACCAGCTTCCCACCGTCATCAAATTCGGTTATATCAAGAATAATATTATTCTCCGTTGAATATATATTAAGTAACTCTATGATCTCATTCCGATACACTTTTTCGTCATCACAAACTGCGATTTTCATTATAACACCCCTCTGTATCAATCAATTAACTATACATAATATCTTATTTTTTACATATGCTAGATTGATATATTATATATTATATATCATATTATCAGAAAAATCAATAGTTTTTTCACTTTTATAAAATTTTTATCCATTTTTGTAAACCTGATGCTATTTTCTCCCAAGTTGCATGATATGCATTTATTCATCTGTACATAACAACCAAACAATTAATCATTTATGAATCGAATTGATGTACATTAACCTGATAATAATTTCTATACATTTATTTCTTCACACCAGAAAAAACGGAGATGAGCGTCTGTCATATACGGATACTATAAACTTAAAATCGAATTGATTTATCCGCCGCAGAAATGCGGCTCTTTTTATTTTCAAAAAAATGCAGATGACTATATAATATGCCCCAGCATTATCCCGGATTGGCAAAAGCCATTGAAAACCAAGCAAAAGTGCGCTATAATAATATAAAAGCAAGCAACCAAAAGCTTCCAGTTTTGAGGAACCATAAAATTTGACTAAAAGCAAGAAAAAGTTTAAAAAATAAAATATTATAGCGCTTACAAAAGTGCTATAATTAAAAAGTATAACGATCGGCAGATACCCTCTGCCCTAAAATTCAAAGGAAGGACAAATTTCATATGAAAAACAAATACGTCAGTAAGATCAGTTTTGCGCTGATCGTTGTGGTGTTTGTCATATTATGTATGGTACAAGCACCCATCAGCGATGCGGTGGGCTCCCTTTGGTCACTGCTTCCGCCCATCGTTGCCATCGGACTTGCGCTGATGACCAAAGAGGTCTATTCATCGCTTTTTGTAGGCATACTGACAGGCGGTATGCTGTATGCCATAACCGAACACAGCGGATTTTCGGGAATGTTCAATGCGGTGGTAAAAGACGGCATAATTGCCAATCTGGCAGACGGCTACAATGTGGGCATACTGCTGTTTCTGGTAGTGCTTGGCACGATAGTGGTGCTGATGAACAAGGCGGGCGGCAGCCGCGCTTACGGAGAATGGGCATCAAAGCACATCAAGACCCGCTCGGGTGCCTGTTTATCCACGTTTCTGCTGGGCGTAATGATATTTGTGGACGATTATTTCAACTGTCTGACCGTAGGTTCGGTAATGCGCCCCATCACCGATAAGCACAAGGTATCACGTGCAAAGCTTGCATACCTTATAGATGCCACTGCCGCACCTGTATGCATCATCGCACCCATATCATCATGGGCGGCGGCTGTTGCGGGCACTGTTGACGGCGTGAACGGCATATCCCTGTTCATACGTACCATACCCTACAATCTGTACGCCCTGCTGACGCTTATAATGGTCATCTTCATGGCTTTGTCAGATGTTGATTACGGTCCCATGAAACGCCATGAGGCAAACGCCGCTAAAGGCGACCTCTTCACCACCCGCAACAAGGTCTACCCCGAGGACGCAAAGCCCGAACACAGCAGAGGAAAGGTCATCGACCTGATACTGCCTGTGGTGATACTCATTGCACTTTGTGTGCTGGGCATGGTTTACACAGGCGGACTGTTCAGCGGCGAATCATTCCTGAATGCCTTTGCAAACTGCGATGCTTCCTTCGGTCTTGCAGTGGGTTCTCTCGGTGCGCTTATCGTGATAATACTGTACTTCCTTGCACGCCGCGTGCTTACTTTCACCGACTGCATGGATTCCATCACAGACGGTTTCAGGCAGATGGTGCCTGCCATACTGATACTCACCTTTGCATGGACACTGAAGACCATGACAAATCTGCTTCAGGCAAGCGTATACGTTTCCGAGTTGGTTGAAAACGCCCACACCATGCAGATACTCCTGCCAATGATACTCTTTGTTGTGGCAGTGGGACTTGCCTTTGCAACAGGCACCTCATGGGGAACTTTCGGTATCCTCATTCCCATCGTAACGGGTGTGTTCTCCTCTCAGCTGGTACAGAACGGTGACAGCGTAACAATCCCGCCCATTGTGATAATCTGCATCTCGGCTTGTCTTTCGGGGGCTGTATGCGGCGACCATTGTTCGCCCATATCCGATACAACGATAATGGCTTCAACAGGTGCCCAGTGCGACCATGTCAACCATGTATCAACCCAGCTGCCCTATGCTTTCACAGTTGCAGTTGTCTGCGCAGTGGGATATCTGCTGGCAGGATTTGTACAGAACGTGTTTGTCGTTCTGGGCAGCAGTATACTGATGATGCTCGGCACATTGTTCATCATACGCAATCTTTCAAAGTCCAAAAAAGAACCAAAGGCGGAATGACCGCATATAACAAAAGCCCTGATCTAAATCAGGGCTTTTATATTTCGCTTTATTGTCTCGGTTTTATAAGCGTTTTTCTTTCTCCATTTTCCTCTTCGATCGTATGGTGCTTAATTATTCCACAGACTTAATACTGCAATATCGCATATGGGATCAAAACCGAGATCATCGAGATCAACGCTGATATCACCTACATTGGAATTATTCACATACCATTCACCGTATTCAGCTTTAAGTGCTTTTATCTGGTCCTTAACTATTTCCTCCTGCCCGTCAGTCAGGTCGAAATGCAGATACCATGTTCTTCCGTCGATATCAACGTCTGCACAAAGTTCAAGTGAAGTGCCTATCCCGTGTATCGAAAGGTCAGTTCCAAGGGTCTGCTCGATATCGCTGTAATTCATGCCGACAGTCAAGCCCTCACCCACATATGCACCCTCATACAGGTTGAGCTGTTCCTTATTATTGCCGAGTATCCTATACTCAGTGCCATATATGCTCTTATCATTTACGCCATAGTCAACATCATCACCTGGCTGAGTGTCCATAACTCCTGCCTGATTCATACCCAATACATACTCAGGGAATGCAGAGAACTTGTAACCGTAATACGGAGCCTGAGCGATTTCTGACATAACTATCTCATAATCATTGTCGGAAAGCGCTTTCAGCTGATCAACGCTCATCGACAGCATCTCATCAACGCTCATGTAAGGTATGCCTTTTTCAGCCTCGATATTGGCATCATCGGGAAGCTTTTCTGCATTGGTGCATACGGGATCAAAGTCGGAAAGATCAACATAGGCGTATACTGCATTTGCGTACTCACTTACCCTCTCCCAGCCGCGCTGAGAATAACTGCCTATATTAGAAGCAATCTGGGCATAATCACTGTCAGATATCTCAAAAGTCATGGACCACTTTGAACCGTTTATCTCAGCCGAAGACTGAACAGTATGGGGACCGTAAATAGAACTTGTCAGCATAGCAGGGATACTCGTTCCTGCCATGTTCTTGATCTCGTTATAGCCTGTACCGATAAGATCATCGGCAGTCACCTTCTTGTTATTTGTCTTCTTCTCGTTGGTGACGGTATTTACTGCGGGAGTCGCATTGCTGCCGTTATTGCTGTTATTGCCGCCTGCTGATGTAGAAGTCTTTTTCTTTTCGTTGCTCAGAGAAGTGACAGGCACGGAAGTCTTGGAATCGGTATCCTTGTCGGAAGCAGTGATCTTCTTATCTGTACTGCTTTCTGTCTTTTCAGCCAGGTACTTATCGATGGAATTGTTTTCCTCGTAAGATACTTCTACAGGAGCCTTGCTGTCGATCTGCTTTACATCACCTGCAAAGCCCTTATTATCCTTGTCAGACATTCCAAGACCGATAGGAAGGCAGATAGCCAGAACTGCCGCAGCGGATATAGCAGCGATCTTGCCTGCCAGGAATCCAGAACTTACAGCAGGTGCAGCAGAA
This sequence comes from Hominimerdicola alba, assembly GCF_900109655.1. Classification (GTDB taxonomy): domain Bacteria; phylum Bacillota; class Clostridia; order Oscillospirales; family Ruminococcaceae; genus Hominimerdicola; species Hominimerdicola alba_B. The sequence continues at coordinate 305,544 of NZ_FOAT01000003.1, forward strand.
ACTCTGGCAGCTGCAAACTTGGGGCTGATAGTCTTTTTGAACATATCTCCCATAGGTACAGCCGCAAGTACACCACCCTTGCCGTAGAGCTTCTCTATCTGTGTCTTGAGCTTCTTTCTTGCCTGAAAGAGCTTCTGCTTTGCAGTATTCTCGTTCATGCCCAGAGACTTTGCAACATCTGAAACGCTCATATCATTATAATAGTACAGTATGAGTGCTGAACGCATCTCGGGTTTGAGACCGTCGATAAGAGCGGCGATCTCCTTTTTGCGCTCCTTGTTTACTGCGTAGTCTTCGGGAAGCATAACGGTCATATCCATAGCGGTGGTCTCGATGGCGTAGTCCTTTTCCTCATCGGTATCGAAGCGTGCGTTCCTGCTCTCTGTCCTGAAATGATCGGTACACTTGTTATAAGCGATACTGTGGAGCCATGTGCCATAGTTCTCGGGATGATCCAGTGTATCTATCTTCTCCATGGACTTCAGAAAAGCCTCATGGGTGATATCTTCGGCAGTCTCTTTATTTTTTACATTCTTCAGCACGAAGAAGTAGAGGTTGGAATAATATTCGTTGTACAGCTTTTCAAAAGCCTTTCTGTCTCCGTTCTTTGCATCGTTAACTATATTGATAAGGTCAGTTTTCTTCATTGAGGATTCCTTCTTTCGTCAAAATATCTCCGATCTTTTCCTTAGCCGCATTTTTCTCTTCCTCCGACAGTGCGGCTTCTGCCTGCATCAGCGCAAGCACCTGTCGGATAACCTCATCTAATTGGTATTCCATATCAAAGTTTCATTCCTCCTGTATTATACCACTTTTCCATCCGGTTGTCATCTGATTTCTGTAAATTAGACGAAGTAAGTTTGGTTTGGTTATAAACTTTTTTCTCCCGCCTGTTTTTCTGTTTTCTGAAAATTAGACGGAGCAAGTTCAGTTTGGTTATAAACTTTTTCTCTCGCCTGTTTTCCGTTTTCTAAAAGTTAGACGACGAAAGTTCGGTTTGGTTATAAACTTTTTCTCTCGCCTGTTTTTCTGTTTTCTGAAAATTAGACGGAGCAAGTTCGGTTTGGTTATAAACTTTTTTCTCTCGCCTGTTTTCCGTTTTCTAAAAGTTAGACGACGAAAGTTCGGTTTGGTTATAAACTTTTTTCTGTCAAGATTTCACACTTCCATCACACAACGGAACATCAATTCCACAATTCAAGCCTCATATTCCACTTTCGCTCCTTTCTCTTTTCAAACAGCCCATGTATAATACAGACATAGAAACAAAACCACAGACCTACGAAAGGAAGAATAATTATGAGAAAGATCTATATAACATCCGCTATCGTTGCAATGACCATCACAGCTTTAATGACAGGCTGCGGAAACGCTATAACATCTGAAAAGTCATCGGCTTCAACGACGAAAGAAACTACGATTTTGGAAAATTCCACTAAAACCACCAGTGCTGAGATCAAACAGCTTTCAACTTCTACCCAAAGCGATATATTCACCACCCGCGACCTTGAACAGACTGCTGATGTCAGCGATTCAAAGAATATCACAGTATCCGATAACAGCACCATAGAGATAACAGATGAGGGCGTTTACACCATTAGCGGTTCTGCCAAAAACTGCACCATCAAGATAATGGCAGATGAAAACGCCAAGATACAGCTTGTTCTTGACGGCATAAGCATTACGAACAGCGACTCCCCTGCAATATATGCAGTTTCGGCAGACAAGGTATTCATCACGACCACCGACAGCGAGAACACCCTTACAGTCAGCGGACAGTTCACAGCCGACGGCGAGACCAACACCGATGCGGTGATCTTCTCAAAAGATGATCTTGTACTCAACGGCACAGGCACACTGAATATCACCTCCGCTTATGGCAACGGCGTAACATCAAAGGACGAAATGAAGATCACAGGCGGTACATACAATGTAAATACTGCCCTTGACGCTTTTGAAGCCAACGATGCTATCTCCATCAGCGACGGAACTTTCAATATAGCCACAAACAAAGACGGCTTCCACTGTGAAAATGATGAAGCAGAAGGTTCCATAACTATCATGGGCGGAACATTCATCATAAACGCTGAAAGTGACGGTATCCGGGCAACCTCACTGCTCAGGATAGACGGCGGTACATTTGATATCACAGCTTCTGAGGGACTTGAAGCAACTTACGTTCTTATCAATGACGGCAATATCACTATATACGGAAGCGATGACGGCATCAATGCTTCGTCAAAAACAAATTCCTGCGAAACAGCTATTGAGATAAACGGCGGAGATCTTGACGTATCGGTCGGTCAGGGCGATACCGATGCTATCGACTCCAACGGTTCTATCTACGTGAACGGCGGTACTATAAATGTTACAGCACAGATGTCGTCTTTCGACTATGATCTGTCAGCCGAATTCAACGGCGGCACCATCATCATAAACGGCTCAGAGGTATCCGAAATACCCCAGAGCATGATGGGCGGCGGTATGCACGGCGGTATGGAAGGCGGAATGAACGGTGAAATGAATGACTTCGGCGGCGGAAGAGGCAGACGCGTCTGAATAAAAAGCGTGATGAATGATAATTCGGGTTCATATGAAAGTGAGTATTACAGGCAATATCAATAGTTGACGGTATTCTTCCCCCGCCTGTGGCTGGGGGAAGAATACATCTCAAATAAATATTCATTATTATATCGGCATATGAAGTGGCGTGCTAAAGGGATAACCATATTAAGATTTTACGGCTGACTCCTTTACAAATATGAAATTTTCGTGTATAATATTATAAAAACAAAGCAGGAGGTGCCCTATGTCAAGAATACTGATCGTCGATGACGAACCCGATATAATCACGCTGATAAGCCGTTATGCCAAGCGTGACGGATATGATATCGCTACGGCTGAGGACGGCAGACAAGCCATCGAAGCCTGTCAGAAAGAAGATTTCGACCTTATCGTAATGGACGTCATGATGCCCGACACCGACGGCTTTACCGCCTGCAAGAAGATAAAGGAATTCAAGGATATCCCTGTTATAATGCTTTCCGCAAGAGGTACCGAGTTCGATAAGCTCTTCGGATTTGAAGTCGGTGTTGATGATTATGTGACCAAGCCATTTTCTCCCATGGAACTCATGGCGAGAATAAAAGCGATACTTAACTGCAGGAGCACATCCACCCCCGAAAAAGAAAATGGTATCATCAATATCGGCGGACTTGAGATAGACACTTTCGGACTGACCGTAACAGCAGACGGCGAAAAAAGCGAGCTTACCGCAAAGGAATTCGCTCTGCTGATGCTTTTTGTGAATAATCTCGGCGCGGTACTTTCCCGCGATAAGATACTCAACGAGGTCTGGGGATATGACAGCTTCGGCGTTGACCGCACTGTTGACTGGCAGATAAAACTGTTACGAAACAAACTGGGCTCATACCGCGACTGTATCAAAGCCGTCAGAGGGGTGGGATATAAATTTGAGATCTAAAGCAAAGTCTTTCAGAAAAAAGCTGCTGATAAATTTCATGTTTTTTACCGCCGTCATCTTCACGGTGCTGTGGCTTTTGCAAACGGTATTCCTGCAAAATTTTTACAACGGCATGGTGATAAAAAACACTGTATCAGCCGCTGAAAAGATCACCTCATTCAGCACTGACGATGATATATCCGATACCCTTGATGAGATATCGTGGAACAATTCCCTGCTGGTATATGTCACCGATACAGACGGAAATATCCTCTATTCTGCCGATGAATACAAAAAAGGACATATGGGTGCTGATTGGGAAGGCTCTGACTTACAGCAGATAAAGGCCAACCCTCAGAACAGGCATCTGCATTACAGAGACCTTCCCGACAATTTTGAAGATTTCCGCCGTGAGCTTGAGTCTTCCGAAAACGGATATGCAGAACTGAAGACCGACCGTATGTATTTCTACGGCAAATATATCGATTACGGTGACAGCGGAGAAAAAGCGATACTCTATCTTGGAACTAACCTTGACCCTGTGGGTTCCACTGCCCGCATAATAAGTTTACAGCTTCTTATCGTGACGGTTCTTTCCGTGGCGATAGGCTTTGTGCTTGCGCTGTTTATGTCAAGAAGTTTCTCAAAACCCATATCTCAGCTTAATCAAAAAGCACATACTCTCGGCGAGGATAAGGCAAGCACGGATTATCACAAAGGATTCTGTTCCGAACTTGATGACCTGAATGATACGCTTGACATGACCGATGAAAAGCTCAGAAAGAACAAGATATTCCAGAACGAACTTCTTGCCAATGTTTCCCACGATCTTCGCACGCCCCTTACAATGATAAAGGGCTATGCGGAGATGATACGTGATATTTCCCACGATGACGAAGTTCAGTGTGCCGAGGACGTTGCTGTTATCGTAAAAGAGACCGACAGGCTCACTGCACTTGTCAACGAGATACTTGAATACTCCGAATTACAGATGACGGATACCGAACCTGTCATGTCAGATGTTGATCTCAGCGAGATAGTCACGGCTGTTACAGACAGCTTCGAGAGCCTGTATCTAAAGGACGGCTATACCTTTGAAAGAAATATTTCCGAGGATATCCACATTCACGGCAATTCTTCAAGGCTGACAAGAGCGGTTTATAATCTTCTGGATAACGCCGTAAGGCACACAGGGGCAGACAAATGGGTAGGTATCACCCTCAAGCCCGAAAACGGAAAAGCCATGATCGAAATAGCCGACCACGGCGAGGGTATTGGCCCAGAAGAACTTGACCGAATCTGGGATAAATACTACACCAGCCGTCAACGAGATGGCAAGGGCGTTTCGGGACTGGGGCTTGCTATCGTAAAGCAGACTGTTTCACAGCACAAAGGTAAATGCAAAGCGGAGTCAAAGCTCGGAAAAGGAAGCATTTTCCGTATCGAACTGGATATGATATAAAAATATCAGCCACAAACACCATAAAAAACAAAGCGTCTTCTGCGTTATATTTCGCAGAAGACGCTTTTTAGTTTTCATCTTGATCAAGCCCGACCGGGCTGATGTACTTCAATAAAACTGCACCACCGTTTTACAGAGAATTATAGTTTATACCTATATACACTTCAAAAACACAATCAGAACCGAATGTATCGCCGTTTCTTACAACTACATAATAAGCGTTTGTTACAGGTTCAAAATTATTTTCCTGTATATAATCTTTCAGAGCTGTTTCCGTTCTGGAAATATCCGCGATACTGCCCTCGTGCCTTGTCATGACTGCATTTATCAAACGAAAGATAAGCTTTGAACCGTAGTTCTCCGAAGGCTTTATTTCACCCTTTACAGGAATGTATATCTCAGCAGACTGTGTTTCATCAGAGATATTGTTTTCCTTGAACGTAAATATAAATCTGCCTGCAGCTGCAAGCCCCAATGCCGAAAGATTATCCTGGATATGCTGTATTACTTTCAGTATATCCGCTTTTTTTATATTTGCGGAATAGGTTATAAGATTTTCAGCGTAGATATTTAAATGTGGTATATATTGCATTTGTTTCACCCCGTTTGTATCTATTTGAAATATAAAGGTATCTGCTATTATCAACCTTCTCAGTATATTTCTTCTGTAGATATTGTATCATTAAATATACTCTGCTGTCTACTGTAACGGAGTGAAAGGTATAAAATTTAAAGTAAACGGTATTCATATCTCTTCCGATTTCAGCATCAGATTAAGATCCAGTGTAAACTGCTTGTCGTCCGCAGACAGATCTGCTTCACCGTCGTATTTCTGGACAACACGAAGGATATTCGATACACCGAAACCGTGGTGATCCTTATCGCTCTTTGAGGTAGCTATAGTCTTGTTGCTTTTTATTTCCACCGTCTCAAAGATAGGATTTGTGATATTAAAGAAAAAATAACCCTGCTTGAAATCCGCCTTCACATTTATCTCCTTAGGCTTCTCGGAAGTATCCTTGCCGCAGGCTTCGATGGCGTTATCTATGGCATTCGCCATTATAATACACAGGTCAACATTGCTTATACCGGTGGTCGGTACCATACCGGAGAATACTACTCTGGTATTCACCGTTGCAGCTCTGTCGTTTTTATCATTCATAAGTGCATCAATGATTATATTACCTGTATTGTACTGCTTTTTCTCAACAGACGAAAGGGATTCTATATCATCGATATACTCCATCGCTTTATCATTTTCTTTTGCGTCGATAAGACTTCTCAGGCAGATTATGTGATTTTTAAAATCATGACGGAAGCTTCTGAATTCACCGTAGATAGTGTTTATCTTTTCATAGTACTTGATCTCGTTTTCAACCTGTTTTGAAAGCATATCTATCGTTGTCCTTTTTTCGGCCTCGGATATACTTATCTTTACTATTGAAATCGCAAAAACTATCAGTCCCACCATGGAAGGCAGTATATATCTTTTATAAAACAGCTCATGCTTGGGTTGGTTTTCACCCATGACAAATATCGCTGCTATAAATAAAAGCAAAAGTATGTCTACATAAAGCCTTTTAGGTAAAGATCTGACGATCTGCCGAAGCATGATCTCGATCTTTTTTCTTTTTATGTAAATGAGTATCGATGCCAGAACAATTACCTCTGCAGAAAATGCAGCAAGATTACAAAGCTCATAATTTTTGATAAATGCCATACTAAGATTCAAACATATCTGCGGCGGCCATAGCGACAGCAGGAAAATATACAGTACTCTCTTGCTGAATTCCTCGAATAATACACTGTATGCCCCTATACGGCCGAAAAGATATACGAATTTCAGCAGCAGACATATTTCCTTAGGACAGAAATCAGGTTTGTTCATGATTATAGGTGCAGGAAGCACGGCAAGTATCAGCAGGAAATAACCTACATATCTGAGGCGTGATGATTTGAAATCACATACTGTTCTTGCGATAGTAACAAAAATAAGCTGTTCCAGGATATTTACAAGCAGCACAAAAAAAGAAATGATCGTCATTTTCAGCTCTCCTTCCTGAAATTATATCTCTTGATATAGCCGGTAAAGGCTTTTTTAAAGGGAGTGAGCTTCAATCTGCTTATAAGTGCTCTTTCCTTATTATCAAAAAGGATATCTGTAGATGTATGTGAAACGATATGACGGAACCCTGCCAGATATGTCCTGTGACAGCGGAAGAATTTATCCTCGGGAAGCATATTTTCAATTTCCGATAAAGTCTTTTTATATAGTACAGTACCCTCATTTGTCCTGATATTGCAGTATTTATCTGCGGCTTCTATATAAATGATATCATTGATATTCAGTTTTTTATTCTCTTCATCGGTCTTTATAAGAAGGAAGTTTGATTCGTCATTATCTGCAAGATATGAATCAAGTGCGGACGCCAGCTTATCATCATCTATCGGCTTTACTAAAAACCTGTATGCATTAACTTCAAAGGTATCAAAAACAATATCGGGAAAGCTGGTCAGGAATATAATGGCAGTCTCGGTATTTTTCTTTCTTATCTGCCTTGCAGTCTCAAGACCGTCTATCTCTGCCATCTGATAATCCATAAATATAATGTCATACTCGTTCTGACTGCCGATAAGGTCAAGTCCGTTGTTAAAATCATTATAGATCATTATCAGATTTCTTTTCTGTGCATAACTCTCCAGATGTTTTTTCAATTCGGTGTGTATGACCATCTGGTCGTCACAAATCGCGATTTTCATATGGTTCTCCTCTCTTTATATACAGATATTTTTTTCTAAGAATCACACATAGTATGGATCAATGCATTTTACTCCTGATTTTATACCATTTACTCCAAAAATATATCGTAACTGCAAAAAGTATATTATAATAAGACCATCGAAACAAGAGAAACAACAAAACTAAAAAAACAGAAAAAGAACAAAAAAAGGAGGCAAAAATAATGCAGGACTGGTTTGATTTTTGGGGCTGGTTTTTATAATTGTTTAAAAACAGAGTAAACTTTAAAATTATAATCCAATTCATTATATCATAAATTAGTTGTTATGTCAATTACATAGCTTAAAAAGAGTTTATGATACGAAAAGCTTACCGCAGTTCTTGTCTTACAAGGCAGGATCTGCGGTAAGCTTTTTTCGGATATGCTATCGTCTGATCCGGCTTTCTTTTGGGTTATATTTATCCGATATCATGTAGCAAAATAAATTCACAAATTAAGCTTCAAACAAATTCTTTTTATCTCTTTGAACCAAAACTATAATATGGTTATTCCGCTGACACACCTGATTTAACAGCGTATAAAGAGATAGACAGAAAATACAATGCCCCGAAGTGTTTTGAACGCTTCGGGGCATTATTTCAATATGAGTATTTGTTTTAAGGATAGGCTTTTGCAACTGACTGAAACACTTTAATGGAGTGTTTACCATCTGGGTTTATAATTTTTGAAAGTAGGAATATTGTTATCTCCGTTTCTTTCATCACCGAACCAGTGACCATTTGAATAGTTGCTGGTAGTGCGTACATCAAGGTGAATTGCAGTGCTATCGATTATACCGATGCCTGTGAAGCCGATCTGCTCTGCTTCCCATGCAACCCTTGCAGAAGAGATCTGATAACCGTTCTTGTCGTAGCAAATAACATCTGCTGCAATACCGAGAGTATGTGCATCATTTCTGTAGCCGCCTACTGCAACGGAACAATCAGGATCACGATAACCGGAGGTTACGATGATCTTTGAGCAATTCAGTCTGGAATAAAGTGATTCCAGCTTGTTAATGAGATCCTGGCTGATAGTGTGGGTCGCACCGCAGCGCTTGCAGGCAAACTCACTTGAGTGGAAATGTGCAGAAAGCTGTCCATTTACAGGCGTTACTGTTGCAGAGCGAAGTACTGACTTCATCTTTGAACGAGAAGCAGGACCAAAATAACCATCTACTGCTAAACCATACTTTCTCTGGAATGCTAAAACTGCTGTCCTTGTTGCATTACCAAAAGCACCATCAACATCTAATTTAGAAGTAGAAAGACGAGAACCGTTTTTATCGCCATTAACCACAAGATCATTGATCGCACACTGAAGCCACTTCACATCATCGCCCCTACTGCCATTTGAGAGAGTACGGCTTGGCTCTGAATGACTCTTATAGTTTGTGCTGTATGTTGCCGCACTTGCAACTATCGAATTTCCAAAGATAGCACTGCCTATTGTTGTGCTGCCCAGTGCAGGAGCGGATACTGAGAGAACGCAGCTTGCTGCTGTCAGAGTTGTGATGATCTTCTTCTTTGCGCTTGTAAATGTTGTGTTTTTCATTTTGTTTAATTCCTTTCGATTTTAAATTACTTTAATTCATACTGAAATGCCGTTGACAAGATCCGGATTTTTACTATTTCAGATCGTACTGATTGTCCGAATTGGCTGCGCAGCCGTTACCGGATTTTTTTCATTTCGTTGTTTGACTGTACTTGCAGTATAGCACACAAGGTCAGCATCAGCAATTGAATCGGAATGAACTGTCAGTAAATCGGAGTGAATGGTATATTCAGCAGAAAAATACATATATTTTCAAAAGAAAAAGCCGTGCAGACTGCGTTCGTCTGCACGGCTTTTCGGTTATCAGCGGTCACACCGAGACTTGAACTCGGACATCGGAATACTCCCTCAATAATCCCGATGAGAATGTGGAAAAGTTAGTAAAAAGAGATTTCCACCAGGCAACCTCCCCCGAAGGCATTACCGCAAAGAGCGACAGCACAGCAATGGGTGACAAATATATCATCAATATGATGAAAGAGCATGGTCTTTATGGTACGCTTATCATAGGCTTTCAGAGTGATATAAAGGAATTTCTCCACAGGAACGATGAATTTGTCCAGTACCTTGACAAGGACGACATTATACATCAGTCATCTTTGATGGGTTCAGGCAAATACGAAAACAGCAAGGACGACACAGAGTTCGGAAAATACATTGAGAAAAAATCTTCCGCAGAAGAATAATACCATAAAGCACCGACACTTTGATGCCGGTGCTTTTGCATTTTCACGCGGTTTCTGTTATCGCGACAGATGTTCTCCTTCGATGTTTAGATGAAATCGCGTTTAATAGTTGACATATATCAATGAATATAGTATAATGTATTGGTGATATACACAAATCTATATATAAAGGAGTATTTCTATGCCAACCACTTTTATGGTAATACCAATAACGATCGTGGCATATCTCATCATGATGATCGTGATAGGTGTTCTTTTCTCAAGAAAAAACAAAAACGTAAGCGACTTCTACTTAGGCGGCAGAAAACTTGGTCCTTTTGTTACGGCAATGAGCGCTGAAGCATCGGATATGAGCAGCTGGCTGCTTATGGGACTTCCCGGAGTTGCCTACCTCAGTGGGTGCGCCGAAGCGGGCTGGACTGCTATCGGTCTTGCAGTAGGTACTTATCTCAACTGGCTTTTCGTGGCAAAGCGTCTGCGTGTGTACAGCCAGAAGGTGGGTGCTATCACTGTCCCCGATTTCTTCTCAAACCGCTACCACGATAAGAACAAAGTCCTCATGGGCATATCGGCACTGATCATACTGATATTCTTTGTCCCCTACACAGCATCGGGATTCTCGGCTTGCGGCAAGCTGTTTTCCACAATATTCGGCTGGGATTATCATTTGGCCATGATAATCAGCGCGGTAGTTATCATAATCTATACCTGCTTCGGCGGATTCCTTGCTGCAAGTTTCACCGACCTGATACAGTCCATCGTTATGACAGTTGCACTTATCAGCATCATAGTATTCGGTATTTCAAAAGCAGGCGGTATCGATGCAGTTATAGACAATGCAAAGTCTATCGAGGGCTATCTCTCACTGACAAATATCCACAATGCCGAGACCAACGGTTCTGACCCCTACGGTTTCCTGACAACTGTTTCCACACTTGCGTGGGGACTCGGCTACTTCGGTATGCCACATATTATCCTCAGATTCATGGCTATCGAGGACAAAAACAAAATCAAGACCTCTCGCCGCATAGCATCTGTATGGGTAGTCATCTCCATGGCAGTTGCGATATTCATCGGCTTCATCGGCAATCTGCTTTCAAAACAGAATGTCATCGAACAGCTTGAAGATTCAGAAAAGATCATCATAAAGACCGCACTTTTTATGAGTGAGAACGGTCTCCTGCTTGCGATAGTAGCAGGTCTTGTATTTGCGGGTATACTTGCTTGTACAATGTCCACTTCGGATTCTCAGCTGCTGGCGGCATCATCAAGTATGTCCGAGAATATCCTCAAAGGTGTATTCAATATAAAGCTGAACGAGAAAAAGTCCATGCTTACTGCAAGAGCTGTACTTTTTGTTATAGCAGTTCTCGGTGTTATCCTTGCATGGAACGAAAACAGCTCTGTATTCCGTGTGGTATCCTTTGCATGGGCAGGTTTCGGCGCAACATTCGGACCCGTTATGCTTGCGGCACTTTTCTGGAAGCGTTCCAACAAAGCAGGTGCTGTTGCAGGTATGATCACAGGCGGCGTAATGGTCTTCCTCTGGAAGTTCGTTATAGCAAAACTCGGTGGCATTTTCGCCATATATGAACTGCTCCCCGCATTCCTGACAGCTGTTATCGCTATAGTTATCGTATCACTCGTTACATCAGCCCCGGAAAAAGAGATAACCGAGGAATTTGATTCGGTATCGGCTGAGATACATCAGTGATGTGTTGAATATAATATGCTGAAAATAGCCATAATAGCCCTCTCTGTAAAATCAGAGAGGGCGGTTTCATTTACGCCGAAGCACCAAATTATAAGCCGTGCAAGTTCATAACGACCTGCACGGCTTATATTTTTATATCTTACTTCAGGAACGCCAGCACAAACACCGCAGGAGAGTTCCAGTATATGGTTATCTCGTTGAGAGAGTAGCTTGCGGCGAGGTCTGCAAAGCATTTCATCGGCGGAGTATCCGAGGGTATAGCCGCCTGTGCAAAGGGGTCGTTCAGCCCCTTGTTAGGTCCGCCCGATACCATGCCCGGAATACATTCATCTATGCCGTCAGCAAAGGCAGGGCGAAGATGCAGTTCGTTAACACGGAATTCCCCAGTGCCCGATACATAGCTGATGCCCAGAGCATTTTTGCCCATAAGATAATGCAGCTGATTTGCCGCATATTCCTTTGAGGCTTCATCACCGTTCAGCAGATAGTTCACCGCGAAAACCATGCCGTTCTTCATGACTACCATATTGCTGCCCCAGTGATAGCCCATGCGGTCAAGCGCCAGACCGTAGCCGCATTTATCCGAAAGCTTTTTAAGCTTCTCGGCATGATCTGCAAAGGCATTTTTCAGCTTATCCGCAGTTTCATCCGAACTGTCATGCTCTGCCAGCAGATAAGCCAGCGAACCCAGTCCGCCAACTTCGCCGTAGCCGAATTCTGTCAGCGAGAAATTCTTCCTCATCTGCGCCGATATCTTATCTTTATATAATGTATCCCCGGTCAGCGCGTACATCTCGGCATATGCCCAGTACCTGTTGGAGTTATCGTCCCGCTCGTAATAACCGCCCGTATTGCAGCCCTCGGGATTTCTAAAGCCGATAAACTCAGGGTGAGCTTCCAGCCAGTCGACAGACTTTTTCGCCGCTTTGTACAGTACTTCCGCGAAACTTTTGTCGAACTTTTTATAGATACCGCTTGCCAGCGCTGTAACAGCCGCAAAGTCCGCAACCGCCATTGATGACACAGGGAACACCACCAGCGGGACGGTATCATCTTCGGGCATGATGAAAGGCGCGTGCTGCATGGTGGTGACCTTGTGATATACCCCGCCGTCCTCGCGCTGCATTTTCAGCAGCCATTCAAGCTCGTAGCGTATCTCTGTGAGGATATCGGGCATACCGCCATCAGGGATATCCAGTTTAAGACCGTCAAAAGCGTTCGGGAAAAGCTTGTAAGCATAAAGCAGATGAGCCGCCGCCACTGCCCCCGCAGTAACATATCTGCCATAGTCTCCCGCATCATGCCAGCCACCTGCGACATCAAGCGTGATACTGCCGTCTTCGTACAGCGATGCTGCCGAACAATGGCATGGCTTGTGATGGTATGCGCCCGCATATTTTGGTTCAAGTTCGCATCCGCACCGCAGATAGTAGTAGGCTTTCGAGGTATCATACAACAGCTTGTCATAAACATCGCCGCCTATGCGGAAAAGCGCAGAAGTCCTGCCACCCGCGTGTACACGGTAGATGCCCTCGGCTTTAAGTTCGGAAAAATCAGCAGTGCGCACTGTATCCCCCGAATCTTCATCATATCCGAAATATGCGGTCTTGCCTGAAAATACGGTATCGCCATTCTCGTCACACACCGTGAAATCCTCAGCTTCAAAGGGCATCACCGCTATCTTTCTGCGTTCGGGAGTATACCCCGCCTGATCCACAAATATGCCGAAAGGCGTATATTTTATCTTAGCCGCAGAGCTGTCAAAATATTCCTTATCCATAGCATCTCTCCTTTCGGAAAAAGTTATTTTTACTATTATATCATCTTAACCGAAAATGTCAATTGAATAAAGAAGCAAAAAATAGAATAAAACTATAATATTTTCAAGATGCCGCCGTATACACGCCGATATATGAGCGTAGAATGTTTAATATATTTTTATCTCCAAAATATTTATATATTATATTGATTTTTTGGACGATATGTGATATAATAAATTATGCACAACAAATTACTGGCATATTTTGCCTGTTTATATTTAATTCAGTAACGCTGTACATATGTAAGAAGGTGATCTGCTATGAGCAATACCGAAACTACCTCATCAAAACTTACTAAAACACGTCTTTCAGTTTCTATCCGATTACCGATACTGATCATCACCAGCTTTCTTCTGGCAATCATTACAGTCATCGTTCTGGTCTATTTCAGGTTTGAAAAACGAACCGTCCAGGAATATACCGACATGGGTAAAAGCGCCACACAGCTTATGGCGAATACATTTGATGCGGATAAGATACCTCTGTATCTTGAAGAGAACTTCGAACTTGAAGAATACAATGATATACGCGAAGACCTCATACGGCTGAAAGAGAACTACCCCGACGTGATGTATATGTATATATATCACTTTGTACCCGAGGGCGGCGAGGTCATATTCGACCTCGACAGCGATTACAGCCTTGATGCCGACCCGCCGGGAACGCTTTATGATCCCGACCCCGCTGTGGTGGAGTATATGGACGACCTCTGCGCAGGCAGGGAGATACCGGTACTGACAGGTGATACCGATGACGGCTATATGCTGACATATATGCGCCCTGTTTTTAACAGCAAAGGCGAGTACTGCTGCCATGTATGCGTAGATTTCTCAATGGAAGATCTGCACAAGCAGGATATACTGTTTGTTCTGGGTCTGTTGCTGGCTCTCATAATCTTAATGATAATAATAGCCGTACTTGATATATGGTATATGCGAAAGAATATCACAGGTCCCATAGACCGCATGAAGACCGCCACAGATAAGTTCTCCTATGAAAAAGAATCCGACCAAGAGGAAAATATCAGGATCATGGAAGATATCAAGATCAATACAGGTGACGAGATCGAGGTCATATATCAGCTGTTCATAGCATTCATGAAGAACAACCTGAAATATATGCACAACCTCAGCCAGGCGGAAAACGACATCAAGACAAAAGATGCCCAGATAGGTCAGATAAGTGAAGAAGCTTACCGTGATACTCTCACAGGTGTGGGCAGCAAGACCGCCTATACCAAGAAGGTCAAGGAGATAAATGAGGCTATACACGGCGGTCAGTGCGATTTCGCCATCGTTATGGTGGATATGAACGACCTGAAAAAGATAAACGATGTATACGGTCACAAGTCTGGCGATATGTACATAAAAGGCTGCTGCCACCTGATATGTGAGACCTTCAAGCACTCCCCCGTTTACCGCATTGGCGGTGATGAATTCGTGGCGATACTGCAAGGACAGGATCTTGAAAACAGGCAGAGCCTTGTGGAAGGTCTGAGAAACGCCCTGAACGAATCCTACGAGAACGAAGACCTCGACCCATGGCTGCGCTATTCAGCCGCAGTCGGCATAGCGGATTTCGCCTCCGATGACAACACATTTGAACTTGTGTTCAAACGCGCCGACCAGGCGATGTACGAGGATAAAAAGCGATTTAAAGCTCAGCACGGCAGCTACCGCTGATACTCAAAATAAAATCTGATTATCCCTTTACAACACCACTTAAAATGCCGGAAAAACAGGAATATATTATGTTGACGTTATCTTTTCCCCCGCCGCAGGCGGGGGAAAAGATAACCGACATACTCTCATTACATTCATTTGATCGCTGTTAAGTCAGGTGTGTCAGCGGGATAACAATAAAATAAAAAGCAATGCACTTCTGTTAAGCCAATGACAGAAGTGCATTTTTATGCATAAAAAAGAGACTGCCGAAACAGTCTCTCCCAATTTATATAGAACAGGAAATTTATACCTTATATAGAATAGAAGTGGTTCATGCTGCCGTCGCCCCAGAAACCGAGATAACCGTGGTTGAAATCCTCGGGGTGTTCAAGGTACATATCAACAGCTGCCATAACGCTAGGTGTTACCTGATAAGAATAAGTACCCAGATAAAGTGTCCACTCAAGACCTGAGAACTGGTTGGGCTGAGTAAGTACGCCCCATATGGTATTGGGGAATCTGGGGTCGTTAACACGGTTCATAACTACCTCAACGACCTTAGCCTTTTCGTACTCGCTTATCCAGTTAGCGCCGTACTCATGGCCGACAACGTTGCACAACCAGATGTATTCTTCATCTGTTACCTGAATCTTTCTGTCGTTGTCCTGCTCCTCTTCCTGAGTATCTTCAGCGGGTGCAGGCTCTTCGGAAGAAGTCTCCTCAGGCTGTTCCTCATAAACAGGCTCACTCTCAACGTACTCGGGCTCCTCATAAACGGGAACTTCCTCGTAAACGGGTTCTTCGTAATACTGCTCAGTAACTGTCTCGGGAACTTCCTCAACAACGGGAGCGGTAGTAACTGCGGGTGCAGATGCTGCCTTCTTTTCTACCTTCTTCTCTTCAGCAGAGGTCTTGGTAGTTTTCTTGGAAGCCTTCTCGGTCTTCTTATCAGCCTTCTTAGTGGTAACTGCTGTTGTCACAACAGTGATGTCTTCCTCAGCTGTTGTTTCATCAGAAGTGGTCTCTTCATCGGTCACAGTCTCATCGGAGGTAGTCTCGTCATCTGTGGTCAGCTCGGAGAATGTCTTAACAGTTACATTTTCATCTGCGCTGCCGTTATTGTTTGCCGCCTGATATGTAAATCCTGCGAAAGCTCCTGTAGCTACCATACAAACGATAACAGCTGCGATCTTAATTTTAGTCATATTATAATCCTTTCTCATTTATCTGAGGTTATTAATCTCTCTCTTTTGTTCACGATGACTATAATAACACATTTCACCAAAGATTACAAGAAGGTTACATTGGTTTTCCATTTTGTAAACACTTCAGAGCTATGATTAACCTTAAATTTTGTAGGCTATGCACAACAAAATCGCCGTATTTTCGGATATTTCTTGTACTTGATTATATGTTTTAACGATTGTTCAAAAGAAAAAATGCCCGAAAAATCAGCATTTTCGACCTTTTACGAGCCGATTTTTTTACCATCTTTTCCGCGGTAAAAAGGCGGCATTTTGACACCCCTTTTGTAATAATATACAACCGCACTTCAATGACATTTCAGTAACCCGATAGCCCTCTTAACAAAGCCTGATAAGGCTCTGCCACCATGCAAGGCAGAGAAATTCCCCCATGCGTCTTTACTTTTGCGGGCGGATATGCTATAATGTTTATATATATGTCTTTTCAAAGGAATGGCGGTGAGCTTATGGTCAACAAAAAGATATGGTTCAAGACCCCCGCAGAGGACTGGAATGTTGCTCTGCTTGTGGGCAACGGCAGGATAGGCGGTATGTGCTTCGGCAAGCCTGTTTGCGAGACTATACAGCTCAACGAGGACTCGATATGGTCCGGAGGATACCGCAAGCGCGATAACGCCTCCGCTCTCCCGAATCTCGAAAAGGTGAGACAGCTTCTCCGTGAAGACAGGATAGCAGAAGCCGAAAAGATAGTTGACGAAGCTTTCTGCGGCACTCCCGAAAGCCAGCGGCATTATATGCCCCTTGGCGACCTCACTATATACCATTATAAAGAGGGCACCTGCCAATACATCAGCCGCTCCCTCGACCTCGAAAATGCTGTCTGCGAGACACGCTATTCCCTAAACGGCACGAATTTCACAAGACGCGTGATATGCTCCGAGCCTGCACAGGTCATGGCGGTGTGCATCGAAGCCGACAAGCCTGCCTCTGTATCGGTAAAGGTCGGTATAGGCGGGCGGGATGATTATTTCGATGACAACACCCCTGTGAATGACACGGATATCCTCTACTACGGCGGAAGCGGTTCTGAGGACGGCATACGTTTTGCCGCTTATGTACGAGTTAAAGGCGAGGGCGGTACAGTCCGCAGATGGGGCAGCAGTATCGTCACCGAGGATTGCGACCGCGTGACAATACTACTCGGCGCACAGACCGATTTCCGTGTGACAGACTACAAAAAGGCAGCCGAGCTTGATGTTATCACCGCTGCTGAAAAGACATTCGATGAACTTCTGCAAGAACATACCGAGGATTACCGAAGCTTTTTTGACAGAGCTTCTGTGACCTTTGAAGATACTGCCGACAACACTCTGCCTACCGATGAAAGGCTTGCCGCTGTAAAGGCTGGCAAGGTCGATAACGGACTTGTTTCGCTGTACTTCGATTTCGGCAGATACCTGATGATATCGGGCAGCCGCGAGGGCACGCTCCCACTGAACCTGCAAGGTATATGGAACAAGGATATGTGGCCTGCATGGGGCAGCAAGTTCACGGTGAATATCAACACCGAAATGAATTACTGGTGCGCTGAACCCTGCGGTCTCGGGGAACTTCATATGCCCCTGTTCGACCATATCGAGCGTATGCGGCCCCATGGCAGGGAAACCGCCCGCGAGATGTACGGCTGCGGCGGATTCGTCTGCCACCACAACACCGATATCTGGGGCGATACCGCACCCCAGGATCGCTGGATACCCGGTACTCAGTGGGTGACAGGCGCAGCATGGCTGTGTACCCATATCTGGGAGCACTGGCTTTTCACGCGGGATAAGGACTTCCTTGCACAGAAATACGATACCATGAAAGAAGCCGCAAAGTTCTTTGTGGATTTCCTGATAGACGACGGCAGCGGCAGACTTGTAACCGCCCCATCGGTTTCTCCCGAAAACACCTATATCACCGCAAGCGGCGCTAAAGGCTCGGTATGTATAGGTCCCTCCATGGACAGCCAGATAATTTATCAGCTTTTCACCGCTGTTATCGAAGCGGGAGAGATACTTGATACAGACAAAGCTTTCTGTGAAAAGCTCCGCACCATGCGTGATAAACTGCCAAAGCCCGAGATAGGCAAGTACGGGCAGATAATGGAGTGGGCGGTAGACTACGATGAAGCCGAGCCGGGACACAGGCATATCAGCCAGCTTTACGCCCTGTATCCTGCGGATATCATATCCGTAAGACACACCCCCGCGCTGGCAGAAGCCGCAAGGGCGACCATCGAGCGCAGGCTTTCCCACGGCGGCGGACACACAGGCTGGTCAAGGGCTTGGATAATCAACCACTGGGCAAGACTCCGCGACGGCGAAAAGGTCAAGGAGAATATCGCGGCTCTGCTGGCAAATTCAACTTCGGACAACCTATTCGATATGCACCCGCCTTTCCAGATAGACGGAAATTTCGGTGCGGCGGCAGGTATTGCCGAAGCACTTCTGCAAAGCCATAACGGCGAGATACAGCTTCTTCCCGCACTCAGCCCCGACTGGAAAAACGGCAGTTTCAAGGGACTTCGAGCAAGGGGCGGCTATACGGTGCACTGCGAATGGCAGAACTCCCGACCCACCAGATGCACCATTACCCCGATACAGGACGGCAAATGCACCATAGTCCTCCCCGAGGGCTGTGATATCAAAAACGTAAGCACAAAACATACTGTCTGCGGTGACTGTATAAATGTAAGCACTAAGGCTGGCAGAAGTTTTGAGATAGTGTTCGGATAAAATATAAAAGAGGTGAATAACGATGTCGGTGTCCATATATTACGAAGCGAGAAGAGGCCATGGGCTGAGCGATGAAGAAACGGCAGAGATCAGTGCGATAGTTGACAGATACTGCACACAGTATCCCTTTGATGAAAAGTACGAGGATCTCTGCCTGTATGATGGTCATTTCTGCTCAGAAGATACAGTGCTGCAAGGCTCAACAGCCCTGCCCGCAGGCAGCGACATCGTGTATGATATACTATGTTACTGGCTCGAATGTCTGACAGAGCTTACAAGATATCTTCAAGGCTGCCAGTGGCACGTAAACCTTGATGATATGGACCTGACCTGGGATGAGGACAGCGGATGGCTGCCCGATATCTGAATGTAGCAAGAGAGGAAAGTAAACAGTAAAATGAAGATGAGATTTTTATCAGCTGTTATCGCGGCAGTGCTGATGTCAGGCTGCTTAGCGGCGTGCGGCAACGAGATTCAAGATAACAAGGACGTGACCGCAGACCTTCTGACGGCGGACGAGGATATCACCGATGAGGAGACTACCGCGGAAGAAGTAGTCACCCCCGTGCCCGAAGAGGAAGATACCAAAGATGAAGTCAAGAGCTTCAAGGAAGTCAAGATAAAGGCGGCGGAGCTTAAATACAAAAAGTCCGAAAAGACCTATCAGGCGGAAAAAGGCAAGCTGAGCGGCACTGCCGCAGAAGCCTCCAAGCGCAAGGGCTATGAGGGCAGCGGCTACGTATCTGGTATTTCTCAGGAAAGCGACTGGGAGCTTGAATTTGATGTCCCCACAGACCAGTTCTATAATATAGTACTGACAGTTGGTTCGGACGAAGCCGCAAGCGGCGGATTCAGCCTTGACGGCAGCAAGTACAGCGAGTTCACCGTTGTAAACGAGGATAATGAGGGCAGATTCGAGAATATCTCCTTCAAAAACGTAAAGCTGAAAAAAGGCAAGCATAAGGCGGCGTTTATCCCCGAAACAGGCTTGATCGATATCGACCAGATAAAGATCATCGCCAGCGATGAGATAAGCAAACTCAGCCTTAATGCCACAGGTGCTGTGCTTTCCGATAAGGAAGCCGAGTACAACGCAAAGGCGCTGTACAGGCTTATCTGCAATAACTACGGCACAAGGGTGCTCCTCGCCCAGAACGATACTGCAGGCACCAATTACGAAAGCGAACTGATACATAAAGTTACAGGCAAATACCCCGCTATCCGCCTTGGTGACATGATGTACATCACTGGCGCCAAGCACGCCGATCAGTCCTCCGCTGAGATCGCAGAAGCCCTCACATGGCATAAAGACGGCGGTATTGTAGGATATATGTGGAACTGGACTTCACCAAACAAGCCCGATGACAGCGAGAGCGTATATGCCGAGAATGCAAAATTCGATATATCCAAGGCAGTCACAGATGAGAATATAGCCCTCCTTGACCCCGATACCCTTGCAGAAATGGCTGAGGAAGGCACTATATCCGATGAATGTCTTAAGATAATCACCGATATAGATAAGGTGTCCGAACAGCTGATAAAACTCCGCGATGACGGTGTGCCCGTGCTGTGGCGACCTTTGCAGGAAGCTTCCAACGGTCTGTACTGGTGGGGAAAGGATGCTGATTCCTATATATGGCTCTGGCAGACGATGTATGCCCGCATGACAGGTTACCATGGTCTGCATAACCTGGTATGGGTGTGGTCGGCACAGAACGTCAACTGGTATGTTGGCGGAGATTACTGCGATGTCCTCTCAGCGGACGTATACGGCAGCGATAAGAGCGGTCAGGTGAATGCACTGCTATATCTTCAGAACGTAGCCGGCGGCAAGCCAATAGCTATGAGCGAATGCGACCGTATGCCACTTATACAAAATCTTGCCGATGAACACGCTATGTGGGCGTATATCGGACAGTGGGGCGGAAGCTGTATGGTAAACGAGGAAGGCGGTCTTTCAGAAGAATTCAACACCGAAAAAGACCTTATCACCATGTATAACAATAACCTCACCATAACCCGCGATAAGCTTCCCGATCTTATGACAATGGCTACGGAGATAAAGAAAGAGGAAGAAAAAGCCGCTAAGAATAAGTCAAAGAAAGCTAAGGAGAAAAATAAATCCGAGGACTAAACACGATCTTGCGCACAGTGCCAAGGAGGGGAGCTTTTGCTCAAGCTTTTCGCGAAAAGCTTGCGAGGATGTTTGCACAGTCAGCAAAGCTGACTGTTGGCAGAGCCCTCAATCACCAAGGCAAGAAACCAAAATGCACAGCGAACAATAAGAGAAAAGCGAACTCACGACCAAGAGGGCGCGGCAATATCAAAATCTTGAGCGTGGACAATCAAACGTCCACGCTCTTTCTATCTGCGGATATTATTGCCGCGACCGCCGTCAAACAGCGATAGCGTCTTTGACGGCTCGACCCGAGGAACGAGGGGCGAAAGCTCGCATACCAGCGAATACCAAAGTATACGCTGGCATTCCAAACGATGCGACCGTATGCATACGCTTAAACTACGTCCGTAAAATTATTGCCGTACCAGAAATCAACGGCGATATACCACAGCCAACACAGTCGCTGTTAGTTGATTTCTCGCCCCGAGGAACAAGGGGCACCCCTTGCCAAAGCTCAAACAAAAATGTTCCACGTGGAACATTTGTTTTGATTCAAAGCCAAACTGCCCCATCACAATTCCTTCCCCCCACCGCATGCAGGGAAAGAATTAACTATGAAGTGATGTGCTAAAGATAACCATATAATACAACGCCCCGAAGCGACCCGCAGATCACTTCGGGGCTAAATATTACCTCGATAAAACAAAGACAAAATAAAAAAGCCCGCATATGCGGACTTTTAAAAATTCCGGAAATTACTCCTCGGTCTTAGCCTCGATGAACTTAACGATATCACCAACAGTCTTGATGTTCTCAACTTCCTCATCGGGGATCTCAAGATCAAAGCTCTCTTCAATATTCATGACCAGATCAACAACGTCCAGAGAGTCAGCACCCAGATCTTCAGTGATAGAAGCGTCTGTTGTTACCTTATCCTCGTCAACGTCGAGCTGCTCAACAATGATCTCACGAATCTTGTCAAATACCATGTTCATTTCCCTCCATTCTATACATTACTGGAATTCTCAGCAAAGCATTCGCCCTGCGTGGTATCAGAATGCGGAAACTCTTCAAAGTCTCCGACAACCCTAAACTTATTATAGCGACTATTTATCATTTCGTCAAGCCCTTTTTGAAATTTTCTTTGTAAATTTTGAAGACTTTCCGAAATAAAAGCCGAAATGTTTTCCGCGGTCTGAGTAGGGTCATTATGCGCCCCTCCGTCAGCCTCGGGAATGATGTGATCGCACACCTTTAATCTTACAAGATCCTCCGCTGTTATCTTCATGATATCGCAGGCTTCACGCTCGCGGGAAGCGTCTTTCCAGAGGATACTTGCAAAGCCCTTTGGGGATATCACAGAGTACAAAGCGTTTTCAAGCATAGCCAGTTCATCGCATACAGCCAGTGCCAAAGCACCGCCCGAACCGCCTTCACCAAGTATTATGGATATAACAGGGGTCTTCAGGGTCATGAACTCCATTATGTTGCGGGCTATAGCCTCGCCCTGACCTCTCTTTTCAGCCTCAACACCGGGATATGCACCGGGGGTGTCAACAAGGCATATAACAGGTCTGTGGAACTTTTCAGCCTGACGTGCCAGCCTTAATGCCTTGCGGTAGCCCTCGGGATGGGGCATACCGAAGTTGCACTCCTGATTTTCTTCAAGGTCGCGACCCTTGACCTCGGCTATGACAGTTACAGGTGTGCCCCCAAAAGAAGCCACACCGCCGATAATAGCCCTGTCATCGCCGCACAGCCTGTCGCCGTGCATCTCAAAGAACTCATCGAATATCATCGGTATGTAATCGAGGGCGGTAGGTCTGCCCTTGTGCCTGATCATATCAAGCCTGCGGCTTGCCGAAAGCTGTTCATTCATTTTCAGCGACCTCCTTTACCTCGGGAGTTTTGTGAAGCTTTATCAGATGAGCAAGTACTCTCCTCATCTTGCTGCGCTCAACTATCATGTCAACAAAGCCGTTATCCAGCATAAATTCCGCCGACTGGAAATCATCAGGGAGCTTCTGCTTGATAGTGCCCTCAATGACACGTCTGCCCGCAAAACCGATAAGCACCTTGGGCTCAGCGATTATGATATCGCCCAGCGAAGCAAAGCTTGCGGTAACACCGCCTGTGGTGGGGTCGGTCATAACGGAGATATACAGCCCGCCAGCCTCATTGTGCCTTGCCACAGCGCCGGATGTCTTAGCCATCTGCATAAGGGATACTATACCCTCCTGCATTCTTGCACCGCCGGAAGCCGTAAAGGCGATAACAGGCAGTTTGTGAGCAGTAGCGTACTCAATGGCGCGGGTTATCCTCTCGCCTACAACACTGCCCATGGAAGCCATCATGTAGTTTGAATCCATAACGATGATGACGATGTCCTCACCGCGTATCTTAGCCCTGCCCGTGAGTACTGCATCGGTAAGCCCCGTCTTTTCACGAAGCTCCTTCTGCTTGTTGTCATACCCCGGGAAATTTATCGGGTTTTTAGATATCATCTTTCTGTCAAACTCACGGAAACTACCGTCGTCAACAGTTATTTTGAGCCTTTCCTTGGCTGTCAGCCTTGAATGGTAATTGCAGTTTGGACAGACCTTGCCGTTCTGATTGAATTCCTCAATAAACGTCACGTTCCTGCATCGCGGACACTTAAAAAGCAGTCCTGTGGGGATATCAGTCTTTTTCCTTGAAGAACTGTCCTCGCCTTTGTCACTGCCAAGACGTTCTCTTACAACTGCGAAAAAGTCCTCAAACTGCATCAGCCTTCACCTCTTTCATCGGCTAAGATGTCTGTGCGGTTAAGAAAACCGTTGTCATAATCGCCCGCGATGAATTCGGGGCGGCGTATAAGTTTCAGCTGGAAATCCACATTGGTGGAAACACCGTCAACTATGAACTCTGCCAGAGCCCAGTTCATCTTTGCGATAGCTTCTTCTCTGTCCTTGCCGTGAACTATCAGCTTGCCTATCATAGAATCGTAATAAGGCGGTATCTCGTAGCCCACATATGCCGCTGTATCCACTCTCACACCAAATCCTCCTGGGATGAACATGGAGTTTATCTTTCCGGGAGAAGGTCTGAAATCCTTGGTGGGGTCTTCAGCATTTATACGGCACTCGATAGCGTGACCTGTAAGCTTTACGTCCTCCTGCTTGATGGAAAGTCTTTCGCCCGAAGCTATCAGCAGCTGCTGCTTAACAAGGTCGATGCCTGTAACAGCCTCAGTGATGGGGTGCTCCACCTGTATACGGGTGTTCATTTCCATAAAGTAGAAATTTCCGTCCTTGTCCACCAGAAATTCGATAGTACCAGCATTTCTGTATCCGCATACTCTCGCCGCGGTAACAGCCGCCTTGCCCATCTTTTCGCGGAGCTCCTGTGTCATGAAAGGCGCAGGTGAGGGCGCTTCTTCCAGCACCTTCTGGTTCCTTCTCTGCATCGAGCAGTCTCTCTCTCCGAGATATATCACATCGCCGTAATCGTCAGCCAGTATCTGTATCTCGATATGCTTTGGGTTCTCGATGAACTTCTCTATGTATACCTCGTCATTTCCGAAGCAGGCAAGAGCTTCCTGCCTTGCGGCTTTCATCTGAGGTTCAAGTTCTTCCTCACTGCGGACTATTCTTATACCGCGTCCGCCGCCGCCAGCCGATGCCTTTACAAGCACGGGGTAGCCAAGGTCGCGTGAAAGGGTCTTTGCAGCATGGATATTTGATATCGCGCCGTCACTGCCCATTATTACGGGAACATCGTTCTCTTTCATCGTTTCCTTAGCCTGAGCCTTGTCGCCCAGCATCTCGATGGAAGTGGCACGAGGTCCGATGAATACTATGCCGCACTTTTCGCACATACGTGCAAATGCCGCATTTTCGGACAAAAATCCGAAGCCGGGGTGTATAGCCTCAGCCCCTGTTATCTCGCAGGCAGAGATTATAGCCCGTACATTAAGATAGCTGTCCTTGCTCTGGGGACCGCCAATGCATACAGCTTCGTCAGCCAGCATAGCGTGCAGAGCATTTTTATCCGCGGTGGAATAGACTGCAACAGTCTTTATGCCCAGCTCACGGGCAGCACGAATAACGCGCACCGCGATCTCGCCGCGGTTGGCAATTAGGATCTTTTTAAACATAGCTTGCTCCTTTTAAGCTCCCGCTTACTTTATTGCAAAGGTTATCTCGCATGAAACAGCCTTCTTGCCGCCCACGGTAGCCAGCGCCTTGCCCACGCCGATAGGTCCCTTGACCTTGATTATCTCAACTTCGATCTCCAGAGTATCACCGGGTACTACCTGCTGACGGAACTTGCAGTCGTTGATACCGCCGAAGAATCCGATCTTGCCCTTGTTTTCGGGAAGTGCCAGCAGAGCCACCGCACCCGCCTGAGCGCACATCTCTACCATCAGCACGCCGGGAGTAACAGGGTACTCGGGGAAATGACCCTTGAACCAGAAATCATCTGCCTTTATGTACTTTGTAGCCTTGACCCTCTTGCCGATCTCCAGCTCATTTATCTCATCGATGAGCAGGAAAGGATCGCGGTGAGGGATAATTTCCATTATCTGTTCTTTGTTCATAAGAACTGCCATATCTATTCCTCCGTTTTATTATTTGTTGTTTCATGTTTTACAGTGACGCCGTCGAAAAGCGAGTCGAGGTCTACGACCTCCATATCCTGTTTGACGGGCTGTGGTGATCTGTTGCCGTCCGTTGTGACTTTCAGCTGTTCTTGTATTTCATTGCCAAAATACTCGCTTACAGCTGTATTACCGTGCCCTGTCAGACCTCTGAACAATGCCGTAAAAAATAACATAGGCAAATAAAACAGCAGAAGCCTTACAGGAATGGAAATAATGATAAATATGCCCATGATAAAGAACGCAAAGATCAGTATGATCATTGACATAAAACCCAAGATCACACTCTCGTCCCGACTCATATCGTCTAAGATGCTCGTTCCGACTAAGACGATCATCGTGAATAAGAATGTCGTCATAATATCTATCTTTCTCAGCATTCGCCATAAAACTTTAATATCCAGCTTTGCATCTTTGTTTTTATCTTCTATAAAAAATATATTTGTAAGCGCCGCGACCGCTGCTGCCACCACCAGGAAAGCCTGTAACAAATAAACTTCAGATTCGGTCAATCTATTTAAAACGATCGATGTTAATACCACAAATACAGATACATTGGTCAGAATAGAACATATAACAAAGAATACTTTGTAAACATTTACGTCTTGGGTATCCTTTTCATATTGTTTATCCTTTCCACTCCGGGTAACCTTTTTATATTGTTTGACCTTTCCATCAGGCAGAAGATAGAATCCGATCTCTTCAGTTTTATGCTTATCTGTTGGCGGAGTTTTAAGTATAAGTGCCACGGATATCTATCCCTCCGTTGTATTATGTTTTACAGCACTGCTGTCGAAAAGAGAATTAAGATCTATGATCTCCATATTCTGTTCAGAGATATCCAGATCGGCGGGCTGCGGTGTTCTATTGCCGTGGTGCGCCTCATCTTGGAAAACAGACGGTATACTGCCGAGAGAATCGTAAGGCTGTTTTACCACGTCCTTTTTTATCGTGCCGTGAGGCATAGAGAGCTTTCCTTTACTTGCCTTTTTAAGGTCGTCAGTAAAATTTCTTACTTCTTTTTTGTTTCTGATCTCTGCTTCTTTTTCACGGTCCGATTCAAGGTTTTTGATCAGTCTTTCCAGAAGAAAGACAGCTATGCCCAAATATCCTATATGAAATACATATGGTATCATCCATGCGTACGCTTTGTCAATAAGCATATCGATCAAGGCAGAAAACCACT
The DNA here is from genome assembly GCF_900109655.1 of Hominimerdicola alba. Taxonomy (GTDB): domain Bacteria; phylum Bacillota; class Clostridia; order Oscillospirales; family Ruminococcaceae; genus Hominimerdicola; species Hominimerdicola alba_B. Next base: position 332,613 of record NZ_FOAT01000003.1, read on the forward strand.
CATACTCCAAATAATGGTGATCACTGCTGAATAAATTCATCTTAAAGTTTTCGCTTATAGTCCGCGCTGCAAAGCTACCTATCAAGAGACCGCCGATATACGAGCCATATATCTCTTTGGCGTTGTGTTTCTTATAATCCATACGCTTTATGATCGGTGAAAAGATACTGTACATCATAATTCCTGCTATCACGCCGAACAGACAATGTACAAACAGCCCGTTTATAGAAGCGTGCATCTGTATAACAAAACAATATAGTATCAGTTCACCCAACGTATTTGCCAGCGCAGAGAAAAGAAGAAGTATCGCAAATTTTTTCATTCCCTGTCACCACTTACATCAGTTCTTTGCTCATAAGAACTGCCATTCAATTATCCTCCGTTATATGTGTTCCTGTTTTCAGTGTAATAATCGTACATATCATTCATACTTGCCTTTTTGACCGATATTGCTATCATTCGTCCGAGCTTAAAAAGTGGTGTCACGAAAATAAAGCTCAGTGTGCATACTATGACATATATCTCATATGGTCCTTCCACAGAAGTTTGATCCGTAAGCTCGTATACATAAACAGAGTCAAGAATGTTATAAATTATATAGCTTACGGGGAAAACAAACGCCAGCCATATACCTATCTCCTTGAAATGCTTGCCCACCGCTCTGTCTTTTTCGCCCATGAAACTATCATAGAGTATCAGATAGCTTACAGGCATCAACAGCAGTGGCACCCCGAGATAATAAATAATCCATATAATATCACTTGGCAATTCATCATCGAGTATGTTAAATAATATGGGGATCACAGCTCCCACGATATGTACGCTGAAACAGAAAAACATGAAATTGCGCCTTGGGTGAAGTTCATTCTGATGCATAACGTCACCTCCGACTATCACAAAGCCTGTCCCTTTCAGGAAACCTGCATTACTCCAGCACCATCACAGTCTGTCCGAACTCAACAGCATCGCCGTTGTTTACGCAGATCTCTTTTACTACGCCGTCGAATTCGCTGGGTACTTCGCTCATTACCTTCATGGATTCGATAATGAATATAACATCGCCCTTCTTTATCCTGTCGCCCACCTTTACAAAAGGCTTGCTGTCAGGTGAGGGTGCAGCATAGAATGTGCCAACGATAGGTGCAGTTACCTTTGTACCGCTTACTGCCGCAGCAGCAGGAGCGGGAGCTTCACCGCCCATCGGTGCAGGCATACCTGCGGGCGCACCCATAGGGGGCATCATAGGCATGGGGGCAGGTGCGGGGATATTCCTCTTGCCCTTTAATGTTATAGTCTTGTCGCCGTCTGTTATAGTCAGCTCGGAAAGCTCCTTGGCATTTATTATATCAGCGAGTTTCTCAATGGTTTCAAGGTCAAACTGACCGTATATCTTTTCACTCATAGGTGAATTCTCCTCCTGTAATCAATCGCATTTCTTTATGCAGATGGTAGCGTTGTGTCCGCCGAAGCCCAGCGAGTTGGAAAGTGCTGCTTTCACGGTCATCTCGCGGTTGCCCTCTGTAACATAATCAAGGTCGCACTCGGGGTCTGGTGTGGTGTAGCCGACTGTCTTGTGAACGAAGTCGTTCTTTACTGACAGTGCTGTGATTATAGCCTCAACGCCGCCTGCCGCACCCAGCAGATGTCCTATCATGGACTTTGTAGAGTTTATAACTGTCTTTCTTGCAGCGTCCTCACCCAGCGCCAGCTTTACTGCCTTGGTCTCGTACTTGTCGTTAAGACCTGTGGAAGTGCCGTGAGCGTTGATGTAAGAAACGTCCTCGGGAGCAAGACCTGCTTCTGTGTATGCCATCTTCATTGCGTGAGCCGCCGCATCACCCTCGGGAGAAGGGCTTGTCATGTGGTAAGCATCGCCCGATGCGCCGTAGCCAGCTATCTCAGCGATTATATTTGCACCTCTTGCCTTTGCGTGCTCATACTCTTCCAGAACCAGCATACCTGCGCCCTCACCGAGAACGAAGCCCTGTCTGTTGGCATCGAAAGGTGTTGAAGCCTTATCAAGCTCGGTAGCCTGTGAAAGTGCCTTCATGTTGTTGAAACCGCTTAGTGAGAATCTGGAGATACAAGCCTCTGAACCGCCGCATATGCAGGCATCCAGATAGCCGTCCTTTATCTTGCGGAAAGCTTCGCCGATAGCGTGGGTAGCAGATGCACAGGCTGTGGTGGTACAGTAGTTGTCACCCTTGAAGCCTGTCTTCATAGCAACAGTACCTGCCGCCATATTGCCTATCATCATAGGTATGAAGAATACCGATACCTTGTCGGGCTTCTCGTTGAACTTTGTGACCTCAGCCTCGGTCATGTTAAGTCCGCCGATACCTACACCGATGATAACGCCCACACGGTAAGGATCAAGATCCTTCAGATCGGAACCCGCATTTTCCAGTGCCTGCTTAGAAGCATACAGCGCGAACTGTGTGAATCTGTCCATTCTGCGTGCTTCCTTCTTGTCTATGTAAGCCGATGGGTCAAAATCCTTTACCGCACCGACTATCTTAACGGGAAAATCGCTTGCGTCGAACTGGTCTACATAGCTGAGACCTACCTTGTTCGCCTTAATATTCTCCCAGAATTCATCTACATTCTTACCGAGAGGGTTTACAGTACCCATACCCGTTATAACTACTCTTCTGCTCAATTGAAACACTCCTCGCTTTATGTCCTTACATCATTATGCCGCCGCTTATCTCGATGACCTGACCCGTAACATATGCCGCATCCTTGGAAGCCAGGAAAGATACCACGCCTGCGATATCCTCTACCTCGCCGAAACGCTTCATAGCTATCTGTCCGAGCATAGCATTCTTCTGGTCATCAGTCAGCTTGTCTGTCATAGGTGTCTTTATAAATCCGGGAGCAACCGCATTGCAGGTGATGCCGCGGGAACCCAGCTCCTTGGCAACAGTCTTGGTCATGCCGATGATAGCCGCCTTTGTAGCCGAATAGTTTATCTGTCCGGGATTGCCGTAAACGCCTGCCACGGAAGCCAGATTGATTATCCTGCCCGACTTCTGTCTCATCATCACGTTACCCACGAACTTAGACATATTGAATACGCTCTTCTGGTTTACAGCAACGACCATATCGTACTGCTCCTCGCTCATTCTCGCCATCAGACCGTCGCGGGTGATACCCGCATTGTTTACCAGAACATCTATTGTTCCGAATTCAACCTTGATAGCCTTTACAGTTTCCTCAGCCTGAGCATAGTTTGATACATCGCATATGAACTTCTGTACCTTAACGCCCTCAGCCGCTATCTTTTCCATTATGTCGTTGTCCTCGAACATAGCCTCGCTGATATCATTGAGAGCTATATCAAATCCGTCCTTGGCAAGTCTCAGCGCGATAGCCGCACCGATACCTCTTGCCGAACCGGTTATAAATGCTGTTGCCATTTTATTTTCCTCCGTTTTTATAGTTTCAAGATCGGGTCATCTAAATTTTTATAACGTATCCTTTACATCGATCGCTGCAAAGAGTTTATTACAATTTTCGCAGTATCCTGCTGGTATCGGTGAACGGAATGCTCCCTTAAAATTAGTGTGTAGTTTACGTTCGGAAGACGGGAGATTCATAGGGTTTTCTGGGATCATTCTGAGCTTTTCATCGTTATACCACCATACAGGAATTGATGTGAAAAGGCGGTTTGTTTCGACCTCCATCTTTCCCGCAAACAACTCTTCACCGCATACGGGACACCTTGAGAAAATCATTTTTTCATCATTTTTGTTCTTGTCAAAAAATTTCACTTTGCAAACAAATCCTCTGCCTGTGCAAACATTTCCTCGATTATATCCTTTGCAGGCTTAACTTCGTTGACCATACCCGCGATAGCGCCGCACAGGAACGAACCCTCGTCCAGATTGCCGTCCTGAACTGCCTTTCTCAGCGCACCGAGGGTTATCTTCTCGAACTCGTCGGGGTCGATACCGCCCTCCATCTCACGCTTAGCTAGCTGTTTGAGGAACTTGGTCTTTACGTTTCTGCAGGGGTGACCTGTAGTACGTCCCGTAACTACGCTGTCTGTGTCCTTTGCCTTGATGACCAGCTCCTTGTAAGTCGGGTGTATCTGACACTCCTCAGCCGCCAGAAAACGTGTGCCGACCTGTACGCCCTCAGCGCCCAGCATAAAGCCTGCGCAGATACCTCTGCCGTCAGCTATGCCGCCTGCCGCGATAACAGGTATCTCAACAGCATCAACTACCTGAGGCACAAGGCACATGGTAGTGTTCTCGCCAATGTGTCCGCCTGATTCGGTACCCTCAGCGATAACTGCATCCGCACCGCTTCTTTCCATTCTCTTTGCAAGGGCAACGCTGGGTACAACAGGTATTACCTTTATGCCTGCATTTTTCCAGCCCTCCATGAACTTTCCGGGATTGCCCGCACCTGTTGTTACAAAGGGCACGCCCTCTTCGATGACAAGCTTTGCAAGGTCTTCCGCATTAGGGCTCATCAGCATGATATTCACACCGAAAGGCTTGTCGCCTACAGCTTCCTTTGTAAGCCTTATCTGCTCACGCAGATAGTCTATCGGTGCAGAACCGCCCGCGATTATTCCCGCGCCGCCTGCGTTTGTCACAGCACTGGCAAGAGTATGCTCAGCTATCCATGCCATGCCGCCCTGAAGTATTGGGTACTTTACACCGAGAAGCTCGGTTATCCTTGTTTTTGTGGTAGTCATTGTGCTTACCTCTCTTTTTATTTGATTTCGGGTCAGTTCGCGCTGCCCGACTGATATTCAAAAAATTCCTTTGCCTTGTCCCTCACGGCGACGTCGGCATTTTCGTTGTTTATAACGCTTTCAAGTACGGAGAGCAGTTCGCTTTTGTCCTTTGCCCCGTTTATGCACCTGTTGAGCATCCATACGGTGTGCAGTGACGGCGCACGCTTTACTGAAGCTATCAGCAGCGGAAGAAATTCGGGATAAAAACGTTCTATAAAATGCACCATAGCCCCCGGCATACCAAAATCATCCAGCGGATGACGTTCCATGATACCCAGCAGAGCATCTATTGTCTCAAAGCCCGCTCCCTCTGCTTCCATCTCGGATATTATATCTTCCGAGTCATACTCAAAATCGTCCGAGCCCACAAGGCTCTCCAGTTTTTCAAGCAAAGTATCCATAATATCTTTCCCTGCTTTATAATAAAGTCTTAACGATCTCGGGGAGTTTTCTTATATCATCAAGCACCGCGGCACAGCTGTCAGCTTTGCCGAAGCCGTAAGCCGCGTGTATAAACGGGATACCCGCTTCCTTTGCGGCATTTGCATCGCCCTGAGTATCGCCTACATACACACATTCTTCTATGCCCTGTCTTTCCATCACAAGGCGGATATTCCTGCCCTTTGAAAGACCTGTGTTGCCCTCGCATTCGATATCAGCAAAACATTCTGCAAAACCTATCTGCGAAAGGTATACCTCGATATACCCCGACTGACAGTTGCTTACTATACCAAGGGTATATTCCTTTGCAAGTGCCTTGATTATTTCACATTCATCGGGATAAAGGGTAGGCAGACCATCTGTCAGACTGTTCAGATAATCAAGTTCGTCTTCGGAACACATTTTCAGTATCCGTAATCTCTCGGCTTCATCCATATCGGGGAATATGAGCGCCGCTATCTCGGGCAGTGTCTTTCCCATGCACTGTGACCGCATGAACTCGGATGTTATCTGTTCGCTTCTGCCTGCCTTTTCGCGTATGCACTTGTTCCATGAACGCACTACCTGTTCGGAAGAATCCCACAGTGTACCGTCAAGGTCAAAGAGTATGCCTTTCTTCATTAAGCCGCTCTCCTTATTTTTTATCCGAATAATGGTTCTCTATCGCCATTTCGTATTTATCGTATACGTGTCCTCTGCCGTTCGTAAGGGCTTCAAGTTCCCTTATGCAGAGGTCTGCGCTTTTGTCAACAAATCCGCGCACTATATCCATGCTGAAATGTCGAAGCGTACCCTCGATATGCATATCCATATCCGCGTACAGATCGTTTATCAGGTTTTCGGGTTCAAAGCCGTAATCCTTGTACAGCTTTGTCTCAAAAAGCCTTTCGGGAACAGCTATGTTTTTTTCAAGCCCAAATCCCGCCGTTATCTGCGGGTTCAGCAGATTGTAGTCATTATAGAACTCCTCAAACAGACTTTTCTCACCGCGGCGGGTTATCAGCCCCATGTCGATGTAGAACGTCTGCCTGAAAATATTGTCCGATATCAGATGGAAATAGTATCCAAGATATATGGCATCTGTCTTAAGTTCATCAGCATACTTTTCATAAAAAGCCAGGCTGTCGAACCACTTGTACTTTCCATCATCAAATACCGTAATAAAATGGGAATTTCTCTCCTGCTTAACCTTTGCAGGCAATGCATCGGGAAGTATGCATCCCAGTATGAAACCCTCCCTGTCTTTGGGAGCAAGTCTGTCAGCCAGCACTTTTCCCAAAGCGTAATGCATCATTCTTGAACCCATCAGTACTCAAATATTATGCCTGCGTAGGTCAGACCGCCGCCGAAGCCCACGAAGCATATCTTGTCGCCGCGCTTGATGCGTCCCTCGGCTACCGCATCGCAGAAAGCTATGGGTATAGAAGCCGAAGAAGTGTTGCCATAGCGGTCTATGTATACCACCATCTTGTCCATAGATACACCGAGATTCTTAGCGGCAGTCTCTATGATGCGCACATTTGCCTGATGGGGTACTATCGCATCAAGCTCCTCGGGAGTGATACCCGCCTTTTCGCAAGCCTTGGATACTGCCATGGGCAGAGCCTTTGTTGCGAACTTGTATACTTCCTTGCCGTCCTGGGTGAAGTAGTGAAGCTTTGTCTCTGGCATACCCATATCGAACTCTTCCTTGTTCTTGCGGAATACGTTCTCGGACTTCATAGCCCTTGATACCAGGAACTTAGCACCGTTACCGTCAGCCCCGAGGAAAGAAGACCACAGGGTATCGGGCTTTCTCTCCAGCACGAATGCCGCAGCGCCGTCACCGAAGAGTATGCAGCTTGACCTGTCAGTATAATCGGTGAACTTTGAAAGCTCCTCAGCCGATACAAGAAGGACTCTGTTCACATCGTCCTCAGCCACAAGATATCTTCTCGCCATATCCAGACCGTAGTCAAAGCCTGTGCAGGCACAGTTGATATCCATTGCCATACAGCCGATAGCACCAAGCTCGCGCTGTATTAGGCAGGCGGTAGAGGGGGTATAATAATCGGGAGTAACCGTACAGCAGATGATAAGATCAATGTCCTCCGCTTTCAGACCTGCGTCCTCCAGAGCCTTTTCCGCCGCCCTTGCACCTATCCAGTAGGTAGGCTCACCGTTGGTGATGTGGCGTGTCTTTATGCCCGTACGCTGAGTTATCCACTCGTCGCTGGTGTCCACTATCTTTGCGAAATCCTCATTATCAGCTATCATCTCGGGCACATACTTGCCTATGCCCAGTACCTTTACTCCCGTTACCTTTTTCATTTGTGACAATGTAATATCCTCCTTGAAAAAACTATATCTGTATCATATATGATCCCACATCGGTATCGCGGACATATTTACCCAAAAGTCCGAAAATTCGCCGTCTGCGGAATATCTGTATCTTATTTTCGATATGTACGAAACGGACATTTCCCACATCTGTGCAACGACTGAAAAGCTCCGCCTTACAGCATTATTTTGAATATTCCGTTACCGTACTGAAAAAACATACAAAAGCCTTGCAATATGGCTGAAACTGTGCTATAATTATATTTCAGTACTGACGAGAGGGCATTATGACCCTACAACGCAGCCTACCTTTCAATTATAAACCTTTTTTACTGGCAATTCAATTAACAAATCATGAACAACTGTGTTGTTTTCTGAAAATTCAAGGAATTTTTCATAGAATCTCGGGGGTTAGTTAATAATTTGTGACTGTTTTTGAAATTTATTTGCAAAAATTATTTCATTTAACCAAAGTCGCTTCATACAAGTTAACCTGACGTAAATTATGCGCAGTGAACATATGTCGGGATGAATGACATTACATCATACAAACATATAATATACAGGAGGAACATTATGGCAAAGAATGTATTTTTATTCTCGGGACAGGGCTCCCAGTACACAGGCATGGCTAAGGAGCTTTGCGAGAAGTATCCCGCTGCAAAGGCAGTATTTGATAAGGCGAATGAAGTTCTCGGCTACGATATAGCCGATATCGCCTTCAACGGCCCCGATGAGGAACTCAACAAGACCATCAATTCTCAGCCCGCAATAATGGCTTGCTCTCTTGCAGCCTTTGAAGCCGCAAAAGCCGAGGGTATCACCTTTGAGGGCGTTGCAGGTCACTCTCTGGGTGAATATGCAGCAATGGTAGCAGCAGGTGTTGTTTCCATCGAGGACGGCTTCAAGCTGATAAAGGCAAGAGCTTCCGCTATGCAGAAAGCAGCCGAGAGCGCAAGCGGTGCCATGTACGCTATAATCGGTCTTGAAGCTGCCGAGGTAGAGAAGATATGCGAGGAGACCGAAGGCTATGTAGTACCCGTAAACTATAACTCGTCTGTACAGACAGTCATCGCGGGCGATACCGCAGCCTGCGAATCCGCAGCAGCAAAGTTCGCCGAGATGAAGAAAAAAGCCATCAAGCTGAACGTTGCCAGCGCATTCCACTCCAAGCTGATGCAGCCCGCAGCCGATGAATTCATCACTGCCGCTAAGGAGATAACTTTCAAACCCGCCGAAAAGGAATTCTATTCCAACGTCCTGGGCACTAAGCTCACAGATTTCTCCGATATGCCCGAACTGCTTGCAAAGCACATAGTTTCACCAGTTAAGTTCACATCTGAGCTTGCGGAGATGGAAAATGCAGGCTACGAGAATTTCATCGAGCTGGGGCCCAACAAGGTTCTTACAGGTCTTGTAAAGAAGACACTCAAAGGTAAAAACGCTGTAAATATCGAGAACGAAGCTACTCTTGCCAAGGCACTTGAAAGCCTGAACGGATAAGATGTTAATTCCCCTCGTTTACAGCGAGGGGATTTTTATACGCCGAACAATGACCAGCGGTCATAATTTATTTAAGATAAGATAGGGGAATAATATGGAAAAGTTCAACGCGATCATAAGCGAGATAGACGGCTACGTCTGGGGTATACCGCTTATTGTCATGATAATGTTCTGCGGACTGCTGCTTACTGTCCGCATAGGTCTGCTGCAAATACGTAAACTCGGTCTTGCGCTGAAATATATGTTCAAGGACGAAGAAAACGGCAACGGTGAGGTATCTAGCTTTCAGGCACTTTGTACCGCACTTTCCGCAACGGTTGGCACAGGAAACATCGTTGGTGTGGCAACAGCCCTGTGCGCAGGCGGACCCGGTGCGCTTCTCTGGATGGAGATCGCCGCATTCCTCGGCATGGCTACAAAGTACGCCGAAGGTCTGCTTGCCATAAAGTACCGCCGCAAGGATAAAAACGGCAATATGCTGGGCGGACCTTTCTACTACATAGAAAGCGGCATGGGCGAAAAATGGAAATGGCTGGCAAAACTCTTCGCCCTGTTCGGTGTCCTCGCAGGACTTATGGGCATAGGCACCATAACCCAGATAAACGGCATAACCTCAGCCGCCAATGGTTTCTTCGACCCAAATAGCAAACATACAGTAAACATCTTCGGCACCGATTACACATATACCACCATCATTGCGGGTATAATAATAACAGTATTCGCCGCCCTGATAATCATCGGCGGCATCAAGAGGATAGCTACCGTTTCCGAAGTCGTAGTTCCCGCAATGATACTGATATACGTGGGCAGCTGCTTGCTGATAATCTTCACTCATCTGTCTGATATCCCCGACGCTGTATCACAGATAGTCAAGGGCGCATTCGGTTTACGACCCCTCGCAGGCGGACTTTCAGGCTTTGCACTTATGAAAGCTTCCATGCGTAGCGGTGTTTCAAGAGGTATCTTCTCCAACGAAGCAGGACTGGGTTCAGCACCTATCGCCGCAGCCGCCGCAAGAACCAACGAACCTGTCCGTCAGGGTCTTGTCACCATGACAGGCACTTTCATCGATACTATCATAGTATGCACCATGACAGGACTTTCCATCGTTATAGCAGGCAGCCATGAAAAAGATCTTAAAGGCGTAGCCGTAACCACAGATGCATTCTGCCACGGTCTGCCTTTTCCCGAAAAAGTCTCCTCATTCATGCTGATGTGCTGTCTGGCAGTTTTCGCATTCACAACCATACTCGGCTGGAATTACTATTCCGAGCGCTGTCTTTCCTACCTCACAGGTTCAAAAAAATCCGTAACAGCTCTCTATAAATGGGTGTACATAGCTTTCGTTTTCATAGGACCCTACCTCACAGTTGAAGCTGTATGGAATCTGGCAGATATCTTCAACGGACTAATGGCACTCCCGAATATCATAGCCATAGTATTTCTTTCAGGCACAGTAAGCAAAGAAACCAAAGACTACTTCAAACGCCTGAAACAAAGCCACTCCGCCTGACGTTAGTGCGATGATGAAAAGTATGTGAAAATTAGCACTCTCCTATTGACAGTGCTAAAATTAGTGGTATAATATAGTCAGAACAAAGGAACAGAACAGACCGCCATGGAGGTCTGAACTATCCGTCCCGTTGCTCATGGTATAAACATTCGGCAAAAGGTCATAATATGTTTGTATGATGAAAAGGAGGACTGACCTATGTTACTGCCTAGTATTTTTGGAAATGACGTGTTCGATGATATGATGAGTTTTCCGAGGTTTGATGACTTCGGGGACATTGACCGCAAGCTTTACGGCAAGCACGCCGACAGAGTCATGAAGACTGATGTCCGCGAGCACGATGACGGCTTTGAGGTAGATATTGATCTGCCGGGCTTCACCAAGGATGAGATCGAGATCGGTCTGCGTTCGGGATATTTGTCCGTAAGTGCCGCAAAGGGGCTCGATAAGGACAACAAAGACCCGCAGGGCAAGCTGATAAGGCAGGAGCGCTACGCAGGCGCAATGCAGAGAAGCTACTATGTAGGCAAGGAGCTCACCGAGAATGATATCAAAGCTAAGTTTGAAAACGGTGTCCTCAGCCTGTATGTTCCCAAGAAAGAGCCGCAGAAAGCTATCCCCGAGACCAAGCGCATAGCTATCGAATAAATAATTCAGGCACTTCTGTCACGATGGCAGAAGTGCCTTTTTGCAGATCAAAAACAGCAGTACCCCAAGCGGATACTGCTGTTTGTCTTTAGTATTCAAACTTTTCAAAGCTTACTTCAAAAGTTCCCTTGTCGGTATATATAACGTCAATATTTTCCACATCGAAAATATCATTGTAATAGATGTGGAAATCGATACTGCCGTCACGCATTATCGTAATGCAGATGATAGGCATCGACTCAAGGAAAAGCTCTTTCGACATAGGCATACGTTGTTTTTCGCTCATGACCATTCCATCGCTGTCCGCAAATTTATCCAGCGCCACCATCTTGACCTGATAGTCGATATCCGCCTTGTGTTCCATGATATACATAAACTTTTCAAGACCGCGTGTGATATCGTCAACGCCGTCCACATCACATTCTATCGTTATGTCGCAGGGGTCATCGATGTCATCATACCAGTCCACCATGCCCTCGTATTCATATGTGTTGTACTTTATGCCGTTAAAGTACAAAGGTCCCCACGGAGTATCTACATGAGGGTCAACAGGTTTTTCGGGCTTTTCTTTTTTGCCGAACAGTTTTCCAAATAATGACATATTTCCTCGCTCCTATCGTTCAGATATCACTTGCAGAAACACTCGATATATCTTTCGATACAGCTGTCTATGGTCTTTACAGCTTCATCCACGTTCTTGACATCATCTATAACTGTGTCCTTGTTTTCAAGGGCTTTGTACACGGTGAAGAAATGCTTCATCTCGTCAAATATGTGGTTGGGAAGTTCGCTGATATCCTTGTATACGTTGTAGGTCGGGTCATTGAAAGGTATGCAGATTATCTTTTCATCAGCCGCACCGTTATCCATCATCATTATCATGCCGATGGGATAGCAGTCCACCAGAGAGAGGGGCTGAAGCGTTTCGGAACACAGCACCAGAACGTCCAGCGGGTCGCCGTCTTCGGCGTATGTGCGGGGGATAAAGCCGTAATTTGCGGGATAGTGGGTAGATGTATACAGTATCCTGTCCATCTTCAGCAGTCCCGTAGCCTTGTCCAGCTCGTACTTTACCTTTGAACCCTTGGGTATCTCCACAACGGCTGTGAACTTGTTTTTTGATATCGCCTTGGGTGATATGTCGTGCCAGATATTCATATCTTTACCTCCCTGTTGTTATTTCCATTATCTTACAGGATCTTTCCGCCTTACATCATTGTTCTGCCAGATACATCCCGACTTCTTCCAGCGCTTCGGGTATATCGAATACTGTCTCGCCTTCAAGCTCCACAGCTGAAAGGCTTCCCTGCTGTTCATCGGTGAAAGTATTCCACATTGAGCATGGGTCATCGGTCTTCGTTACGCCCAGCTTTTCAAGGAGTTTTTCAGCCTTAGCCTTTTTCGGGGTATACAGCATGAACTCCTGATAGTCCATGAAGTACAGTTCTTCCTCGGTCTTGTTCGACCCGAAGCCGAATCGGCTCAGACCGTCCTGCACCAGAAGTTCTCCGTAGCGTTTCATTATTGCTCTTGCCACGGCTTTTGTGCAGTTATCGAGATAGTAAACATCGTACTCCTCGCTGTCCTCGCGGGGCAGTTCAAGCAGGAAGAATACAGGCTCGTCCGCCAGTTCGATGAAGCCCTCGGCAAGCTCTGCCATAAGCTCCGCGCTGATTATACCCGTAAAGCTCCCGTCTTTAAATGTGTATCCGCATTCAAGATCCTTAGCGGCAGGTGCGCTTACTCCCTGACAAAATTGAAAAGCCATTGGTATCCCTCCTTTTTGGGTCATTTGATATCCGATCGTATTCGTTTTTAAAATTCAAACAAATGTTCCACGCGGAACATTTGTGTTTGTACTTTTTCTTACTTTCCTCTTGCGGCGATTATCTTCATCATTTCGCCTACATTATTCATGCCCGATACTTCGCCCATCTTGAACTTCATACCAAACTCGTCTTCAACAGCGCCAATCAGCGTGATATGCTCGATGGAATCCCAGTCCTCGATATCGTCTGCGGTGGTATCGGCTGTTATAACTATGCTGTCGTCATCAAAAACATCTCTGAAAACTTCTGTCAGTCTTTTTTTAAGTTCCTTAGCGTCCATTTATTGATCCTCCGTATTGACATTTATTGCTGTATTTTTGCTTTCGCTATGTGCTGAAACTTCCAGCTTCCATATGGTATTTCCATCATCATCGGAGCTCTGCTTTTCAAAGCCCAGCTCCCCGAAAAGTTCAGCCACCATCTTATTTTTCGCGGTGGGGTAATAGTAGCCGTATATCTCGGCTATGCCTTTTGCCTTGCAGGCTTTCACCAGTTCGTCCAGCATAGCGTATTCCATTCCCCTTTTGAGAACACGGCAGCTCATGAGCCACAGTTCAAGGTCCAGCTTATTGCCGTTTATCTTGCCTATGACTTCGGACACCACACCGTTATCGCCGTACTTATCCACAAGCTTGCCGTACAGGGTGATATACTCATCGCTGTTCATACGCTCTTCCATTTCGGTGACGGTATACCTGCGGGTGGTCACGTTGAACTGATTGCTCTTGCCCGCAAGCTGGGCAAGGCGCTGTACATACATTGGCTTGAAAGACGCTATCTCAGCGAACATTTCAAGGCTCTTCAGATAGTCGTTATAGTCCGCGAACTTTGACTGCTCCTGTTTTCTCTGCATATTAGCGGCGTACATTTCGGTACGCTTCAGGTCGTCGGCTGAAAGGCTTACGACTTCAAAGAAACCCGAGCGGTCGATGTTGCGGATATAGTCTGCCACGTTATCCATATCGGGGGCGGCAAATCCGCTGCCTTGTACGATGGCTCTTTCGGCGGGATTATCGTCTGCAAGCACTATAGCGTCAGGCAGGATATCCAGCTCTTTCGCAGTATTTATAAGGTTCTCGCTCTTGGGTTCCCAGTTGGCTTTTATCAGCGTGAAGTCCGCGGGCTTCAATGCGCCCTCGGGGTGTTCAAGTCCTGCAAGAGCATTTTCTTCTTCATTTTTTGAACATACTGTCAAAAGCACACCTATGTCTTTGAGCGATTTGACATATTCCTGCCACTGATAGTAAGCCATAGCTTCAGCAGTTTCCTGCCCTATGGTGAGGTTCTCGGCACCGTCATCGCCTACGATGCCGCCCCAGAGGGTATTATCCAAGTCAAGCGCCAGCACCTTTTTATTTCTTCCGCAAATAGCCTTTATGACCTTTGCGGCTTCAAAGCAGAGGTCGGGTATAAAGCGGATATTAAGGCTGTATTTATAGAGATACCAGTACTGTGGGTCGCTCCAGACATCAAGTCCGCATACTGCCGACAGATAGTTGATATCGTTGAGATAAACTCCGCTTGCGGCGTTTATTTCATCTGCCAGTCTGAGATTCAGTCTTGTAATGTAATTTACAAGACCTCTTTTATCACTGCCGTCGCTGTTGCCCAGCAGGCGGAATGATGGCAGTTCAAAGTTGTTCTGCACTATGGCACAGCCGAAGTTTGATTTCAGGCTTTCCCACATCTGCTTATAGCCTGATATCTCGCTTTCAAGACCCTCGTTTATCTCAGCTTCGGACATTTTGGGGTTCGGCTTGAATGTGAGGTTGCGAAGTCCTGTATGTAGGAAGACTATCTCGGGCTTGAACGCCAGAAGTTCCTCAGAGGGAAACAGTGCTTCCTGCCTGTACTGGGCATATTCACATTCGTAGAACTCTGCCTTGATGCCGTAGTTCAGCAGGAAAAGTTCCAGCACTGATACTATATCCGAGGTGGTAGACCCGCCCAGCACAGCTATGCGCTTTGTCAGCACGGGTGTTGTCTCTTCGGTAAGCCGTCTTTTCAGCGACTTTTTCTTTTTCATTATATACCCGCTGTCAAAGGGGTATTCAAGCTCTTTCATAATCAATCCTCATAGCCGCCGTTGGCATCATCGTCTTTTTCGGAATTGCTGTCGGCATTTCCGTCCTCGGGCTTCGATTCGTTCTCATCGGGCTTTTCTTCGGGCTGGCTCTCCTCGGGTTCTTCCGACTGTATCTCCAGAGGTACTGCGGAATCCTGCACGCGGTTATTGTTTATAGCAGTTATATGCATCTCAGTCGAGCAGGAAGTTATGGAGATGGAGAACAACAGGTCGGTACAGCCTACCGCACGGCAGAACTCAATAGCGTTTTCGTCAAAGTATCTGAAATCACACACGTAGATCTTCTCAAAGCTGTGTGTCAGGAAAGGTACCAGTGCGTTGCCGAAGCTGTCCTTGAAGATGACCAGTGTTCTGCCGTTATCGGCATCTGTGGTAACCTCGGTTATCTCTTCGTCCTGTCCCAGTATTGCGGAGTAGCAGTTTACGCCCTCAGCAAAATCAAAGAACATACTGCCTACTTCACCATTGGTGAAATCAGTATTATAGTATGTTGTTGTATACTCGTTATCAGGCTTGTAGTAGATGAAAGTATCGGGATTTGCTTCCAGCTCGCTGTCATAGTTGCTGTAAGCATACATCGTACCAAGGAAGCCGTTTATCTTGCACTTCTCGTAGGTCTTCAGGTCTGCGTACTTAACGCCTGCCTTTTCAGCAAAGACCTTGCCTGCATAGTAAGCGCCAAGAGGCTGCCAGTGGTGATCGGTACGTGAATAGATATATTCATCGGTATGAGCGCCTATGGCGTCATAAACATCAACATTGATGATGCCGCTGAGTTCGGAAGCGATATTGTCGATATTATCCTTCTGGTCGGCAACTATGTCCTTGAAGTTCTTGGGCATATAGTAAGCCGCAGAGGTAGGTATGGTCATGTTATATACGTTGATCTCAGGCATTTCTTCCTTGTACTTGTTGATAGTCTTGGCATAGAGCGCACCTGTCTCGAACATACCGTAGTAGCCCGCAACAGCGCGGACATCCTTGCCCTTGCCGAATACTATGACATCGCCCTCAAGAACGCCGTCGTCAAGTATCTCAGGGAGTTTGACTACCTCTTCCTTTTTGGTGGTAGTCTTCTTGCCGTCCTTATCCTTAGCCTTGGTGGTAGTTATGGCCTTGGGGTCGGTATTAGCGGTAACTGTGGTAACAGCTGCGCGCTTTTCTTCATCGAGAGTTTCCTTTTCGGCTTTCTTGTGAGTACCGCTTACTTTAGCGCCGCCCAGGTCGATACCTTTCATGCGGTCGTAAGCTGCGCCGAACTTTTTCAGTTCTTCTCTGCCGGGGATAGTATCGGTGAAATAATCATCTATCGCCTTGGTATACTTTCCAGAAAAATAATCCTTTATGCTGAAAGAGGGGAACTCTGCAAGGTTTCTGTTTTCGGAATTTATAAAGCCGCTCTCCCTTTCCATGAAAAGCAGAGAGAAGAATATGGCAAATACCATGCCCACGCACATGATGCAGTTTATAAAGCGGAATTCCAGCTCGTGGTTCTTGGTCTTCTGGCGCTTTGATGCTGACTTCTTCTTGGATTCAGCACTGCGGCGGGCAGATTTCTCGGCGGTATCGCCGGGTCTGTCCTTTTTATTACTGCGGACTTTGTGAATCATATCCGCGAAATCGTAGAGTTCTTCGCTGCCTGCTGTCTTTTCGGCGGTATCCTCTGCGGGTACAGTCTTTTCGCGTACAGGTGCAGCTGCGGACACTTCGGGTGCGGGTGACTTTACTGCGGGTTTTACAGTCTCAGCCTGCTTTGCCTCTGCAGGTATCTCTGCTGAAGGTCTTGCTGATACTGCGGGCGTTACGGCTGCCGCGGAGAACCTCTCAGTTTCGGGCTTTTCAGCCTTTGCGCCTGCTATGCTGAATTCCGCCGTTTTATCCGTAAATTTGGGACTTTCGGCGGGCTGTGCCTTTTCGGTGACTGCGGGAGTTTCAGCCTTTTTGGGTGCTTCAGGCTTCTTCTCGGGAACAGGGTCGCGCAGGTCATCGAGATTCATTTTTGATATGGGCATTTTCAGCGATACTGTGCGCTTATTGGGAGAATCTGCCGCTTTCATCCTGCCTGCCCTGTGGGGTACTTCGCGTACTCTTGCATCGCCGTGGGAGTCTACGTTCATGACCAGCTCCTGCTTGTGGGTAACGCCCATAGCTGCATCGACTACCTCGCCGAAATCGGGGACGGGTGCGGGCTTGGGGGGCTGGGTCATCACAGGAAGAGGAGCAACGAAATCAGGGGGCAGCTGTCTTTTCACGGGAGCCTGCTGCTGTACGGGAGGTACAGGCTGGGCGGGAGTGCCGTAAACAGGCTGGGTGACAGGTGTCTGCTGTGTCTCTTCGGGTTCGTCTTCGCCGTCTATCCAGACGCTCTTTTTGGGTTTCAGCAGAGGACTGTCCGTCCAGATGCTGTGACTGCGCTTGCGGCGGTCTTCCCTTATCTTATCAACTATCTTATCATGCTCGGCAGCACCCTCGCTGACGGGGCTGAAATCCTCGGGCACGAAGCTTTTCAGTTCGCCTACGGGCTTGGTGTTCCTTGCTGTCCTTCTTGATTCGGGGGTGGGGATATCCTTGCCCCCCAGTGTAACGTCGTTCAGCGAACGCTCATATGCTTTTGTCAGCGCCTCCAGGTCAAAAGCGGGAGAGCGCTTGTTATTTTTATTATCCATCATTTAGCTCACCTGCTCAGAATCTGAAATAAAGGAACGGATTGTTTGTGTTGTTCAGCAGCAGCAGACTGCTTGCAATGAGTATGAGCGCGTTGCAAATAACGCCTGCTGACTGGAAGATATAAGCACTTCCGGGCTTCTTGAATGCCTTTTCGCGTATCTTGGGTATAACGGGCATTGCAAAGAATATGGCTGCGATGAACAGGAAGATATTGCCCATAAAGATATTTGCGGTATAAGCATCGCAGAAGGAGTTGCCGTTAAGTCCTATAAGTCCCTTGAAGAACTTGCACAGCTTGGGCAGGCTCTCGAAATAGAAGATGCCGAAGCCCAGGAAGATTATTGTCTTGGTATAGATATGTGCCACAGGTACAGGCATTTTCTTCATTTTCTTCTTGCCTATCATCATTTCCATCATGATGAACAGACCGTAGTAAAGTCCCCAGAAAACGAAGTTCCAGCTTGCGCCGTGCCACAGACCTGTAAGGAACCATACCAGGAAAAGTCCGCCGTATTTGCGCCTTTTGCCGAATATGGGGATATAGAGCACATAATCGCGGAAGAACGAACTCAGGGAGATGTGCCATCTCTGCCAGAATTCGGATATAGTCTTGCATATAAAAGGATACTTGAAGTTTTCATCGAAGTGGAAACCGAATATCCTGCCGAGACCGATAGCTATATCGGAATAGCCCGAGAAATCGAAGTAATACCAGAGACCTACCAGTATAGCGCCGTACCATGTGCCAAGCACGGACAGGGAATCTATGGCGGAATACTTATTATCGGCATCACCGAAAAGCGAGGTAACGACTGTGCTCAGGCTGTTGGCGATGAGCACCTTTTTGCCGAGACCCAGTATTATACGTGAAAAGCCCTCGGATATATCGTTGATGGTAGTCTTTCTGTCCTCTATCTCCTCGGCTATAACGGAGTATCTTACGATAGGTCCTGCCACAAGCTGTGGGAAGAGAGATACGTACATCAGGAATTTAAGGAAACTCTTCTGAGGCTTTACCTTGCCCCAGTAGCAGTCTATGGTATAGGATATTGTCTGGAATGTATAGAAGGATATGCCTATGGGCAGTTTTATGTGGGGCACGGGCAGTCCGAGACCTGTGGCGTTGTTCAGGTTTTCCACAAAGAATCCCGTGTACTTGAAGCCGAATAGCAGTCCCAGATTGAATATCAGCGACCATGCCAGTGCAAGTTTAGCCTGCCAGCCCTCGGGGTGCTTTTCGATGACTCGTCCGTTGCAATAGTCCACCAGTGCGGATACACAGAGTATGCTTACCCACACAGGTTCGCCCCATGCGTAGAATATCATTGAAAAAACTATAAGCACGATATTTCTTATAGTAGCGTTGCGTGTGATGAAATAACATATCAGACACACAGGCAAAAAGAAATACAGAAAAAACAGATCTGCAAAAACCACGTTATATTACTCCCAATCCAATAAATTTCCAAATTTTTACCGAAAAATGGCTAAAATCTCCGATTTCGGTCATATACAGTTATTATACCACTTATTTCGCCCTAGGTCAACCTTTTTTTTAACAAAAAGTGAAAAATTTCGGACTTATTTTCTCGTTATATTTGTGCATTGATTCAAAGGGCGAGATTTATTGCGGGTTTCAGATTTTACCATATGATCACTTCGTAAAGTGCAACAGCGTGTGCTGCATTTCATAAAAGTATCTTAATTATTTCTTAGTGTAGTGATAATTCTATTGATTTTTAGTTACAATTGTGCTATAATCATAATCGGACAAGATGATAAATATTTAACAAAATATCCCGATCAGGTCGTGGCATCGGGATACGGAGGGAAAAACAGTTTATGACAGGTATCTATGACTGCTTTGGATACGGTGCGGGATATGATGTGCCGTTCCGTGAAAGATACAGGCTTATCAGAGCGGCAGGATTTGACTGTGTAATGCTTTGGTGGAGCGATAGATTCGGGCGCGGAGAGGGTTTTGAGCAGGATGCCGATCTTGCAAGGCAGGCTGGTCTTATCCTTGAAAATATGCACGCACCTGTTCACGAACAGGATCTTATTTCCGAGGATAATTTATCGGGCGACAATGTACTGCATGATTATCTGAAATGCGTTGAAGATTGTGATAAATACCATATCCCGACGGTGGTGATACATCTGCCCGATGACAGTCACCCCCTTAACGCTTTAGGAAACGGCAGACTTGACCGTATCATAGACAGGGCGGGAGAACTGGGTGTTCAGGTAGCTTTTGAGAATCTCAGAAACATTCGCAATCTCGAATCAACGCTGGAACGTGTAACTTTTCCGCATATCGGATTTTGCTATGACAGCTGTCATCATATAAACTATGCTTCGGGCTTAGACCTGCTCAAAGCTTATGGCGACAGGCTGAAAGCACTGCATCTTCACGATAACGGCGGGATATGCGGTCAGCATCAGCTGCCCTTTGACGGAAAAATCGACTGGTCGGTTGTTATGGAGAATCTCAGAAACATCGGGTACAAGGGTGCGGTAACTCTCGAACCCATGAACTGGGATTACAGTCAGCTTGATATCAGGAGTTTTCTGAAACTGGCTCACGAGAGGGCGGAAAGACTTGAACAGACGCTGTGAAGATCATAAGCGGAATACACGGCATGATCAGAAAAAACAATAAAAGGAGAAAAGAGGCTTAAAATGAAGATCAGATGGAACCACATAAACCGTGGGCTGGTGCTTGGTCTGGTACTGGCGGCGGGTACGGCAGTATACGTTATAGCACAGAACGCGGCTTTCAAAAAGAATATCCCCGAGATAACCGACAAGGCTAACGAGATCTGCAAAGAGATAGCTGAGGCTAACGTTGGCGACAACAGGGAGGGCGTACAGCGCAAGCTTACAGCTTGTATACAGGATAATTTTATCAGCAAGGACAGCAAGATGACCCTTGAGGACACGAACCTAGACTCTAAAAACAAGAGCAGTATGTTATTGATGGTAGAAAACATGGGGCTTGACACCACAGGTAAAGACAGGATCTATTCAGCGGAATATGAGCAGATAAGTTCCTCTGTGACGAAATGGGGCATTGACGGTGCGAATGTTCAGATAGACTACAAGATCACCCTGGACTGTGATGGTTCGCCCGATATTATTGTCCCCGACAGCATATTATACACATACATCGAGATACGCCACGATGCTGACAAAGACCTCAGGAAAACCATAAGGTACAGCGGATCGCTGAATATGTACCTTTTCCCCGATGGTGATACCTGGAAGGCAGTGACGGTATCATATAACGATGATTCACGTGTAGAAATAGAATATCCCGAAGATGCTGAAGGGGGTGAAGGCTGATGGATAAAAAGAATATCGCACTGAGCATAAAGGGGCTCAGCAAGACCATCGGCAAAAAGGAGATACTCCACGATATAAACATGGAGTGCTACGCAGGTGAGGTATTCGGTTTTCTGGGACCTAACGGTGCGGGCAAGACGACTACCATCAAGACGGTGGTGGGACTTCTTCTGCTGGACGAGGGCGAGATACAGGTCTGCGGACATGATATAATCAAGGAATATGAAGACGCCATGAGCAACGTGGGGGGCATAGTTGAGAACCCTGAAATGTACAAGTTCATGTCAGGCAGAGATAACCTCAAGCAATATGCACGAATGAGGGGTCTGGATTTTAGTGAGATAGACAAAGCGGTGGAGATGGTAAAGCTTACAAACCGCATAGATGACAAGGTATCGAAGTACTCACTGGGTATGAGACAGAGGCTGGGTGTGGCTCAGGCGCTTATGCACAAACCCAAGCTTCTGATACTGGACGAACCTACCAACGGTCTTGACCCACAGGGTATAAAGGAACTTAGAGATATCCTGAAAGACCTAGCACATACGGACGGGGTATGCGTAGTGGTATCGTCCCATCTTATGAGCGAGATGGAACTCATGTGCGACCGCGTAGGGATAATCGCCAAGGGCAAAATGATAGGCACCTACACCATGGAAGAGATAGCTTCCCTTTCCAACGATAAATACACGGAATACATTATCGAGACAGATGACGCCGTAAAAGCGGCGGAGATACTTGACGGTGTGGAGAACATCAGCGCACAGGAAAAAATGCTTTACCTGAAACTTGAGACTGAGAACGCGCAGAACGATATAGCAGAGGCGATAAAGACCCTGGCGAAAAATGATATAAACATCTACTCCGTACACCCCAAGGAAAGCAAAAAGCTTGAAGAGGTATTTATCGAGCTTACAGGAGCGGAAGGAGATGGACAGGTTGGGTAAGTTTTTTGAACTCGTGAAAAACGAGTATATCAAGATATATAAAAAGAAATCAACAAGGATACTGCTGGTAATATTCCTGGCGGTATGCCTGTGCTTTGCACCGATGGCAAAGTTTATAAATAATATTGGCATGAAAGAGTTCGGCGCGGAAGCGTTTGATGAAACAGCTCACAGAACAGAAGTTTTCAAAAATAAGAAAAGAGAGATCGAAAACAGTCCCGATATGCCCCTGCGTGAAGAAAAACTGGCACTTCTCGAAGCAGTAGATGCTGATTCGGACTGGGAGTTTACAGCTTATAGGAACGGTATGTATGACGATGCAAATAAGCAAGACATACAGACCTATACTCTGCTTTGCAAAACAGATGACTGGAGAGGTTTCTGCTCCTACAAAAGCAAGAAAATCGATTGCTCAGCCGGAGACAAATGGGCTTACAAATACAAGCTGGAGCATGACATCGGTTACGGCGAGGAATTTGAGGAAAAGAACGCTCTCATATTCAAGATAGGCAATGCTATGGACGGAGATGTCGAAGGCACAGATTCCGCTGAGGAATCCATAGCGAAATACAGATATCAGCTGGAACACGAGCTTTATGATGAGACATCTAAAAAAGATGTATCCCTGCTGGAAGCAAACTATTCAGAGAAGTTTGGTTTCTGGGACGTAATGATAAAGATACCCTATGTTGAAAGCTTTATCGGCATAATAATGCTGATGATAGCGGGCGGTATCGTGGCAAGCGAATTCAGTCAGGGAACGATAAAATTCCTGCTGATAAGCCCCGCAAAGCGCGGCGAGATACTTATGGCGAAATATGTCACGGTGATATCCATGGGATTCCTGCTGATGCTGCTGATGTTTATTGTGAACATACCCATGGTCGGATTGTTCTTCGGGTTTGACGGTATATCAGCGCCTTATCTCTCGCTGAAAGAAGGCGAGGTAGTGGCACAGAATACTTTCATCTACCTTATCAAGAACTTTATGCTGAAAAGCGTTCAGGTGATGATAACAACTTCCCTGGCATTTATGATCTCCTCACTGCTGAGAAGTACCGCACTGGCGATAGTTACGGGATTTATCGTAAATTCCATAGGACCTTCCGTTGTTATGATAATGGCGACCTTCAAGATGGACTGGGGCAGATATCTGATATTTGCAAACACAGATCTGCTTACCATACACAAGGGCGGCGCGTCCTTCCCTCAGCAAACGGTGGGCGCTGCGATAATAGTAGTTGTCGCTCATCTGGCGGTGTTCCTGCTTACTGCATGGGACGGCTTCACAAGACGGTCGGTATGATCAAGTTTATATGATATAAAAACACGGGAGATATCCGCAAAGATATCTCCCGTATATTTATTACGATAAAAACAGCAAAGCAATAATCCCTGTCAATAATTATGAATTGTGAATTAGGAATTATGAATTAATAAGCCTTGCCCCAGAGTACCATTTTCTTTGCAGGCTTGCCGCAGCATACGCATACATCGCTGATATTATCCTGCTCGAAGGGGATACATCTTGAACCAACGCCTGTCAGTTCCTTTACCTTATCCTCGCACTCTTCTTCGCCGCACCACATAGCCTTTACGAAGCCGTCGCCGTTCTCTTCGAGAGCCTTGATGATATCATCGGTGGTCTTGCAGGCATAGGTACGTCTCTCGCGGTTTTCAAGAGCCTTCTGGAATATGCCGTCACGTACTGCTTCAAGCTTAGCGTTTACTGTCTCGACCAGCTCGGTGAGAGGTGTGAAGGTCTTTTCTCTGTCGTGTCTGGTAACTATTACGCACTGACCGTTCTCGATATCCTTGGGTCCCAGCTCGATACGAACGGGCACACCCTTCATCTCGTACTCTGCGAACTTCCATCCGGGGGACTGGTCGGTATCATCAAGCTTAACGCGGATACCTGCTGCTTTCAGCTGCTCGTATACCTCGTTTGCCTTTTCAAGAACGCCCTCCTTGAACTGCTGGATAGGCACGATAACTGCCTGTACAGGTGCAACTGCGGGAGGCAGTACAAGACCGTTGTCATCGCCGTGTGTCATGATGATAGCGCCAATAAGACGGGTGGTAACGCCCCATGAAGTCTGGTGAGGGAATGCCAGCTTATTATCTCTGCCTGTGAACTGGATACCGAAAGCCTTGGCAAAGCCGTCGCCGAAATAGTGGGAAGTACCAGCCTGAAGTGCCTTACCATCGTGCATAAGTGCCTCGATAGCATAGGTAGCCTCAGCACCTGCGAACTTATCGCTGTCGGTCTTTCTGCCCTTAACAACAGGCATAGCCAGCTCCTTCTCACAGAAGTCAGCATAGCAGTTGAGCATACGCTCTGTCTCTTCGATAGCCTCCTCGGGAGTTTCATGGATAGTATGACCCTCCTGCCACAGGAACTCTCTGGAACGGAGGAAAGGACGGGTAGTCTTTTCCCATCTTACAACGCTTACCCACTGGTTATACAGCTTGGGCAGGTCGCGGTAGCTGTGAACGATATTAGCGTAGTGCTCGCAGAACAGTGTCTCGGAAGTAGGTCTTACGCAGAGTCTGTCTTCAAGCTTCTCGCTTCCGCCGTGAGTTACCCATGCAACTTCGGGTGCAAAGCCCTCAACGTGATCCTTCTCTTTCTGGAGAAGGCTCTCGGGGATAAACATAGGCATACAAACATTCTCGTGACCCAGTGCCTTAAAACGGGTATCGAGTATCTTCTGTATGTTCTCCCAGATAGCGTAGCCATAGGGTCTTATTACCATACAGCCCTTAACGCTTGTGTAGGCTATCAGCTCTGCCTTAGTGCAGATGTCGGTGTACCACTTTGCGAAATCCTCATCCATTGAGGTTATCGCATCGACCATTTTCTTATTCTTTGCCATATTTTTTCAACTCCTAATTATATGTACGGCGAGATCATTCCGCCACTGTTTACTTGATTTTTTGTCCATCGAGGATACGATCAACAGCTGATAACAAGCGCTTTTCATTAGTCTTTATCGCTTGATTCTCCCTGTTTATCCTCGGCTTTCTTTTTGAAATTGAAAGCGTATATATCCTGGTTGTATATCTTATAATTGGGGTCGAAGTCCTCTTCCTTTGAAGCTTCAAAGGCGCTGTGGACTTCGTAGTTTTCCTGGGGAGAATGTCCCGTGGCAGAATCCTCCACCCTTTCGGGCGCGGCAAGACCCTTGCGTTCGATCTTGTCTGCCAACTGAGGATTTTTCTTCTGTATCCATTTCGCCATTTTCGGCGTTACCAGACAAGCCAGCACTATCAGCACCATTATGATGCCGCATTTCAATGCCAGCGAGCCCAGCAGGTTCAGTAATTCGTGATTCGGATTCATTTTTGTTCCTCTGTTTCATCGGGGTAATCCCAGAATTTTCCTTTATGGAAATTCGGGTTGCCCAAAGGCTTTGCTGTCAGTCTGAACATAACACAGCCGTCGGGACAGACTACGGTTTTGGTATACTTGCTGTCACCGCCGAGGTTTTCAAGGTCGCCGCCGCTGCGTACAGCTTCCATCAGCGGATACAGCATCATCATTGTTTTGGAGCATATGCCCTGACCGTCCTTATTTACGGGACAACCGTAGGTGCAGGTGTAGGTATCGCCGGGTTCTTCGCCGTTGCGGCAGTATCTTTCGGTCTTGTTTCCCCTGAGAAATCCCAATACTTTAACTGTGAATTCGTATTCCTCGTTATACCATTTTTTCATGGTGTACCTCCGTCAGAAATGCTTACGATTCGGCGTAAGCGCCGTTATGAAGCTATCCTCCTAGAACCTGAAATACAAAAACGGGTTGAAGGAGTTGCCTGCCAGATATGCCACCGATACTATGAACAGCAGGGTACATTCTGCGGGGACTATGACCGTTTCGTACATTGAGGGCTTATGCTTTGCCATGAATCCGCCTGCTTTTTTGATAAGCGGAGTGGAGCATACTATCGCCAGCATGAACAGAACTATGTTCTGTGTCAGCCAGAAAGCTGTCTGTCCGTTCCAGAGGGGAAGTCCGCCGAAGCCGAACATATTTTTCAGATTCTGTAAGAGCGCCGAGGTATCTTCATAGGCGAAAATTCCCCAGCCAATAACTATCAGCAGAAGTGCATAGATATGCTGAACTATCTTTGGTGATTTTTTCAGGAGTTTCAGCAGGAAGTTTTTCTCCAGCAGGAGTATCACGCCGAAGTAAACGCCCCACATCATGAAATTCCAGTTAGCGCCGTGCCAGAAGCCTGTCAGGAACCATACCACCATGATATTGACGCACTGTCTTGCCTTGCCCTTGCGGTTTCCGCCAAGGGGGATATATACGTAATCCCTGAACCAGCTTGACAGTGAGATATGCCATCTGCGCCAGAATTCGGTGATGGAATCGGATATATAGGGGTAGTTGAAGTTTTCAAGGAAATCAAACCCAAACATCTTGCCGAGACCTATCGCCATATCGGAATAGCCCGAGAAATCGAAGTATATCTGGAAGGTATATGCGATTATGCCTATCCAGCTTGCGGCTACGCTGAGTTCGCTCTGAGGGGAGTTGGATATGCTGTCAAAAAGTTCACCCACCGCGTTAGCGATGATGACTTTCTTGCCCAGACCGATGCAGAAGCGCTTTACGCCCTCTGCAAACTTCTCGATGCTCTCGTCCCTGTGAACCAGCTGTTCAGCGACATCTATGTATCTGACAATAGGTCCTGCGATAAGCTGTGGGAACAATGCCACGTAGGTGCCAAGATGGAGTATATTCTTCTGGCACTTAACGTTGCCTTTGTATACGTCGATAACATAGGAGAGAGTCTGGAAGCTGTAGAAGCTTATGCCTATGGGCAGTGCCAGACCTGTGGGCTTTAGCTGTGTGCCTGCGGCGGAGTTTATCGTATTGATAAAGAAATCCGTATACTTGAAAAACAGCAGCAGTCCCAGATTCCAGACCACCGCTGTCATCATCGCGGCAAAAGGACCTTTGCTGTCCTTTTTATTTTCGGGCAGGCGGGTCTTATCCGCCAGTATGCCCGTGATGTATGCGACTGTTATGGACAGACACATCAGAAATATATATATTGGTTCGCCCCATGCGTAGAACACAAGGCTGAACAGGAACAGCACCGCGTTCTGGGCTGTTCTTGCGTGCTTTCTGAACAGTACGGGCATCAGGAAATACATCAGCAGTACTGCGGGCAGGAAGCCAAAAAGGAAGGTCGTACTTGAAAAAAGCATTAACCGATTATCTCCTTAGCCTTTGCGCTGTCGCCTGATACGCTGAAGAACACGTAATCGCCCTTTACAACAAGCACAGCATCATCCAGCTTGGGTGCCTGTTCAGGCTTATAATCGGTGAAAGTAGACTTCTGGTTAGCAAGTCTTATGGTAAGGCTTCCCTCGATGGATTCAACCATATCCTTGTTTGCTTCAAAGCAGGCGATCTCCTCGGGGGTAGCGCCTGTGGAGCTTACGTATACCTTTGCGGATTTGTAAGCCTCGGGTGAAACGCCCATTATCTTTTCGATCTTATCAGCATCAAATTCGATGAGGCTGTCCTCATAGGAGATATCGTTCTTCAGCTGATCTGCAACGGCTTTAACGTCGATATTCTCAACAGTTTCTGTCTTGGCACTATCGCCGCCCTTGTCGCTGTCTTCCTTTTTGCCGCAGGAAGCGCAGGCGCAGGTAACTGTCATAGCTGCAAGAATGATACATAATGTTTTTTTGATATTCATTTTACTCACCTTATCCTTTTAATCTTTATTGTCATACCATCAGGTATTGTCTATTATGAAATTCTGCCAGTACAGGCAATAGTCGGCTGTCATGTGTATGCCGTCGGGAGAAGCTTCCTCGGGGAGGTAGCCGTTTTCGTCCGCAACCGCAGGAGAGCAGTCGAGGTAATGCAGACCCAGTTCGCCTGCCACCTTTTCTATCGAAGCGGTGAAAGTGCGGGCGTTCTCGTTATTAACAGCATCGCCGTCCTGATCCTGAGATTCTGCCAGAGGAAGTATACCTATGAGGTATATCTCTGCATTGGGCTGATAGCTTTGTATCGTCTTGACCATCTCGGTATAATGCTCCTCAAAGGTATCAACATAAGGCCAGCCCATCTCGTTGGTGCCGAAGCTTATGAAAACTCTGCCGAACTGGCGGGAGCTGAGTGCCTGCTGGAGAGTACCAACAGAACCGTCGCCCTGTGCTATCTCGGTGGAGGTCAGCACGGTGTCGATATTAAGTCCGACTGCGCACAGGAAAGTCGCCTGGGGCTTATCGGTACTGTTCATCATGCCGACAGTACGGCTGTCACCGATAAATACTGCATCACCCAGAGTATCGGCAGTATCCTTTGGGACAGTGTATGGGTGTTCGCCATCTGAAATTTCGGGCGCTATGGAACTTGTTTCCTCTGTCACGGAGCTTTCAGGCTCTGCTTCGGAAGATTCAGTATCCTCCTGTTTCGCTTCATGCGAGGTTATTTCAATTTTGGGCGCAGTTTTTTCAGCCTTGGTGTCAACGGCGGGTTTGTGTGCTTCTTTCACGGCAGCAAACACCGACCAGCACACAGTAAACAGCATACACCCCAGACACAGGGCTGTGACCATATTCTGCTGCGCTTTTACGCGCCTTTTTCTGATAACCGAATTACTTTCCATCTTTCATTTCCTCTGAACACAACTAGATAAGTATATCATACCATATTTCCGAGATATTTGCAAGTACATTCTTGAAATTTAGTATTATCGCACCTAGTTTTCTTTAGGGCATACAAAAGGCAGGCACAAGAATATGCCTGCCTTTGTTGATGTTAATCTAACATTTCATGCAGCTTGCCGGCAAGCTTGGATACGGGCAGTCCAACAACGTTGAAGAAATCGCCCTCGATCTTATCCACGAGAAGCGTTCCCTCGCCCTGTATGCCGTAAGCGCCAGCCTTATCCATCGGTTCGCCCGTATTGATATAATCCTCTATCTCCTCATCGGTGAGATCCTTGAACCAGACCTTTGTTGTTTCGGTAAAGGTATCGGTATGACCTTTATAGCTGATGGATACTCCTGTATCAACGGTATGCATACGCCCCGAAAGAAGTCTGAGCATACGCGCCGCATCTTCTTTGTCCTTGGGTTTTCCGAGTATCTCGCCGTCAGCGGTAGTAACTACCGTATCACAGCCGATAACGACTGCTTTCTGGTAAACGTCGGCAATGCACTTGCACTTCTGGAATGACAGAAAACCGGGAACATCGCCTGCACTCAGTGCCTCGGGGACTGCTTCTCCACAGTCGGCAGGTATCACCCTGAATGACGGACATATAAGCTGCATAAGTTCTTTTCTTCTCGGTGATGCTGATGCAAGTATCACATCATATTCCATCAGCAGATTTTTGATAGTCAAACTTAATACCCTCCATTTTGCTCATACGACCAGTTGCTGTCTGAATCGTAGTAGCCTCCGTTATCATAACCGCCGTTATCGTAGGTAGTATCAGATGTATAGGTCGTATCCGAAGACCACTGGTCATCGGAAGCGGAATAATCCGACCACTGCGAAGTGGTATCGCTGTAACCGTAATCGGTCTGCGGTGCGGTATAACCTGTATTGTCATCAGCTGCGGTATTCGTAGTTGAAGTATCGCTGCTGTTGTCCTCGGGCGGTTCCTCCGAGCCTTCTGCGGGCTTGGAGAGTTCAAGCTTTGCATCGACGTAATAGTGGGTCAGTATCTGGTCGTATGTCCAGCCGTTTTCAGCGTAGTAATGTGCGCCCCACTGTGACATACCAACACCGTGTCCCCAGCCGCAGGAAGTGAATGTGAATTCGCCGTCCTTGTACTTTATGGTGATGGCGTTGGATTTAAGACCCATCATATTACAGAGCTGATTGCCTGTAAGCTTGCAGTTATCTCTGCCGTCGATGGTGACGGTATCGATATAAACAACGCTGTATGCTCTGTCGATAGTAAACCACTTGGTCTGGTCATCTGAAAGAGTGATGCCGAAGCGTCCCTCAAGCATGGACTTGACCTGTGATTTGGTATATGTTTTTTCGATGCCCCAGTTTACATCCTGGCTGTCGAATTCGCTTTCAACGCATTTAAGGTAGGGATAATCCATGCTCCAGATATCGCCTGCGGTAGTGGTATAACCCGCACTTGATGCTGAATAAACCGCATTGATTATCTCGCCGTCATAGTGCATAGCCTGACCTTCAACGGATTCAACTATGCTCTCAAGCTTGGAGGAATAGCCGTATCTAAGACCTATGGTCGGTGTCAGACCGTGCTCCTGATTGAATCTCAGGTGAGAATATGCAGCGACTATCTGCGCTTTTATCGCATCGTCGTCCCATGTATCGCCTATCTCGTTATTGACCATCAGGCAGAGAAGTTCATGACCGTTCATAACAACGGTAGAGCCTGAGTTTTCATCATGCACCCTGAAATACTCGCCAGCCACGCTTCTGGTAGCTGTAAGCTTCTGGGGGGCTGCCTTTTCGGGATAATAGATAAGAGTATCCTGCTCGGGGAAAGGCACTGTGAAATCGTCGGGGTCGGTGATAGCGGGGCTGTTGACCTTGAATCCCTTGCACTTTGTTTCAGCAGCGGACATATCATAATCGCTTATGGCTGCTTTTTTATACTTGGGGAAAGTCATCTTTTTCACAGTAGGCTCGGCTTCAGCCTTTTCGGGTTCCTGCTTTTTCTCAGCCACGGGAGCTGTCTTTTTCTCCACGGCAGGCTTAGGGACAGGCTTTTCTGCTTTCTGTGTTACGGCAGATCTTACGGTCTCTTTTGCTTCTACCCTTTTGGCAGGGTTGAAAGCGCTGTCAGTCAGCATCAGCAGTCCGCAGCCGCCGGTGACGGCAACGCCTGTTATAAGCATCCTGATATGTGCCGCAAGCTGTCTTCCGACAGATGCCTTGCTGTTATTTTCGTCTTTAGTCTTGCTCATCACAAAATTACCTCAAACGTTTAAGATTCAGTGTTTAGGGCTGAAAGCCCACACTGTATAGTTTACCAAATAAAGAGAAAAAGTCAAGACAAAACTTATGTCTGCCCTGACTTTTCGTATGTCTTACCAAATGCTGCACAAAAACTGTTCAGAGCCGTTATGCACTTTACCAGTTCTTGAAATACCTCTGACCATCCACTTCGAGGCAGAACTGCAGGGTCTCAAACCATGCTGAGATAGCACCGCCGCAATATCTTGGAGCGTAGTAGTAAGTCGCGCCGTTGGTGTTATCTTCACCCTTGAGCGCCCTTAACGCGCAGTCTCTTGTGTTCTGCGTGGGTACTGTAGTTCCGTTGTAGTAGCCGTAGATAGCATCAAACTGTTCGGGAGCTGTGAGCACTGCCGAGATAGAGTCCGGGAACTGGCTCGATTTTACCCTGTTGATGATAACATTAGCAACTGCGATCTTGCTCGCTTCGGAACAATTGCCTACTTCGCCCTGAAGTACGTAGCACAGCATCTCGAATTCATCATCGGTATAGCTGATGACGGTATCTGCGCTGCCCTTGTCTTCAAGCTTGATAACGGTCTTGTCCTCTTTTTCTTCGGACTTATCGTCCTTCTTTTCCTCGGTGTTTTTGCTGTCGGGGGTCTTACCTGTAAAGTACTCAGCCATCGCATAGCCCTTTATCTCGCCATGTCTTACCGAATACCACACACCGTCATCGGTGCATCCGTCAACAACGACCCTTGTGTCTGTGTCGAGTACTTCAAGTGCTTCCGCGCTTTTGCTGGGTTCTGCCCTGAGATTTACGGGCGACTCAACATAAAGGAAGGTCTTGGAAATACTTTTGACCTTGTTTTTGGTTTTCTGTTCGGTCTCAGCCTTGACCGTCTCTTTGCTTGTCTTTTTCTCCTTGGCTGATGCTGTCGTCTCAGTTGCGGAGGAGCTTGTCTTTTTGCCTGCTTCCGTTACCGAAGTGGTCTCGGGAGCTGAAACTTCTCCGAACTCATACTCGTTGATACTCGCCTTTCTCCATGTGACGGTATCCAGTGCGGTATACGCACCCTCATCTCTCGCTGTGTCGGTGGTGTTTACATTCGCAGCCTTTGTTTCTCTGCCGATCTCTGCTTCTGCTCCTGCATTTCTGCCAAGCAGTCCGCATACGCTTATTGTACCTACGGTGAGTACGCACAGTGCGCTGCTTCCAAGCAAAGTTCCGACCTTTCTCACGGACGGCTTCGCGGAATTCCGTTTAGCAGCCCTTGATCTTTTCTGCTTCATTTCTATCACATTACCTTTCCGGGAGCCCCTTGCGAGACTTCCTGTCCGCAGCCGTGAGAGATGCTGCGGAGCTTTATATTTTATACACCGGCGGATCCGATGTAATAAGCATAAAGCAAGTGATGACTTATGTCATCAGTAATCCCAGCCTTTATAGACTGTTTTGTTCCCGTAGATATCTTTCCATATCTTCGGGAAGTAGATATCCTTGTCCGCTCTTTCCTTGTAGGAAGCTTTTATAGCGTCGATATCATCATCGGGTGTCAGCTTCTTAGCGACTATTACCCATCTTACGCCTTCTTTCACCAGCTTTGAGCAGGTGGAGAGGGTTATATACTTATCGTCTTCGGTACACTTTATATCGCTTGAGTACCATGACCTCCTTGTAATCTCATTATACCATTCATCGAACCTGTACTGTTCGTCGTTGAAATCTCTGTAGCCTATGTACTCCCAGAGATCGCCGTTATCGTCTTTTGCATCGGTATTTATCATAAAGCAGCTGACGATGGCGTATTTGCACTTGCTCTCATATATCGAATTAAATTCGATTATCGCGTGATCCTTCAGGAAATCCACGCCCTGTTCATACTCTGACAGGTGAGTGAAGCTTGTGCCCAGCCAACCCATATGGTGGCCGAATATCGTGATATTATCGGACTGACGCTCTTCGCTGATAATACTCCATGAGTCGGCGAAAATACTGCCCGATTCATAGTAGTTACCATCAATATCCTTGTAAAGATACTCGTCATTGTTCTTACCCTGAAGAACAGGGAAGCTCATATACTCATCACCGTCGGAGTCCTTGAAGCCGGGTATCTTTAACCAGCCCACAACATCATCATTGCGGTCTAAAAGTTTTTTATCCTTGACCCACTTCTGTACCTCACGCTTTTTGTAAGATTCATCGGGGTCTGCGATATCTATATCATCGCTGCCGGTATTTACCTCATAGTCCACATTTTCATCGAACTTGGGTTCATACTGTTCAACGAGACCGTGTGCTCGCGATCTTTCTCCCTTTGTGGTGCTGAGATAGCTTTTCAGCTGACCGAGCGATACACAGAAGAGTCCAACCGAAGCTATGAAAACTATCTTGCGGATTACCTCGCTGCTTTTATCGCCCTTCCAGGGGATAAAGTATCTTATCAGACCACCTTTATTTGATCCTTCGTTATCGTTAAAATTTGCTGATCCTCTTGACATTGCCATTTTATCATTACTCCTCGACTTTCAGGGTCATACCCTTTGTCAAGTCTTTTTTGCTGATCTGTTGTTAGTTGTTGTTAGTAATAATTTAGTATTCCCAGCCCTTGTAGACCTTGTTGTTTCCATAAAGGTCACGCCAGTACTTGGGGAAATATATATCCTTATTGGGTTTTTCCTTATAGGACTTTACGATATGATCGATATTGTCATCAGCTGTAAGTTTCTTCGCTACTATTACCCATCTGAGATCTTTCAGCAGCTTGGAACAGGTCGATAAAGTTATATACTTATCGTCCTCGGTACACTTGATATCACTAGTATACCACGATCTTTTGCTTACCTGATCGTACCAGTCTTCAAATTTATTGTCATCATCATTGAAGTCTCGGCAGCCAACATATTTCCAGGTCGGCTGATCGTCGTCACTATCCTCGGTATTTATCGCAAAGCAACTGATTATCGCATATTTGCGTCCGCTTTCGTATATGGAATTGAACTCGATTATCGGGTACTTTTTCAGGAAGTCCACGCCCTGTTCGTATTCGGACAGGTGAGTGAAACTCGTACCTACGTAACCCATATGGTGACCGAACACCGTAATGTTATCGGTCTGACCGTTCTCATCCATTACGCTGGCATAATCAATAAAGATGCTGCCTGACTCGTAATACTCTTTATCAAGGTTTTTGTTGAGATAGTATTTATTGTCCTCACCCTTTAAAACAGGGAAGTTTATATACTCCTCACCGCTGTAATCGGTAAATCCCGGTATCTTTATCCAGCCGATAACGTCCTTATTGCGTTTCAGCAGGGGCTTTGCCCAATCCTGAAGCTTCAGCTTCTGAGCTGATGCCTCCGGGTTCGATGCATCGTAATCATCGCCGCCGTTATTCGCATTGTAGTTGACGTTATCATCGAACTTGGGTTCGTATTCAACGACAACCTTTTGTATATAGGACTTCTGTTTCTCACGGCTGGCGCCCAGGTAATCACCCAGCTCGTTCAGCGACATAGAGAATAGCACTATCGATGCACAGAATGCCACCTTGCGGACTATCTCGTTAGCCTTATCACCTTTCCAGGGGATAAAGTATTTTACAAACCGCAGAAAGAAATTTGAATCATCTCTCTCTGTCAGATTCGCTGTCTCGTTAAACATTGCCATCGTTATGATCTCCTTGACTTATCTGTATGCCGCAAAGCTCGCAGATCATCTGCATAGTTTTCAGCACAGTTAACCTTCTTATTGATCCTCTGTCAAGTTTTTCATACT
This sequence comes from Hominimerdicola alba, assembly GCF_900109655.1. Taxonomy (GTDB): domain Bacteria; phylum Bacillota; class Clostridia; order Oscillospirales; family Ruminococcaceae; genus Hominimerdicola; species Hominimerdicola alba_B. Next base: position 367,365 of record NZ_FOAT01000003.1, read on the forward strand.
CTTCATATAACTTCAGCACCCGCGACAATTCCTTGTCCTTGTACCTCACCGAAACGTATACCGTTCCGACAGGTTTTTCTTTGGTGCCTCCCGTGGGTCCGGCAAGACCCGTTATGCCCACCGCGCAGTCAGTACCGAAAAGTTCCATGGCACCTCTGCTCATCTCACTTGCAACCTCGGAAGAATAGACCGTATATTTCTCCAGCGTTTCTTTCTTAACGCCCAGGACTTTCATCTTTATATCCTCGGTATAGGTGCAGACACCGCCTTTGAACATAGCCGATGCTCCCGACACTGCGGTGATACATTCAGCCACCATTCCGCCTGTACAGCTTTCGGCTGTAGACATAGTGACCGAATTCTTTATCATATATTTTACTACACCCGCTGTAACAATGTCAATAGTTTCTGTTACCACTTTGTAGTCTTCCGCAAAATTCATCAACATCCTCCCGCCTTTTACTGACACATCACACAAAAAATCAGCCTTGTTTTTGAACCTGATGTAAATTTAGTGAACATATCTTACTAAAAAATCAGGGGTTTTTCAACCGTTTTTGTTACGCTTCTGTTACACACTTGCTACATAAGTGTTTGATTTTTCGGACATTTAACACATTAAAAACTTCGGAAAATCGGGATATGAACATACTTGATCACCAATTTTTCACAATAGAAAAGTACCGAAATTTGTACGTAAAAATTAAAATTTGGAAACATTGTAACCATTGTGTAACCAAATTTACCAATTGTAACATCGTACAAATTGAGATATTTTCTGTACAGTTGCCGGTATTCGCTGCATGCAAAAATATGAAACAAAACAGTGTCAGTCATCCACATCTGACCCTTATCTGTTTTTGATAAGGGTAATACTGGTGTTCTCGACCGCTTTCTGTATATAAGGCTCAAAATCGAAGCTTGCCTGCGCCTTTTCCACCTCAGCAAGAGAAGGCCTTGTCTTGGGATGCTTGGGTGTAAATACGGTACAGCAGTCCTCGTATGGGAGGATGGAAGTCTCGAAAGTGCCTATCTTTCTTGCGATCTCAACTATCTCGGACTTATCCATACCTATGCAGGGTCTGAACACGGGCATACGGCAGGCTGCATCGGTGCAGACCATCGCGTACATGGTTTGACTTGCCACCTGACCAAGGCTCTCACCTGTAACCAGTGCCTGGATATCGCCGTCCTTTTCGCAGATTCGCTGTGCGATCTCCATCATCAGTCGGCGCATGAGTATGGTGAAAAGCTCTTCGGGGCAGTTGTCCCTCAGCAGTTCCTGTATCTCGGTGAAAGGTACGCAGAAGAACTTAACATCACCGCAGTAAGCTGTCATGAGCTTCGCAAGGGTCTCGACCTTCATTCTAGCTCTGTCAGAGGTGTAGGGCGGAGCTTCAAAGTGGATAGCTTCCACAACCGCACCGCGGCGAGCCATCATGTAGCCTGCAACAGGAGAATCGATACCGCCCGAAAGCAGGAGCAGTGCTCTGCCGCTGGAACCTACGGGAATTCCGCCTGCACCGTCAACGGGGTCGGAATGAACATAGGCATAATCCTCGCGCACTTCCACCGTCACTGTAACTTCTGGGTCATGAACATCGACTTCGAGATGAGGGAACTTATCCAATATAGCGCCGCCCAGCTCGGAGCATATCTCAGGGGACTTGTGAGGGAACTTTTTATCGGCACGTCTTGCATTCACCTTGAAAGTTCTTGCGCCCTCCAGCACTTCTGCCAGATAATCGGGTGCCTTTTCGCATATCGCTTTTAGGTCTTTTTCGATAGCGCCGCTTCTGCAAAGCTTGACTATGCCGAACACCTTGGATAGTCTGGTCTCAAACTCGTCAACATCGGGGTTCTCGCCCAGAGGTTCAACATACAGAGTTGACTGCGATTTAGTTACTCTGAACTCTCCAGCACTAGCCAGTCTGCGCTTTATCGTCTTGACCATCATGCTCTCAAAAGTGCTTTTGTTAAGACCCTTGAGGGCTATCTCGCCATACTTGCAAAGAATTATTTCCTTCATTATAACTGCTCCTCCGTTGATTTTTTGTCAGTAACTGTCGGCTTAGTCCTGTAATTTATCGACCTGTTCCGACATTCTCTTTATATATTAATATGGTATAAAACGTCCGTTCACTTTACTTCAGCCTTGCCAGTTCGTTTTGGGCAGCTGAGATACCCTCCATCAGACCGCGGAGGTCTTCCTCGGTGGTATCGGGTGAAAAGCTGATACGCAGAGTGGTGTCCATAGCTTGTACAGGTATTCTGAACTCAGCGAGAACGCCGCTTTTTTTGCCCTTTGAGCAAGCCGAACCGCTGGAAACGAATATCCCGCGCTTTTCCAGATAGTGCAGAAGCACCTCAGATTTAAGACCGTCCACCGTTATGCTTGTAACGTATGGCGATTTTTCTCCGCGGAAATTTATGCCGATGCCACCGTTTTTTTCACAAAGCTCAAACAGCAGAGCTTCCAGCTTTTTAGCGGATTCAAGCCTTTCGGCGATGTTTTTGGAGTAGTGCTTTACCGCTTCACCAAAGCCGCATATCAGGGGAACAGATTCCGTGCCCGAGCGCATATTTTTTTCCTGACCGCCGCCCATCAGCAGTGCGGGAAGATGCAGACCCTTGCGGATAAACAGTGCTCCCGTGCCTTTGGGACCGCAAATTTTGTGGGCACTCAGAGAGATAAGATCAGCACCGAGAGTCTTGGTCTTTATCGGAAGTTTCATGTATCCCTGAACGCAGTCACAGTGAGTTATGACCTTAGGGAAATGCCTGTGTATCGCGTTGAAAGCCTTGCTCACGGGAAGTACCGCACCAGTTTCGTTGTTGACCAGCATCATACTTACAAGGAATGTATCCTCGTTGACTGCATCAGCAACAGCTTCGGCGGAGATCACTCCGTTTTCATCAGGTGATATGCGTATGACCTCGCAGCCAAGGCGTTCCAGCTCATCTAAGGGACGTGCGGTGGCAGGGTGTTCTATGGTTGTGGTAACGACCCTGTGCTTGCGCTTACCTTGCGATTTATATGCACCAAAAATTGCGGTGTTGCTGCTCTCGGTAGCCCCGGATGTGAAGAAAATCTCTTCGGCAAGGCAGCCAAGACTTTCGGCAATCGCTGTCCTGGCATCTGTCACCAGAAGCTCGGCATCAAGTCCGCAGCGGTGCAGTGACGATGGGTTCCCGAAAACCTCCAGACCTTTCATTACCCCCGCTTTTGCGGCTTCGCAGGGCTTTGTGGTAGCGGCGTTATCAAGATATATCAAAGCGCTCAGTCCTTTCTGATTTGATAGCATAAATTATATTATAACATATCCTGTTTCAAATTTCAACCTGATAGTATGAACAGATCATCTTAGATATTACGTGAAACGTTCACTTTCGTGTGATTTTCGCTTTAAAAACTATTGACAGCTTATCTTTCAAATGTTATAATGATAGAGGTTGGGCGCCTATATGGCGAAATAAATAGATTTTGGGGTGTAATATAATGGAAAACAAGGAACTTTTGGAGCTTGCCATCGAAGCCGCGAGTAATTCCTACTGCTCGTATTCGGGTTTCTCGGTAGGGGCGGCGCTACTCACTGAGGATGGCAGGATATTCACAGGCTGCAACGTGGAAAACAGCTCTTTTTCACTGACTATCTGCGCTGAACGCACAGCGATATTCAAGGCAGTGTCCGAGGGCTGCAGGAAATTCAAAGCAATAGCTATTGTCGGCGGTGCAGAGGGTAATTACAGCCACCCATGCTGTCCTTGCGGCGCTTGCTTGCAGGTGATGAGCGAATTCTGTGACGATGATTTTTCGATCATTCTCACGAACGGGGAATTCACGCTGGGCGAATTTCTGCCTATGCGCTTTGAACTTAACTGAATCGGTATAAGATATCTACAGGACTTTGCTTTGCGCGAGGTCCTGTTTCTTTTTTGTTAAAAATGGTCGTGAAGCAGTATTTTTGCATCATAGAAAATGTTTGTCTTTATGTTTTGGTTTTATATCACGCTTAACGAATAATGAATATCGGGAGGCAAATAATGAAAGATATAAAAATTCGCATATCGGTATATGACAAAATAACGCAACGCAAAGGCACTTCTGTCAGAAATATGACAAAAGTGCCTGAATGTTTATTATTTATCCCGCGGGAGTACCCTTTGAATTAGTACATTCCGCCCATGCCGCCTGCGCTTGCTGCGGCTGCTGCCATAGCTGCGTCAGCTGCGGGATCCTTCTTGTCAGCTACAAGGCTCTCGGTAGTCAGTACCATAGCTGCTACTGAAGCTGCGTTCTGGAGTGCGCTTCTTGTGACCTTGGTAGGATCAACGATACCTGCGGGTATCATATCAACATACTCAGCGGAGTATGCGTTGTAGCCATAGCCTACCTTGCCAGAACGAACAATGTTATCGATGATAACGCTTCCCTCTTCGCCTGCGTTTGCAGCGATCTGTCTCAGGGGCTCTTCAAGTGCCTTGTATACGATCTGTGCACCTGTCTTCTCGTCGCCTTCAAGACCGTCAACAAGCTCCTTTACCTTAGGCATAGCGTTGATGAGTGCTGTGCCGCCGCCTGCTACGATACCCTCTTCAACAGCTGCCTTTGTAGCTGCCAGAGCATCTTCGATACGCATCTTCTTTTCCTTCATCTCGACCTCGGTAGCAGCACCTACCTTGATAACTGCAACACCGCCTGAGAGCTTAGCCAGTCTTTCCTGGAGCTTCTCTCTGTCGAAATCGGAAGTTGTGGTCTCGATCTGACCCTTGATCTGGTGGATACGAGCCTTGATAGCTTCGCTTTCGCCTGCACCGCCAACGATGATGGTGTTCTCCTTCTGAACAACGATCTGTCTTGCAGAACCCAGCTGCTCAAGAGTAGCTTCGCTCAGCTCCATGCCAAGCTCGGTAGAGATAACTTCGCCGCCTGTCAGGATAGCGATATCCTGGAGCATTTCCTTTCTTCTGTCACCAAAGCCGGGAGCCTTTACAGCAACACAAGTGAAGATCCCTCTCAGCTTGTTGAGTATCAGAGAGCTCAGAGCCTCGCCCTCAACGTCCTCAGCGATGATGAGGAGCTTCTTGCCCATCTTAACGATCTGCTCCAGCAGAGGGAGTATATCCTGCATATTGCCGATCTTCTTATCGGTGATAAGAACGAGAGCGTCATCAAGAACTGCTTCCATCTTATCGGTATCTGTTACCATGTAGGGGCTGAGGTATCCTCTGTCGAACTGCATACCCTCAACTACCTCGCTGTAAGTCTCAGCGGTCTTGGACTCTTCCAGAGTGATAACGCCGTCAGCAGTTACCTTCTCCATAGCCTCAGCGATCAGCTGACCGATGGTATCATCCGCAGCGGAAACTGCGCCGACTCTTGCGATATCCTTGCTGCCCTCGATCTTCTTGGAATTAGCAACGATAGCCTCAACAGCGGTATCAACAGCCTTAGCCATACCTTTCTTCAGGATCATGGGGTTAGCTCCTGCAGCGATGTTCTTCATGCCCTCGCGAACCAGTGCCTGTGCCAGCAGAGTAGCTGTGGTAGTACCGTCGCCTGCTGCGTCATTGGTCTTTGTAGCAACTTCCTTTACAAGCTGAGCGCCCATGTTCTGGAAAGCGTCTTCCAGCTCGATCTCCTTAGCGATGGTAACACCGTCGTTAGTGATGAGGGGAGCGCCGTACTTCTTATCGAGAACTACGTTTCTGCCCTTGGGTCCCAGTGTTATCTTAACGGTATCAGCCAGCTGGTCGATACCTGCCTGCAGTGCTTTTCTGGCTTCTTCGCCGTATATGATCTGCTTTGCCATTGTAAATTACCTCCGTTTTGATAATTCATAATTCATAATTCATAATTCATAATTAAGCCGAAAGATCACTTCCTGCAAATACGAAAGATGGATATGAACTATGGTAATTGTAATATTTATCTATGCCTGATGTACCTGTGCAGTTATTCAACTACTGCAAGTACGTCTTCCATTTTAAGAATGGTATATTCATGTCCGTCTACCTTGACATCTGTGCCGCTGTACTTGCTTACCAGCACCTTGTCGCCTACCTTTACGTTCATCTCAACGTCCTTCTTGCCGGGGCCAACTGCTACTACCTCAGCTACCTGGGGCTTTTCCTTAGCGGAGCCTGCAAGTATGATACCGCTTGCTGTGGTCTCCTCAGCTTCGGTCATCTTTATAACGACTCTGTCCATAAGGGGTTTGATATTCATTTTAATTTCCTCCTCGTATATGTGAAATTATGTGTTGCAAAATGTTGTTTTAGCACTCTTGATATCCGAGTGCTAAGTATATTGTACCACGATTTTTATAAATTGCAATACGTCTATCTGATTTTTGTAGATTTGCACAAATAGGTGTTTGCAAACACCATGAAAATTGTGTTAGTATGTGTCTGTTATTTTATGAAGTTTTATGTTATAATTACTATAATTAGTAATGTGATAAAAATCATCTGTTGTTGACTTTGTGATTATTCTTTGAATATTTTTAAACTCGCTTTATTAAATTTATAAGATGTTCACAAAAAATTTATTTCAAGTTCACGAAAGTTGATTGTAAATTTGTTATACTGTAATTACTAATTATTATTTAAATTATATTGTTGTCCCTTTAAAGGACGGCATAAAATTAATAGCTTGCAGTCCGGGTAAGTGGCTGAGGCGACGAAAGGAAGATGAATATGTCACTGGGAAGAGTCTTGGTAGTTGATGATGATAAGAATATCTGCGAGCTGCTGCGTCTTTATCTTGAAAAGGACGGATATGGCGTTATCCTGGCTCACGACGGTGAGGAAGCAGTCGTAAAATTCAATGCGCTGAAGCCCGATATCATTCTGCTTGATATCATGCTGCCCGGCATCGACGGCTGGCAGGTATGCCGTGAGATCAGAAAGAAGTCTAACGTTCCGATCATCATGATCACCGCAAAGGTTGAAACCTTTGATAAGGTACTGGGTCTTGAGCTCGGCGCTGACGATTATATCGTCAAGCCCTTTGATACCAAAGAGGTCATCGCGAGGATCAAGGCAGTTTACAGAAGAGTTGGTCAGTCCTCTGCAGAGAGCGAGATCAAGGAAGTCAAGTATGACAAGCTTTCTGTAAATATGACAAGATATGAGCTGAGAGTAAACGGTCAGGTAATGGATACTCCCCCGAAGGAGCTGGAACTGCTGTTCCATCTGGCATCGAACCCCAACAGAGTTTATACCAGAGATCAGCTTCTTGATGAAGTATGGGGCTTTGAGTACTATGGTGACTCGAGAACTATCGACGTTCATGTAAAGAGACTTCGTGAAAAGCTTGAGGGCGTTTCCGACAAGTGGGCACTGAAAACTGTTTGGGGCGTAGGCTACAAGTTTGAAGTTTCCGAAAACAACAATGAATAACGGCAAAAGTATATTTACAAGGTACTTTGCGATTTGCTCAGCAGTAATACTGATAAGCTTTTGTTGCTTAGGAACAGTATTACTGCTTGTTTCTTCAAGGTACTTCTTAGATGAAAAAAAGAGCCTTATGCTGAAAGATGCCAGGGCTCTTGCTTCATATACACAGGAAAAAATGATGGAGCAGCCCGACCGGTGGCGCGATGATGTGGCAGCGGAGATGAAGACCTATGCCATAGGCAGCAACTCCGATTACCTGCTTTGCAGCGATGACGGCTATGTGGTTGTAGATACAAGCGGCGAGGTGAAAAACATCGACCCCAACCTGCTGACAAAATTCAACGGCTCCACGACATACTCCTACGACGACCTGAACGGCGTGCTGGATGAAGTCTGCCATATCACGGGAGATTCATTCTCAGCCAACGGTCCGAAGTACTACGTGCTGGCATACTCCCCGAAATCCGAGCAGGACAACTACACCAAGAACATCATGGAGATATTCATGGTAAGTGCCATAGCCGTACTTCTGGTAGTAATGTTCCTGGTATATTTCGCTACGCTGAAGCTGACAGAGCCTATCACCGAAGTTGCGGAGATAGCCAAAAAGCTTGGTAACGGCGATTTCTCGGTAACTTTGCCGGAATATACCACCAAGGAGTTCAACGAGCTTTCCATCGCTTTCAACGAAATGGCTGCCAACCTGAAAAGCTACGACACCATGCGCAACAGCTTTCTGGCAAACGTTTCTCACGAGCTTAGGACACCTATGACTTCCATAGGCGGCTTTGTGGACGGCATACTTGACGGTACTATCCCGAAAGCACAGCATAATTACTATATGAGGATAATATCCTCCGAGGTAGGAAGACTTACCCGTCTTGTAAAGAGTATGCTGAACCTTGCCAAAATAGAAGCGGGCGAACTTGAACCGAGCAAGACTTCTTTCCCTGTGACCGAGCCCATACTCGATACACTGCTGACTTTTGAGCCGAAGATAGATGAGAAAAACATCGATATCCGCGGACTTGATGTGCAGAGGATAAATATGTATGCCGATATCGACCTTATACATCAGGTAATGTACAACCTTATCGAAAATGCCATAAAGTTTGTGGATAAGGGCGGCTATATCGAATTCTCATTCGAGGACGGAGAGGATAAGACTTCCGTTTCTATAAGAAACAGCGGCGAGGGTCTGGCGGAGGACGAGCTTCCGCTGGTATTCGACAGATTCTACAAGACTGATAAATCCCGAGGCATACACGCTCAGGGTCTGGGGCTGGGACTTAATATCGCACGCTCCATAGTCGAGATACACGGCGGCAAGATAATGGTAAAGAGCCTTAAAGGCGAGTACACCGAATTCACCTTTACCATACCCAAAGCCGAGAAAAACGAGGAATGATGAACGTCAGAGGACTGCTGTTCGCAGCAGTCCCCTTTTTACAGTTATATGAGAGGTGATACCCTGATGGATTTTGAGAAAGACCTCACTGAGAACACCCAAGGTGAGACCGAGAACGCCGAGGAGAACATTACCGATGCCGCGGAAAAGCTGGCAAAGAACGCATCTGACAGCTGGGATTACAGCAGACAATATTTCACGATGCCCAAAGGGGCAGTGGAAAATGATGAGATAGTTGACGGCGATTTCTGGAAAGGCATCACCCTGCCGGATATCGACGAAAAACCCCGCGGAAGAAACATAGCAAAACGCGTTGTGCTGAATACCCTGTTTGCCGTGGTATTTCTCGGCACGGGTTTCCTCATCGCCTGCGTGAGTGCAAGGGGAAAAGGCGTTGTATCCAACCTCGTCACAGGCGGCAAGCATATGACTTTCAATATGAAAGTGGCTGACAGACCCGAAGTCGGCGATGAACTCAAAGACGAGATGGGCAGATACACCGCCCAGGGCATAGCAGAGGTCTGCGGACCCTCTGTGGTATCGCTGGATATATTCACCGAGCAAAGCACCATAATGCCCACGGGCAAGGGAAGCGGCATTATTATCAGCTCCGACGGATACATAGTATCCAACGCCCATGTTATCGACAAAGCAAAGAACGGCATAAAAGCTGTGCTAAACGACGGCAGAGAGTACGCGGCGGAAGTCATAGGCTCAGACCCTCGGACAGATATCGCAGTCATTAAGATACCTGCCACCGACCTTCAGCCTGCTGAATTCGGAAATTCCGATCAGGTTAAGCTCGGCGAAGACGTTGTGTGCATAGGCACACCCGCTGGATACAGACACTCTATAACAAAGGGTGTGGTATCGGGCACCGACAGAAGAGTGATACCGGAGAACTCCACCCTAGGCGTAAGCTGCCTGCAGGTGGACGCTGCTATCAACCCCGGAAACTCGGGCGGCGCAATGTTCAATATGTGGGGACAGGTCATCGGTATAACATCATCGAAGCTCGCTTCCATCGACTACGAAGGCATAGGCTTCGCCATAACCACAAACGAGGCTAAATCCGTGATAGAAGACCTTATGGAAACAGGCACTGTAAAGGGCAAGGCGCGTATGGGCATCGTGTTCGTGCAGATATCCGAAGCTACAGCCGAACTGACGAATTCTACTCCCGGTCTGAGCGTGCAGAGCATAGCTCCCGAATGTGATGTTGCCAATACAGATCTTCAGCCCGGCGACCTTATCACCCACATCAACGGCACAAGTGTGAACGATATCGAAGATGTTCCTGCCTATGTAAGAAAGATGGAACCAGGCGATGAAGTGACCTGCCATGTTATAAGAAAGACTGGTGATAAGGAGACAGAGTTTGATATTACATTCCAGCTGATGGACGACAGAAACACGCTGGTGGAGGATACGGAAGAGTAAAAAGCACAAAATGGACGTAAGCCTGCCAAAGAAAAGAGCTTTGGCTCAAACCTTTCGCGAAAGGGTCCTAGCGCCGGACACGTTCGACGCAGTCAACGTTAGCGGATTTCGCGGCAGCAAACTTGCGCACCAAACGAACTATGCCGCGAACTGAGCTTTTGCTCAAGCTTTTCGCGAAAAGCTTGCGAGGAGTTTGAGGGGCGGAGTCCCTCAATCACCAAGGTGCAAAGCCAAAATGCAAAGCGAACAATAAAAGCAAAACAAACTTCCCGCCCTGAAAAAAAGGCGCGGCAAAAAAATCCGAGCGTGGACAATCGAACAGTCCACGCTCTTTCTATATGCGTGAGATATTGCCGCGCCTGCCGTCAAACAGCGAAGCCACAGCCGACACAGTCGCTGTTATTTGACAGCTCGACCCGAGGGACGAGGGGCGAAAACCGGCACACTATCTACTGAAGCAATTTATCGGCTATACCCACAAAGCCCGATTTTGTGGGTGGGGTGATATCTTTTTTTCTTACAGATATCCGATTTAAACACTACAGAGTGCGGGTTGCTTATACATACGCACTGCGGTGGACAGCTAATTTGCTTTCACTAAAGCCGCTTACAAGGTATTGACTTTTTCAAACGTTTAGTGTATAATATAATAGTCTATTTATATCAATAACAGAAAGTTTCTTTACTGTACAATAAAAAGGTGGCTAGATAAATGGGATTACTTGACAAATTGTTCGGCAACTACTCCAAAAAGGAGCTTGCCAAGATCGAACCTATCAAAAATAAGGTGCTGGAGCTCGAGGATAAGTATGCGGCTATGTCCGATACAGAACTGGGCGAACAGACCGCCGTGCTGAAAAAACAGGTCGAAGATGTTTCTGACCTTGACAAAGTTCTGCCTGACGCTCTCGCTGTATGCCGTGAAGCTGCATGGAGAGTACTGGGCAAAAAGCCCTATCCCGTTCAGATAATCGGTGCTATCGTTCTGCATCAGGGACGTATCGCCGAAATGAAGACAGGTGAAGGTAAAACTCTGGTCGCTTGTCTCGCAGCGTACTCCAACTCGCTTTCCGGCAAGGGCGTACACGTTGTAACCGTTAATGACTATCTGGCTAAATTCCAGTCGGAGGAAATGGGTAAGGTATTCAACTTCCTGAATACTTCCATCGGCTGCGTACTGTCAGGTATGGATAAGTCTGAAAAGAGAGTGGCTTATAACTGCGATATCACATACGGTACCAACTCCGAACTGGGCTTCGATTACCTGCGTGACAACATGGTAATATACAAAAAGGACAAGGTACAGAGAGATCACGCTTTCGCTATCGTGGACGAGGTAGACTCCATACTGATAGACGAAGCAAGAACTCCTCTTATCATATCGGGTCAGGGCGATAAGTCCACCGAGCTTTACAATCTGGCAGACAGATTCGCAAAGACCCTGAAGCCCGTTACCGTTATCGAAATGGACGACAAGATAGATAACGACCAGCTGGACGGCGATTACATCATCGACGAGAAGGCTAAGACTGCCACCATCACCAAGAGCGGTGTTAAGAAGGCTGAGAAGGTATTCAACGTTGAAAACCTCATGGACGCTGAGAATATGACTCTGGCACACCACATCAATCAGGCGCTGAAAGCAAACGGCGTTATGAAAGAGGGCGTTGACTACATCGTTCGTGACGGCGAGGTACTTATCGTTGACGAGTTCACAGGCCGTGTAATGGACGGCAGACGTTTCAACGACGGTCTGCATCAGGCTATCGAAGCTAAGGAAGGCGTTGAAGTCAAGAGAGAATCCAAGACCATCGCTACCATCACATATCAGAACTATTTCAGACTTTACAATAAGCTGTCGGGTATGACAGGTACGGCTCTTACCGAAGAGGACGAGTTCAGAGAGATCTACAAGCTGGACGTTATCGAGATACCCACCAACAAGCCCGTAATAAGAAAAGACCACCCCGATGTTGTATACAAGACCGAGGCAGGCAAGTTCGACGCTGTTATCGACCAGATCGTTGAGTGTCACGAAAAAGGACAGCCTGTACTGGTCGGTACTGTATCCATCGAGAAATCCGAGCACCTCTCCAAGCTGCTGAAGAAGAAGGGCGTTCCCCATAACGTACTGAACGCTAAGTATCACGACAAGGAAGCTATGATCGTTGCTCAGGCAGGTAAGTTCGGTGCAGTTACCATCGCTACCAACATGGCAGGACGTGGTACCGATATCACCCTGGGCGGTAACGCTGAGTATCTGTCCCTTGCAGCACTCCAGAAAGAGGGCTACACCGAGGAGCAGGCTGTTGAAGCAGCAAGCTACTCCAACACAAACGATGAGGAGATCCTCACCGCAAGAAAGAAGTACAGAGAGCTTTACAAGAAGTTCGATGACGAGGTAAAGGAAAAGGCTGAGAAGGTAAGAGAGGCTGGCGGTCTCTATATCATCGGTACAGAAAGACACGAGTCCAGACGTATCGACAACCAGCTGAGAGGACGTTCCGGACGTCAGGGCGACCCCGGCGAGAGCACATTCTTCCTCTCCCTTGAAGATGACCTGATGAGAATTTTCGGCGGCGACCGTATCACAAGCATGATGGATACCCTCAACGTTGACGAGCATACTCCTATACAGTCAAAGATGCTTTCCAGCGTTATCGAATCTTCACAGAAGAAGATCGAGGGCAGAAACTTCAATATCAGAAAGAACGTCCTCAACTACGACGACGTTATGAATACCCAGCGTGAGATCATCTACAGCCAGAGACAGCAGGTTCTCGATGGCGAAGATCTGCATGATTCCATCGAGAAGATGATACATGACTTCGTTGACGACTCCGTTAATATGTATGTTCAGGGCGATATCGCTGATGACTGGAACCTTGTTGGTCTGAAGGAAAGACTCAACGGTCTGTTCACCACCGAAGACGACTTCAACTATACCCCCGAGGAGCTGGACGAAGTATCCCGCGAGGATATCGTGAATACTCTTCAGGAGAGAGCTCAGAAGCTCTACGACGAAAGAGAGGAAGAGCTGGGCGAAGAACTTCTCCACGAGATCGAGAGAGTTTGTCTGCTGAAGGTAGTTGATACCAAGTGGATGGATCACATCGACGACATGGAAGAGCTGAAGAGAGGTATCAGCCTGAGAAGCTACGGTCAGAAGAACCCTGTTGTTGAGTACCGTATGGAAGGTATGGATATGTTCGATGCTATGATCGAATCTATCCGTGAGGATACTGTAAGGATGCTGTTCACCATCAAGGTAAGACAGCAGATAGCTCCCCAGAGACAGGAAGTCCTCAAGCCTATGGAGCATCACAATATGACTATCCGCAACAAGAACAAAGTCGGCAGGAACGATCCCTGTCCCTGCGGAAGCGGCAAGAAGTACAAGGACTGCTGCGGAGCAAACGACTGATAAATAAGAATAATGATGAACAGGACGGCTGATGACCGTCCTGTTTTCGGATAACAATGAATATTGACGGAGCGTGAATAATATATGTCAACAGCATTCAAAGGAGCAGATATCCTTCTGCCCAAGGATACGGATATGAACAAATGGGCAGTAGTTGCCTGCGACCAGTATACATCTGAGCCCGAGTACTGGGACAGAGTTGAAAAGTATGTAGGCGATAACAAAAGTGCCTATAATCTGATCCTGCCCGAGGTCTATCTTGAACAGCCAGGCGTTGATTACAGGATAGACAAGATACACCGCACCATGAAGGAGTATCTTGAAAAGGGCGTATTTGAAGAGTATAAAGATGCTATGATATATATCGAGCGCACTCAGTCCGACGGAAGAGTAAGGGCTGGTATCATCGGCGGTATCGACCTTGAACAGTATGAATACTACAAGGGTTCGGAATCTCAGGTTAGAGCGACTGAGGCTACGGTCATCGAGCGTATACCTCCCCGCATAAAAATACGCAAGGGCGCTCCTGTGGAGCTCCCACACATCATGATACTCATTGACGATGCCAAAAAGCGCATCATCGAACCCCTTGCCGATAAGAAGGACGAATTCAGAAAGCTTTACGATTTCGACCTGATGGAAGGCGGCGGACACATCACAGGCTGGCTTCTTGACAAGGAGACAGAGGAGATAGTTGTGAGCCATCTGGAGCAGTTCTCAAAGCAGGAAGCTTTTGAGCGCCGCTACGGCATCACAGGCAGACAGCCCCTCACATACGCCATGGGAGACGGCAACCACTCCCTTGCCACCGCAAAGGAATTCTACGAGACCCTGAAACGCGCAGAGCCCTCTGCCGATCTTTCCGGTCATCCTGCAAGATACGCACTGGTAGAGCTGGTAAATCTCCACTCGCCTGCCCTTGAATTTGAAGCTATCCACCGTATTGTTACCGAGATCAACGAAGATGATCTGGTAAAGGCGCTGACAGAAAAGCTTGCACTCTCCGATGAGGAAAGCGAGCAGAGCTTCATCATCGTGCAGAACGGCGAGGAGAAAAAGGTGTTCGTACACACCCCCAGTTCAAAGCTGACTGTTGGCTCTCTCCAGAATTTCCTTGACAACTATACCAAGGAATTCGGCGGAAAGACCGACTATATCCACGGTGCCGAGGTAGTCAGGGAGCTCTCCAAAAAGAAGAACTCCATCGGTTTCCTCCTCCCCGATATGGGCAAAAACGAGCTTTTCCCCACCGTCATCGAGGACGGCGCACTCCCCAGAAAGACTTTCTCCATGGGTCACGCCGCAGACAAGCGCTTCTATGTTGAAGCTCGCAGGATAATCAAGTAAAAAACAACAGGCAGTCCGATTTTGGGACTGCCTGTTTTCGCGTTAGAACATATCATCTCTATTCGTATATATGCAGTTATATGAAACAATATACCATACAGTACAAAAAGTCAATCAGCATCCAGACTTATATCATCTGCCAATTGACTTTTTCAAATATTTTTAGTATAATAAAAAAAGTGTGTTAATATCCGCAGATACCGGAATTGGGGGTGAGATCATGGAAAATAGTACGGATAAAAAAAAGGCAACCATTGCTGTTGCAGCAGGCGCGGCTGTGCTTGGGCTTATTGCAGCCGCAGTGTTTTTCCTGACCCCGAAAAGCTTGGTCATCAGCGAGATATGTGCCGAAAATGACGGCAATTACGAGGAAGCTTCTCTTCGGGACAGCGAGGGCAAACTTTGCGACTGGGTGGAGATATACAACCCTAACACTAAGGCGGTTGACCTCAAAGATTACACCCTCTGCCGCAATGGCAAAGCTGACCATGCCATCAGCGGGGGTACAATACCCGCCCGCGGCTATGCGCTGGTATACTGCACCAAAAACGGCTTTGATGACCCCGATGTCATCACGGCGGATATCAAGATACCAAAGGACGAGGAATGTACCATATCACTGAAAAACGGCGGGATCCCCGTCGACAGCATCACCGCCAAGCCTGCACCAAAGGGCTATACGGTCTGTTCAGGAAAAGGCGGGTCATACATCACAACGCCAACCCCATGCGCTGAAAATTCCAAGATCAGATGCGCTTCAAAGGTGATGTTCTCACAAGAGAGCGGATTCTATCCCGATGCTTTCTCCCTTGAATTGAGTGCGGCAGATTCCGCTGGGATATACTACACGACCGACGGTACCGATCCCAGAACTTCGGACACAGCGGAAATATATTCCGAACCCATCGATATCAAAGACAGGGCAGGGGACAAAAATGTGCTTTCCGCCTTGGACCCTATGAAGATTCAGCTGGAATATCGTCCCGGCAAGGTGGAAGCCCCGAAAGATGAGGACGTTGACAAGGGCACGGTGATACGCGCCTGTGCTAAGTCATCTGACGGCGAATGGGGCTTGGTCAGCACCGCATCTTACTTTGTGGGGCTCTCCCCCGCCGACCACAGCAATATGCCTGTCATATCAATGGTGACAGACCCCGACTCCCTCTACGACCACGAAACAGGCATATACGTCCGCGGAAAGGTATACGAGGATTACTATCCCACCGACCCCGACCACCTCTATAACGGCTCTATCCCTGCGAATTACAACCAGAAAGGCAGAGACTGGGAACGTCAGTGCAGCCTGCAGTTCTTTGAAAGTGACGGAAGTCTTGTATTTACACAGGACGCAGGCGTGCGCATACAGGGCGGCTGGTCAAGGGCTGATTATCAGAAATCCTTCAGATTCTACGCCCGCTCCGAATACGGCAACAACCGCTTCGATTACCGCTTCTGGCAGGAGCTGGAGACTGCCGAGGGTCAGGATGATGACAGCTTCTCCACATTTGTGCTGAGAAACGGCGGAAATGATTCAAACTACCTGAAATTCAAAGATCTTATGATACAGGATATGGCAGATGATCATTCATTTGCAACCCAGACAGGAAGACCCTGCGTTCTTTTCATCGACGGCGAATACTGGGGGCTTTACGTTCTCCAGGAGGATTACTCTCCGGAGTATTTCGCCCGCCACTACGGCGTAAAAGAGAAGTCTGTCGCCATATACAAGAACAACGAGCTTGACGAGGGACTTGCCGAAGATAAAACGAGCTTCAATGAGTTGCTGAAAGTTATACTGTACAGCGATATGAGCATTGAGGATAACTACCGCCGCGCCTGCGAACTTCTTGATATAGAAGGATTCATCAACTACTGCGCCGTAGAGATGTATATATTCAACGGCGACTGGCCACAGAACAACTACGGCTGCTGGCGCTCAACAGACGGCAGTGAATACGGCGATGGAAAATGGCGGTTCTTCATGTTTGATACCGAATCCTGTGCCTGCCACTACAATATGAAAGACGCTGATAAGAACCTTTTTGAATATCTGAACGAAAATAAACACAAACCCCTTACCAAGATGATAATCCGCCTGCTGGAGAATGAAGAATTCCGTACAAAGCTGATAACAAGGCTGATGGATATGGGCAACTGCACATTCACACCCGAGCGTCTTGAAAGCTTCATAAACACCTACAGCGATGCTTACCTTCCCGAAATGCCCGCATACTATCTCCGGTTCCCTACCCATCGCACGGTTGAGCATTCATCTATGCCGATGATATCACGTATGACACAATTCTTTTCAAACAGGCAGGATAAGCTTATAGAATACCTGAGCGCCGAATATGATCTGGGCAATGCCAGAACCATAACCGTGACATCCGACAGTGCCGATATTACCCTTAACGGCTGTGAGATAGGAAAAAGCTGCGATTGCAGATACTTCGATAATTCACAGATCACTCTGACCGCAGACAGTAAAGTAACATGGGAGATCTCACAAAAAGGCAAGAAGACAGAAGAGATAACCGACTGTACTCTCACCATCAATGTCACCGATGATATCACGATAAAAGCAAAGTCTTAATTGGGTCATCCCGCTGACGCACCATTTCAAACGGCATTTTCAATCATTTGCAATATTCTTCCACCGCCGTATAGGGTAAGAATATATATCAATAAATGTTAATGACAAACAAAAAAGACTCTGTACCACATGGGTGCAGAGTCTTTTATTATGCTTATCACATTCTGTATCCGCAGTTTGAGCAGAATAGTTCGTCATCGCCTACAAGTTCGCCGCACTTGGGGCAAAGCTTTACTGAGGGGCGCTTAGGTCTCATATCAGAGGTATCAACTGATGCTGCGGGAGCTTCGGGCTGATAGAAAGTCTCGGTGTTCGCGGGAGCTTCATTGTAGGTCGCAGGCTTTGTTTCGCCTGTAAGACCCTGTACAGCCTGAGTGTTCTCGCCAAATCCGAAAGCGCTTTCCTGTTCATTGTTCTCGGGTTCAGCCACAGTGTTGTTAACAGCTACGGGCTGAGCTTTTTCTTTCTTGCCGCCGCGGGGAACTTCCACTGCGAAATCCTCACCGCCTACGCGGGCAGCAACTATGATACCCGAGAGGAGAAGAAGCAGACCTGCAACAAGTGGCAAGCCTATCTTTCCGAGAGAAACTGCGCCTGCGAACTTATCGCTGTCATAATTGGTCTTGAAATACTTATCAAAGAAATCTGTACCCAGCAGACGGTAAAGCTTAACAGCAGGAGAGATACACAGTGCAAGGCTCATGAATATATTCACCCAGCCGAACTCTCTGCCCATGCGCTTTGCCTTTGAAGCACTGAATGCCCAGAACATCATGACCAGCGCAAATACAGCCATAGCGATGTTTGCACTGCTGTCATAAGCAAAATCGATCGGATCAGGGCTCATATCATAGATTTGCCTGGAAAAGAACTGAGTATACAGCAGTCCCGCAAGGATATCGCCCGCTGCGGCACAAAGTGCGAACAGTGCCGCTATACAGGTCATAAAGCAGACCCCGCCGCCGCTGTTGGTCAGTTTTTTCTTGTAGTTGTTTTTAGCCATCGTTACCATCACCTTCATCGGAATTATTGATCATATTATTATCATAACCTATTTGCGCCGTTTTGTCAACAGTATTTTCTGTCTTTGCGTCATCAGATATGTCATTATCGGCTATCTCTATCATCATAGGTTCGGGAACTTCCGCACCGCTGTATTTCGGCTCAGGCAGAGGTACCTCCTCCGTTTCCTTTTTAGCCGAATGTTCAAACAGCTTGCGCAGATACTTGCCGTTTTTGATATCCGCAAGCGCCACCACTATAAGCAGTATCACGCCGAATATGGATATCACCAGCGAGAGCCGCCAGTAGTTGGGCGAGAACTTCATTTTTACCGTATTTTCGCCCTCTTCAAGGGGTATGGCGATAAGGCTGTCGTCCACCGCTTTCTGTGGCTTCACAGACTTGCCGTTGACCTCGATCGTCCAGCCCTCTTCATATGGGATAGTCGTGAACAGCAGCTGACCGTCCTTTTCTGCGTTTACTTTGCCTGTAAGTTCGGTATCTGCAAACTCGGTGACTTCAAACACGCTGTTCTGCATATCCTCAACTGCCTTTGCAAAGCCGTCATAGTCGAAACTGTAGAACAGCTTGTCGCGCCAGTAGGCTTCGTTATCGTCATTGGCGATGGTTATGCGGATACGTATCTCCTGATCTTCCAAAAATCTGCCTATCTTCATGATGGAGTAATTATCCCCCACAAAGAACTGACCCACATACTCCATGTTGTATTCGTCATCAACATAGTCGTCTTCGGGCTGATACCAGATATTGCAGCTGCGCTCGTACTTTGTGGGCAGGTACATATACAGGTCGCTGTCCTTATCCATGCGCACCACGTAATCAACGTGACATTCCTTGTTGCGCTCATCAAGCGGGTAGTACTTTATATGTCCATCGGTAGTATTTACGGTCTGTACATTCTCGCTGTCGCTGTTGATTATATCCACAGGCTTGAAGAAATCGTAATCCTCGCCTGCCAGCGCATTGAACAGAATGTTCTGATTCTCAAAGGGGTCATCATCACCCAGTTCAACTTCTGAAAGGTCGCCCTTTGCAGCTACGCCAAGACCAAGTGTATTCGGGTTGCGATAGAACTTGAACGTCGTTGGGACCGTCTTTTTTTCACCGTCCACTACTTTCTCATGGTCAATGCTGACCTCGGTCTTTATCTGGTACTCGGGAGGTATTTTGTACCTGCTGCTGACGTACATATCATTACCCTTTTTGTCCATTATATACTTTATATCGAATATAGCATCGGTCATCGGGGTAGCACCGTCATATTTGGTGTAATGTCCGCCGTAGGCAAATCCCAGCCTGTGCAGCATCATCAGTGCAGGGGCATTCATTGTCGAGCTTGAATGTGAAAGGCTCTTATATCCTGTGCCTATTGCATCGTTAACGGTACGGTGGAAAGTAGCCTCCATACGATAGAAAGGCTCGGGGTCGTACTCCTCTATCATGTCCACAGCCTTTTTCAAGTCTGACATATAAGGCTCGTAGGAACTGTATTTTGAGTATGAAACGTCGATATCTATTTTCTTGATAGTATCGATATTCACAGCAAAAAGCTCAGCCGTCAGCACAAGTGTCAGCGAGAATGCCACCCCGCGGGAACGGGGATATTTCCGAATAAGATACAGCAGAACGAAATAAACCGTAAGTGCTATCATGCTGACCCATATGCCCTGTATAATGTTGTATGGGTCGCCGTCGGCGTTCTTGCGGGTGACAAACAGCTTGAAGTGGGAGTAGTTCTCTCTTTCGCACCAGAAAAGGAATATCATCAGCCCGAAGAACACTCCGCCGATATTCTTTGCGGTAACGCCCTCAAGATTCTCAAATGCCTTGAATGCCATGCACACCAGCATGAATGAGAATATGAAAGAATACCTGTAAGGCAGCCAGTTAGGCACCTGAAAACCGTGCATAGCCATATCCCAGGGCTTTATATACATCAGCACCGTGAGTATCACCGTGAGCACGGCATCGGCGGTCTTTTCCTTTACGTTTATCTTCTCGTTCATGAAATACAGGGGCACCAGCAGAAGCACAGCTGTTCCGCAGTATATCATGGGCATACCCTCGGGGTATACCGTATCGTAAGTCATTGGGAAAAGCTTGGTGATGAATGTGAGAAAATCAAACTGTGTCGCCAATGAGAAATCCGGGTCGGTGAACTCGAATTTTCCCAGCTTCAAAGAATTGTACACAGGTATCAGCACCCAAGCCGAGCACATCAGCGCCACAACAGTTCCCGCGCCGAAAGCCAGACACCTCAGTATGAACTTCTTCGGCAGTGCTCTTTCGGGGTCGGAAAGGCATACATAGCAGAAATAGAAAAACGTGAATATACCCACCATATAGCCGATATAGAAATGCGCTATGAACATCAGCGCCAGCGGTATGATATAAGGCAGAAGCCTGCCCTCATACACCAGTCTGCGCACGCCCCAGCATATCAGCGGCAGATATATAAGACCGTCCAGCCACATGGGGTCCATCAGCTGTACCACCATAAACGCCATCAGCGCATACATCAGCGGGAATATCACCAGCGAAACTGTCTTTGGCGGGTGCTTTGCCGTCTTTTTCAGGAAAAAGCAGCAAGTCACTGCCGAGGAGCCCACCTTTGCCAGCTGCATTATCAGTATCGCCGTCAGCATCATGTGCCGCGGCAGCAGGGCTATTATTATCATAAATGGGCTCGCCAGATAGTAGGCGAATATGCCGAACATCTCACCACTGAGGTTTCGCGACCAGTTGTATATCCAGCTTTCTCTTCCCCAGAAAGCTTCGCGGTAATGCTCATAATAATAGACGTACTGTCCGTTAAGGTCAAGCACCAGCACGGAGCTGTCGCCTATGGGGTGTATCCTGAAAAAGGCATAGGAGCCGTACATTATGGCGGCAGAAAGGAAAAACACTGCCAGATAAAGCCTTCTGTCGATGCAGAAGCCGCCTATGCCCTCCACAAATCTTCTCAAAAAGCTGCCCCTCTTGTCAGGGGGGCTCAACTTTTGTATATTATCCATTCTTATCTTTATCCTCTCTGAGGCTGACTATATCCCTTATTATATACCTGGGTCTCTGCTTTATCTCCTCGTATATCTTGGCGATGTAGTATCCTATCACGCCAAGGCTGAACATTATTATGCTTGAAGTAAGCAGCTGAAGGATTATGACCGTCGGGAAGCCTGCCTCGGAATTCCCGAAAAATTTGTTGTACAGCGTGTTAACGCCAAGTATCAGCGATACAAGGAAAGTCACCACGCCGAATACAGTAACTAGCTGCAAAGGTGCAGATGTGAAAGATGTTATGTTGTTCACCGCGAATTTTATCAGCTGTCTCGTCTTCCATTTAGACTGCCCTATCTCGCGGTCGGCTACTTCAAACAGCACTCTTTCGGTGCGGAAGCCTACCCATCCCGACATCGCCCTGAAAAACGTCAGTCTTTCGGGCATACGGTTCAAAGCATCGATAACGCACCTGTCCATCAGCTTGAAATCGGAAGCATCCTGCATATCAAGTCTGCTGGTGCTGCTTATCAGCCTGTAAAACAGCAGTGAAAAACCCTTATACATCAGGCTTTCTCTGCCCCTGTCCTTTTTGCGCCCCTCGACGATATCCACGCCGCCCTTTTCCCATATGCGGTACATCTCAACAATGGTATCCACAGGGAACTGCATATCGCAGTCGAAGATAACGGCGCAGTCGCCATTTGCAGTTTCAAGTGCCGCAAATATAGCGCTCTCCTTGCCGAAATTGCGCGAAAAATTCACGGCGGTGATATGGCTGTCAGCCTTTGCGAGAGCTGTCATTTTCTCCCATGTCTTATCAGCCGAACCGTCGTTGACGAATACTATCTCATAATCTATATTATTTTTATCCATGGTACTGCCAACAGCGTCGGCAGTGCGTTCAACATTGCCCTCTTCGTTGTAGGCAGGTATCAGTACAGATATCAAATCATTCACTCCCGATTATCAGTCTTCCTCGGTAACTTCCAGATATTCTCCGTTTTTTCTAATAATGCCCTGTCTTACGGAATATGCCCTTACAGCAAAAGCTATGACCATGATGTATGCGGTCAGCTTGCTCATAAAAGCCAGCAGTCCCGCCGCATCCTGTATCACCTGAATGCCCGCAAGGCGGTTTAGTATATCGCTCACAAGCCCCACTACAATACAAAGCGCGGTCTTGTTACCGATATCTTTCAGGCGCAGTATATCCGTGCGGTTGTCGGTCAGCAGAAGTTTCCTGCTTTTCACAAAACTGCCGTCCTTATCGTCCGCCGCCATAAGCAGGTCGTTAGCATCAAAAAACGCCACCGCACCGAATACCATTCTCAGCGCCAGAGCGGTAACTACAAGCCCCAGCACACAAGCCGTGATGTTCCCTGCAAGCCCTCTGCCTTTGATGATAAACTCAAACAGAGCCGCCAAGCCCGCGCTTACTGCAGAAGCCGCCACTCCTAAAACAGCATTTCTTTCCAACAGCAAAGCAGCCGCTTCACGCTGTGCCTGAAACGGTGAGCTTCTATTTTCCATAATGCTGCGCACATTTTTCCAAAGTGCGATACCCCCAAGCCCGCTAATGCGGACAGGGGGTCGCTCTTCATCTTTTCTTTTTATAGCATCATACTGTCTGATGCACAGTTCTCCAAGTTCTCTCGTTCCCGCCATGCACAGGGCAAAACCGATAGCTTTCAGCACATATCCCGCTGTCCAGTCAAGGGGCAGCTGAACGAGAAGCGCTGTCATTCCCAAAAAGATCAGGTACATTCACTCAGCTCTTTTTCTTGAAAGTGGATTTTATCAGCAGAGCAGCGCCTGCAAATATCATTCCGAACATCAGAACATATACATAAAGGGTATTGCCGTATTTTGCATGGAAATTCAGGGAAGACAGCAGAGATATAACTATCACCAGCAGTCCCAGCGCCGCAACGGAATAACCGATAAAACGCTTTTTGCCGTCAAGGAAAAATATCAGACCAATGCCCACCAGCAGAGGTATCAGCATAACGCCACCCGAGATGTGCATACCGAACAGGCTGTACATTCCGCCGCCGAAACCGCCTATACCCGAGGTAACGGTAAAGGAATTCAGCAGCCAGTAAAGACCGCCGCCCAGCAGCAGGAATCCCATGAAGAACTGCAGTGTCTCATTGCCCGCAGAACCGCTCCTGTTAGTGTCCTCAAAGTAATCCATTGAAGGTCTCTTATTACCGTTCATTATATCCTCAACTTCCTTAGCTTCTTTTCTATTTCTCTTGGCAAAAGCTCTTGCGCTTTTTTCCGCTCTTTTCATTTCCTTGTCAAAAAACGAAGTCTTTCCGAACATAAATCACACCTCCGTTTTAATGATCCATTATATCTGGGATGTTCTCTCTTCCCATGCTTTAATTATAAGCTATTTTCCCCGAAATGTCAATACTTCCGCGATTGCACTTATGTTAACATCGGTTGCGTTTTCAGGATAATGATACCGACATCAAAAACACGCGGACAGCCTTTTACTGCCCGCGTGACTTTAACTTTTGTTCTATAGTTTTTTTGTCTGCTATCTCTTGACTATCTTGTAGGTATCTCCTTCCCTTTTACCAACCCATCTCAATAAGCCATGAATTCAGCGCCTTTTCACGCTCATGCACCGATGCTTTCCTGTCGGGAGAAAATTCGCCCTTGATGTTGCCGTCAACTATGTACAGCACACGGCTGCACTTGGCAGCTACCTTTGCATCGTGTGTCACCAGCATAACGGTCGTACCCTCATTGTTGAGCTTTGTCAGCTCTTCCATTACCTCCTCGGAAGACGTGCGGTTAAGAGCACCCGTGGGCTCGTCGGCGAATATCATCTTCGGGGAGTTTATCATGCTGCGGCATATGCAGGCTCTCTGCAGCTGACCGCCCGATACCTCGTTGATATCGTTGTCCGCGGTATCGATTATGCCCAGCTTGCGCATAAGATCCTGACCGCGCTTGATGGTCTCTTTCCTGCTTTCGTGAGTCCTCTTGGATTTTACTGCGGGGAGTATGATGTTATCCAGCACCGAGAGGTTCTTCATCATGTACATCTGCTGAAAGATAAATCCCATATCGTCCAGACGCATCTCCGCAAGCTCACCCTCGCTGAGCCCCGCCATATCCTTTCCGCAGAACTTCACCGAACCTGCGGTCATCTTATCCATGCCCGATACGGTGTAAAGCAGTGTGGATTTTCCCGAACCCGAGGGACCCATCACCGCCACCATCTCGCCCTCGTTTACCGTAAGGTCAAGGCCGTTCAGTACGGTTGTCTTTCTCTTGTTTACTTCGTAGCTTTTGCATAGGTCCTTAACTTCAAGTATCTTATTCATATTCGTTTCTCCTTTCCGAATATACGGTCTGTTGTCCTTTTCTGTAACAAAGTATAACATGGAAATTCTTAAATAGTCCTTAAATAAATTCAGCTACAACGATCGTCAAACTATGCTATTTCGGGAAATACTTCGTAAAAGCGCGGATATGTTATGTTGTTCAGGGAAATTAGCCATTAATTGTATGGTCAATATAACGATAAATTTAACCGAAATTAACCATATTATAAACACAAGGTACAAAAAATATTGGCGATTTAACAGTAGATGACAATTTTTGACTTGTATAAACACAGGATAAGTGTTAAAATGAAACTGACGAAATTCGCACATTCAGACTGCTGACGTATGGCATCTGTAAACTGTGCGGGAAAGAGAGGTAATACCCGAATGAGAAACAATTTCAAGTTAAGGTTCATGGCGGGGCTTGCGGCCGTGGCGTGTCTTGCGGGTGTGCTGGGCGGATGCGGAGCTTCGGGCGGAGACAGCTCCTCAAAGAAAACTGCTGACAGCTCCAAGTCCGAAAGTAACGAAAAGACACAGGACGGTAAGGTATTCGTCGAGAATACCACAGGCAATTATGACGGCTACAGCTACGAACTCTGGAAAGACAACGGCGATACCGAAATGACCATCACCGAGGGCGGCACGTTCTCATGCAAGTGGTCAAACATCAACAACGCCCTGTTCCGCAGAGGACAGAAATTCGACTGCACCAAGACCTACAAAGATCTGGGAAATATCACTATTAAATATGGTGTTGACTATCAGCCCGACGGTAACTCATATATGTGCGTTTACGGCTGGACAAGAGATCCTCTTGTGGAGTACTACATTGTAGAAACATGGGGTTCCTGGAGACCGCCCGGAGCACCCGAAGCACTGGGAACCGTCACCGTTGACGGCGCGACCTACGATGTCTACAAGACCACCAGATACGAACAGCCATCCATCGACGGCACAAAGACCTTCGACCAGTACTGGAGTGTAAGGCAGGTAAAGCCCGAGGCTGACGGCACAAAGATCGAGGGTACAATATCCGTATCCAAGCACTTTGATGCATGGGAACAGCTGGGTCTGGAGCTTGGCAATATGTATGAAGTCGCTCTGAATATCGAAGGCTACCAGTCTCAGGGTCAGGCGACCATCTATCAGAACGAACTGACCATAGACGGCAATTACTCAGCTGACCCCGCCCCCGTAGTCACCAAAAACGGCGGCGGAAACGACGATAAGCCCGAAGATCCCGCAGACGGCGCAGGTTTCTTCACCAGCGATTTTGAATCTGACGAGGGTGGCTGGATGCAGAGAGGTTCTTCCACCGTTGCACAGACCACCGATGAAGCCAAAGAGGGCAAAGGCTCTCTGTTTGTAAGCGGAAGGACCGATAACTGGAACGGCGCGGCTATAATGCTGAACAGTGAAGTATTCAAACAGGGCGGCACCTACTCTTTCAAGACCGATGCTATGCAGAAAAGCGGCGAGGACGCTACTCTGAAATTCACAATGCAGTACACAGGCAGTGATGGCGACCACTATGACCAGATAGCCCAGCAGACCGCTCCCAGCGGCGAATGGGTGACTCTGGAGGGCGATTACACTGTCCCCGACGATGCAACGAACCTCATTCTTTACGTTGAATCTCCCGACAGCCTTACAGATTTCTATATCGACAATGCTTCGGGCATAGGCGACGGCAGTGAGCCCACCCCATCAACATCGGATAAAAAAGACGATACCGAGTACACATTCAGCGACCCCGTTGCTATAACAAATACAGCGGATATCTCCTGGATAGACAAGGACAAGCCCATGGTGGCAATATCCTTTGATGACGGCGCCAGCGCCACCAAAAAGACCGACCCCGCCTACCGTATAATCGATACTATGGCGGATAACGGTTTCCATGCAACATTCTTCTATGTTGGCAACTGGATAAAGACCGAGGAACAGGTGAAGTATGCCCACGAAAAGGGCATGGAGATAGCAAATCACACCTCATCCCACCCCTATCTCTCCAAGCTGAAACCTCAGGAGATACGCGACGAATACGAAAAATGCCGTGAAAAGCTGAAAGGCATAATAGGCGAAGAACCCTCAGCTGTGCTGAGACTTCCTTACCTCGACGGCGGCGGAGATACCACCAAGACCCTAAACGATGTAGCGCTCATCTCCTGCGCAGTTGATACCAAGGACTGGAACAACGCCACTGCCGATAGTATAGTTTCTACAATAAAGAAAGCCAAGGAGAACGGTTCTCTAAACGGTGCAATAGTTCTCTGTCACGAGAATTACGAAGCCACCGCAGAAGCTATGGAAACTGTAGTACCATGGCTTAAAGAAGAAGGCTGGCAGGTAGTTACCGTATCCGAGCTTTTTGCCGCAAACGGCAAGGAACTCATGGGCGGAAAGGTATACACAAAGCTTTCGTGATAAAAACATTAAAGGCACTTCTGTCAGAATATGACATAAGTGCCTTTATCTCGTATACCCGCAAATATAAAAAACAAACCCCCGTGCATAACACGGGGGTAATGTAAGCAAAAAGATGAAATTACTTCAGCTCTACAGTTGCGCCAGCAGCTTCCAGCTTAGCCTTGATGTCCTCAGCCTCAGCCTTAGGAGCAGCCTCCTTAACAGCCTTAGGAGCTTCCTCAACCAGAGCCTTAGCCTCCTTCAGGCCCAGACCTGTGATCTCCTTAACAGCCTTGATAACTGCCATCTTGTTGTCGCCGAAGGAAGCGAGTACAACGTCGAACTCAGTCTTCTCAGCCTCAGCTGCTGCGCCGCCTGCTGCGGGGCCTGCTGCTGCTACAACTGCAGTTACACCGAATTCCTCCTGGATAGCGTCAACGAGCTCTTTCAGCTCAAGAACAGACATAGTCTTGATTTCTTCTACAAAATTCATAATCTTCTCAGAAGCCATGATTAAAATCTCCTTTATAAAATATTTTAGATGTGCGGAACTTTAAGCTGTCCGCGTTAGCTTTAAGCTGCACAGATTATGCAGCGTCGCCGCCTTCCTTGTCGGCAAGAGCCTGAAGGGTTGCAGCCAGCTTCTGCATCGGACCCTGGAGGGAGCCGACCAGCATAGCAAGCAGAGTATCTCTGGAAGGTATCTTGGACAGAGCGGTAACGCCAGCCTCGTCGTATACCTCAGTACCGATATAACCTGCCTTCAGCTTGAACTTCTCGTTCTTTGTGTCCTCGACGAACTTACCGAGGATTCTTGCGGGAGCAGTCTGATCGTCATTGGAAATTGCGATAGCAGTAGTACCCTCGAGTACGTTTGTGATATCGTCCAGACCTGCGTTCTTGAATGCAAATCTCAGCATTGTGTTCTTCTCAACGAAGTACTTGACGCCAGCCTCTCTCATTTCCTTTCTGAGCTTTGTATCCTCCTCAACGGTGATACCCTCGTAGCTTACCAGAACGCCTGCTGCGGAGTTCTTGATCAGTTCGGTCAGCTCATTGACCTTTTCCTGCTTAGCAAGTAAAGTCTTCTCACTTGGCATTTCTTAAATTCACCTCTTTGCAGTTTTCTCGCAAAGCGTAATCTAAAAGAAAAAATCCCCTTTATCCAAAGACAAAGAGAATACATAGTCATTATTGACGATGCTTTCTTTTCCTCGGTCGGTCTTACCTTTGTGCCGACTGTCTTTAGAATACGAATGCTTATATATTATAACAGACCCCCGACATTTCGTCAAGGGGGTCTGAGAATTTTTGTGTAAACTTTTTATGAACTCCGCGCAATTTACGGTTTTCGCGGTTTACAGGCAGTATTATTTATAATGACGTTTCTGCCCCGGCACTCGATCTTTCGGCTTTTTGCCATTCTTCGTCCCACAGCACAGTACGTAACGTGACCGCCCGTCCGATGTCAGGACTTCACGCCGATACCGCCGCCCTGAATTTCAGGGATATCTTATCCGTTATCAGCGCGATGAACTCGCTGTTGGTGGGCTTGCCCTTGCCCGTATTTATAGTGTAACCGAAAAAGCTGTTCAGGGTATCGATATCACCCCTGTCCCAGGCTATCTCTATGGCATGTCGTATCGCCCTCTCCACCCGCGAAGCAGTTGTGGCAAATTTCTTTGCAACCGATGGGTACAACAGCTTCGTCACGCTTTCCAGCATCTCCTTGTCATTCACCGAGCATATTATAGCCTCCCGCAGATAGTGATACCCCTTTATATGGGCAGGTACACCTATCTGATGGATTATATCCGTGACGATTATCTCCAGATTTGCAGGGCTCTGCCTTGCGGCACTTATCCTGTGCTCCGAGGATATATCGGTATCGATATCCAGCATAGCCTTTATACGCTCCCCCAGCACCTTCACATCAAAGGGCTTCAGCATAAAGTAGGATGCTCCCGCATTCATCACCTGATTTTCGATGAAGCTGTTCTCGTAAGCGCTGGTAACTATGTAAAGTGGCTTTTTATCCAGCTTTTCAGATCTTCGTATAAGCTCGATAGCATCTATCCCGGGCATCACCGCGTCAACGATAACAACATCGGGCAGCTCATTCTTCACCGCATCGAATATCACCATGCCGTCTTTCTGGCGGGTTATTACAAAGAATCCCGAATTTCTCAGGTTTGCGGCACAAAACACACCGTACTGCGCAGAATCGTCACCTATAAGTATCTTGATCTTGTTGTTCATAAAATAATACCTCCGTAGCTGAAAAAAGTATGCTTTGACGTTCCCGGGCAGTCAATTTTCGTTTGCATAAATATCTTAACACAAGTAAACTTAAAATGCAATAGGTTTTTATTAAAATCGCCACGAAATTTCCGATTTTATTAGACAACATGCACTATAAATCACGTAAAAATATTGCTATTCTGAATATTTTCGAGCCTTACAGCACACAAAAACACCCCTCGCATCAGTTCGTCAGATTTCTGCCAGACCGAATCAAAAACAGCACCCGCCCGAACCAAATCGACCGCATCTGACGAATTTCGTTCAGCCCTGCACATTCCAAGCACAGCACAATGGTTTATGCCACAGGATCCCGCCCGCGCAAGGACTTTACTTTTGCAGGAATATATGATATAATTAATCGGTCATAAAAATCTGAAAGGTATGATAAAATGGAGAACACACAAAAGAAAGATATTTTCGACCGCATAATGGGCTGGGGCTTCCTCAAGACCTTTGAGCCCTTCTATAAGAAGAACAAAGAAGTATTGCTGTATCTGTTTTTCGGCGGACTGACCACCATAGTCGGACTGATATTCTTTATACTGCCATATAAGCTACTCGACCTGCAAGATATCACGATAGGCAGCAAAACGATAGATACCAACACACAGGTTGCAAATACAATCTCGTGGATATGTGCTGTGACATTCGCATACATCACTAACCGCATCTGGGTCTTTGAAAACAAGGCGCATACCTCTCAGGGCATCGCTAAGGAGTGCTTGTCTTTTTACGGCGGCAGACTCCTCACCCTGCTCATCGAAAATTTCCTGCTGAACCTCTGCGTCGAGAACATCGGTATGAACGCAATAATCTCAAAGGTGATAGTATCCATCATTACGATAATACTCAACTATATCATCAGCAAACTGTTCGTTTTTAAAAAGCAGAAATAACAAATACAGCCCGCGGACATGGTTGGCATTTATACGGATATTCTGTATAAACCGCCCCTGACCCCGGGCTGTATTTTTTGCTCATCCCGATATGTGTATAAACAGTGTTAAAAAGTCGAGTTTATGGTAAAAAGCCTTGATTTTAACACGGTGATATGCTATAATATGGTAGCGTAACTATAGTTAAAAATTGAAAAACGTAATAACACGATAAAAGGAGAACACACATGGCAAAAAAGTTCATAGCGGCTCTGCTTGCACTGACGATGTGCGCAGGTCTCGCAGGTTGCGGAAATAAAAGCGATAAAAAGGACAGCAGTACCTCTAAAGCGAGCGCGAACACCTCAGCAGCCGATACCGATGCTGCCAATGACGAGAATACTGCCGACAGCAAAGCCGATGACGGCGGTATAACTGTCCCCACCGAGCTTAACAAGGATAATATTGTGATCAGCGGCATTTCAGGCGATTGCAATGAGACCCCCACCAGCGATGAGCTTCTCGCTTTCGCCGGGCTTGCTATCGAACAATACCGTGCAATACAAACGGCTGACAAAGAAAATATCAAGCAGACCCTTGCTTTCCATAAGATCATTGATCCGTTCTGCGAAATTGCCCAGAACACTGATATAGATATAACAGGTCTGTATCTCGGTGATGTTGATGACGATGATCTGTCTTTAAAAGAAAAAGAGATGATAACCTGGGGTATGATGCTTTCCATGTGCTCCGATCTTGATGAAGCAGATACCGATAAGGCAGATGAATACGATGCCTTGGGAGACGATCTGAACAATAGACTGAACTTTGTCAATGAAAATCTGGACTTTGATGAATTCTCTGCCCTTTTCTGGAACAGCGGAGAAAACTTCGTACCTATGGGCGAACTGAACAGTGATACCATAATGATTTTCGAGCTTAACGGATTTGAGCGCGACGGCGATGATATGTTCACTAACTTTGATTTGGTAATACTCAACGGAAATGATATGTTCAGGCTCTTTAATGTAAATGCATGGTATATGGATAATACTTCGGGCATAATGATAAACCACGCAGAACGCAGTGACAACAATTATGCCGACATGACCATTGACGAGATAAAACAGATGATCGAGGAAAAAGGTGCTGAAAATTAAGCAAAGCAGCTGTGGGTGAGTATTGCGCAGACCCTGAAACACGCGGCGAAGCTTTCAGAAAAAGCTTGAAAGCTGACCACTTATAAGGAGTATATAATTTATGGCAAAGAAAATACTGGCAGCAATGCTGGCGCTGACGATGTGTGCAGGTCTTGCAGGCTGCAAAAATGATGGCGAGAATTCCGCTAAAGATAGCGAAAATACCTCAGCAGCCGATACGGATACTGCCAATGATGAGACTGCCGGCAGAAAATCCGGTAAGGTCGGTGAGATCTTCCCTGTCGAGCTGAACAAGGATAATATTTTCATTGGTGACGTTTATGTCAATAATACAGATACGCCCACCAATGACGAGCTTCTCACTTTCGCTACGCTGGCTGTTGAACAGTACAACGCTGCTCAGGCGAATGACAGCGAAAAATATACGCAGACGTTCTCTTTCGATAAGGTGGTCGAACCATTCAGCGAAATGATCGCCGTAAGGCATATCAACCCCGAAAAGGATGATATGTCTGTTAAAGATCTGGCGATGTACCGCTGGGGCTATATGCTTTATTTTTGGTCTGACGCTGATCCCTCATATAATGATGAAGGGGAAGAGGAATATAAAAAGAAAACTGAGCTCGCTCTTGACACCTTCAGCATCGATAACACCGCCCTATGGAAAGACGGGGATAACTTAGTCCCAATGGGCGAAGTGAACGGCGATACCATCGCATATGTCGATCTTCAGCAATTCGTGCGCGAAGAAGATGATATGTACATCAACTTCGATATGACAATACTCAACGGAAATGATATGTTCAAGTTAGGAAGCATCGAAGCATGGTATATAGACGGCTCCTCGGGCGTAATGGTATTTTCCGCAGAACACAGCGATAACGAATACGCGGGCATGACCGTTGACGAGGTAAAACAGAAGATCAAGGAAAATAAGGCTCTGAATGAAGTAACAGAAGCCGCACACTCTTTGTACATTATCATGGCTGAGTACTGCGCAGAACTGGATGAAGCGGGCGAAAATATCAAGAAAAAGCTTGAAAGCGATTTCCCCATGTGTTCATCAAGCGATGGTCTTGACATTGCAGGCGATGAACCTAAGGCTAAGGGCGATAAATATGTGTATGACCAAATGCACGAATATGGCTACCCCGACGGCAAAGCCTTTATTTCAGGCTATAACAAGAACTTGGATTTTATCGAAAAGGCAGGATATACTTCGGCGGACGGAGTTACGGGATATTATCCAGAAGAAGAATAGCTGACAATAGATAAGGAGAAAATATTTTTATGGCAAAGAAAATTCTGGCGGCAATGCTTGCGCTGACAATGTGCGCAGGTCTTGCAGGCTGCGGAAAAGTAAGCGAGAATAAAGACAGCAGTTCCGCTAAAGAAAAATCAACCGCAGCAGCCGATACAAATACAACCAATGATGAGAATATACAGGCTGCCGACAGCAAAACCGATGATGGCAGCATGACTGTCTCCACTGAGCTTAACATGGATAATATTATCATCATCAACATTCCAGGTATTCACAAAGATTCCCCCACCAACGAGGAGCTTCTCGCTTTTGCAGGGCTGGCTGTTGAACAGTACAACGCTGCTCAGACGAATGACAGCGAAAAATATACGCAAACATTAGCTTTCGATAAGATCGTTGAACCGTTCGCTGAAATTATGACCAAAATGAACCTCCACGGCGAACGCCCTTCATCTTCTAAAGAAAAAGTAATGTACAACTGTGGCTATATGCTTTTTGAATGTTCTGACAATGCTGATATCAAAACAGATGATTTCATAGATATCGATTCTGACGATAGTGCCATGACAGAGGGCTTTAAAAGTATGACGCAACTCGCCCTTGACGGTTTCAATATCGATAAAACACCACTCTGGGAAAACAGAAAAGAATTAGTCCCCATGGGCGAGTTGAACAGAGATACCATAATAGGTTTCGATCTTAATGGATTTGAGCGCGACGGGGATGATATGTTCATCAACTTTGATATGGGCATACTCAATGGAAATGATATGTTCGATTTTGTAAATATAGAAGCATGGTATATGGACGGCACTGCAGGTATAATTATGGATCCCCCGGAACACGACGACAACATATACGCAGACATGACCGTTTACGAGATCAAACAAAAGCTCGAAGAAGAATCCATTGAGCCTTACAGCTTAGTAGCCGCAAAAAAAGTGTACAACATCGTGAGTGAGTACCGTGCAGAACAAGAAGCGGTGGGCGAAGATTTCAAGAAAAAGATTGAAAGCGTTTTTCCTATGTGTACTTCAAGTTCAGGTCTTGACCTTGCAGGCGATGAACCTCAGGCTGAGGGCGATAAATATGTGTATGACCAAATGCACAGATCAGGCTACCCCGACGGCAAAGCATTTATATATGACTATTTCGAGAATGCCGATTTTTATAAACTTACAGGATATACCTCAACGGAAGGAGTGACGGAATTTTATCCGATGGAATGATATCCGATAGAATAATAGTTTGGAACTGACCACAGATAAGGAGGAAATAATTTATGGCAAAGAAAATAATGGCGGCAATGCTGGCACTGGTGATGTGCGCAGGTCTGGCTGCCTGCGGCGACAAAAAGGAGGATAAGGACAGCTCTTCAAAGGCTTCCGATTCGGCTAAGGCTGATGATCAGACCATTTCTGACAAGCAGACAACTTCCGATGAGACCACCACCGATGAGAGCAAGACCGATAACAGCGCAACTGATGATGACGATTCAAAGAAAAGTGACGATACTTCCTCTGCGGCTGAGGTACTGGTGAATGACGATACTACTTTCCAGACATCTGACGTTACCATGAAGCTGATAAACAATAATATCATCTATATAGATGAGAACAACCTGGAGACCAGACCCACCGATGAAGAGGTACAGGCTGCCCTCGATGCCATCTTAAAGCAGTATAAAGCCGCTGAGGATAAGGATACACAGGCATTCCTCGACACCTTCAATTTCGGTATCCTCAAAGAACCCATTGCGGAACTGTGCGATCTTCAGTTTGAGTTTGGCAGCGATACTTCCGATGAAGAATTCCAGCAGAAGCTCGCAGACACAAATCAGACCACAAAGTATGCGGTAATCGATGATGTTATCAGTATGCTTGAACAGCTTGGCGATGCTGATGTTAACGATCAGCTCAGCGATGCGATGGAAGCTAAGGACGGTGCAAAGATCAGAGAGCTCCTCACCAAGCTGACCGACAGCGTTAAACCCGATGCTGAAGCTGTAAAAACAAACCTCAATGATGAAACTATCTTCAACAGCGAGGAAGATATACAGAAGATGGACATCGGTGATGACGTTACCTACGGTTTCTTCCTGGAATACTGCGGCAAATATGAAGATCAGCTGTATATGCGCCTGACATTCTCTGTACTTTCAGGTGAAAAGGAGTATGACCTGGGCGGCGTTGAGACCTGGAGCGTAGGCGACGATATCGGTGTATACGTCACAAGCGAAGCTTATGAGGTCGAAATGGAAGACGATATGAAGGGCATGGATGCAAAGCAGATATTTGAAGCCCTGAAAGTTCAGATGGCAGCACCAATAACAGAGTGATAATAAACAGGTGAAGAGTATGAAAAGACAGGATT
This sequence comes from Hominimerdicola alba, assembly GCF_900109655.1. Lineage (GTDB taxonomy): Bacteria > Bacillota > Clostridia > Oscillospirales > Ruminococcaceae > Hominimerdicola > Hominimerdicola alba_B. The sequence goes on from NZ_FOAT01000003.1 coordinate 402,733, forward strand.
ATCTCAGCTGGGACGAATACTTCATGGGCATAGCGCATCTTTCTGCCGGAAGAAGCAAAGATCCCGGCACACAGGTGGGTGCTTGTATAGTATCAGAAGAAAATAAGATACTGTCGGTGGGCTATAACGGTATGCCGACAGGGTGCAGTGATGATGATATGCCGTGGGACAGGGAAGGCGACTTCCTTGAAACGAAGTACCCCTTTGTATGCCATGCAGAGTTGAACGCAATACTCAACCGTTCGACGGGGAGCCTTAAAAATGCGAGGATATACGTATCCCTGTTCCCCTGCAACGAATGTGCGAAAGCGATAATCCAGAGCGGTATAAAAGAAGTAATATACGGCGATGACAAGTATGCCGACACGGACGGAGTGAAGGCATCGAAGAAGATGTTCAACATGGCAGGAGTAAAACTGCGTAAGTATGAGAACACGAATAGGGTCATCAAAATAGAGCTGTGAGGCACATAACAAAGTAGCGGGAACTGCCAAGGAAACAAAGCGCGCGGTATATGCGACTGCGTCGGCATATGCCTCGCACTAGCAGGCTTGCGGGAGTTTGAGGGCAGAGCCCTCAACTCAAGGTGCAAAAGCGACGCGGCAACAAAGCCATAAATAGCACAGCAAACGACCGACCAAAAAGGCGCGGCAATATCGAAATCATGAGCGTGAGCAAAACTAACGCACACGCACAAACTATCCGCGTAAAATATTGCCGCGCCCGCCGTCAAACAGCGATAGCGTCTTTGACGGCTCGACCCGAGGAACAAGGGGCGACCCCTTGCCAACGCATGAACGAACAAACAAAAATGTTCCACGTGGAACATTTGTTCAAAACCAGTGGACGTATGCGACCGCATATGACCGTATACCACCGCAAAATCAATAATCCCAAAAGGAGCAAGACCAATGGAAAGAAAATACGCTATACTCGGCGAAAGCCTGAAACATACAATGTCACCGCCGATACATAAAAGGCTGTTTGAACTCAAAAACAGAGAGTTCACCTATGAGATAATCGAACTGCCGACCGAGGAGCTGGCTCCCCATGCGGAGTACCTGAAAAGTCTGGCAGGATTCAATATCACCATACCCCATAAGATAGGCATAATCTCCCACTGCGATAAGCTGGCGGATTCTGCTAAGAGGTATAACTCAGTGAACTGCGTTGATAATAAAAACGGCGAGCATACAGGCTATAATACCGACTGCGACGGTTTCCTCGCAACCATAAACGCTATGGGCGCCGATCTTGGCGGCAAGGTGCTGCTGATAGGCTGCGGCGGTGTCGGCAGAATGATGGCTATCGAAGCCGCTCTCGCAGGGGCTGACCTCGTCATAGCCGTGCTCGAAAGCGATATACCTCTGGCTGAACAGGCTAAAAAGGAAATAACTGCCATGAAGCCCGATGCTAAGGTATCTATCGTGAAAAATACCGATATAGATACCTCTGTAAGCTATGACCTGCTGATGAATGCCTGCCCTGTGGGTATGTATCCGAAGATAAACGGCTGTCCCGTCAGCGATGATGTGATAGACGCAAGCAAGGCTGTTTTCGATGTTATCTACAACCCCCGCGAGACTGTGCTCATCAAAAAGGCAAGAGCTCAGGGCAAAAAAGCCGCAGGCGGTATGGCTATGCTGGTATGGCAGGCAGTCAAAGCCCATGAGATATGGGACAATGATACCTATTCCGACGAAGAGGTGCAGAGCATCATAACCGAGATGGAACTTCAGGTGGAAAAGGATTTCCCGACAGCATAATAATTTTCTGTCCCGATGTTCCTATGGGTGCATCGGGACTATTTTTTATCCGCTAAAATTTTCCTAAAAATGATAACGTTTACAATAGTAAACAATTTGTTATCCCCTTGAAATCGGCATTTTTATGTTGTATAATTAGGACAAAGGATATTTAATATATTACCATTTGTTGATCTTTAACAAAATATGGTCATGGTTTTTAGGGAAAATGAAGGAGCGGATATCATGCTGATAAACGAGGTAAAAAAAGAGCTTGAAGAACATATCATACCATTCTGGAACAAACTGCGTGATGACGAGAACGGCGGTTTCTACGGATACCTCAGTTACGGGCTGGAGCTGGATAAAAAGGCGGATAAGGGCGTTATCCTGCAATCAAGGATACTCTGGTTCTATTCTAACGCTTATATGACCCTCGGCGGTGATGAACTTCTTAACAACGCCAAGCACGCTTATGAGTTCATCAAGAATAACTGCATCGACTACGAATTCGGCGGTATCTACTGGATGATGGACTATACCGGCAAGCCCGCTGATACCATGAAGCATACATATAATATCGCCTTTGCTATATACGCGCTTTCAAGCTATTACAGGGCAAGCGGCGATAAGGAAGCCCTCGCGCTGGCTTACAGACTTTTCGAGGATATCGAGAAAAACACCCTTGATGAGTACGGCTACCGCGAAGCTTTTGACAGGGAATGGAATCTGGTGGATAACGAGGCACTCAGCGAAAACGGACTTAAAGCTGATAAGACCATGAATGCCATACTCCATCTGATAGAAGCATATACCGAGCTTTACAAGGCTGACGGCAACGAAAAGGTGGCTGAAAGGCTGAGATTCCAGCTGGGGCAGATGAGGGATATAGTCTATACCCCCGAGACCAATGCACTGAAAGTTTTCTTTGATACCAAGTTTGATCTGGTGGGAGATATACATTCCTACGGACATGATATCGAAGCCACTTGGCTTATGGACAGAGCCTGCGATGTTCTCGGGGACGAAGAGCTCAGAAAAGAGTTCGCCGAGATGGGGCTTAAAATATCGAATAATATACAGGATATCGCTCTTGAGGACGGCGCACTCAACAACGAGCGCGACAAGGACGAGGTCAACAAGACCCGCGTCTGGTGGGTGCAGGCTGAGGCTGTTGTGGGCTTTATAAACGCCTATCAGCACAGCGGTGAGGAAAAGTTCCTTGAATCCGCAAAGAGCGTGTGGGAGAATATAAAGAAATACATCATCGACCCCCGCGAGGGCGGCGAATGGTATGCCGAGGTCACCTTTGACCATGTGCCCCGTGAATGCAAGGAAACGGTGGGTCCATGGAAGTGCCCCTACCACAACGGCAGAATGTGCATGGAGGTGATAGCCCGCGGCTTGGATTTCTGACATATTATCTCTGAAAGGAGGGCATATGTACAAAGCTGTAAAGCTGATACACCGCATACTTATCTTTGCTTGCATAGCTGTTACAGCAGGCAGTCTGGTGTACTACCTGACAAAATGGGGCAGTCTGCCGGATGAACCGGGGATACATTTCGGTTCCGATCGGAATTTTGATGTGTATGCATCGAGGGTATACGGCTTTTATCCCCACCTGATAAGTAGTATAACCATAGGCATAACAGCTTTTTCGGGATGGCTCATCGGCAGAAAAAGCACGGGGCTGAATATCACCGAAAAGGGCGAAAAGCTATTCAAGGCTGAGATAATGCTCACGATAGATGTCATAGCTTTGCTGGTGACGCTGACCTTCCTTGAATGGACGTTAGCGGTGTCACATCAGAGAGCACTGAGCAATATTGTTCTCGTGCTTATAGGTGCTGCGTTCATAGCGGGCGGTATCGGGATAATCGCCGAGATCATCACCGTAATGGCAAACAAGAACAAAAGCGCTGTCAAAAAGGGCTCTGACACTTTTCACCGTTCATGCAGAACAGCTTCATGGCTGCTGACGGTGCTGTATCTTCCCCTGCTGGCATTCTGCTGGGAAAGGCTGCCAAGCGATGATGTGACAGATCAGTATCACGGGCTGGCATATTTTGCCAACTTTGACGCATATCTGGCAAAATGGCTGCTTATTGTACCCTCCGCTGTTGTGATAGTTATACTGGCGGTTCTGGAAGTCATCGGCAGCAAGGCAAAAAAAGGCGGTAATGAAGCCTTGGTGAGATTCACCGACAGGCTGAAGCTGATAAACGGTGTGTTCTTTTTCTGGTGGGATCTCGCGCTTATGTGCGAGGCTCCGCTGGGTATCATATCGGCGGGGATATATGCGGCGCTGTGCGTGGTGTGCGCAGTGCTTTATCTCAGGAAAAGGAACAGGTCTGACAAGGGGAAATATTGCATACAGAAAGGCAAGTAAAGTAAAAATGTACAAGTACGAAACACATCTACACACGGCTGAAACTTCTGCCTGCGCATCCGCAACAGGTGCAGAACAGGCAAGGCGCTACAAGGCAGAGGGCTATGACGGCATATTCGTCACCGACCACTTTTTCAATTCAAATACCACTGTTCCCAGAGATATATCATGGGACGAGAAAGTTATGCTTTACTGCAAGGGCTATGAAAACGCCAAGGCAGAGGGCGACAGGATAGGGCTGAAAGTATTTTTCGGGATAGAATACACCTATCAGGGGGCTGACATACTGGTGTATGGTCTTGACAAGCAGTGGCTGTTTGCTCACCCCAACTGCGACAGGGACTTTTATCAGTTTTACTACGATGCAAAAGCCGAGGGCGCTCTGCTGATACACGCTCACCCTTTCCGCGAGGCGGACTATCTGCGGGAGATAAAGCTTCTGCCAAAGTGGGTGGACGGTGTTGAGGTATACAACAGCGGCAACGGCAAGGAAGTGTACAACGAGCGTGCCGAGTGGTATGCAAAGCAGTTCGGTTTCCGCACTACTGCGGGTTCGGACAATCATCATCTGTCGGTAAGGAGCGAGCGTCTGGCGGGAGTAGTCAGCGAGGTTGAGTTTGAGCGACCCGAGGACTATGCGAGGGCATTTTTCGCTGACAAGATACGCCCGCTGTATCCTGCGGAAAGGCTATAATAAGACAAATGTTCCACGTGGAACATTTCGGCAGTAAGGCTGAATGGTCTCGGCGATGAAAGCTGGGGCAGATGCTTTATGAGAATGGAAAACAAGCAGAAGGAGGATATTCTATGAAACTTAAAAAGATAGCAGCCCTGCTGACTGCGGCAGTTATGAGCGTTGGTGTGATGGCTTCATGCGACAGCAGCAGTAACAAGGACGAAAAGTCAAAAGCGGAGAGCAAGACACAGTCCGCGGCAGAAACAAGCGAAGCTGAGGGCGGCGAGGGCGGTTCCGATACACCCGTCTCGGAGACCCACACCAATGACCCCATGACAGTGACCCCTGCCAAGGACTTGGTAGCTAAGATGACCAACGGCTGGAATCTGGGCAATACCATGGATGCAACAAGTGAGGGTCTTGAAGCTGAGACAAGCTGGCTTCCCACCAAGACACTCACCAACCAGTTCATGATAGATATGCTGCCCGAAGCAGGCTTCAACGTACTGCGTGTGCCTGTGACCTGGGGCACTCATCTTATTGACGACAACTATACCATCGACCCTGCGTGGATGGACAGAGTTCAGGAGATAGTGAACTACGGCATAGATGACGGTATGTACGTTATACTCAACACTCATCACGAGGAATGGTATATGCCCAAGGCAAGCGAAAAAGACGGTGATATCGAGGAGATAAAGGCTATATGGGCGCAGATAGCAGACCGTTTCAAGGGCTATGACGAGCACCTTATCTTCGAGGGTCTGAACGAACCCAGACTCCGCGGAGAGGGCGCTGAGTGGACAGGTACTTCCGAGGCGAGGGAGATAATCAACGAGTACGAAAAAGCCTTTGTTGAAACAGTAAGAGCTTCGGGCGGAAACAACGCTGACAGATGCCTGATGATAACAGGCTATGCGGCTTCATCGGGATACAATAACCTTTCGGCTATCGAACTTCCCGAGGACAGCGACAAGCTGATAATCTCGGTACACGCATACCTGCCTTACTCTTTCGCACTGGATACCAAGGGTACTGACAAGTATGACCCCGAGGATAATGCTATCCCCACATTTTTCGATACCCTCAACGAGCTTTTCATCAGCAACGGCATACCTGTTATCGTTGGCGAATTCGGTTCCATGAACAAGGATAACATCGATGACCGTGTAAACTGCCTTGACGATTATCTCGGTAATGCGGCTAAGTACGATATCCCATGTGTATGGTGGGATAACTATGCACGTATCGGCAACGGCGAGAACTTCGGACTTCTCAACAGACAGGAGTACGACTGGTACTTCCCCAAGCTGATGGACGTATTCAAGAAATACGCCGAAAGCGACCCTGCATCGGCGGCGGCATAACAATGTAAACAAGCGGGCGGTCACAGCCTTTTACCCAAAGGGGTGCTGTGACCACCGCTTTTTCGGCTTTAAATCCTTGTACAATATGCCCAATCAAAGAGGTAATACGACCACTTGATTGTACGATTCAGAGAAACACTATTTAACCTATTGACATACTAGGATTAATATGATATACTGTGAACACAGAAACGGGAAAGACCCGAGTTTCGGATTAACTATATATAAGTGAAAGGAAGATATATAATGGCAAATATCTACAAAAACATTGGTGAACTTGTTGGCAAAACTCCTCTGCTGGAGGCAGACAGATTTTCAAAGGCAGTTGGCGCAGAGGGAAAGATCCTCGCTAAGCTGGAATACTTCAACCCCGCAGGAAGCGTTAAGGACAGAGTTGCACTGAACCTCATCGAGGACGCAGAGAAGAACGGCACCCTGAAAGAGGGTTCTACAATCATCGAGCCTACATCGGGCAACACAGGTATCGGTCTGGCAGCAGTAGGCGTATCAAAGGGCTACAAGGTTATACTGACAATGCCTGAGACCATGAGCGTTGAGAGAAGAAACCTGCTGAAGGCTTACGGTGCTGAGATCGTACTCACCGAGGGCTCAAAGGGCATGACAGGCGCTATCAAGAAGGCTGAGGAACTCAACAAGGAGATCGATAACTCCGTTATACTGGGTCAGTTCGTAAATCCCGCTAACCCCGCTGTACATCTGGCTACCACAGGTCCTGAGATCTGGGACGACACCGACGGAAAGGTGGATATCTTCATCGCAGGCGTAGGCACAGGCGGAACTGTTACAGGCGTTGGTCAGTACCTGAAATCCCAGAACCCCAATGTTAAGGTAGTTGCAGTTGAACCTGCTTCTTCTCCCGTACTTTCTCAGGGCAAGTCAGGCGCACACAAGATACAGGGTATCGGTGCAGGCTTCGTTCCCGATGTACTTGATACAAAGGTATATGATGAAGTATTCGCAGTTGAGAACAATGACGCTTTCGCAGCAGGCAACAGATTCGCTAAGACCGAGGGTATCCTTGTAGGTATCTCTTCGGGTGCAGCACTTTTCGCTGCTGCTGAGCTTTCAAAGCGTCCCGAGAACAAGGGCAAGACCATTGTTGCTCTTCTTCCCGATACAGGTGAGAGATATCTTTCCACCGCATTGTTTGACTAACAAATAATTCGTACCCCCATAGATCAAAGAGGACATATGTACAAAACGTGCATCTGTCCTCTGTTTGTTTTTACTAAATTTCTGCCGTATCCGATACATCGGGGAACTTGTCTTCGTCATCGGGTCGTATAACAAGGTCGGGAGTGATTATAAAACAGGGCTTGCCCTCAAGCAGGAAAGTACCGCTGATAAATCTGGGGTTGACCACATCGTTCACATCCGGGGGAGGCTGGATATCATCCTGTCCTTTCTCCACAAATCCAGTGATATTATCACACAGCAGACCAAGGCTTTTTTTGCTGTCGCAGATGATTATACATTCGCGGTCAGTTTTCATATGTTTCGGGTAGCCGAACCTTTTCCTGAGGTCGATGACCGTGATGGTAACGCCCTCGTTGACGATAGTGCCCTCAACATAATCCGGCAGGTCGGGAACTTTGCTTGCAGACTGCGCAGGGACTATCAGCCGCACATCAGCGAAGCCCATAGCAAAGGTCTTGTCATCAACGGTAAAAATCAGATATTTATTAGAACTCTCCTCCAAAGCTGACACCTCCAGTAGCGCAGGCTGTAATTTATTATATACTATCCCTCTGTCAAGCGCGGTGACTATGCGGGATATTATGCATCGTTTAGTGTAAGTCTGACTATTATGTGAGCCGCTATCTCATCAAGGGGCAGGCTGATATTTGCGGCACCGTTCTCTGCCGCGACTTTCGGCATACCGTACACCACCGCCGTCTTTTCGGATTCAGCGATATTGTAAGCCCCAAGCTTGCGCATATCCAGCATACCCTTAGCGCCGTCACTGCCCATGCCTGTAAGTATGACACCTATGGCATTCTTTTTAGCCGCATAAGCCGCCGAATCGAACAGCACGTCCACCGAGGGACAGTGACCGTTGACCTTTACGCCCTCTTCACTGGTGACAAAATAGCCCTTTTTATCGCGGAATATCCTGAGATGTTTTCCGCCCGCCGCGATTATCACCATGCCGCGTTTAAGGTATGTGCCCGATACTGCCTCGCTGACTTTCAGCGGAAGTGCCGCATCAAGCTGAGTAGCATAAAGCTTGGTATACCCCTCTGGCATATGCAGAACACACACCACAGGGGGACAGTCCGCAGGCAGACCTTTCAGCACCACTGGCAGAGCATTCGTGCTTCCCGTTGAACCGCCTATGACTATGATATTATCGGTGTCGCTTATCTTCTGAGGATAAAACCGCGGCTTGATAATGCTTATACTGCTTATTATACTAGTGCTGACACGCTGGAGAAGCTTTTCATCAGCCGATACGCCGCTTTGGTGAAGTATTATATCTATCGCCCCTGCTGATATCAGTGACGACTGAGGACTTTTGTTTGCGGTAACAACGATTATGGGTATCGAATATCTCGGACAGAGCTCCTTTATATAAGCGGCGGCATCAAACTGCTCACCTGCATCTATATCCAGCACGATGACAGTGGGTCTACGGTGGGTTATCATCATCTTTGCTTTACTGAGCGGGAAAGCAGCTATCACAGTACCTCCTGGCAGAAGTTCTTTCAAGCCGCCTGCAAGCAGCTCGGAATTATTCCGGTTATCCGATATCAAATAAACTATCATAAGCTGCTCACCTCCGTTTTCTTACGGTAGACAGCAGGCTTCTCCCTGACGTAGGGCATATCAAATGGCGCGGATTCGGCGTGGCCTATATAAAGATATCCGCCCTCTTCCGTGGCGTTGTAGAAACGTCTGCACAGATCGGATTTCGTTTCATCATCAAAATATATCATAACGTTTCGGCAGACGATAAGATCAAAGCTTTTCTTGAAATTTATCTCTTCCATAAGATTATGATATTTGAATACAACGTTTTTGCGTATGCGTTCCTTGACCTGATAAAGGCTGTGAGATTTCTTGTCAAAGAACTTTTCGCGCCATTCCTCGGGGAGATTTTCAAGGGATTTTTCGGTGTATACGCCCTTTGCAGCCTGCCTCAGTGCGTTGAATGAAATATCTGTTGCCAGTATCTTCAAGTCCCATTTCGAGCGGTTGAAACCGAAATACTCGTCAAGGCACATAGCCAGATTATAGGGCTCGTTGCCGTAGGAACAGCCCGCTGACCATATCCTGAGATCGTGGTCTTGCACGGCTTTTTCAGCCTGTGGCAAAAATACATCGCGGAAGTGATCGAAATGCTCGGATTCACGCATGAAATAGGTGTGATTGGTAGTCAGTTTGTTTATAAGGTTAGCTACTTCTCTGCCCGATGCATCGTCAAATACCGCATCAAGGTACTCGCTGAAACTGCTGAAACCGCAGTCCGCGATATAGTTCGCAAGCCGCGACTGCACAAGGAACTGCTTGCCTTCAAGGTCGATTCCGTAGCCTTTTTTGACAAAGTGAACAAGTTTATTGAAATCAAGTTCATTGATACCCGTATCAACATTTGATATCACAGCCCGCGACCCCCTTTCAGCATGAAAACCATGATGCTTTGTACAGTTGATTATACCATATTTTTATGTGATTTTCAAGTGGTTTTGTGTTTTTCGTACAATAATTATTATATATCAATATTGATTTTGCCATTATGAGGGCTTTAAAACTCCTACATATTATGAAAAATTTGATAAATTTGGAAAGTTTTTATATATAACTCACAATGCAAATTCCGAAAGCCCTGCCGCGATTGTGCAGTTCAATAAAGTGTATGCAAGATTATATAATGTCATTGACAAGTTATTAAAACAGTGCTATAATGATATCAGTTTCAAGAGTACATGAAAGGAGTGAGCCGATGAATAAAAGTGTGTACAGTCTGGTGCTGGCGGACGAAGTGGTGGAAGCCATCGACCGCATGGCGTATTCCATGAATACCAGCCGATCAAACCTGATAAACCAGATACTCGCCGAGAGGGTCAGCCTTATGACCCCCGAGATGCGTATGCGGCAGATATTCAGCGAGATAGAACAGCTGATGGATCCGCGGTTCCTGTTCATCGATCAGCCCTCCGACAGCATGATAGCCATAAAAAGCCCGGTGAGGTACAAATACAAGCCCACACTGAGGTACAGCCTTGAACTCAGCCGAGATATGCAGGGCAAGGTGGGGCGGCTGAAAGTATCTTTCCGTACCAAGAGCGAACAGCTCACCGCCGCCGCAGACGGTTTCTTCGAGCTTTGGCTGAAACTTGAAAACAAGTATCTGCGGAAAGTTTTCCCCGACGGCGTACCCGCACAGACGGAAAACGGCAGATATACCAGAGACCTCTACTCCCCCATAGCCGAGCATCTTTCCGATAAGGAGATAGCAGGGGCGGTGGCAGGATATATCCGCCTTATGGACAGCTGTATACAGACCTATTTTGACGGTCTGACAGAGGGGCGCGACTGTTCGGAAGAGATAGGCGCGGCTTATGCGGCTTATGTGCGGACGGTCACGGCGGTGATATAGGGCGGTGGGATTATGAGCAAAAAGAGGAAGATAACGTGTGCGGTCATACTTGTGCTGCTGACCGCGGCGGTAATAGCTTTTTTCGCACTTACCACAAAAGCGGAGCGGAAGTTCGGTGTGAGCATACCCAAAGAATCGACACATGAGGTGATGGGCTTCGTATATGATGTGCGAAGCGACCTTATAATAAATATTCCCGAGGATTATATCCGCGAACTCAGCGAAAGCAGACCCACCTACGAGGAAGTTGTGGAGAAACTCGGTGAACCCAGCGGGAACACCGGCTCCGGGATATGCAGGGCATACTGGCGCATAGGTGAAAGAAAATATGCCGAATATTTTTTTCTGGGCGATGCATCATCTCTTGAGATATTTGAATTCAAATGATAATAATTTGATATATAAAGGAGGACACAATAATGAATATGCAGAAATTTACCGAGAAATCGGTGCAGGCTGTACAGGACGCGCAGAATATCGCGGCAAGGCAGTCGAATCAGGCGATAGGACAGGAACATCTGCTGAGCGCACTGTGCCTTGATGATAACGGTCTTATCCCTCAGCTGCTGACACAGATGAGCACGGATATCAACGCTTTCCGCGGCGCACTGGACAGGGCTGTTGATAAGATACCGAAAGTTACCGTAGGCGGCCGCGCTCAGGGTCAGGTGTATATTTCCAGCGAACTTGACCGCGCACTTGCCGAGGCAGAAGCTCAGGCAAAGCAGATGGGCGACGAGTTCGTATCCGTTGAGCATATCTTCATGGGTATAATGGAGTGTGCCAACAGCGAAGTTGCCGAGATACTGCGTACCTTCGGTATAAACAAGACAGGCTTCCTTGCAGCACTCAAGCAGGTGAGAGGAAGCGCAAAGGTAACAAGCCAGAACCCCGAGGAGACCTATGACGTTCTGAAAAAGTACGGTCAGGAGCTGGTAGGTCTTGCAAGACAGAACAAGCTTGACCCCGTTATCGGCAGAGATTCCGAGATAAGAAACGTTATACGTATACTCTCCCGTAAGACCAAGAACAACCCTGTGCTGATAGGCGAACCCGGCGTAGGTAAGACCGCCGTTGCCGAGGGTCTTGCACAGCGTATCGTCAGCGGTGATGTGCCCGACAGCCTGAAAGACAGACAGATATTCTCACTGGATATGGGCTCACTTATCGCAGGCGCAAAGTTCCGCGGCGAGTTTGAAGAAAGATTCAAAGCAGTTGTAAGCGAGATAAAGAAATCCGAGGGCAGGATAATACTGTTCATCGACGAACTGCATACCATCGTGGGCGCAGGCAAATCCGACGGCGCTATGGACGCAGGAAATCTGCTGAAGCCTATGCTGGCAAGAGGTGAACTGCACTGCATCGGTGCTACCACCCTAAATGAGTACAGACAGTACATCGAAAAAGATAAAGCTCTTGAAAGACGTTTCCAGCCCGTTATGGTAGACGAGCCCAGTGTTGAGGATACCATATCCATTCTCCGCGGCATAAAGGAGAGATATGAGGTATTCCACGGCGTTAAGATACAGGACCAGGCACTGATAACAGCCGCTGTGCTTTCCGACAGATACCTTACCGACAGATTTCTGCCTGATAAGGCTATCGACCTTGTGGACGAAGCCTGCGCACTTATCCGTACCGAGATGGATTCCATGCCCACCGAGCTTGATGACCTGAGAAGAAAGATACTCCAGCACGAGATAGAAGAAACTGTCCTCAAAAAGGAAAGCGACAAGCTTGCTGAGGAGCACCTTGCAGAGGTTCAGAAAGAACTGGCAGACATGAGAGCACAGTACAACGAGATGCGTGCTAAGTGGGAAAACGAGAAGAACGCCATCTCCAAGGTGCAGAAGATACGTGAGGAGATAGACGCTGTAAACGGCGAGATTAAGCAGGCTGAGCGTGACTATGACCTCTCGAAGCTGGCTGAGCTGAAATACGGCAAGCTGGAAAATCTGCAAAAGGAACTGGCTGAGGAAGAAAAGAAAGCAGAGCAGTCCTCAAAGAGCAATACCCTGCTGAGAGATAAAGTAACCGATGACGAGATAGCAAGGATAATCTGCCGCTGGACAGGCATACCCGTTGCAAAGCTGATGGAGGGCGAGCGTGACAAGCTGTTAAGACTTGAAAGCATTCTCCACGAAAGAGTTATCGGTCAGAATGAGGCTGTACAGAAGGTCAGCGAGGCTATACTCCGTTCAAGGGCAGGCATCGCAAACCCCAATCAGCCAATAGGCTCGTTCCTCTTCCTCGGACCTACAGGTGTCGGTAAGACCGAGCTGGCAAAGACCCTTGCTCAGGCACTGTTCGATGACGAGAACAATATCGTCCGTATCGATATGTCGGAGTATATGGAGAAATTCAGCGTATCCCGCCTGATAGGAGCGCCTCCCGGATACGTGGGCTACGAAGAGGGCGGTCAGCTTACCGAAGCGGTAAGAAGAAAGCCTTACTCAGTTGTACTGCTTGATGAGGTCGAAAAGGCTCACCCCGATGTGTTCAATATACTGCTTCAGGTGCTGGATGACGGCAGAGTTACCGACTCTCAGGGCAGAACAATAGATTTCAAGAACACCGTTATCATACTAACTTCAAACCTGGGCTCGCCTTTCATTCTCGAAGGCATCGATGATGAAACAGGCGATATCAGCGAGGACGCAAGAGAAAAGGTCAACGAGATGCTAAGATCGCATTTCCGCCCCGAATTCCTCAACCGTCTTGACGAGATAGTAATGTATAAACCTCTGCTGAAGAGCGAGATATACAACATCTGTGGTCTTATGCTGAAGAGCCTTGAAAAGAGACTTGCAGATAAGCGCCTGAAAATGGAGCTTACAGAATCCGCAAAGGCGGCAATAGTAGATCAGGGATATAATATGGCATTCGGTGCAAGACCTCTGAGAAGATTTATCCAGAGCCATGTAGAAACTCTGCTGGCAAAAGCGATAATCAGAGACGACCCCGCACCCGACAGCCTGATGAAAGTCGAATATGACGGCAACGATTTCTCCGTTGAGACTATCGCACCGGCTACAGCTGAATAATAATACCGCGAGGATAGCTTAAAATCAAGCTGTCCTCGCTTTTTGCGGGAAACTGCCAAAGAGACAAAGCTCGTGGTTTATGCGACTGCGTCGGCGTATGCCTCGCACCAGAAGGCTTGCGGTGAGCCTCAGTCAACGCCGTCGGTCGTTAAAAACGGATAGAAATAGCGGGCAGTCATCATTTCGCAGATGTGCGATTTTTGATGACTGCCCGCTTTATTTCGGAAGTATATTTTGCTCTTATAGTCTAATTTGCATTTTGGTTTTGCCAACAGTGTTTGCTCTCACCCAATCACACAGTTTTTTCCACTATTTTTGCCGATGTACAGCTTATTATCAACGTCCTGTATCCATTCATCAATGGACTGATCTTTCTTACCTCCAGCCACGCCAACAGTCAACGTGATATTTATGGTCTGACCCTCAAATTCCACAGGCGATGATGAAATATCCGCACGCATCTTTTCAAGGATATCCGCTACGCCCTCACTGTCACAGAACAATATCAGAAACTCCTCACCGCCCCATCTTGCAACGTCACAGCCCTCACAAGCGGAAGTCATTTTCTGTGCTACAGCTTTCAGAACCTCATCGCCCGCATTGTGCCCGTATTTATCGTTGATCTGCTTGAAATCATCGATATCCGCCATCGCAAGCACAGCGCTTTCCTTCTCCTCGCTGACTTCTTTAAGTCTGTCCAGCATATAATGTCGGTTATAAAGGTTCGTCAGACGATCCTTATGCGCCATATCCGTCAGCTTAGTCTCGGAAACGATTATCGAACGCACCGAAGCATTGAGATACAAAACCAGAAACCAGAAAACCACCAGCGAATTGAACACCAAGAAAAACATGGAATACTTGCCGCCCCTGTCATAAACAGGACCATTGATCCTCACATACCCCATGAATACGAAGTAGAAAACCGCCACACCAATGCTGATCGGCAGCGATCTTAGGTTTTTTCCGTTTATCCTGAAAGAAACATAATCGCAGGCATAGATCACAGGGATCATCGAAAAACAGTACAGATGAAACCCGTAACTTTCCCCAAGGCAGACCGTCGTCACTCCCATATAGAGAATTATCCAGAAATAAACCAACCACACGAATATCTCCAGTTTATTCTTGTAGATAAGAAGATAATTAAAAATATACACAAACAATGTCGGTATACTGAAATATACTAGAAAATCAGCCTCAAGCTTTTGAAAAAACAGCATAAGCCCGAATACTATGAAAAGTAAAGCAGTATTTACGCCATATGTCAGCTTCAAAACATTTTTTTCGCTCAAAGAGTGTCCCCCCTTTGCAGAAAAAGTATTTATATATATTATAATACCATATTCATAATTTTTTTGCAATAAATAACCACTCTGCACCTTTTACGAAAGCGTGAACTGTTTTTTGTACGAAATATCCAAAGCCCCTCCAACACAATAAAAAGGCATGATACTCCAGATATCATACCTTTTACACTTATTTCCATGTTTACAAAAAATGTCAAACCATCACCATCAAAAACTAATATCAAAAGAAGCCGCAATTATGTTATAAACATTGTCATAGGTAAACAGCAGATAATGCTTTAGTTCCGATCTGTCATAGTCTGCTCTTACAGGCATACTTTCAAGCCATTTGCTGTCCTCAACAATATTAAGATCACTATTTATAGCATTTCCGGAAATATACATATTCAAATATGTATCCAACTCACAGGAAAAAAATGCAATCACCCGATGAAATGTAAGTGTAAAAGGGATCCACTTTTCCTCATTGATTTTTTCAGTAAGATAACCATTTATCTCACCTTTGAATTCAAGACCATCTGAACTATCCTGAACAACTCTATCGATATGTATGTAATCCCTGCCGCTGAGTATACCCAGACCGGGAACTTCAACACCGACAATATTTTCCATAATCACACCTCCAAATATCATATAAACGAAAAATCCCGCGAACATAGTTCACGGGAAATAAAGCAGGGGCACCAAGGATCGAACTCGGGACACGCGGTTTTGGAGACCGCTGCTCTACCAGCTGAGCTATACCCCTAGGTATTAAATTGAAAGAGTGGACCATCAGGGACTCGAACCCCGGACCCACCGGTTATGAGCCGGTTGCTCTGACCAACTGAGCTAATGGTCCATGTACAAAAAAACGCAAACTGAAGAAGTCAGCTTGCGGTCTTGGGAAATATGACCCGTGGGAGAATCGAACTCCCGTCGCCGGCGTGAGAGGCCGGAGTCTTAACCGCTTGACCAACGGGCCTTGACGCTGGTTTTCA
>NZ_FOAT01000028.1 GCF_900109655.1 Hominimerdicola alba
ATCCGGGAATTCAGGGAAATATTTGATAAAGGCTATCAGGCATTGCTATATTCTTTTATAGACAAATACAGTACCTGTGCAATCAAACTTATAAGAAAGTTCTCGGAAAGTATGAAAAACGATCTTGAAGCTATTGAGAATGCCGTGTCGTCGCCTTTATCAAACGGATTTGTCGAAGGCACAAACAACAAGGTCAAAATGGTGAAACGTACAATGTACGGAAGATGTGGGTGTAAGCTTTTGGCAGCGAAATTGATGGTGAAGGTTTAGGATTAATACGGATATTTGAGGGAGAGCCGGCTTTATCAAAGTTGCGACGTCGCAACTGACGAGGGGGACACTTGTGCAGGCACCGGTGGTTTTCATCATTCATTTTACCCTCTGTCCTTAAAAAAGGACTTGAAAACATGAAGATGATGTGATATAATTAAACACAGATAATGATATGCGAAAGGTGGTGAGAGCGTTGAAAAAGACAGGTGCTACATTTGCGTTCCTGATAGCTGTGGTGCTTCTGGTGATAGCTATGATATCGGAGATAACTCTGGTCTTTACCGTGAATTCTCAGCAGGCTGATGAAACGGGCAGCAGCAGGCTGGAGATAGTCAGCCGTGAACTTGAACAGACCATAAACGATGCCCGCAGCAAGGCAATGCGATTCGCTGTGACAGCCCAGAATTATGCAGGCGACCGCGGAAAGCTGGAAAATCTGGTAACTGAATACAAAAGCGAGATACGTCAGGAGACTGACGGCGTTTGCTATAACGTCTATGTGGCGGGGAATGACTGGTATATCATACCGGGTTTAGACGCTCCCGCCGATTATGATGTAAATGACAGAGAATGGTACAAGGGCGCTCTCCGAAGCGGTGGAGGATCCTATGTTACTGACCCCTACGTTGATGTGGTCACAGGGGATATCTGCTATACGGTATCGGTAATGCTGGCAGACGGCGAGACCGTTGTGGCTATGGATTACACCATGGAGGATATCCGCAGGCATATATCCAAGATGTATGCCGATGGCGAAAGGGAAGCTGTGATAGTCACCGAAAAGGGAATAATCGCGGGCTGTACAGATGAATCCCGGGTGGGCTGTGAGATAATGAAAGATATGCCCGAATACGGCGGTATATTCTCTCTTGCTAAGGGCAGCGACGGTTCTGTACACGTGCGGCAGAAGGGTCAGAACCTCTTTGCTGTAAGGTCGGGATTCGGCTGGTATCTTATCGTCAGCGAGGACAACTGGTCGCTGTACCGCAATTCGTATATGCAGATGCTGGTGATGATAGGCATATCGCTGGCAGTGTTCATAATGCTGGCGGTGATGTACGTTAATACCGCACGCTCGGCGCAGCGTTCCCGTAAGATGCTGGAACACAATGAGGTCTTTCTGAAAAGCCTGACAGTGGGCTTGCAGGAACCTCTTCACAAAATAATATCCGCTGCCAGTCCCGAAAAATTGAAGAGTTCAGCAGGTCGTGAGAGACAGTTCGAGATCATCCGCGAGAGCGGGCAGAAGCTGGGTGACATGATAGGAAAGATAGTTTCCTATAACAGTATAGTCAAAAAGGAGAACAGTGAAAAGCGCAGGGATGACGGCAATAAGGGGCTGACGATAGGCGTTAATTTCAGGCGGCTGATAATAATCGCGCTGATGCTGGTTTTCGTAATGAGTATGTACGTGAATACCACATCCACCCTGAGATGGGGAAGATCACAGATGAGGGAAGAGCTTGATGGATATTCGCAGAAGCTTTCTTCATGGGTCAGTGCCGAGAAGAGCGTGCTGGATATGTTCTGTTCCATGATATCCGCCGAGCCCGAACTTGTTGATGATTATGACGCGGCGGTGAAGCGTCTTGATGATATAACCTCGCAGTACAGCGATATCTCGGTGAGCTATATAGTCAATCCCGAATGGGAACACCCGGTAATAATGAACAACGGCTGGGAGCCTGATGACAAATGGCACGTTGAGGACAGGGAATGGTACAGAGACCTGGCAGGATCCGAGAACGGCTGGTGCATATCGGCACCCTATTTCGATGAGCAGACAGGGGTCTACTGCGTGACTTTTGCCAAAAAAGTATACGACGCCCATACAGGCAGGTACATCGGCAGCTTCGGCATAGATTTTTATATGGATAAGCTGGTTGATCTGCTGGGCACCGGATATTCGGGCAACGGCTATGCTTTCATCACAGATAAAGAGGGTACGATAATAAGCCATCCCAACGGCAGTTACAGGCTGACTGTGGACAATATGACCAATGTGGCTGAACTGCCATATGTTTCAGCTAAACCTGACGGCAGCGATGTTTCCATAATATCCGATTACGATGGCAAACTCCGTGTTGCCATTGCAAGCACCCAGACGGGATCGGGATTCACGGTGTATGTGATGAGGAATGTACTGAGCGTTTACAGCAGTGTGCTTGTGTACGGCTCAATATGCGTAGTGGTACTGCTGGGCTGTACTATTACGGTGTATATCCTTATGCATCACCTGATAGCTTTGCAGAACAGGGCGAACCGTCAGCTGAAAGAATCGGCAGATGCGGCTATTGCGGCGGACGAAGCAAAGAGCACTTTCCTTGCCCAGATGTCCCATGAGATACGGACGCCAATAAATGCAGTCCTCGGTATGAACGAGATGATACTTCGTGAATGCGATGATAACAGTATAAAGGAATACGCTCTGAATATCCAGAGTGCGGGACGGACACTGCTCTCGCTGATAAACAGCATACTGGATTTCTCGAAGATAGAAGACGGCAAGATGGAGATAATCCCTGTTACCTACTCTACGGCTTCCATGATAAACGATCTTGTAACATCTGTGGCGGCCAGGGCGGCTGACAAAAACCTGAAACTTGTCATCAACGCCGACCCTGATCTTCCTGCCAAGCTTATCGGTGATGATATGCGCATAAAGCAGGTCATATCAAACCTGCTGACCAACGCTGTGAAGTACACCGAAAAGGGAAGCGTGACCCTGACGGTGCGTGCTGAGAACGTTGGAGAAGATGAACTGACTCTGTATGTTGAAGTGGGTGATACCGGCATAGGTATCAGGGAAGAGGATATGGGCGCTCTGTTTGAATCTTTCAGGCGGCTTGACGAACAGCGCAACAGGAGCATCGAGGGCACAGGGCTCGGCATGGCGATAGTTACCAAACTGCTGGGCATGATGGACAGCGAGCTCCATGTGGAGAGCATATACGGCGTTGGAAGCACGTTCTGGTTCAGCATGCCACAGAAGATATCTGACCATACTCCCATGGGTGACAATATCCGCAGGAGCATGGTGAGCGAGAAAGTATCCGAGACCCATATCTACGCGCCCTCTGCCGAGGTGCTGGTGGTAGATGATAATGAGATGAACATCAAGGTGGCTGTCAGCCTGCTGAAAATGTACGGCATTGTCCCCGAGACTGCATTATCGGGCTATATGGCGCTTTCGCTGATACGTGAGAAGCGGTATGATGTTATACTCCTCGACCACATGATACCCGGCATGGACGGCATAGAGACACTGAAACGTGTATGTGATGAGGGTATGCGCGATTCGGACACCGCCTTTATCGCCCTGACAGCAAATGCTGTTGTGGGAGCAAGGGATATGTATATTCAAGCGGGATTTGACGATTATCTCGCTAAGCCCATCGACAGCGAACAGCTTGAAAAGACCCTGAAAAAATATCTGCCCGAGGAGAAGGTCACCACTGTCACGAAAGACGCGAAGGCCGAAGGAAAAGCCGATGAAGACAGATTTACACTGAAAGAGCTTCAGAGGATGAGTTCGCTGAACGCTTACGTCAACCCTGTTGTGGGTCTGGGCTACTGCATGGATTCAAAGGAGTTCTATCTGGATACCCTTGACGGTTATGTGGAAGCCGACAAGGTCATTCCCATAAAAGCAGCATTCATCGAGAAGCGGTGGGACGATTACAGAGTGAACGTCCACGCCGTTAAGAGCGCTTCACTGACCATAGGCGCACAGATGCTCTCGGAGAAAGCCAAGGCTCTGGAATTTGCAGCCAGGGACGGTGATACTGATTATATCCTTAGCAATCACGATGCCTTTATTGAGGAATATTCACGATGTCTGGCGGGTGTGGAAGAGATGCTGAAAGCTTTTGAAAACAACTGATAAAACAAAGGCACTTCTGTTGTGATATGCAGAGGTGCCTTGTTTGCATTACAGTGCTTTATTTACGGCGGGCTTTATGGGGTGTCAGCCGCTGTAGCGTAAGCCCTGCTCAGCTGTTTTCGGGCTCGGGCACGGCTTCTCCTGTGGACTGGTTTATCCAGACGCCCTGAGAGTTCAAACCGTACAATTCACCTGTGGCAATATCCCACACGGTAGAGCCCGGTGCGATAGTCCTGGGTATGGAAGCCCCAAGATAGGGTATCTCCTCGGCGCTGTCAACGGCAAATTCCATGCGGCATACAGCTGTGTCCTCGCCCATGCCGATCAGTTGTTCTTTCAGAATGGTCATATTTCTGCTCCTTTCGTGATGAAAACTTTCCGCACCCTACCGATGGGGTGTCGGTACAGGCACGATGATAATGAAAAACGTTTTTCACTATCAGCTAAAATGCGGGAAAAGTTGTACGTTTTTGTACAACTCTTGCAGAAATATGTCTGAGTTAAAATAAAAATCATGAAAGCGAACAATATCACCGCGGTGGGTTTGTGTACAATGCTATCCACCAAGCCCGAAACTTACGGACAGCGCCGAATCAACTGCGGACATAGCGCCCTTGTCCAGCTGCCCCATCTTCTCCCTCAGCCGACGTTTATCCAGGGTACGTATCTGTTCGAGAAGCACCACCGAATCCCGTGAGAGCCCGCACCCTGTCCCCAGAGTGATATGGGTGGGCAGACGGGCTTTATCCTGCCTGCTGGTTATGGCAGCGGCTATCACCGTAGGGGAATGGCGGTTGCCTATATCGTTCTGCACGATGAGCACAGGACGGAGCCCGCCCTGCTCAGAGCCCACAACGGGACTGAGGTCGGCGTAAT
Organism: Hominimerdicola alba; assembly: GCF_900109655.1. Lineage (GTDB taxonomy): Bacteria > Bacillota > Clostridia > Oscillospirales > Ruminococcaceae > Hominimerdicola > Hominimerdicola alba_B. The sequence goes on from NZ_FOAT01000028.1 coordinate 5,033, forward strand.
AAATGTCACCTCTGTGAACGGTCATATAAAACACTCCTTGTGGATAAGATCTCTGTGGATATTATTCCCGTTTTCCGCGGGATGATTCACCCGCAGAAAATTTCTCCCGATGTATTATATGCTGAATGTCCGCCTGCTGACAATGGGATGAAAACTATCTGCCGAACCTGAACAGAAGCGTTTTGGGGATATAAGTGAGTTACGCACGTGATGTATTCTTATCATCGATATATGTCGAACTATATGTGGTATATAAAATGATATATAATAATGATTTTTTGAAAAAAATGCTTGACATTTGCTTCTCTGCATGATATAATAATTAAGCTGAATGTGTGGAATTCAGTTCCCTCAAAAATTAATCAATGCGGCAGTGCTGGAACTGGCAGACAGGCACGTTTGAGGGGCGTGTGTCCTTGACGTACGGGTTCAAGTCCCGTTTGCCGCACCAACAACAAGGCTTCTAAAACAGCGTAAATGCGTAGCTTTAGAAGCCTTTTGTTTTTATAATATCAGCGTTTGTGTACTGTTTGTGTACTACTGTGCAATAAAACGGCAGATTTGGAATGATTTTGTTCCAGATCTGCCGTTTTTTGTTATCCCAATTTTTCTGTCGAATTATGGCTGCCGTTATTGTTACTGCTTATTGTTAGCCTTAATGTGTCAGCTACTGCTTCCATAGCTTCTGCATTAGCTTTATCCATTGAATGAGCATAAATGTTCAAAGTCGTTGAGGTTTGAGAATGCCCTAAACAAGCTGATACAGTGCGGATATTTACTCCGCTTTGGATAAGTAAACTGGCGTTCAAATGACGTAGGCTATGTAACCCAAGAAAACTTATGTTATTACGGTCACAAAACTTTTTGAACCAATTATACGGAGTTGCACCGTCCATAACTTTACCATTCCAAGTTGTAAATAAGCGATCTGTTTCATTCCATTGGTCGCCGACTTTTAAAAATTGTTTAGCTTGTTCCGCTTTGTGAATTTTTAAAATGTTAATTACCTCGGCAGGAAATTTAATATCACGTACAGAGCCTTTTGTTTTAGGTGTATCGGTATAATGACCTTTTTCCTTGGTGTAAAGAGCGGTTCGTCTGATGCTTACTACATTTGTATTAAAATCGACATCTTTCCACTCCAGTCCAAGGAGTTCACCACGCCTGAAGCCACCATATATAGCAAGTGTTAAAAAGGCTCTGTATTTTGTTGGGGCTTCCTGCAGAAGTGATAATAAATGCTGTGTTTCTTCAAGCGTATATATTTCCTTTTCATGTTCTGCAATTTTAGGTAATAAAACATTTTTGCACGGATTATCCGAGATCATTTGCATTTTCTCGGCATAGCTGAAAACCATTGAAATAAATGTCGAATAATGCTTTATGGTTTTGGGAGAAAGTTTACCGCCTGTACGAATGTTTATTCCCTCTCCCCCGAGATCGTTTATAAATTTTTGTATAATGCGTGCATTTATCTTATCGATTCGTAAATGACCTATAGCCTTATATGTTCGTGCTTTAAGCTGTTTAGTGCGTTCAAGAGTTTTGGGCTTATAGTTTTTTTCGGCATAAGTTGAAAACCATTCCTCAGCCACTGTCTCGAATTTTGCCGCATTGACGATCATGTTCCCTTTGCACTGTTCCTCGAACATAACAGCAAATCGGTTTAGCTCTTTCTCGTTCTGCATTTTGCTTCTTTTGGGGTCGGGGTGCCATGTGGTCGATTGCGTAATTTTGCGTCCGCTGACATCGTAACCACACGATACACGAATAAGATAACTATTGCCACGTTTTTTGATGTAAGCCATAAAAACAGTCCTTTCCAAAAAATAAAATTCTTTTATTGAAAAAATACGCAAATAACTTTTACTAAAGTACTGTATTACGTTACTGCATATAGTATAAGACAGTATCATGAGTTTTGTAAACTGAAAGGACGCTAATGTTATTAATTTTATAAAAAATTTACCAAGATGGAAATATGAGTAAAGCAGATGGCTGCCTTCAGAGTTAAAAAAATTAAAAAGATTTTATAGAAATAATACTCAGGAACAACAAGAAAAAATCATGAGGACCCTACTTACTTATATTAGAATTTTGAAATCTGACTATACCTTTACCAACCACTTAAAATTCGGCTCGACAAGAATATATTATGCTGAGGTTCTCTTTCTTCACCGCCGACGGTGGGAAAGAGAGAACTGCCAAACTCTCATTATATTCTTTTAAACGATATTAAGTCAGATGTGTCAGGGGGATAACCATATTTTGAAATTATCTTGCTAAAAAATAATAAGGGGGTGAGTTCATGAGCGGAGAAGAAGTAAGAAAGCTGATACTGGCAAATAATGTAAAACTTTGGGAAGTGGCAAAAAAAGCATTCGGGATATCTGACGGCAATTTTTCAAGAAAACTGCGCAAAGATTTTTCCGATGAGGAGCTTCAAAAAGTTATCGTTGCCATCGAGGAACTAAAGTCTGAAAAGAGAAAAACATATGAACTCTTTCAGACAATCGAAAGCAAAAAATAAGGAGGATAATTATGAATGAAAAACTAATACCAAGAATGAGAACAGTTAGACAAGCGGCTTCAGAAACAGGGGTTTCTGAATATTTTGTAAGGCAGCTTGTAAAAAACAAGGAAATTTATTATGTAAGATCGGGTAAGAGAGTTTTGATAAATCTCGATCTGTTTATCCGCTTTTTGAACGGAGAAACTATAAATAATGGAGGATACGATTATGAATAATATATTTGGTATTGATACCATAGAAATAGTTGCGAACAAGCGTTTGATAAACGCTTATAATTCGCTATTTGTTCCGACTCATTATCTGGATTCAGTCCGTACCAAGTACGTAATGAACCCAGATTTCATCAACGGTGGTATAACTGTTGAAAAATATAGTGATTATATGTCGTTGATAGGTGAAGCACTGCAAGTTGCAGGGATAGAAGCACCAGTAATAAGGAGGATAGATTTTCGTGTAGATAATTTTGTCGATGAATATGAGAAGCATTATAAACTACATAAGTTTATGATTCTTTGTTTAGCGATGTCATATCATAACATTCAGAGTTATGAAAGCTATGATCCTGTGACCCAAGACATTTTATGTATTCGAGCTCAAGGAAAATATTGGGAAGCAGAGTACTATAATAAGCTCAAGCAAGAGCCGAAATCGGGAATCAAGTCCCGCTTTGAAATGCGAGCCAAAGCAGGCTCGTATCACGTAGGAGATGAGAGGAGATATTTTGATCTGTACTCTGAAAGATTGATTAAAATCACAAGTAAACAATATTTGCTTAATGTGGCTGAATATTTAAATGATTATTTGAACGATAAATGGGAGCAAGAGAAAAAAAATATTTCCAAACGAGGGTTTTTAGAAAAATATAGTGATAATATTTTTATGAAAGAACAAGCTATTGGATTATGCAATATGCTCGGCTATAAAGATCCTAAACAGACTGCCTCCAAATTGGATATTAAATATATAAGCCATAAAGAATTATCGCTTTATGTAAATGAGTTGATCACTCTAGGTGATCGCTTTTTTGAAAGCTAAATGTATAAAAAATACATTTTTAAAAATATTCATGAAGCGATATAAACTCGCAGATAGTAGGAAAAGTGATGTAATAGTGTTTTTGATATGTCTAAATAACAGTCATTACTCTTATATTAGATGGTTTGTTTTGGTTTGTCTTAGTTGAGTTAACACTATGATTGAGGAGAGAAAATATATGATTATAATGAACTTAGCAGAACAGCATAAAAAACTTAGAATAAATGAACATGATAGAAGAGCTGAAAGAGCGTATTGGAAATATGTTGAGTGTGATGGTGTTCCAGAGGGCTTTTATTTAAAATGCAGTTACTGCGGATATGATATCAGCAGGAAAGATGCAGACCATATATGCGCAAACTGCGGAGCTCGTATGAGCTATTAAATTAGCTTGTATAAAGGAGCGGACAGTGTGGCAGTATGTTTATACTGACGAGAACGTAAAACGCATTGTACAATATTTTTATTAGCAATAAACCTGAATAAACCACAACTACACAAACTGAAATAAAACTACTTATATAAAAGCAATGTCGTAAACAAAAATCGGCATTGCTTTTTTTATTTTGCCTTTTTATGTTAACTACAAAAATAAGAAAACAGATATTTTTATTTTGTTAGGCTGCCTTCACATGATTATTTATTTAAGTTATAAAAAATATATAAACTCTATCCGAACATACTCGTATTGCATATTGTAGGATTTAATGTTATAATATACCCGATAAAGAAATTTAAGGGGAGGGGCTTATGAACACATTTGTCTGCCCTCACTGCGGGGGTGAAGTTCCCGAGGGTATGCGGTTTTGTCCGCACTGCATGACTGTGCTTGCCGAGCCGCAGGCTATTGAGATAGGAGCGAAAGGCAGGAAAAAGAACAGTTTAGTTTTTATAACAGTCCTGTGTGCTTGTATCGTGACAGGGGCGGCTGTATATTTTGCTGCAAGAGGACATAACGATATTTCCGTACAAAAAAATAACACAGACACTGAAGTAAGTGCCGATGTATCGGAAGTATCGGAAACAGAAAGTTTTACAAGTGATGTTGATTCGTGGGTCGATAGTATGACCGAAAGCATACCTGATAATATTGTTACTGATGAAAGCAGTTCTGCCGAAAGTCACGATGAAACTGAGAGTTCTGCAGACAGTTCGGTAAATGAGCATATCACGGAACAAGGCATCACAACCGAGAGCCTGTATGCTGATATAAAGGACTGGTGCGGTACACATCCGCCTAAGTATTTCGGTGTGGAGAGTGCTGAAGATATATCCGCCGAGCAGGACGGAGATACTATAATGTTTGCATTTGCCGACAAAGGCGGAGCAAGGATATTTATCGGAACGGATAAGGACAAAAATGCAAGCCTTATTATACGGTTGAATAATATCTCCGCAGATGGCAATAACGAGCACGGAGAAGAGTTATTATCTGCATTGGGCGAGATACTTTTCGATACTGATCTCAGCGGCAGGGACGGTAATTTTACAGAGAACGGCTATGCTTTCGAGGTCATCTGCACCGACTATCCCGATATGTTCTATACCGAGTACCTTATCATAGCCGAAAAGCTATAAAGTGGCTTCACCGTGGGAATATAGCTCGTTATTTGTTTCGATGACGGACTTATGGTTTTCTATGCAGAATATCAGTATGCTGTCACGCTTGTTTTTAGCATAGAGGAAAGGGTAGCCCGATAGTTTTAGAAAGCTCTGCACTTCGTCAAGAATCAGCCCCATGGCTATAAGTATGGAAAGCACCTTGTCACGGGCAGGAGCTTCCTTTACCCCCGAAAATATCTGATAGGCATATACCTGGCTTACTTCCGACCTTGCTATGACCTCGGATTTTACAAGACCCTTTTCGGCAAGGATATTTTCAAGCATTTCGGAAACCTTTTTGCAAGATATGTTCTCGGCGTTGTCCGAAAGATAGCTGTCGATGCTATCGGCAGATCTGATCTCATTAAGCAGTTCGTCTGTGGATTTTTTCATGGTGATCTACTCCTTTTTATTTGCTGTATTATAGATTATAATAACACGCTTTATCTGATTTTACAAGGGGGCGGTAATATAAACCTCTCGGAAATTTTATCTGCCGAATACACGCTTGTATCGGTGCTTAACAGCAAGGAAAACAGCACACTGATACGCTATCGGAACAATAAACTGGGCAGAGATATAGTAGTACGCAAGTTAAGCACTGACAGTAATACAGATGTTTATCGAAGACTCTCGTGGGTCTGCCATGAGAACTTAGTGCGGATATACGATGTCGTTACCGAGCAGGACTTCACCTATATCCTTGAAGAATACATAGGGGGCATAAGCCTTTCGGAACTTGTGCCGATGAACGAAAAGGGCGCACGGACGACAGTGATACAGATAGCGAGGGCGCTGTATGTTCTGCAAACGCTGGGCATCATACACCGTGATATAAAAGAGGACAACGTGATAGTTACCGAGGACGGCACGGTAAAGCTAACCGACTTCGATATATCAAAAATATACACCGAGGGCAAAAGCCGTGATACACAGCTTCTGGGTACGTCCACCTATGCCCCGCCCGAGCAGTACGGACTTGCACAGACCGACAGCAGGAGCGATATATACTCTCTCGGTATACTTGCAAACAAGCTAGTCACTGGCAAGCACCCGTCTGCCTCGCTGTACACCAAAGGCAGGCTCGGTAAGTTTATAGTCAAGGCAACGAATATCAGCCCCGACAAGCGTTTTAACTCTGCCGAAGATGTACTGGCGCACTTTCGTTAAATATAAAAATTATGCTGTCAGCATAAGACAAAAAGATCCTCCTGTGGTATAATCACCATAGGAGGATCTTTAAAGTTCATCAATATTCTCCGCTAATATTTTGACCGTGTTGAGGAATTTGCTCACCTGCTCGGGTGAATGATTTTTTAATTCTGCCGAAATGCTTTCGAGAACACCCACATCACCGTTCTCGTTTTTGACATCAAGCAGAAGATAATCAAGGCTTATTTCCAGCACGGTCGAAATGCTTATGGCAGTATTAAGTGAGAGCTGCCTTGAAGCACGTTCGATATGCCCCACATAGGAAGGCGTGATACCGCAAAGCTCCGCCAGCTGTTCCTGACTGAGCCCCAGCTTTACCCTGCGTGAGCGTATCCTCTCGCCAACGGCGGTAAGGCTTAAATTATTGTTGCCGTCATTCATTTACATCACCACCAACATTATACATTATGAACAAATATGATGTAAATATACTGTGTGTCATGATATTGACAAATAGTACATGATAGTGTATAATGTAGTTAATCCGATGGGGGTTAATGTTGATTATAGCTAATTGAAGGAGGATCGGTTCATGATAGCTTTAGGAATTTTTTTTACAATTATGGGTGCGATATTCATATTGTGTGGTCTGACAAGTATTGATTCATTTGGTGGTACATTCTTTCTTATTTCAGCGGCTGTAACTGCGTTGGGAGTATTTTTGTGGTGCATGGGACGGAGGAGAGAGGCTGATATAATGGAGCAAGAACAGGAAGCTATTCAAAACGGAACAACGCCGCCTAAAAGGAAAGGACCTATATTCGCAACGATAATATTTTTCTTATTGTTGCAACTCCGTTTGTGCTGTTGTTTATTTCTGATACATCTGTTAACAAAGCACCTAAAATTTTCAAAGATAAATGTGAAACTACGATTACAACGACCACTGTTGCCTCTCAGACAACTACTGTACAGACAACCACAACAACCACAACGACCAAAGCAGAAGCCGAGCCAAAAGTGGAGTATGATCTTACAACAAAAGAAGGTAAGCTCGAGTATTTGAGACACAGTGATCTGTCCTTATATGCAGCTGCAAATGCCGCAGGTATGACAGGCGGTGTATTTGGCTTTGATCCAAAAGAAGATGGGATCTTTGTAGCGTTCGCAAAATGTGAGGGCGAAGGTGTTGATATTTCGGGTAAAAGTGTTGCAGCGGCACTGGAATGTAACTACACAGATGCTAAATGGGTCTTTGAGGACGATGACTACTGGAACATAAGCTTTGCACTTGGCGATGTTAATGATAATACAACAAAGATATTCTTTAACGTTCATGATGACGGTACGATCTTTTCATCCTTGATGCCGTCTGATGAGGTAGAATATTTATATAATGTTATACAAGCGTTTGGAGATGCTCCACTCGGAGACGCACCGATAGCGTGAATATGTAAAAACATAAGATAAAGTTATACAATAAGGAGGGAATAGTATGAAAAAAATACTGGCAGTTTTACTATCAATGGTCATGGCAGGTATACTTTCGGGGTGCGGAAGTACGGGCAGTACGGACAAGGAAAGCTCAGCACAGGAAACTACGACCACAACAATTACTACGGCTGTGCAGACGACTACGACAACTATTGAGTCTGATACGAGTGAAGTACAGATTGAGGATAGCAAGTCTGATAAAGAATATTTAAAACAGTATATTACTGACTATGTTAATACTCTTCAAGAACACTATCCAGAGATTGGCAGTACTGATGAAGAACTAGTGATAAGTGATAAAGGTGATCTTAATGCAACAAAAGTGGTCACTTTGAATGAAAAGAATTATTCGATAAATGTTTCTTTATGTGACGGAAAATTATATGAAATAAGATTTGGGTTAGCATCCGGTGAAATCAATGGTGTAAATTATTCGGATTGGAACACGCTATATAATTCTTATTTCATCGATGGAGATACAAGCAAAGGACATATAGAATCCGTTGAACAAACAGAGAAGCAAAACAGGGACTACACAGAAGCGGTGCTAAAATTAGCAAGTGTTGTTACTCCTAACATTATAGATGATCAGTCTATTGGTAAGTTCACTGATGAATTTTTTAAAGACTTAGCAAATAAAAAAGAGGGATTAATATTTTCAAAGTTGAAATATGATGACTATATGTATGAGCTTTACGCAAACAAAGTTTCTGAAGGTTATATTGATACATATTATAGTTTAGTAGTATGTGCTCCAGGTGTGCTGAAAGATAGCGATGATGTTATCCATATTGTGCTTGATGATAGTGGCAATGCTAATGTTCAGGAAGTAGAATATCCAGACGTAGATGAATCTACTGCATTTAAATATGCGGACTTATTCAGTACCGAGTTTGAAAACTATATATCGGAATTGAGGAAAAAGAATGAAATGCCTGTGTCTCCTGAATCATGTGAAGCAATTGATCTTGATGGAACAATTGCAGTAGGTAGATATACTGATAAAATACGAAGTGTTGCCAAAGAGAATAATATCCACGGATTTGTCTATCTTGTATATTATTATGATTATACAGAAAACGACTACGTGCTTGGAATTTATTATACACCTAAAAATCAATCCGATATTTTAGGAATTGGTCCAAATGTTTTTTGGAGTAATTTCAACGATGATGTAAAAACCTTTGAAGATGCTTGCAAAAAATGGGATAATTATGCTAAAGATAATTATTTTTCAAGTGATATGACATTAGATAACAGCAAAGCTATATTGGAAAAATATAAAAGAGATTAAGTGTGATCAAGGAGGTAAAACTATGGATTCGGGAGTAATGATCGGTTTGATATGTGTTGCTTTGATACAGCTTATAATGGTCATAGCTATCCTCAGATTGTCTGACAACGCAAAAGAGATATTAAGGATATTATCTGACTGGGAAGAACGCATCAAGAATAAAAAATAAACCGAAAAACACTCCACCTGACCGCAAACTCGGGTGGAGTGTACTGTTTGTGTACTAACGATGTGATACGATCAATTATATTATACCACGATATGCAGCATTCGTGCGCACGAAATACCACGTTTTGATACGATAGATATCGATATAGAACCAGAACGAATGTGCTATTACTTATTCAAGTCCCGTTTGCCGCACCAACAACAAGGCTTCTAAAACAGCGTAAATGCGTAGCTTTAGAAGCCTTTTGTTTTTATAATATCAGCGTTTGTGTACTACTGTGCAATAAAACGGCAGATTTGGAATGATTTTGTTCCGGATCTGCCGTTTTTTGTTATCCATATTTTTCTATCGAATTATGGCTGTCGTTATTGCTATCACTTATTGTTAGCCTTAAAGTGTCGGCTACTGATTCCATAGCTTCTGCATTGGCTTTAGCCATCGAATGAGCATAAATGTTTAAAGTCGTTGAGGTTTGGGAGTGCCCTAAACAAGCTGATACAGTGCGTATATTAACTCCGCTATGGATAAGTAAACTAGCGTTCAAATGACGTAGGCTGTGTAATCCAAGGAATCTTAGGTTATTACGGTCACAAAACTTTTTGAGCCAATTATACGGAGTTGCACCGTCCATTACTTTACCATTCCAAGTTGTAAATAAGCGATCTGTTTCATTCCATTGGTCGCCGACTTTTAAAATTTGTTTAGCTTGTTCCGCTTTGTGAATTTTTAAAATGTTAATTACATCGGCAGTAAATTTAAGATCACGTACAGAGCCTTTTGTTTTAGGAGTATCGGTATAATGACCTTTTTCCTTGGTGTAAAGAGCGGTTCGTCTGATGCTTACAACATTTGTATTAAAATCGACATCTTTCCACTCCAGTCCAAGGAGTTCACCACGCCTGAAGCCACCATATATAGCAAGTGTTAAAAAGGCTCTGTATTTTGTTGGGGCTTCCTGCAGAAGTGATAATAAATGCTGTGTTTCTTCAAGCGTATCGGTAATTTGAGCAATTAAGTATTGAAGTGATCATGAGACTAATTCCAACTGCACCAAGGCTCACCCACTCCTCATACCATCTCACCATATCTCATCCATAAAAAATCGGACAGCATAAACTGTCCGATTTTTTATTAAAAGTATTGGCTAACTAAATTATTTAATTGTCGCTTTATATCATTAAAGTCACAATCTAGGTCCAAACTTTTTACACCAATAGTATTGCCGCTCATTGAATATTCCTGATCGGGCTGAATGAAATCATCGGTTTTGGCATATAGTAGCAATCCAGAGACTTTCTTGTCCGATCCAGCCTCCAATGATTTATTCTTCGTATATGTAAATATTTGATACAGGTTTCCCGAATGTATATTATTAAAAAACGTTTGTGTTGATGAATACGATGCGTTAGCAATTCCCGGTGGCTTTGAGGAATTTGGCTTTTATGAAGAAGCCTTTTCAAAAGAGTTATCAGATGTAATTAACACGTTCAATCATCAACACAAGATGATAGCAACAGTTTGTGTTGCAGCTCTAGCACTTGCTCATAGTGGTATATTGACCGGTAAAAAAGCAACAACTTATCATCTAAACAATGGATTCCGACAGAAACAGCTTGCAGAATATGGTGTGGAAATTGTGAATGAACCTATTGTTAAAACGGATAATATAATTACATCATATTGCCCACAGACTGCTCCGGAAGTTGCATTTGTTCTTTTGGAAAAACTGATAGGAACAGAAAAAATGTTCAAAGTTAAATCGGCTATGGGATTTAAATGAAGTTCGATTAATTCTGAATTATCTTCATAACAACATACTCTTAGAGATATTTATCACATCAAAAGTATACATTCTGAGCATACATAAGTATAAGATATAAGCATTTTACATATTGAGCAAACTATGCTATAATGAGTACAGGACGATATAGAACAGCATGATTTTTCATGCTTATCCCGACCACATCTGCAAATATCGCTGCATATGCGGTCGGTCTAAGCGAAAAATCTTATGCCGTACTATATCCAAAACCTGTACTCTTTTTTTGTGGGGTGATAGAATGAAAGTGACGAATACAAGCATTTCCGACAAGGAACTTGCGGAGGTTTTATCTCAGGCAGGAATGGACGAGAAGCAGATAAAGGCTTTTCTTTCCGTGTGCTGTGACAAGAATTGCTGTGCCGAAAAGGTGCGTATCCTACGGAATGCAAGGCGTTCTCTGCTTGATTCTATCCACAAGGAACAGGCATTGCTGGACAGGCTTGATTATGTAATATGGTGTACGGAAAACAAAAGCTAATAAACGGAGGTATGTATCATGTTAGGAAATTTCAGCTACCACAACCCGACCAAGCTCTATTTCGGTGAGGACTCTCTCAGCAATCTGAAAACTGAGCTTGCAAACTACGGCAAAAACATTCTGTTCGTATATGGCGGAGGTTCTATCAAAAAAAGCGGTCTGTATGATGAAATTATTGCTATCCTGAACGACTGCGGTAAGAATGTTGCCGAGGTCGCTGGCGTTATGCCTAATCCGACTTCAGACAAGCTGAATGAGGGCGTTGCGATTGCCCGTGAACATAAGACAGATTTTATCCTTGCTGTGGGCGGCGGTTCTGTATGCGACTATTCAAAAGCTGTATCTGTTTCCGTTCACTGTGATGATGATCCCTGGGATAAATACTATATCCGCTTTGAAGAACCGACCTGCGAGATCGTTCCCGTCGGCTGTGTGCTGACAATGGCAGGTACAGGCTCAGAAATGAACGGCGGTTCTGTCATAACCAATCACGAAGCAAAGCTCAAGATCGGTCATGTGTTCAGTGACGATGTAATGCCGAAATTCTCTATCCTCAATCCGAGATACACCATGACGCTCCCGAAATATCAGATGGTGGCAGGTATCTACGATATTCTCAATCATATCTGCGAACAGTATTTCTCAGGTGAGGACGACAATACCTCTGACTACATCAGCGATGGGCTTATGAAAAGCCTTATCCACGCAAGCCGTATCGCTGTGAATGATCCGCAGGACTATGAAGCTCGTTCCAACATCATGTGGACTGCGACATGGGCACTGAATACGCTTGTTTCCAGAGGAAAGACTGAGGATTGGATGGTGCATATGCTCGGTCAGGCAGTTGGTGCATATACAGATGCTACCCACGGAATGACACTGGCTGCGGTATCTCTGCCGTATTACAGATATATCATGCCTTATGGCTTAAAGAAGTTTGCTCGTTTTGCAACCGAGGTATGGGGCATATCCCGTGACGGTAAGACCGATGAACAGCTTGCTAATGAGGGCCTTTCCGCTATGGAAAGCTGGATGAAGGAGATCGGACTTGTGATGAACATCAAAGACCTCGGTGCGACAGAGGATATGATCGAGGGTATCGCTGATGCGACTATTATCCTGAACGGCGGTTACAAGGTGCTTGACCGTGATGAGGTCGTGCAGATTTTGAAAGAGAGTATGTGATACTATGAGCATCACAGTAAACATCTACTACACCGGCGTAAACGGAAACGCCCGAAAATTCGCAGAAGAAATGGTACAAAGCGGTACAGTGGACAAAATCAGAAACGAGGAAGGCAATCTCCGCTATGCCTATTTTCAGCCGTTTGACGATCCCGAAACGGTACTGCTGATAGACCAGTGGACAAGTCAGGACGCAATTGATGTCCATCATGCTTCGCCAATGATGCAGACGATAGCAGAGCTTCGGGAGAAATACGGGCTGAAAATGAAAGTAGAACGGTATATCTCCGATGAGGAGGGTATACCGGAGAAAGATAACAAATATATCGTGAAATGAGGAGGCATTCGTATGAAAGCATTGATAATCTATTTCAGCAGAGCCGATGAAAACTATGCCGTCGGTTACATTGACAAGGGCAACACCGAGATCGTAGCAGAGTTTGTGCAGGAGCTGACAGGTGCGGATATGTTCAAAGTCGAGCCTGCTGTTCCGTATGCGGCAGACTACAAGACCTGTATCGAAGAAGCAAAACAGCGTATCGGCAACGCTCCAATCAAGGAGAAGCTTGCGGACATTTCCGCCTATGACACGATTTTTATCATGAGTCCGATCTATTGGGGAACTTATGCTCCCGAAGTTGAAACAGCGCTGACAGGGCTTGATTTCAGCGGTAAGACCGTCAGAGTCATCAGCACACATGAAGGCTCAGGTCTTGCAAATATGGTCTCCGATGTGAAGAAGATGTGCAAGGGTGCAACTGTTGACAGCAAAGGACTGGATATCGTCGGATCAAAAGCAAAGGATTCTAAGAATACCGTTGCCGAATGGCTGTGAGGAGGTCACACTATGGCAGAAAAGATAGTACAGACCGCTGGCAGAGATGCCCTCGGTAAGTTCGCTCCCGAATTTGCACATTACAACGATGATATTCTTTTCGGTGAGAACTGGAACAACACCGATATTGACCTGAAAACACGGAGTATCATCACGGTAGTCGCTCTCATGTCGCAGGGCGTGACAAGCGATGCCTTGAAATATCACCTGATGAACGCAAAAAATCACGGCGTATCACAGAAGGAAATCGCTGCCGTCATTACCCACACAGCATTTTATGCAGGCTGGCCGCACGCTTGGGCTGTGTTCAACCTTGCGAAAGGCGTATGGAACGATAAATCTCCTGAAATGACCGACAAGGACAGATTCCAAAACGAGATTTTCTTCCCGATAGGCGAACCTAATCCATATTGCGATTATTTCGTTGGAAACAGCTATCTTGCTCAGGTATCAAAGGAACAGCTCTCTGTTTTCAATGTGACCTTTGAGCCTGCCTGCCGCAACAACTGGCATATCCACCACGCAAAAAGCGGCGGTGGTCAGATGCTGATCTGTGTCGGCGGTCGGGGCTACTATCAGGAATGGGGCAAGGAAGCAAGAAAGCTTCACCCAGGAGATATTGTGAATATCCCTGCAAATGTCAAGCACTGGCACGGTGCCGCACCCGATTCGTGGTTCTCACACCTTGCGATAGAAATCGAGGGCGAGGACGGAAGTACAGAGTGGTGCGAACCTGTTTCCGATGATGATTACAATAAACTGAAATAAACGAGGTATCGGCATGAACTATATTACTTTATCAAACGGCGTAAAAATGCCGCAGTTAGGCTACGGCGTATTTCAGATACCGCCTGCCGAAGCAGAACGCTGTGTAACCGATGCGATCTCGGTGGGCTACCGTTCTATTGATACTGCACAGGCTTACGGCAACGAGGAAGGTGTCGGAAATGCTGTCAAGAAAAGCGGTATCGCAAGAGATGAATTTTTCATCACAACGAAAATATGGATTTCCAATGCGGGCTACGAAAAGGCAGCGGCTTCTATCGACAATTCGCTGAAGCTCCTGCAAACCGACTATATTGACCTTATGCTGATACACCAGCCTTTCGGTGATTACTACGGCACATGGCGTGCTATGGAGGACGCATACAAGGCAGGAAAGCTGAGAGCTATCGGCGTTTCAAACTTCTATCCCGACAGACTTGTTGACCTTGCTTCGTTCAACGAGATCATGCCTATGGTCAACCAGGTCGAAACGCACGTTTTCTGGCAGCAGAAGTACGCAAGAACCTTCATGGATAAGTACAACTGCGCCCATATGTCATGGGGGCCGCTTGCTGAGGGTAAAAACGGGTTCTTTACGAATGAGGTACTCAGCGAGATCGGTGCAAAATACGGAAAGAGCGTGGCACAGACCGCACTGCGTTTTCTTCTTCAGAAAGGCGTTATCCTTATCCCGAAAAGCACTCACAAGGAGCGTATGGAGCAGAACTTCGACATCTTTGATTTTGAACTGACAGCCGAGGATATTGCGAAGATCGAAGCTCTCGACACGGGAAAGAGCATTATTATCGAACATCAGACGGGTGAAGCGGCAGAACAGTTTGTGAGCTGGTCGAAATAAGAATAGCACGGAGGTAACAGCTATGAGAAAACTATCGCTGATTCTTTCTGTTTTTATGTTATGCCTCACAATGACCGCCTGCGCCAGCAGTGAACCTGATTCTGCTCCAAGCGTTGCATATAATGATAAGGCAGTCGTGCAGGAAAAGCTAAATAAATCCGAGAGCAAAACAGACCACAATTCAGGGGATAAACAGTCCGAAGCTGTTACTGATACCGCCGAGCCGAAACAAACCGAGCAGGCTTTCGATAGCACAAACGTCCTTGTAGCGTACTTCTCCCGTGCCGATGAGAATTATTCCGTCGTAACGATAGAGGTCGGCAATACGCAGATACTCGGAGAGTATATTGCAAACGAGGTCGGTGCGGACAGCTTTCATATCGAAACTGTAACGCCCTATCCTACAGGCTATGACGAGTGTTGTGATATTGCAAAGCAAGAGCAGAATGACAACGCCCGTCCCGAATTGAATGGTAGCGTTGAAAATATGGAGCAGTATGACATCGTGTTTCTCGGCTATCCGATCTGGTGGGGCGATATGCCGATGGCGGTCTATACTTTTATGGAGAGCTATGATTGGTCGGATAAGGTCGTTATCCCGTTTTGCACTCATGAGGGCAGCGGACTTTCGGGAACTGACAGCAGTATCGCAAGGGTGACGGGTGCACAGGTGCTGACGGCTATTGATATGCGCGGAAGTACGGCGCAGGTATTAAATGACGATACCAAGCAGACCGTCCGCACCTGGCTTGACGAATTGGGCTTTTGATATGAATACAAAGACGAAGATCAAAACTGCCGCTGACATTTTTATGACAGCGGCATTGCCCGTATTGATGTGCTATTCCATTGTCGGTGAAACGGCACACGAAATAGTCGGCGTTGCGATGTTTGCACTGTTTATCCTGCACCATATCCTCAATTTCGGCTGGATAAAAACACTTTTCAAAGGCAAATATCCGTCAAAGCGCATTGTCGGAACAATCGTAAATGCTGCGGTACTGATATGTATGCTGGGACTTATGTACAGCAGTATCATGATCTCAAAGCACATCTTCACTTCCCTGAATCTCGGCGGTGCAGGTTTTGCAAGAACGGTTCATCTGCTATGCGCCTATTGGGGGCTTGTGCTGATGAGCGTTCATCTCGGTATGCACATATCGCAAATAGCGGCGAGGATAAAGCTGAAAAGTAAGGGTCTGATACGGACTTTGCGTATCCTGTTCGGCGTGATCGGTGCTGTCGGTATCTATGAGTTTATTCAGCTGAAATTCACCGACTATCTGTTCGGCAGAGTGACGTTTGTTTTCATCGACACCTCGGTTTCGGCTGCGCTGACAGCTATGCGGTATCTGACAGTCATGGCTTTGTTTGGATATTTCGGATATATCCTGCAAATCCTGTTCAATAAGAAGAAAACGGCGGTTCAGTAACGAGCCGCCGTTTCGTTCTATTATATTGGAACGACAGATGTACGCAAGTGCTTACATTTGCCGTTATTGCAGGGGAAATTGGTTGTTTTATGCTTATGGTTAATAAAGATGTTTTCATATGGTTGCGATGTCTGAATGAATGCAAGTTCACTTTCGGGAGATCATTTGCAGCGCAGGTCTTTGTCAACCATGCAAAAGGGCTTGTGCCGTTCATCTGCTGACCGTCCCACGTGGTAAATAAACGCTCTGTGCTGTGCCATTTATCCCCAAGCTTAAACCGCTGTGAGTTCTGGAAGTTGCGGAGCTGCTTGATAGTAAAGATTACGTTATTGGGCAGGGTCAAGGCTCTGACTGAGCGTGGACTTTTAGGCTCTGTGTCATAATATCCGAGTTCCTTTGAATAGTGAAGGCTCTCCCTCAAATATCCGTATTAATCCTAAACCTTCACCATCAATTTCGCTGCCAAAAGCTTACACCCACATCTTCCGCACATTGTACGTTTCACCATTTTGACCTTGTTGTTTGTGCCTTCGACAAATCCGTTTGATAAAGGCGACGACACGGCATTCTCAATAGCTTCAAGATCGTTTTTCATACTTTCCGAGAACTTTCTTATAAGTTTGATTGCACAGGTACTGTATTTGTCTATAAAAGAATATAGCAATGCCTGATAGCCTTTATCAAATATTTCCCTGAATTCCCGGATGCATACTTTAAGGCTGATTATGATGGGATATTTA
>NZ_FOAT01000006.1 GCF_900109655.1 Hominimerdicola alba
TGCTGTGACCGTTACGACTGTTGTCGGTAGCCTTGTTCTTAACGTCATACGGCTCGTATCCAAGCTCGGAATCAAGCTCTGATTCAAGGCTACCTTCCATAAATCCGGCAAGTGCCTCCTTGAAAAGTTCCTGAATATCGTCCATGCTCTGAATATTCGCTGCCGAAAGAAAATCACTTATTAGCTCTCTTCTTGCTCGCTGCTCTTCTGTTTCATTTCTTCGTCTTCTGCTCATAATTAAAACCTCCAAAGTAGTGTCTCTTCTATTATACACTACTTTGGAGGTTTACACAAATTTTTGGATAGACTCCCGCCCTGTTTTCATATCTTCTCGATTACACACTCATGGTGCTTATCTTCGTTGTAGGTTATCCCAACGAGTACAACATTGCCGAGATACTCTTTTATCCTGTCGGGATAGTTCTTCTTTTTGATCTGGTCTATGGAAGTATCAACAGCCAGCTTATTTTTCAGCTCGATAACAAGTGCGGGCTTATCTACTTTAGGCATGGGCAGGAATACAAGATCAGCGAAACCTTTGCCCGCAGGCATCTCACGAACTATCATATAGTACTTTCTCGCTGAATAAAACGCAAGCGAGATAACACAGCTGAGTGAGTTCTCATCATTGAATTTGAGAATAGAAGTGTTGTCGTCGTGGCACTTTTCCACTCCTGCCGCAACAATATCAGCGTTCCCGTCAAGTACGGCTTGCAAAAGCTCATCGGACTCTTTTATTGCCGACATTATCTTCGACCAGCCCTTGTCGTTCTTTATGCTGCGGATAAATTCTTCCTGAACCTCGGAATTGGGTATCCAGCAACGTTTGGTATCGAAATCGTAGGTGAGATAACCAAGGTGAATCAGCAACGTTAGAATATCATCTGAACTGTTGAACGTCACCATGTCATTCTGGAACGTGGTAACATCGACCTCCAGCTTTTCACCGCCGATAAGACGAACGACCTTGTTATGAAGATCGTCATAGTCCGCCTGGATATAGTCGGCAAGGGCTTTGAAGGTCTCTGTCTTTGACCAGAAATTATCTATCCTGTGACGCAGCATAGCTTCAACGACCGATTTTGGATTGTATATAGAGATGTTATCAACGTTATATCCGTCGTACCATTGCTTGATCTCATCATAAGGCATCTGGTATTTATTGCAGAGTTTTTTTACTTCTTCTTCGGTAAATCCTGTGAATTCAGCGTAATTATCTGCACCTGCGATACTGATCTCAGTGAACATATTAAGAGCAGAGTGTTCGCCGTATTTCTTTATAGGCAAAATACCTGTCATATATGCTAGGGCAACATAACTGCGGTCTTTCAGCAGATTTCGCAGAAAATTGAGGTAGTAGATCTGTGCGTCTTTTTCGTCCTTGTGCATACGGAATATGCAGTCCCATTCGTCGATAATGAAAATAAACGGTATATTTTTCTGCGCAAAAATATCCGCCAGTACATCAACAAGGCTTTCGGGGTCGAAGCACTCTACATCGGGATTCTCTTTATGAAGTTCAAACAGCAGACGCTTGCTCAGCTTTTCGATTTCAGATTCAATAGTACCGGTGACACTCACATACTGAGTCATGTTAAGATGAATGACGTTGTACTTGTTAAGGTGCTCGGTATAATCGTCAGCCTTAGATATTTTTAGTTTATCAAAGAACACTTTGGAATCGCACCCGCAGCTGTAATAAGCTGTGAGCATATTTGCCGCCATAGATTTACCGAAGCGTCTCGGACGGCTGATGCAGACAAAGCGGTTTTCCTTATTCAGAATAGAATTAGTCTGTATTATAAGTTCACTTTTATCAACGTAGATGTCAGAATTAAAAGACATCTTGAATTCAGCATTTCCCGGATTCAGTAAAATACCCATAAGATCGCCCCCTTGCTACTTTCTATTATATCACATATGATCCCGCTAATCAAGGGCTTACAGATAATTTCTATAATTCCAGATTGCTATTCTTCGCCTTCTGTTATTTGCTCTTACAGCAGCTGACAAGCTTTCCGTTGATGGTTGTTATCTTTTTATTCAGTTCTTGTACTCCCTCGCATGTCTAGCATTACGAAAAATGAGAATAATTGGCATCTCTGAAAACTCGGAGATGCCAATTAGAATAAACAGTCATATTCTATTTAACTCATTTGTGAATTTATGCGGAATCATGATAATATCACGTACAATTTTCTTATATAATGCTATTAGAGCAAAGCCAATGATTGTATATCAATGATAGGCTTTTAGCTTGAAAACGATAAGAAAAGGTGATAGCATGAAAATCGTAGTACATTATCCCACTTCGGCTGAGGGTATCAGGCAGCTTCAAACAACTGTTGCCGAGTGCCACGCTAAGATTATCACGGCTCACATTGATGCACTGCCTGTTTCAAAAGAAAAGAAGAAAGAACTGCTTGATATGGTGATAGAAAATATCGCATCGCAGAAAACCGATTGACCGCAAGGACCTCTCCGGACATTCAGAGAGGTCTTTATATTAGGCACTTGACACCTGCTAATAATAATGATATATAACTATTACAAATATAACGAAAGGAACAATAATATGCCTGATAACAGAAAATACGCAATTTACAGCCGCAAATCCAAATTCACCGGCAAAGGTGAGAGCATTGAAAACCAGATTGAGATATGCAGGCGGGCGTTGAAAAGCAAATATGATGTAGTTGATGAGGACATTGTGGAGTTCGAGGATGAGGGCTTTTCGGGTGGCAACACCAAGCGTCCGAAATTTCAGGAGATGATGGAGCGCTGCCGCAATGGTGAGTTTCAGTTGGTTATTTGCTACCGTCTTGACAGGATAAGCCGCAACACATCGGACTTTGTGAACACCTATGAGGAGCTGAAAGAACACAGCGTTTGTTTTCGTTCGGTCAGCGACAACATTGATGATACCTCGCCTATGGGCAGGGCTATGATGATGATAAGCTCGGTTTTTGCACAGCTGGAGCGTGACATTATTGCAGAGAGAATAACCGACAATATGCATGAGCTTGCCAAGTCGGGACGGTGGTTGGGCGGCAATCCGCCAACGGGTTACAGGAGTGCCGAGACCGTAGGCAGTATGACGGTTGATGGCAAGATACATAAGGCGAGAATGCTGGAGAAAAATCCCGAAGAGGCAGAGCTTGTCGGGCTGGTGTTCACTAAGTTTGTTGAACTGCGTTCTATTACTAAGGTGGAGACCTATCTGCTCAATAATGATTTCAAGTCGAAAAAGGGTAACACGCTTTCGAGGTTTGCCATTAAGACCATTCTGCAAAACCCTGTGTATGCTATTGCTGACGAGGATACATGGGTATATTTGAACGAAACAGATATGCAGTTGTACGGTTCGCGCGATGACTTTGACGGCATTCACGGTATTATGGCGTACAACAAGACCATACAGAAAAAGGGGAGGTCAATGAAGCAGAAAGCTCCAAGCGAGTGGATAGTGGCTGTTGGCAAGCACGAGGGCATTATCGAGGGCAAGCGCTGGGTAGAGGTACAGCATCTGCTTGAAAAGAACAGGGACAAGGCATACCGAAAGCCCAAGAGCAATACCGCACTTCTGTCGGGACTGCTGTTTTGTGCGTGCTGTGGAAGCTTTATGCGCCCAAAGCTTTCATCAAGGGTCAACAAGCAGGGCGAGAAGGTATATGATTACCTTTGCGAGCTCAAAGAAAGAAGTCACGGTCTCAAGTGTGATAATAAGCGAATTAACGGTAACGAGCTTGACCGTCAGATATGCGATGAGATAAAGCATCTGGGCGAGGACGATTCGGGTCTGATGAAGCTGCTAAGAAATTCACAGAAGAGTTTGAATGAGACATTCGCTGATTCGCAGGCAGAAATCGACAGGCTGACTGAAAAGAAAAAGCAGTATGAAGCCGAGCGCACAAATCTTGTTAAGGCTTTGACTTTGGCAGGCGAAACTATGGCTGCTGAGGATATCATCTCGCAAATAAACGATCTGCACACTAAGACTTCCGAGCTTGAAAGGCAGATATCTGAGCACCGCAGACTTATGGAAAACAGCGACATCACCGACGAGCAGTATCAAAGCCTTGCGGATATGCTGTCGTCATTCGCTAAAACTATTGACACATTAGATGTTATGAAAAAGCGTGATGTTATACGCTGCTTCGTGCGTCGTGTTGAGTGGGACGGCGAGAATATCCACCTGTATCTTATGGGTGCAGAAAGCGGGGGTACTGATGTGCTGCATTCAGAGCCGAAGTGCGAGTGTAGCAAACGAGATACTTATGCATTTTCGCTCGCTGAAAAAGACGGCGAATGATGTTTCTATAGAAGAACCTGCCAGCTCAGATAAGGATGGGAACAGCCTTTGCCTGATGGATATACTGACGGACAGCGAGGACGTTGCAGAGCGGATAGAGCTCCTTGTTCGTGCGGAGCAGATGTATATTGATCTGGATAAGTGTCTTGATGAACGGGAAAGGGAGATAATCGTTATGCGGTACGGGCTCTTCGGAAAGCCTGCGCTGACTCAGCGGGAGGCGGCTAAAAAGCTGGGGATATCAAGGTCATATGTATCACGGATAGAAAAGAGGGCTTTGGAAAAGCTGAGAGAAGAGCTGGGGTGAGGTGGCTTGTTGACTTTTGGATCAAGCTGATGTATAATGCTTGTAAAGCAAGCCGTCTGCGTGAGGTTTGAAAATATAGGAACATCGGAGGAATGAAACGTGGATAAAAAACTCAGAAAAATATGGTCTGTAAGTCTACTGATACTCAGCTGTGCATCGCTGGTTGTGGCAATAAGCAATATAGCTTCGTTTGAGCTTCCCGATGTGGTCAAATGGATAATTCTGGCGATCGATGTGGTGGATATTCCTGTTATGGTCTATTCTTCGGTCAGGCTGAAGATGTGGAAAAAGAGTGCCGATGGTTCGGCGAATTTGGAAAAATAAAAAGTCGGGGGAAATGGATTTGAATAAGAATGATGTTATAAGGGACCTGATACTTGGTTCGGAATTAGCTGTATTCTACGTATCGGCTATATTTCTGGAAACTATCATAAATGATACTTGCGGATTTGGCGTGACGATAATTTATCTGCTGGGTGTTGCGGCTCTTTATGGTTTTACTTTAGTAAGCAAGAACAAAATAGAATGGTTTTTGAAATGGGGAGTGTCTATACTCTTTTCGCCACTTGTGCTTCTGTATTTTTGGGAAACAAACTATGCTATCAGAGCTTTGAACTGGGTCCTTCCGGGCTATGGAAGAGAGTCAGCAGGAGGCAGATTTGCTGCTGGGTTCCTTTTGATTATACTTTCTGTATTATGTATTGTCGGCGGTATCTATTCGCTGACTGTAAATACGAAATATTATGACGTCTTGAAAAAAGTTCAGCTTATTGTTTCATCGTTTTTTGCTGTTGTGATAATTGTGGCAGTATTGGTGCTTGAAACGGAGTTTCCATCTTACGAGCATATCATTATGCGTATGAGTATGTAAAATAAGAATCTGACTATCCCTTTACCACTCCGCTTAAAATGCCGGATCGACAGGGATCTATTATGCTGATGTTATCTTTTCCCGCCTGCGGCGGGGGAAAAGATAACCGACAAACTCTCATTATATTCCTTTGATCGCTTTTAAGTCAGGCGTGCCAGCGGGATAACCATAAATAAGAATACAAAGCCCCGAGGCACTGTAATGCTTCGGGGCTGTAGTTTTATGTTGGTATCTTTGACATCTTCAGCTCTTTCAGGATGGAGGAGACATAGTCCATCTGTTTCATTTCTTTTTTTATGAATACCATAACAACGATGAAAGCTATAAGGTCGGATATGGGAGCGGCTGCCATTATGCCGTTAAGTCCGAAGAAATAGGCTAGTATCAGCACCATTGGGATAAGAAACAGCACCTGTCTTGTAAGGGAGAGAACTGCGCCTTTGATGGGCTTGCCTATGGCTGCGAAGAAATTCGATGATATCATCTGTATGCCTGTAAGAGGCAGGAGCAGCAGGAAAGTACGCATGAACTTTACTGCGAATTCAAAGTACAGTACGGTGTTCTCTTCTTCGGATGAGTCGAAAAGTGAGAGAACCTGTTTGGGAAAAATCTGGAAAACAGCAAAAGCTATGATAGTTATGATCAGTTCGCACTTTATTGCCAGCTTGTACACGCTTTTAACACGGTCGTACTGTCTTGCACTGTAATTGAAGCCGACGATGGGCTGCATACCTTGCAAGATGCCTATTATTATGGCGAGTACGATGGAATTGACTTTCATGACTATAGTGCTGGCGGCGAGGGGGATATCCGGGCCGTAGGTTGAAAGTGCGCCGTATTTGGTTAGGGAGCGGTTCATCACTATCTGCACCAGGGTGAGGGCTATCTGGGTCAGACCGTTGCTCATGCCCATCATGGCGGTGGTCAGCATTTCAGTGGGGCTCAGCCTGATATGTTCACGGCGTAGAGTGATGCGCTTCAGTTTTTTAAGGTACATGAGAGCAAATATGCCTGATGCTACCTGGCCGATGACTGTTGCCCAGGCTGCACCCGATACGCCCCAGTCGAAGTTAAAGATGAATATGGGGTCGAGAATGGTATTTATCACGGCGCCGATTATCATGGTTATCATGGAATAACGGGGGCTGCCGTCGGCTCGGGCGAGGTTGCTTATGCCGTTCATCACGACAATGAAAGGCATACCCAAGGCGGTTATCTTTGTGTAATCGTAGGCGAAGGGGTAAACATCTGTGGTGGCGCCAAAGGCCATCAGCATTGGTTTTAGGCTCAGCTCGGTGATGACGGTCAGCAATATGCCGAATACGAACATCATGCAAAGTCCACAGCCTACTGTTCTGGCGGCTTTTTCTTCCTCACGCTTGCCGAGATACAGCGAATATCTTGAAGCTGTACCTATGCCGATGGCGAGGGTTATCGCCATACAGATAGTAGTCAGCGGGAAAGCCACACCTGTGGCGGCGTTGCCGAGTTTCCCCACGCCTTTACCTATGAATATCTGATCAATAACGTTATACAGCGAGCTCACAAGCATGGCTATAACGCTGGGCAGCGCGAATTTGCGCAGCAGAACGGGTATACGCTCATACCCAAGGGGATTTTTTTCTCTTATTTCAGTCAACTTTCCTTACCTCTTTTTTAAATCATTTATCAAAACAGATAATATTATACTACTTTGCGGGGGATTTGTCAATTATTGTATTGCGGGAAAATTTTAGGCGTTGACCAAACGCTGTAAAGTATACCCAAATAGTAGCTGTTATGCTTGACTAACTAACCTTGGTATGATATAATTACAGTATATTATAAAGGTATCGGTGTCCGTCGGGGCACGGTATCTGCAATTAGACAACAGGATATTTTTCACGGTGGCTGACACCGATAGAAAGGAAGATGGCTATGCAAAGCAGAGTAGCGGTTATTTCTATCATCATTGAAGATGGCAGCGCTGTGGAAAGCATAAACTCCATACTGCATGAATTTGGCGAGTTCATTTTCGGCAGGATGGGAGTGCCTTACCGTGCTAAGGGTGTTAACATCATAAGCATCGCTATCGATGCGCCGCAGGACAAGATAAATACTCTTGCAGGCAAGATAGGCAGGCTCAAAGGTGTTACTGCGAAGACGGTATATTCAGCGGTCTGACCCGGGTAAAAAACGGGAAAGACGCATCAAAAAAATCAGCATATGTTTCCTCCTGATGCCGAAAATGATTTTGAGGCAGAAGCAGTAAGACACAAGCGACCGCGGACAGATATCGGGGCGCGACAAAATATGGGGTCATATAGTTAACGGCATTGTTTTCGGGCATTCGGTGCGCATTATTGAGTGCGGCATCTGTTGATGCTGAATGCAGAAATATTTCGTTTGCTATAAATACTTTATATTTTGCGTGAACTCACGGGATAAGTGTATCCGCAGGTCTTTTATCGGCGTATATGCCCGTGTTCTCTGTAAAGGAGGATACGGGCTTTGTTTATGCTTTTCACTAGTATTCAAAAAGGAGCAGGATCATTATGGGACTTAACGACACACCTTCGGGCGAGAGGGTACACATAGGCTTTTTTGGACGCAGAAATGCGGGCAAATCCAGCGTGGTAAACGCTTTTACAAATCAGGAGCTGGCGATAGTATCGGATACTCCCGGTACGACTACCGACCCTGTATACAAGGCGATGGAGCTTCTGCCGATGGGACCTGTAATGATAATAGACACTCCCGGCTATGATGATGAGGGCGCTCTTGGTGAACTGAGGGTGAAAAAGACCTCTGAGGTGCTTAATAAGACGGACTGTGCAGTACTTGTGACCGACTGCACCAGAGATCTTGACGAAAGCGAGAAACAGCTGATAAAGCTTTTTGAAGGCAGGCGGATACCTTACGTTATCGCTAAGAACAAGTCCGATCTGCTGGATAGCATACCTGCTGAGGAAAAGAATGAGATATACGTAAGCGCCCTGAACAAGACCATGATACATGAGCTGAGGGAGAAAGTTGCTCAGCTTACTGATTACAAGGAGCAGAGCGTTCCGCTGGTGGGCGACCTTATCGGCGAGGGTGAGCTGGCAGTACTTTGCATACCTATCGACAAGGCGGCACCCAAGGGCAGGCTGATACTTCCGCAGCAGCAGGTGATACGCGACCTTTTGGAACATGGCTCGGCTGCGCTGACCTGTCGGGAGACTGAGCTGAAAGGTTTCCTTGAACAGCTGAATCCCAAGCCTGCGGTGGTCATCACGGACAGTCAGGTATTTGCCAAGGCGAATGCGGACACTCCCGAGGATATCAAGCTGACTTCATTCTCGATACTCATGGCGAGATACAAGGGATTCCTTGAACCTGCTGTGCGTGGCGCTAAGGCGATAGACAGTCTTAAAGACGGCGACAGGATACTTATATCCGAGGGCTGTACACATCACCGTCAGTGCGAGGATATTGGCACGGTGAAGCTGCCTAAGCTGCTTAAAAAGTATACAGGCAAGGACTTCAAACTTGAGTTTTCATCGGGAAGAGAATTCCCCGATGACCTGACTGACTATGCTCTTGTTATACACTGCGGCGGCTGTATGCTGAACGCAAGGGAAATGAGCAGCAGAATGATGACAGTTGAGGAAGCCGGTGTTCCCGTTACGAATTACGGCATCGCTATCGCATACATGAACGGTATACTTAAAAGAAGTCTGGAGATAATCCCCGAAATCAAGTAGAGGTAGTGACATGAGTGATAAATTTGTATTTGACAAAACATCGCCCGATGCCGACAAGTATACAGAGGTGGATAAATTCCTGCAGCTGACGGAGCGGTTCTGCAAAAAGGGTATCGGTTCGATAGCTAACAAGGTGGCTTCAAAGTTCAGCCGAAAGAATGTATCGAAGCCAATGTCAGCTTTGAAAAGGGCTGTGAATATAATCGGGGCTGACGGTATAGATACGGTTTATGACGATCTTATGCACTGCTCAAAGCTTGAACGAAGTGATGTATACATCGGTGCAAAATACCTGTTCAGGCAGGGAAATTATATGTGCAGGCTGAAAGATATAAAGAAATGCTATGTATACAATTCGGATAACACCGAGGATATAGCCTATTTCTGCTATGCGGATATCAGCGATGAAACAGGTGATGAGACCCTGGAGATAAGGACGCTTAGTGCGCTGAAAGTTCAGAGACAGCTTCAGCTTGATGAGCTGAGAAAGATGATAGGCATTAAGGAAGAAGAATAGACCTTTGACAAGGGAGAATAACAAAATGAGTGACAGAAAAGAAGAGATATCCTACTATGACCTTGGCGGCAGAGAAGCCGAGATGTACCGTGAAATAGATGAATTTCTGGCGCTGTCGAAAAGATACAGCCCGCAGGCAGTCAGGCGAAAGCGTATCATAGGTGTTGTGGTGGGTTTTATCGGGGCGATAGCATCATTGTTATTTATGCTGGCAACCAGTATGGTGCTGTTCTTTCTTATAATGGCGCTTATAACTGGCGGGCTGGGAGTGTATTTTGCGTTCAGTTACGGAAAGACACCGTTTCCCGATGTGCTGCGTACAAATACCATTATAGAGGCTGACGGACTGGAAAATGTATACAACGACCTCATGCACGTTAACTGCATAAGTAATACTGCTATATACGTCGGCGACGAATATATCTTTAAGAAAAACAGGGTAGTTCTTCGGATAAGGGATGTAGAGAGGACGTATATCCGCGTGGAGTCTTCTGATGACGGGACATCGTATTATGCGGCAGTAGAGGTCTTTGACGAGATAGGCAGGCTGAGTATCGACATAAAGCCTTTGAGCGGGATAACTAGGAACAAACGTCAGCAGAAGTTCGAGGAACTGGTACAGCCCATCGAGGAAAAGAGGTACAGGCTGAAAAAGCTTGAAGACAGGATCTGAAAAAGTTCAAGGTGACGGAATGAATGACAGAGTAGATTTTTATGACGGTCTGAACGAGGCGGAGTGCCGTATGTATGAGAGCATAGATGATTTTCTGAGCCTTTCGCGGAGATTCAGCAGGAAAGCGTTAAAAGGCAAGAGGGATCTGGCGGTGATATTCTGCCTGGTCATGGGAGCATTGGGATTAACTTTGTGCGTTGTTATAGACCGGGAATCGTACATGATCCTTGGCGTCGGATATTTTGCGGTGATGGCAATTGCGGCGGCAGTGGCGTGGTACAAAGGTCGGAAGGATTTTTTTCCCGAGGCCGAGCGTGTGAACAATATAATCAGGAACGACGGGCTTGAAGCAGTGTACAACGACCTTATGAGGGCAAGCCCTGTTGTTGGTAATGATACGGTCAGCGGTGGAAGATATCTTTTCACCAAGGGCAGGGCGATGTGCCGCTTAGAGAATATCGGCAGAGTATACGTGAAATATGTTTCATACGGAAGGCACGGTTCGTACTATGCCTGTGCGGAGGTCGCTGACGAAACGGGGATATATCAGCACATTATGGTACGGCTTCCGGTATTCAGGAAAGATCAGACGCTCGAAAAAATAAGGCAGGATCTTTTCAGCCTGAAGATGGGCGCTTCGGTGCAGGATAAATAATACAAAGACAGGGTGAGATCATGAGCAGAGTTAAGGCTCTTATAGATAAGCTGAACAGTGAAAAGCATCTTGAAAAAGATGAGTGGGTGCGCGTGTTATCAGAGTTTGACGATGATGACAGGGTTTATGCGGCGGATATCGCAAGGGAGATAAGCACTTCACGGTTCGGGAACAAGATATTCATACGCGGTATAGTTGAATTCTCGAACGTATGCAAAAATGACTGCTACTACTGCGGCATAAGACGTTCCAATACCAATGTTCAGCGGTATCGGCTGACGGCTGATGAGATACTCGAATGCTGTGACGAGGGCTACGGACTGGGTTTCCGTACCTTTGTTTTGCAGAGCGGCGAGGACAAGAGCTATACTAACGATGTGCTCTGCGATATTGTGCGCAGGATAAAGGCGGCTCATCCCGACTGTGCTGTTACCCTTTCTCTGGGAGAGCTTAGCTATGATGAATACAAGGCTTTGAGAGAGGCGGGTGCGGACAGATATCTGCTCAGGCATGAAACTGCTGACAAGGCGCATTATGAGAAACTTCACCCTGCGGAAATGTCATGGGATAACCGCATGGAATGTCTTAAATATCTGAAAGAACTGGGATATCAGACGGGCGCTGGAATTATGGTAGGTTCACCCTATCAGACTATGGAATGTATCGCCGAGGATATGCTTTTCTTTGAGAGCTTCAAGCCCGAAATGATAGGCATAGGACCATTCCTGCCCCACAAGGATACACCCTTCAGGGACGAGCCAAAGGGCAGTTACGAGCTGACGCTTTTCCTGCTTAGTCTGTGCAGGATACTTCTGCCCGATGTACTTCTGCCTGCAACTACTGCGCTGGGTACGATACGTCCCAACGGCAGGGAAGAGGGCGTAAAGGCGGGAGCAAATGTTATAATGCCCAATCTCTCTCCCACTGCGGTGAGAAAGAAATATATGCTGTACGACAACAAGATATGCACAGGCGACGAAAGCGCACAGTGCAGAGGTTGTCTTGAAGCGAGAATGAAGACCATCGGCTATGAGGTGGCTGTAACAAGAGGTGACCACGTATGATAAAATTTGCTGTATACGGTAAGGGCGGTATCGGAAAATCCACTATTGCCTGCAATATCTCTGCGGCGCTGGCGGCTAAGGGGCTGACGGTGATGCAGATAGGCTGTGACCCTAAGGCGGATTCCACTTCGCTTCTCCACGGCGGCGACAGGATACCCACGGTGCTTGATATGACACGAAAGACCAATGGCAAATTCACCCTTGATGATGTGGTCTTCAAAACGGCGAGCGGCGTGCTTTGTGTTGAAGCAGGCGGTCCTATCCCCGGGCTGGGCTGTGCGGGACGCGGTATAATCAATGCGCTGGAAAGCCTTGAAAAACTGGGTGCTTACGAGGTATACAAGCCCGATGTGGTGATATATGACGTTCTCGGCGATGTGGTATGCGGAGGATTTTCCATGCCCATGCGCAAGGGCTATGCGGATAAGATATTCGTTGTATGTTCGGGCGAGAAGATGTCCAGATATGCGGCGGCAAACATCTGCATGGCGGTGGAGAATTTCAAAGGCAGGGGATATGCTTCCCTTGGGGGCATAATCCTCAACCGCAGGGGCGTGCCTGATGAGGACGAGGCGGCAGATGAGCTGGCGGCTGATTTCAACACTTATGTGATAGGCTCTCTTGACCGCAGCGAGGATATACCCCTTGCAGAGGAAGCAGGAAAAGCGATAGTGGCTTCTGCCCCCGAAAGCGATACCGCAAAACAGCTTAAAGCAATAGCGGACAGCGTATACGCTATTTGCGGAGGTGAGTGATATGCTTAAAAAGACAGGGTTTGACCGCCCGCCTGTGGTAAGGCTGGGTGACGCGCCGCGGGGTGATTTCTTTACGAGTGGACTGGAGTACAATCCGCCTGCCAGAGGTGTGTGGAATATCGTTCATACCGGTATGCTGATACCCGAAGTCCATGAGATATTCGCCTGTGCCCAGGGCTGTCTGAGGGGCGTTATACTCACGGCGGCGGAAATGAACGCACTTGACCGCATGAGCTGGATATCGGTATCGGAGCAGGATATGTTCGACGGTACGCTGGAAAGCGATGTGGTGGACGGAGTAAGCGAAATAATCGAAGGACTGCCTTACAGACCTCGTGCTGTGCTTTTGTATCTCAGCTGTATACACCTTTTTGCAGGGTGTGATTTTGATATCATCATACAAGAACTGTCCGATAAATTTCCCGATATAGATTTTTCGGACTGCTATATGACACCTACCATGCGCAAGAATGTTTCTCCCGATGCTAAGATGAGGGCACAGCTTTATAACGCGCTGAAACCTTTGCCTGTGGACGAGCGCTCGGTGAATATCATCGGAAATGACAGAGCAACGGACGAGAACAGCGAGCTTGTGCGCATAATCAAGGATAACGGATTTACCCTGAGGGATATAACCTCATGTAAGACCTATGACGAATATCTTGAAATGGCTAAGTCGGCGGTGAATATAGCGTACCTGCCTACGGCGGCTATGGGTTGTAATGAGCTTTCGGAGCGGCTGGGTACTAAGGCACTGTATCTGCCATACAGTTTTGATTCTGTCAGGATAAGGGAGAACATTGCGAAGCTTTGCGATACTCTTGGAGTGGAATGTCCCGACCTTGCGGGTGAAGAGGAGAAAGCGAAAGCGGCTCTGGCTTCTGCGAAAACCGCGGTGGGTGATACTCCGATAGCTATTGATTTTACGGCGGTAACACAGCCTTTTTCGCTGGCGAAACTGCTGGTTGAGAACGGCTTCAATGTGAAGTATATAATAAATGATGTTCTCGGCGAGGACGGTGAAGATTTTGATGCGCTGAAAGAGATATCACCCGATATTGAGATATACTCGGCGGTTAATGTGAATATGCTGCATTTCCCCGAGGAGGAGCATGAGCGGGTGATAGCTGTGGGTCAGAAAGCGGCGCACTATTTCAGCACGGACTATTTTGTGAACATAGTGCAGAACGGCGGATATTACGGATTTACAGGCATAGCGGAGATAGCACGTCTTATGGAAGAGGCGGCGGCTGAACCTAAGGACAGGCGTACGCTGATATCTCACAAGGGTATCGGCTGTGAGAGCTGTATTTGACGTAGAAAGAGGTATGGTTATATGAAAAATGTCAGTAAGATAATACCATGCTATGCGGCTGATACCTCAGGTGTATGTTCGGCGCTGTATGAATTCGGCGGCATGACGGTGGTACATGATGCTTCGGGCTGTAATTCGACTTATTCCACCCATGATGAGCCAAGATGGTACGATATGCGTTCGGATATCTATATCTCAGCGCTGACAGAGACCGATGCGATAATGGGCAACGATGAAAAGCTGATAGAGGATATAGTATCGGCGGCAAAGGACAGGAAACCTGCCTTTATCGCGCTGTGCGGTTCGCCTATGCCCATGATGACAGGTTTCGACTACGAAGCTGTGGCACGGGATATTCAGGGACGGACCGGTATACCAACTTTTGGTCTGGAAACCAATGGTACCCATTCGTATATCAGCGGTGCGGGTATGGCGCTTGAAGCTATCGTCCGTGAGTTCGTACATGATATGCCAAAGGACGATGACAGCATCGGGATAAATATCATAGGTGCTACCCCTCTGGACTTCGGTGTGACGAGCGCTGCCGAAAGCTTGAAGAAGTTTTTCAACAGGGGCAAGATGAAAGTCATATCCTCAATAGGTATGGGCGGCACTCTTGATGAGATACGCAGAGCGGCTTCTGCTAAAGTAAACCTTGTGGTATCCTACTGCGGGCTTCCTGCGGCAAGGTATATGGAAAAGGAGTTCGGCATACCTTATTTTTGCGGTGTGCCTGTGGGCAGTCTACAGTCGGGTGCCTTCAGTTTTATTTATGAAACTATCCATGACGGCATAAGCAGAACAATGGCAGCCATGTGCCGCGGCAAACACACGGACGAAAAAGCAGAGCGCCTTGTAATAGGCGAGGCTGTGCTTGCAGGGTCGATAGCCTTTGAATGGGAGGCACTGACCCGCCATGCGGTAGATGTTATATGTCCACCCGATATAGATGCGGAGCTTAGTCCCGATAAAAAGGATCTGCCGCTGTATGCCGAGGAAGATATCAGGGCATACATCAAAGATAACGGCATAAAAACAGTTGTGGCAGACCCGTTATACAAGTACATTCTGCCCGAGGGGTGCAGGCTGATAGAAATGCCGCATTTTGCGTTTTCGGGCAGGTGCTTCGCAAAGGATATGCGCGACCCCATCAACAATGTCAATAAGGAGATATATAAATGGTAAAACTGGCAATATACGGCAAGGGCGGTATAGGAAAATCTACCTGCACCGCTAATCTCGCGGCGGCATTCGCATCGCTGGGCAAGAGGGTGATACAGATAGGCTGTGACCCCAAGGCGGATTCTACGATAAATCTGCTGGGCGGAACACCTGTTACCCCTGTTATGGATTATATGCGTGACCGTGACGAAGAACCGACTTCCATCGAGGAGATATCTCAGGTCGGCTTCGGCGGGATACTCTGCATAGAAACAGGCGGCCCTACTCCGGGCCTGGGCTGTGCGGGAAGAGGTATAATCACCACCTTTTCCCTGCTTGAAGAACTGGAGCTTTTTGAGAAGTTCAAGCCCGATGTGGTGCTTTACGATGTTCTCGGCGACGTAGTATGCGGAGGTTTTGCCGCGCCTATCAGAGAGGGCTATGCAGACAAGGTGCTGATAGTGACCTCCGGTGAGAAGATGGCGCTGTATGCGGCGAACAATATCAACAAGGCTGTTAAGAATTTCGAGGACAGGAGCTATGCTAAGGTTCGCGGAATAATCATGAACCGCCGTGCAGTTGAAAATGAGGAAGAAAAGGTCAGAGCCTTTGCGGAGAGCGTAGGACTTGATATCGCGGCGGATATACCACGTTCGGCGGATATAATAAAGTACGAGGATATGGGTAAGACGGTCATCGAGGGCGACCCCGAATGTGAGACTGCAAAGCGTTTTCTGGAACTTGCAAAGAAACTGATAGCGGAGGACGAGGCAAATGACTGAGGCTTTCTATATAACAGCCGCTGATCTCGCCGAGAGAGGTTTTGAGAACACTCCCGACGAGCTGATGAGCCACCGCCACATGATATATTCATCCCCTGCGACCTTGGATTTCAATTCTCCTGGTGCAAAGGGTTTTGGCGTAAAGAGAGCGGGTCTTGCCATTCCCGGCTCGGTGATGCTGCTGGTAGCTCCCGGGTGCTGCGGAAGAAATACGGCTCTTCTGAACGAGCTGGGATACAACGAAAGATTTTTCTATCTTCTGCTGGATGATACGGATATCGTCACTGGCAGACACCTTACAAAGATACCAAAGGCTTGCAAAGAAGTCTGTGAGAGCCTTGACTATACACCCACAGCGGTGATGATATGCATAACTTGTGTTGACGCACTTCTTGGTACTGATATGGAGCGCGTCTGCCGAAAGTGCGAGGACGAAACAGGTGTGGAGACTGTTCCCGCATATATGTATGCGCTTACAAGAGAGAAGCGTCTGCCCCCCATGGCAGGAGTGAGAAAGTCGGTATACTCACTGTTGAAGCCGCAGAAGAGGATATCCAACGAATGTAACATACTCGGATATTTCAGCCATGTCCACGATGACAGCGAGCTGTATGACCTGCTTCACAGTGCGGGCATAAAGAAAGTCAGAGAGCTGGCAAGGTGCAGTACAATAGAAGAGTATCACGAGCTTTCGCGGGCGAATTTCAACCTTGTGATAAACGCCGAAGCGAGATATGCGGCGCAGGATATGGAAAAACGTCTGGGGATACCTTTTATAGAGCTGACAAGAATGTACAGGCTGGACAAGATACGCAATCAGTACCGTCTGCTGGGACAGGCACTGGGTGCGGAATTTGACGATGAGAAATACTACGATAGTGCTAAAGCGGTGGTGGAAAAGTTCATCGCGGAGCACGGTAATATCTCGGCGGCAGTGGGCGAGTGTGTCAACGCTGACAGCTTTGAGCTGGCGCTGGCACTGACGGAGTACGGCATAAAGGTCAGTGAGATATACGGCACGGTGGGCGAGAGGAACTTTGTGTTTATAAAGAAGCTTGCTCAGATATCGCCCGATACCCGCATATTCTCCAACCTTTCACCTACGATGCTGAATTATGAGAGAAAGACTGATATAGATGTTGCGATAGGTGTTGACGCAGGATATTATCACCCCGACCTGCCCTGTGCGCAGTTCAACACCGAAGAACAGCCCTTCGGCTACGAGGGTGTGGAGCGCCTTATGGAAGAGCTTGACGAGGCACTGAAAAAGGAGGAGAAAAAATGAAAAAGTTTTTGAGATATATCTCTCCTCTTGCGCCAGATGATTCGGGAGCCTGCTCGGTGCTTTACGAACTTGGAGGTATCACGGTTATATGCGATGCTGGCGGCTGTGCGGGCAATGTATGCGGTTTTGATGAGCCGCGTTGGTTCACAAAAAAGTCTGCGCTGTTCAGCGCGGGACTTCGTGATATGGACGCTATCCTCGGCAGAGATGACCGCCTTGTTGCAAAGCTTGCCCTTGCACAGCAGCAGCTTGAAAGGGACTTCACTGCCATCGTCGGCACACCTGTCCCCGCAGTCATTGCCACCGACTATAAAGCCCTTGAACGCATGGCTGAGAAGAAGACGGGAGTTCCCTGCATAACGGTGGCTACCGACGGAACGAAGCTTTACGACAAAGGCGAGGAAGAAGCCTATCTGAAGCTTTTCAAGAAGTTCGCTGAGGAAAAGCTTCCCACGGAAAAAGGCACTGCGGCGGTCATAGGCGCTACACCTCTCGACACGGGATACATCACGGCGGAGAGGATAGTTTCCGCTATAAAGGCTGAGGGCTATGAGGAAGTCAAGTGCATCGGCTTTGACAGCGGGCTTGATGAAGTGAAAAGGATATCGCGGTTCGAGAAGATATTCATGATATCTCCTGCGGGCATAAGGGCGGGCAAATATCTGGAAGAGAAGTTCTCACTTGATGTAGAGGTACACGGATGTCCTCTGCCTGAGGAATATATAGAGAAGCTGAAAGCTCTTGAACCTAAGGGTCGGACGCTTATCGTACATCAGCAGATGGCGGCTAATGCTGTCAGGGACATCATCGGCGGTGATGCTGTTTGCGGAACGTTCTTCATGCTGGACAGCAAAGCCGCGCGTGAGGGAGATTTTCATATTGCGGACGAAGAGGACTTTGCCGAAAAGGCTAAGGGATTCGATCTTATCATAGGTGATATAAGTCTTAAACGTGCACTGCCCGAACACAAGGGAGATTGGTTCGACCTGCCGCATTTTGCAGTATCCGGAAGGACTTTTACAAAATAGAGATGTAAGAAGGTGAACAACATAAAAACAGTCAATATACGCGCTTTTGGCATAGTGCAGGGAGTGGGTTTCAGACCCTTTACAGCTGTTGCCGCCGAGGAACTGGGCATAACGGGAACGGTGGCAAACAAGGGCTCTTATGTGGATATATATGCTACGGGTGAAGATGAAGTTCTTGCCGCATTTGCTGACAGGATAAAGAATTCTCCGCCTGAACGCGCAATGGTGCTGGAAGTAGAGGTCACTGATGCGGAATATACCGATTTTTCGGGATTTGAGATAATAGAGAGCGAAAAGGAACTTGGAGATATATTCGTTTCTCCCGATATCGCCACCTGCCCGAAGTGCCGTGCTGAACTGTTCGATAAAACGGATAGAAGATATCTGCACCCCTTTATTAACTGTACTCAGTGCGGACCTCGTTTGACTATCCTTGAGACAATGCCTTATGACCGCGAGCGCACCACGATGAAAGAGCACCCTATGTGCGAAAAGTGTGCGGCGGAATATCACGACCCTGCAACGCGCCGTTATGATGCTCAGCCTGTATGCTGCAACGACTGCGGACCAGAGGTATACATCGTGGGAACGGACATAAAGGGCGGAGAGGCTATAACTCATCTCAGGCGTGCTATAATGGATGGCAAGATCGCGGCGATAAAGGGCATAGGCGGTTTTCACCTGTGCTGTGATGCCAGGAATGAAGAAGCGGTATCACGTCTGCGTGAACTGAAAAGCCGTCCTGCAAAGCCTTTTGCGGTGATGATGAGGGACATGGACGCAGTGCGCAGGCAGTGCCATATCAGGGACGGTCAGGAAGAATACCTGACAGGCTGGCAGAAGCCCATAATGCTTCTGAAAAAGCGCAGCTGCTGCACTCTCAGCGAGAAGATAGCGCCTGACAACACCACAGTCGGGGTGATGCTGCCCTATGCCCCTGTGCAGATGCTTCTGTTTGACTATCCCGATGGTATCGAGATGACGGATTGTCTTGTGATGACCAGCGGAAACGTCCGCGGCGCACCGATATGCCGCTGTGACGAGGATGCACTGAAAGAGATTGGCGGCTTCTGCGACCTTATGCTTTCCCACAACAGGAAGATACTTCTGCGGGCGGACGACAGCGTATGCGACTGGCTTTTTGACAAGCCCTATATGATAAGGCGTTCCAGAGGTTTTGCGCCTTTGCCAGTTATGCTGAAAAACAAGTCGGGCAGACAGGTGCTGGCTATCGGCGGAGAGCTAAAAAACAGCTTTTGCATAGCAAGGGGTGACCTGCTCTATCCCTCGCCTTATGTTGGGGATATGGCGGATATACGCACTGTAAAGGCGCTTGAAGAGAGCACCGAGAGAATGTGCGGACTTCTTGAAGCAGAGCCGCAGATGGTGGTATGTGATACTCACCCCAAGTACAACACTGTGCGGGTGGCTGAGGATATCGCTAAAAAGCGTGGCATACCGCTGATAAAGGTACAGCATCACTATGCGCATATCCTTTCCTGCATTGCTGAAAACGGCTTTGACGGAAAGGTGATAGGCGTGAGCTTTGATGGCACAGGCTACGGTGATGACGGCACTATCTGGGGCGGCGAGCTGATGGTCTGCGACTATCACGGTTATGAGAGAGTAGGAAGTATACGTCCCTTTATGCAGACAGGCGGCGACCTTTCCTCAAAAGAGGGCTGGAGAATCGCTTCGGCACTCATAAGAGATGCTTTCGGCGATGGGGGCGAGGTACTGTGTCAGCGGCTGGGCATATGCGACAGCATAGAGTATAAGCTTCAGAAAGCGATGGCAGAAAAGGGGCTGAACTCGGTTAAGTCTACCAGCTGCGGAAGACTGTTTGATGCTGTATCGGCGATACTCGGCATAAAGAAAGTATCCACATTCGAGGGTGAAGCATCTGTTGCTCTTATGTGCGAGGCTGAGAGATGTCTGGCGAAGCACCATGAGATATCGGAGAACTACCGAACTCCCGAAAAGCTGATAAAGTATCAGGACGGTTTTGTTACGCTGTGTACAATGGCGCTGGCGGCGGATATCGCTGAACGCAAGCTTGCCTGCTGTCAGACTGATGTGCTGGCTTATACATTCCATGCGGTGCTTGCCGATATGGTAACAGAAGCCTGCAAAAAGATCAGCGAGGATAAGGAAATTGATACTGTTGCACTCAGCGGCGGAGTATTCCAGAACCGTCTGCTGACAAAGCTGTGTCATGAAAGACTGACTGCAAATGATTTCAAAGTTCTTCTGCACAGCCTGATACCGCCAAATGACGGCGGCATCGCGCTGGGACAGGCGGCTTACGGTATATATAATCCATAGTGTTTTATATTCATAGGAATGAAAGAACATAGGATAGTCAAAGTAATGGGCACCAAACAAAACTAATAAATTGTGGCAAACAGCGAGAACCTGAACACAATCTTGACCGAGCACGCCGAACGAGGAACGAGTGAGGTGAGCGGAGCGTCAAGCCCTAAATGTGCGAAGGTCGAGCGTTGGGGGCTTGGGGGCTATGCCCCCATTTAAAATAAGGAGGATAAGAATATGTGTGTTGGATTATCTGCAAAGGTAGTAAACGTTAAGGACGGCACTGCACTCATCGACGCCAACGGCGCGAAGCGTGAGGTCAGCGCTGATCTGCTGGAAGACCTTGAGCCCGGCGATTATGTGATGGTACACGCAGGTGTGGCTATCGCAAAGATAACCGAGAGCGACGAGGAAGAAGCTTTTGATGTAATGGAGGGTCTGCTGTGAACGAACAGGCTAAAAAGGCAAGGGATATAATCGTTAACTATAAGGGAAGACCCCTGCGTATAATGGAGGTCTGCGGCACCCATACCCATGAGATATTCAAACTGGGTCTGCGCAAACTTCTGCCCGAAAATGTTGAACTTATCTCGGGCCCCGGATGTCCCGTGTGCGTAACACCGGTTGGCTTTATTGACGAAGCTATCTGGCTTGCACTGGAAAAGGGCTGTGTTATAACCACTTTCGGCGACCTGATACGTGTACCGGGAACGGAGATGTCTCTTGCGGGGGCAAGGGCTAAGGGTGCTGTGGTGCGCCCTGTATATTCGCCACTTGATGCTGTTGAGATGGCAAGGCAGAATCCCGATGAACAGATAGTATTTCTGGCGGTGGGATTTGAAACCACTACCCCCTCTGCCTGTCTTGCGGCTGAGACCGCAAAGAAAGAGGGGCTCAAAAACTTCTCTCTGCTGACTGCAAACAAGACCATGCCCAACGCTTATGCGGCATTGGAGGGCAGTGCGGATGCGTTCCTGTACCCGGGTCACGTAAACGCAATAACAGGTACGGCTATATGCGAGGAACTTAAAGAAAAGGGCGTATCGGGCGTAATTGCGGGATTTACGGCAAGCGAACTGCTGACAGCTCTTGCGGTGATACTGAAAAATGCCGAAAAGGACGAGCCTTTCTTTGTTAACTGCTATCCCCGCGTTGTAAAGCCCGAGGGTAATCCTCCTGCACAGAAGCTGATAGAAAAGGTCATGGAGCCCTGCGATACCGAGTGGCGCGGACTGGGAGTTATACCCATGTCGGGCATGAAACTGCGTGAGGAGTATGCAGATTTCGATGCGAGAAAGAAGTACGATATGCCAGAGATAAAGGGCAGACCGAATCCTGCCTGCCGCTGCGGAGATGTTCTTCAGGGCAAGTGCAAGCCCTGCGACTGCAAGGTATTCGGCAAGGTATGCACACCCGAACACCCCGTAGGTGCCTGCATGGTATCCGATGAGGGCGCTTGTGCGGCTTACTATCAGTACGGCGGCGTTTGATACCCGAGAAAGAATCGATAAATTCAGCGCTGAAAAGCGCAAAAGGAGTAATATAAATATGTCAGATAAAACAGTAACACTTGCCCATGGTGCGGGCGGAAAGCAGACCTCGGAGCTTATCGACAGAGTTTTCAAGGCGCATTTTTCAAATCCTCAGTTCACAGCAGATGATGCGGCTGTGCTGAACATCGGCGACGGCAGACTTGCTATGTCTACCGATGGCTTTATAGTTTCGCCTTTTGAATTCAATGGCGGAAATATCGGCAAGCTGAGCATCTGCGGAACTGTAAACGACCTCTCCTGCATGGGCGCAAAGCCCCTGTATCTCACCTGTGCTTTTGTCATCGAGGAAGGTTTCCCCCTTGATAAGCTTGAAGAGATAGCTGCTTCCATGGAGAAGACTGCGGCTGAAGCAGGCGTTAAGATAGTTGCAGGCGATACCAAGGTTGCAGGCAAGGGTCAGGTGGATAAGATATTCATCACAACCACAGGCATCGGCAAAATAATGGACAACGCTGATACATCGGGCACATACGCAAAGCCCGGCGATGCAGTTATCGTTACAGGCGATGTGGGCAGACACGGCTGTACCATACTGCTTGCCCGCGATGAATACGGCATCGATGCAGATGTGGACAGCGACTGCGCACCTCTCTGGGACACAGTTGAGAGTTTGTACACCGTTACCAACGATATCCACACAATACGCGACGCTACCCGCGGCGGAGTTGGCACTGTGCTGTACGAGATCGCAGAGCAGAGCAACGTAGGCGTGCGCCTGAATGCGGCTGATATCCCTGTTGATCCCGCTGTTAAAGGCGTTTGCGGTATGCTGGGACTAGAACCCCTGTACCTCGCCTGTGAAGGCAGACTTGTGATAATCGCACCCAAGGATAAAGCTCACGCACTGGTTGAGAAGCTCCGCGAGGGCAAGTATTCCAAGAATGCGGCTATCATCGGCGAGATAACTGCCGAAAACGCAGGCAGGGTAGTAATGGAGACCGAGATAGGCGCCCAGACAATGCTACCTCAGCCCGGCGGCGAACTTCTACCACGCATTTGCTAATTCATAATTCATAATTCACAATTCATAATTGTTGGCATATGCGCAAGTTTTTTGTACTAACCGACATCATGGGGATTATGAGTTTGCTGTACTTAAAACTATAACGAAAAAAAAGTGCGTACACCGCAGAATAGCAGTGTACGCACATTTTTATTTTGTATAACATCAAAGTAATGTCAGGCACACAGAACTCGCGCCCCTGTCAACAATTATGAATTATGAATTATGAATTGTGAATTATTTACCCGTTGATCCGAATCCTCCTGCACCTCTTGCGGTGTCAGAAAGCTCTTCGGCTTCGCAAATCTCAGGGCGGAAGATTGGGGTTATGACAAGCTGTGCTATGCGGTCGCCGTTGTTTATGATGCAGTCCTCATTGGAATGATTGTGCAGTGCGACTATCAGTTCGCCGCGGTAGTCCCAGTCAACTACGCCCACGCAGTTTGCAGGTGCAAGTCCCAGTTTTGTGGCGAGGGAGCTTCTGGCATATATCAGCAGTACAGCGTTTTTCTCGTTTTCAAGCTCTGCCGCAAGACCTGTCGGCACTTTTACGGTAGCACTCGCTGGAACATTTATCTTGCCGTCAACACAGGCGCAAAGATCAAGCCCTGCGCTGTACTCTGTCTGGTATTTGGGTATAACTGCGCCCTCGCGCAGTTTTTTGAACAAAAGTTTCATAACTGTCTCCTTTATTGTACACCACGGTAATACAGACCGCGGGTTATCTTATCGGGTCTGCCGTTCAGACCGCCGTTTTCGTATTCCTCGATGATATGTCTTACCTGTGTGGGAGTTTCATCGGTAAAATCCAGCATGAGTATATCAGCACAGCGGAGGTCGTCAAGCTTGTCAGCCATGTAAAGCACTTCGCTGTTGAGTATCTCCACATAACCCTCGCGCTTTGAGCACTTAACAGGGAAGTCGCGTCCTGTGCGGTCGGTGATGTGATGTGTGCAGTTTTTACAGCCCACCGCCGCTGATATGGGGCAGTTTACCGTCATCATCAAGGGGAGTCTGCCGTAGGCATAAACACCGATGGGCAGAGGCTTTTTCAGCTTTGCTATCTGCGAAGCCTTCAGCTCGAAGCTGACTGTCGCATCCGTCGCGCCAAGTTCTTTAGCCATATTCAGCGCACAGGAGTTTGTAAGATTGAAGCCGAAGCCTGCGTGAAGCACCATGCCAAGCTCTTTGGCTATCTCGGTATGTGCGAGGTTTGTGGCATACAGGTGTTTTATACCCACGCGCTTTGCTTCTGCAAGTCGGTTAAGCTGTTTTTCCTCGTCAAAGGTGAATCGCGGCATCATCACCGCGAGTTTTTCGACAGGGATGACCTCTGCCGCACGTACTGCAAGGTCAAGAGGTACACAGCAGAGTTCTACCTTTTCGGGAGATACTGCACCCAACTGTTCAAGGTTAGTCACGCTTACACGGATAGTTTGTCCGCTGCCCTTATATTCGGGAAAATCGGTGATATCGGAATTTGTAAATGGCACAACAGCGGAATTTTTCAGCATACGTGCGCTGTCCATCTCCATGCACACCTTGCGCCTGAGTTCGTTCAGCACGCCGGGGCTCACGAAAAGTCCCTCATCTATATCACATTCAGCGCCGCCGAAGTTGTATATCGTATCGCCGAGTTTTGAAAGCTGTTTTATCACGGCGGCTTCATCTATCGCTCTGCTTATCGCCTGCTGAGGATAGTCGCCCTCGATGCTGACTTCGCTGCCAAGACTGTCACGGGCGGTAATTCTGACCGGTTCGTCCGCTTTGATAGTTACCGTAAAGTTAAGGGTATCCCGCTTGTCCTCATAGCGGTAAAGCTCGTGAATTTTAGGCATGGCTTTAGCGCCCGCAGCAGCGTCCTCGCCTGTGCGCATACCAAACATATCCGCACCCAGCTTGTGGCGCAGATAACCGTTTGTAAAGCCGTTGCGGGAAAATACAGCTTCGAGGGTCTGCCTGTCATAGTCTTCGCCTGCCAGGGCTTTTTTACAGCTGTCCACCGCCATAGCTACGTATTCTGGACGTTTCATGCGCCCCTCTATTTTCAGCGAGCTGACACCTGCGTTTACTATCTCGCACAGTTCATCACAGTAGGAAAGGTCTTTCAGAGAAAGGTCATATCTGTCCTTGCCTCTGCCACCCGCATTACAGGGAAGTCTGCAAGCCTGTGCGCAGAGACCTCTGTTAGCACTTCGGGAGCCTACCACCGCGCTCATATAGCACTGTCCCGAAACTGACATACACAGCGCACCGTGTACGAAGACCTCGGTCTCAATGCCCAGAGCTGAAAGCTCCTTTATTATATCAAGGGGCAGTTCGCGGGAAAGTACAGTACGGCTGAAACCCATCTTTTTAGTGACTTCCATACCCCTGCGGGTATGTATGGTCATCTGAGTCGAAGCGTGGATGTGCATATCGGGACAGCATTTGCGGACGATCTCAACCAGCGCAAGATCCTGGGTGATGATGCCGTCAACACCTGCTTTTGCGCAGTGTTCCACCGCTTTTATGCACTTATCCATCTGTTCATCGAATATCACCGTGTTTATGGTGCGGTAGACTTTCACACCGCGCTTGTGACATTCGTAGACGGCATTGACGATGTCCTCATTGCAGAAATTAGCGGCGTTCTGTCTTGCAGAAAATTCCTCGCCGCCAAGATAGACCGCATCACAGCCCGCTCTCAGGGCTGCTTTCAATACTTCGGGTGAGCCGCAGGGTGCAAGTATCTCAGCCATTTACTTGTTGTTTCCCTGATCGTTTCCGCCGAATCTTGCGCCGCCTGCTGCGCCGTCAACGGGTCGTCTGTTCATAGCCTGTTCGTAGCTGCGCATATATGGGCTGTCCTGTATCGACTTTTTCTGAGCGGTA
Organism: Hominimerdicola alba; assembly: GCF_900109655.1. GTDB lineage: Bacteria > Bacillota > Clostridia > Oscillospirales > Ruminococcaceae > Hominimerdicola > Hominimerdicola alba_B. Next base: position 26,194 of record NZ_FOAT01000006.1, read on the forward strand.
TTATCAGCGTGGGCTTCTTCGGGCTCGGAGGTCTCGCCTATAGCCGCTTTGATATCGCCTCTGAGGATATCCTCAGCGCTGACAGCTTCGCCTACATTATCCATAGCACTGAAATTTGTGCGTTCAGCCAGTTCTTTTTCAAGCTGCTCAACTCTTTCACGGAGCATCTTTATCTCACGCTGTGCCGCTGTTGCCTGATTTCTGGCTCTGCCCGCGTCGTCAACGTAATCCTTTATCTGTGTGCGGATATTGTCGATATTTCTGTTGGACTGTCCAAGTTCGTCCATGCAGTCAAGGGCTGTGAGTACAGCACAGTCAGTGATGGAAAGGCTGGAAAAACGCGCTCTCATATCTTTTATGCGCTTATCCAGAGCTGCCGCCAGTCTTTCGGTGTAGTCCTTGTTTTCCTCGCTTGTGAGGACATACTCCTTACCCATTATAATTACCTTGTAGGTTGCCATATTGTTTTCCTCCTTGTGAAAAAGAATCAAAATAGTTCACTTTACATTATACAACATTTTTCACAAAAAATAAAGACCTTTTACAGAAAAAGTTTTTATTTTTTATCCGCTTGTGGAGTGTATATCTCTTGAAGATTCTTTGTGAGAAGAAGTGTGTATCTGATCTGGGGAATACTGAAATATACAGGACATACAAATACCTCACGAAAATGCTTATCAGCGCGGAGATCATGCAAAAAAACGACCCGGCGTTCTGCTGCGCCGGGTCGTTCTCTAGTTTTACGATAGGGGGTTAATAGCGGAATCTTCTTTTGTCCTTCCAAGTTTTTTTGCAAATCTTCCACTATGCCGATTATATCATCTTACCGATGATGTTACATCACCCTAAATGATGAGCCCTAATGTAGAATATATCGCCTCAAAATTATGAGAAATATACAATTTTATCAAAAATCAACAGCGGACGAAATTGATAGTCCGTGGTTGATGAAATTATGCAACACTCTCATTTGGAAGACGCTTTTTTTGCTTTACGTGAGCTGCTATTCGGGTGATATCGGTTGTATTTACCTTGCCGTCACGATTGATGTCGGCAGCCTTGATACGGCTTGCAGACAGTATGTTCTTGCCCTTTGCATGGGCAGCTGCCAGGGTAAGATCGGTGATGGTTATCGAATTGTCAAAGTTTACATCACCAAGCTTGTAGCCGGAGAGGTTAGATGGGTCGATAGCATATTTAACGGTCGATGAACCTTTAAAATTGCCGATGCCCGTAACGGTAACGGAAGCTTCGCCTACATTTCTGCCACCCTTGTATGTGAGTGAGTAATCCTTGCCCTCGGTGAGCTTTGTACCGCTAAAAGTAACTGTTACGGCAGGCTTGTGCTCATTGCCGTCATAGGTGAAGTATTTCTGTGAAAGAGTTATCTTGCAGTTGCTGATGGTCTTTTCCTTGGAAGCTTTAACATGACCGTAGCTCTTTATCAGCGCATTGACAACAGGTTCAGCGGTATCGTACCACTGGAGTGTCTTTCTGTTGATATAGCCGTGACCTTCGCCGTTGTTGTATTTATCAACAGGGGCGTTGTTATCCCAGAGAACTATGGGTATACCCTTGTTCTTAGCCAGGGTAGCATAGCTGTTAGCCCACTTTACACGCTCGCTGGTGTTGTTCTTGTTTGAAGAGCTGAACTCACCGATAACGACAGCATGACCCTTTGAAAGGTAGATATTGTTGATATCGTTGAAGAGCTGTTTCAGGTCATTCTCCTGTTTGCTGTCAAATACGTTGGTGGCACCGCTGCCTGTTGTTTTCATGGTGAAATTGTAAGGTGTATAAGCATGGATGGATACCATTACGTTAGGGTCATCGGGGATGGTCAGCGCACGCATAGCAGCAGTAGTGGCGCTTGCCGCATAGGTTGGTATCATCAGGCATCTGGTCTTGTTCTTGCCGCCTGTTGCTCTTACGGTATCGACGAAATCCTTGTCCAGCTTATTGACAACTTCTCTCATTTCGGACGTACCGCCGTCCCATTCGTGAGTTCCGCCGTAATCTCTGGGCTCGTTCATTCCCTCAAATATGAGGTGACGGTCGTAGTTCTGGAATTCGGTAGCTATCTGCTTCCAGAAAGCTTTCAGTTCCTTTGAAGCTGCAGAGTAGTTTGCGTTGGTGGGTCTGTTCCACTCATCGTGGTGGACATTGAGTATAACGTAGGTGTCATCAGCTATTGCCCAGTCGACTACCTGCTTTACTCTGCTCATCCATGCACTGTCTATCTTGTAGTTAGCGTCTGCATGGGGATACCAGGTCACGGGGATACGGATAGTATTGAAGCCCTTGGCTTTTACCGCATCGATAAGTTCTTTCGTCGCCTTGGGGTTGCCCCAGTATGTCTCTGACTCAAGCCCCATCTTCTTGTGATTTGTGCCGTCGTGAGCGTCAAGGGTATTGCCGAGGTTCCAGCCCACACCCATATCAGCTGCTATCTGTGCGGGGGTCATGGATGATACGTCTTGAGCCTGAACACTGACGAAAGGCAGTGATGAGAGAGACATAGCACCTGCAGTCACAAGACCCAGAAATTTTTTGATCACTTTCATAAAAAACTCCTTTCATTTCATCTAATAAAATTATCAGATTATTATATATTCACATTATAACACATATTGCAGACTTTTTCAAGAAGCAGTATTACTATTTTGTGGATATCCGTTGTGCCGTTTTTACAAGTATCTATTTATTAAAATATTTAATGCGGAAGCGTTTTATCATTCACCATTATACAGTATGACACGCCGCCTCATATTCCGTAGTAATAGTCGGCGGCTGCCTGCCATCGTGCGCATAAGTGGGATGATCTTTTGTGTGGGGACGGCGCAGGCATCAGCAGTTTGAACATATGCCTTTCTACTATCAGTGATTTTGGGCAAAAAGTTGTACGTTTTTGTACAACTCTTGCAGAAATATGTCCGAGTTAAAATATAAAACGTATGTTTGCACAATGTTACAGGTGTAGGGCTGGGCAGTTCGACGAAAAAACGGCGAACGATGTCAAGAAAAATCACTTGATGATCTGGTTCTTTTTGGGTGGAAAATTTTATCCCTTTTGCACATTGGGTGTTGAAAAATATCGGCGGGTGTGGTATGATGATATAAGTTTGAAAAGGGGGCATATAGATGGGCAGGATAGTTCGAATAAATGATCTTGATACCGAGGGACTGGCACCTTACAGGGATACTGCCGAGCTCTCGCTGAAAGCGCAGGGTATCTTCGTGGCGGAAAGCCCGAAGGTCATACGCACCGCCCTAGATGCGGGGTATGAGGCGGTCTCTCTGCTTTCGGACGAAAAGTACATCACAGGGCAGGCGGCTAATATCGTTGAAAGGGTGGGTGACGTTCCTGTTTTCTCGGCTGACAAGAAACTTCTTGAAGCGATAACAGGCTTCAAACTGACACAGGGCGTACTCTGCGCCATGAAGCGAAAGACCGAAGACAGTGAGCTCCCGGCGGAGATGCACAGGGTGGTAGTGCTGGAGGATATCATGAACCAGACAAACATCGGGGCGGTATTCCGCTCTGCGGCGGCGCTGGGCATTGATGCAGTGTTACTTACCGACGGCTGCAGCGACCCGTTTTTCAGGCGGACTATCCGCGTCAGCATGGGTACGGTGTTTCAGGTGCCCTGGAAGTTCATTGGGCGCTCCGACAGCGGATATATCGATAAACTTCGCGATATTGGATTTGTCACAGCGGCTATGGCTCTAAGGTCTGATACTGTCAGCATTGAGGACGAACGCCTGAAAAGTGCCGATAAGCTGGCGATAGTCCTTGGTACCGAGGGGGATGGTCTGAAAACTTCCACCATCGATGAATGTGATATGACCGTAAAAATACCCATGGCTCACGGCGTTGATTCCCTGAATGTTGCCGCCGCAGGTGCTGTGGCTTTCTGGGAAATGAGATACAGAGGTGATAAAAATGCCTGAACCCTGGGAAGAAATAAGCCTTGCCGACTATGAGAACCATATGAGCCTTGATTCTGTCGGGCAGCTGCAGGCGCTTGACAGAATCATGAAAGAACAGTTTGCCGCATATCCTGCTAAAACAGCCATGATACTTGGTATCGCAGGGGGCAACGGACTAAGGCATATCACAGCGGAAGACTTCGATAAGGTCTACGGCGTTGACATCAACCGCGATTATCTGAAAACGGTGTCCGAAAGATACCCCCAGCTTTCGGGGGTGCTTGAATGTATCCGCACTGATCTTGTGACCGAATCGCACAAACTGCCACACAGCGAACTTCTCATCGCCGACCTGCTGATAGAATACATCGGCTTCGATGCATTTATAAAAGCAGTAAAGCAGGTGTCCCCCGAATATGTATCCTGTGTGATACAGATAAATACCGATACCGCAGGCTGGGTCTCGGATTCTCCTTATCTTCACGCCTTTGACAGGCTTGACGAAGTCCATCACGAGATAGATACACCATCGCTGATATCTGCCATGGAAAAGGCAGGATATTCCCCTGTTTTAAGTGTTCTCGAACCTTTGCCCAACGGAAAAGCACTTGAACGTACAGACTTCGCCCGAGAAGTTTTACGTCTATGATCCATGTCGACATCAGAAGGATCTGTTTTTCGTGATTATTTCTGTCATTCGTTAATATTATCACGGTTGACAAAAAAGGCGGAATGTGATATAATTACAGAATATCCAAGGAAAGTGAGTGGAAGGAATGGTAAATGATACAGCAAGGAAACTGCTCTGTCAGCAGTTTGTGAAAAACAACACTATCGACCCCGGTTACTATGACAAGTACAGAGTCAAGAGAGGTCTGAGAAATTCCGACGGAACAGGTGTTACTGCGGGTCTTACCAATATTTGCAATGTTCACGGATATGTGGTGAATGAAGGAGAAAAAATGCCGATCGAAGGTCAGCTGATCTATCGCGGCTACAATATAAACGATCTGGTGGGAAATGCCATTAAGGAGAACCGCTTCGGTTTTGAGGAGATAGTATATCTTCTTCTGCTGGGTGAGCTCCCCAAAAAGGACGAACTGGCTGCTTTCAGACATATGATAGCAGAGAACCGTCCTCTGCCTGCGGATTTCTTCTCGGATATGATACTCAAAGCACCGTCAAAGGATATCATGAACAAGATGTCACGTTCGGTACTGGCGCTTTATTCCTACGATGACAACCCCGAGAACCGTGCCCCCGAGTACGAGATGGCAACGGCTATATCCATAATCTCGAAGCTGCCGTACATAATGACACTGGCTTATCAGGTGAAGAAGAGAACATTTGATAACCAGACAATGTTCCTGCACCCGCTGGATCCCAATCACAGCACTGCTGAGATGATCCTTGCGGCTATTCGTCCTGACAGAAAGTTCACAGATGATGAAGCAAAGCTTCTCGACCTGCTGATGATGCTGCACGCTGAACACGGCGGCGGAAACAACTCCACCTTTGCCTGCCGCGTGCTGACTTCTTCGGGTACCGATCCCTACTCTGCATACTCCGCAGCAATAGGTTCACTGAAAGGACCCAAGCACGGCGGTGCGAATATCAAGGTGTCCGCTATGCAGGACTGCGTAAAGCAGCACGTTTCCAACTGGGACGACGAGGGCGAGGTAGCTGATTTCCTCACAAAGATACTCAAAAAGGAAGCTTTCGACAAGTCGGGACTTATCTACGGCATGGGTCATGCAGTATATACACTTTCCGACCCGAGAGCGGTAATACTCAAAGCAAATGCAAAGCGCATGGCTGAGGGTACCGAGTTTGAAAGAGAGTACAGACTCCTTGAGACCATCGAGCGTCTTACTCCCGAGCTGTTCCTGAAAATAAAGGGCAGCGACAAGGCTATGTGCGCAAATGTCGATATGTATTCAGGCTTCGTTTACAGAATGCTGGGCGTTCCCCAGGATCTGTTCACTCCTATGTTTGCAGTATCGAGAATGCCCGGCTGGTGCGCTCACCGTTTCGAGGAACTGGTAACAGGCAAGAGGATAATCCGTCCCGCTTATAAGGCAGTGGCTAAGGAAAGACCTTATATTGCTATAAATGACAGATAATTAAAAAGCAAGTGCGTCCGCGTTTGATCGCAGGCGCACTTTTTGTTTTTGAAGATTAAATGAGAATGTAAAATGTCGCTTCAAAAGCGACCATATCTCTTTCAGGATGTGTTATCATATAGTCACAGTAAGAAAACCGTGAACCTGAAACACATCTGAGGAGGAACAACTATGAAAAAGAATAATAACAACATCACCGAACTAGTATTCGTGCTTGACAGAAGCGGTTCTATGGCAGGACTTGAATCTGATACAGTGGGTGGATTCAACTCACTTATCAAAGACCAGAAAAATTCCGAGGGCAAGGCATTTGTGACGACGGTGCTTTTTGATACCGAGTTCATTTACGTGCATGATCGCGCAGATATTTCGGAAGTAAAGCCCCTAACCGAAAAGGACTATGTACCCCGTGGCTGTACCGCTCTTCTGGACGCTGTGGGCATGACTATACAGCACATCGCAGGGATACATAAGTACGCCCGTCCCGAGGACGTGCCCTCGAAAACCATATTCGTGATAACCACTGACGGCATGGAAAATGCAAGCCGTGAATTCAGGTATGACACCGTTAAAAAGCTCATCGAAAAGGAGCAGAAAAAATATGGCTGGGAGTTCATATTCCTCGGTGCAAATATCGATGCGGCGGCTACTGCGGGTTCGATGGGTATAGCGAATGCTTCAAACTATAAAGCCGATGGCAAGGGCACAAGGTTGATGTACGGCGCAGTCGGCAGGGCAGTCAGATGTATGAGAGAATCAGCACCCCTTGCGGCGGATTGGAATGCAGAAATGGAAGAGGATGCGGCAAGATAAAAAGCAAATTCGCGGAAACAAAGCAGTGTACCAAACAATAGAAATCCCCGAAGCGCATATTTACACTTCGGGGAAATTTATATGTCGTAAAAGCGGGCTCAATCTTCGCCATCGTCCGAGCGCATACTCCCGCGGAGTTTTTTCCAGTCAGGACAGTAGCGCCCAACAAGCTCCCAGAAATCAGTGCTGTGATCCATGTGTACAAGGTGTGCGAGCTCGTGAATGCATACATAATCAATGTGTGCCTTTGAGTAGGCTGCCACTTTGTAGTTTATGGATATGCTGCCGTTTGAACTGCACCTGCCCCAGCTGGCACTGAGATCCTTTACGGTTATCTTTTTCGGGAAAAGCCCCATCTGCGCAGTGAGCCGCTGCATACTCTCGGTTATCTCGCGGTTTGCCAGCTCAACGATGAAAGTCTGTACCTGCCTGACCATGTATTCGCGGTCAACGCTCCCGCAGACGGCTATCAGCAGATTACCGTCCTCGATACGAGGCTTGAAATATCTATCAGACTTTACTGCGGTTATCACCGTTTTCTGCCCCAGCAGACGTATCTCTTCGCCGTCCTCAAAAGTACGCGGAAGACCCGAGTGCTTTGCGCTTTTTTCGAGATTCAGGTCTATCCATTCGATGTGCTGTTCGATGAAACTTCGTATCTGCGATACATCAAAACGCTCGGGTACACGGACTGTCAGCCTGCCCTCGTTTATTGCCAGTACTGCATTACGCCGTCTGCCCCTGTCAAGAGTGAAGTCTATCCGCCTGCCGTCGGAAAGAGTGGTATAGGTGAATATCTTCGCCATTACTGTTCCCAGGGCGGGAGGACTGTCTGATAATCGGAGAGATAGTCCTGATAGATGTATCCGGTCAGCTGACCGTCACTGCTTGCAAAAGTTACCTTGACATAGCCGTTGTCCTCGTAACCAAGCACTGTAACAGAAACGCCGGGGGTCATGCAGACGATATTCTCGGCATCGTTAGATGGCTGTGTGTGGAGATATGCGTACTCGGTGATGTACTTTATGCCATGCTCTTCCGAAACGGAGGAAGTATCCTCAGCAGCCGATGAAGCGGTATCAGCTGAACTTTCTCCGGAAACAGCAGGAGCGCCGCTTTCGTTGTTATCAGCGGGGGCTGCGGTTACTGGTTTATCGTTTTTAGTGACCTTGGGTTCGGTGACATTTGTGTTTATAGTAGCGGTGTTCAGTCCATCGGGGGTTTCTGCCGAATTGCTGGCGAAGACGACCTTGCCGATGATGAAGACCATACATACCACAAATATCCCCGCAACAACGACGGAAGCCACTCCTACTGAACGGACCTTCTTTTCGTTATCCATCAAAATTCTCCTTTGCTTGACTGATGTCTTCACTATTATAATCCATTTAGCGAAGAATGTCAACACGACGGCGGATATTTGCCGTAAATAGGGCGTAAATTTGCTATCGTAAAAAAATTGTGAAAACCCCTTGCTTTTTTCTGAAAAGTATGCTATAATGACATAAATAATGTTATCAGTTACGGAGGAGAGTATTATGAGCCCTATCGAGATAGGTGCAGGTGTTGTGCTTGCATTATGCAGCGTTGTTATCGTATTGGTAGTTCTTATCCAGGAATCCAAGGACGATGGTCTGACTTCCGCTATCGGCGGCGGCTACAATGATTCGTTCTATGGCAAGAATACAGGCAATACACGCGATGCCAAGCTTAACAGACTGACCAGAAACGCAGCGATCGTTATGTTCATATTGACCATCGCAGTAAGCGTTATCCACAAATATCTCAGCAAGTAAGCTGTGTATGAAACGGCGGCGGTACGCTGTCGGTGGAAAATCAGTGGAAAAATATCAGCCCTGCCGCAGCGGGGCTTTTTTTCATGTGGAGGAAATTAAAAATATGGTAAAAACGGATAACAGAAAGGCGCTTATGCCGCTGTTTGAGGGCTTTGAAGATTCGGTGCTGATAAGCTGTGCCGAAGGCAGGACAGGCATATGCCATTGCGATGATCCCGATGCGCCCACTGCGGGAGTTATCGAAGCGGGTGATTTTTATTTCACGGCGGGAGACCCTGCTTTTGCGCGGGAAGCTTTTGAGATAGCAAAAGGCAACTCCGAAGCTGTGTTCATGCCTGCGTCCGAGGGCTGGATAAAGGCGCTGACAGGGCTTGGCGAGGGGATAATCACTACCACCAGATACCGCACTTCTCCGCCTGAAAAGTATGATATTGATAAGATCTCAAAGCTTGCAGATGTGTCCGAATTTGCGGACTATAAGCTTGAGATGATAAGCGATAGGTATTATGCTCAGGCGCTTGAAGCAGAATGGTCATGGGCTTTCGTGGGAAACTTTTTGGACTATAAGGATTTCTCGGAGAATGCCTTCGGCTGCTGCATAACCCACGAAGGACGGCTTATCTGCGCGGCTTCATGCTATTCGGTGTACAGCAGGGGAGTTGAAGTCGAGATAGCAACTCACCCCGACTACCGCAGAAAAGGTCTTGCGACTATCGCCGGGGCGGCATTTATCGCGGAGTGTGTGCGCAGGGGGCTGAGACCTCACTGGGACGCGGCTAATACTATGTCGCTGAAGATAGCTTCAAAATTCGGGTATACTTTGAAAGAGGAGTATACTGCACTGTGCTTTGATGAGGGCGAAAAATCGGACTGATGATATTCGACTAGGGCTTATAATGAGCACGGTAAAATGGACTATAACGGAACTCGGACAGATAGATAAAATGCAGAAAAAGGACAACTGAGATCTTGCTGAACGGAGGTGCGGCATGAGCAGGAGTTATAAGAAATTTGCAGCATTTATGATAACCGACACCAAATGCCGTCGGAGATACAGGGGCAAGACACTTGCGAACAGAGCAGTCCGCCGAAATGAGATAAGCGGCGGAAAGAGCGCATATAAGCGTTTGTACGACAGCTGGGATATCTGCGATGTACGCATACCGATGGAGGATCTGACTCGGCTGAGAGTCGCATGGATAAGGGGGGACAGATGGCTGCACAGGACATTCGATACCCTGCATGAAGCTGAGGTCTTCTACAAGAGAAAATATTACAGGAAGTAAAAGGAGAATATATGAAACAGGATTACAGAAAACTGATATATAATAAGCTCAAAGCATCGGGCAAAAAGCCTGTGACTTTCAAGGAACTCGTGAAGAGTTTCAGAAAGGGAAACTTTGATTTTGATAAATTTGCCAAGACTGTTGACAAGATGAAGAAAAAGGGCGAGATAATCGAGGGCAAGATGGGCTTTACGCTGGGTAAGGGCGGCAAGCTGAAACGCTGTAAGGTGGTTCGTCTGCACAAGAGTTTCGGCTTTGTGAAGAACGTTGACACCGGCGAGGAAGTATTTATACCCGGAAAGCATTTGCTGGGTGCTATGCCGGGGGATATCGTAATGGTACAGCTGAGGGAGAGCCGCGGGGACAGTCCCGAGGGAGAAGTTGTATCCATCGAGGAGGAGAATTTCAGCCGATTCAGCGGCGAGATAGTTGACGAATTCGGCAAGCTGAAAATAATGCCCGATGTGATATCCAAGTACGCTCTGGATTTTGTAAATCCTTTCGGTCTGGAGCTGCACGAGGGCGATAAAGCCATAGCTGTGATAACAAGGCGCGGAGAGAAGCACAGCGAACACCGATGTGAGATAGTTTCATGTCTGGGAAGTTCGCTGAAAGCCGCTGTATGCGCTCTTGGCATAGTTGAAGCTGCGGGGTTGACACCTGTTTTCCCTGCGGAAGTAATCGATGAAGCCAGGCGGGTATCCTCGGCGGAGATATCCGAGGAGGAAAAGGACGGCAGGCTTGACCTGCGCGATCTGCCCATATTCACCATCGACGGCGCTGACACCAAGGATATCGATGATGCGATATCGGTGCAGAGGACTGATAACGGCTATATACTGGGCGTTCATATTGCTGACGTATCGCACTACGTAACACCAAGGTCGGCGCTGGATAATGAAGCTTTTCAGCGGGGCACCAGCGTTTACTACGCAAACAGGGTCATCCCCATGCTGCCTGCTGAGCTTTCAAACGGCATATGCTCCTTGAACCCGCAGGAGGACAGACTGGCTTTCACCTGCCTGACGGAGCTTGATAATTCGGGAAGTATAATCAGCTATAAGTTTGCGAAATCGGTGATAAGGTCGAGAGTTAAGGGCGTATATTCGGAGATAAATGATATATTCGACGGCTATGTCAGCCGCGAGCTTTCGGAGAAATACGCCGAGGTGATGGAGCAGCTTCCGCTGATGAAGGAGCTTGCGGAGATACTCTGCAAAAAGCGCATCGCCCGCGGTGCGCCCCAGATAGAGACCAGCGAGAGCGCTCTTATGATAAACGAGGACAACGTCTGTGTTGGCGTGGGCGAGTACACCCGCGGCTTTGCGCAGGAGATGATAGAGGATTTCATGCTGACTGCCAACGAATGTGCGGCCAGATTCGGCAAGGACAACGAACTGCCCTTTGTTTACCGTGTTCACGAGCCGCCTTCTGCGGAGAAGATAGAGGGTCTGAAAGAACTGCTGGCGGGACTGGATATAATGTATGTTATGGGTGATGACCCCAAACCGAAACAGCTGGCGGAGATACTTGAAATGTCCAAAAATACGGACGCTGAAAAAATCATCAACAATGCGGTGCTGAGGAGTATGTCAAAGGCGAAATACGATACCGAGCCTATCGGTCACTACGGTCTGGTACTGGAGGACTATGCTCATTTCACCTCGCCGATACGCCGTTATCCCGACCTTTCGATACACAGGATAATGTCGGCTTTTCTCGGCGGAATGACTGCAGAGGAATGCCGCAGCAGGTTCAATAAGTTCGTGTATGCTTCTGCCGATCGTTCCACCGAAACGGAACTTACAGCTATGCAGACCGAGCGTGCCTGCGATGACTGCTACAAGGCTGAGTATATGACAGGTCATATCGGTGAGGAATACGAGGGTGTAATAGTATCGGTGACGGATTTCGGTATGTTCATCGAGCTGGACAACACCTGCGAAGGTCTGCTGCACCTTGATAATATGCCCGAGGGCTACTACGAGTGCGACGGCATGATGAAGCTGAAAAACTTTTCCACAGGCGTGGAATACCGCGTGGGCGAGAGGTTCAGGGTAAAAGTGCTTGGGGCGAATGTCAACTCGGGCAAGGTGGACTTCGTTCCTGCTGATATGTGAGGAAACAATGACTGATGAGAAAAAACGTAAGCTGAAAAAACTGCTTACAGGCAAAGGTTCACACGGGATTATTATAGGAAAGATCATGCACTGCGACGGTGATGATAAAACGGTGATCGGGCATACAGCCATTAACCATATCATTTTCAGGGCGCTGAGCTGGTTAATATTCGATATCAGCTTATTAAGAATGCTGTTTGTATATCATAAGTTCCCGAAAGAGACAGGCGTGCATTTCAAGTCGGTGCGCGAAATGACTGCGGATATGTCTTTGGCGGAAAGATTGCATGAGATACTTCACGCTTATCAGCCCTACGATGTGACGGGGAAGAGATTTCTGGTATTCTATCCCTTTTTTGTATCAGCGGCGGCGCTTCTGCTGGGCGGGTGGACGATAATTCTTCTGCGCAGGATAGTTACCCGCGGGGGATCTGAGCGAAGTGCGGAAATACTGAGGGTGATATCGGGGCTTCAGATCGCGTTTGATATCTCGGCTTTTATAGTAACGCTGTATTTCTGCGGTATATGGGCTGACCGTGTGATAAGGCAGCTTCCCATGAAGATGATGTTCACGCAGTTATACGTTTGGGGAATATTACTGGTATTTTTTGATCTGATAATATTTGCCATCGATATGAAGATGACATACAGGAAAAAAGAGGAGGAAAAATAAATGAAGCAGCAGAGGAGTTTTCCTGCTTTCAAAGTCAGCAAAAGGTGCGAAAACAGACTGAAAGGCGGACACCCATGGGTGTATGACAACGAGATAGAGGTATCTCCCGATGGGGTGGAGAACGGCAGCATCGCTGATGTACTTTCACCTAAGGGAAGCTATCTAGGTTCGGGACTTGTGAGCCTTAACAGCAAGATCAGGGTGAGGATACTTTCGGATAATGCCAATGAAACCTTCGGCGAGAGCTTTTTTCGCCGCAGGATAAGGTACGCACTTGACCACCGCAAGACCGTCATGGGCGATGATATCTCCGCCTGCCGACTGGTTCATGGTGAATCCGACGGACTGCCGGGGCTGACTGTTGACCGCTATAATGATATACTTTCGGTGCAGGTGCTGAGCTACGGCATGGAGCAGAGAAAGGATATGCTGTACCGTCTGCTGACAGAGGAACTTGCCGCTGACGGTGTGGATCTGCGTGGCATTATGGAGCGAAATGATGTAGCTATCCGTGAACTGGAAGGTCTTGGCACGGGCAAGGGTTGGTACAGGGCTGATTTTCTGCCTACACCTCCCGAATCACCTGTTACCGAGATATGCGAGAACGGTATAATCTATAAGGTGGACGTTGAGAACGGTCAGAAGACAGGATTTTTCCTTGACCAGAAGTACAACCGTCTGGCGGCGGCTAAGCTGGCTAAGGGCAAAAAGGTGCTTGATTGCTTCACCCATACAGGCTCTTTTGCGCTGAATGCGGCTTTCGGCGGCGCGGCGCATGTTACGGCTGTTGATGTTTCACAGTTCGCGGTGGATACCGCAAGGGCTAATGCTGAAAGAAATGGACTGTCCGATAAAATGGACTTTATCTGTGCTGATGTATTTGACCTTCTGCCGAAACTGACAGAGGAAAAGGCGGGATATGACTTCGTTATCCTCGACCCTCCAGCATTCACAAAAAGCCGCAAGACCGTGAATTCTGCGGAAAGAGGCTACAAGGAGATAAACTACCGCGCAATGAAGATGCTGCCTCGCGGCGGATATCTTGCGACCTGCTCGTGCTCTCATTTTATGACCAATGAGTTTTTCGTGAAGATGCTTATGAGCGCCGCTCAGGACGCAGGGGTAAGACTGAAACTGGTTGAAGCCCGTCAGCAGGCACCGGACCATCCTATACTCATGAATGTCCCCGAAACTGATTACCTTAAATTCTATCTGTTCCAGGTAGTATGATGCATATCGCCTGTAAAAATAGATATATACAATTTTTGCTATTGACAAATAAGGCAGAAATGTGATAAAATATTTAATGAATGTACAGTTCATGGAGAGGGGAGTGAATGCTGTGAAGAAATATGCTGTGTATCGGTCGGCAACGGGACTGTACTGCTATGAGTACCATGATACACTGGATTCACTTAAAGGCACACTCTTCGAGACGGTGGTGAAGGAAGAACAGCTTCCTGTAGTGCTTGACGGCTGCGGTGGTTACTATACCTTCAAAGAAGACGATTATAATTTTGTCAAGATAATAGAATCAAATAAAAAACATCCTTTACCTTTGGAGAAGATGTTTTTCAAGAACGATGATAATTTCAAGCTTGGGTGGATGTCTCCTCAGGGGGATACATATTCCTGTGATTACACCAATCATAACAGGTGCGCCATAATGCTTGCAGAAAAGTTCATACCGGGCGCGAAGTTCCCCGAAAGGGCACTGGGCAGAGCTGGCTGGATAAAGGTGATAGATTCATGGGACGGCACGGAGCGTCAGCACGGACAGTTCGTGTATTCGCTTTCCGGCAGGATAACCAAGCAGCAGGCTGACAAGCTGTTCGATGTGGGACTGTATTTCAATGAAGAAGTACAGCGTCTGATAAAAGACTGTGAAAATGATTGGTAAATTCCAAAAATGGTCAAGCGCTCACCGGAGAACGGTGAGTGCTTTTGTTTCACGGTCAGTGACGACTACACTATATATTTATATATATTAATAAACTTGCACGCTGTGAAAAATGCACAAATTACAGTTAATAATTTCTGCATTCAATAAATCTGAACGGTTTTGTACAGTTTAAATAAATTGTTAACTCTAAAACTGGTTGAATGGCGCAAAATTTGGGCTGTTTCACAAGTCCAAACTTAACTAACTAAACTGTTTTGAATAAAACGTAGAAAAACTTTCTTTGTTTATGAAAAAATCTATTGACAATTATGAAAAAAAGTTTTATACTATTATTGTAATTATTAATGAACTGAGCAAAGAGCACAGCTTTTGTTTAATTGATTAGCTTGCCTCCGTTCTTTCGGACGGTATGGCATCAGGAGGATGATATAATGGCGGATACTAGATTTATCAGAACGGTCGAATTCGGCGGCTATGACAGAAACGATGTCATAAAGAGATTTGAATTTCTGAACACTCAGCTTTTTGACCTTAAAAATGAGCTTCGTGAGACTAAAATGCTCATTGAGGAATACAAGAAAGGATCGTCCGAGGAAAAGGCGCACGAAGCAGTGCTTACTCAGGAGAAAGTCAAGCTGACAAGTCTTCAGGTGCAGAATGAGACTGCATCGACCAAGCTTAAAGCTGCTGAGGAGGATAAAGCAAAGCTTGCCGAGGAGCTTGCAGCTCTGAAGGCAACTCATGCAGATACACTGAAAGAACTGGAAGATGCAAAGTCCAAGCTTAACGCATATGAATCTGATAACGAAGCTAATGCACTCAGCCAGGTGTTCATCGCAGCACAGGCTTCCGCAACAGCTGTCGTTGCCAATGCAAATAAAGAAGCTGATGAAAAGAAGGCGCAGACAGAGGAGCTCGTCAAGGAAATGATCGATGATGCTAACCACACTGCTGCTGAAATAGTATATGAGGCTGAAAAGAGAGCAGCCGAGACCGATGCAGAATCCAAGAATGCTGCTGAGAAGATGAAAGTAGCTTCCAATAATCTGAGAGCTGCAATGCTTGAAGATGTTGAAGCACTGGGCAAGCATCTTACCGAACTGAATGATGTATTCTCTTTCATAAAGGATAAGAGTGCAGAAGCTGAAAAGCTTTTGAAAAATACTGAGAATAAACTTACTGAGGGCGGAGTTCCCGAATTCAAGCTGCCCGAGACCTTCGAGGCTGAACTGCCCGATGCGCCCGAGCCAAGAAAGCCTTCCGAGCAGTCAAAGAAGTCCAATGCAAGACTTGATGAGCTGGCTAAGATGGCTGCTGCTATCGGCGGTGACAAGAACAAGGATAATGACGGTGATAAGAAAGGCGAGGAGAAAGCTGACGATAAGTCCGAAGATGTTCCTGCCGAGAAATCCGCCGGTGATAAAAAATCAGGCGGTGTAGATCTGGCAGATCTTATGAAGAAAGCAAATTCGCTGAAAAAATAAGATCCCGTTTTACTGGAATATATTGGTAAGGAGTGTATTAACTTATGAGTGAATTAATTATAGTTAAGCCCGAAAAATGTGTGGGCTGTAATGCTTGTGTCAGGGCATGTCCCGCACCCGAGGCTAACATAACCAAGATGCTTGAAGGCGGCAAGTTCATAACATCGATAAATCCCGACCGCTGCATAGGCTGCGGCGCGTGTGTAGTAAGCTGTAATCACGGTGCGAGAGATTATATAGACGACACTGACGAGTGCATGAACAGGATGAAGCGCGATAAGATGATAATCCTCGTTTCGCCGTCGGTCAAGTCTGTATTCCCCACAAAGTGGAAGGGCATACTCGACTGGTTCCGCAAGCAGGGATGTATCATATACGATGTATCTTTCGGCGCAGATATATGCACATGGGCTCATCTTAGAGCGATAGAGCAGAAGAAGGTCGGAAATATCATAACACAGCCTTGCTCTGCGATAGTAAAGTATGTTGAAACTTATCAGCCTAAGCTGCTGGCTAACCTTTCACCTATACACAGCCCGGTTTCGTGCGCTGCTATATATGTCAGAAAGTATCTGAACAGAAACAATCCAATAGCTATGCTGTCGCCGTGTGTTGCAAAGAAGTATGAATTCGAGGAGACAGGTCTTGTTGATTTTAACGTTACTTTCCGAAAGCTGAATGATTACTTTGAAAAGAACGGTATATCCATACCTGTTTCAAGTGCTGAGGATTATGAGTACAAATTCGATGATCAGCAGGGTCAGGTCGGTGCTATATACCCCCGTCCGGGCGGACTGAGAGATAACCTTTGGCTCCACAATCCCGATATCAATGTAACAACATCAGAAGGTGTCAATAAAGTATATCCCGAACTGGATATGTATGCCGAGATGCCTGACTTCAAGCACCCCGAAGTATTCGATGTACTTTCATGTGAATTCGGTTGCAACGTTGGTCCCGGCACAAATAACAACCAGACCATGTTCGATGTCATGCTTACTATGAAGGAAGTTGAGAAGGAAGCTAAGAGCCGCCGTAAGGGTGGATTCATGGGCAGAGGCGAAGATAAGCTGCTGAAGAAGTTCGATGATGAACTGAAGCTCAATGACTTCCTGAGAAACTACAAGCCTGTTACTCCTACTCCCGTTCCTACCGAGAGGCAGCTGGATCCTATCTACGAGAGCATGGGTCAGCATACCGAGGATGAGAAGCACTACGACTGCCGTGCCTGCGGTTACAGATCCTGCCGTGAGATGGCTATCGCTATCTACAGAGGTCTGAATACACCTGATAACTGCGTTATACACGCTAAATCAGTTATGGTGGCAAGACACAGCGAACTGGCTGAACAGCACGAGAAGCTGGCTGAGATCACCTACGAATGTCTTGAACTTTCGGATAAGCTGAAAGAAGGCGTTGATAACATACTCAAGAATATGGAAACTATCGGCGAATCCACCACCAAGACCAGTGAGAGAGCAGCTGTCGTAAAGGATCTGCTCACAAATGTCGTTGCATTCTGTCACGATAACTCCACTATGGATGCAGGCAGTGTAAGTCAGCTGATAACCATACTTGAAACCACCATCGAAGCTTTCAGTGCGCTTGATGACAACGTTAATGTCACCAACGAGAGCTCGGGTCTTATCGACACTTCTATCGGTGAGATCAACAAGCTTGTTGAAGAGATTAACGATACTCTGCACAAAGCGAATGAGAAGAAGTAGTCAAAGTCGTCCGTGAATACAGACAGAAAGGTAAGATGTCCCATGGCTTCACAAGTAGCGATAGTAGCGATAATAGTCGAAAAAGACGCTTCCGTGGATGGCGTTAATGCTCTTCTTCACGAATACAGCAGATTCGTTATCGGAAGAATGGGTGTGCCTTACAGGGAGAGAGGCATCAACATAATCAGCGTTGCTGTCGATGCTCCCGAGGAGACAATTGAAGATCTTGCAGAACAGGTCAATGCTCTGGAAGGCGTTTCCTCAAATACAGTTTATTCTGTTGGATGATACTGATATCGGGCGGCCGGGACCTGCGAAACTGCGGGACTTGCCGCCCTTTTTTGCCGAAAACGTTCGCGGTAAATACTCCGAAAACGTTCTATTTGTATATCTTCGGTAAATTTCGACTTAAGGATATCATTTTTACTTGACAATTTTATCAAAAAGTGGTATACTTAAATAAATGTATCAGGGTACTTTTTTGATGTAAAAAATACCTTTACGGACCGTCTTTTAACAGAAAATTGGTACATCGATGCCGCGGCAGGCGGCGCCGTTATAAAAAACGTTAGTTTATGCAGATCTTTCGGGTGCAGAATGAACAATATCCGTGCTGCGGGGACTATAAGCGAAAATTGCGGTCATTTACCTGAGATATCAAAGTCGGTCAACTAAATTTATAATGTCAGGAGAGAAGAAAAATGCAATGTGAAAGATGTAATGCCGAACTGCCTCCGAACGCTATAGAGTGTCCTGAATGCGGAGCTCCTGCACCTCAGAATATCGAAGGCTTTGACAATACCATTGAGATACAGCATATCCTTAAAACTATAATGGAAAAGCACGGCAGTATCCTCATCAACGATCCTACTCAGTTCGTGTCTACCCTGAATGATTACCTTAACGGTTATGAAAAGGAACGCAGACTTCTGGTAAATGCCATGAGGGCGGGCGTTCTGAAGAATATGGTAAAAGAAGAAAAGACCAACAGGGAATACGCTCTGCTGAGTGCGAAGAGCTATATGATAAACGAGCTTTTCGTTTCTGAGAATGCAGCTGAGTTCGTACTTGCCTGCTTCACCTATACTCTCGGCTGGCCTTATCAGTCTTCAATGACCAAGAAAGAGGAAGAAAAGAAGGAAGAAGCCCAAAAAGAGGAAAAGGTCGATGAAGGACCTAAGCTTAAGATCGACAGTAAGATCTTCAAGACTTCTGACGCAGGCAGACACAGACTTGCAAGAAATATCGTGATACCTGAGGGATTCACCAAGATAGACAGCTTCTGTTTTGACAGATTCACATTTATGAGATCTATCTCCCTTCCCTCCACGATGATGGCGATAGGCGACTATGCATTCTCCGAGTGCAAGAACCTCAAGGGAATCGAGCTTCCCGAAGGACTGAAGGTCATCGAACAGGGTGCATTCAGCCAGTGCGGAAAGCTTGCAATGATAAAGATACCAAAGGGTATCCTCGAAATACCCGATAATACGTTTGAGTTCTGCTCAAATCTGACCGTCGTTGATGTGCCGAATACCGTAAGCAGTATCGGCGTTGAAGCGTTCTCGGGCTGTGAAAAGCTTGAAAAGCTGTTCCTCCCCGACAGCGTAAAATTCATTGATAAGAATGCTTTCTCTTATTGTCCGTCGCTTACGATCCGCTGCTATGTCAATTCTTATGTACATAAGTATTGCCTGACTTATAATATCGATTATGAGACTGTAGCAGTCGGTGTTGGACTGAAGCAGAAGCCAATATAAGGATGAAATCGGAGGAAATATCAGATGGTTGAATTGAAGATCGGCCAGGAGGTCGAGATGGAATTCGGAGGAAGAGCGAAAGTCCTCAAGGTCATCGGCAGCGGTGGTCAGGGTATCGTTTACCTCGTAGAGTTCAACTCCCAGAAATGGGCGCTTAAATGGTATGATGTTGATAAGATAAAGCGTCCCAAGGAGTTCAGACAGAATATCAAGAACAATATCCAGGACGGTGCTCCCAGCAACAAGTTCCTGTGGCCCAAGTATCTGACCAAGGAGAACGATCAGGGAACCTTCGGCTATATCATGGAGCTGAAGCCCGAGAGCTTCGATTCCTTCGTGGATATACTCAACACCTACAAGCTGGTCATCGACCCGCTGACAGGCAGAGCTACCAAGCAGCCCGTAAGATTCACGAGCCTTTATGCTATGGTGACCGCTGTTATTAATATCGCTAACGCTTTCAGACAGCTCCACCGTGTGGGCAAGAGCTATCAGGACCTTAACGACGGCGGTTTCTTTATCAACGTTAATACAGGTGCCGTTCTCGTCTGCGACTGCGATAACATCGCACCGGACGGAAGCAACTTCGGTATCGGCGGTAAGCCCGGATATATGGCTCCCGAGGTCGTAAGGGGTATCGCTAAGCCTGATGTTCAGACGGATAAGTATTCGCTGGCAGTCGTGCTCTTCAAGCTGCTGTTCAGGGGTGACCCCATGGAGGGCGAGAAGGTGGTCAAGGACGTTTGCCTGACCGAGTCTTCC
This sequence comes from Hominimerdicola alba, assembly GCF_900109655.1. GTDB lineage: Bacteria > Bacillota > Clostridia > Oscillospirales > Ruminococcaceae > Hominimerdicola > Hominimerdicola alba_B. The sequence continues at coordinate 46,571 of NZ_FOAT01000006.1, forward strand.
GAACTCAGACATTACGGACAGGACGCTGTGTTCGTATATGACCCCGATAATGCTACTAACAGACCTGTAAGAGGTATACATGATAATGTTATAAAGTTCTGGAGGATATATCCCAAGTACATAAGAGAAGCTTTCATACTCTCTTTCACACAGGGTATCACCGACCCGAACAAGCGTATAATCGAGAATGAATGGCAGAAGCTGTTCATCCGCCTGAGAAGTGAGATCATCATGTGCGTATGCGGCAGAACAAACTTCACTTCGATGTTTGCAAAGGTCGATGAAAAGACCTTCCGCTGCCCTAAGTGCGGTGCTGAATTCACAACTCTGGGCTTTGATAACAGGGATAACAGGATGCCGCTCTATGTGGGATGCAGATTCTACAAATGCGAGATCGACCCTGATTGTGATGATTTCCTGACTGTTGCGGGCGAACTTGTGGAGAACAAGCTGAAGCCCGGCGTGCTCGGTATCAAGAACTGTACCGAGGATACATGGCAGGCAAAACTCCCCGACGGAAAATATTATCCTATACAGCCGGGTAAGGGCTTCCCGATATGGAAAGATCTTGAAGTCGACTTCGGCAAGGTCAAGGCTAGTATGTAAATTTTAAGGAAAGGGCGTAATAGATCTATGAATAATATGAATTCTGATGTTAAGGAAAACACCACGGTCGACGATCTGCTGGATTTCGACGACGATGATCCCCTTGGTGCGACTGCGGTATCCAAAAAGAGCCTCGTAATATTCTTCCTGATCGATACTTCAGGAAGCATGAAGGGCAAGAAGATGGGTCAGCTCAATACCGTTATGGAAGAGCTCATACCCGAGATAAGAAAAGTTGGTGAGGCTGATACCGATGTTAAGGTAGCTGTACTGACTTTCGATACAGATGTAAGGTGGATGTACTCCGCTCCTATCTCCATCGAGGAGTTTGAGTGGGCAAGACTGGGCGCACAGGGCGTTACCAGCATGGGCGCTGCATTTACAGAGCTGGCTGCAAGAATGTCCAGAAACAGCTTCCTGAACTCGCCTTCACTGTCATTCGCACCTGTAATGTTCCTGATGACCGACGGTTATCCTTCTGATGACTATAAGTCAGGTCTGAAGGCACTTCAGACAAACAGCTGGTATAAGTTCGGTCTGAAGGCTGCACTGGGTATCGGTGACGAAGCAAACGATGAGATGCTCGCTGAGTTCACAGGTTCCAAGGATACAGTTGTTCACGCTTACACAGGCGGACAGCTTGCTTCGATGATCAAGATCATCGCAGTAACAGCTTCCCAGATAGGAAGTAAGTCTATGACACTCTCCGACGAGACCAACGAGGAGCTCAACGAAGAGGATGTATACGCTGCTAAGCAGAGAATGCTCGGTCAGCAGATCCAGGAGCTGGTTGGAGATCAGACAGATGGCGGCGACGTTCCTTACGATACGGGTTGGTAAATCACGGTTATCGGAAGGAGTGTAGTTTAGAAATGTCTTTTAATGGCTTTAGCCAATCAGTTATGGGTGCCAGCCATGTGGCAAAGGGTATAGTTTGCCAGGACAGCTCGGCACACAAGATAACTGACCGTTACGCTATAGCTGTGGTGGCAGACGGTCACGGAAGTAAGAAACACTTTCGCAGCAATATAGGCTCGCAGTGTGCCGTTGAGGCAACTATCGAGACTATAGACAGGTTCTATGAGGACGCAGAAGCGTTTGAAGCGAACCTGCCGAAAAATCACAAGATGATAATAAGAAATATCGAGAGACAGATCATTGCAGCGTGGAATACCAAGGTATTGAAACATCTTGAAGAACACCCCGTTACAGCTGTTGAGAAAAAGCCTTTTACTCCTGAGGAGTTTGAGAATATAAACCCCGAGCAGTACTATGGTACTACGCTTATAGCTGCAGTTGCAGGAAATGGATTTACCTTCGGTGTCCAGATCGGTGACGGAAGCTTCGTGGCTATATTTGAAGACGGAGAGGCAATAATGCCCATGGAGTATGAGGAAGCAAATCCCGCGAACATCACATCGTCGATGTGCAACGCCAACGCAGCTTCAATGTTTGAAAGCTTCTACATCGATGATAAGCGCCTTATAGCGCTGTTCTCATCTACCGACGGACTTTATACCTCCTTCGGCAGTGAGTACGATTTCAGGGATTATCATGTAATACTCGCATCACAGGTGAATTCACCTGCGATAGAGGCATCGGTCGTTAAAAACATAACCAAGAGATCACATTTCGGAACTGAGGACGATATATCTCTCGCTTGTGTTTATGACGTTGAATTTGCAGCAGAAAAAGAGGGTCTGCTCAAAGAGATGATCGACCGAAACAAGAGGCTCGCAGCTGAAAGAAAAGCTAAGCTTCACACCGCAAACTTCTAGGGTGGAAGTTTGCAGGGATCAAATCTATTTTGTGGATAGGGGAATTATTTAAGATGGAAAAGAAAAAAGAAAACCGAACATGGATCATTATCATTGCAGGTATATTAGTTTACGTGATATGTGCAATGGTACAGTCAAGGCTGGCTAAAGGCGCAGCACAGAAATCAGGTAACAATCCTATGGCAGGCGTTATCTCTCAGATACAGGTCGTTGTGACCGTTGTGCTGGTACTGTTTGCAAAGAAGAAAGGTTATATCACCGCTATGATACTCAATGGTATCAATACTTTGTTTACACTGATAGTGCAGATGATACTTATACACAGCACAAATGCAATGCCCGGTCTGATCGTAACACTGATCTCTATGGGTATCGCGACTGTTATCTATTTCTACACTAGCAAGACAGAGAGAATGAACGAAGAACTCGAGAAGAGCTACCATGAAGCTATCGAGAAGAACCGTATCATCGAACAGCAGGGCGAAGCCATGAAGTTTCTTGCTTATAACGATAAGCTGACAGGTATGCCTAACAGAGAGAGCTTCATGAATAATCTTGAAAAGCAGATCAAAGAGAGCGGCGACTGCGTAATGATCTATATCGATCTCGATGATTTCAGACGTATAAACGATAACTTCGGTCACGTAATAGGCGATGAACTGCTGAAGCAGTATTCCGATAAGATCCAGAATTACTGCGGCGATAAGGCATACGCAGCAAAGATCGGCGGTGACGAGTTCGGTATCGTTCTCGGCAGCGGTATGACTAATGAAGCGATCTTCAAGTATGCAGCAGGTATAAGCGGAATATTCAGCGAGCCTATCAATATTGGCGGCAACATCTATACAGTGGCTGCAAGCTACGGTGCAGCAAGCTTCCCGGAGAACGCAATGACCGCAGATGACCTGTTCAGAAATGCGGAGACTGCAATGTTCAATGCAAAGGAAAGCGGTAAGAACCAGCTTTGCTTCTTCACACAGCAGGGCTGATCTATAAGCAATTTCACAGGAAAGGCAGTTGATAAGGATTATGGAGATCAAGGAGCTTTACGATCTGGCAAAACAGTATGCTGAGATTATAACAAATAATAAACCCGAATATGTTTCAGAAAATGAATCAGCAATATGCGTAATAGTTGACAGCAATGACCAGCCTTATACCGGTATAACAAGTGTTACTGTAAGGGGCGGCATGGTAGAGATACTTCCCGCAGAAACAGTGGCAGTAAAGAGATTCATTGATTACTGCGACGGAACATCTGCAAAGGGCATCATCACTATGCAGTTCAAAGATTCCAAGGTAATTGAGACAGGCAAGGTAAGTCTGGCAATGCTTGGTCAGACCAACGCAGCAAATGGTGACTGTGCTGTTGTTACCTCTGAAGAGGAAAGCAAAGCACTCAGGGATATCGTTCCTGTTGCTGAAGAAGCACCCGTTGCCGAAGCAGCTCTTGCTGACGCAGATATACCTGTAACAGCAGAAGCACCCGCAGAAGAGACTCCCGCAGCTGAACCCAGCATGGAGGATCTGATGAACGGCTTTGATGTTGACGTTGCTCCCGAAGCTGATACCGCAGCAGCTACTACCGAGAGCGTTGGCGCTCCCGCAGAGTTTGCAGACGGATTCAGCGTTGATTCCAACAATCCCTTCTTTGAAGAAGCTGCAGCAGCACCTGATTCTGAAGTCAAGACTATCGACAGCGGCGTTAAGTCCATGTTCGATCAGCCCGATGACGCTACAAGACAGGGTGCGGCAGGCTTCAATATACCCCAGGGCGGCTACCCTCAGCAGGGAATGCAGCAGGGTTATCCTCAGCAGGGGATGGGCTTCCCACAGCAGGGCGGCGTAGGCTATCCCCAGCAGGGAAGACAGAGCGGCTATCCTCAGCAGGGGATGGGTTATCCTCAGCAGGGTATGCAGGGCGGCTATCCCCAGCAGGGAATGGGTTACCCCCAGCAGGGTATGCAGGGCGGTTATCCCCAGCAAGGTATGGGCTATCCTCAGCAGGGAATGCAGCAGGGTTACCCCCAGCAGGGCAGACAGGCAGGATATCCTCAGCAGGGTATGGGTTATCCCCAGCAGGGAATGCAGGGTACCTATCCTCAGCAGGGTATGCAGCAGCAGCCGATGCAGGGTGCATATCCCCAGGGCACATATCCCCAGGCTCAGAATGCTGGCGGTATGACTTCTTTAACAATGCCAGGCGTTGGTCAGACATCCGTACAGGTCAATGAAATACCTTCATCGACAGTAACAAGTACGTCTGTCAGCCAGAACGCAAGATCTAAAAGCATAGATGACCTCATCAAAGCAGCGGAAGCAGTGACCAAAAATCCCGTGTCTGCTGACGATGACGATGATGATGAAGGCGAAATGAGCAGAGAAGAAATGCTCAAGGCAGCTAAGCAGAAAAAGAAGAATGCAAAGATGAATGCAAACTTCAAGAAGAAGATGAGAGATTCAGGTTTCTGATCAAAAAATATCACCGCCGTACCGATTTGGTGCGGCGGTTTTTTATGCCCGAAAAATACATCGAAATATCCATTAAAGTGGTGTGTTAGATAGAGTGAGGATATAAAAAAAGCCATGCAGAAAATTCTGCATGGCTTTGATCTTACTTGAATTGTACGCCCCAGTCGGAACTTATCTTACTGTAAAGATTAAGCTTAACACGGCTCTTCTGCCAACGGAAGAACCAGGAAACACCACCGAAAACAATAAGTGTACCGACAGCAGCTATGATGATGCCTACAATGCCCTTGATAACGAACAGACCCAGTGCAAAGAGTGCGATAGCAAGAACTGCGATTATCGGCAGAGCAGAAGTTACAAAGCTTCTGTCAGTTACCTTGATGTAATTCTGTATCTCCTTGAGGTCAAAAGCCTCATAATGTCTTGCTATGAAATTGTCAGGTCTTGCCCAGTTGCAGAAATCCTTGACATTGTTGAACTTTGCAGCGTAATCTCTGAAAGAATATCCCTTACCAACGTCGGTCACACGGTATTCAACCAGATAACCGTCCTTTTTACGGTCCTTAACATCAAGAACGTGTATTATACTACCAGGCTCAGCCTGAGCTTTCATTGGCTTAGTCACCAGAAACTTTCTGTCAACAGCTTCATCCAGATTGTTGAGCATATATGTCATAACTATCTTCCTTCCCTGATCATATACTTACTATAATTCACATGGTCTGAGCCACGAAAAAAACTATATAATTATCCACAAATATATTATAGCACATTATTTTTAAAATTGCAAGTAATTTTGAAAATTTTTCACAATAATTATTTAACAGTGACTATAACGAAATAAACTGTGCATGACGTGTCATAAAGTGAAGAATTCGCCTTAAATAGCCGCTTAGATACCGCTTTATCCTGTGGATATATCAATCATTCTTTCCGTTTCGACATGATCACAGCGCCGCCCATAAGAGCGATCATTGCCATGCCGCCTGCCAGACCTGTAGTAGGATTCTGATTTGAATTATTGGGATTTGTGGTGGTACCTGTCTGATTTGAAGAATTATTGCTGTCGGAAGAAGCACTCTCGCTTCCCGAAGATGCGTCCGAACTGTCAGCCGCGGAAGATTCCGGAGCTGCCGAACTTTCATCGTCCTGGTTCTCACGCTGTTCGTGATACTCGCCTACAACAAGATCATCGGGAGTATGAGTCAGCGTACCATCATCAGGCATTGTACCCAGCTTCCAGTCCATGATCTCAGCTATGAACGGTCCCAGCTCCTCAGCTGCCACTCTTGTATTTGTAGCCGCCATAGGGTGATAATCAACGCCGTAACCCTCCGAAGTCTTGTCTATAGTTTCCAGCTCCAGTGTGTATACTTCCTCGTCACCTGTTTCAGTTTTATAGGAATCAACAGCGCTCTCGATATTGCCGAAGAGATCAGCTCCCATCATACCCAGTGTGCAGATGATCTTAGCATCGGGATTGTTATCTCTGACCATTTTAAGGAAATCTGCGTAGCTCTCCTCGAAATTGTCAGTCTCCTCGATATGGCTGCCGAAATACGACCAGTCGTTGGTACCGAGATTTATCACGATACAATCGGGCTGATACTGTGCAAAATCCCAGTCAAAGGACTGTATCAGCGTATATCCCGTAGATGATATGCTGTTCCAGGTGTTCAGGCTGGATTTTGTGTAATACTTCTCCATCGTGTGGTCTCTGTTGCCGCCGTAGTTGCACCAGATACCGCAGCCGCTCATTGAGAAGAAATTCACATCAGCGTCAAACATCTCAGCAATCTGATATGCATAGGTCTTTGAAGCATCCTCGCTTACGGTGGAGAATGTGTTGTTCTTGCCTGTGTCGGGGTCTTTCAGCGGAAGGTCGATACCGTATCCGCAGGTTATTGAATCACCGATGAATTCCAGCTTTCTTTCCATAGCCTCAGTAGGCTTTATTGAAGCTCCCTTATCGGTCTCGATACTGTCGATACCAAGCTCTGACTGCATAGATTCCGAAAGCTTGATCAGCTTTACGGTATTCTCGCCATCAGCCAGCGGTACTGTCACACTGCCCTTTTTAGAGGCTTTTGTCGAACCGCCAATAAGACCTCTCTGATAAAGCTGACCATTGAGGTATACCCCGATACGTGTCGGGTCGCCCGATACGTTCAGATTGAAAGTGACCTGTGAGCCTGTCACGGTGAATTCAACGCCCGAAACGGAGTTCGCAAGCCACAGTGAATCATCGTTATATACCGTTCTGCCGAGTATCCTGACATTATCCGGAACTGCCTCGCAGAATACCGTATCACTTCCCTCAGCAGATACAGGGATAATACTCGCTGCCAAAGCCGCCGAGCATAGTCCCGCAAAAATGCTGTTTTTCAATTTCATATTCTTTTTTCCTTTCCTTAAACGCACCAAAAAACTCGGTGCGATCACCGTATCTCCTTCCCGGAAGTATCCCTTTAAAAGGGGATACTTCTCTATTTCATATTATATCATACTCAGCAGATTTTTCAAGTGGTTTTCAACGATTTTGGTTAATATCACATTATTCTTGTGCATATCATACAAAATTTTCATCTGACTTTTATCAAGCAAAATGATAATTATCAAATGTCCTGCTTTGCATTCATATTAATATTATTAAACTTTAAGCTCTTTTTACTCAAATCCTAAAAGCAAAAAAGCGCAGTATCATAACATACTGCGCTTATATAAATATGTCCGATCAAGCTTCATTATGTCTCGCAAGCTCCTGATAAATAATATGATCCCCTGCACCAAGCGGTACAGAGGATCATATGTGATCAGCTTAGATAAGTCTTTCCGAGATCTTCAGACCAAGGGTCTTAGTCTCTTCAGCGAGTATGTCAGCTATCAGCTCACATCCCTTTACGCTGAGATGTGTGTTATCTATCGTTGTCCTTGTTTCATCGAGGTAGCAGTGCAGTTCTGCAGTTGCTTCCTCACCGCCCTCTTCGTAAAGCTTGTTATAAAGCTCTGCGGTCTTGGTGGTCATATCGATAACGGGGATATTGTATTTCTTGCCAAGTGCCACAACAGCATCGGAATACTGCTTGTGTTCCTCGATCATTGCTGTACCGTCCTTGGCGCGTCTGGATACAGGTGTTACCAGCACAGCAGTTGCGCCCTTTTCCTGTGCGACCTTGACGTACTTGTTAAGCAGCATCCATTCATAGGAGTACTGTCCGTTGGGATTTTTACCTTCGCCGTCCAGTGTGGAGAATTCCAGATAAGGATAAGCAGCGTGCTGAGGTTCAGCTGTTCTTTCATCGTTGTGACCGAACTGAATGAACAGATAATCGCCCTTGCCTATTGAATCACACAGTATCTTGTACTCGGGATCATTCATGAAACTGCGTGAGCTTCTTCCTGCCCTTGCAAGGTTTGTGACATTTACGCCCTCAAACTGCTCTCCAAGCTTCATGCCCCAGCCGCAGCTGCCCTTGCTTTCGGTGGTTTCAGGCTTGTAATTGCATACGGTGGAGTCGCCGACGATATAGACATTTCCCGAGAATACAAAGTCATCGGCTTCATAATTGCCGTGATTTACAGATGCTTCGGGCTGTACAGTAACACTGAATGATCTTGCGTTGATATTGCTTGTATCCCACTTGCCGTTTATCTTAGCGCAGATGACCATTCTGTAGGTCTGGCCTGCTGTGAGCTTGGGCGAAGTGAAATAGGTAGTTTCTGCGGGGATATCCTGTTTTACTATCTGCCATTTGCCCGAGAGATATACAGCTACGCCGTACTGCTGAGCGCCCTTTACCGCAGACCATCTGAGCCTGAACTGGTGGGTCTCTTCGCTGTGTTCAACAGCTGACAGAATAGGATATCTGCCTACAGTGCTCTGGGAGGATACAACTATAGCGTTGGAGAAGTCTGTTATCCACTTGCCGTTGCACTTTGGAATAACAGCGATCCAATACTCCCTGCCTTCGGTAAGTCCGTTAAGTACAAAGGAAGTATCTTCGCAATTGTACAGCAGCTGCCACTTGCCGTTCACATATCCTGCGATACCGTATCTTTCAGCGTCTTCTACCGGTGCCCAGCTGAGATTTACAGCGTTTATTGCTTTGGTATATGTCAAAGCGGGAGCTTTGTATTTGAGCTTGCTGAGTGCGATATGCTCTCTGAAGAGCTCTTCGCCGCAGACAACGCAGTAATACACTTCATCATAACCGCCGTCGCTCAAATAAGTGGGCTTTACATAGTTCTCGATAACTTTATTGCCCATAGTGTGTCCAACTGCCTCAACGAAGGTTTCAGCCTTTGTTATCTCGTTTTCACCATTCTCATCGGTGAAATACCTGTCATTGGACGCATCGTACCAGTAGCCGATACTTCCGCCCTCGGTGCAGGAAGGTGCTACGGCTTCAACGTAAGTCAATTCAAACTTAGGTACAGATACAGTCATTGTACAGCTGTAAACATTGTCTTCAAACAAGATAGCAGCGATATACATGATCTTACCATCTGCTGCGTAGGTAGGTTCAGCGATGACCTTAGAAGTCACATCAGCTTCGAAGTAAACAATATCTCCGCATTCCTCGCAAACTATCTTAGCGCTTGCGGTGAGATCATCGTTCCATATCCATTCGGGCTGACCATAGCTGTGACCTTTGGCTTCAATTACCCAGGAATTTTCAGCTATCTCGGTGTATACACCATTTTCAAGTTTATAGTACTTGTTGTCAGGACCCTTGTAGTATTCGCTGTTGCCGGCTTCAGTGCAGGTAGGTTCCTTGGCTTCGGTCTTTATGTAGGTGACAGGTGCCTGTTCGTCAGCATTGCCCCAGACAAGTATGTGTTCTTTTTGACCAAGACACTGGTACATGATGGACTTGTAGGATTTTTCGTTGATATGATCCCATTTGAAATTGTGAGCTGTGATGTAGTCGGCATTAAGATGATTATATGTAATGGTCTTACAATAGTAATCACCTTTATACATGAAAAACAGATCATAGGTGCCATGATAATCCGGTTCTGCCGCCTTGATGGCATCAGCGTTTGCAGCAAGCCATGCCTTTGCATCTTCCGGAGATACATCGGTCATTTTTTCAACAGCCTCTTTTATTGAATCGACTGTAACAAAGCTGCCTGCATTCCTCTTTTTTTCCTCTTTTTTATATACAGCTTCAAACATATAAGGATCGTTCTTTGTGCCGCTGCCGCTTACGCATACGAGACCGAGAGGTGTCAGCGAACCGTCTTCATTGGCAATGCCGATAGTGAAGCTGCCTGAACTGTTAGGAGCATTAAACATGAATTTGTATCCGCACTGAAGGTCATAACTGTCATAATCCAGCTTTGCTCTGTCAGCGGATATAACGTTTCCTATCCTTAAAGATGTTTTGCCGTCAAAGAAATGATCATCGGAGTTTATGAAAATCTCAGCACCGATAGGGATATCAATGTCAGGTGTGATGATTATGACAGATTCATCATCGGTGGTTTCCTCATCAGTTGTCTCTGCATCGGTCGTTTCAGCGTCGGTGGTTTCTTCGTCAGCGGTCTCCTGATCTGTAGTTTCCGAATCAGTAGCTTCAGTGTCGTTCGTATTGCTGCCGTTATTGGAATCGTTTACACTTTCGGACGCGGTATTGTCCTCATCTGCAGTAACAGTTTCAGTCTCATCGCTGCTTGTTATATCCTCTGAAGTTTCAGCTTTCTCATTTCTGTCAGAGTGATCTGTTCCCGGCTTCTCATTTTTCGGCCCGATACCCTCTGCAATGGCAGCACCTGTTGTAAGTGCACTGCCGAAGTTTACCGGTGCTGTGCCGGAAGCCAGCAGCAGAGCGAGCATTCCTGCAAGGATCCTTTTTGATTTCATATTCTTGTAGTCCATATTCTTTTTCAACTGTCCTTTCATGTTATTAGACCATACTTAAATGTACTTAATAAACAACCCGACCTGAACAGATCAATTATTATGAGCGCAGGGACAGATGCCGTTAAAACTATTTTTCATCACCAAAATACGTAAGAACGGCTTTATGATTTGTTAAGCTGCTGCGTTCATCATGCAAGCTGAAATCGTTGCTCAGGCTAATGAATGATGCTGTGGTCTTGCCAGAAATTGCGCTATTTCCGCTGATCACAGTGAATTGAGTATATTATATCACAAAAACATAGTTTCGTCAATGGTTGAATTGAAAATGATATGCAGAATATCACATCATTTTACAGTGGCTTCATATTAACTTTACGTGAACATAACAGCTGTTGTTAAGCAGATACGCGGTTTTTCTTTCCTGCGCCCCTTCAAATATATATAAAAATGCGCCCACAAAATTTTGTGAGCGCATATTAATATTTTTTTAAGTTTTAAAAATCAGTCCTTGTGAGCGTCCTCAAATTTCTTAGTGCGGGCAGCCAGTTTCTTCTTGGCGTAGTCTTCCTTGATAACAGCCTGACCGCGTTCGATCGCCAGGGCATCCGCAGGGACATCACCAGTGATAGTAGAACCTGCGGCAGTGTACGCACCTCTGCCGATGCATACGGGCGCAACCAGATTCGTATTGCAGCCGATGAACGCATTGTCCTCGATAACAGTGCGGAACTTCTTCTCGCCGTCATAGTTAGCTGTAGCCACGCCGCAGCCGAAGTTTACATTGCTGCCGACATCCGAATCTCCCACATAAGTAAGGTGAGAAACGGAAGTGCCCTCGCCGATGGTGGAGTTCTTTATCTCTACGAAATCGCCTATCTTAACGTCCTTGCATACGTGAGAATCGGGTCTCAGCTGAACGAAAGGACCTATCTTGGCATTGTCGTCAACAACAGCGTCATAAGCCTGAACATTATTAAGCGTTACGCCGTTGCCGATAACGGTATTTTCCAGTATGCAGTTCCTGCCTATAACGCAGTCCTCACCGATAACGGTATTTCCTCTCAGCTCGGTACCGGCCTCTATGCGTGTGCCTCTGCCGATGGTTACATTTCTGCCAACGGATACGCCGTCAAGGCAGGTGAACTCGATGCCGTCATCAAGCCATCTGTTGATTATCTCCATTCTTGCGATATCGTTCAGTTTCAGCAGACCGCGTCTGTCATTTGCGCCCAGAGCAACATTGGGGTTAAGGGAGATGAAAGCGTCAGCCGCCTTGCCCTTGTTTATCATAAGCTCAACGCAGTCGGTGAGGTAGTACTCGCCCTGAGAATTATTGGGCTGTATCTCGAAAAGAACTTCCAGCAGGTCAGCTGTCTTGAACCAGTAACAGCCTGAGTTTATCTCCTTGACGGAAAGCTGGTCTGCGTTGCAGTCCTTGTGCTCAACTATACCTGAGATACCGTGCTTTGTACGGATAACTCTGCCGTAGCCCGTAGCGTCCTCAACAACGGAAGTGACAACAGTAACACCGCAGTTCTTCTGCAGATGGAGCTTCAAAGCACCATCTATGGTAGCCGCATCGATAAAAGGAGCGTCGCCGCAGAGCACCAGAGTATTGCCGTCTGTATTAGCCTTTAGGAATTCCTCAGCCATCATGACCGCATGACCTGTACCCAGTCTCTCGGACTGTAATACAGTGCTTACCTTAGCCTTTGAAGTTCTCTTTTCAACATAAGCATCTATCTGTTCGCCGGCAAAGCCCTTTACGATGCATATCTCGTCAAGACCTGCGTCCTCGCAGGCACTCATTACCCATTCAAGCATAGGCTCGCCAACAACATTGCAAAGTGCCTTGGGCGAATTTATCTTCATTCGCTTGCCCTGACCGCCTGCCAGTATAATAACATTATTAGACATAAGTATCCCCCTCAAAATCATACATAAAACCGCCGCATTCCTGTGCTGACGGCACATTACCTGTCTATTATAATACTTTTATACATTCAAGTCAAGGTGTAAAATTATCGAATTTTGCCGCGTAACACAGCCTGTTTCCGTTATTATAATGTTCTGCCGGAGTAGTACACCCGATGGGGTGTGTAATGCGGAGATAGTACAGTAGTACACTTGGTAATACACTGAATATCCGAAAACGATGAATGATTCTGTATGTAATACACATTGATTGAGCGGATATAGATATTTAAATTGTGAAATATGCCGAAAATCTACCTAACCTATTGACAAATAAAGGCATGAGTGGTAAACTCTAAGTGTACTACGACAGATAATACACCTAGTACACACAGGACGAATGAAACGAAACAACAAGACAGCCCCCACATAAATAAAAGAAACGGGGACAGAAAGGAAGGACGACATGAGAGAGTTGATGATATTTGCAGTAAGCATACTTGGGATATGCCTGTTGCTTGCAGGACAGGAATTCAGAAGAGTTCGCAAGTGGGATATGGACGAGGACGAAGAGAGCAGCATCTGAAAGAACAGGAGACAACAAAATGAAAAAGATAATAGCACTGACTGCCGCTGTGGTCTTTGCTCTGGGACTGACAGCCTGCGGAAATAAGAAAGAATTAGCAGAGAAAAGTCAGAGCACAGTATTCACCGAAGCGGATTTTTGTGAAGCTCAGGCAGATATAAAGAACAGCCTGAAAGACATCGACTGTGTCACCTTAAACATAGACTACAATGGTGATGAAGTAAGCACGGATGAAGATACCTTGGCTACACTGAATAATGATCTCGGGCTGAGAGACGACGAGCGGTACACCGACTATATGGTCTTCACAGTTGATTACAGACAGTCATACAGCCCACTGGCGCTGATAAAGGCTACTATCCGCAGCGGAAATGCCTGCGTGGATATCTCAGAGAGAAAGATGAATCTAACGCTGGCAAGAAAAAGCGACGGAGATTGGGAAACAGCCGAAGTCAGCTACACAGATGCAGGCTGAGGGCAGGACGAAAGAACGGAGAAAACAAAAAAGACAGCAGCAACAACAGCCGCGGCAGGTAATGATCACGGAATTCGGCTAAGGAGAAAAAATGAAAAAAAGCAGATCACTTGCGGCGGTGACAGCTATTCCCGCCGCCTGCGGTCTATCGGGAGGAACACAATGAAGAATATATATGTTATGATAGCAGTGGCCGTGATATCAAGCCTAATGTTCGGGGGCTGTTATATGGACGGCAGAGGTACATATTACCCCGATGTAACAGAGATGACAAAGAATTTAGAGAAAAAAGGCTATGACGTAAGTACCGATGAGATAAAAAAAGACGATGACACCATTACTGTTCTCAACGGAAAAAAAGATGACGAGTACATTGAATTCTTCTGGTTCGATACCGAAAAATACGTTGATGAGTATGTTGAGGAAATGAAAAAAGACAACAGCGAATATGATACTATCAGTTGGATAACAAACGATAAGAAATTCGGCAACATCGCATATTGCGGCACCGAAAAAGCGATTGACTGTTCGGGCGTTCAGGTGGTTGAGGTAAAGTGACGGCAGCTAAGGAGAGAGAAATGAAAAAGTTTATAGCACTTTCAGCAGCGGCAGTCATGGCACTGACAATGACGGGCTGCGGAACTAATCTTTATATTGACGGTACATCGGACGTGTACAGCGCTGAGGAACTTGCAAGTGCCGCAAATTGTATCACGACCAAATGCATCACAGAAAAAGAATCCAATTTTGAATGTCAGTTCATGGGGGATATTTCATACAGCGATACTGCCAAGTATGTAAAGATATATAAGTACAAAAACGGCGAAGATACCAATGACATCAGCGGAGATTACCTTACATTCAGGGTCAAGATGCGCAGCGCGAAAACACCCTCTAATATAATTGAGGCAATAGCTGATAATCCTTTTGATATTGAGGGCTTTCAGGGATATTTCGGTACAACTGTCCTTGGTGCCTTTATCGTTGAAAATGACGAAAACGGCGATTGGAAATATATATGTGATTGCTCGGCGGAGTATGATTATGAGAACGGACCTGCAAAATGGGAATCAGATATATATAATGCCAAAGAAAGAACAGCCGCCGCTGAAGCTATGGAGTACTGGTTCGATCATAAGGAAAGCTTTGAGGGCGAACTGCTCGATATCAGGTATGTAGGCGATGAAAGCGCTTCTCAAGAAGAACTGGATAAGCTCAATAAGAGCAAAGGCACTGAATATGATGGCTGTATGAAAATGCACGCCGATCTTTATTCAGCTGAAAAAGCTGATATCGTAAAAGACACAGAATGGCTTGTGGCAAGGCAGAACGGCGAATGGGAAGTAGTGGAATGTGATCTTCCCGAAGCATCCAAAGCAGAATGATGTTTAGCTGTCGGCACAAAAGGAGAAACATGATATGAAAAAGATCATAGCGATAGCGGCAGCGGTCGTTTGTCTGATCGGTGGAGCTTTAGCTGTTTGGGCTTTATCGTCACACCGCAGTATTGATAAGATCACAAAAGGCGGATCTTCGATATATTCCGATGAGGATTTTGATGCTGTTACAGAAGATATAAAGTGCTTTATGGAAAGACTTCATGTCACTGTTTTGAGCAGTTCCTATCTGGGCGACAGCGAGTCTTCACAGGAATTCTACAAAAGAGAAGCTATGATATATCACTACAATGAAACCAATGAGATAGCTGCATATGATGATATAGATTGTATGGTATATCATCTCCGCTATAAGTGTACTGTAACACCACGTTCGATATGGGAAGCTTTGCGCGATATAGGTTTCAGCGAGCGTTTTAAAGAGTATGACGTAACGTATCTTTATGCCAGGACAGGCAGCGAAAACTGGGAATTAGTCAACGAGTTCTACAACGATGGTGATAATAAATATTCGTTTTCTCCAAGCGTAAATACCGGCGATTCAAAAATATATAAATTCGATGATATACTCTGGGCAGTTACCGATATTGCAGAGATAGTTATCGATAATAAGGAATATGAGGGTTACTGCATAGTTCACGGAGTATATGCAGGCGATGAGTTCGCTTCAAACGAAGCGCTGGATAAGATAAATAAAGAGAACGGCACGAACTATACAGATTGCATGAAGATATATGCCGATGTCTATTCTTCGGAAGACAAGACTATACTGACAGATACCGAATGGTATCTAGCAAAAAAAGGTGACGAAGACTGGGAAATAGCAGAATACAATATCCCCGGGAAACCAACAGCAGAATGATATCCTGCTGAAAAAAAGGAGAACCATATGAAAAAACTTGTATTGATCGCTGTTGCTGCGGCAATGGCATTCACACTCACAGGCTGTGGCAAAAATGCGGTAGAAGCCAGTGTGATCTCGGAGAAATATACCGAAGAAGAAACATCTGCCGCAGTAGAGGAGATCGTAAATACATATGAGCTTAACGGAAAACAGACAGACTCTGTGCGGTATCTCGGCGACGAGGTGTGTACAGACGAGGTCATAGATAAGCTAATTGAAATGGGTATGTTTGAGAAAGAATGCGGCGTTGAAGACTGCATGGGCTTTGAGGTCGATTATCACTTTTCAAGAAAACCTATTGTTGCGATCAGGGCGATCATGGGTGGCAAATTTGATTTTGATGAACATGAAAATGTACAGGTGTGGTTGATAAAACAGCCCGAGGACGGTAAATGGATCATTTCCACGACGGGTATAGACGTTATATAGATATAGAGAACGTCGGGGGCATAAACCGCATTTGAATAAATACAGCATATAATGAGACAACAAAAACATTTCCGAGAGGAGGAAAGCTCTTGATAAATATAGACCTTACAGGCAGAGTGCCCATATACGAGCAGATATGCAAGGGATTCGCTGAGCTTATCGGCAGCGGTGCTTTGCAGGAAAATGACAAGCTCCCGGGCGCAAGATCCCTGGCAAAGGAACTTGGACTTAATCCCAATACCGTGGCAAAGGCTTACAGCAGGCTTGAACATGATGGTATAATATATTCCGTGGCGGGCAAGGGCTGCTTTGTAGCCAAGCAGAAAGGGCATATCGAGCGAAAGCTGTTTGAAGATTTTGATTCTGCGGCGTCCGCGGCTATAAGGGCGGGAGTGACCGTCACTGAGCTGAAAGAAAGACTGGACGCTTTGCAAAAGGAGGATAACAAATGATAGATATCAAAGACGTCATGATGGTGTTTGAAAAGAGCAAGGATGAAAAAGAAAATTTCATCGCTCTCGATCATATCTCCATCGAGATACCCGAGGGGTGCATATACGGCTTTCTGGGTTCAAACGGCGCAGGCAAATCCACGCTGATGAGAATGATATGCGGAGTATATCCCTGCAGCTCGGGCAGCATAAAGATAGACGGCATCGAGGTATATGATTCTCCCGAAGCCAAGGGTAAGATATTCTTCGTTAACGATGAAACAATACAGTATGCCAACTATACCCTCAAAGACCTTAAAAACTACTATTCAAGCTACTATCCCGAGTTTTCCGAGGAAGTCTTCGACAGGCTGATAAGCAAGCTTGATCTTCCCATGAACAAGAGAATGTCACAGTTCTCAAAGGGTATGAAAAGACAGGCTGTGGTGGTAGCGGCGCTCAGCTGCAAGACCAAGTACATAATGCTGGACGAAGCCTTTGACGGTCTTGACCCCGCCATGAGAAAGATAATAAAGACCATGATAGTCGATGAACTTATGGACAGGGGAGCTACCATGATAGTATCCTCCCATAACGTAGCCGAGATAAACGAGCTCTGCGACAGAGCGATGCTGATACATCAGGGTCATCTGATATTCGCAGATGAGATAGACGAGATCAAGAGCGGTTTCTGCAAGATACAGCTGGCTCTTAAAGATGCTCAGATGACCAGGGAGATGGCAGAGCAGACAGGACTGGAGATAATGCAGTTCTCACGTCTGGGAAGCGTTGCACAGATGATAGTAAGAGGCAGTGCAGAAGATTCAATGCCCAGACTGAGAGGACTTTCTCCCGTGCTGCTTGAAGCAGTACCCCTTACCCTTGAAGAGATATTCATATACGAACTGGAGGTGCGAGGTTATGGCGCAGACATACTTAAAGAAGATAAATAAGGCAGCCGCAGCCGAGTGCCGCAACAGGCGCAAGGTAAGGCTGATGATACTGATAATAACCGTGGCAGCTGCATTGTTTGAAGCTTCCGAATTCACGGTGAAAAATTACGACAGCGATGACATCAATTGGATATTATTTCCGAATTATGACAATTTCTTCGGACTGTTCCTGATGTTCGTTGCAGCAGCATTCGGTGCATTCGCAGTATATGGCGTGTTCAGCGACCTGACCAACAAGCAGACCGCCGATGTACAGCTCTCACTGCCCATGAGCGCAAAGGACAGATTCCTTTCAAAGATCCTGGCAGTTGCAAAGCTGCATCTCATACCTTTAGCTTGTGCAAGCCTTTTCGTACTGATGATAGGCTGTGTGAAAGGTCATGCGGTGATCGGGGATACCTTTAGTTTCCTGTTCAAGATACACTGTATAGTACTTGCGGAAGCTCTTTTTGTTGATTCGATATGCATATTCTGTATGTGCTGCTGCGGCGCAAAGGCTGAGGGTGTCTACACCTCCATGATAACAGCTTTCTGCGTGACCCTTACACCTACTCTCGTGTACAATTTTATTACAAATAATTTCTCAAGTGTAAGTTTCAGCGAAGACATAAGTAACAGATTCTTAGCAATGTTCGGCGGCATGATAGCATTAAGCATAGAGAGTGGATATGATTTCAGTTCGGTAGAGAGTTGGGTATATCTTGGTATAAATATGGCAGCAAGCTGCTTGCTGGTGTTCGCATCATTCTTCATCTACCGCAAGCGTGACGGCAGACAGGTAGGCAGACCTATGGTCTACGACCTTTTCATGGAGCTCTTTATGTTCGCGGGACTTTTCACCCTCTTCACGATGTTCTCCTATGCTGAATCATGGGGAATAGGTCTGACACTGGCTCTGATAATCTATCTCGTTATAAGGATAGTTGCCGCAAGAGCAAAGATCACCCCGAAGACTTTCCTGATATGGCTGTTGAAGTATGTGGCTTGCTTTGGTATATTCCTTGTGATAATGGCAGCAGGCTATTTCACAGGCGGCTTCGGACACTATAAGCTCCGCATGAAAGAATTCAAGTGGGATAACGCAGATATGCAGATCTCAACTACGCAGTATGCCAATGGTTCATATCTGCAACAGAACAGACACTCTTTCCATGATAATTACTATGTCAGCGGGAAAGCTGATTATCCCTACAATGATGATACCGTTTTCTTAAGCGGATATCACGGAAATGAGATCAAGAAATCCGAGCTTGATGATAAGCTCGAAAAGCTGAATAAACTCATTGATGAATACTATACCCTTGAAAACAGAAGTACAGAGGCTTTCCTTGATATGATGTTTGGCGGAGTTTATAAAAATGAAGCCGTACCGAGCGACAATGTAAATGTGTACATAAGCCTGTCAGATGATAATACTATCTCCAACAACATTGATTTCGGAGATAGGAGAGATTATAACGTATCATTTATTATCCCGCCCGATAAGCTTAATGACTTCCTGAAAGACGCACAGGACATCCTCTCTGATGAAACAGACGATGTCAACGATCGTATTTACGAGGATGTCGGATCCTACTAAAAGCCCCTTGGGTAATAAATAAGCATTCAGGTTTTTCTTCTTTACCTCGAAGGCTGCGCAGAATACGATCCTGCGCAGCCTTTTTGATTTCTATTAATATATCCCTGAGCCCTCATTTCGGGAACCCGTTTATAGCAACATATACAGCAAAGCTGATAATATCTATCAGAAGTATCACACCCGCAGCGATAGCGGCTATCTTCAAGCCTTTCTTGGCTTTCTTCTTGTTTCCCTCGGTGAGGACGTGTTTCTTTATATCATGGTACATCTCTGCCCCTGCGGTCTGCACGGGTGCTTCATGGGCAGTTTCCGCCTCGGGAGCTTTGTTGAGCACCAATTCATCCAGTGAAATACCGAACAGATCGCTGATAGCTACCAGCTTTTCCATATCGGGAGTAGAATCCCCAACTTCCCATTTAGAGATAGTCTGTCTTGAAACGTTCAGACGATTGGCAAGTTCTTCCTGTGACAGACCTTTCTGCTTTCTCAGCTCGTAAAGTTTATTATTAAAGTCCATGACTGTTTCTCCTTTCATCATTGTTCCATTATGCACCATATCACGCCGATACAGTGGCTTTTTCCATATTCTTCTTGCGCCATGCAAAGAACAGCACTGCCGTACATGCCGCGAGTACCATTGTTGTGATAATGCTCGCTTCAATGCCGAAGATGCCACCGTTCAGGACATTCCTGCCAACACTCTCGGCACTGATGAGCGCAGGTGATTCCGATACTGCTCCGCTGACAGTCAGCCCAAATATATTACCCAGGAAGAAATTCCACAGAAAATGCGCACCGCAGGCAGCCCACAGACTTTCAGTCAGAAGCATGATAAGTGTGAATATTGCCGATATAAGCATCAGATTCACGATGCCCGCCGCCGTGACTACTACACCCGCACCTTTCATAGAACTCAGGTGAGGTATAGTAAAGGCCGCGGTACTCAGCGCAAATGCCGCAGGTACTCCCAGCTTGTCCTTTAAACATGAGAATGCCAGACCTCTGCAAAGTATCTCCTCGTGAAAACTCTGAAAAGCCCAAACACCACCGTTCAGCGCTATCGCGAGATAGTCGGGATGGGATGTCAGTCCGCTGACCTTTACAGCACCGGTGAGCAGTATCAGCCCTGCGCATAATGTCACAAGCACTCCGCCGACGAAACAGCCTATAAAATAGTACACGCCCCTTTTGACGTACATCTCCGAAAGCTTCTTCTTCCCGATGACCCGCCAGTAAAACATCACAAACAAAGATGGCAGAAAATAGTTAAGCATCGTAAAAAGCAGACCCGCGTAACCCTCAAAAGCCTCGCCTTTCAAAGGGTCTTTCCCCAGCGGATAGTGTATCAGCACAACGATAGCCGTACCGATGACCATTCCGCCAATATTGCACAGCAGGTATGCCAGCAGATTTTTGATAATGAACAGCCTTGTGGGTATATCCTTTTTGTTGTTGAAGGGTGATATACTTTTGAAAAAGCTTCCCGCCTTGCTTTGATACTTGATCTTCCCGATAGCGATACTGTTTGTTTTCATCATTGATCCCTCCTGAAATTTTGTGAAGCTCTCGCGCTTCAGCTGATGGGATAATGATATCATTTCAGCCCGGAGAAGTCTACCAACGCTCGCAGGAAAACTGTCCACGCAGGATAACAATTGCGTTAACTATCGTGGCAAGTCCGTATTTACGGGGTTTTCTCGATATATACAAAAAAAGCCGCGGCAGCGGGAAAACTGCCGTGGCTCATGTATCGTATAGATGTGAACAGCACTTCCGCTGTTCTTATCATAGCATAATCCTCAGGGGATTTCAAGAGTGTCTTACTTGGTGTAGCACTCAAATGCAGCTTCGGTAGCTTTTTTGTCCTCGTCATTAGACTTTGTGAAAAGGCTCACAACAGGAACAACTATCAGACCGAACAGCATTGCGAAAGCACCTGCGTTAACAGGGGATGCCAGTGTCAGACCGCCAAGTGTCTTGGGAGCATCGGGGATGACACCAAAGGTGTATATCAGCATATGAACAACAGTTATGCCAACACCGCAGATGAAGCTTGCCATAACAGCCGCCTTGGTAACGCCTTTACAGAATAGACCGTACATGAAAGGTGCGAGGAATGCGCCTGCCAGTGCGCCCCAGCTTATGCCCATCAGTGAGGATATCACCATAGCATCCTGCTTTGCGCCGCGCAGAGAGTATACTGCGATAGCAACGGATATCAGCAGGAACACTGCGATGAATATACGCATGATGCGTACTTCTTCCTTTTCGTTCATGTTCTTTTTAAGGGGCTTGATAAGGTCGATGGTCAGTGTCGAGCTGGAAGTCAGAACCAGTGAAGACAGTGTAGACATGGAAGCCGAAAGCACCAGCACGATTATCAGTGCGAAAAGTGCACTGGGCAGAGAATCCATCATAGTAGGAACGATAGCGTCAAAGCCATCAATGGGCTCACCTTTCTCGTTCTTCTCCATGAACAGTCTGCCGAAACCGCCCAGGAAGTAACAGCCGCCTGCAACTACAACAGCGAATATGGTGGAAACTACAGTACCTGTAACAACGGACTTGTCGTCCTTGATTGCATAAAACTTCTGTACCATCTGAGGAAGTCCCCATGTACCGAGAGAAGTCAGTATAACAACGCCTATCAGGTTTATGGGGTCGGGGCCTATTATCGAGTTGAACACGCCTGTGTTGCCCTTTGCATCGGGGATAGCGCCCATAGCCTCCATGGAGCCCGAGAATCCGCCGTTTACTTTAAGCACAGCCACAACAACAGCTGCAATTCCTATCAGCATGATTATGCCCTGAATGAAATCGTTGAGGGCAGTAGCCTTGTATCCGCCCATGATAACGTATATCGCGGTGAACACAGCCATAGCCACTATGCACCATTCATAATCAATGTGGAAACTCTTCTCGAACAGTCTAGAAAGACCGTTGTAAACAGATGCGGTGTAGGGGATAAGGAATATGAAGATTATCAGTGCTGACACCGTTTTCAGAGTCTTTGAGTTGTATCTGAATTCAAAGAACTCGGGCATAGTCTTAGCGTCCAGATGCTTTGTCATGGTACGTGTGCGCTTGCCGAGTATCAGCCAAGCCATCAGCGAACCGATTATCGCATTGCCTATGCCGACCCATGTCGAAGCCACACCGTAAGCCCAGCCGAATTTTCCTGCGTATCCCACGAATATAACAGCCGAGAAATACGAAGTACCGTAAGCGAAAGCCGTGAACCAGGGGCCTAGACCTCTGCCGCCGAGGACGAAGTCATTAACATTCGCTGTCTTTTTGCGGTAGTACGCGCCGATACCTATCATCAGCATAAGGTACACCACAAGAATGATCCATCTTAATACCAATATGAACACTTCCTTAAAATATTTGACGGCTCATGGTCATTGCATTAAAGTTTTAACGCTTTTATGCTTTTATCCAATAAACCGACTGTTATATTATATAACATTTTCCCGCCGCTGTCAACCGCGGCAGAGTTTTTTGAGGAAAGAATACCAAACAAAATTGTTTCGCGGCTTTTATGCATATTTACCAGAGAAATCTCAGAATTACCATAATATGTAAGAAATATACTGCCCATCACGGCAAAAAAAGGCGCTCCTAACAAATTATCCCGCTGATAACGCTTGACACTCATGAACATATATGATACAATACTAAAAAGGTTACAAAAATTACACTTTTTATTCATGTGGAAATATCGAAGTAAATATACAGATATGTTTACTAAATGAAATATGGTTATCCATTTAGCCCACTGTTTCCTGCACCGGTATAATAACGAATATTATTCATCAAAAGGTCGTTTAGTATGGTGTGTCAGTGGGATAATCATAAAATCGGAAAGCATAAAAAGTCAGGAGAGTAAATATGGAAAAGAAAATGCAGAAACCCGAAATGGAGATCATTCATTTTGACTGTGCAGATGTTATAGTGTCATCGGGCGGTCCGCTTGAAGAAGTTGTCGAAGAAGAATAATGATTTCTGAACGCTAAAACCAAGCATTTGACGGCAGGCGGCTTCGGCTGTCTGCCGTTTGCTGTTAGATCTCCGGAGAAATAAGATGAAAAACAATGCGATAAAATGGCTCTATGCCGTCCCCGAAGGGAAAAAACTGTATATCCTCGCACTGATGCTGGTTCAGGCTCTCAACGGCGCAAGCGGAGTGCTTTATGCACTGCTGCTGCGGAATATCGTTGACAGCGCAACGGCTCATAACAAGGCAGGATTTTGGCACTACGTCCTGCTGACCGCATTGCTTGTTCTTGTGCAGATAGGAATGCGGGCTGTCTTGCGCTGGCTGAATGAGCTTTCAAAATCGACTTTTGAGAATATTTTCAAGGCGCGGCTCATGCGGAATATCCTGAGGAAGGATTTTGCAAGCGTCAATGCCGTCCATTCGGGCGAATGGCTGAACAGGCTGACCAATGACACGGTAGTTGTAGCAAATGCCTATGTGGAGATACTCCCCGGACTGGTGGGAATGGTGGTAAAGCTGATAAGCGCTGTCATTATGATGATCGTGCTTGATTGGCGGTTTGCCTGCGTTCTCCTGCCCTGCGGATTGATTCTTATCGGTTTCACCTACGCTTTCCGCAAGGTGCTGAAAAAGCTCCACAAGCAGGTGCAGGAACGTGACGGCAAGCTAAGGATATTTTTACAGGAGCATATCGGCAGTATGATGATGATACGTTCTTTTGCTGCCGAACAGCAGACGGAAGATGAAGCTGTCAACAAAATGCAGGCACACAAGTTCGCACGAATGAAGAAAAACCACTTCTCCAACTTCTGCAATATCGGCTTCGGGATTGCCATGAACGGAATGTATCTTTTCGGTGTGTGCTACTGCGGTTACGGTATACTCCTCGGCACGATAAGCTATGGTACTCTTACCGCGATAACACAGCTGATATCACAGATACAGTCGCCCTTTGCCAACATCACAGGCTATCTGCCGAGATTCTATGCAATGACAGCAAGTGCAGAGCGGCTTATGGAGATAGAGACTTTTGCCAACGACAGTGAGAAAACGGCTCTCGATATTGATACAGTCAAGGAATATTACTCCGACAAGTTAAAGTCTTTTGGTCTGAAAAATGCCGATTTTACATATTATCCCGCGGTTGACAGTATCAAAGACCTGACCAAAGATAATCAGCCTATCGTACTTAAAAACATCAGCATTGAGATCGGCAAGGGCGAGTATGTGGCATTCACGGGACACAGCGGCTGCGGCAAATCAACGGTGCTGAAACTACTCATGAGTATTTACAAGCTTGACCGCGGTGAGCGTTATCTGCTTGATACGGACGGTGAAAAAACGCTTTCTGCCGAATGGCACAGGCTGTTCGCCTATGTTCCGCAAGGCAATCAGCTGATGTCGGGCACTATCCGTGAGGTAGTCGCATTTGCCGACAAGACGGATAAGCAGAACGACGAACGTATCAACCGTGCTTTGCATATCGCCTGCGCTGATGATTTTGTATCGGAGCTTGACGGAGGCATAGATACCCTGCTTGGCGAGCGCGGCACAGGTCTTTCGGAGGGACAGATGCAGAGAATAGCGATAGCAAGGGCGATCTATTCAGACAGCCCGATTCTGCTGCTTGACGAAGCGACCTCCGCCCTCGATTCCGATACGGAAAAGCAGCTTCTCAAGAATCTGCGCAGTATGACCGACAAGACGGTCGTGATCGTGACACATCGTCCTGCTGCGCTGGAGATTTGCGATAGGGTGATAGATTTCTCTGAAGTATGAACTAAGAATTTTAATGACATGATCGTTCTTTGCTAGAGCGGTCATGCTTTTTTATGTACGTAAAAATGATCCCGCCCGCAGATGTGTCCGTTAAGACAGCACCTGCGGGCGGGTAACCGAGAAATTTAGGAGGTGAAGAATTGCTATTTTAATATTGTCACGGCATAAGCTTTTTTACAGGCAGTTCGGGAATATCCTTTAATTCGTAACTGCGAAGCTCCTTTTTGCCGTCATGAAGTATCTGCAATACAAGCTCTTTTCCTTTGAGCTCGGCTGAGATAACTTTGCATCCGAATAGCGCTGATGCGTTCTCGTACATCTTTTTCTGATCGTCGCCGTAGTCTTCGGCGTTATCCGATGTGAACCATACACTGCCTGTCAGAGCGTTTATCTCCGCCAGACATCTCCGCTGTGCCGAGGTCATGGTGGTCTCGGTGTCACGCAGTAGATATACATCGGGGTCGCACCCGAATGCTCTGCCGTCCAGCTGCCTTCTGAAAACCGAGTTCAGTATGCAGTTCCTTGTGCTGGGTCTTTCGCGGTGCATCAGCTTCATGTAGGGTTTATCGTCCCAGTCAAGGCTGACATCACAACCCACGCGACAGTATTCAACTCTGCCGAAAGCCGAAGCCAGGGGCATACCACAGCCCAGTATCTCCACTTTGCCCGCCAGCTCACGCAAAAGCTTCATAGCATCTGCCATTACCATGCCGCGGGTCTTGTCACTGCGGGGGACTATGCAGGCAGCGTACAGAAAATCCAGTTTCAGCAGTCTGTTGAAACCCCACTTATTTATAATAGTATCGAATACTTCTTTAAGATAAGCGCGGAATCCCTCGTTGTAGATATCCAGCGCATAGAATCCCGACCAGTTGCTTCCGCCCTTGACGACTTTGCCGTTTTTGTCTTTCAGGAGCCAGTCCTTGTGATTTTTGAAAAGCTCCGACTTTTCCTCGCATACGAAAGGTGCAAGCCAAAGTCCTGCCTTGCCTTTTCCGAGTTCAGCCATCTTGTCGGTCATAGCTTTTATGCCGTTGGGGAATTTCTTCTCGTCGATGCTCAGCCAGTCACCAACAGCCGTCTGCCAGCCGTCGTCTATCTGAAAGATATCCTCAGCCCCCAGATCGCTTTGTTCAAGGTCTTTCGTGAGTATCTCCTCGCTGATATCCTGATAGTGCCTGTACCAGCTGGTGTAGCCTTGTATCCTCGGGATATCCCGCTTTTCCATGCCCATCAGCCCGAACCACTTGTCAAAGACTTCCTCTTCGCTGCCTCTGCCGATGTACAGCTTCAGACCCTCAAAACTGTCAGTGATATGAAGTTCACTGCATTCCTTGAAAGCCAGCACTCTGCCTGCGGCGCAGTCCGTGCGGATAGTTGTGAAACCGCTGTCCTCGTTCAGCGAACCTATAAAGTCGTATACATCGTAATTGCGTATATATCCGTAGCTGAAACCGTGCATAACGCCCTTTTTCAGGCTGTATTTTGTGAATGTGTAATCGCCGTACTGCGAGAATGCGTACTTGTCAGCGATTGGTTTCGGGATATGGTCAACACCGTGAAGCCTGCCATTTATCGGATGTTCAATACTGTCCGTCCAGGACTGATATCCGTTGAGATACACGCGGCTGACACTTTTGAAATCGTACTCAAATTCCGCCGAAAGTCTCAGCAGTTCAATAGGTGTCACAGAACTCACCGAAGCCGATATAACACCGTTCTCGTTCGTGACCGTCAGCTTGACGCGCTGGTTCTCCACTGTTTTGTCAGTGGTAACAGAGTATACCTTTCCGCCTGCGATATAGGCGAATTTTATGTGTTTGAACCTCAGCATCGTCAGCCCTCCCTGTTGGTGCTTTCAAGCTTTGCGATAACGTCCTTTTCGTTGTATCGGAAGAATATGAATCCGCCGATAAGACAAAGCACGGTAGCAAGTATTGCGGTTATCCTCAGTCCCAGACCGTAGCCGCTCTCGCCCGAAGGCACTTCCGAATTTATGGTCTTGATACTTGTGAACAGCAGCATAGCCAGCGACTGTCCCATTTTAAAAGCGAAAGTTCTTGCGGCATAGAACATACCCTGACGGCTCTCGCCTGTTTCTATCTTGTCAGCTTCCGAGATATCAGCTACAACAGCCTGCGGCAGTATGCCAAGTATAGCCATAGGTACAGCCGCCAGAACAGCTATGATGAATCCGTAAGCCACACCCGGTATTGGCAGTATGCCTGCCAGTGCAGTAACAAGAAAAGTCACCGAGAAGAACATGAACGCAAAGGCGATAAGCTTCTTCTTACCCATCTTTTTCGCGAAGATGTTTACAGGCGCATAGCACAGCAGCGAGAAGAAAGTCATAGCCGCAAACATGGGGAAAGCCCAGTTTTCCGAAAGTCCCAGCAGTGTGGTGATATAGAAGGGAAGTCCTGTTTGGAACATTGTAAGACCTATCCAGTAGAATATGTCCGAAGCCACGAATGTGCGGAAATCGCCGTTCCTGAAAGTAGCCATCAGTGAACCGAAAGCAGTGCCCTCGGTAGGTGTGGTGTCAGCATAGGCGTTCTCATCTATCAGGAAAGCGGGCACCAGCATACATACCACAGCCACTGCCGAAAGTATGCCCACCGTCAGCCTGAAACTGTTGGTGTAGCCCATAGCTCCCGAGAATAATCCCGCGATATTCGGCACAAGATAGGATATTCCCGAACCGAAGAAGTAAGTCACCGAAATATAAGTAGAAAGATTTATCCTCGTCTCCTGAGTTCTGCCAAGTTCGGGGATAAGTGCGTTGTAAGGCGTGCAGTAAGCTGTCATGCAAAGGTAGAACAGCATACAGAACAAAAACAGAAGTCCGAAGTTGCCGTAGCTTTCACCCTTGAAAGGCAGGGTGAATATCAGCACTGTCATAACACCGAAGGGTATAGCAGCAACCCTCATAAAAGGTATGCGCCTGCCCAGACGATGTTTGAAACCGTCTGATTTTCCTGCGATGTAAGGGTCGGTCACAGCGTCGAAAAGACGTCCCGCCGCGGTGATAACGCCCAGCGCAGTCAGAAGTCCCAGCACTATCCTGCCCTGGGGGGTGAAATAGCTGTGACCCTCGGGTAGGGTATCGGGTTCATAGAATTTTACCAGCCAGTTCGTGATTATACCTGCCAGAGTTGACCACCCCAGCTGACCGACTGCGAATATCCAGAGTATCTTGTTCGAAGCTATCTTCTTGTTCTCCATATTAAAGCCCCCTATCGGTATGAACCAGTCTGCCCGATCTATTTTGTGCTGAAAAAGCTGACACCCGATTCTATAAGCAATTCAAGCTCCGTCATGGCGTATTCGCTCCTGTCCGATGGCAGAAGCTCACCCTTGACGAACTTCTTGCAAAGCTCCAGCAGTGCGTGAGCATAGGTCAGATAATACATCTTAAAATTATCCACCCTACGCACCGTGCCGTCTTTCAGACCCTTTTCATAAGCCCTCACCAGTACAGGATAAAAGTTTATTATTGAACTCTCATATTTCTGTAAGTCTTCCTTGGCTATCTGCTCTCTTACTATATATGTATCGAACTCACCGAGAAGCCGCATGAAATCGCTGTGGGCTTCGTACAGCACCAGATACATACGCATAAGGTCGCTTATCTGCTTGATGCCGGGCTGCTGCATGAATTCCCTCGAATCGAATACCCCTGCAAAAAGCTCGTTTATCTCGTCCCAGAGATATGTCATTACCTCTGTCACCATATGGGGCTTTGTGCCGAAATAACGATAGAGGGTAGCCACTCCCACCCCGCTTGCATCTGCTATGTCTGTCATCTTTATCTCTTCAATGCCGTGCTCGAGAAAAAGCTGTGCGGCAGTGAGAACTGCGCGGTCAGTGCGCTGGACTTTTAAATTTTTTCTTGAAAAATCGGAACAAATCTCATTACCCACTTGACAAACCTCCTTAAATGTGATAGACTTACTATCAACTGATAGATAGTCTATCACACAAACCGACATTTGTCAAGAGGTTCATGAAAATATTAAAATTTACGACACATTTTTCTGCAACAGGCACAATCGTGAAACGTTTAAGTTCGGGAAAACGGCAATAACAGATCCTGCCGTGTCCCCGCAGACCGCACAATGGAGGTACAGCTATGGAAAGATCAAAAGTCATATTCGGCAATCAGATGTCCGCATCGGCATACAGAAAAGCAGTCAAGGGCAAGGAGAAGTTCATTAAAAAGTACGGCAGTGATATGGACAGGGTGTACCACCTCACAGACGCTCCTGCCCCCGCCATAGGTGAGCCTTTAGGTGTTCGGGAACTCAAAATATCAGGCAAGACAGGTGTTGAGTTCAATGACAAGAGCCTTGTCATCGGCAATATCAGGATGGGCTTCGGTCACTATCGTATTTCTATGGCGATAGCTTCCGCCGCACGCTCAATGGGGTATGACCCTTATTGGTTCGATCTCTGTTCTTTCAGCGGTACCACCTGCGGCAAGGTCATAGCGGGTCAGAATCAGCTGTACTCTCTGGGTTCACGGATATCCCAGAAGTCGGTACTATTTAATAAGCTTCTGTGGGAACCCCTGAACAGCGAGGGTTTCCGTCAGCTGACCTATAACTGCTCCGACCAGAAGACTGCCGAGCTGATGACTCCTGTTTTCCGCGACTTGCCCAAGGATATCCCCTATGTTGCTACCCACGTATGGCCCTCGCAGGCTGCGATACACGCAGGTCTCACCCATGTGGTCAACGCTATCCCCGATAACTGGCCAATGGCTCTTCACCTCTCCGAGGGCGCAGTCCATACCGTCCAGACGCCATCTGCATATCTGGGCTACCGTGCACTCCGCGGCATGGATAAGCACCGCATACTCAAGCCTATGCCCGAGGATTCCATAGTGTATACAGGTCAGTATATCGACCACGAACTTGTCAGCAATATCGAATACGACTGCGCAAAGCGTATCGAAAGGGCGCAGAATGGCAAGGCTGTCCGCTGGCTGATGTCCGTAGGCGGCGCAGGTGCTCAGAAGGAGATATTTGTATCCATGATAAGAAGAATGCTCCCCTATATCAAAAAGGCGAAAGCCACTCTCTTTATAAATGTGGGCGACCATAAAAAGGTCTGGGAACAGCTGAAGACCGAGATGCCCCACATGATGCCCTATGTGACCGAGCATTTCGACGATTTCATCGAGACTTCCGAGTTTGCAAATCAGGCGATAGACGGCGAAGTTTTCGGCATACACGCATTCTGTCACAGCGATATCTTTGCGGCGGTATATTCCACCAATCTTCTCATGCGCTGTTCCGATGTGCTTATCACCAAGCCCAGCGAGCTGGCTTTCTATCCCATACCAAAACTGATGATAAAGCGAGTGGGCGGTCACGAAGCCTGGGGCGCTATACGTGCGGCAGAGATAGGCGACGGCACCTACGAATGTTCAACCCCCGCCGAGACCTGTGGCATGATGAAGCTTATCCAGCATAACGGCGATATCATCGAAAAAATGTGTGAGAATATCATCACCGCGAAAAATGCAGGCATCTATGACGGCGCTTATAAGGTGGTCAAACTGGCAGTATCTGGAAAAATTGGGTGATTGTCAACAATTTGTGTTTACAATGTGTGAATAAACCACAAATAAATATCAAAATACCTCACCATTTACTGCTTTCGACTTGATTTTTTCTGTTCGGTATGTTAAAATAATGAAGTAAAATGAAGTGCATGGAGAACGCTGCCCCGGCAAGTATCCTTTAGGGGAGCGGAAACAGTGAGGAAGATATGATCGAAAATGATAACAGAAACGTTCCCGAGGAGGAGCGTGCTGTTAAAGGACTGGAATCTATCATAGATAACTATGACCTGTCAAGATATGAACTATCTCCCGAGGAAAAAGCCCGTGAGGAGATGATAAGGCAGCGAATCAGGGACAGACGGCGTGCAGCCGAGCGCAGACGCATAAAGCGCAACCGTACTCTGGCTCTGATAGTAGCTGTAGTCCTTGTGTTCATACTCTGCAGGGGCTGCTACGCATCATACCGCAAAAAGCGGGATGAAAAGCAGGCAAAAGCAAAAGCGACAGAAAGCAAGGTCGTGAAGCCGACAGTGCATGAAGAAGATACGGACAGTTCTCAGGATGAGCAGCAGCCCGAGGTCGGACATAAGATACAGAATGTGGACGGACTTACCTACGTTGACGGTATACTCATCGTCAACAAGACCTACCCTCTGCCACGTGATTATGCGCCGGGCATAAGCACTGCAGCTCAGGCGGCGTTCGATGATATGACGGCGGCAGCCTTCAATGACGGGCTGTACCTCTACGTCAATTCGGGATACCGCAGCTATGACGAGCAGTATATGCTGTATTACAACTATGCCCTGAGCAGGGGAGTTGCCGAGGCGGACAGGGTATCTTCACGTCCCGGACATTCCGAACATCAGTCGGGACTGTGCTTTGACGTCAATTCAACGGACTTCTCATTCAGCGATACCGCCGAAGCAAGGTGGCTCGCTGCACATTGCGCGGATTACGGTTTCATTATACGTTTCCCGAAGGGGAAAGAGGCTATTACGGGGTATGAGTATGAGTCATGGCACATAAGGTACGTAGGTGTTGATATTGCAAAAGAGATCACATCAAAGGGATTGTGTCTGGAGGAATACTTAGGGGTAACATCGAACTATGATGATTCTCCCGACGGTGTTTCACAGCAGCAGCTCGCCGAAGAGATGGGCGTCACAGTGGATGACCCTAACGGCGGCACCGAAACTGATGCTGAAAGCGAAGACAGCGCTTACTACGATGAAGGCTATGAAAGTCAAGTTCAATGACAGCTTATCGCCCCTGCTTTGAAAGCGGGGGCGATTTTTAAACAGATGGCAGGGATCATTATGAAAAAAAAATTTACATTTAAAAGTGAATATTATCTGTCTGTTGCTGTCTTTGGCGCGGCGGCAATGGTGCTTATCCCTGTCATAGTGGCGGTGGTGTTCGATTCTACGTTTGCGGGAATGGTGATACTTGGTATCGCAGTAGTGCTTCACATAGTCTCACTGCGTTTAGCGGCGTGTGTGCCCTGCGGCATAAGCGCCGATGAAGATGCTCTGCGGGTGAGCGTGTGGTGGAAAAAGTATGTTTTCCTATATCAGGATATCGAAAAAGCCGAGGTCAGCCATGAGTATGTGGAGACTCTCATGCTCAGGGAAGCACCGTATTATATCGAGACTTTGAAGATAACCGCAAAGGCGGCAGAATACAGCTTTAAAAGCAAGACCCGCGCATTGAAAGGTGAGGACGGCAGACCTCTGCCGTTTGAGCATGGAAAATTCCATGAGATAAGGAGCTATATCGCACCGCGCATAAAAGGTGGCGAACAATAATTATTATGCCGTTAACAATGTTCGGTCACGCAGAATACACATTTCAGGATTATCATATTTTTAGGAAAAAATGTCCGCTCTTTGCGGACCTCTGAAAAGGAGCTGACAACTGATGGCAAAGATACTGGCAGTTGACGATGAGGCGAAGATACGTACCATCATCAAGGAGTACGCTGAATTTGAGGGCTATGAAGTAGCCGAAGCAGCAGACGGCATGGAAGCTGTGGAAATGGTAAAGAGCGATGATTTCGATATCATCATAATGGATATCATGATGCCCCGACTTGACGGATATTCCGCCTGCAAGGAGATACAGAAGATCAAGAAGATACCCGTGATAATGCTCTCTGCAAGGGGCGAGGAGTACGACAAGCTTTTCGGCTTTGAGATAGGCATCGACGACTATATGGTCAAGCCTTTTTCACCCAAGGAGCTCATGGCGAGAGTCAGGGCAGTACTCAATCGCGCAAAAGCTTCACGTACTACCGAGGATATCATAAAGTATCAGGGACTTGAGATAAACTTCACCGCAAGGGAAGTAAAGATAGACGGCGAAAAGGTCTCCATGACCCCAAAGGAGTACGATCTCCTCTTCTATCTGGTGAGAAATATGAATATCGCCCTTTCAAGAGAAAAGCTTCTTGAAGAAGTATGGGGCTTTGATTTCTACGGCGATGACAGGACCATCGATACTCACATCAAGATGCTGAGAAACTCTCTCGGACCATACCGCAATCTTATCGTTACCCTGAGAGGAATGGGGTATAAGTTTGAAAAGATCCAGTAAAAAGCCGGCAGGTCTGCGGAAGACCGTAAGGGATATCCGCAGGGGCAAGCGCAGTATGCAGACCTTTGTCTGGATATACTTTGTGCTCTTTGCCATAGTGATACTTGTGGTGCTGTGGCTGGGACAGTACGTTTTCTTGTACAATTACTACAAGTCCGCAAAAGTCAATAATATAAGCCGCGAGGCTAACCGCATCATACAGGCATACGGCACCGAGGAGCAGGGTCATATCAACAGGACTGTCGCCTACGAAAACAGTATGTGCATAGTCATAACGGACGTTGACGGCAACCCCCTTACTTCCGAGAACAATCTGGGCTCCTATTCAAAACTCTACGATGATATAGAGAACCATTATTCGATGTATATATTCGAGCTGAAAAGCTCTCTTGAAAAAGCATCGGATAACTGCTATACAGTCACCTTTGATAATGACGATCTCAATGTCAAGGAAATGATATACTGCGCCAAGATCTATACCGATGATTCGGAAGATCAGGCTTACCTGTTCATCGAATCCACCATCGAACCCATAGATTCAACGGTTAAGATAATCAGGGAACAGCTGATGTTCATTTCCATAATCCTATTTGAGCTTGCCATAATAGTCGGCACATTAGCCGCCATGAGGCTCAGCCGACCCATAGTCAGCATCACCAAGACAGCCAAGCGCTTCGGCGAGGGCGACTTCGATGTTGAATTCAAGGGCAAGGGCTATAAGGAAGCTGAAAAACTGGCAGAAGTCCTGAACGATGCCAAAAATGAGATACGCAAGGTCAGCGACCTGAGAAAAGACCTGATAGCAAATATCTCCCACGATCTCCGCACACCTTTGACAATGGTAAAAGCCTATGCAGAGATGATACGCGATCTTTCGGGAGATAACCCCGTAAAAAGGGCTGAGCACGTGCAGGTCATAATCGATGAAGCCGACAGGCTCTCGAATCTCGTAAACAACCTGCTGGAGCTTTCAAAGCTGGAAAGCGGAAATATGGAACTCAACCGCCGCAAGTTCTCCATAGTCGATAAGATAAACGACTGCATGACGAGATATCAGCTCGTCATCGAACAGAACGGCTACGATATGAAGTACGAACCCGACGAGGACAGGCAGATAGATGCCGACCCCGATAAACTGGATCAGGTCATCTATAACTTCATAAATAACGCGATAAACTACACAGGGGATCATAAGGTGATCCGCATCAAGCAGATAAACTCCGAAAAATCGGTGCGCATCGAAGTATCTGACAACGGCAAGGGCATAGCAAAAGAACTTCTGCCCAAGGTGTTCGACAGGTATTACCGCGATGCCAAAGTCAAGCGTGATGTGGTAGGCACAGGTCTGGGGCTTGCAATATGCAAGGAGATACTGAAATGCCACGATTTCCCCTTCGGTGTCCGCTCGGAAGAGGGCAAGGGCACTACATTCTGGTTTGAAATACCCACATGACCTTTTGTAATATCATAAACCCGAAAGGACAGCTGATACATATCGGCTGTCCTTTCACTTTGGCAGAATTCATTATTATGGCTATCCAGCCGACACACCTGATTTAACAGCGTACAAAGGAATATAATGAGAGTATGGCGGTTATCTTTTCCCTCGCCGAAGGCGGGGGAAAAGATAATGTCAACATAATATATCCCTGCTGATACGGAATATTAAGTGGTGTGGTAAAGGGATGGTCAGATTCATTATTATTATTCCGGCATATGAAGTGATGTGCAAATGGGATGGCAGTATTTTGCATATGCAAAAGAAAAGAGCCGCACGTTTGTGCAGCCCTTTCCCGGAAGTAAAGAATATGAAAAATGATTAGAAGAATGCTTTGTCAGAACCCTCCGAAAAAACTGAAAGGGTCGTAGTAATAATCGTCATAGTCGTTGTAATTGTTGTAGTAGTCATTGCCGCGGCGGGTGTCGTTGTTTTCTGTGACAGCAGTTTCGCCTGTAGCTTCGTCAAGTACAACGTCTATATTTATCTTTCGGCTGCTGCGGTAGACTGTCAGTGTCACCGTGTCGCCGGGTTTGTGCTTGTTCTTGACATCGTTCAGCTGAACTATGCCGTTTATTATAGTATCATCGATAGCGATGATGATGTCGTTCTCTTTAAGACCAGCAGCCTGTGCACCGCTGCCCTCAGTTACAGTCTTTACCAGGAATCCCTGAGGTATGCCGTAGTAAGTGGAGTATGCGGATTTAACATCAGCGCCTGTTATGCCAAGGCTCGGCCTGCCTGTTACATAGCCGTAGCTCATAAGGTCGCTGACTATTGGCAGAGCGTCATCTATGGGTATCGCAAATCCCAGACCTTCAACCTCAGCCGATGCAACCTTAGCCGAGGTTATCCCGACTACCTGCCCGTAAGCATTTATCAGCGCACCGCCCGAGTTTCCTCCGTTTATGGAAGCGTCGGTCTGAAATACCTTCATGGTTATATCTTCAACGGTTATCGTCCTGTCCTTAGCGGAGATTATTCCCGAAGTAGCGGTGTTCGCCAGGTCAAGTCCAAGGGGATTTCCTATAACTATTGCAAGCTCACCCACCTGTACATCGGAAGATCTTCCTATCTCCGCCTTGACAAGATCGGTTTTTTCAATTTTAAGCACCGCAAGATCTGTCTGTGTGTCCTTGCCCACATTCACTGCGGTGTAAGTCAGTTCGTCCTGATTTTCATCGCCGTTTCCGTAATAAGGGGGAA
Organism: Hominimerdicola alba; assembly: GCF_900109655.1. Taxonomy (GTDB): domain Bacteria; phylum Bacillota; class Clostridia; order Oscillospirales; family Ruminococcaceae; genus Hominimerdicola; species Hominimerdicola alba_B. Next base: position 82,608 of record NZ_FOAT01000006.1, read on the forward strand.
GCACTACCGATATGGACTGTGCGTCCTTAATTACGTGTGCATTGGTGATGATGTATCCGTCCTCACTGAGGATTATGCCCGAACCGGTAGCTATGCCCTGATTAGTGATACAGCTTATGCCCACCACCGAGGGAGTCATCTTGCTGATGATATCGGGTATCTTCATGGCATCGTCGGGTGCCGCCAGCTGTTCCAGCGTAGGCAGATTGCTCCTGTTGATAGAAGCTGCCGAAGGATCAACAGTCTCGGTGTCTGCTACTTCTTTGCCTGCTGCATTATTTCGGCCGGCAGGAAAAACGCCGTCCCTGTCCGTAACTATCCTGTAACCTACAATGGAGGTCACTGCGATAGCCGATACGCCCAGCACTGCAACAAAAGCAGTGAGTATCTTTTTGCCCGCCGAGCCTTTCTTGCCTGCAGGCTGATAGGAGTACTCATGTGCCATACCCTGAGGAACGTAATTCTGCGTCTCGCCGAAGCTTTCGCGGTTCACATAGGGCTGCTGTACCGAGGGTGTTCTGTTATCATCATAAGGCGGATATCCGCCGCCGTTATATCCGTTCAATCAAACGCCCTCCTTGACAAACTGGTCGGTCTGTAATATAATGTATTACAGGACTAATGTACATCCTCTGACAATATTCATTATACCCGCAAATGTGATAGTTAAATGACAATCATAAAAAACTTTACAAAATTATTTCGTGAGGTTAAAACCGCGCAGATACGCAGATGTTATCCACAAGAAAATTATAATTGTCCCTTTTTACTTTTGTGTTGTAGATAAGATAAATCGGGATTTGCGGAGGTCGCGATGAAGAATTATACACAAGTATATGTAAAAAACAGTTTTGAAGCAGCTGAAACATACTGTAAAGCTTTTGGCGCAGAAATAACTCGTAAATTTATGAACGAGGATAACACAGCTTATGAACACTGCGAGTTATCTGTAAGCGGGGAAGGTTTTTTGGCATTGGCGGAAGCGAAAAATCCTTGTGATATAGATGTAGTACATAAATATAAGTGGGAAACCATGACTTTTAACGTTTTTGAAATGGGAACTGAAGAAGCCGTTTATAATGCTTTTCAAGTTTTGAGCGACGGCGGTGTAATTATCAAACCTATCGGAGAACTTCCATGGAGTAAATGCTGTGCTACCATTATTGACAAATATGGCGTGTGCTGGTGGATTTCAATTTAACAAATTCTTATTTATATTAGGAACACTTTTGTAAAAAAGAACGCTAGAATTTACATTTTTTTTACATAATATCCTGTGCGACACTTGACAACGCCCCTGCTATATGTTATAATATGTGTACCTCTTTATGAGGTCTATTTTTTTGCGCCGAAAAAAACGGAGGCAGAAAATCATAAGTTACCTCAGAATGCCGTAAGGTGCGGCATTTGCGCTTAAATGCGCATGAGGGAGGCAAAGACGTACCCCAACCGTTCTTTGAGGGGTATAAATTTCGTCAGGAGGTGCCGAAATGAGAGTTAAGATCACACTCGCGTGCACAGAGTGCAAGCAGAGAAACTACAACACCAAGAAGAACAAGAAGAATGACCCTGACAGACTTGAGATGAATAAGTACTGCAAGTTCTGCAAGAAGCACACTCTTCACAAAGAGACTAAGTGATTCTGAAAGGAGTTAGCTATGGCTAAGGACGCTAAGGACACAAAGTCTAAAAAGAAGGATGCGAAAGAGGAAAAGAAGAAGGGCGGAGCAGGAAAGTATTTCAAAGAACTTCGCGCTGAGCTGAAAAAGGTCGTATGGCCCACAAGACAGCAGGTCGTTAATAATACGGGTGTTGTACTTGTAGTAATGTCAGTAGTAGGTCTGTTCCTTTTCGCAGTCGATACTGGACTGAGCTATGCAATAAGCAAGCTGATCAGTCTGGGTTCAGGCTAAATGCCTGTGACGGTATGAACGACATCAATATGGAGGTTTAAGCATGGCAGAAGAAGCAAAGTGGTATGTTGTACACACCTATTCCGGCTATGAGAATAAGGTAGCCCAGAATATTGAAAAGGTCGTTGAAAACCGTAAGCTCCACGATCTTATCCCCGAAGTGAGGATCCCTATGGAGACCGTCACCGAGATAAAGGGTGAAAAGACCGTTGAAGCAGAAAAGAAGCTGTTCCCCAGCTATGTGCTGGTGAAGATGGTCCTTACAGATGACAGCTGGTATATAGTAAGGAATACCAGAGGTGTTACAGGATTTGTAGGCCCCGGAAGCAAGCCTGTGCCCCTTTCCGACAGGGAAGTTGAGGCTCTCGGCGTTGATACGGGCACGCAGACAGTCAGAACCGATATCGCTGTTGGTGACGATGTTACCATGGTGGGCGGTTCCTTCGATGGCATGAGCGGTACAGTTTCCGCCCTTGACCTTGAAAATGCTGCGGCAGATGTAACAGTGTCTATGTTCGGCAGAGAAACATCAGTAACACTGCCCCTCACTCAGCTGAGGAAAGAGGACTGATAACGAACAGTATGGGGTGAGATCCCCCGCTAGTAAGCATGAGGAAGTTAAGCTTCCGGAAACGTGGGAGAGCCGCAAGGCTCGCCTTACCACTTAATTATGGAGGTGCAATATAATGGCACAGAAGGTAGTAGGCTATATCAAGCTTCAGATCCCCGCAGGAAAGGCAACTCCTGCTCCCCCTGTTGGTCCTGCACTGGGTCAGCACGGCGTTAACATTATGGCATTCACAAAGGATTTCAACGAGAGAACCAAGAACGATATCGGTCTTATCATCCCTGTTGTAATCACTGTATATGCTGACAGATCATTCACATTCATCACCAAGACTCCTCCTGCAGCAGTTCTGATCAAGAAGGCTTGCAAGATCGAGTCCGGTTCCGGCGTTCCTAACAAGACCAAGGTTGCAACTATCACCAAGGATCAGGTTAGACAGATCGCTGAGCAGAAGATGCCCGACCTCAACGCAGCTAACATCGACACTGCTATGAGCATGATCGCAGGTACCTGCAGATCTATGGGCGTTGTAGTTGAGGACTGAGGGGAGGAATAAAGAATGAAGCACGGAAAGAAGTATGTTGACGCTGCTAAGGTAGTTGACAAGGCTAAGCAGTACGATGCAGTTGAGGCTCTTGAGCTGGCTGCTAACAATGCAAAGGCTAAGTTCGATGAGACCATCGAGCTCCACATCCGTCTGGGCGTTGACTCCAGACACGCTGACCAGCAGGTCAGAGGCGCTGTTGTTCTCCCTAACGGTACCGGTAAGAAGGTAAGAGTTCTGGTATTCTGCAAGGAAGACAAGATCGAGGCTGCAAAGGCAGCTGGCGCTGAGTATGCAGGCGGCATGGAGTTCGTTGATAAGATCACCAAGGAAAACTGGATGGATTTCGACGTAGTTATCGCTTCTCCCGATATGATGGGCGTTGTTGGTAGACTCGGTAAGGTCCTCGGTCCCCGTGGTCTGATGCCTAACCCCAAGGCTGGTACTGTTACTCCCGATGTTGCAAAGGCTGTAACTGATGCAAAGGCTGGTAAGATCGAGTACAGACTCGACAAGACCAACATCATTCACTGCCCCATCGGTAAGGCTTCCTTCGGCGTAGAGAAGCTGGAGCAGAACTTCAATACTCTCGTTGACGCAGTAGTTAAGGCTAAGCCTGCAGCTGCAAAGGGTCAGTATCTGAAGAGCATCACTGTTGCTTCCACTATGGGCGTTGGTATCAGAGTAAATACCGCTAAGTACGGCAACTAATTTTCAGATAATATGCGTGTATCCGTTACAAGCGGGTACACGCTTTTTTATTTGAAAAAATATTTTTCAAAAAAGTGAGTGATATCCTGATATCCGCCGTATATGTATATGAAAGATCTTTCAGAACGAAGAAAAGGAGGATACCTAATGAAAAATTTAACAGAACTTCTAAAGGACATCCCCCTTGAAGAGATGACGGGAGGTCTTGATATGAATTTCAGCGAAGAAAATAATACAAAAATCAATGTGCAGAACAGCAAAGCTAAAATAAAGAACAAAGCCCCGGCAGCCATAGCGATAGCAGCCTGTGCGGCTGTAGCTGTGGCAGGTGCGATGCATTACAGGGGCAACGATATCCCCGAACCGGGAAACAAGCAAGACAGCAGCACAGTAACCACTGATGCCGAGGACACTGCAGTAAAGGAACGCAGTCCCGAAGAAGAATTAAACTATGAATTAGCTAAGCGCTTCTTTGAAGACATTGACATGGATATCACCACAATGGGTGATGGCTTGCATATCATGAACAGCAAGCTCGGTACAGTCACCGAGGGCTTTGATGATTACGATCTCTGGGTGCCCGGCGTTCTGGTCAATGGCAGTGAATACAGCGTACTTGTTGCAATGCAGACCAAGGACGGCAGCGATTTCCCGAAGGATATGGAGGATATCGATTATAAAGGCGATATTGTTATAGACGGCTATATGCTGTCAGGCGGCAGTGAAGGATTTTCTATGCATATCTATGGTGATAAGGCGATCGGTATGCAAACGGTTGATCTGGATAACACCGTGTACAAAGAAGCATACGATCCTTATGAAGATCATCCCGATGCATCTGAGGTCCTTAATGCTGACAGTACGGTACATTTTGAAGTGAATTATTTGTATATGGATATGTACGATGATCCGCTCGAAGGTGTTTTCACCGCCGAATTCAAACTTGGTGATGTCTTTAGTGGAAACAGTTCGTCAGAAATTTCAAATGAAGAAAAACAGAAAAACGAAGAGTTTGCAAGAATGATATATGAATCAAAGGGCTATGATTACGAGCTTGTAAAGGATTATGTGGTACTCATGGATAGCAAAGTCGGGGAGACAAAGGACGGTTTTGAGGATTTTGATATCCGTTTAAGCGATGTACGTTATTGCTATCCTATCTGTAAAATAGATATTGCAGTTCAGACAAAGGACGGCAGTGTTCTGGATGACGAGCAGCTTGAATGTTTATCCCTCGAGCTTTATGCAGGAGATAAGTCGCTGTCCGATTACATAGACATAGAAAAAACTGTAAGCAAAGATAAAGCAGTTTTCACGGTAAGTTTTGATTCGGAATCAGCCATATATGGTGATGACTACGAAGAAAATGACGATGAAGATGAGATGCGTCTGCGTGTTATACTGGATACACTGAAAAAGGGTGACACCACATATAAAGGCAGATTTGAAGCGGAAATTACCGAAGAGCAGATCATGGATAATATTGAATACCTCTTCCCGGAAATTGGCTTTAAAGCTGACGAAATCGGAAAATGGGATTTTCATGATGGTTCCGGGACAGAGCCGGAATATCTGAATTATTCTGTTAAAGAATTAGAGATTTCGAACTGCCAATTAATGCTCAGTATATTTGGTGATACAGACAGTGATGAATTGAAATCAGATCTGGAAAAGGCTTTGAAGCTTCAGCTTAATGATAGTTCATATGAAGCTGAGCGCGATATTGATTTCATCAAGCTGGAATATGATGATGGCACAATAGAAAGCTTAAATTTCAGCAATATGCATTTCATGAATACCGACGATGTTGATAATAAAAAAGGATGTTTTGTTATAATCAACTCCATTGACACTCCATTTGATTCTTTAAAGGTAAAGGCAGTTCACGTAGGTTCAGCTGTTATTAAGACACCTAAAGAAAAATAATAAACAGAAAATACTAAAAGAAAGGCGGTGAACCCATGTCCGATGAAGAGATTCTGGCTCTGATGCAGCAAAATGATAACTCAGCCCTCGATGCTTTGATGGCAAAATATAAGACCCTAGTGAGCTTCATAATCTCCCAGTCGGTCAGGGGCAGCGCCGATGTCGAGGAAGCCGTGCAGGATACCTTCTTCAAGGTGTGGCGCAACAGGTCTTCCATAGATACGGAAAAACGAAGCCTTAAAGGTTACATAAGTATGCTGGCGAAATGCTGTGCCGAGGACAAGCGCAGAAGCATCGCCCGCCACGCAAATACAGACGATATCTCAGAAAAGGAAAATGACCTCGGCATCGATATCGACTACGAGGACGAAGCCGCTAAAAAGGAGAATATGCGCATCATCGCCGAAACTATCCGCGAGATGCCATCTCCCGACCGCGAGATATTTATAGACAGATACTACTTCCGTCTCGCCGTCAAAGATATCGCCGATATGCACGGATTAAAACCCAAAAAGGTGGAAAATATCCTCGCCCGCCGCAAGAAAAAACTGGGCAAGGAACTCCTGAAAAAAGGCATTATCCTCTCTTAAATAGAAAGAAGACACTTTCGCCCAAAACGAAAGTGTCTTTTTTTAGTCTAAATATTAATGGCTGTTTTGTAGAAGCCGTTCTCTCGACCCTGACAATAATTTTGAATTAATGAACGCAATAACGCTGCGCTTTTATTGCTATGAATTCATTTGTGGTATTTCGAGCCCTTGGCTATCTGAAAACCCCTGTATACCTGTTCCAGCAGAAGTATCCGCGCCAGCTGATGGGGGAATGTCATCTTCGACATGGAAAGCTTCATGTCCGCTCTCTGCTTTACCGATGGAGCTATGCCAAAGGACGAGCCGATGATGAAGTTCAGCGTTGAATATCCGCGGGTGCCGCAGTCTGTCATAGCCAAAGAAAGCTCTTCGCTGGTCAGCTGTTTGCCCTCGATACACATTGCGATGTTATACGCGCCGTTGGCATTCAGGTACTTCTCCATGGAAGCCGCCTCGCTTTCCAGTGCCGCCTCTATCTCCTTGGCTGACGGCTCATCGGAAAGCCGATACTCATTCAGCTCCACTATCTCTATCTTGCAGAAAGCCCCCAGACGCTTCACGTACTCAGCCGCCGCGTCACGCCAGTACTTTTCTTTCAGCTTGCCCACAGTTATAAGATTCACTCTCAGCATTAAAAGACCACCGCCCTTCCTGTGCCCTCGGGCTTTGCCGCCGCCAGAAGATAATCCTCTCCCCGCACATAGCCGCAAAGCGCCTTAACAGCGCTGTTTTCCGCCAAAGCAGGCGTGTTGTTGTGCTGACTTATGTGCCCCAGCACAAAGCTGTAAACTCCCGCCTTGACCAGACGTACAAGTTCTCTGCCGCAGTCGCCGTTTGAAAGATGCCCCCGCTCCGAAGCTATCCTCGCCTGTAAATCGGGGGGATAGGGACCGTACCTCAGCATCTTCGGGTCGTAATTCGATTCCAGAAGTACCAGCCTGCACTTCGCCAGCTGTTCGTGAATATCATCCGTCACAGTACCGAGGTCGGTGCAGACAGCGCAGTCAGCCCCGCCGGGAACAGTTATCCTGTAACCGCAGCTTACGGGAGTATCATGAGGTGTCCTGAAAGCCGTGACCCCGAAACCACCGATATCCGCCGTGTCTTCGCAAAGCTCTTCCATTTTGCACCCCTCGCAGACCTTGTCGTTCGCCGCAAGAAGTTCAAGATTCCCCGCAAGGGAGTAAACAGGCACTTTCAGCTTCTTTGTCAGAACTTTCAGCCCCGCGATATGGTCGGTGTGAGTGTGTGTGACAAGCACCGCCCGAACAGCAGAGGTATCTATACCCGCGTTGCCGAGAGCCGTGCATATCTTTTTGCAGCTTACTCCCGCATCCACGAGTATGCCTGCCTTTTCGTTCCCTATGTAAGTGCAGTTTCCGCTGCTCGATGAGAAGAGGGGGTACATCCTAGCCATTGAAAACCTCCTTGAGATATTTTGCCACACCGTTCTCGGTGTTGGCGCCTATTATCTTGTCAGCCGCTGTTTTCAGCTGAGGTGCAGCGTTGCCGACGGCTATTTTTTCGTCTGCCGCATCGAACATTGGCAGGTCATTGAGGTTGTCGCCGAAAGCCGTTATCTTAGTACAGCCCAGCTTTTCACGGAGATACCTCACTCCTGCCTCCTTTGAGGCATTTGCGCTGAAAACTTCCAGATACCACTCTTCGCCGTAAATATCGGGGTAGTATGCAAGCTTTATATCGCTGTCGTCTTTTAGTGCGTCGTACATCGGCTGAAGCTTTTCGCGGCAGTCGATGAAGCAGAAGTATATCACGTCATCTGCGAGGTTTTCAAGCCTGTCCGTATGACAGAAATTCTTGCCGTACCTCTGCACTCTTTCCTCATAAAACTCATGCATGGTATTGTTGATAAGATTGTCATAAGCGGTGGTCATAACATTATCCTGCATACGGTACATGAAGGGCGCAAGGTTCAGTTCAAGGCGGAGTTTCAGTACCTTTGCTACAGCGGTATCGCTAAGCTTGTTTATCACATCGAAATCCTTTTTAACAGGGTCGAATATCAGTACGCCGTTCATAAGTATCAGCGGAAGTCTGAGGTCAAGGTCTTTGAGAATTATGCCCACAGAAGCGGGACTGCGGGCTGTTGCCACGGTAAATGCCATACCCTCTGAGATAAGTTCGTTGAGATCGGCTGTTGTCTCGGCAGGCAGCTCGGCATTTTTATCCAGCAGAGTACCGTCAAGGTCGGAAATGAACAGATGCATGGTTTTCTCCTTTCTTTTTCGGGTGATTTTTATTCGATTTATTGCTATTCTTTCAGCACAGCACGGATCTTCTCACAATACAGGTCGAACCCGATATCTTGCTCGCAGGAATACAGATGAAAATGGTTATCGCTCGCCGAAGTTGAAAATTCATCTATCGTGAATCCGCTAAAAAAGCCGTTAGCCATATCGAAATGCAGATCGCCACGAATGTTGTAAAGGTTCAGTTCTATTCTGTATCGCTTGTCAGAGTTGGTCAGCAGCATTGTGATAGTGTTGGTGTAATCGCAGTAAAACTCGTCTATCGCCCGGGAACAATAATGCATCTCTTCAATGTTTCCGAAAAAATGCCAGTATTGAAGCTCAGATGGTATTTTTTCTTTCAGTATTTCTATCCCGTCAATATTTTTATGATCGAACATCTCATCACCTGCTGTAAATTTTTATTTGAAACCTCTTGCAATTTCTGATAATTTATGTTATACTTATAAAAATTTTATTAAGGAGGTATTTCTATGAAATACGTATGTAACATTTGCGGCTATATCTATGACCCCGCTGAGGGCGCACCCGATAACGGAGTACCCGCAGGTACTGAGTGGGACGCTGTACCCGATGATTTCGTATGTCCTCTGTGCGGCGTAGGTAAGGACAATTTCAGCCCTGAGGGTTAATATCCCCGCGGATAATTTGTCCAAGCCTGATAACATCAATAAAGCCCCTCTGCCGCAAGGCGGAGGGACTTGTTTTTATCAGCTGCTCATTTCAACGTGCTCATTATCGGGCACGATAACGCGGGTGATATCAGCACCAAGTTCGCGAAGCTTTTCGTCGATGTGCTCGTAACCGCGCTCGATGTAATGTATATTGTCGATCTCTGTCAGACCGTCAGCCGCCAGACCTGCGATAACCAGTGCGGCACCCGCTCTGAGGTCGGTAGCCTGTACAGGAGCACCCTTCAATGTGGGAACACCCTGTATTATCGCCACTTTTCCGCCCTCGACGGATACATCAGCACCCATCTTGCGCAGTTCGGCAACGTATCTGAATCTGTTGTTGAAGATCTCCTCAGTCACCTTGCTGGTACCCTGTGCCATAGTCAGCAGAGTTGAGAACTGAGGCTGCATATCGGTAGGGAAGCCGGGGTGAGGCTGAGTTTTTACAGTTGTATTCATAAGAGGAGAGTCTACCCAGACATGAACGCTCTCGTCGTTCTCCTCGACGCAAACGCCACACTTGCGCAGCTTTGCGGTGATGGATTCAAGATGCTTGGGTATAACATTGGCAATGACAACATCGCCCTTTGTAGCGGCAGCAGCCACCATGTAAGTGCCTGCTTCGATCTGGTCGGGGATAGTAGCGTAAGTTGTGCCGTGCAGATAGTCAACACCCCTGATCTTGATGACGTCGGTGCCTGCACCTCTGATATCAGCACCCATGGAGTTAAGGAAATTAGCCACATCGACTATGTGAGGCTCCTTAGCCGCATTCTCGATGATGGTCTGACCCTTAGCCTTAACAGCCGCAAAGATAGCGTTCATCGTAGCGCCAACGGTAACAAAATCAAAGTAGATCTGGTTGCCCACAAGCTTGTCAGCCTTGACATAGTTAGCTCCTCTGACGACCTCATCGGTAGCGCCGAGAGCCTTGAAGGCTTTAAGATGCTGGTCTATGGGTCTGTCGCCCAGATAGCATCCGCCGGGCATGGGAACAAAAGCCTCGTGGAATCTTCCCAACAATGTGCCCAGAAAATAACTGGACGCTCTCATTGTTTCCGCCAGCTTGTAGGGGACTTTCGTTGTGGTGATGGTGCTGGTGTCGATATAAATGACACCCTCTTTTTCCATCCTTACAACAGCGCCCATGCTTTTGAGGATATCAAGACATTTAGTGATATCGCTTATAGCGGGAACGTTTTCAAGCGTACAGGGTTCATCGCATAAAATAGTAGCGGCGACCAGTGCAACTGCGGCATTTTTAGCACCACTGATGTACACTGTGCCTTTAAGGGGATGACCTCCCCTGATAAAGAACTTCTCCAAAACAATACACTCCTTGAGAGCCGGTAGATTGTATATCTCTTGCCGCCCGCCGACTCCTGCAATTTTTTTAATAGCGCAATAACGCGAATGCCGACATATTGCCGACTAAAAAAATCAATACTAAGTCCTTACCGACAGCACGATTTGGAGCGGCGTGCGTCTTTGATAAAGTAAAACGCCCGTGCTCTACTGTGAGAGGTGATGCCGTTCAGACAAAGCTTAAAATTAACTTAAGCTTTTTAGACCCTATTATTGTACCACACAATTCTCAAAAAATCAATAGGTGGTGAACCCTTTTTTTGAAAATTCGAGAAAATTTTTGTAAATTACACAAAATATCCCTATAAATATGAATTTTTCAGCTATCTATCAATATATAAAAACAATTATTTTTGCTGAAAACAAGTACGATTGAATGGACATCAGCCCCAAACAGCGCGATTTTATGTAAATTTAAGTACAAATTAATTCCCTGATTTTAGTCCGTAAATCCGTACAGCAATTTGACGACACTGTTTTCACTGATCTTTTCTCCATGCGCCGCTGGCGTGATTTTACAACATTATCGGCCATGAAATAAAATTATAATTTGTAAAAATAATTACAAAATGAGGATCCCGAATATTTGCAAGATAAAGTTTTTTTAGGTCAACATCCAAACAACAATTTTTGATATGCGACTGATTTCGAACGGATGTTTTTGCAAGAGCCTCGATGTGCCAATAAATTGTATCTTTTGTACAATGTCCCATACCATATCATGTGCAAACAACTGTTTTTAAATTTAACCCGGACATATTTCTGCAAGAGTTGTACAAAAACGTACAACTTTTGCACCAAAAACACTGATAGTGAAAGGTCAATTCCCAAAAAAGAACTCACGGGATGCGTTCACCAAAAACGAGTATCAAAAGATTTGCCTTTATGCGCACGATGGCAGGCAGCCCTGACTATGACCACGGCATATGAAGCGGCGTGTTATACTGTATAGTGGCAGAGACTTGATGATCTTCGCGGAGGTATGCACCCAAAAGCAATACAACTCCCAGACCCCCACAAGCCCAAAACATCAGAATAACCAATAAATCAAGCCCTTTTCGCCCATTATTAAGCGCCCTCGCACTTGCAATTATTATAAAAGTATGCTATAATTAATTGTTAATATGAAGAATTGTACCCTTTTACGGCGAGGAGGAAGCATTTTGAGGATTATGGGCATCGACCCCGGCTATGGTATAGTCGGCTATGGCGTGGTTGAATACAGCCACGGGCACTTCACTCCCATAAAGGCAGGAACCATCAAGACCCCCTCAGATATGGAGTTCCTCAAACGCCTGAGAGTCATCTACCTTGATATGCAGGGGCTTATCGAGCATTACCGCCCCGATGAAGTGGCGGTGGAAAAGCTGTTCTTCAACACTAACATCACCACGGGCATCGATGTTGCACAGGCAAGGGGAGTTACGCTTCTGCCTGCTGTTATGCAGAATCTTCCCGTGTACGAGTATACACCTCTTCAGGTGAAAAGCTCCATAGTCGGGTACGGATATGCCGAGAAAAAACAGGTGCAGGAGATGGTGCGCTCAATGCTGCATCTTGCACAGATAATCAAGCCCGACGATGCCGCCGATGCCATGGCGATAGCCATAACCCACGGTCTTTCTCTGAATACCAGAAAGGTCATGGAGAAATTCGATAAAGCGGCAAAGTGAGGTGCTGTCATGGAAAAACAACGCGGCATATGCGACGAGTGCGGAAGCGAATTCCTGCTCTCGGCATCGAAGATGAAAGGGCTGTGTCCCGAGTGTTCACATATCCTGTACGGCTATGAGAACTGCGAACACGTTTTCAAAAACGGCAGATGCGAAAAATGCCTGTGGGACGGCAGCAGATCACAGTTTACCAAAAATATCCAAGGAGAAGAGAAATGATATATTCCGTAAGAGGAAAACTTATACATACCGAAAGCGAACTTGCCGTGGTGGAATGCGGCGGAGTGGGCTATGCCTGCAAGACGACTTTCTACACCCTGCAAAAGATAGCGGGGGAGAGCGAAGTCACGCTGTACACCTACCTTGCGGTCAGGGAAAATGACGTAGATCTTTTTGGTTTTTCGACCCAGGAGGAACTGCGCTGTTTTAAAATGCTGATAACCGTTTCGGGGGTAGGACCCAAGGCGGCGCTTTCCATACTTTCATCGAATACGCCTTCACAGTTTGCGCTGACGGTCGCTACGGGGGACTTCAAGTCCCTAACGAAAAGCAAGGGCATAGGCGCTAAAACTGCACAGAGGATAGTTCTTGAACTGAAAGACAAGATAGCCAAGGAGAACACCATATCCGTCCGCGGCGGAGAGACCATCGCATCAGCCATACCACAGGGCGGCGCTATTGACGAAGCTGTTACCGCGCTGGTAGTTCTGGGATACTCCGAGGGCGAAGCGGTACAGGCGCTTTCGGGGGCTGAACCTGATGCTTCTGTTGAAGACCTGATAAAGACCGCCCTTGTAAGACTTGCGAGGTTCTGAACAATTCATAAAGCATAGGCTTTTGGAGAGTGAAAGCATGGACGAAAATTTTGAGAAATATCAAAAAGAAGTCGTAAAGGACTTTCTCAGAAAACATTGGACGCTTATACGTATAATTTTGCTGGTGCTGTTATTGTACTTTAAATTTTCCCCGAAACTGGAAACGATGATGAAGTCCAAAGATATTCCTGTTGCGGTGACAGTTGAATTAAGCGGAAGTGAAAACGGCGAGTATAAAGGGTATTCGTTCTATCTTGAAGACGAGCAGCCCATGATGGGGCTTGTCAAAAACGGGAACACTTACAGAACTATCCCGATCGAACAGGAAGATTATGATTCCATGATGAATGCAGGATACAGTAAATATTCGGATCACGACATGACTGTCGATGGAGCTGATACGACGTACTATAAGATCACGCTGACCGATGCTTCGGGCAAAGAAAAGTCTGTCAACGGAAAGGCTGCGCCGGCTTTCCTGAGCTCGCTTTACTACAAGATCGGCGTTCTGACAGATAGGTATATCAAGCAGCCTAAAGTTTAAAAGGGAAGTGAACTGATGATAGAAGAATCCGAGTTCGATTATGAGCGCTTTGTTTCCCCTAAGGAGACGGAGCAGGAAACTACGGACGATTTTGAGATAAGCCTGAGACCTCTCACCCTTGCCGAGTATATCGGTCAGGAGAAGGTCAAGGAGAACATGAAAATATATATCGATGCGGCAAAGCGCCGCGGTGACAGTCTCGACCATGTGCTGTTATACGGCCCTCCCGGTCTTGGCAAGACCACCCTTGCGAATATCATAGCCCACGAGATGGGGGTAAATATCCGCACGACATCGGGTCCTGCCATTGAAAAGCCAGGCGACCTTGCGGCACTGCTGACAAACCTTGAAAAAGGCGATGTGCTGTTCATCGATGAGATACACCGTCTTTCCAGACAGGTGGAAGAGATACTCTACCCCGCCATGGAGGACTACGCCCTTGATATAATCATGGGCAAGGGACCTGCGGCAAGGTCTATCAGGATAGAGCTTAACAAGTTCACGCTGATAGGAGCTACCACCCGCTCGGGACAGCTTTCGGCACCGTTGAGAGACCGTTTCGGTATGCTGATGCACATGGAGATGTACTCGGTGGAAGAACTTGCAGACATTGTAAAAAGGTCGGCGACCATACTTGGTGTAGCCTGCGATGAAGACGGCGCTACCGAGATAGCCGCCCGTGCAAGATGTACTCCCCGAATAGCCAACCGATATCTGAAACGTGTCCGCGATTTTGCCGAAGTTATCGGCAACGGGCGCATAACTCAGGATATCGCGAAGATAGCCCTCAACAGAATGGAAGTCGATAAGCTGGGGCTTGACAGCCTTGACCGTCGTTTGCTTGAAATGATAATCAAGGGGTACAACGGGGGTCCTGTGGGACTTTCAACTCTTGCGGCGGCGATAGGTGAGGAAGCGGTCACTCTGGAAGATGTATGCGAGCCTTATCTGATGCAGCTGGGATTTTTAGCAAAGACCCCCCGCGGGCGCTGTGCGACTCAGTTGGCATATGACCATCTGGGTATACTGAAAAACGGGCAGACGCATTTATAATTCATAATTTTGGTGCGGGGCGGGAAAGTTCTGCTTCTCACAAATAATTTTTGGAGAGAAAAGATATGAAAGGTAAAGATAAAACAGAAACCATAGCTAAAGTATTTACGAAGATACCTTTTGGTACAGCGGTCGTATTGCTTTTACTGTTTTTATGCGTTAAATTTATAAAAAGTTGTATTATACTTTTTTTGGTAGGTGTAATTTTTGCGCCGATCCCTTGCCTGGTAATGTCTGTTCTTGGCTTGGTAGCTTCTGTTTTAGGCAGAATAAAAGGCGATTATAACATGATCGCTTATATCATTCTTGGAATCATAAATGTTTTATTATTCAGTTACGGAGCATATGCTATATCTACTTTCCGTTTTTCTATCTGCTAGGTGAAGCATATGGCATCTTCAAAAATAAATAAAGCCAAAGCACTTGTGGTTATACCCATCGTGGTGCTGGTGGTCGGGATAGCCTGCTTCGCACTTTCGATGGTGCTTGAAAAGCCAACGGACAGAGGTACGCTTTACTCGGTGGTATCTGCTGTATGGCTGTTTGGATTGTTTCTGGCACCTATACCCTGCTTTGTGATGTCCCTAGTGGGTACGGTCATGGCGGCGAATGCTAAGAAAAGCGGAGAGCAGGGCACAAACGGAACTGTGATACTCGGCGTTATGGAGTTACTTATTGCTGTAGGTCTTGCGGTGCTGGCAGTGCTTATGTTCATAGGCGGACAGGGAGTATAAAGAGAGGTATATATGAGAGGTAAGCTGTACTATGCAGCAAAGAAAGTCACGGGGGCGGCTTGGGCTGTGTTGCTTTTTCCGCTGTTGTGGCGAATAATATCAACGTTCATGACAGCTAACAGTGTCAACGGCGTTGATGCTGTAAACTACGGTCGGATACTGCTGGTAGGCAAAGCTGTGGCGCTGATAGCGGCGGGAGTAAGTTTCATACTGGCGGTCATCGGCGGAGTGCTTGCGGGAATTTCGCTGAAAAGGAAAGACATCGGCGCGGGAAAGCTTCTGGCGGCTGATATCGTACTGGCTGTGATAACGGGTGCGGTCATCGGCGTGGTTATATGGTATGTACAGTTTTTCAGATCCCTTGGCGGATGGTAAAACGGTATAATAAAAATGGCAAATAGCGGGACAAATTCCCGATGATATATTTGGAAGAATAAATAATTTATAAGGAGAAAAGTGAAAAATGGGCAGATTATTTGGTACAGACGGAGCGAGAGGTGTAGCTATAACGGAGCTTACCGTTGAGAGGGCTACACAGATAGGTAAAGCGGCGGCTCTGGTGCTGGCAAAGGACTGCGGTCACAGACCCAAGATAATAATAGGCAAGGACACCCGTATATCGGGCGATGTACTGGAGGCGGCTCTCTGCGCGGGCATATGCTCGGTGGGTGCGGACGCTGTACTGCTGGGCGTTGTTCCCACACCTGCGGTGGCTATGCTGGTTAAAAAATACAATGCTGATGCGGGCGTTATGATATCCGCTTCACATAACTCGGTGGAATTCAACGGCATCAAGCTGTTCTCGGGTGAGGGCTTCAAGCTTCCCGACGATGTTGAGAACGAGATAGAGTCGCTGATACTTGATACTCCTGATGAGATGGACAAGAATCTCAGCGAGGGCGTAAATGTGGGCAGAATGAAGGTCTGCGGCGATGCTGTAAACGATTATATCGCCCACGTAAAGAGCACTGTTGATGTTGAATTCAAGGGCATCAAGGTATGTCTTGACTGTGCCAACGGTTCTTCAAGCGTTTGCGCACAGAAGATATTCGAGGGACTTGGCGCGGAAGTAGTTATGACCAACGACAAGCCCGACGGCACTAATATCAACGAGAAGTGCGGTTCTACACATATGGAAGGTCTGAAAAAGGCTGTTGTGGAGAATGGGTGCGATGTTGGTCTGGCATTTGACGGCGATGCTGACAGATGTCTGGCAGTTGACGAGAATGGCGAGCTTATCGACGGCGACAAGCTGCTGGCTATATTCTCGAAGTTCATGAAGGCTGAGGGCACTCTGAAGCATGACTGCTGTGTTGTTACGGTAATGTCGAATCTGGGATTCTTCAAATTCGCTGAAAAAGAGGGCGTAGTTACTGCTACCACTAAGGTGGGTGACAGATACGTGCTTGAAGAGATGCAGAAGAACGGCTACAACATCGGTGGTGAGCAGTCGGGACACATTATACTACTCGACCATGCAAACACAGGCGACGGCGAGATGACAGGCGCTATGTTCTTACAGATAATGGCTAAGACAGGCAAGAAGGCAAGCGAGCTGGCTTCTGTTATGGAGTGCTATCCTCAGGTGCTGGTGAATGTTAAGATAACTGCCGATAAAAAGGGTATGTGGGATACTGTTCCCGAGATAACCGATGCTATAAAGATGTACGAAGAAAAGCTTGGCGGCGACGGCAGGATACTTGTAAGAGAATCAGGCACAGAGCCCCTTGTAAGAGTTATGATAGAGGGCAAGGACGAGGCTGTTATAACCGAATATGCAAACAGCATAGCAAAGCTTGTAGAAAAGATGTAATACAGGGACAAAAGAAAGGGACACGTAATGGAAAGAGAGATAGTACTGCTCCCGAAAGAGAAATGGAAGGATTACATACTTCCCATAGGTACAGTAAGTGATACCTATTATGATATGGAGATAGTACCTCTTGACAGCGAGGGCTGTACGGTAAGGCTGGTGAAAAAGCCTGCTGTGCCGAGGATAGTCCACACTCCCGATGAATGGGATTATCCCGACAAGCTTTATCAGGAGTACAGGGAAAATGCCGAAGCTTACGGAGTTTTATCCGAGGACGGCAGCAGGTTACTGGCGTGCATAGAGATATGCACCGAGGAATGGTCCAACAGGCTGATAGTTTCGGAGCTGCGGATAACTGCGGAGCTACGTGGGCAGGGGTTAGGAAAGCGGCTCATGGATATAGCCAAGAAAAGGGCAAAGGAGCAGGGCAGGAGAGCCATAATACTTGAAACGCAGTCCTGCAACACCAATGCGATAGGATTCTATCTGCATCAGGGATTTGAACTTGTGGGCTTTGACACCTGCTGTTACACCAATGATGATATAAACAGGCGTGAAGTCAGGATAAACCTGGGGTACATAATGTGAGTACCTTTCATGAGGTGGATATATGAAGCTTGACTATGAAAAGTTTCTCGGCATATTCAAAAATGCTGACAGGCACAATGTGGACGAGACTACCTTCTATTTTGACGATGACCCCGAAGAGCAGGAGCATTATCTCGGCTGGATAGGCGGGCATGAGAAGCCCTACTGGGTGGGGTACTGTGATATCCCCGACGGTTGCGAGTATTCTTCGGCGGAGGAAATGTTCACGGCGAAGATATATGAGGGCAGGTCGCTTAAAGAACGCTGGGAACAGGCTGATATCTGCAATATCGGCGGGATAGATGCCGAGACATGGCTCAGTTATTACGAAGAGGTCATGAGGTGATTTCATGAGATTTGAATACTGTCCCTTTTGCGGGAAGAAGACTATTCTCAAAGAGATAGGCGATGAGGGTCAGATACCCTACTGTGAGGACTGCGCGAGACCTTTGTTTGATATGTTTTCCACCTGCGTGCTGAACGTGGTGGTGAACGAGGACAATGAGGTACTGCTTATAAGGCAGAGCTACGGCGACACATCGAGGTATGTGGGGGTAGCGGGCTTTATGAAAGTCGGGGAGACTCCCGAAGAAGCGGGCGCAAGGGAAGTTCTGGAAGAAACAGGACTTACAGCGGAGAGCGTCAGGTACATCGACAGTGCTTTTTACGATGGCAGAGATCAGCTTATGCTGGGACTTTTGGCGAAGGTGAAAAAGGCAGACTGCGATATCTCGGGGGAACTGCTTGAAGCTAAGTGGTTCACATTTGACGAAGCGGTGAAGACCGTCCGCGAGGGGAGCATAATACAGAGGTTTATCAATAGGGCAAAAGGAGAGATAGTGTGATACTGCTGATATTTCTGCTGATAATCATAATGGCCGTCGAGTTCATCGGTCTGGTGATATCGTCATCAAAGCGGTTCACGGTAACGGAGAGTGCTAAGATGGCGGGCGGAGTGGTTTTCATGCACAAAGATCCCGAGCTTCTAAAAGGTGTGAAGCAGGGTGCCGTCATTATACTTATTACTGCTTTTACCTTTCATCTGAACAGCATATTCAGATGGGACGAGTTCGTAGCCGACAAAGCGGCGATATTTTACAGTACGGTTCTGCTTCTTGAAGCTGTGAATATGTTATACACTCTGGTGCAGTTCAACAGGTATGACGAGTTCAGGCTTTGCGCAAACTGTTTTTACCTTGGCGGTGTGAAATACGACCTGAAGAAGTTCACCTGTGCTGTTGAGGAGAATGTTGCGATATTCAGACCGAAGCACGGCAGAGAAAAGCGGGTCAAGATACCGCCCGCAAGGGTACCCGAGGTGCTGAGGATACTTGACAGGGCTTATGTAAGGATCAGGTGAAAAATGCGAGAATTCTGTGGTAAGAGGGGTGACGGGACAGTATGATAATGATATATCTGATGCTTGGTCTGGCGCCTGTGTGTATCATCTATATGATAGTATCCTCATCGAAGCGGTATTCTGTCACGGAAAGTGCGAAGATGGCAGGCGGCGTAGTTTTTAAGCACAGGGATCCGGGGCTTTTGAGTAAAGTCTGGTATAGTCTGGTATGGATACTGATCACGGGTGCGAATCTGCTGCTGAATATGAAAAGGCTAAAATACGGCAGCGGGTACGGTAGCATTGATCCGCGAAAGCAGTTCATCTTTTACTTGATAGCGCTGGTGATCTATGTAATGATATTTATATTCTCCATACAGCAGTATCTGAAGTACAGCGAATTCAGGCTGTGTGCAAGCTGTTTCTACCTTGGCGGTGTGAAATACGACAGGAAGAAGTACAGCTACACCCTTGAGGGCGATACGGTGATATTCAGGGCAAAGGGCGCAAAAAATATAGAGATCGATATTCCCGAAAAGAAGAGAAAAGAAGTGCTGGGTATTCTGGGAAAGTATTACAAAATGGATGAATGATGAAAAAACTCGGCAAGTTTTGAGCTTACGGTGAGGTGACGGGATAGGTCAAACTGCGGGGACAGATGTTCCCGAATGTAAGCGCGTACTTAACTGCAAATGGAGATGAAACAGAATGACGAAATGGGTAATTTATATTACGATCGCGTGTATCGCTGCGAAGATATATATGTATGTCAGGGCGAAAAAGCGTAACGATAATATCATCCCTGAGAACGAAACAGAGCTTGAAAATGGGAATTATAAAGAACTTGAAAAACTTGAAGATGTCAGCAGATACTTCGATATAGATGTGGAAGAAATGGAGACCCACTTTTATGTTGGAGTAAAGCGCAGGTCTGACGGTAAGGATATGCAATATAGTATGGAGAAGAGTGATTTCCCGATCTATATGGATTGGTGGCATGGTATAGAGGTAACGCCTCCATATGATTATTTACAAAGGTATACGCTTATAAAGAACACTCCCGAAAATCCGCAGCCCGATGATAAAGACCCGACTGTTGCTGATGTGCGTGAGTGGATAGAAACGTTCATATTCGAGAACAAGGCGAATTTCAAAATACCGGAGGAAAGCCTATGATCTACACCGATATGACCAGAAAAGCCATAGGCATAATGTATGCGGCTCACAAAGATCAGATGGACAAGAGCGGTGTACCTTATGTATTTCATCCCTGGCACGTTGCCGAACAGATGGTGACGGAAGAAAGCTGTGCAGCGGCGCTTCTTCACGATGTTATCGAAGATACCGACGTTACTGCCGATGACCTGCTGAAAGCGGGTATCAGCGAGAATGTCGTCAGGGCAGTGGAGATGCTTACCCATGATGACAGCGAACCCTATCTCGATTACGTGGCGCGTATCAAGGAAAACCCTATAGCGCGGGCAGTTAAGCTTGCCGACCTTACACACAACAGCGATATCACAAGATTTGACAGACCTCTTACTGATAAAGACAGGGCAAGGCTTGAAAAGTACGAAAAGGCTAAAGCGATACTTACCGAATGACAGTAAAAGCATCGGGATATTGAGGAGATAAGATGATCAAACTTCATTTTTTTGATTATGGCTGCGGTGTTTTTGATGTTGAGGGTGAGCTTGGAATATCGGAAGAAGCATATGATTTTCTGATAAAGAATATCCCCGGGCTGTGCCTTGACTGTACAGACTGTGCCTATGATACTGAGGACAATGATATATACTGGTTTACGGCGGATAATGAAGAGGACTGTATGGGCAGGATAGATGACCTGCTAAGGAAACATATCAGGGACGGCTCTAATATGAAGTATAAGATCAGCATAACGTCGGAATATTCCTGGTATGACTAAAAAATAAAGCAAAGGAAATTATTTATGAGAATTGCAGATAAATGGAACGATTATCGTATACTTGACACCACTGACGGCGATAAGCTGGAAAGCTGGGGCGGCAAAGTGCTTGTCCGTCCCGACCCCCAGATAATCTGGAAAAGCCCTAAGCGCACAGATATGTGGGATAAGGCGGATGCTGTTTATCACCGTTCTTCAAAGGGCGGCGGCGAGTGGGAGTACCGCAGAAAACTTCCCGAAAGCTGGAACATAAAGTACAGAGACCTGACCTTCGTGATAAGACCCACAGGCTTCAAGCACACGGGACTTTTTCCCGAACAGGCTGTAAACTGGGACTTTATGGCTGATAAGATAAAGAACGCAGGACGTCCCGTAAAGGTGCTGAACCTGTTCGCATATACAGGCGGTGCAACACTTGCCTGTGCGGCGGCGGGAGCGAGTGTTTCCCACGTTGACGCTTCAAAGGGCATGGTACAGTGGGCGCGTGACAATGCGGCGGCATCGGGACTGAGTGACAAGCCCATACGCTGGCTGGTGGATGACTGTGAGAAGTTCGTAAAGCGTGAGATACGCAGGGGGAATTTCTACGATGGTATCGTTATGGATCCCCCTAGCTACGGCAGAGGTCCCGGGGGCGAGGTATGGAAGCTGGAGGACTGCATATACGATCTTGTTAAGACCTGTGCGGGAGTACTCAGTGACAAGCCTTTGTTCTTCCTGCTGAACAGTTACACCACAGGACTTTCGCCGTCGGTAATGGCATACATACTTAACGATGTGCTGACTACCCAGCGGGGCGGAAGTGTGACCGCGGACGAGATAGGGCTTCCTGTTGAGGCGACCAAGGGTGTACTGCCCTGCGGTTCAACAGCTATTTGGAATTCATAATTCATAATTCACAATTCATAATTGTTGGCAGAGCGGCGGGGTTGCCGTGATGTCGTGTGTGAGTTGTTGGCGAGTTGAGGTGGCGGCATGAAATACTTAGCTATTGTGTGTTTGGTTTTTGCTTTTATATGCGATATTATTATATTAAGATCGCAAAAAGAAAACAAGAAGAAAGTGATCAGTTTTTTTATCGCAACTACTGTATGTACTATTATAGCGATCCTATGTCTGATCTGAAAAATTACATATTGCGGGTTTATACGGGACGGTGATATATTATGAGCGATAAGGTCGGTATAAAGGCTGACAGGTTCACGGCGACGGTGGCTAAGGTAGTGCGGGGTTATGAGGACGTTTCGATGTCCGAGATAAAGCGCCGCATAGCTGATGGTGATTACATCTATTCAGGCGACCTTTACAAAGCGGCGGAGATAAAGAAAGTTCTTAACCTAAATGATGAGCTGACAAATGCGGGCATAAACTGCCTGATGTATGTGCATGACGAGGTTACGAACACGGAGTATCTTAACAATCTGCTCGTTTCGTACAAGCAGACCGAGGAATGGACGGAGTACGTCATGGACATGGAAGCACAGGCGGAAAATTAAGGTCGTAAAACATAAAAGATAATGATAAAGCTTAGGCTTTTCATAATAAATCAAAAAACAGGAGGTCACAAAAATGGACGTAAAGGACATCACAAAGGCAGTTGGCGGAGACGGCATCGCTAAGGCAGTTGACAAGGCTGTTGATGCGGTAGCTGACAAGATACCTGTTTCCAAGTCGGTAAAGGACGACGTTAAGAAAGAGGTCAAGAAGGTAGCTACCAAGGAGAACATCGAGAAGGTAGCAACCAAAGAGAACATCGAAAAGGTAAAGGACGTTGCAGGCAAGGTCATCGACAAGGTAAAGGGTGACAAGTAAGGCGAACATCCGCGGGCTTGCGGGGCGCTGAGGTGTCCCGCTGGTACGCCCGATATTCAGGTGTTCAGTGCTTATAAGATGTGATAAGTCTTATAAGCAGTGAACATCGGTAAAGTAAAAAAACGAAGAGTAAGGAAAATATTTATGAGCGAAAATTTCATCGAGATAAAAGATCTTCGGTTTTCATATATAAATGATCTGGAAGAGCCTCCCGTTAAGACAGAGGTGCTGAAAGGTGTCACGCTGAATATAAAAAAGGGTGAATTTCTGGCGGTGCTTGGTCACAACGGTTCGGGAAAGAGCACCCTTGCAAAGTGCATCAACGCTATCAATCTTCCCGAGGCGGGGGGAGTATTTGTGGACGGCATGGACACGCTGGACGAGGACAATCTTCTGCCCATAAGACAGAGGGTGGGAATGGTATTCCAGAATCCCGACAACCAGATAGTTGCAACTATCGTTGAAGAGGACGTAGCTTTCGCTTTGGAGAACATGGGCGTTGAGCCTGCTGAGATAAGGCGGAGAGTTGACGAAGCCCTGAAAACGGTGGGAATGTACGAATACCGTCTGCACGCGCCTCACAAGCTTTCCGGCGGACAGAAGCAGAGAGTGGCTATTGCGGGTATAATCGCTATGCGCCCCGACTGCATACTCCTAGACGAGCCCACGGCTATGCTTGACCCAAAGGGTCGTGAGGAAGTCATGAAGACCATAAAGCTTTTGAATTCCCAGGGCGTGACGATAGTGCTTATAACCCACTATATGGAAGAAGCGGCTCAGGCTGACCGCGTGGTAGTTATCGACGGCGGCGAGCTTGTTATGGACGATGTTCCGCGGAAGATATTCTCACAGGTTGAGAAGATGAAAGAACTTGGTCTGGACGTTCCGCAGGTCACTGAACTTGCTTGGGAATTACAGAAAGCAGGGTTTGATATCTCCACAGAAATAATCGATGAAGATGAATGTGTGAAGAAGCTGGCGGAGCTGTTTGGAAAGTGACGGACGGTATGACATTAAGAGAAAAACTTCTTGAAGAAAAGCGTGTGGGTCACAGGGGCGGTATCTACAACAAGATGCAGGTGGATTTTGCTTACAATTCCAACCACATCGAGGGCAGCAGGCTTACCCATGACCAAACGCGGTATATCTACGAAACAAAGACAGTTGGGACAAGCGGAGCGAATGATGCTGTAAGGGTGAATGATATCATCGAGACAGTGAATCATTTCAGGTGCTTTGACCATATACTGGATACCCTTGGTGAACCGCTGACGGAAGTGTACATCAAAGACCTGCACCGCAGGCTGAAAAGCGGAGTTATGGACAGGTATGCCGTGATAGGAGAGTACAGGCAGGAAGCAAACGAGGTCGGTGGTATGCTGACGGCTTCACCTGATGAAGTTGGTATGAAGATGCGGGAACTTCTTGCGGAGAACGGCACTGAGATGACTTTATATGATGTGGCGCGTTTCCACATGATGTATGAGAAAATACACCCGTTCTATGATGGAAACGGTCGTACAGGCAGACTGCTGATGTTCAAGCAATGTCTGGAAAACGATATAATACCCTTCTTTATAAGTGATGACGACAAGATGTTCTATTGCATGGGGCTGAAAGAGTGGCAGACGGGTGACAGCGATGAAAGGCTGATAAACGTTTTTCTTGCGGCACAGGACTACACCAAGGCTGTGATGGAACATTTCGGGATAGAATATGACAGGACTTTTGTTGAATACTAGGATATAGTCAAGAGGAAATAATAAAAAGCGATCTAGCGAGGACGAAAAAATGCTTGTAACAGGTTCTGCACTAATAGCAGTATTGCTGATAGTGCTTGGAAAAACAGGAAAACTCAAACTGCATAAGACATCGTCGGCTATAGTGGCTATGGTTATGACAGCGGCGGTGGCGGGGCTGTATTTTGCCGAGGGTGCAAGACTTCTTGCGGCTATGGGCGTTAAAGTCACGGGGCTGAAAGGCAAGGAGTACGAGTACGTAAAGATATTCGGAAGTACATCCAAGGCGGCGATAGTTGCGAAGATAATACTTATGATAGTATGCGCAGTACCGTCGGCGGCGGGGCTGATATACACGGCTCAGGCACTGGTGAGAAAAGCGGTTATCCGTGAAGGCTATGAGGCTGACAATGTGTACTCTGCGCGGTGGGCTAAGGCTTCGGCATCGCGTGGGATAGCGGCGGCTGTGGGTATGATAGGTGCTTTGGCGCTGATGGTGATACTTGCACTACCCCATCTGGACGAGCTTATGCAGACGATGATGATAGTCTTGAATCCGTTTATCTTGCTGATATTCTGCCTTCTGACTTTCGGTATCGCACTGATACCGCTGACAGGATATTTTCTTGTGGTGAACGGAGTACTGTTCATGGTAGTCAGCGGGCTTGGCGCGGCGGCGCTGGTGCTGTATATCCTTTCGGTGATATTCGGTATATCCGCGGCGGGAAGTGCTGTAAAGAGCGGTGCGATAAGCAAGGGTCGCGGGACGATATACGGTCTGCTGAGTTTATTGGCGGGCTGGAACATCGTGGTATTTTGCAGCCTGAAAAAAGAGATATCGAAGAACGCAGGATAATGCGTTATAGTTTGGAGAAAGTAAAATGGCAGTGATAAAAACCGAGAAACTCACCTATGTTTACGGTGAGGGCACGCCCTTTCGCAAGGTGGCGGTGGATAACGTTGACCTTGAGATAGAAAAGGGTGACTTTGCAGGGATAATCGGGCACACAGGTTCGGGGAAGTCCACGCTGATACAGCATTTCAACGGACTTCTGAAACCTACAAGCGGTGCGGTATACATAGACGGCGAAAAGCTCTGGGACGATAAGGCTAAGCTTCGTCCTGTGATGTTCAAGGTGGGGCTGGTCTTCCAGTACCCCGAATATCAGCTGTTTGAGGAAACGGTGGCTAAGGATATAGCTTTCGGACCTAAGAACATGGGGCTGGACAAGGACGAGATCAACCGCCGTGTCAAAGAAAGCGCTGAGATGGTAGGGCTTTCTTCTAAGGCTCTGGAGAAATCTCCATTTGAGCTTTCTGGCGGACAGCGCAGGCGCGCGGCTATCGCGGGAGTTATGGCGATGGAGCCCGAAGTGCTGATTCTGGACGAACCTGCATCGGGACTTGACCCCAAGGGCAGGGAGCAGATACTGGGCATGATAAAGGATTACCACAGGCAGAAAGGCAACACGGTACTGCTGGTATCACATTCCATGGAAGATATCGCCAAGAATGTGAATAAGATACTGGTGATGAACGATGCGAAGCTATTCTGCTATGATGAGACGGTGAAGGTATTTCACCGTGCTGAGGAACTGGAAGCTATGGGGCTTGCGGTACCTCAGGTGACAAGGGTGTTCAACAGGCTGAAAGCTATAGGGATAGACCTTGGAGAAGATGTATATACGGTCGGTTTCGGCAGAGATCTTTTGCTGAACAGGCTTGGGAAGAGGGTTTAGGATTGATAAAGGATATTACGATTGGACAGTATTTCCCGGGTAAATCGGTGCTGCACCGCATGGACGCCAGGGTGAAGATACTGCTGACGGCGGTATTCATCGTTATGCTGTTCATGGCTAAGAGCATACAGGCGCTCTCGGTGGGGATAGTGTTCACGGTGGTGACGTTCATAATATCGCGGATACCGCTTAAAATGATAGGGAAGAGCCTGAAGCCCATAATACCCATAGTAGTATTCACGGCGGTGCTGAATCTGTTTTTCATACGCACAGGTGATGTGCTCTGGAAATGGAAGATAATAAAGCTTACAAGCGACGGTGTTGATACTTCGGTATTCATGGTGATAAGGATAATATGTCTGATATGCGGAAGCTCACTGCTTACCTACACGACTTCACCCATAGAGCTTACCGATGCTATCGAGAAGCTGCTGGGACCCCTGAAGAAGATAAAGGTACCTGTGCATGAACTGGCTATGATGATGACGATAGCCCTGAGGTTCATACCCACGCTCATCGAGGAGACCGACAAGATAATCAATGCGCAGAAAGCCCGCGGTGCTGATATGGAAACAGGCGGTCTGATACAGAAGACCAAGGCACTGATACCCATACTGATACCGCTGTTCGTGGCAAGCTTCAGGCATGCCGAGGAACTTGCGCTGGCTATGGAATGCAGATGCTATCACGGCGGTGAGGGCAGGACGCGAATGAAGCAATTGAAACTCAGCCTGCTAGACCTTTGGGGAAGCCTGTACTGCATGGTATTCCTTGCAGGGGTCATCGCGGTGAATATCATCACTAAATAGAAGTTTTCAGCATATCAACATATGCTGTGGATATGGTTTACAGAAAAATGTGCAAAAATTCTGGAAGACAATAGTATGTTTGAGGAGAATTAATGATGGAAGATATTTATTTCCCCGAACTGGGAATGAGCGAGAAGGAACTTATGAAGAAACTTCCGTTCACGAAGGCTACTAACGGTGCTACGGGTAAGACTCTGGATTTCTCGTGGTACGGCAGGATACCGAAGGGCTGGAGAATAGCTTTCGGTAAAGAGATGCTGACAGAGATGGCGGCAGAATACAAGAACTTCACAAGGCACGACAGAAAGGAATGGCGTGTCACGGGAGTTATGGAAAAGTACGGCGAACTTCGTATCTACACGGGCATGACTACTCCGGGAATGGATGACATTCTGGAGAAGTACACATCACTCAGCCACAAGAGGTGCCTTGAGTGCGGCAAGCCCTGTGTTCAGCGCGGCGACGGCTGGATATACACCATGTGCGAAGACTGCTACGAGGACATGGTTGAAAGGCTTGGTCACGGCGCTGGTATAAGGACGCCTTTTGACTGATAATTGCTGTTTTCTGCGGTGCGGTATGCTTCATGAGAGTTACCGTGGGGCAAGTATGCGCATTTTACGGCAGAGTAATGGTATACATATGAAAGGAGATGTCTGTAATGGGCGGTTTTTTGACCGATATGGATCAGGATCAAAAAATAATGATACTGGAGAGAAAGATACACAGACTTGAAAACAAACTGAATGGAGGCAGCGGTATGTCTAAGATACTGGAAACACTGATAGGACAGGATGTTACTTTGAATTTTGCATATGAAGAACTTAAATGCAGGGTACTTGACTGCGATGAAGACTGGATAAAGCTTCTGGTATACGGCAAAAAGAAGGATATGACGATAATACGCCCCGTATACGAGATAACCAAAGTAACACTTGACAAAGACGGGATATAAGTTTATAATATGAGATACTTCAAAATGACGCTGGCTTATGACGGCAGCAATTATCACGGCTGGCAGAGACAGTCCAATGCGCTGGCTGTGCAGGAGGTAGTTGAAGACGCTATCCTGAAGCTGACGGGAGAAAAGGTAGTCGTGCAGGGCTGTTCCCGTACTGACGCGGGAGTCCATGCAAGAGAATATGTGCTTTCTTTCGGGCTGGAACTGCCCATAAACTGTCGGGGTATACAGCTGGGGCTGAATTCATGGCTGCCCGATGATATCAGTGTCATAGGCTGCGAGGAAGCTGATGAGGGCTTTCACGCGAGATATATGTGCAAAGGCAAGGAGTACGAGTATATCGTACATAACAGCAGGATAAAAGACCCTTTCATGCGCAATACTGCTTTCAGGAACACTTATCCGATAGATGAAGTACTTCTGGATAAGGCGGCAAAGGATTTTGTCGGCGAGCATGATTTCAAGGCATTCTGTTCAACTGCCTGCGACAAAGAGATAACAGTAAGGAAGATATATCGTTTCGATGTCAGGCGTGAGGGTGATAAGGTCATCTTCACCGTGGCGGGAAACGGGTTTTTATACAATATGGTCAGGATTATGGTGGGAACTCTGCTTTTCATAAACGAGGGTAAGATAGCCGCTGACGCTATCCCCCGCATACTGGATTCAAAGGACAGGAAGAAAGCAGGCAAGACAGTACCGCCCCAGGGATTGTACCTGAACAAAGTTTATTATGATGAGGTATCGGTAGATTGAGCAATAGGAATAAGAACAGAAAAGGCAGAAGAAGAACTCGCCGCCCCGAGGACATCATCAGGGAAATAGATGAGATGGCAGAGCTTTCTGACTTCACGGAAAAGCCTGTGGAGAGTGTATCTGAGGAAAGCGGAGAAGCCATAGAAACGGCTGAGGAGATAGTATCCGACACTGTCGAAGATATCGTGGAAAATGCTGATAAAGCTGTAGAAACAGCGGAAGAAGCTGTGGAAGAAACTACAGAGGAAGCCGTGGAAGGATCAGCAGGGGATACGGAAGAAACTGCCGAAGTATCTGTGGAAGAAGATGCAGAAGAAACCGAACAGGAATCTTTTGCGGCACCTTTACAGGAATTTTTAGAGGACGAATATGAGGAGCCCGCGGAAGAAGAACCTGCGGAAGAACATATCCCCGAGCCGGAAGAGGTAAGAGAAAGACCTCACAAGAAGAAGCACAAGCAGTCCTCACAGAGGAAAAGATCTGCTCCGCCGCGAGATGAAGCGGAGCTGGCGAGAAAGAGCATAAAGCACACCCGCACAGGGGGCATACCGGATGAGGAACCCCGCAGACGCAGGAGAAAGCCCGCCCACAGAGCGCCTACTCCGGAAGAGATACGCGATGCAAGACAACGCGAGAAGAAAAAGCGGCGCGTAAGGACTATTGCGGCTGTGCTGATAGTAGCATTGTTCGCAGGCGGGGCATACCTTGCGAGAGGAAAATGGGTTCCCAAGCTGGAAAGTGTGCTGTACCGCCCTAAGGAGACCATAGTCAACGACGGCGAAGTAAAGAAGGGAAATTTCCCCCTTAGCTTTGACGACGGCGCGGTGAGCAGCATAAGCAATACAGGAAGCTACCTGCTGTGTCTGGATAAGAATCAGCTGAAATTCTATGATTCTGACGGTGAAGAGGTAAACTCATTCAGCCATAACTATGCAGACCCTGTTATGAGAACATCGGATAAGAGGGTGCTGCTTTATGACAAGGGCGGAAGCTCCCTGATGGTAGTCGGCAGAAAGAGCGAGATGTTCACGAAGTCGGTGAAGAACAGGCTGATAATGGCTGAACTGGCTTCAAACGATAATGTGGCTGTAGTGACTTCTGACGAGAGATACGCTGGCATACTGACGGTATATGACGGCAACGGCCGTGAGATATACAAGTGGTCCAGCAGTGCGTCGGTGCTGAGCGTTACATTTGACGAGAGCGGCAGCGGCTGTTTTGTTACAACGTATTCAAACAAGGGCGGTATGCTGAGTTCGGTGGTCAGGTATCTGACATTTGACTCGGAGGACCCTGAGATGGTGAGCGAATCTCTGCCTGTGCTGGCTTTGCAGGCTGTGAAAAACGAAAGCGGTGACATCTGGGTGGCAGGTGATACTGCATTCTACAGGCTTGACAGCAGGGGAAAGATACTTACCACATACAAATACGAGGGCACGATATCTGATTTTGCGCTGAGCAGCAGCTGTGCAGCGGTGGTGCTGGACGGCATACGGCGCAGGTCTTCTGAACTGCTGATATTTGACAGCAGCACGGAGAACGACCAGCCCGACAAGAGGGTGAAGGAATCCGACGGAATGCCCGAAAGACTGAAGATAAGCGGCAGCAAGATAGTTCTGCTGAAGGAGAACAGCATAGACTGTTATGACAGGTTCGGAAATCTTGATGCGACAGCTGAATGCAGCTCGGATTACAGTGATTTTGTTTACTTCGGTGACAGCGTATACTTCTGCGATTACCGCGAGGTGAACAAGATATCCTTTGCCACATAGGAGGAGTATCATGGCTTTTATACTTGATGCATCTGTGTTCCTGATACTTGTGGTGACCTGTATAGTGGGTTATACCAAGGGTTTCCGCAGGAGCATCATAGGTATGATAGCAGCCGTTATCGCAACGGTATCGGCTGCGGCTTTTTCCGATGCGCTGGCTGAACCTGTGTACAACAGGTATATGCGGGACAAGGTAAAGGCTCATGTGATGAAGGCGATAGAAGATGCCGACCCTAAAGAGATCGTCATGGATAAGCTGAAAGAGCGTGGCTACGGTGATCATTTCACTGAGGCTGAAATAGGGGAGACCGTTGAAAAAGGCGGCGACCTCGATAAGAATATCAGCGAACTTATGAAAAGCAAGGGATTCGGGCATGATGATATCGACGGACTTAATCAGGAGATAGACAGTTATCTGGATAACGAACTGCCCGTGAAGATCAGCAGCCAGATGGAGAAAGCCGGTCTTTCGAGGTTCAGCGACAGCATAAAGATATCCACTGAGGATATGCGTGAATGTGTCACGAGGATAGCTAACCAGAGCAAGGCGGACGCGGCGGATTACATCGTTGAAAAGGCTGTTAGCCCTATAATGACAGGTGTGATACGTTGTCTGTTATTTGTCATAAGCTATCTGGTTATGATACTTCTGCTGAAACTGATAGTGGCGGTATCGGGCATACTGGACAAGATGAAGGAAGTCAAAGCGGCTGACCGTTTTGCGGGGCTGGCGCTGGGTACCATACAGGGACTGCTTTACTGTGCAGTCATCGCCTGGGCGCTGAGCGTTTTCTGTCGGGCTACCAAGGACAGTCTGACGGTATTCAATGCGGGGATAGCTGAGGAGACTTATCTGTTCAGATATTTCTTTGACTTTTTCCACGGCTGACAGACCGGGCTTTTATTCAACGAAGTTCGGTACAGAGCGGTTATAATGAATAGGATATTTGCAGCCTTGCTTCACGCGGGGCGGAAAGGAGATAGATATGATAAAGTGTTCAAGGTGCGGCAAAAGGCCTGCGGTGGTATTCGTATCATCTGCAAACCCCAATGACCCTACCAAGGCGATGAAGAACGAGGGTCTGTGCCTTAGCTGTGCGAGAGAACTGAAGATACCTCAGGTGGAGGACTACATCAAGAAGATGGGTATATCCGATGAGGAAATTGAGGCAATGAACAACACATTTGATGAGCTGGACGACGGCTCGGACTTCGAGCCCGGCGGAAGCGGCACCATGCCCGATATACTGTCGAACCTTTTCGGCGGTATAAAGAATATGGCTGACAGTCTGGAGAAAAACCTGACAGGCGGTGAGGGCTTCGGCAGCATAATGCCCGATGCAGCACCCAAGAGAAAGTCTTCCGAGCAGGTTGAGAAAGAGCCCAGAGGAAAGAACGGCAAAAAGCTTAAATTCCTGAATAACTACTGCACCAATCTGACCAAGAAAGCCCGTGACGGCGAGCTTGACAACATCATCGGCAGAGACAGGGAGATATCCAGAGTTGAGCATATACTTTCCAGAAGACAGAAGAACAATCCCTGCCTGATAGGTGAACCCGGTGTCGGCAAGACCGCCATCGCTGAGGGTATCGCCCAGAAGATAGTTGCAGGCGATGTGCCTTTCCATCTGCTGGGCAAGGAGATATACCTGCTTGACCTTACTTCTCTGGTAGCAGGCACACAGTTCCGCGGACAGTTCGAGAGCAGATGCAAGGGTCTTGTGGAAGAAGTCAAGGCTGAGGGCAATATCATACTGTTCATCGATGAGGTGCATACACTGGTAGGCACAGGCGATTCCGAGGGCAGCATGAATGCGGCTAATATACTGAAACCCAGCCTTTCAAGAGGTGAGATACAGGTCATCGGTGCCACTACTTTTTCGGAGTACCGCAAGTACATCGAGAAGGATTCTGCACTTGAAAGACGTTTTCAGCCTGTGACGGTAGGTGAGCCTACTGTTGAGGAAACTGTAAGCGTTCTGGAAGGCATTAGCAAGTACTACGAGGAGTATCACAGAGTTCACGTTTCAAAGGAGAGCCTGAGAAAGTGCGCCATACTTTCCGAGAGATATATCAACGACAGATTCCTGCCCGACAAGGCTATCGACCTGCTGGACGAAGCCTGCGCCTGCACAAGCATACGCACTCCCGAGATAGCTGAGTACGATAAGGCTAAGGGCGAGCTTGAAGAGCACAAGGCTCTTATCGACACCTACGAGCAAAAAGACGAGCCCGACTTTGAGAGCATCGCCAAGGAGAAGAGCGAGATAAGCCGCCTGACCAAGCAGATAGAAGATCTGGAGAATAAGCTGAACGAAGTATACGTTACTGACGAGGATATATCCAAGGTCATCGAGCTGTGGACTGGTATACCTGCCAACAAGATAGCAGAGAGCGAGTTCGAGAAGATACGCAACCTGAGAGATGAGATGTCCAAGCGCATAATCGGTCAGGACGAGGCTGTTGACAAGGTGGCTAAGGCTATCAAGAGGACGAGAGTTCAGCTGGACAAGAGACGCAGACCTGCATCTTTCATATTCGTAGGACCTACAGGCGTGGGCAAGACCGAGCTTGTAAAGGTGCTGGGCGAATCCATGTTTGATGCCACCGAGCCACTTATCAGGATAGATATGTCGGAGTATATGGAGAAGTACAGCGTATCCAAGCTTATCGGCTCGCCTCCCGGATATGTGGGTTACGACGAGGCAGGTCAGCTGACGGAAAAGGTAAGGCGCAGACCTTACAGCGTGGTGCTTTTCGATGAGATAGAAAAGGCTCACCCCGATGTTATGAATTTACTGCTCCAGATACTTGACGAGGGCAAGCTGAACGATTCTCAGGGCAGGAGCGTATCCTTTGAAAATACTGTCATCGTTATGACTTCAAACGCAGGTGCGGCTGACAAGGATACAGGTGTGGGCTTCAACAAGACTGACACCGAGATAGCTGAGAACAAGGCTATGAAGGCTCTGAGAGAGTTCCTGAAACCCGAGTTCCTGGGACGTGTGGACGAGATAGTTATGTTCAACGCACTGAGCAAGGAGCACTACGAGAAGATCGCAGCGCTTATGCTGAACGAGATGAGAGTTCCCCTTTCGGAAAAGGCTATCAAGCTGGAATACACCGAAGACGCTCTGAAGCTTATCGCGGAGAAGAGCCACGGCAAAAAGCTGGGTGCAAGAGATATCCGCCGCGTGATAAGGGCAGAAGTCGAGGACAAGATCGCAGAAGTCATCGTGGAGAACGGCGAGGGCTGTATCGGACTTGTGAAAGTCGGTGCAGACGGCGACAAGCTTACCGTTACTACCGACAAGGACAGCAGTGTAAAGCTGGCTAAATCCGAATAATAATCAGAAACTTAGATCGCCCCGCAGGAGAGATATCTTCCGCGGGGTGTTTTTTTGCCGGCGAAACGAACCAATAAGTGCGTTTTTTGGCGAGATAAAAATTTTTTTTGAAAAATAAAAATAGTTTAAGGTAAAATTTAGCCGGGGATGTTATCATATAGACAAGATAAAGAAAGAGTACAAGAGCTAATGATATTTTCACCCTCTCCTATAAAAGTTTTACCGCAGAATGACCCGCGAATGATGTTCGCGGGCTGTTTTGTTTGTGGGCGATAAGTTGGTGTAAAACTGCTGCGAAAAATTTCGGAGAATCAGAAAATATTTAAGGTAAAATTTAGCCGAGGGTGTTATTATATACACAAGATAAAGAAAGAGTACAAGAGTTGATATGTTTTCGCTATCTCCTATAAATAGTTTTACCGCAGAATGGCCCACGAATGATGTTTCGTGGGCTGTTTTGTTTGTGGGGGAATAATTTACTGTGTATATACAGTTGGGTTATGGTGTATACAGTTCGTGGGGTGATATATACAGTTGGGAAGCGATTTTGAATGTTTGTTTGTGGAAAATACTTAATTTGAACACCGCAAATTGACAAGTAATTGTGCTGATATACAAAGAAAACGCCGACGTGTTGACAAATCTGTGCAAACTGTGTATACTGTATACATACAGTTCAAACTTAATGAACAGTGAGTACAGTTTTTGGTATCTTTAGGGCGGCGAAATAATAAAAAAGCCTGCGGGAGATATCTGAAACCTGAACGAAAGACAGGACACAGCAAAACGGAAAAGACAGAAAAACACAGACAACAAAAGCGAGATAACAGAAAGGAGCGGTCGATATGACAAAGCTGAGAAAGATGTTCGAGAGCAAGCCGAAGAACAGAGAGTCCGAGGGCGCGGCATTTTTGGCGATAGGTCTGATGTGGCTGATGATGGACGGCATGATGCCTTTGGCTATAACATTTATGGCGATAGGCTTGGGTGATATCGCAAAGAGCAGGAAAGAAAAGAACAGATAATTCCTGCGAAAAGAGAAAGACAAGGGAACAAAACTAAGGAGACAGCAAAAATGAAAAAGACAGAAAAGATACTGGATTCCATATGGAGCGTTATACTTTTTGATACGCTGATGGCGGTGATATTTTTCTCCCGCGGAATGGCGGCGGCAGGTGTGATTTTCACGGTGGGCACGGTGATGATATGTGTGCTGGCAGGTATCGCTAACAGAGTTATCCGTGTGAAGAAAGATCACTAGCAGTGGTGACAGTCTGAAAGTTGTCGGGAATGGCTGGCGGTCAGGTTGCTTGCGGGGAGATGGTTCGTGTGAACGGTATTTTTGCAGGGCGAGTGGGACGGTCAGAGGTAAAAGTTTGAAGTTCGGCGGGGATAACATAGATAAAAAACATATCTTCGGCGGACGGAATGAAAGATAGGACACAGCAAAACGGAAAGAGGCAGAAAATGAATATAGAGATAGATGCGCAGAGCCATCTGACCATAACAGAGCAGATAATAAGTCAGATAGAAAGGCTAATTGCTGAGGGGGAACTTAAAGCGGGTGATGAGCTGCCCGCAGTAAAGGATATGGCGGACAGATTACAGATAAGCCGTATGACCACTGCAAAAGCTTATGCTCTGCTTTGCGGGAAAGGTATTGCAGAGCAGAGAAACGGACGATTTATAGTCAGGGTAAAAAAATGATGCGGATATACCCGCGTATGACAGGGGTGGACTGATGAACATATTTATTGATAACAAAAGCGGTGCGCCGATATATGACCAGATATTCAATCAGATAAAAAGTCAGATAATCAGCGGAGCGCTGAAAGAGGACGAGGCTTTGCCCTCGATACGAAATCTCGCGAAGGACTTGAAGATAAGCGTGGTCACCACAAAACGCGCTTATGACGAACTGGAGCGTGAGGGCTTTATATACACCATAGCCGCCAAGGGCTGTTTTGTTGCGCCCAAAAATGTGGAGCTTATAAGAGAAGCCAATCTGCGAAAGATAGAAGAGCTGATGGCTGAGATAGGAAAGCTGGCGGCAAGCTGCGGGCTTTCAAAACAAGAGATAATTGAGATGTTTGAATACATCTCGGAGGAGGAGTAACAAATGGAGAATGCGATAGAGATCAGGGGTCTTGTAAAGGAGTACAAGGATTTTAAGCTGGACAGTGTTGACCTTACTCTACCCGGGGGATGTATACTGGGTCTCATAGGTGAAAACGGCGCAGGCAAATCCACGATGATAAAATGCCTGCTGGGTATAATACACAAGAACCAGGGCAGTATAACCATCCTCGGCAGAGATGCCGACAAGGAGCTGGCGGACATCAAGGAAGATGTGGGCGTAGTCCTTGACGATGTGGGTATACCCGATACTTTCAAGTACAAGCAGATAAACTCAGTGATGAAGTGTACTTTCAGAAACTGGGACGAGGCGGTATTTGAGGGCTATATGGACAAGTTCGGACTGCCGAAGAACAAGAAGTTCAAGGATTTTTCCCGCGGCATGAAGATGAAGATGGGCATAGCCATAGCACTTTCCCACAACGCAAAACTGCTGGTACTGGACGAGGCTACCAACGGTCTTGACCCTGTTATCAGGGACGAGGTGACGGATATATTCTATGAGTTCACTAGAGATGAGAAACATTCCATACTGATATCCTCACACATCGTAAGCGATCTGGAGAAGCTCTGCGATTACATATCATTCATACACAAGGGCAGGGTACTGCTGAACGAGGAAAAGGATATTCTTTTAGAGGAGTATGCGATACTCAGCTGTACCGAGGATGATCTAAGTGAGCTTGACCCCGATGCCATAAGGGGCAAAAAGTCGGGCAAGTACGGTGTACAGGCTTTAGTTAAGCGTGACGGTGTTCCTGCGGGCATGAATCTCAGCCCTGTGACTATTGAGGAACTGTTTGTATTTATGATAAAGGAGATAGCCTGATGAGAGGTCTTTTGGTAAAGGATATGTTGTTTATCCGCCAAAGCTGGCCGGTGTTTGCATATCCTTTATATTTAACGTTAATGTGTGCGATCATGACGGGGGCTTCAGGAAAATTTTACCCTGCGTTAGGTCCTGCCATTGCAGCGACCTTTTGTTTACTGCCGCTGATGGTCATAGCTGACGATCACCGCACGGGCTACGAAAAGACGCTGGCATTTACACCCATATCAAAGGAAAAAATGATCGGCGCAAGATATCTGCTGAACTTGATCGTGAGTCTGGCAGGATGCCTGATGGTATCGCTGATACTTGGTATAGGCGCTATGATAGGTTCGGTACCGATGAGTGGATTATTGACCACCGCAATAATGTTCATGGTGACTGCACTGGTCATTCCATCGGCAAGCCTGCCGCTGATATACTTCTTCAAA
This sequence comes from Hominimerdicola alba, assembly GCF_900109655.1. Classification (GTDB taxonomy): domain Bacteria; phylum Bacillota; class Clostridia; order Oscillospirales; family Ruminococcaceae; genus Hominimerdicola; species Hominimerdicola alba_B. The sequence goes on from NZ_FOAT01000006.1 coordinate 119,986, forward strand.
AGGGCGAACACCGTAATGGGGTTTTCGATGATGATCTTATGTGCGATCACAGCTCTGGCATTTATTTTCAGAGACAAGATCGATTTTTCCGTGGGCACGGCGGCTGTGATGTTTGCGGCAACGCTGGTGATGATGGCGGTATCCTATATGATATCGGTAAGGATATTCAGGAAAACAGAAATATGTTAGAAAACAAAAGAGGGTGAAGACGATGAAAGGTCTTTTGGTAAAGGAAAAATACAGCATATGCAACACCTGCAAGTTATTTTTTATAGTGCCTTTGGCTTTTTATGCGGTGATGATAATCGGAACAGTGCTGAAAGGGCAGAAGCTGGCAGGTTTTCCCGTGGGCATGATATTCATGATGATGGGGCTGATGCCTGCATCTATCATCAATCAGGAGGTGCAGAGCAAATGGCACATCGGTGTACTGACCATGCCCTACACCCGCAATCAGATAGTCAGCTCGAAGTACATAATGGCGCTGATAATTACTTTTATCACACTGATCGTGACGGGTGATGTGATGATATCATGTCTGCTGATTAGCGGACAAATGGACAGTGAAAATGTGCTGAACGCAGTTAAAATGCTTTTCGGCGGTATTGGCATGGGGCTCATGCCTTCGATAATATTCATGCCTGTAAACTTCAAGTTCTATAATACCGTAGGCGGTTTAAGGGTATTGATAGGTGCGCTGCTGGGCGGATTCATGGGTGGCTCGAACATGATGATAATGGACAGTGTACAGGACGGCGGGATATTTGGCGGCGGATTTGTATTCATGTGCCTGTCGATAGTATTGTTCTTGATATCTTGGGGAGTATCCATACTCCTGTTCAGGAAGAAGGATGCATGATATGGCAAGTAATAAGATCAAAGGACTGTTTCTCAGCGAATGGTACACGATGAGAGGAATGTTCATCGCTGTGAGCGTAATGGTGATATGCGGTCTGCTGAGTAATGTTTTCATGGTAGCGGCAACAGGAGAGGCAAGTATCGGTTTTTTATCGATATTCGGCGGAATGGGCGTGATGCTTATGGCATCGTCATTTGCCTATGACGGCATGAAGTGCATAGGCACGTTCAAAAAGTCGATGCCATATTCGGAGCATGATATTGTACTGGCAAGATTTATGCCGCCTGTTATGATAGCTGTTTTTGAATTGGTGTTCCTGCCGCTGGGAATGATTATCGGCGGGCTGATACACGGTTCGTTCAGCGAGGGATTTGCAGGTCAGGCGGCATTTGTTACAGTTGTGAATCTATTCTACGTATCGGTGCCTGTACTGACATACTATCCGCTGTGTTTCAAGTTCGGTTATCAGAAAGTACAGTTATTTTACAGTATTTTCGCAACGATATTAATGTCAAGTTCAGTAGTACTTTCAATGACTAGCATTACGAGTATGTCGGACGAAAGCGGACACAGTTCAACAGTAGACAAGGCTGTGCATTTATCGATGCCTGTGTCTGTCTGTGCAGTCATAATTGCAGTTCTGGCGGTATTATATGTTCTGGCTTTCAGGGTGTCGGTGAAAGAGTATTCTAAGAGAGATGAATAACAATACAAAAAGACTGTTGCCTTACGCAGCAGTCTTTTTGCTTTGAAAAAAAATATGGTTGGTGCTTTAAATAAGCTTTGTACGCATATAGGTCAGGAGCTTTTTCTCCCGACGGGATACCTGCACCTGTGTCATACCGAGTATCCCTGCGGCTTTGGTCTGGGTCAAGCCTTTGAAGTAGCGCAGGTGTATCAGCTTTCTGTCCTCGGCTGAAAGTTCCGCCAGGACTTGCCTTAGTGCCAGTTTATCGGTGATCTCCTCATCTGGCGGGTCAACCGGCAGGTCTGTCTGGGAATCGCCGTCCTCATCACCCATGGTAAGGCTGAGGGCGGGCTGAGAGGAATTCAGGGCGGCGATGATATCCTCTGGGTCGGCGGTTAGGAGTTCCGAGAGTTCGGATACGGTGGGCTCCCTGCCGTTTTTGTGTATGAAAGACTGGGTGGTGCGGGTAATTTTCATGGAAAGTTCTTTCAGGCTTCTGGAGACTTTTACCGTTCCGCCGTCGCGGAAAAGCCGCTTTATCTCCCCGAGTATAACGGGTACTGCGTAGGTGGAGAACTTAACTCCGCGGCTTTCATCAAAGGCTTTTGAAGCTTTTACAAGCCCCATGCATCCCGCACTGTAAAGGTCATCGTACTCTATCCCACGCCCGCGGAAACGGTTGGCGCAAAGGTGTACAAGCCCGAGGTTGTCCTCGGGAAGATGGCTCTCCTCGCGGCTCATAGGCGTTTTTTACCCTGCACGGTGCGCTCGAGTATTACTGTCGTGCCTTTGCCGGGCTTGCTTTTTACTTTGATCTTTTCCATAAAAGTTTCCATGATGGTAAAGCCGAGACCCGCGCGGTCTTCCTCGGGGGAGGTGGTGTACAGCGGGGTCATAGCCTGTTCCACATCGGGTATCCCACAGCCTTTATCCTGTATCTTTATACTTATGCGGGAATCCTTGAAGATGCGCACCTGCATCATAACTTCGCCTGCTGTATCACGGTAGCCGTGAACTATGGCGTTGGTGACTGCTTCGGAAACTGCTGTCTTTATATCCGATAACTCCGAGATATTAGGGTCAAGCACCGAGAGAAATCCGCTGACGGCAAGGCGGGCAAAGCGCTCGTTTTCCGACAGGGCGGGGAATGTCAGTGTCATTTCGTTAAGTGGTCTGAGGGGCGGTCTGCTCAATTTTCTCAGCCTCCTTTTCTTTGAAAATATCTTTGGGTATAAGACCGCGCAGGTCATCGGTTATGGGTGCGAGCCTGTCCACCCCTGCAAGGCGAAGCACTTTTTTTATGTAGGCAGGCGGTCTGGCGACGATGACTTCGCCCCCCTGGTCGTTCATTATCCTGTATCTGCCCATTATAAGCCCTATGCCCGAGCTGTCCATGAATGTGACGGACGAAAAGTCGATGACAAGTCGGCGGGGGCGTTTTTCGGCTAATTCACGGTCTATATCAGTGCGCATGAGCCTTGCGGTATGGTGGTCGAGGTCGCCCGAAAGCTCCGCAAGGGTCACGCCGCCTGTGGTCAAAATTCTTATCAATTTAACTGTCCTCCTTTATTTTTCAGCCGCGGTGGGGGCTGTCGGTATCATCATGATAGCACGGCGCGGGCGGGAAATTTGTCAAAAGCGGGGAGTGTCACGGATAAGACATTCGGCATAATATGACATCGGAGGGGCTGAGAAGTCCCTTTTGATAAGAAACGGAGGAGATGTAAATGGAAAATACCGAGAAGGATATCCTGGAGAGGATATTTGATAATGACGGTGTTCCCGATGCGGCAAGCTGCGCTGTCGCAGGCGGGACACTTCCGAAAAACCTTGCATTTGCCATGGCATATGTGCCCTTTCAGCCCTGGGAAGATCCTTATGAAGATGACACTGCACTTTCCCGCGGCACGGCTTTTCCCTGTCTTGACAAACCTTTCATAGGAGAGGAGGCTGTGAAGAATGCCCGTACTGAATGACAAGCAGAAGCTTCTGCGGCGTATACAGCAGAGCTGTTTCGCTTTGGCGGAAGCTAATCTCTACCTTGACAGCCACCCCACATGCAAGATGGGTCTGGAATATTTCAGAAAACACAAGGCTGAAAAAGAGAAGCTGGAAAAAGAATACAACGAGAAATACGGTCCCCTGACGGCTGTGCAGTCAGAGGGTACCAAGAAATGGGAATGGGTAGCAAAGCCTTTTCCCTGGGAGAGAGGTGAGAACTGATGTGGATGTATGAGAAGAAATTGCAGTATCCCGTAAATATCAAAGATCCGAACCCTGCGCTGGCTAAGGTCATAATATCTCAGCTTGGCGGTCCCGATGGAGAATTGGGCGCATCCCTGAGGTATCTGAATCAGAGATACTCCGCCCCGTGCAGAGAAGTTCAGGCTATGCTGACGGATATCGGAACCGAGGAACTCGCCCATATGGAGATGATAAGCGCCATACTCTACCAGCTGACCCGCGGTCTTTCCATGAAGGAGATAAAGGAAAGCGGTTTTGACACCTACTTTGTCGATCACACCACAGGCATCTACCCCGTGGCGGCTTCGGGTGTGCCTTTCTCGGCAGATTATTTCCAGAGCAAGGGCGACCCCATAACCGACCTCAATGAGGATATGGCGGCTGAACAGAAAGCCCGCACAACCTACGATAATATCCTGCGCCTGACAGATGACCCCGATGTGCGTGACCCCATAAAGTTCCTGCGTGAGAGGGAGATAGTCCACTATCAGCGCTTCGGTGAATGCCTGCGCTTAGTTACGGATAAGCTGGACAGCAAGAATTTCTATGCTTTCAATCCGTCATTTGATAAGTGACAGATCTCTGATATAGACATTTACAGCCATAGTATTTCTGATGTATTGTCAGCAGTACTATGGCTTTTCTATTGACGGCACAGATATGATGTGGTATAATTGTAAATATCGTAGAACATGATCCGGAGGAACGAAAATGAAAGAAAACAAAAAAATGCGGATAACCGCTTTGATCTTTTACCTTGTGCTGTATGCGCTGTGGGCGGTCTTTGAACTGGTCATCGTGCCGAAACTGCAAGCACATACACTGCCTGTCTCCATAAAAGTCATCAAGGAGATGTGCTGTAAAACAGTGTTCTGGACTTTGCCTGCAATTATACTGATACTTAGGAACAGTGATTCCATGTATATCAAAAAAAGCGAGATACTGGGCGATGCCAAAAAGGCAGATACCTACCTTACATTATTGGGGTTCATGCTGTTATTTTCTGTGTGGATGTTTCTGCCGACCTTTATTCAGAACAAAACGATAGCTATCAACCCCTCCTTTAATGCAGAAGCTGCCATTGAGGTGATCTTCGTTGGTATATCGGAAGAACTGGTTTTCCGCGGAACACTTTTGAATACAGCGCTGAAAGACCGCGAACCATGGCTGGTATTTTCAGGCAACGCGGTGATGTTTCTCATGATACATTTCCCTGTCTGGTGCCGTCAGAACCTATTTGTCACATACATGAGCAGTTTTGCCTTTGTTCAGCTGATAATCCTCAGCCTGATATTCAGCTGGTCATTTGTAAAGACCCGCAGTATCATCGTGCCGATAATATTGCACGCATACTGGGATCTGTTATGCAGTATGACATAATGATCTAAATGCCCCCGAGTGTTTGAAACGCTCGGGGGCATATTTTATATTGATATTTGTTTTAATTCCATCCCGTTTGCAGAGTAAATTCTCGAAACACAATAAACAAATTTTATTAATAACTATTGCATATTTTGTTGTGATGTGCTATAATAATCTAAAGGTGTTAACAGCGGACAATGAAAATTAAGCAGTCTGTTGTACACTATGTAAAAAACAAAAAGACTAAAGAAATATGAGGTGACAAAAATGTCTGTAAATCCCGACCTTTTTATCCACGAATCCGACCGCACGGCGCTGAATGCACTTAAAGCCATACCCGGCTTTACTCCGCTGCTGAAAGGATTCATGAAGATATGGAACGAAAAGCAGTTCAAGCTGATGAATATGTCTACTCTGGTGAGGATAAGCGAGAACCAGATGCCCGAGTACTACGAGATGCTCAAACCCATATGCAAACGTCTGGGCATAAAAGTGCCTGAGCTTTTCATGACCACCGACCCGTACCCAAATGCCTATACTTCTGGCGAAAATGAACCTTTCATCGTAATGACCACAGGTCTGGTGGCTTCACTGCCCCATGAGCTTATACCCTCGGTGCTGGCGCATGAGTGCGGACATATCGCCTGTCATCATGTGCTGTATTCCACCATGGGCAGGTTGATACTCGGCGGCTCGGCAGGAATTCTGGGACTATCACCTGTGATAACCGCGCCTTTGCAGATGGCTTTCTACTACTGGATGAGATGCAGTGAATTCTCGGCTGACAGAGCGGCTGCGGTCTGCGGAGGTTCAAGCAAGAGCGTTGTTGAAGTATGCATGAGGCTGGCGGGCTGTGAAAAGGATTCTCCCGTACAGGCGAACCCCGAAGCTTTTCTTGAACAGGCTAAGGAGTACCGCGACCTTGTGAGCGGCTCGGCATTCAATAAGACCCTAGAATTCATGATGTTCTCCACCAGAAGCCACCCACTGAACGCTGTGCGTGCCTACGAGTGCAATGAGTGGTGCAAGACTAAGGAATTCCAAAGTATCGTGCAGTATCTCGATGAAGAGGAGAAGGGAAGTTCCGCCCACGGCAGTGTGCCCATAAACGAAAATATAAACACTTACATAAAGAAAGACGCTGTTGAGACCGCCAATGCTCTTAAAGCCTCGGGTTTCACAAATGTTACCATAGTACGCTCCACCGAGCAAAAAGCGGGTATGCCTGTTAACGGCATAATCTCCATAACCGCCAACGGCAAGACGGATATCAAAAAGGGCGAATGGCTCCCTGCTGATACTCCATGGCTGATAACGGCTTATATGCCGCTTTCAGCCGATGAAGAAAAAGCCGCCCATCCCGGTGAGGCTTGTGTGCCTTATTCCAGCGTGGGTTACAGCGGCAGAGATTACCGCGCAGTCATCGATGAACTGAGAGCTCTCGGATTTACAAATATTTCAGTAAGCGAACAGCCCGATATCAAGGTGAAATTCCTTATCAAGGAATACAGCATAGCGCATATCTCCATCGACCATATGGACAGGTTCGACAAGAACACATGGTTCAAGCTGAACGCGCCGATATCCATAAGATATCATGTGATGGCTCAGGGCTGATAATAAGGAGGTTTGAAAAATGGGTCTTTTTGACAACATAGGTGCGCCCCCTGCGCAGAATACACAGCAGAGTTCGGGCAATAAAACGGTAGATGTGGTATTTGCTAAACTCCCCGATAATTTTGCGGAGTTCACAGCACTTCCACAAGCGGCGATGGACGATCCGTTCAAAACCGCGGCGCTGACAGTACTTGCCCTGTGCTTCTATCCTCAGGACAAGGACGCCTGCATACAGATGCTGAATTTCCTCAAGGGACCTCAGCCTCTTTCGACCTATGAACAGCAGTTCCTTGCAGACAGATTCAGAGATGCGGATTATGTGCCGAGAAGCTATTTCAGCGGTGCAGTGCCCGGTAATGACTACAAACCTGCACAGCCTTATACCGTCAGGGTAAGCGAGAACCCTTATTCCTATCAGGACAGCGGCTATGCTAAGCTGTACTTGCAGTCCGGCGGCGCAGACAGCCCTCGTCCAATACAGCTGAGACTGGCAAAGGACGGCAAGTGGTATCTGTGGGAGCAGTTTTTGCTGGCGGGGATACGTCCGCCCGAGTCAACAAACCCCTGGGCATGATGTATAGTTGGTAAATGCTGTAAATATTGATCTTCCGCGGTGGGATGCGGGGGTCGTTCACGAAATATTTTTTGCAGTAAGCAGTACGGTCTATGGTTAAAGACAGTGGGCTGTCGGGGCGCAGATGCGTGGAAAATGGCACTTTCGGAGCACGGAAGTGCCTGTTTTTCGGTCGTTGACATTAAGGTCAGTGTGTTGTATAATTAAGTTGGGATAATGTTCTTGTTCGCGGGGGAGCGGGGACGGCAAAATATTGCTAAAAGGGGTGACGTCGGATGTATGCTCTTGTGCTTGCTATACAGTATATCAGTATATTTGGTCTGCTGTTTGAGAGCGCTTATATATTCAGGAACTGGAAAAGCAGGATACACGGATATCTGCTGCTTAACTGTGCGGCTACCATGGTAAACAATGCGGGAATGCTGCAGGTAATGCTTTCTGACAACTATGATGAAGCGATGACGGCGCAGAAGCTTTCGTATGTGGGTACAGTGTGGATACCTTTTTCACTGCTGATATTTCTGGTGGAATTGTGCGGTGTGAGGACGAAAAAGAACACCATGCTGTTACTGGGGGCTTTTCACGGTCTGACCTATGTGGCGGTGATGACAAATGACTGGCATCATCTGTATTACCGCAATCTTGGATTTACAAAGAACGGAGTTCACCCGCACCTGACCTATGATCAGGGACCTTGGCATCATGTGTACACTCTGTTCCTGATAAGCTATATATTTTACGGTCTGATGATACTTTTTAAGACTATATACAGGGAGAAGAACAAAAAGAACCTGAAAAGGCTGTGGTATATAGCGGCTTCAATAGTGGTGGAGGTAATCTGCTATATCATATATCTTTCGGGTATAACCCACGGATACAATATAACCGTGCTGGGATATTCTGTCAGCACCGTGATAATGTACATAGCGATATTCAAGTACGACCTGCTGGATACCCTTGAACTGACAAGGGAATACGTAGTCGATAAGCTTTCCGAGGGACTTATCGCGGTGGATACCGAGGGCAGGGTAAGGTATTTCAACGAACCTGCGAAGACCCTGTATCCTCAGCTGGTGGAGAAGCCTGATGAAACGCTGGATATAATCGAGCAGGCGATAGAAGATGAAGATGTCATAACCATCGATGAGCGCATATACACTCCATGCATCGAATCTCTGGACTATGAGGGCGAGAACTTCGGAAGCCTGTATAGGCTGATCGATGATACCGAGCACTACAACTACATGGAGCATCTGCGGGAGCAGAGGCAGATAGCTGATAAAGCAAACCGTGCAAAATCGGCATTTCTGGCAAATATGTCCCATGAGATAAGAACGCCTATAAATGCTGTGCTGGGTATGGACGAGATGATACTCCGTGAGAGCAAGGAACGTCAGATAATCGGCTATGCAGAGGATATCAGGAATGCGGGAAGAACACTGCTTTCGCTGATAAATGACATACTGGATTTCTCAAAGGTCGAGCAGGGCAAGATGGAGCTGATACTGACACAGTACGAGCTTGGTTCAGCAATAAACGACCTTGTGAATATGGTACGTCCAAGGGCTGACAAAAAGGGTCTGAGATTCGATGTGAATGTAGACAGTGAGATACCTCATCTGCTTGTAGGCGATGAGATAAGAGTCAAGCAATGTGCACTGAATCTGCTGACAAATGCTGTGAAGTATACCGAAAAGGGAAGTGTGCATTTCGAGGTTGGCTATGAGAAAGTCAGCAAGGACAGCATAAAGCTGAAATTCACCGTGAGCGATACGGGTATGGGCATCAAGCAGGAAGATATTGATAAGCTGTTTTCGCCGTTCTCCCGAATCGAGGAGGGCAGGAACCGTTCTATTGAGGGAACAGGACTTGGAATGAGCATCACAAGACAGCTTCTCGACCTGATGAACAGCAAGCTGGAAGTCAGCAGTGTTTACGGCAAGGGCTCGGTGTTCTCCTTTGAGGTGGAGCAGAAAGTCATGAAATGGCAGCCTATCGGAGATTTCTCCAAGAGGTTCTCGACTGTTGGCAAGGGAGTGCATATTTACAGAGAGCTTTTCCATGCGCCAACAGCAAGAGTGCTTGTCGTGGACGACAACAACATGAACCTGACGGTGTTCAAGGGTCTGTTGAAAAAGACCATGGTGGGTATAGATACGGCTTCATCGGGTGCGGAAGCCCTGAGACTTGCGGCGCTGAATGCCTATGATATCTACTTTATAGACCACATGATGCCCGATATGGACGGTATCGAGACACTGAAAAGGCTTAGGGCGATGGAGGGCAGAGAGAATGCTCTGTGCGTGGCGCTGACGGCAAATGCGGTATCGGGTGCCCGTGAAACTTACATCGAAGCGGGGTTCAACGATTATCTTTCAAAACCCATCGACGGTGAACGTCTGGAGAAGATGATGGCAGGTATGCTGCCTGATGAAAAGCTGGAAAATCAGACTGTCCCCGAGGGGCGCAGGATAAGCACTGCGCCCCAGGTGCTGGTGGTGGATGACGATCAGGTCATCAGGACAACAGCGAAGAATATTCTGGATAAGTCATTTGATGTGATCACCTGCGGTACGGGCGAAGAGGCGATATCTCTTACAAAGAGCAAGATGCCAGATGCTGTTCTGCTGGATATAAGCCTTGCGGGAATGAACGGCTTTGAAGTACTCAGCAGGCTGAAAGAAGACCCCGAGGTGCGGGACATACCTGTTATTTTCGTGACAGGCGAGGACAGCGCCGAAGCGGAAAGCACAGGATTCAAGAACGGCGCGGCGGATTATGTGAAGAAGCCGTTCTCACCTGAGGTGCTGATACAGAGAACAAAGCGCGCTGTTGAACTCTATCAGCTGCAATCGGGACTGAAGAGCGAGGTAGACAGACAGCAGATAAGGAGCGAAAGGCTTTCTCTGGAGATGATGATGGCTCTGGCGAAGACCGTCGATGCCAAGGATCATTACACCAACGGTCACTCAAACCGTGTGGCTATATATTCGGCTGAGATAGCAAGAAGACTTGGAAAAAGCGAGGCAGATCAGCAGCAGATATTCCGCATGGGACTTATGCACGATATCGGTAAAATAGGCGTAAGCGAGGATATACTGAACAAGACCTCGCGGCTGACAGACGAGGAATTCATGCAGATAAAACGGCATACCGTCATCGGCAGTGAGATACTTTCTTCCATAACCGAGATGCCGGGATTGGCTACGGGTGCAAGATCGCACCACGAGAAATATGACGGCAGCGGATATCCTGACGGTCTGAAAGGCAAGGATATCCCCGAGGCGGCGCGTATAATCTGCGCGGCTGACTGCTATGATGCTATGACCTCAACGAGAACGTACTCTCAGCCTATGGCGCAGCAGAAAGTCAGAAACGAGTTCATCAGATGCAGCGGAACGCAGTTCGACCCCGACATTGCGGCGGCAATGATACAGATGATCGACGATGACCACGACTATATCATGAACGAACAGGGCTTCACCAATGAGATATGGCAGGGAAGTGCGAAGATAGAAGAACTTGCGGCAGGGGAGAATGCTCTGGCGGATAAGGGCTTTGGCGGCATTGATGGTCTCGATGCGGAGACAGGCATAAAGCACTGCGGCGGTGAGGACAACTATAAACTTACACTTGAAGCTTTTGCAGATTCGGCGGAGGAGTATGCCGAAAGCATACGGAAGTTCACGGCGGAGAACGATAAAGAAAATGCCATGATAAAACTCCATTCGCTGAAAGGCGCGGCAAGGACGATAGGCGCGGAGGATCTGGGCGAGATGGCTTATGTAGGTGAGATGTACTACCGCGGGAACTCGGAGGAAGTGCCCGATATTGAGGGGACATTGGCGGAGCTTGCTAGGATAACGGCAGATATCAGGAAAAGGCTGGGGCGGTAATAGCAATCCTGCGGAAACTGCCAAGGAAGAGAGCTTTTGGTCAAGCTTTTCGCGAAAAGCTTGCGGGAGCGCGAGGGCAGAGCCCTCGCATCAAGGCGCAAAGCAATAATGCCTAGCAAACCATAAGAGGAAAGCAAACTACCGACCAAATAGGGCGCGGCAATAACAACAATATGAGCGTGGACAATTCAAACGTCCACGCTCTTTATGTTTGCGTAAATATATTGTCGCATTCGCTGTTATTTGACAGCTCGCCCCGAGGAACGAGGGGCGAAAACTCGCATACTAGCGTACACAACAAATATCCGACTACACAAATAAAGTCCTGATTTTGGGACTGATAACGCCATCGGACAGATATCTATATCTGAATGCAACAGAGTGCGGCACTCTTATCCTAAGCCCGGCTACGTTTCCGCCCTGCCAATAATTATGAATTGCGCAAATTGCTCTCTCGATTAAGATTGACAAATCTGCACAAAAATGTTATAATATAGCTATCTTAGTTTTATGTTTTTTGCAGTAGGACAGGCGGTGCAGGTAATGGAAAAGATCAGAAAGCATATAATATTTCACGGCAGTGTGCAGGGCGTGGGTTTTAGATTTACCGCCTACCATGCCGCTCAGCATTATGGTGTGACAGGCTGGGTGAAAAATCTTTACGACGGCACTGTCGAGGCTGAATTTGAAGGCACTGAAGCCGATGTGGACAGTACACTTATGGAAATAGATAACGGCACATTTATACGCATTGAAAGCATGGATGTCAAGCGTATCCCTCCTGAGGGCGATTCCATGTTTATTATACGATGAAAACGGGGTAGACGAACCATGAAAAAAATAAACATAAATAAACTTAACAGCAAAGTAGCAGAGCAAAGCGGATTCATAGCGGAATGTAATGAAAAGTACGAAAAGAAACTTCGCCGTGCAGCTGAAAGGATAGCTGACGAACACCGTGAGCGTCCCATAATCCTTCTTGCGGGTCCCTCGGGCTCGGGTAAGACCACCACGGCGCTTAAAATAGATAATATGCTGGATGATATGGGCATACATACCCACACCATATCAATGGACGATTATTTTCTGCCCAAGGGCTTTTTTGAGCACGTTGTAAACGAGGACGGCTCGCCCGATTATGAATCTCCCATGCGGATAGATATCAACAAGCTCAACGATCATATGGAGAAGATATCCCGCTGTGAGGAGGTAATGATACCCAAATTCAATTTTGCTGAACAATCATCTTCCGACGGTTTCCTCTTCAAGCGCGGCAAGGACGATATCATCGTTTTTGAGGGCATACACGCTCTCAATCCGCAGGTAACAGGCGGCGCGGGGGAATTTGCAAGATGTATGTACGTCAGTGTCCGCACCCGTATCGAACTGAGCAGTGGTGCGCTGGTACATCCCTCTATGATAAGGCTGATGCGTAGGCTTATCCGCGATGAAAGGTCAAGGGGAAGAGGTCCTGCTGAGACTTTTGATATGTTCAAGAACGTTTCCCGCGGTGAGGAGAGGTTCATACTGCCTTTCAAGTACCGCGCTGAGGAAGAAAAGGAATTCTCGCTGGATACCTACATAGGCTACGAACCCGCCGCATACAAGGGACTTCTGCTGGATAAGATGAGGGAAGCCAGCAAGACCTACAAGGACTTCGACAAGTACAAGAGCATACTCGGTCTGCTGGAGGAAGTTGACCCCATAGACACCGAGCTAATCGGCAAGGATACCCTTGTCAGGGAATTCCTCGGCGGAAGTATATATACGGACTAGGAGATGCGATATGATAGGTAAACTGCTTTCCCGTGAGGAATGTGCAAAATGCAGGCTCTGCTGCTGTTTTGACAGCTATGACCTCTGGGAGACCCCTGTAATAGAAAACAGCACCCGTCAGCGTATCCTTGAGGAGTTCAAGCCCGATCAGGATTTTCTTGACCTTGAAGATCACAGTCTGCTGAAAATGCAGAAAGAGCCTGACAGGGACTTATATTACTGCTCACTGCTGGATCACGACATGGGCTGTATCATGGGCACAGAAAAGCCTTTCGACTGTCGCATATGGCCATTCAGGGTGATGGACTTGAACGGCACAAGGGTCATAGCACTTTCAACGGTGTGTCCCGTTGTGCAGACAAGACCCCTGTGCGAGATACAGGCGGTGGCTAAAGAGCTTGCACCCCAGATATTCGCGTATGCGGACAGAGCACCGTTCGCGGTGAAAAAATATATCAGCGGCTATCCAATAATGGTCGCGGAGGAGTGTTGAAAATGACAGAAATAGATGTTGCCTGCCCTATGTGCGGGGACATTAACCGTATAGACAGCGGTCTCACCGCTGCGGTATGCCAGAGCTGCGGTGCGGCTTTTGCTGTACCCATGCAGAAAGCCGAGGTGTTTATCCCCGAAGAACAGCCTGTGAATAATGCACCTGTATTTGAGATACGTGCAGGCGTGCTTGAAAAGTATAACGGCACCGACCCTGTGGTGTATGTACCCGAGGGCGTAACTGCCATCGGCGCACAGGCTTTCAAGGACTGCGTGAACGTTCACAGGGTAGTTCTTCCCGAGGGCTGTACCGAGATACAAAGCGCAGGCAACGGTATGTGGGGCGCATTTTTCGGATGTACTTCCCTTGAAGCGGTGGATATTCCCCAGACTCTCACAAGGATAGGTTCCAACGCTTTTAACGGCTGTGTTAAGCTTTCGGCTATGGATATCCCAGATTCAGTCACACAGATAGGTGCAGGGGCTTTCAACGGCTGTTCTGAGCTTGCTTCGGTCAAGCTGCCAAAGGCTATACACGAACTTGCAAATGATATATTCCGAGGCTGTGTGTCACTGACCACCATCAAGCTGCACGGCAATATCAAGAACATCGGCAGCTATGCCTTTGCCGACTGCCGCGAGCTTCGTGCACTGACTATCCCACCGGGAATAAAGACCATAGGTGCTTACGCATTTTCGGGCTGTTTCGGTCTGACGGAGATACTTCTCCCCGGCACTGTGATATCCCTTGGTGCTTCCGCCTTTGCCGAATGCCGCAATCTTTCGGTGATAACCGTTCCCGCTTCCATTGAAACTTTCGAGAACGACGGCTCGGGCGTAAGGACATTTGCAGGGTGCAGCGCCCTCAGAAATGTAAATATGGGCAAGCTCCCCTATAATTATATGGACGTTTTTGCCACAACACCGTGGCTCGACCAGTTCCTTGTAAAACATGGACTTTGCCGACACTGCGGCGGACATTTCAAGGGCGTTTTCAAAAAGACCTGCGAAGCCTGCGGTCTGCCAAAGGATTACTGATATGGATATAAGAAACGAGCTCGAAGCGGTTGCAGATAAGGAATACCGCGATTTCCAGAGCAAGCTTCTGCCAAATGTGCCGAATGAGATATTCCTGGGCGTGCGCACTCCCGATATCAGGAAACTTGCTAAAAAGCTGATAAAAAGCGGTGAAGCCGACAGCTTTCTTTCTGCCGTGCCACATGAGCTTTTTGATGAAAATCAGCTTCACTCGCTGACAGTCACCGAGATAAAGGACTTTGACAAAGCACTGGAAGAAACGGAAAAATTCCTGCCCTATGTTGATAACTGGGCGACCTGCGACCAGCTGAATCCAAAAAGCTTCAAAGGCAGGCAGGAGGAACTTCTGCCCCATATAAAGCGCTGGATCAACAGCGGAAAATGCTATACCACCCGATTTGGCATGAAAATGCTGATGATGCATTATCTGGGTGAACACTTTAAAGCGGAATATCTTGAATGGGTATCCTCGGTGCAGTCGGAGGAATACTACGTAAAGATGATGCAGGCATGGTTCTTTGCCGAAGCGCTTGCACAGCAGTACGATGTCGCGCTATCCTATATCACCGAAGCGAAACTCACCCCGTGGGTCAGCAATAAAGCCATTCAAAAGGCGAAAGAGAGCCTTAAGATACCCGAGGACAGAAAGACCTATCTTTCTGGCTTTAAGCGGAAAATGCCCAAATAGACCTTATTTCGGGGCAGTATTTTTCTGCAAAAATGACATTGACAATCCCGACGGGATATGTTAAAATGATAACAATAAAACAAGTAAGGCAAGGACGCTGTAATTAATTATTACGGCGTCTTTTTATTTTTTTTTGGATATCCTATCAGTGCACCGTTTAATTATGATGTATCTTTTCCTCCGCCGCAGGCGTGGGAAAAGATACCGCCCAATATTGACGCTGTCTTTCAAAATGTTGGATAGTATGGTGTGTCTGCGGGATGACCATGTATATTTTTACGGAGGTGAGGAAAATGACAGCTACAATAAAAGTACTGCTGGCGGAGAGCGATGCCGCCAGACTGAAAAGGTATAAGTCCATGTCACTGTGGCGCGAGCTTGGTATGTCGGCAGAGCAGACAGCTGAGAATACCCGTGAAGCCCTTTCTGCACTTGAAGACGGCGATATAGGTATAGTTGTTCTGACAGACCGTCCCCCCGAGACCGATGCAGCTGTTATACTCAGAAAATGCACCGAAAAAGGCATTCCTGCCGTTGTGATAGTACCGCGTACCGAGGGTGCAGGTGTGGGCAGATATTTCTCCATGGGTGCCTGTGATGTCATCGCAGAGCCGCCTTCCCGCAGCAGACTGCGCCGCGCTGTTATTAGAGCACGGTGTATCGCCGCAAAGGGCAAGCCGGGTGAAGAGTACTGCCGCGCCGCTGAAAAGGCTTTTGCCGTACTCGACAGAGGAAACGCAGGGTTCATATCAAAGCTCCGTGATTTCATAGCACACAGCGAGGGCGAAACAGCCACCACAGGCTCAGCCGCGGAGTATTTCAGCTTCAACCGAGATTATTTCGGCAAGCTGTTCAAGCAGGAAACAGGAATGACCTTCAACAGCTTCTACAATAAATTCCGCATTGAATACGCCAAAGAGCTACTTGGCTCGGGAAAGCTGCGTGTATGCGAGATAAGCGAGCTCCTGGGCTTCTCCTCCGTGGATTATTTCACAGGGGTTTTCAGAAAACAGACAGGTCTTACACCCACCCATTACCGCGAGATCACAGCACTCCCGTAAATAAAAATCTGACTATCCCTTTAGCAAACCACTTCTTACATAGTTTGATATTATCGGTAAAATGTCGTTTAATGCGGCGGGGGCAGCCCTATCAAAAAAATAAACGAGCCCCGTGCCGCAAGCAGGGACTCGTTTTGCTGTATCAGATTATAAATTTTTTCGCCTTGTTGACGATGCTCCTGTCGTTCTCGTAAGCGAGGACCTGATTGCATCGGTCGATCTCGACCCAGCGTATCTCGGATATCTCGTCTTCCTGAGGGCGGTAATCGGTGTTTTTTGCCTTGCCGATGAAGTATACCACGATCTTCTGGGTATCCTTGCGCGGCGAATAAGACACTATCTCACGGAACGTGGTATCAAGGTTGACTTCAATGCCCGTCTCCTCGAAGATCTCGCGCTTGGCGGTCTCCTCCTCGGTCTCATCACCCTCAACGTGGCCTTTAGGGAAAGACCAGTGTCCGCTGTTGATGTGCTTTATCAGCAATATTTCCGTGTTGCCATGGTACTTGCGGTACACAATAGCGCCACAGGATTTTTCATGCAGCATTATTATAGCATCCTTCCTTTGCGAGCCTGCCCATGCAGCAATAGGACAGCTCCTTAGATATATCAAAATAATTATACCACATTTGCCCTTATTTGTCTATACCTATCCGGAAAATTATGATAAAAAACTATTATTGTAAACAAAAAGCCGACAGCACATCGGCGTTTCCGCGTGCTGTCGGCTTATGATTTTGTTGTAGCTAACTACTATTTCAGGGTGATATAAGGTGTCCAGTAAGCCTGATCGTATATATCGGTGAACTTATAAGTCAGCCTTACACTGCCGTCGCCGATATCGGTATCGCTGAGTTTCAGATCACCCTTTACGGTTATCTGCTCACCCAGCTTATAGCTGTCCTGATATACGCCGTCATAGCTGTAATAATCGCAGAGCAGATCGATGGTGTCGCCGTCCTTGATCTCTATCTCGCCCTTTGCGATGGTATCGGTCTCGCCCTCAACATAAGCGTCAGTTGCACCGATGACCTCACCATTGGGGTTCTCATCAGTGAATTTCAGTATAAGATCAACTCTGTCACCGTTGAGAAGAGCGGGAACATAGCCTGTGATTATGTAATCATCCTCGCCGTTTTCCACTGTATCGGTGTGATAGTATGCCGCAGGCTGACCGTTGATGGAGAGCCATGTCTTGTCGGTATCGGCAAGGAGCTTGCCATCCTCAAAGCTGTACATATTATCAAGACCAAGGTCGATATATCCGTGTCCGTCATCGTAGAAGAGGTTCAGGTCGAGGCTCTGTACCAGTGACCACTGATTTTCGGGAAGCTCCATAAGGTGCTTGCCGTCCTTTTCTTCCCATACCAGATTGTTCACATCGAAATAATTCAGCGAGAGATATTCCGAAGCGTCGCTGTCCGATATGGAAGATTCGTTCATGAAATCGGTGTTGCTTCTGTCAAGACCATCGATGCTCTTGCCCGAACCGCCAAGGAAAGCACCCAGAAGATCGCCGATGATGTCAGCACTTCCGCTTGAACCGCTGCTGCCGCTGCCGAAGAGGGAGCCCAGAGGAGAACCAGTGCCGCCCGCAGCTATCTGACCGCTGGTCTCAAGCTTTGCAAACTGGCGTATGCACTTGCTGTATTCGTCGCCCATGCCGATAGCGCTGTAGGTGCTGCAAGCCGAGTCAACAAAAGATGTCCTCTTGTAAGGGAAGTATATGGAAACGCCGTAAGCATTTGTCATGCTGGCAGATGTCCTGTTGTACTTTATAGCACCTTTGAGCGCATCACAAAGCGCCTTGCCCTCGGAAGTTCCAACCTTGTCTGCAAGATCCACCAGATCGACCTGATCTATCTTTGAACTCTTTGCAAATTCGCGGGTGTTGTTTCTTGCAGAGGATACCGACTTGTAGTCCTTTGCCGTGATCTTGCCGCTTACGGAAGTCGCAAAAGCGGAAAGCTTTGAAGGTACTGTATTGGAGAATTCAGCAAGGTCGATGACTGAAAGAGTGGTCTGTGAACTGGGGCATTTCTTGCCGCAGGCAGCCACAAAATCATCAACGATGTTCTTGCCTATCTCGATTGTCGGCATTGAAGTATTCTCACCCAGCTTGGAAAGCCAGTTGGTGTAATACCAGCCGATGCCGGGCTCGGTCTCCTCGGAAGCTATCATATAATCGGCGTGCTGACCCAGCATCAGAGCTGTTTCCGCAGTAGCCATAAGACAAGCGTCAAAGCCGATGAAATCGAACTTTACACCGCCGTCTTTAAGCGCCTTGTTTATGCCAGCAAGATCCATGGAACCTGCCGACTTGTTCTTTTCATCGTAGCCGTAACCGCTGACAGATCCTCCGCCGTGATCCCAGAGGATAAGCTCGTTTCTGTTCGCAGGGAAATTCTTGCTGCAATACTTTATAAAGGAAGAAAGATTGCTCGGGTCGGTCATAGCCTTTTTGCCGTCATCCTTTACCAAAGGCTTCAGACCGCCGTCTTTCACCTGATATATCTGGTTGACACTGTCGCTGACACCCTTTGTCTTCCAGCCCTTGCAGCCGCCTGTGTATACAATAATATTAACGTTGTCGCCGTACTTTGAAGCAGCCATCTCTGCAAGATCGGAAGAAGCCATGCCGTACTTGGATTCAAGGTCGGTGCCGCACATATATATCATCAGTGTTACATCGTCCTTGCCGTCACCTTTTATGGTGGTGTACTTCGCACGAGAACCCTCTGCCACCGTGGTATCAAGCTCGGTGCCGTTGTAAGCGGTGTAGCCAGAAGTGTCTATGGCTTCAAATCCCGCAGGTGATGAGCCGTTTCCGCTGCCGGAGGAGCTTCCGCCCTTGCCGCCTGTCAGCAGATTGAATACCACTACTGCGATAACGATCAGCAGAGTTCCTCCGCCGCCCAGTGCTGCACGGCTGGGACCTCCGCCCGAAGAACTTCCTCCGCCGCTGCCCGAACCTACAGGACCACTGCCGAGACCGCTGCCGCGCCTGTGAGCGCCGCTTCCCCCCGACTGATAGTTCTTTTGCCTAGCACGGGGACGATTGTTATTATCCATTCAAATTACCTCCCGCTAAAAATATTATATATACTAAATAGTTTACACGATTTTTCTACGCTTGTCAAGAAATGCAGTTCATGAATCTATCCCAAATCCTCGGATACTTCCCGCATTTATCAGACATCTAAATTATGCTGTTGAGAGGTTCGTCAGCCAGTATCTTTCTGCCGTTATCCTCGGCATATTCGGCAAAGTCATCGAATTTCTTGTTGCCGGTTATGATATTATAACCGATATCCACCGTAACATCACCTCTGCCGATACGGTGATAATCCGAACCCAGCACATGGACATATCCGTGCTCAATAAGCTTCATGCAGCGCCTTTTCGACATGAAAGATGTGAGGGACTTGGCATTTATCTGCCCCAGAACCTCAAGGCGCATAAGCTGTTCAAGACGCTTCATCGAGGTGAAGTTGAGGTATCTTTCGATATGGGCAATAAATACCTTTACGTCGCCCCTTTCGGTGATGGAAGCCACACCGTTGATTATCTTGTCATCAAGGTCGGTGTAGGGCATTTCCAGAAGCAGCCAGCTCGTTCCCTCAATGCACAGCTGAGGGAGCTTCTCATAATTCACCAGGGAATGGTCATAAAGGACCTCTGCCCCAAAATGTATTTTTGGGTGCTCAGGTCTCAGATTTGGCGCAAGCTCCTCATAAGCCTTTGTGCGGTTCTCCAGAAAAGATTCCACCGACTGTTCGGTGCAGTAAAAATGTGGAGTCGCCACAATGGTATCGATACCGCCCTTAGCCATTATATCCAGTATCTGCAAGGATTCATCGATACTGCGTGAGCCGTCATCTATTTTTGGCAGAAAATGCGAGTGAAAATCGATCAGCATATTTTTTCTCCTGTCTATCGGCATAAGCCGTGTGAATACATACAACTTATAAGTATAGCACAACTTTGTGCAAATGTAAAGACGCATGGGAGCATTTTTCCGAATATTCCATGTTTTGAGAACTCACAGCTCGTAACAAGGCAAAAAGACACTCCTGCCGGTTGCCTGACAGAAGTGCCTATTATACATTATAAATTATCAGCGGTAATCGCCCCAGAAGAACAGCGCCAATGTGCCGGGACCCGAGTGGGCACCGATAACGGGACCTGTGTACGCCATAACTACCTCGGTATCCTCGCCGAATATCTCTTTGAGCATATTTTCAGCGTATTGTGCGTCCTCAATGCAGTCGCCGTGGCTTAGGGTGACTATCTGATTCAGGCAGTTGCCCTTGCGCTCTTTTATCATCTGTCCCAGCCTGTTGATGGACTGCTTTCTGCCGCGGACTTTGTCCTGCGGTACAAGATGACCGTCATTATCCACCGTCAGCACGGGCTTTATGCCAAGTACCGTACCCGCGATAGCCGAAGCACGTGATACTCTTCCGCCGCGGAACAGGTATTTAAGGTCATCTACCGTGAATACATGGCATATATGATAACGGTTGACCTCCAGCCAGCTTGCAAGCTGGTCTATCTCCATGCCCTCACGCTTTTTCATCTCAGCGTATATCAGCAGAAGTCCCTCGCCTGAGGAAGCACTCAGCGAATCCACAATAACTATCTTGGCATCGGGATACTGCTCCGTAAGATTATCTTTGGCGATAAGCGCACTGTTGTAAGTGCCGCTCAGTCCCGAAGAAAAAGTGAGATACAGTATATCCCTGCCCTGCTTCAGTTCTTCCTCAAAAGCGTCCTGACATACTCCCACGGATATCTGGGAAGTCTTGGTGGAAGCGTCCTCGCGCATACGTCTGTAAAACTCCTGCATCGAGATATCAGCTGTAGTGTATGGCGTACCGTCTATCTCAAATGTCAGTGGGATTATCTTACAGTCCATTTTCAGCAGCCTTTCCTCAGGCAGGTCACAAGTCGAATCACAAAAAAGGGTATATGGTCTACTCATAACATATCACTCCATTTATATAGTTGTCTCAAAATCGTGAGGGATATCTGTTTGATTTTATGTATTATACCACACTTTGAAGTGCATTTCAATAGTTTTTATGAAAATATTTTGACAGCTGTCTGAAAATTTAACACCTGTTTATGTGAAAAATGTATATCGGGGTCGATGTGGGATATATGGTTTTTATTGATGCATACAAAGCGTATCACGCCGAGGGTAAATGCTATTGACATTTTCGAGAAAATGTGATATTATTTTGATATCACAAAGAGATTATATAGAGTGATAACAATATCAACAGAAAAGATCAACTACAGGAGGCAAACTATGAAAAACAATATCAATGAATTCTGCACACAGTTCATCATAAACCGCGATGTACTGAAAAAAGCAGTACGCTTTGAAAGCTCATTCTTCTACCCCACAGCAGCCAATAAGCTGACTGCCGCAGGTGTCGTGGTAGATGAAGACGAGTTCAAGGAGTGCAAAAAGATACTTAAAAAGAGTATCAGTTCTATATCGTATCTGCGAGGGCATTCCGAGCTCACCATACTCACCGAGATGTATCTTTCAGGCGACCCGCAGGGCGCAGCTGAAAGGATAGTGGAGACCTATTCCATACTCAAAAAGCATTTCAGCAGTTCCGAGTATCTCGCATTTCTCGCAATTTTGCTGGGCAATAACGCCGATGCTAAACAGTCCGAGGAGATAAGCACCCGCGCCAGAAGACTCTACGATATGATGAAGAAAAAGCACCCCATCCTCACTAACAGTGCCGACAGCACCATGTCGGGATTTATGGCATTGTCGGATAAAAGCGATGAACAGCTGATAGAGGATTGCGAAGAGTGTTTCAATATACTGAAAAAGACATTCTCCGATAAGGACGCAGTACAGTCCTGCGCACAGCTTTTCTCCATCACCGAGGGCGATAATAGCGAAAAAGCTGATAAGATGACCGAACTGTACGACACCCTGAAAGAAGCAGGCAGAAAGTTCGATAAGCATTACGGACTTCCCGTACTAGCAGCAGTTTCCATCTGCGACCGTGACGTAAAAACAATAGCTGATACGATGCTGGAAGCAGATGCTTTCCTTTCCAAGCAGAAAGGCTACGGCGCACTCAGCACCGATAAGCGTACAAGACTTCTCCACGCCGCCATGCTGACTTTGTCATTCTACTGCGGCAGTGAGAATTCCCAGGCAGCCACCCTCGCCATGATGGCAGCACAGCAGGCAGCCGAATGTGCGATGATAGCCTGCATTGCAGCTTCAAGTGCGGCAGCTGCTTCATCCAATTAAACAATATGTATATCCCTTTAGCACACCACTTCATACGTCGGTATAATAATGAGTATTTAGACAATATGTATTCTTCTCCCGCCGCAGGCGGGGGAAGAATACCGCCAACTATTGAGGTTGTATAGAATAGTGTTTAAGCGGGATAAACAATAAGGAAACAACATATAAAAACATAACAGACATAAAGGAGACGATCGTTATGACAGAGAAAATTATTTCTACAAAAAAGAATGGCATGGGAATGATGATGCTTTTCATCATACTCTATATCGCAGCATTCCTCGGTATCCCCGTTTCACCTGCTATCGGCGGCGGCGCAGGTATCCTGATAGGTGTCCTTTCGGGAATCTGGATTACTTTCGGCTGGATAGGCTTCATGGGTCTTAAAGTACTCCGTCCTCAGGAAGCACTGGTACTCACCCTCTTCGGCAAGTACAAGGGCACTCTCAAGGGCGATGGCTTCTACTGGGTAAATCCTTTCTGCACAGCAGTTAACCCTGCGGCTAACACAAAGCTCCGCCAGAGCGGCGATGTTAAGAGCGATGGTGCAAAGACCAATGCCGCATCAGGCACCGAAGGTGCTATCAACCCCGCAACAGGCTATGTTAAGGTAGACAAGAGGATCTCCCTGAAAATGATGACCCTCGACAACAACAAGCAGAAGATCAACGACTGCCTCGGCAACCCCATCGAGATCGGCATTGCAGTTATCTGGAGAGTTGTTGATACCGCAAAGGCAGTATTCGAGGTTGATAACTATAAGGAGTACCTCTCCCTCCAGTGCGATACCGCACTGAGAAATATCGTAAGGCTCTACCCTTATGATGTTGCACCTAATGTAGATACCACAGGCGACGGCGTTGCCGATGAAGGCAGCCTGAGAGGTTCTTCTGAGATAGTTGCACAGCGTATCCGTGACGAGATACAGGAAAAAGTTAAGAATGCCGGCATCGAGATCATCGAGGCGAGAATCACATACCTTGCCTATGCGCCCGAGATCGCAGCCGCAATGCTCCAGAGACAGCAGGCAAGCGCAGTAGTTGACGCGAGAAAACTCATAGTAGACGGCGCTGTCGGCATGGTTGAGATGGCACTTGAACAGCTCAGCGAAAAGAACGTCGTTGAACTCGACGACGAGCGCAAGGCTGCAATGGTATCCAATCTGCTGGTAGTTCTCTGCGGCAACCACGACGCACAGCCCATAGTAAATTCGGGCAGCCTGTACTAAGTTATGGCAGCAAAAAAACAGATACCGCTGAGGCTTTCGGAGAAGCTGTATAACGATATAGCTTCATGGGCAGAGGACGACTTCCGCTCAGTAAACGGGCAGATAGAGTATCTTCTGACCGAATGTGTAAAGCAGCGGCGCAAGAACGGCGGCTATGTTGGCAAGGACATAGATGCCCCACCCGACTTGGATGTTGAGAAATTTGAATAATAACGGCACACCAGCGGAAAATGCCAAGGAAGAGAGCTTTTGGTCAAGCTTTTCGCGAAAAGGTCCTAACGCCAGACGGGCGAATTTCGCGGCAGCAAACCAGTGCATCAAACAAACTATGCCACGGATCAAAGCGCGCGGTTTATGCGACTGTGTCGGCATATGCCTCGCGCTAGCAGGCTTGCGAATGAGCACACAGTCAGCAAAGCTGACTGTTAGAGGCAGAGCCCTCGCATCAAGGCATAATAGTGACGTGGCAAGAGTGCTGTCAATAAAACAGCAAACTATCGATCCTGTCAAAAGGCGCGACAATATATTTACGCAAACAGAAAGAGCGTGGACGTTTGAATTGTCCACGCTCATATTGTTGTTATTGCCGCGCCCTATTTGGTCGGGAGTTAGCTGTTCGATTTATTGCTTTGTTGCCGCGTCGCTTTGGTGCCTTGACCGAGAGGCTCTGCCTCTCGAGCTCTCCGCAAGCCTTTCGCGAAAAGCTTGACCAAAAGCTCTCTTCCTTGGCAGTATCCGCTATTTATTGAGCTCCTCAATAACCGGTATAACGTGTGCAAGAGTCTCGCAGCAGGCAAACATCAGCGCAGATGTATCTTCATCAGGCTGGGAAAGGTCGGGGACGAAAACCGGCACACAGCCTGCGGACTTTGCAGAGCGGATTCCGTTTGGGGAATCTTCAAGGGCGATACATTCAGCTGGGGGCAGACCCAGTTCTTCCGAGGCTGTGATATAGATATCGGGGTCGGGTTTGGAGCTTTTTACCATATTTCCGCATACGACTTTGTCGAAATGGTGGTACACACCGATGGATTCCAGATAGAGCTTTGTGCGGACGTTATCGGTGGCTGTTGCCACTGCAAGGCGGAGTCCCTTATCCTTGCCGTAGGCGATAAGTTCATCCAGCCCCGGCTTTTTTTCAATGCCGTTTTTTTCGATATATGCGTTCATCAGTTCAATGCGTTTAAGGCGGACTTTCGCGTAATCAAAATCGGGGCTTATCTCCTTTTGCAGTTTGGGACCTGCGTATTTTCCCGCGAGAGAGCGTATACCGAGAACGTGTTCCTGCTTCATTTCCCAGCCATAGAAAGCGGCGGCTTCACGCCAGAAGCGGGTGAGCAATTTTTCGGTATCCACCATAAGTCCGTCCATATCGAATATCAGTCCGTTTATCATTTCAGTGACCTCACTTTTTGTGAAAGAATTAGATTACTTTATGATTTTATCATATCGTATCCGATTAGTCAAGCTTTTAAGTAAAGTGCATGATCTCAGATCCATAATAAATGATATTAAAATTTCAGCACAATGTCAACTATTAAAATCGGGCTTCAAAGATATGTTAAAAATGCAAATTTAACTGAGCAATATTAATGGAATTATTTGTGCAATTCATCTTTACTTTTGGTTATACTTATGCTATAATTAATATGCGCAGTGTCAGCACCAAACCGCGCATAAGGGGGCTTATCTCGATATGGAACGGGGATTGAAAATACTTCTGGTATGTATAACCAACAAGAATTACGGAGATACGATAATTGCCGATTGTACGGAGTATCTTCTGCATAAAGCTCTTGGAAGGGCTGATAAGACGACAAAAGTCCTGAGATACAGCATTATGAGCTGTGATCTGCATCAGATAAGATACGTTGACGCTGTGATCTTCGCCGGTGGCGGACTTATCAAATATGAGCATGAGGATTTCTGCGAGCGTATCTCGGAGATAGTTGACGAGGCTGAAAAATGCGATGTGCCTGTGTTCCTGAATGCCATGGGCGTTGAGGGCTACGACGAAAATGACGAAAGGTGTCAGCGGCTGAAAAAGGCTCTGAACTCCGAGGCGGTAAAGGCTGTCACCATCAGGGACGATTTTGAGCTTTTCAGGAAAAAGTACGCTTACCGAAAGGGGCTGAGGGTCAAGCCTGTATTCGATACTGCGGTATGGGCAGATAAGGTATACCGTGAGGTACCCGCGGATAGCGATGTTATCGGGCTGAATGTGGCTCGGGGCGATATATTTGCGGATTACGGTGCTGAGGGCATCGACGAGGAATATATGCTGGCTTTCTGGAAAGACCTTACGGAAAAGCTGACGAAGCGCGGAGTGAAATGGAAGATATTCACTAACGGTTTTGACAGCGATGAGAAGTTCGCAGTGAAGCTTTGCAAGATGCTGGGCTGTGAGAAGATGCCGCAGGTGGGGTCTGCAAGACAGCTGGTGAGGTATCTCTGCGGCTTCAAGGCGGTGGTGGCTGTGAGGATGCACGCCTGCATAACCTCCTGTGCGCTGGGACTGCCCTGCGTGGGTCTTGTATGGAATGACAAGCTGAGAATGTGGGGAGAGAAGATAAGCACTCCCGACAGATACATAGAGCCTGATGAACTAAATGCGGACAAAGTTCTGCTGATGCTGGACAGGGCGATGTTTGAGGGCGGAAAGTCTGCGGGGGCTGTTAGCAAGATGTTGGCACCTTTGGAATTGAAAAGGTTTTTATGGAAAGAGTGCAAGCCGAGAGGCAAAAAGTATGAGGGTCAGCTGGCGGACAAGATAATGGAAGTCGGGCTGGGCGGCATACAGCACAAGTACAAGGCGATAAACAATCTTAATGAGATGAAGCGCAGGCTGGAGAGCGGCTGTACTGTTTTTGAGGCTGATGTGCGGCTGACTTCCGACCTGAAAGCGGTATGTGTTAACAGCTGGTCAGAGAAGAACCTGAAAATGCTGGGGTTTGAGATGAACGACCAGAGCCGTCTGGGGATACCCGAGAAGGATTTTCTTTCGGCTAGGTATGACGGTAAGTACAAGACCTGCAGTTTTGAAGATGTGGCAAAGGAATTTGCTGTCAGGGGCAACGTGCGGCTGATGATAGACATAGGCATACCGCCAAAGGAACAGCACGAAGCTCTTCTGAAAGAGACAGCGAAGATACTGAAAGCCACGGGGCTTGGGAAAAAGCGCACGATGATACGCTTTCAGCGGGAGAAGGACATCAAGCTCTGGAATACGCTGGAATGCGACTGCACGATAGTGTATTTTCTGAAAGATTCCACCGACCCGGTGGAGCGGGAAGAGTACCGTAATAAAGCCTTCGCGGTGTGCAAAAAATACGGGATAGATACTATCTCCATGGTGGCACAGACCTACACTGATGAAACTGCGGAGCTTCTTAAAGATAAGAAGCTGAAACCTGTGATATTCAGCTGTGACAAAGTTGGGGACGCTGTTGAGATGATAGAGCGTGGTGCTTATCTGGTGGGCAGCAATTTCTACTCTGCGCGGTACATAAAAGACCTTACAACCTAATAGAAAACGACATAAAAAAGCCATAGCACGTTTGGTGCTATGGCTGATTTTATTATATGCTTATACTCGCGGACACACCGTGCTTAACAGGTTAAAATGATAGTTAGGCAGTTATCTTCCCCCCGCCACAGGCGGGGGGAAGATAATGTCAAAATAATAATTCACTGATTTATGCGGTGTGGTAAAGGGCTGATCTATCAGAGATTGTTCAGCATCTCGGTGAGATTTGCAACAAGGGCTTTTGCCTTTACCTCTTTTTCGCGTATCTCGTTTACTACCTTTTCGGGAGCCTTGGACATGAACTTTTCGTTGTTCAGCTTGCTGTTTACGAAGTCCAGTTCCTTGTTTGCCTTTTCAAGCTCCTTGGTGATACGAGCCTTTTCAGCTTCGATATCAACAAGCTCTCTCAGGGGCAGAAGCAGCTTTGCATCGGCGGTAGCAACTGTTACCATGCCGTTTGCATCAGCAGGATCTTCAGCGGTAACTGTTACCTCGGAAGCGCTTGCCAGTCTCTTCAGGAAGTCAGCAGCTTCGGCATAGTCAGCAGTATTAGCTGTAACTATGGTGATGTGCGCCTTTCTGGAGTTGGGAACGTTATGACCCGAACGGCACTCACGTACAGCACGTACAGCTTCCATTATCTTCTCCATTCTTGCTTCGTCCTCGGGGAAGTCAAGCTCAGCTTTGTACTCGGGCCAGCTCTGCATCATCAGGTAGCCCTCGTCGTGGGGCAGTGCCTGATAGATCTCCTCGGTTATGAAAGGCATGAAGGGGTGGAGCATTTTCAGTATATCTGTCAGTACATAAGCCAGAACGTTCTCAACGTTCTTCTTAGCCTGAGCATCATCGCCGTTGAAACGGTTCTTTGCAAGCTCGATATACCAGTCGCAGAAGCTGTTCCAGATGAAGTCATATACCTTCTGAGCAGCTACGCCCATCTCGAAATGTTCGAGGTTGTAGGTAACTTCCTTGATTACCTTGTTCAGGCTGGAGAGTATCCACTTATCTTCAAGTGTCAGTTCCTTGGGAAGCTCTACCTTGTCGATGGTCATGTTCATCAGCAGGAATCTGGAAGCGTTCCAGATCTTGTTGGTGAAGTTTCTCATGGCAACGATCTTTTCTTCGCTGTAACGCATATCGTTTCCGGGAGAAGAACCCTGTACCAGCATGAATCTCAGAGCATCAGCGCCGTACTGGTCGATAACTTCCAGAGGATCGATGCCGTTGCCCAGAGACTTGGACATCTTTCTGCCCTGGGAGTCTCTTACTATACCGTGGATAAGTACGGTATCGAAAGGTGCTTTGCCTGTGTAGGCAAGTCCCGAGAATATCATTCTGCTTACCCAGAAGCCGATGATATCATAGCCTGTTACCAGTGTGCTTGTGGGGTAGAAGTAGTTGAAATCGTCAGACTGCTTATCGGGCCAGCCCAGTATGGAGAAAGGCCAGAGTGCAGAGCTGAACCATGTATCAAGGGAGTCCTCGTCCTGAGTGAGGTTGGTGCTGCCGCACTTCTTACACTTGCAGGGAGCTTCCTTGGCTACGTTGATCTCGCCGCAGTCAGCGCAGTACCATGCGGGGATACGATGACCCCACCACAGCTGACGGGAGATGCACCAGTCGCGGGTGTTATTCATCCAGTTGAGGTAAGTCTTGGTGAATCTTTCGGGAACGAACTTGATCTTGCCGTCCTCAACTGCCTTTATTGCAGGTTCAGCCAGAGGCTTCATCTTAACGAACCACTGCTTGGATATCATGGGCTCGATGGTGGAATGGCAGCGGTAGCAGGTGCCTACATCGTGCTTCAGGGGTTCTACTTCTTTCAGCTGACCAAGTGCTTCAAGGTCAGCAACGATAGCTTTTCTTGCTTCGGCAGTGGTCATGCCTGCATACTTGCCGCAGTCCAGAACCTCGGGCTCGCCCTCGGTCATCATGCCGCTGGCTTTAAGCTCCTCATAAGCAGCCTTATCCTCAGCGCCTGTCATATGACCGTCATATGTAAAGCATCTTACGCTGGGCAGGTTATGTCTCTGACCTACCTCGAAGTCGTTGGGGTCATGGGCGGGAGTTATCTTAACTACGCCTGTACCCTTTTCCATATCAGCGTGCTCATCGCATACTATGGGTATCTCCTTATCGAGGAGAGGAAGTATAGCGTGGCAGCCGTGGAGATGCTTGTATCTGGGGTCTTCCTCGTTGATGGCAACTGCGGTATCGCCCAGCATAGTCTCGGGACGGGTGGTAGCTATTTCAAGGAACTCGCCTGTTTCCTTTACCTTATAGAGGATGTGCCAGAAATTGCCATCCTTGTTGTCGTACTCAACTTCGGCATCGGAGATGGATGTCTGGCATTTGGGGCACCAGTTTACCATACGGTTGCCGCGGTAGATAAGACCCTCTTCGTAGAGCTTTACAAATACTTCCAGTACTGCCTTTGAGCACTGGTCATCCATAGTAAAATGCTCTCTCTCCCAGTCGCAGGAAGAGCCGAGAGTTCTCAGCTGTTCAACGATACGTCCGCCGAACTTTTCTTTCCATGCCCATGCTCTCTCCATGAACTTGTCTCTGCCCAGGTCTGCCTTGGTAAGACCCTCCTGACGCATAGCCTCAACTATCTTAGCTTCGGTAGCGATAGCTGCGTGGTCGGTGCCGGGTATCCACAGAGCGGCATAGCCCTGCATTCTCTTGAAACGTGTGAGGATATCCTGCATGGTATTGTCAACAGCGTGACCCATGTGCAGCTGACCTGTTACGTTCGGGGGCGGCATAGCTATGGAATAGGGCTTTTTCTTGGGGTCGGCAACGCCGCGGAAGCAGCCTGCCTCTTCCCATGCCTTATATGTACGGCTCTCAACTTCGCGAGGGTCGTAGGTCTTTGATAATTCTTTCATTTTGACTTATCCTTTCAAACGCACTCCCCGCCTCCGCTCGGCGGAAACGGGGTGCGAAGCCTTAGTATTATTTTTTGAGTGATACAGTGACCTTTCTGCCGTCCTCGTACTCAACCTCGTAAGAGGTATCGCCCTCGGCAAAATCGCTGTTATCGGAAAGTGTCTCGCCGCAGATATAATCAACCCATGATGCGGGAACATCGCCTGTGAGCTTCATGGAGATCCTGTCGGTGATAGCACAGCCCAGCTTACGGCGTGCGTCCTGAATGCTTCTTACGATATCTCTTGCGAAACCTTCATCGCGGAGCTCATCGGTGATGGTAAGGTCGAGGGAAACAACGATGCCCTTATCGGAAGCAACGTGCTGACCTGCCTTAGCCTGATATGTCACGAGTATTACTTCAGCGTCGAATTCCTCGTCTGTACCGTTGATATTCAGCACTGCCTTTTCGCCAAGCTTGAACTTGCCGCTCTTGACAGCCTTGATGATATCGGGTATCCTGTCGGGATATCTGTTTCTGATCTCGTTGAAGTTAGGAGCGTACTTGATCTCTGCAACGCTCTCGGCGCTTTCCAGTATCTTCACGCACTTAACGTTGAGCTCTTCTGCGATGATATCCTTGAAGCTTTCAACAACGCTGTTGCCCTCGCTGTCGCTGAGTGCTACGCACAGCTCACTGAGGGGCTGACGGTTCTTTACGTTGTTCTTGCTTCTGATAGATCTTGCGAGGTAGATGACACTTCTAACCAGCTTAACTTCGTCAAGCAGCTTGTCATCACGGAAGCTCTCGGGTATCTCAGCCCAGTTCTCAAGATGTACGGAGTATCCGCCTGTCAGTGTCTTATACAGCTTTTCTGCGATGATAGGAGCAGCAGGTGCGAAGAGCTTGCACATATTAACAAGTACATAGTACAGTGTTTCGTAAGCGTTCTTCTTGTCAGCACTGAGGCCCTTCTCCCAGAAACGTCTTCTGGAACGTCTGATGAACCAGTTGGTCAGACCGTCTACCAGTTCAATAAGGTTCTCGACATACTTGTTAACGAAGTATGCGTCCATATTCTTTGATATAGCATCGGAAGCCTCCCACAGCTTAGCCAGCATCCAGCGATCCAGCTGGTTGTCGGAAGTCGGAGGTGTCAGGCTCTCGGGCTTGAAATCATCTATGTTTGCATAGGAGATGTAGAAGTTGCAGGCATTCCACAGGGGGAAGATTATCTGCTGCAGTGCGTCGGAGATGCCGTTGTCATCAAACTGCAGATCGCCTATCAGCATAGCGTTTGTCTGATAGAGGTACAGTCTGAATGCATCGGTACCGAACTTCTTCATCAGTTCCATGGGGTCGGTATAGTTTCTGGAGGACTTGGAAAGTTTCTTGCCGTCCTTAGCCAGGATAGTACCGTGTACTACGCAGTTGGAGAAGCAGGGCTTATCGAACAGAGCCACACTGAGTACGTGCAGGTAGTAGAACCAGCATCTGATCTGACCTGTATACTCAACTATGAAGTCAGATGGGAAGTGGCTGTCGAACCATTCCTTGTTCTCAAATGGATAGTGCTTCTGTGCGAAAGGAACAGAGCCGCTCTCGAACCAGCAGTCGAGAACTTCGGGTACTCTGACCATAGTGCCGTCGCAGTCGGGGCAATCGCACTTGAACTTGATCTTATCCATATACTGTCTGTGCAGGTTTGTGAGTCTTACGCCGCTCTTCTCTTCGATCTCATCGATAGAACCGAGAACGACTCTCTTGCCGCACTTATCGCACTCCCAGATCGGGATAGGAGTAGACCAGTATCTGTTTCTGGAGATATTCCAGTCACGTGCATTTTCAAGCCACTTGCCGAATCTGCCGTGCTTTACTGTTTCGGGTACCCAGTTGATATTCTCGTTCTGAGCTATCAGCTTGTCCTTGATCTTTGTAACATCGAAGTACCAGGCATCCATAGCCTTGTATATCAGAGGTCTCTTACATCTCCAGCAGTGAGGATAGTTATGCTCGATGGTACCGTCAGCAACAGCCTTGCCCTGCTCGTACAGGAAGCGGATAACTGTGGGGTTCATCTCGATAACGTTCTTTTCGCCGTCCTTCTCGTAGAAGTCGGTTACTTCCTCGGTGAATCTGCCCTTTGCGTCAACAGGGTTCACCAGCGGGATGCCGTTGTTCTTGCAGGTCCAGTAGTCGTCCTCACCGAAAGCAGGAGCGGTATGTACTATACCCACACCTTCGTCAGCGCCTACATAGTCAGCGGTAACAACTCTGAATGCCTTATCTTTAAGATCAGCAAAGTAAGGGAACAGAGGCTCGTAAGTTCTGCCTACCAGTTCCTCGCCCTTTGCGGTCTTTACTATCTTGGGTTCCTTGCCGAAGATCTTGTCATATCTTGGAAGAACTGCGGAACAAGCGATGAATATCTCGTCGCCTACATCGCAGAAAGCATATTCAAGATCCTTGCCTACTGCCAGACACAGGTTGGAGGGCAGTGTCCAGGGAGTAGTTGTCCATGCCAGGAAGAATACGGGCTTGCCGTCGATAACTTCCTCGGTCTTGAACTTTGTGATTATCCATCTGTCCTGACGGGGTCTTGTGGAGTCGGACTCTCTTGTATCGGAGATAGAAAGAGAGGTCTCGCAGTGTGTGCAGTAGGGGGTAACTCTGTAATCACGGTAGATGAGTCCCTTGTCGTAGCACTGCTTGAACGCCCACATAACGCTCTCCATGAAAGTGGGGTTCATGGTCTTGTATGCGCCGTCATAATCTACCCAGCGCGCCATCTGCTCAACGTATTCCTTCCATGCTTCGTTATTGCCGCTTACCAGCTCAAAGCACTTGTCGTTGAACTTGTCTATACCCAAAGTATTCTCGATGTAGTTCTTGTCATCGATACCGAGATCCTTCTCGACCTGGTTCTCGATAGGCAGACCATGGCAGTCCCAGCCCCATACTCTGGGGACCTTGTAGCCCTTCATTGTCCAGTAACGGGCTATCATGTCCTTGATGAACGATACCAGTATAGTACCGTGGTGAGGCTTTCCGGTAGGGAACGGAGGTCCGTCATAGAAAACGACCTCGGGAGCTTCCTTGTTGACCGATTTTTCAAATACGCTTTCGTCTTTCCAGAATTTCAGGACATCTTCCTGAATTTCGGGAATGTTGGGCTTTCCTGCCAGTTCTTCGTACTTCAAATTATTCACACACCTTTTCTTGGCGGGAGCTGTTCTATTTAACCCGCGCCTAAAATATACAAAATCAATTATACCACTGTGTATTGCATATGTCAAGCATATTTTATTAACAATTCAGGCAGTCACGTGCTTTTTTCTGAGGGGGGATCAGAGGCTTGTTTTGCTCCTATAGTTCGCTTTGTATTATTGCTCTGCACCTTAGCTTGTCTGTGGCCATGGTTTATTCACGCATGACGTTATTTTTCGCCATGAAAAAACTGACGTTCTGCATAGTAAGACGCTGATAGGTGTTGTTATATATTGACAAAACGAAATTTATACATTATAATATAGCTATACTTTTTTTACAATTTTAATAACTTGAATAACAGCGTAATAATCTCGGCAGATAAGATAGTTACGCAGATCAAAGATATAGAGCTTTTCACGGAGAAAACAATGAGATCAAAGAAAAAAACGATAGTTATCGCGGTAGTTTTGATAATACTTGTGCTGGCGGTCGTCGGGGTGCTGACTATGCCCCGCTTTTACAGGGGTGACAGGATAAAATTGAAGATACGGGTCGAGGGTGTTGAAGCCAATGCCCTTGAAATAAGTATGGATAACCGTGTTCACGGTAAAGAAGATCTTACCGTAAAGGCTAACGGTGATACTGTGGAAGTATCGGCAAAAGCAAAGGAGTACGGCGAATATTTCTTGAAGATAGATGGCGCAGATAAGCCTTTAGAGGTTCGCGTTATGAAGTTCGACTGGCACGAGAGGGTGGATGCGGATATCGACTTCACGATATCCGAAAACGGCGTAAGCTATTCAGCCGAATCTTCCGTGACCGTGGGCGAACTGCCTTTCAGGGAGCATAACAGCACTTCGGGCAGCGCCGAGATAAAAGACGGATATTATTCGGTATATATAGCATGATATATGACCCACAGCGTAGAGGAGGATCATCATGGTTGAAGAAGAAATATATATGAAGATGGTAAAAAAACACCGCAAAAAAATTGCGGCGATCAAGGATTATGACGAGCTTTTTCAGACCCTCAGTACTGAAAATGCGGGCAGTATCACACTTACATCGGGGCGGATAGTTGCTTGTCCCCTTGAAAGCATAGGTGACGAAAGCAGGCATATAGAGTATTATTACAGAGCCCCTGCGGGTACACATCCCGTGGAACTGGCAAAGTCTTCCACAGGCAGGAACGCGGCTGTGAGGATAGTATTTTCCGAAGCCCCCGCTGTGCGTTACGAACTTGCACTCATCGGCACGGCTGAGGAACTTGACTGCATAAGCGATCTTGAAGCAGGTCGTATTCCCTTTTACGAATCCTGCACCGCATCGCCCATAATCGTTGCCGATCAGGGTCTTATGCCCGATCTGCTTGAGCATCTCAGCGAAAACTACGGCGGTAATGATTATTACGAAAAAGAGGGCAAAAAGCTTATGCTGGAAAACAGCACCTGCTCCGAAGAGCCTCTTTGCAGCGGTCTTATCGATTTTTATCTTGAAGCCGATGACGCGCATTTCCCAATATTTTTCAACGGCGAGGGCGGCGGACATCACCCGATATACTGGGGCTTTGACAAGGACGAAAACATCTGCTGTATGATATTCGACTTCGATCTTAAAGAGCTTCGCACCGCTGAAGAAAAGCCCGCAAAGACAGGCAATTTCTTTAAGAAACTGCGCCGCGGGGACAGATAAAATGGCGATACACACTTTCAGAGAACTTCTCGAAAAAAGCGAGGGCGCAGAATACGTCATACACGTACAGTCCGAGGAGGAGCTTGAAGAGCTTGTAACAGCCCTGGAAGCTCTTGAATATGAATTCTGCCTGCCGTTTCTGGGAACGATACGCGAAAAGGCTGCGGAGTTTTCGTCAGAGGACGGCGCTGACGGCTGCTGGCGCATAAGCCGCGAAAGAGGTGTGGCTTATAATCCGTCGGTGGAGCACTGGCGATTTTTCTCAAACAACATCGTTGAGATGCGTGACGGCAGCATAGCCTATAATGACGGCGATTACGATGACCGTGCAGCGGCAGTCGAAAAGGAAAAGCTTCGCTATGCTTTTTTTGAGGACGAAGACAAGGACAACGCCAGAAAGCTTTTCGGCTTTGAAAATGCCGCTGATGCGGATATCCAAAAGTGGCTGGATGAAAAGTTCCCCGAAAAATGAGGATATAAGCTATATGAGATTTACCATACTCCCACCTGAGGGCATAGATGCCGACGGCAGGCGCATAAACATCGGCGCATCGGCGGAAGATATAACTGCTGTTCTTGGTCAGCCTGCTGATATCCTAAACGATGACAGCGGGCTGACAAGGTATTATTATTTCGATAACGAACTGCGTTTCGACCTTGACAGCAACGGCAGGCTATCGTTTGTTGAATTCATAGGCGGCACAGAGGGCAAACTAAAGCCCGAGATATACGGCATTAACGCTTTTGAAGCGGGTGCCGATGAACTTCTTTCGCTACTCACTGAAAATGACATCGGAGCCATCACCGAAGATGGCGGATACAGCTATTATTTCCCGAATATCCGCATAGGCATGACCCGCCATGCGACCCCCGAAGCCATCGCAGAGATGAAAGCCGAGTATCAAGCTGATGGAGAAGAAGTATCCCCCGAGATACTCGCCTTTGAGCAAAAAAGAGCCGCTCACTGGGCGATGATTGGCATAGGACAGAGTGAGTATTACAGAAAAAAGCAACGGCATTATCGATGATGCACCGACTGAATATATAATATGAAACGAAAATAATTACCGAAAGGGGTAGATAGAAATGAACACAAATGATTTCAGGAGCGCTCTGGAAAGCGAACTTTCCCGCAGCTTCGGCACAACGGCTGAAAATGCCGCAGTATGGCAGCTGCACGACAGCATTTCCCGCGTGGTCATGGAGAATATCTCCGCACAGTGGAAACAGAGCACCGAACAGCATATGTCAGGCAGACGTGCTATGTACCTGTCAATGGAATTCCTGATGGGCAGAGCTGTGTATAACAACCTGCTGTGTCTGGGGCTGACAGAAGTAGTTGACGAAGCGCTGAAAGCCCACGGCAGAAGCCTTGCCGAGCTTGAAGATATCGAAGATGCGGCGCTGGGCAACGGCGGTCTTGGCAGACTTGCAGCTTGTTTCCTCGATTCTGCTGCCGCTCATGACATACCTCTGGACGGCTACGGCATACGTTACAAGTACGGACTTTTCAAGCAGTCTATCGTAGACGGTTTTCAGCATGAGGAAGCCGATAACTGGACAAAGTACGGCGACCCCTGGTCTGTAAGGCGCGAGGAAGATGCCGTTGAGATAACCTACGGCGACCAGAAGGTGCTGGCTGTGCCTTACGATATGCCCATCATCGGCTACGGCACCAAGAATATCGGTAATCTCCGCCTGTGGCAGGCAGAGAGCGCTGACGATTTCGATTTTGCCGCATTCGACAGCGGTGATTATGACGGCGCTGTAAAATTCCAGAACGATGCTGAGAATATCTCCAAGGTACTCTACCCCAACGATAATACCGACAAGGGCAAGGTGCTTCGCCTGAAGCAGGAGTACTTCTTCTCGGCGGCTTCCGTTACCGATGCCCTGCGCAGGCACAAGGCGCGTTTCGGCACATTCGATAACCTTGCGGACTATGTGACTATACAGCTGAACGATACTCACCCCGTTATAGCCATTCCCGAGCTTATCCGCCAGCTTATAGCCGAGGGCTATACCTTTGACAAGGCTTTCGACATCGCCCACAAGGTATTCAACTATACAAACCACACCATCATGGCAGAAGCCCTTGAAAAGTGGGACAGCAAGACTGTGGAAAAAGTTCTGCCCGATGTTTATGCTGTTATCCTCCAGATAAACGAGCGATTCTATGCCGATATGTACGCCCGCGGAATGGACAAGGCTCAGATACGCGAGATGGCACCTGTTGGTGACGGCAAGGTCAAGATGGCGTTCATGGCAATATTTGTAAGCTCCTACGTCAACGGCGTTGCGGCTATCCATACGGAGATACTGAAAAACGATGCCCTCAAAGAGTGGTACGAGATATACCCCGAGCGTTTCCAAAACAAGACCAACGGCATAACTCAGCGCCGCTGGCTGGCACTCTGCAACCCCGAGCTTTCCTCGCTGATAACCAAACTGCTTGGCAGTGCCGACTGGGTGAAAGACCTTGACCAGCTGAAAAAGCTGGAAAAATTCGCTGATGACGAGAATGTGCTGAAAGAGTTCATGGCAGTCAAGGAAGCTAAAAAACATCAGCTGGCAGAATTTGTAAAAGCCCATGACAGCAAGGATATCGACCCGAACTGGATATTCGATATACAGATAAAGCGCCTCCACGAGTACAAAAGGCAGTTCCTCAACGCGCTGAGCATACTCTATATCTACTTCGGCATCAAGGACGGCAGTATAAAGGATTTCACTCCTACTGTGTTCATCTTCGGTGCGAAGTCTGCCCCCGGATACCGCAGGGCTAAGGCGATAATCAAGCTGATAAACGAGATAGGCGATTTCGTCAACGCCGACCCCGAGACCGCCGACAAGCTGAAAGTTGTATTTGTGCAGAACTACAATGTTTCCTACGCTGAAAAACTGGTCTGCGCGGCTGATGTTTCCGAGCAGATATCCACAGCAGGCACAGAAGCCAGCGGCACGGGCAACATGAAGCTGATGCTCAACGGCGCTGTAACTCTGGGAACCTACGACGGTGCAAATGTGGAGATAGTTGAAGAAGCGGGCGAGGAAAACAACTACATCTTCGGTGCAAGGGTAGAGGAACTTGCAGAGATAATGCCCGAGTACGATCCCCGCGAGATACTCTTCAAGGACGAAAAGATCAAGCGTGTTCTTGATAAGCTGATAGACGGCACATTCACCGACGGCGGCGTGCCTTCCGATCAGGAGGGTTCATTCCGTGAGCTTTACAAAGCCCTCACAGACGGCGCAAGCTGGCACGTTCCCGATCATTACTATGTTCTGGGCGACCTTACAAGCTACGTTGAAACAAAGCTGCGCCTTAATGCAGATTACAAGGACAGCCTTGCCTTTGCGAAAAAGTGCTGGCTGAACATCTGCAACGCAGGCAAATTCAGCTCCGACAGAACTATAAAGGATTACGCTGAGGAGATATGGAAGATATAAGATATACCGAAGCTCCGAAATCCCCTTGAATACTGCAAAAACACAGCGCAGGATACCCGCAACGAGCAGGTATTCTGCGCTTTTTATGACGTATGTAAATTTTATGTAAAATTGTTCAAAAATATTACTGAAAACGATTACTGTAATCGTATACTTTGAAAAAAACGCCCGTTTTTGTACGAGATAGACAAAACACCGGAGATTTTATATTGCATAATGCCGATTGAATATTGTCTTTGATTATGATAACATATAGCGTAAAGAAGGATATAGCCGCTTATCGTTCAAAGGGTAAGGGCGGTACGCGGCGGACATGAGCGCAGTTCATAAAGGGTATTGACTGCGCTCTGTCTTTATATTTTGGGATATATGGATATGGGTATAAAAGGAGAGATATGGGCAGGCGGCGGCGCTGATTATCTGCGCCGCTGTCAGTCATATCGTTAAATCAGCAAATGAGAGCATAGGCACCGCACACGATCAACTCCTCTCGATCTGACTATTTCCCGCCAAGCAAGACCGGCGGAAGCCCCATTAACGCGGTCAGCCCATGCTGACGATAGTTTTCGGGAAGACCTTTCCGAAGAAAGGTCGTTCCCTTGAACATCGGTATATAAAAACAAAACGCGGGAAACGGCTGTACCGAAATACAGCTGTTTCCCGCAATTATTTTCTTATGGATATTTTGTTTACTGAGCGCTGAGTGCAGTCTGGATAGCCTCAGTGAAATCGAACTGACCGTCGTAGAGGTCTTCGCCCGAATAGTTGTCAGTGATGGTCAGGTGGATATCGTAACCCTTATTGTATGCTGCTGTGTAGCTATATGACTCAACGTCTTTCAGCAGAGTGCCGTCAGACATCTTGAGATCAGCAAGAACATCAGTCAGCTCAACAGCCTTTACACCGATGCCGTCAAAATAGAGGTAGCTTACAACGGGGTAAGATTCCTGTCTTGCAGAACCGCTGCAGAGAAGCAGTATAGCGCCGTCATCGAGAGCGATGTGAGTGTTTCTGCCGTTAGGCTCGCGGTAATTCTCGCAGGGCAGCCAGTTCTCGCCGCCGTCGGTGGAGTTGAATACGCCGTAATATACGCTGCCAGCTGCTGCGCCGCCCTCCAGGGGAACGATAGCGTAAGCCTTGCCTTCTTCGTAAACGTTAGCA
Organism: Hominimerdicola alba; assembly: GCF_900109655.1. Classification (GTDB taxonomy): domain Bacteria; phylum Bacillota; class Clostridia; order Oscillospirales; family Ruminococcaceae; genus Hominimerdicola; species Hominimerdicola alba_B. Next base: position 159,709 of record NZ_FOAT01000006.1, read on the forward strand.
AGACCCATATCGTTCAGCTCAGTGAAGGTGTAACCGCCGTCAAATGTGTAAGCTGCGATGCTTGCCAGATTGAACTCATGGAGAGTCATCTCAGGCTCGGTATCATCGGGAGCAGATGAGTCATCGCTTTTGGAGCTGTCATCATCAGCCTTGGAGCTGTCCTCTTCTGCGGTAGGCTCAGCGTCCTTGTCTTCCTCAGCAGTGGTATATTCCTCACCTGTTACATCGGTATCAGTGCTTGCAGCAGTACTGCTTGTATCGGCTTTGCTGTCGTTGTCCTTAACGTCGCCGCAGGAAGCAAGTGAAGCAGTCATCATTGCTGAAAGTATGAGAGCAGTAAGTATTTTCTTTTTCATGTTTTTGTCCTCCTTTGTAGATATATGTATCTAACATGGTATATTGCTTTTTACAAACAACATTATAGCACCATTATCTATTGAAGTCAATTACGAATTGATGTCAATTTACACAACAAAACAGTTAATATTTTGTTATAATGAATAATTGATTTTGGTATGATATTTTGTATGTTGTTACATAATAATGTCATCAGTAAGCAAAATATCCATTTTATGGAAAAATATTTGCCATCGGAATTACATTACAGTAACAATGTAATTGTTTTGTGATGTGATGAGTTTATGTTCGATGAGTGTGAAAAGCCGTAAAAACAGATATTTTAATCCCGCTGACACACTATTCTATACAACCTATTGACAGGTAATATCCAATAGCTGGCGGGGGAAAAGATAACATCAACATAATATATCCCTGTTGATACAGCATTTTAAGTGGTGTTAAATATTCATTACTATATCGGTGTATGAAGCAGTGTGCTAAATGTATAGTTATAAAAACTAATATCCCGCGAGATCTGATCCTGTCCCGCGGGATATTTTTCTGACTGTGAATATAAAATGGGGTAGATTATCTTATCAGTTGAACAGCGACTGCACAGCCTCGCATATCTTGGTAGCTATGTAGGGATTGTTCATTGTATAAAGGTGGATGCCGTCAACACCGTTGGCGATAAGGTCAACTATCTGTGATACAGCGTATGCGATACCCGCGTCGCGCATAGATATGGGGTCATCTGCATACTTATCCATTATCGTGAGGAATTTCTTTGGCAGCCTTGCGTGGCAGAGGGTAGCCATCCTCGCGATGGTCTTGGGATTGGTAACAGGCATTATTCCTGCTTCTATGGGAACATCTATGCCGGCGATAGCACACTTTTCCCTGAAAGCGTAAAAATCTTCGTTATCGAAGAAAAGCTGGGATATCAGCTGAGAACAGCCTGCGTCCACCTTTTCTTTCAGGTGCTTGATATCGTCAACGCTTGATGCTGCCTCGGGGTGAGTCTCGGGGTAGCAGGCACCGATGATATTGAAATCGCCCTGCTCCTTGATAAGTTCTATAAGCTCGGAAGCATATTTGAAATCGTTGTGGGGAGGTATATTGGGGTTGAGATCTCCGCGCAGAGCGAGGATATTCTCAATGCCCGCCGCCTTCATCTGTGCCAGCTCGAAGAGTACCTTCTCGCGGGTGAGATTTATGCAGGCAAGGTGAGCCACAGGCTCGATGGAGTATTTCTCCTTTATCATCTCGCATATACCAATGGTAGCATTGCTGCCGTTTCCGCCAGCACCGTAGGTCACGCTGATGAAATCGGGTTTCAGCGGTGCAAGACCATCGATAGTGCTGTAAATGCTGTCTATAGGTGTATCGCTCTTAGGAGGGAATACCTCAAAAGAGAGTGTGGTTTTATTTTTGAAAAGCTCGCAGGTTTTCATACTATCCTGTCCTTTCGTGATCAACTAAAGATATCCTACATATTCTATCATATTATCTTGGTATAGTCAACTATAAAATTAATATAGCATGATATAGTCGAAAACTATATTGTGTTACCAATCATAAATCCTGCAAATGTATTCCGCGGTAGAAAACTTGTGCGCTAAATAAACTATGACGCGAAGAGAGCTTTTGGTCAAGATTTTCGCGAAAAGGTCCTAGCGCCGGACACGTTCGACGCAGTCAACGTTAGCGAATTTCGCGGCAACAAAACAGCGCACTAAACAAACTATGCCGCGAATCAAAGCGCGCTGTTATCTGATTTCTCGACCCGAGGAACGAGGGGCGAAAGCTCGCAAACTAATGCCAAAAGCAAACCATCGACTATACCGGCAAATCAAGATACACCGGTATCAATCAAACCCACCAAACAAAAAAGAGCGTGAACTATCCAAAGTCCACGCTCAAATCATATGCAAAAATTATCGCCGCACCACCGCATTAAACCTGCTTTCCCGACATACCGCTGCCGCTCGCAAACAGCTGAGCCCAGTATATCGTGCCATCGGAAGCACGGTATGCACCCATGCCCATGTAGGTCTTGTTCGCATCAAGTATGCTGGAACGATGGGGCGCCGAATTCATGAAAGCATCACACGCACTCTGAGCAGTGTCATATCCATAAGCAATATTCTCACCCGCAGATGTCACCGATATGCCGTATTCTGCAAGTACCGTGAAACATTCTCTGCCGTCAGGACGATAGTGTCCGTATGACTTTGATATCTCCTGAGCACGCTTTGCAGCAGCCGAACTGAGTTCAGATGAATAAACATACGCTTTGAGCCCCCTCGAACGACGTTCCTTGTTAACCAGGACCGCCAGCTCATCTGCAAGCTCCTTGTTTGTTTTCTGCCCGGCAGATTTGCCGCCTTTGATGTAAGCTGCCATCAAGGTCACATCAGTGATATTCACCTTACCGTCACCGTTGAGATCGGCTTTTTTCTTAGCACTGGCGCTCAAAGATCTTTTGCCCTTGACAAATGCTGCGAGCCTCGTCAGATCGGTGATATTGATCTTGCCGTCACCGTTGATATCCGCGCCGCGTAATGTCGCAGCGCTCGCCGATATACAGCTTGCGGACATTACCACTGCAAGAACGAATGCGATCATCTTTTTAAACATCTTTATTCCTCCTCTGACATTTACGATGCGCCCGGACTTAAATATGTGCCCGGCGGTATCATAATGCCCGGTATCCTTTTTCATAATTTCTATAACGAATGAGTAGCCACACAATACTGTCCACAGCCACCGGATCTCAGCTCGCCGAAGCCGAATCTGTGTTCGCCGAATAGTATAGTTGATGATATAGATCTCAGGACATTCAACCCTCACAGCAAAAAAGCGTATCGTCCGAAATTGCTGAATGCAGAGGTCGATATTACGTTTACTATAATTCAACATTATAAGACTAAGACAGTTTATGACGGCAAGAAAGTATATCCACAAAAGATATGAACTTCCAAGCATATTATCTCTCCTAATTATGTACATATTATGGTATTTTTCACTACAATTGTAAAGTAAGTGCGTAAAATAACATTGAATTTCAAAATCAGAAAACCTTTAAGAAGACTATTAGTAACAGTTATTTCCAATTCATTGGCAAAATCAACATTCTCACAGCGGTGTTATTGTGCAGATAAATGTTTTTTTAATTAACTCGGACATATTTCTGCAAGAGTTGTACAAAAACGTACAACTTTTCAGCCAAAAACACTGATAGTAGAAAGCACCTCAAAAGGATGTTCATGATGATCCCCACTTGTACGCACGATGGCAGGCAGCCGCTGACTATGACCACGGTATATGAAGCGGCGTGTTATACTGTATAAGCGGCAGGATATCGGCAACTTCCGCAGGGGGTACATATTCCCAAACAAGCGCAGCATGAGGGAAAACAGTCCCCACATGAGCGCATAATATAGATATAGTAAACGACATTGAAATTGCTACTTTGCGAACTTCGCAAAAGCATAAATCGAACTTTTACTCGTTCTCAAAGTTCAATTTCTAATGTAATTTACTATAACAGCATAAGCTAAAACTGCCACACTAATATTTTTGCTTTACCCCCTTGACAAGCGAAAAGAAAAGTGCTATAATGTACACAATATTTTTGAAACGCTATGACCGGGAGAAGTAACTTTGGTATTCACTCACAGAGAGCGCGGGAAAGGTGTGAGCCGCGCAGCAGAGCCTAAGCGAATAACACCCGTGAGCGGCAGACCAAAAGGCATATAGCCAAGTAGGAAAGACGTGTTCCTCACGTTATGAGGATAAGAGTGACAACGCTCGGATAAAAATAGTGTCGCACTTTAAGTGTGAGCTGCACCGAGCAGTGTAAATCAGGTGGTACCACGAAGCTTATGCTCTCGTCCTGTTATTGGGACGAGGGCTTTTTTAATTCATAATTCATAATGCATAACATGACGGAAAGTTCGCGTATTTTTATGTAATTGGAGCGTGGATACATGAACAGCGGTATCATCGATATTTAACTCGTGGCAGATGCAGAAATGTATGGCAAAAAGGAGTGCGATGCTGATGAGCGACAGCGACAATGATAATAATATAAAATGCCTGCGGTGCGGGACAGAAATGGTCGAAGCATATTTTCTGACATATATGTGTTCACAGCCCATAGTTCAGCGTACAAGAAAAGGTGTGCTTTCCGCACCCGTGCAGTCAGGTACAAAATGTATGGTATGCCAAAACTGCGGCTATATCGAACTAAGGGCAACAGAACCGCACAAGCTGAAATTCAGGACAGAGTAAAGTCCATAGTAAAAAGAAAACACCCCGAGATCAATTCGCAAAGCGTGCTGTGATCAACTATAGCTCCGTTCAAATCAAAGCACGAGGGCAGAGAGAACATAGGGCAGAACCAGGGATAATGGCAAACAGCCCCAAAGCTCGACCCCCTCTTGTGACGAGAGTGAATACTGCCGACGCAGTCGCGGCTAGGGTTTTGGGTATTGATGTATGTATGCAAAGCCATATTTTTAAAAGCATGGCAAACAGCGACCCGCGGCGCGTTGGCGCGAGAGTGAACGCAGCGTCAAGGCTTCAAGAGCGTGAGGGGCAAAACCCAATTTAACAAAGAATGGCAAACAGCCCAAAAGCCCGAATGCCCCTTGTGACGAGAGTGAACGCAGTGAGGAACGAGCGGAGAGAACGAAGTCACAAGCCCTTATCGGGCATGAGGGTTTTGGGCGCAGGGGGCATGGGGGCTCCGCCCCCATTAGTAATAGGAGGATTAAAAATGAAACACACAGACATTAAAGAAGTATTGACAAACAAGGAATTCATCGGACAGCAGGTAACTGTATGCGGATGGGTAAGAACTTCCAGAAATTCAAAGAACGTGGCTTTCGTTGAGCTCAACGACGGCACTTCACTGAAGAATGTACAGATAGTTATAGATAAGGCTGACGATCCCGATTATAAGGATCTCCCCCGCGTGGGCTGTTCCCTGAAAGTTACAGGTACTCTGGTAGAGGGCAGAAACTCCGCTGAGATCAATGTAACTCCCGCTGATATCACCCTGCTGGGCGACTGCCCCCAGGATTACCCTCTCCAGAAGAAGGGTCATACACTGGAATTCCTGCGTACAATGCCCCATCTCCGCGGCAGAACAAACACTTTCAACGCAGTTATGAGAATCCGTTCTGTACTGGCTCAGGCTATCCACCAGTATTATCAGGACAGAAACTTCGTTTACGTGAACACCCCTCTGATAACAGGTTCTGACTGCGAGGGCGCAGGCGAGATGTTCCGCGTTACGACCATCGGCTATTCCAACGAGTACAAGACCGAGGACGATTACGATGCAGCTGATTTCTTCGGCAGACGCGCAGGCCTTTCCGTATCGGGTCAGCTTGAGGGCGAAATGGCTGCTACCGCTATGGGCAAGATATATACCTTCGGTCCTTCTTTCAGAGCCGAGAACTCCAACACACCCAAGCACCTTGCTGAGTTCTGGCACGTTGAGCCCGAGATAGCTTTCGCTGAGCTGGAAGACGTTATCGAGGTAGCTGAGGATATGGTAAAGCACGTTATCGGTACCGTACTTGAAAAGTGCCCCGATGAGATAGCTTTCTTTGACGCTCATTTTGAAAAGGGTCTGAAAGCAAGACTTGAAGAACTCATCAGCCACGAATTCGGCAGAGTTACTTATACCGAAGCTATCGAGCTGCTGAAAAAGTCAGGCGAAAAGTTCGTATATCCCGTTGACTGGGGCTGCGACCTCCAGACCGAGCACGAGAGATACCTCTCCGAAAAGGTATTCAAGAAGGCTGTATTCGTTACCGATTACCCCAAGGATATCAAGAGCTTCTACATGAAGCAGAACCCCGACGGCAAGACCGTTGCAGCAGTTGACCTGCTTGTTCCCGGTGTCGGCGAGATCATCGGCGGCAGCGAGAGAGAAGCTGATTACGATAAGCTTATCGCCGCTATGAAGGACAGAAACATGAATCTCGATCTTTACAGCGATTACCTCGACCTGAGAAAGTTCGGTACCGTTCCCCACGGCGGTTTCGGTCTGGGCTTTGAAAGACTTATCATGTACGTAACAGGCGTACAGAACATCAGAGACGTAATTATGTTCCCAAGAACTGTTGGTTCTATTAGATAATAAATGGAGTACGTCATTCCTGTTTTTCTGGGTCTGATAATATTCGTGCTGCCTGTTGTTGCGATGAGGTATCACCGCTACCGCAAGGATAAAAAATGGCTTCGGAAGCTGGATATGCGCGTAAAGGACGAACTGATATCCTCAACGAGCAGAGGTGCCATAGACCCGATGGTAATGGCGATGGTCAAGGGGCATATCGTGAAAACTAGGCTTTTGTGGTGCGGGATAGCACTTGCAGTGTTCGGGTTTGCGGCACTTATATGGGATTTTCTTCTTATACTTGGCGCTGTACCGATATGCGCAGTGGTAACAGCTGATATGCTCTACCGACTTTTCGGGCTGAGAGATATATCGACCCTTATGAAAGTGAAAGCCTTTGTTTTCAGAAGCAGGAGCTCCGATGCCGCCGCAGTTTATTACGATATGCAAAGGCTGGGATACCGCACTTTCGCCCAAAGCACCATGTTCGTCAGCGGCACTAAGGCTGAAGCAGGGAGATATGTTTATCTTATAGTCAGGCGGAGCGAAAAAAGCTATCATCCTGTGATGATACTTGATTTCTGAAAGTTTCCGCTCACCCTAAAACAGAATAAAATATCGTTAAATATAAAGAAACCTCTTGACATTCGTGCATTTTAGATGTATAATAAATGCATAGATGAGGAACGAAGATGTTCCGGTCGCATGAGGCGGTCGGATCATCTTTTCTTTTTTTGTAAGAATTGAAAGGTAGTGAACTTATGTCAAAATCACTTTATCTGCCAGAGGGTTATACCCCGGCACTGTCGCTGAGAGAGACTCAGCACGCTATTAAATATATCAAGGACGTTTTCCAGCAGGCACTTTCCATACAGCTTATGCTGGACAGAGTATCCGCTCCCCTTATCGTAAGACACGGCAGCGGTATAAATGACGACCTCAACGGCGTTGAGCGCAAGGTGAATTTCGATATCAAGGAGATAGACGGCGAAGCTGAGGTAGTTCAGTCACTGGCAAAGTGGAAGAGAATGGCTCTTTACCGCTACGGCTATCAGGCAGGCGAGGGCATTTATACCGATATGAACGCTATCCGCCGCGATGATGATACCGACAACCTGCACTCCATCTTTGTTGACCAGTGGGACTGGGAAAAGGTCATCAGACGTGAACAGCGCACCGAGGAATTCCTGAAAGATACCGTAAAGTGCGTAGTCAAGGCGATAGTATACACCAAGAGAAAAGTCAGCCTGAGATATCCCCAGCTGAAAAACACTGTAAGCGAGGACGTATTCTTCATCACCACACAGGAGCTTGAAGATATGTACCCCGACAAGACCTCCAAGGAGCGCGAGAAGCTCATCACCAAGGAGCACAAGACCGTATTCATCATGAAGATAGGCGGCAAGCTGAAGAGCGGCGAAAAGCACGACGGCAGAGCACCCGACTATGATGACTGGTCACTCAACGGCGATATCTTCTTCTGGGACGAAGTTCTCGACAACGCTATCGAGATATCCTCAATGGGTATCAGAGTTGACGAAAAGTCTCTGGCATCTCAGCTGAAAGAAGCTGATGCAGAGGACAGGATGCAGTACGACTATCACAAGATGATAGCAAACGGAACACTGCCCCTCACCATCGGCGGCGGCATCGGTCAGTCCAGACTGTGTATGTTCCTGCTTGAAAAGGCACACATCGGTGAGGTACAGTCCAGCATCTGGCCCGAGGATATGATCGAAAAGTGCGCTGCAAAGGGCATCACTCTTCTTTGATATATAAAAATTCCCCCCGAAGCATTTGATGTGCTTCGGGGGTTTGTTTTAGACAGATCATTGCGTAAAACTGCCAAGGAAGAGAGCTTTGGGTCAAGCGTTGCGCAATAGCAAACAAGCGTAAAACTGCCAAAGAGGTAAAGCGCGCGGTCAAGCTCCCCGCAAGCTTTTCGCGAAAAGCTTGACCAAAAGCTCTCTATTGGTGATTCCCCGCTGGTTTGCTTACACCCTGCACTTAAAATCCTCATACCCGAACCGCTTCACGCTCTCGGTCGAGCCGTCAAGCTTTTCCAGATATATCTCAGGCAGAGGCATACCGTTGAAGGTGTTGTTCTTGCACATGGAGTATATCGCCATATCGCAGAAAACCAGCCTGTCACCTGCTTTCAGGGGCTCGTCAAAAGCGTAGTCGCCTATGATATCACCCGCCAGACAGGTGGGACCTCCAAGGCGGTATACGTGCTCTTTCTCGCCTGCCTTGCCTGCGCCTATTATCTCGGGACGATAGGGCATTTCAAGCACATCTGGCATATGGCACGCCGCTGAGGTATCAACTATCGCAAATTCAATTCCGTTTTTGCCGATGTCCAGAACTTCCGTAACAAGCCAGCCCGCATTGAGCGCACAGGCTTCGCCGGGTTCAAGGTATACCTGAACGCCATACTTCTGCTGGATACTGTCAACAGTTCTGCACAGCAGGTCAACGTCGTAGCCTGCTTTGGTGATATGGTGACCGCCACCGAGATTCAGCCATTTCATCTGTTTTATGTATTCACCGAAATGTTCTTCGATGTGGGGTATCGTTCTTGCAAGAACGTCCGCGCCCTGTTCGCACATAGTGTGGAAGTGAAGTCCCTCGATCCCGTCCAGCTCGCCGCTCTCGAAATTCTCAGGTGTTACACCAAGCCTTGAACCCGTAAAACAGGGGTTGTATATGTCAGTGTCTATCTCCGAATACAGAGGATTGCACCTTATGCCGCAGGAAACTTTCCGACTGCTGTTCTTAACAGTGCCGCGGTGAAGCTTCCACTGGGAAAAGCTGTTGAAGATGATGTCATCGCATATCTTAACCAGCTCAGCCATATCCTCTTTTTTGTAAGCAGGGCTGAAAACGTGGGTCTCTCCGCCGAATTCCTCATGACCCAGCTTTGCTTCAAACAGACCGCTTGCCGTTGTGCCGTCAATGTATGGTCTCATCATCGGATAAGCCGCATACATCGAAAAAGCCTTCTGGGCAAGAAGAATCTTGCACCCCGTCCTTTTGCGGACGGAGAGCAGTATCTCCATGTTGTGTTTCAGCGCCTTTTCGCTGACAAGATAGCAGGGCGTTCTCAGGGAGTTTATATCGCTTTCAAAAGGGAAGTCCATAGCCCCTCCTTACCACGGCTTAACTGTGCCGACTATCTCGGATATGTTGTTTATGCCCTTGTCCTCGCAGAATTTCTGCAAGCCGTCAACTATCTTGACAGGTGCAAATGGGTCGTTGAAAATTGCCGCGCCCACCTGTACAAGGCTGGCACCTGCCATCATTATCTCAACAGCGTCCTCCCATGTGGAAACGCCGCCCATTCCGCATACGGGGATATTTACAGCATTTGCCACCTGCCATACCATTCTCACAGCAACAGGGAATACCGCAGGACCCGAAAGTCCGCCCACGTTATTTTTCAGTATGGGTCTGCCAGTGTTTATGTCTATCCTCATGCCGAGAAGTGTGTTTATCAGCGATACAGCGTCCGCACCGTTAGCCTCAACGCTCTTTGCGATATCCACTATGCTTGTAACATTCGGTGAAAGCTTTACCATAACGGGCTTGTCGGAGTTGTCCTTGACAGCCTTTGTTACCTGTCCTGCGATAGTGCAGTCAGTACCGAAAGCCGCACCGCCCTGCTTTACGTTGGGGCAGGAGATATTCAGCTCTATCATATCGATGTCGCTGCCCTTGAGTTTAGCCGCCAGTTCAGCACATTCCTCAATGGTAGAACCTGCTATATTCGCGATTATGCGAGTGTCCTTTGTTACCAGATTAGGCAGTTCGTAGCTGAGGAATTTATCCACTCCGCCGTTCTGCAAACCAACGGAATTCAGCATACCCGATGGAGTCTCAGCAACTCTGGGGGCGGGATTTCCCTCTCTTCTGTGCAGTGTGGTACCCTTTACGGAGATACCGCCCAGCTTTGAAAGGGGATAAAGACACTCATACTCTCTGCCGTAACCGTATGTACCGCTTGCGGGTACTATCGGGTTCTTGAAATCAACACCGCAGAAATTCACATTCAGCCTGTTCATTCAAAAACCACCTCCTTGCTGTCAAATACAGGACCGTCCTTGCATACGTGAGAATGTATCTCCTTGCCGTCCTTAACTGTTCTGCAGGCGCATACCAGACAAGCACCCACACCGCAGGCCATTCTCTGTTCAAGGCTGACCTGACATTCAATACCGTTCTTCTCAGCGATATCCGCTATCCTTTTCAGCATGACCATAGGTCCGCAGGCAACGATGATATCGGGCTTATCCTTAGCTATCTGCTCTTCAAGTGCATCGGTGACAAAGCCTTTTCTGCCTGCCGAACCGTCATCGGTGCAGAGTATAGTTTCCACTCCCGCAGCCTTGAAATCTTCCTGCAATATCACAGCAGCCATGTTCCTGAACCCGCTTATAGCCACAGCGTTTTTGCCGTAAGCCTTGGCGATGCCCACCATCGGTGGAACACCGATTCCGCCGCCGACACATATGGCTTTCTTGCCTTCCATCACCTTGAAACCTTTGCCAAGGGGGGCTATAATGTCTATCAGCTGACCCTTGTTAAGTTCAGCCAGCTTCTCTGTACCCTTGCCGCGTATCTCGAATACAAGGCGGATAGTGCCCTTGTCCTTGTCGATATCGCATATGGATATAGGTCTGCGCAGGAAAAATCCCTCCGCTGCCACCTGTGCGAACTGACCTGCCTCAGCAAGTTCAGCCACATCGGGACAAAGCACCTCGATATCGAAAATGCCCTTAGCTAAGGTCTTTTTCGATACTATCTGATATTTACCCTGTTTGTACATCATATCAACTCCTGTATATTATTCGATATCCTTAGTCTCCATCTCCCACAGTTCATCTATGGACTTGCGGTTATCGGGGAAAAAGTATACCGATGTTTTTCCGTATAACGACGAGTATTTTTCGTCTGTTGTCAGACGCTGCCATTTCACAACTTTATATGTCAGTGCTGCATACTCCCTTGTGCCGCCGTCTTTTAATGGAGATCTGGGTATCGGCAGGAACAGTATCAGCAGAACAAGCACAATTACTGACGTGATGATTTTCTTTTTCATGAAGCCCCCTCCGTATTATTCAAAAAAAGCCGACAGACTTTCTGCGCAGAATTCCTCGTCATTGTCAATATAATCCATCAGAAATATCCTACCGTCAGGTTTCAGCACATAGGAATCTCCTGCGCCGTTACCTGCAAATGCTACACCTTCACCGCCGTGAACTTCGTGGTACCTTTCTGTTTCGGAAAGTATATCATCAAAGGGGTCAACTATGTAGTATATATCCATGATCTCGCCTGTTTTCGGGTGGGGCATGGTTTCAAGTATGCCGTTTGATATCCGCAGAAGTTCTGCAAGTTCTTCGGGCATGATCTTTTTCGCCTGTTCGTACCTTTCATCATCAAGGGGCGAACAAAGCTTGATATTTCCGCCATACTTTTTTCTGATAGCATCAATAATATCCATATCGGCAACACCTCTAAATATTATATCCTATAACGGTCTTCGTGTCAAGCATCGGGAACGTCCTGCCAGTAGTTCACGGCGATATCGCCGAAACGTTCGTAGTCGTCAGCATCGGAGATGATATCAATGAATATTTTTTCAACATCGCAGTCGTCATCGAAAATCAGCAGATACCTCAGCGCCGCCGCTACAAGCACATATCCCCCGAACCTAGTGCGCACTATCTCGGCGGCAAGTTCTTTCAGCGACCTGTCGCCCTCTCTTTCGGCTTTTATCAGCATTAGCTTTATCGCGGGTATCTCCATGCCCTTTTGTCGGTCAATGCCGAAAACATTGTCCGCCAGTAATGGGAGCGTTTTGCCCGCTTCAATGCCTTTTCTCAGCTTCTCGCTTACCTCACCGAACCCATTTTCCGACCCGAAATATTTTTCCAGTGAAAGCTGACGTACTGTCGGGTATTTCTTTGCGTTGTCGGAGAAATCTTTCTCCCATTCCCGCACTCTGAATCTCGGTTCGCTGTGTTCGTGCTTCGGCGGAAGCTTTTCTTCCTCACGCTTTGCAAGCCATTTTTTCAGGAACTCGGCTTTCTCTTTTTCGGTGAATTCCTCAGCCTTTAATAAGATATCCTCGGTGAATACCTGCCGCCTGAATTCCCATTCACCCCCCGCAGGTTTGAAAAACTGCTCAAACGCGGGTATTATCAGCAGGCACTTCACCCGCTGACCGTTGAGTGCCGCCGCAGCAGCCTTGTGATGACCGTCAAGCAGCGCATTTATGCCATAAAAGCCACCGTACGCGATGGCACGGGGAGCGTTCTCGTTGGCATCGTTGTGTACGCGGTAGTACTCGGCACGGTCGGCTTTGTAAAGCGCCGCCGATTGCGTAGGATACAGAAACAGCGGCTCAACGCTCTCACAGGCGTACATATCGAAGCCGTCCTCATCAAGTAAATAGTACATCTGTACTGCCGCATCATACTCTTTCAGCTTCGGGTCTATATCCCAGAAGAAATGACCCTCGCCGTCCGTAGGTATGCACTCTGCATCTGTCAGAAGATAGTATCCGTCATTCAGCAGTCCCAGCAGAGGTCTCAGTATCTCAAATGAATGTTCAATGTCGATAAAGTCAGTATTGACAGCGTCACTCACCGCCCGCAGTTCGGGACAGTCTGCATTTTCTATGCCGTAGCCCGCCATCAGCAGGCTTCTGCAAGTCGGGCACCAGGGTTCCTGGGACTGCACGACAGGAGTGCCGTTCAGCATGGTGATGCTGTTGTTTGCATAGTCCTCATGGCAGACCGCGCTTACATTGCAAAGTCTGCCAAGCCCGCCCTTTACGCTGAAAACTATCCCGCTCTTTATTGCCCCACTGGGGGCGATAGTTCGGCGTGCTTTTACTGTGGGTGCTGTCTTTCCTGAAAATAACATACTGTTCAACTCCTTATCCCCCTGCGAGACAAAACCCTAACTGCGACTGAGTCAGCTGTGGCTTCGGCTTGCCATGTTTTTTATAGCTTTTTTGGGGCTTGTCATGCTATCCTAAGAACTGTAAACTTCCGCCCCGCACCACAATTATGAATTATGAATTCTGAATTATGAATTAAAAAGCCTTGCGGCGCATTTTTACATGAGGTATGCCGTCTTCGAGAAATTCCTCCGAGCAGACCTCAAAGCCTTCCTTGGCATAATACCCTATGGCATATACCTGCGCTTCAAGATATAGCTGTTCCACGCCCTCATACATAAGCGCCTGCTTTACGCCCTCATGCAGAAGCCTGCCCCCAAGACCTGTGCCGCGCTCGGTGGTGACAACACGCCCAATCTGTACAGTGTGAGGCTCGTCGGGCTTGACGAACAATCTCAGGCATGATGTACATTCGCCCTTGTCATTCAGCGTGAACAGGTGCCTGCATATTGGGTCTATACCGTCAATATCCGTGTAGGCGCAGTTCTGCTCCACCACGAATACATCGCACCGCGCTTTCAGTATGGCGTGGAGTTCGTAGGGAGTCAGATCTGCGAATTCTTTGCTTATTATCTCACTCATTTTCTCACCTTAAAAATCGGCGCTCCCGCTTATCAGGAGCGCCTGTATTTATCGATCATTAAAGCTTATGGCTATCACATCGCCGGAATTCAGCTCTATGGTCAGCAGATCGCAGTCATCTTTTGGACACGATGTCCGATGATGCCACATAACTGCCCTTGCCCCAAGGTTCGTTGCGGGTCATGCTCATAGAGAGCACATTTTCCACACAGATCTCCACAGGCGCATTGGTCGTATCGACCAGTTTAAGTATCACATGTGCATTGTCATAGTCTGTATAAAGCCCTATAAACCTTGCATCGTGCAGTGCCGATGAACGTACCCGTGATATGTCCATCAGTCAGGGAAAGCGATTCTGGGCAAGTAGGAGATGATATCCTCTTTCATGCGGATAACTTCTCTTCTTGCTGCCTTTGCGAAATCCTGCTCGTCGCATTCCTCTTTCTTGTAAGCGCACATAACGCCGCGGGAAGAGTTAACGATAGCGCCCAGACCGTTCTTGTCGAAGCCCTTGCTTACGCCCTCAGCTCCGCCGCCTTGTGCACCGTAGCCCGGTACAAGGAAGAATGTGTGAGGAAGTGCGGCTCTCATTTCAGCCAGCTGCTCGGGATAAGTTGCACCAACAACTGCGCCAACACCGCTGTAGCCGTACTTGCCCATTACTTCACTGCCCCATTTTTCGCACATATCGCCCATGGTAGCGTATACGGTCTTGTCGCCGATCTTCAGATCCTGAAGTTCGCCCGAAGACTTGTTGGAAGTCTTTACCAGTACAAAGATGCCCTTGTCATACAGCTTGCACTGTTCCAGCAGAGGATTGATGCCGTCAGAACCAAGATAACCGTTAACTGTCAGCGCATCAGCACCGAAAGCCTCTATCTTCTCGCCGCCCACATCGGTAAGACCCAGATGTGCAGCCGCATAAGCTTCCATAGTCGCACCGATATCGTTTCTCTTGCCGTCGGTCATAACGAACATACCTTTTTCCTTAGCGTACTGTATGGTCTTGTAAAGGGTCTTCACGCCCTCGTAGCCGTACATTTCATAGTACGCAGCCTGAGGCTTGATAGCGGGGCATATATCGTGTATCTCATCGATGATGCACTTGTTGAATTCAAGGATAGCCTTAGCCGCAGCTTTAAGTGTGCGGTCATACTTCTTGAACTTCTTCTCCTTGATGAATTCGGGAACATACTCCAGCTTAGGGTCAAGTCCCACCACCGAAGGGTTCTGGGTTTTTACTATGTTTTCAATAAGTCTGTCCATTGACATCGTCAATTCCTCCTTAAATATATATCTTCTATAAATACGGATATATCCCCGTTCTGCCGCATTCCACCGCGAATCTTATATAATCCCCGATGTTTATCGCAGGCGGGTCACTTATATCCAGCATCGAAAGTCCGTCATATGAGAACCGCAGATAGTATATCTCATCGATATCTTCTATCTCGGCGGTGAATACATTCACTTTTCCGTCAGTTGAAATGCCGGAACTTCCGCTTTTTAATACTTCTATACTACTGCCGTCTATGGGCTCGTTGGCATTGAAAGCAAGCTCCGTCTGGTAGCTTTTGCCGGTAACAGGGGCTTCGTGAAAATGCCATACGCCGCGTATCCTGCCGATATCGCATTCTGCCGTAACTATGGTCATGCCATTCTCTTCGGAAATATCTATAACTTTTATAAGCATATCATTTTCCTCCGAAACCGTTGAACCATGCTCTTTCAGCAAAAGCCTTTTTCTTTGGGGCGGCGGGTTCTTCAACGCCTTTGCCCACAGGCAGAAAGCATACAAGTTCGTATCCCTCGGGGACGTTCAGTATCTCCGCCATTTTATCGCATATCTTGTCATCATCGGTGATATGCCCCTCGTACCAGCAGCTTCGGTATCCCAGTGCTGTTATGGCGAGCAGCATATTCTCGATGGCGGCTGAGTAATCCTGCACTGCGAAGCATTTGTCGCGGTAGGCATTTATGCGCTGTGTCAGCACACATATGGCACAGGGCGCAGTCTCACCCACAGGCGGGTCGATGACAGCGTGAAGTTTTGCAAGGATAGCTTTATCGTCCACCGCGATAAGGCTTGTGGTCTGTTTGTTGCACCCGGAGGGCGCACTGAGACCTGCTTCCATTATCTTTACAAGGTCTTCCCGCGGTACGGGGGTATCCTTGAATTTTCCGCGGTAGCTGTGCCTTGCGGATATGGCTTCGATAACGTTCATTTTATTACCTCTTGAAGTCTTTCATCGGTGTGGTCGATATAGTGGGGTATGCCCTTTTCATCGAGCCATTCTTCAAGCTTTTCCAGCAGAAATCTCAGCTCGAATCTTCGGTACTCAGCCACACGCTCAAACTCGCCGCTCTCAAAAACTGCCCAGAACATCTCGGGAAGCTTAACTCCGCGGAAAAGGCTGTCGATGCGCGTGTTGTTCTGAGCCTTTATAAAAGCTTCCATGACCTCTGCTTCGGGTATGTGAGGATAATCCGATAAGCCACTGTCCAAACAGCACATGGCACGTTCGATGATGTCACACTCAACAGGGTCGAAAAGGTATCTGTCGCCGTTCTCCTGCGCCAGCACGTGAAAAGCAGTTATCATCAAAGCCATATTTTTACCTCACAGGTTTCCGTCAATGCAGAATATCGTGCTGATATCCGCAGTGCTTTCGATATAGCCTGCAACTTCGTCGCAGAAAGTCCGCTCGTCCTCATTTTCCGAATTCCCGAACTTCGATCTCAGCACCTGAGATATTTTCAGCCAGTCCTCTTTGCCTAACCAGTTCAGCGAGCATCGGTCGAAATATTCCTGCACGCCCCAGCCCTTAGGGTCGGGGTCGGTCACAGGGAATATCTCCTCAAAAACTGGTATCATGAAATGTTCGTAGTCTGCACGGTATATCCGCAGGCTGTCATATCTGTCCCAGAAGATATTGCCGTCCTCTGTCATAAATGCAGGACAGAGTTCGATATTTACAAGCTCGTCATCAGAGGAATACAGCCTGAGTATACTTACTTTTATAGTTCCGAAATCCTCGGACTTCATTTCTGTGAACGTTTTCCTGATACCCATTTATTCTCCTTTACAGGCTGAATACCACCTTGCCGCGGCAGATGGTATACATATTCCTGCCTTTGAGTTTCTCGCCCTTGAATACTGTGTTCTTGCTCTTGGAATTCAGTTCCTCGGGGATAACTTCCCATTCGTAGTCGGGGTCGAATATGCAGAGGTCGCATCTTTCGCCCACGGCTATCTTTATCGGTTCAAGCCCCAGTATTTTTCTTGGATTTATACTCATGACCTCGGCAAGCTTTGAAAGGCTCATCTTGCCTGTGTGGTAAAGCTTAGTCAGCGTTACCGCAAGAGAAGTTTCCAGACCCACAACGCCGTTGGGGGCTTTTTCAAAGTCAGCCTTTTCCTCCGCGGAATGTGGTGCATGGTCGGTGATTATGCAGTCGATGGTGCCGTCCAGCAAAGCTTCCTCGATGGCCTGTCTGTCTTTTTCAGTTCTCAGCGGCGGCGACATACGGTAGTCAGCATCGCGGCTGAGAAGCTTTTCATCGGTATAGGTGAAATAGTGGGGGGCAGTTTCGCAGGTGACTTTCACTCCGTCGCGCTTTGCAGCCCTGATGATATTCACAGAACCCCATGTGGAAACGTGGCATATGTGTATCCTCGCATCACAGCTCATGGCAAGAGTTATCTCTCTTGCGGTGATGCTGTCCTCGCTTGCTCTGTCCATGCCCTTAACGCCAAGCTTTTCCGATACTTCACCCTTGTTGATGATACCGCCGTTGATGATATTAAGATCCTCGCAATGAGAAGTTATTATCAGTCCGTTCTCATTGGAAAGCTCCAGAGCTTTTCTCATAAGTTCGGCGTTTTCAACGGGTCTGCCGTCGTCTGATATCGCGGTGATGCCCGCTTTTTTAAGTTCATCGTAATCGCAGAGTTCTTCGCCTTTCATGCCCTTGGTCACGCAGGCGTAGGGGATAACATCTATCCCTGTTTTCTGAGCCTTTTCAAAAACGTAACGTATGCCCTCTGCCGAATCGATGGGTGGCTTTGTGTTTGGCATACAAGCAACTCCCGTGAAGCCGCCAGCCTTAGCCGCATTTGCACCAGTAAGGATATCTTCCTTGTAGGTAAGTCCTGGGTCGCGGAAATGTACGTGCATATCGAAAAGTCCAGGCACAGCGCAAAGTCTGCCCTTGCCGTCGATGACTCTTGTATCTTCCTCAATATCTGTAATTACGCCAATGGCGGTTATTACACCGCCATTGACTGCTATATCCGTGATCTTGTCCAGCCCGCTCTGAGGGTCGCAGGCTCTGACATTTTTTATCAGAAGTTCCATCCCGATTACTTGTTAGCTCCATCCTTAATACGATTGTCAGCCTGTGCGTCACCGTTGAATTCCTTGATAGTTCTTGTTCTTTCACAGTTATAAACATTTTCATCGGAGTTTGACATAATGAACTTGCAGGAAGCGGGAGTATTCATGATCTCGTTACGCTGTTTTTCTGAAAGGAAAGTCCAACCCGTATCTGAATAAGGCTCTTCTGTGTCGAGTTGTTTGTAAGTTATCTCGGAGAACAGCTTCAGCTTTTCGCCCATATCATAGGATTCATCTCTTTCTGCTCTGGGGTTGAGCATAAGTTTGATCTTTTTTGTCTTCTCATTTACCTTGAACCAGCCCTGTGCATAGATGTGATCTTCGTCACTGAGCTTAACTATTCTGAATTCGCCTGTCTGGTCGAAATAGAATCTCATATCATCGTCTTCATCTGTCCAGTAACCGAGTATCAGCTGTCTGGAATCAGTGCCTCTGTCGTGTGAGGGTTCGTTGAATACGTATGAGCATACAAAAACTCCGCAAATAACTATAAGTACGAACAGTACGCCAAGTATGCCTGAAACTGCCTTTTTCATGTTGATTTCCTCCGTTCGGTATGTTATGGTCTTACTTTATTTCCAGCACTGCGCCTCTGTTGGCTGATGTTACCAGCGAAGCATAACGTGCAAGATAACCTGTCTTGATCTTGGGCTCTCTGGGAGTCCAGTTCTTTCTTCTTTCAGCAAGTACTTCATCGCTTACCTTCAGCTCTATGCTGTGAGCGTTGATGTCGATAGCGATGATATCGCCTTCTTCTACCAGTGCAATGTTTCCGCCGAGAGCAGCCTCGGGAGAAACGTGACCGATAGCCGCACCTCTTGTAGCGCCGCTGAAACGTCCGTCTGTTATAAGCGCAACTGTTGAGCCCAGACCCATGCCCTGGATAGCGGAGGTCGGGTTGAGCATCTCTCTCATTCCGGGGCCGCCCTTAGGGCCTTCGTATCTGATGACAACAACATCACCGGGAACGATCTTGCCGCCGCGGATAGCTTCGATAGCCTCGTCTTCGCTGTCGAATACTCTTGCGGGGCCCTCATGCTTCAGCATTTCGGGAGCAACAGCTGATCTCTTGACTACGCAGGTATCGGGAGCAAGATTTCCTCTCAGCACAGCGATACCGCCGTTGGGCATATAAGGATCATCGATAGGTCTGATGATATTTGTATCCTTGTTTGCAACACCTGCGATATTCTCTGCAACGGTCTTGCCTGTGCAGGTCATGCAGTTTGTGTTGATGAGATCCTTCTTAGCCAGCTCGCCCAGTACAGCGTATACGCCGCCCGCTTCATTAAGGTCTTCCATATAAGCGTGACCCGCAGGTGCAAGGTGGCAGATGTTAGGTGTTCTCTCGGATATCTCGTTTACCAGCTCAAGGTCGAGATCGATACCGCACTCATGTGCGATAGCGGGCAGATGGAGCATGGAGTTTGTGGAGCAGCCTAGTGCCATATCAGCAGCAATAGCGTTCTTGAAAGCGTCCTCTGTCATTATATCACGGGGACGGATATTCTTCTTCAGCAGTTCCATTATCTGCATACCTGCCTGCTTAGCCAGCTTCAGTCTTGCAGAATAAGCTGCGGGGATAGTGCCGTTTCCTCTCAGACCCATACCAAGAACTTCTGTCAGGCAGTTCATGGAGTTCGCAGTGTACATACCCGAACATGAACCGCAGGAAGGACAAGCCTTGTCCTCGAATTCCTGAACGTCTTCAAGGGTCATCTTGCCTGCGTTGAAAGAGCCTACTGCTTCAAACATACTTGAAAGGGATGTCTTGCTGCCCTTTACTCTGCCTGCCAGCATAGGACCGCCTGAAACGAATATTGTAGGAACGTTTACTCTTGCAGCAGCCATCAGCAGACCGGGAACGTTCTTGTCGCAGTTGGGTATCATAACAAGAGCGTCAAAGTGATGTGCCAGAGCCATACATTCGGTGGAATCTGCGATCAGATCTCTTGTTACCAGCGAATACTTCATGCCCTGATGTCCCATAGCGATACCATCGCATACAGCGATAGCAGGGAACATTACGGGAGTACCGCCTGCCATAGCTACACCCAGCTTTACAGCTTCAACGATCTTGTCGATATTCATATGACCTGGAACGATCTCGTTATAGGAAGAAACGATACCTATCAGAGGTCTTTCCATTTCCTCCTTAGTGAATCCCAGCGCATTGAACAGCGATCTCTGAGGGGCTTTTTCAACGCCCTCGCAAAAATAATTGTTTGACATTCTGATTACCTTCTTTATTATAATATTATTCACCCTCAGGTGACTATTTCTGACTATTTTATACGCTCATAGGGTCTGCCGCCCAGTATGAACAGTGATATGCCCGCAAACAGGAATGGTATTGAATACAGCCACCAGAATTTGCGTGTACCCATTGGTCTTAGTTTGATACAGCAGTCGGATACTGCATCAGGACTCATATCCATTATGTATTTTGAGTTGTAATAGAGGTCGGAATACTTATCCTTCCATTTCTCAATGCCATCTTCGATAAGCTTCTTATCAGCCTTGCGGCTGGTTATGATACCCTCTACATCGTAGCTGAGATTGTATGTCTCTCTGTTTCCGGAGAATATCTGATTATACAGATCGGTATCATAATACTGGTCTATCACTACGCATATATACTTTTCCGGATCGTTTTCCAATTCCACCAGAAAATATGACTTGTATGCCCCCTCGCTTATCTCCTGCGAATCGGTAACATAAAGCTCAAATGGTTCATCTTTGTAATCGGTAGCTCCGATAGGATAGCCTCTTACCACAGTAGATATCTTTCCCTTTACATACGTGCCGCTTTTGATATCATCAAATTTCAGCTTTGAAAGATCGCGGATGTTCAGGCATTTGTAGAGTATCACCAGACCGAATATAAGAACGATGATACCGACTGAGAAAGCTGCAATAGCTATTTTGTGAAGTGTATTGAGTTTAAGTTTCATAAGCGTTCAGTCCAATCGGATAAATATTATTCATTTTTATTATCCTCATCCTCCTCGGGGACTTCTGACACGGACTCGACATCCACTATCTCGCCCTCGGGTCTGCCCTTTTCTTCAGCCTTGCGGCGTGCTACGGCATCTTCTCCTGTGAAAACGCTCTTTACGTTGTCCACAGTTCTTGCAGCGTCGCTTTTCAGCTTGCCGCTGCCCACGTACTCTTTAGCACCCTTGACAGCTGCGCTTGCCTTGTCCTGAATCTTACCGCTGGTCACGAATTCCTTTGTCTTCGTGACAGTCTTGCTTGCTTCTTCGCCCAGCTTTCCGCTGCCTATGAATTCCTTGGTGCTTTTGACAGCTCTGCTGGCATCGTCATGCATCCTGCCGCTCTGTACATATTCACGCATGGGGGCAACTGTCTTATCGAATCCTTCTCTGAGCTTTCCGCTCTCGACAAAGTCCTTTGCGTTACCCGCAGCAGCGGCGAGTTTATCCTTAATACTCATCTTAAAGCCTCCCGGTATAATGTATATTTTTGTTATTTCTCCAAAGCATACACCATAACAGGCACGGGGTCGCTGTCATTGAAAACATAGACCCTAGCGCACTTCGGACATCTCCACACGCTGTATTTCGGCAGAGGTATCTCATATGGCGGGATAGTATCTATACCCGAGAACATTTCGTCCCATTCTCTGTCAGTGTATACTGTCAGTTCGATATCATTGGGTGACTGCGAGTTCGAGAGGTGCTCACCGCACCTGCAGGTCATTCTTGCCATAGTGGAGTATTATTTGTTCAGACCCAGGAACGCAGCACCGATTATGCCTGCATCATTGCCCAGCTTGGCAATAACTATCTCTGTGTTCTTTTCGGAGTTTCTTGTGTAAACTTCCTTAGCTACCAGTTCCTTCAGGGGCAGCAGCAGAGGATCGCCCTCGTTGCATACACCGCCGCCGATGCAGAGGATATCAGGCTGGAAGATGTTGATTGTATTAGCGATACCGCAGGCGAGATACTTGATGTAATCATCAACTACCTGCTTTGCAGCAGCGTCGCCTCTTCTCATAGCGTTGAAAGCTGTTCTCGCGGATACCTTGCCGTGATCGTCAGCCTCTTCTTTGAGTATGCTCTCGGGGTGCTTTGCGATGGCTTCGTTAGTCATGCGGATAAGTCCCGTAGCAGAGGAATAAACCTCAAAACAGCCTCTTCTTCCGCAGGTACACTGGGGACCGTCAACATTTATAACGGTATGACCTATCTCAGCGCCTGCAAAGTTGAAGCCCGAGTATATCTTCTTGTTTATGATGATACCGCCGCCCACGCCTGTGCCGAGGGTGATGCAGACAGCATCGTTAGCGCCCTTTGCAGCACCTGCAACGAACTCGCCGTATGCAGCCGCATTAGCATCGTTCTCAACGTAGCAGGGCTTGTTTATATGTGTCTTCATAAGTTCAACAACAGGGAAATTCAGGAAACCGAGGTTGTTTGAATACTCGATAACGCCTGTCTCCGAGTTTGCAGTACCGGGAGTGCCGATACCCACAGCCTCGATATCGTCAAGGGTAAGACCTGCTTCTTTAACAGCTTCAAGGGCTACCTTAGCCATATCAGCGCATATCTCCTCACCGGGTCTGGGGAGGTTAGTCTTGCAGCTTGTCTTAGCTACTATCTCAAAATCCTCGCTTACGACACCTGCTTTAATGTTGGTGCCTCCCAGGTCGATACCAATGTAATACTTCATCAAACTCCAACTCCAATCGTAAATTTGCGGATATCCCGCCTTATTTTCATATTATTTATGTAAAGACCGCAGCGGGTCTTATTACCTCTGTTTATTCCGCCTGAATTTTTGTGATAACAGGCGGTTCGCCAGCTGCCACATTGATGATATGATCAAGACATCTTATCTGGTAATGCCTTATGCCGTCCATTATCTGAAAAGCAAATGTGCTTTTCTTTAAGTAGTCCAGCCAGTCTGAATCATCTGCTGTAACAACAGGTTCGTGTCTTTCAAAGGTCGCTCTGTCGCCGCTGTCAAAGCTTTCGTTTATCACCGAATAGCCTATATAGCTCTCAAATCTCACCAGCCAATGTCTGTTTTCGTTGACATCGATGGGTGCGGAGCTTTTCAGAAGCTCAGCCACCTGCTCGCCCACCTGCTCGCCGAATTCACCCGCGATCGCGGCTATATCGGTTTCATCGGAAGTGCCCCTGACAGTGCCGTACAGATCTATCATCAGAGAGCCGTCATCTTCGCGGATATTTTCCGCATACAGATACTTTTCGCTGTTTATGTCTTTGAGGAACTCTTCAAAACTCATTTGCAGTTATCTATCCTTGTGAGTATCAGACTGCACTTGCCCTCTACCCGGAATTTGCCCGAACCTGCGGGAATGAACAGGCTGTCACCCTTTTTGGCATTTACAGCCTCGTCTGCGGTCTTTTCGGGCTCACCATCAGTTACGAAAGGTGTGCCTTCCAGTATCAGCAGGCTTACAAACGAACTGTCGTCCGCGCAGAACTCTGCTTTTTCATCTATATCAACTTTGTATGTGGTGAAATACTCGCATTTTGATAAAAGCTTTATCTCAGCACCGTTCTCGCGTACAGCGGGAGTATCGGGGTAACTCTCAGCAGGAGCAAGCTTTGTAACGTCCTTCGCCTTTTCCACATGAAGCTCCCGAGGCTTGCCGTCCTTGCCGACTCTGCCGTAATCGTAGATACGGTAAGTGGTGTTTGAATTCTGCTGTATCTCGGCGATAAGTATGCCCTTGCCGATGGCGTGCAGAGTGCCCGACTTGATGAAGAAAACATCGCCCTTGTGTACAGGAACATTGTTCGTCACTTCAAGCAGGGTGTTGTCAGCTATCCTCTGTGCGAATTCTTCCTTGCTTATCTCATGCTTGAAACCGTAAAGAAGCTCTGCGCCCTCGTCGCAGTCAACTATGTACCACATCTCGGTCTTGCCGTACTCACCCTCGACACGCTGTGCGTAGTCATTATCGGGATGTACCTGCACCGACAGATTATCCTTAGCATCTATCAGCTTTATAAGTATGGGGAAATTCTCAAACTTCTCGCAGTTTGTACCCAGTACCTGCCTGCCAACCTTGTCGATGTACTCCTGCAAAGTCAGCCCGTCGAATGTGCCGCCCGAAATAACGCTGGCACCGTCCTTGTGGCAGGAAAGTTCCCAGCTTTCAGCGACCTTGTCGTAATCGCAGTTTTTGCCGTACTCATCTCTCAGTCTTGTGCCGCCCCAAAGATAATCCTTGAAAGCAGGCTCCAGCTTAAAAATACCCATATCATATACCCCTTTTTACATTAAATGCGAATAATCGCACTCTTTATAATAATAGCATAGTTTTGATATTTAGTCAATATTTTTTCTAAATATTTCACCGAAATCGCTTATCATCGTAAAACATAGTAATATCGACATAATAGTGTGTGTCCGTGATGCTCTTCATTGTCCCTTATACAGTATGCACGCCGCCTCATATGCCGTGGTCATAGTCGGCGGCTGCCTGCGATCGTGCGCACAAGGGGGAAGATCTTTGCGGCGCCGGTGGGAAAAACGTTTTTCACTATCAGCGATTTGGGCTGAAAAGTTGTACGTTTTTGTACAACTCTTGCAGAAATATGTCCGAGTAAAATGAAAAAACAGTTGTTTGCACAAGGTCACAGGTGCGGAGTTAGGGAGTTTGACGAGAGCAAGGGGGAGAGAATGGCAAACAGCTTTAAAGCCACAGCCGACACAGTCGCTGCTGAACGACGGTCAAGCTCTTCCAGGCGCGAGGGTTTGAAGCGTGGGTGGGGGATGGGGGCTGTGCCCTCCATTTAATATAATTGTGCATTATAACAGATTAATCTCCGCAAATTTTGTTTATTATATTGATTGCTAACAATTGAGAAAAGGAGTATAATTAAATTGAAAAGAAGTGGCTGTTTGCAGACCTGAAACGGAAGTAAGATAGGTAAAAATGTTGTGAGATCAATGCGTGCCGATGATATTGCTTCGGCAGTCGCGGCATAACGCGGAGCGGAGGGCTTGACTATGAAAACTGTATACAAACGGTTTGTATGGTGCTGCTGTGTGCTCTTTGCGGTGGTATGTATTGGGTCTGTGTCGGCGGTTACGGCATTTGCCGATGGCGGCAAAGCGGCACAGGCTGCACAGGTACAGGTCGAGGGACACAGCGGTTCGGCGCGGCAGATGTTCGGCAGTATGGGCGCGGGAGCGGTCATAGTTATAGCCACGATATGTTTGCTGGCAGATAAGAAAAAGAAATAGGCGAGCGGCAGCAGCCTGTTTCGGCAAAGGCTGACGGAGGTGAACACAATGAAAAAAGCGCCGTTTGTGGCGGTTTTGGTACTTCTTCTTGCGGGCTGTAATGCTAATAGTGAAAATTATGACAGCCGCGGGGATAACAACTCAGCAACAGTTGAAGAACAGATGGGCAATCGTGAAAACGACAGGCTGTATGTTGATGATACAGGCGACGGCGATGTTATCTATGTTTCAGCGGAGAGCGACGATATCAGCTATCGCGACTGTAAGACGGAACAAGCGCAGGTCGGTAATGAGCATTGTGTTCTGTCACTCGGCATCAGCGAAGAAATGTTATCGGATATACGTCATTCCTGAACTGAAAACTGATACACCTGAACACTGCCATACCACGGAATCCTGCTTCGTGTTCGCCTTTGAAACAGCGTGAAATACGATGGTTATCAGAATACTTTGTATACCAATTTCCGGGAAAAGTTCAAAAAACAGGACTGCAAATATTACAAGATGGTTAAAATTTCCTCAAAATACTTGCAAAAACGCGTAAAATGTAGTATAATTGACTTGTAAAATATCGGCACTGTGCCGTTGGTCGGATAAAGAGAACATTCTCGGAAAGAAGCGTATAACTATGGAGAAGACATTTTTCATCAGAAAATCGGCCTCTTCAGAAGAAATTAGCGCACCTGCATACGACAGGTTCCAGCGGATAGAGAAACTCAACCTTCTGGTTGACAGCGGCTGGGTCATCAAGAGCTTCAAGTGCGATGCACACGAAGAATACTTCATTCTGGAGAAAGCAGATCAGTAACACGCAGGGGGAATGACCGCAAGGGTCTTTCCCCCTTTTTATTTACAAAGTCCCTACTTACTATTGTGCTGCTGATAAGAAAGATCTGGATCTTCGGAGGGATCATAATGGCTTCAAAAAGTGTTTTTGTCGGTAAGTGGTCTTATTTAATGCCCGATACAAATGCAGACCCGGATGGGCGCATAGTCCTGATCGAAATGTTATCATTCGGACCCTGTGAAGTATATGAATGGGGCATAGATAACAATGGTCTGCCTTATGAGGAATATCAATGGTGCGAGAATGAGTTTTTTAAGGATGAAAACTATTTTAAACACATAACGAAAAAGGAATTAACAGAGCAGATCGAGGATGTCATCCGTGTTTTTTCGGAGCATGAGCTATCGGAATGGGCGAATACCTATTGTAAAATACTTGATCGGCTAAATTCCGATCTATTATAGGCATTTTTGTAAAAAATAATTTTCAAATAAGGCAGGCGGAGATACTGCCGTAAAAAGGAGGAATTTTCATGGACATGAAAGTAATGAACAAGATATCCTACGGATTGTATGTGCTGACGGCAAGATGCGGCAACCAGTTCAATGGGTGCATCATCAATACCCTGGCACAGGTCACAAGCTCGCCTAACCGCGTATCTGTCACGGTGAATAAGGGGAATTTCACCGAGTATATGATACGTTCAAGCGGCAGGTTCAATGTATCAATGATAGACGAAAGCGCCGATTTTTCCTTGTTCACCCACTTCGGTTTCCAAAGCGGAAGATGGGGCAACAAATTCTATGACTACGCCCTGAAAAAGGCGGAGAACGGTCTACCCATAATCGAAAAGGGCGCGTGCGCTTATGTCTGCTGTGAGGTAGTGCAGACCGTTGACCTGGGCACCCATACCATGTTCATCGCCGACGTTGCCGACGGCGAAGTGATATCCGATAAAGCCCCCATGACATATGCATATTACCACGCAAACGTAAAGCCCAAGCCCGCGGCGGCTGAAAGTGCTTCGGACGGCGAAAGATGGGTATGTAATATATGCGGCTATATCTATGAGGGTCATCTCCCAGATGATTTTATCTGTCCCCTGTGCAAGCACGGTGCGGCTGATTTTTCAAGGGTAGATACTCCCGCTGAAGCTGAAAATACCGCCGCATCTGCTGATGAAAAGTGGGTATGCGAGGTCTGCGGATATGTCCATGAGGGCGCACTGCCCGATGACTTTGTCTGTCCTCTCTGCGGAGTTGGTTCAGACAGTTTCAAACGGCTGGACTAGCCGCGCAATAATCGGTCAGCATCAAGCAAGACAAGGCTTGACATGAATTGTGAGAATATTGTAATATAGGAAAGGAAGATGGATGATGGATTGTCCAAAATGCGGAGGCGCAATGACGGACGGTGTCCTGACAGGAAGCGGAAAAAGCGGAACAGGTGTTCAGTGGATCACCAAGGAATACCGTATGAAGCACGCATTTCCGCCAATGACGCCAAAAGCACTGGAGGAAGCCCAGCGAATAAGCTTACGCATGGCTGAACTCAATACCCATATGGCTGACGTTTTCTGGGTGTGCAGAAAATGCGGTGTGATAATGGCTGAACTGCCTCGTATAAAGGAGGAGAACAGCCATGAGTAACTGCATCAAATGTGGCACAACCTGCAAAAAAACAGTCCTCGGCGGTGAGGACGGCGTACTCATATATAAGTACTATGCCGAAAACGATACTGTTGAACATTATGCAAGGTACGAACTCTGCTGTGAAGAATGTCCCGACTGCGGAGAACTGTCAGCACCCGAACTTTGCGCAAAAGCAGAGGGCGGGAACCTGACTTCGCTTGTCACGATACTCGACGGCGAGGGATACAAATACGAAGTCTGCCCCGAATGCGGTGGACGGCTTATCAGAGATATGGCAGGAATGGGCAGTGCGGGAAATCTGCTGAAAAAGTTTGCAGAAAAAGAATTTCCGTACAGCTTTGCGCTGTTTGACCTGTGCGCCGACTGCGGCAGGATATCTGATGTTCACGAAAAGCTGATGGGGGTATAGAAAAATGAATGCTAAGCTTAAAGAAGAGATACTGGCGGTACTTAAAAACGGAAATGTGAACGGTCTTGATGCTGAATCGCTGAGCGACGATGATCTGCGTACTTATATAACTCTGCAAGCCCTTAAAAATGACAGTCATGGCGGAAAGTACGAGTACGCTGTGGAAACTGTCCGCGACCGTGACAACGGCGGTGCTGATGAAGCTTCACTTGCCGATGTGCTGACGATGTACGGCGAAAGGGGCTGGCGGCTGAAGTTCTGCTTTACCGATGAGATGAGGGTGGAGCGTGATGCAGAGGCTGACGCGACGATAAACGATATTGTACTGATATTCGAGCGTAAAATGTGATATGGAACACGAACTCTTTATAAAAGAAGTCCGCAGGGGGATATACCTGCTTGATGAAGGACACGAAGCCACCGGATATCTGGTCATCGGTGAGAACAAAGCCTGTGTCATCGATACGATGAACGGCTGGAACGACCTCTGTTCCGCTGTGCGCAAGCTGACAGACAAGCCACTTGTACTGGTGAACACCCACGGTCATCCCGACCATATACTCGGTAATGTATATTTCGACAAGGAAGTTGACCACGCGCTCATAAGTCCACGTGACAGGGCGATGGCTGAAAGCTTCTTTGAGAGCATACCCGAGGTAAAGGAGATGTGCCGCAAATGCGGACACGGTATACCGCCTTTTGCGGATATCCGTGAGGGTGATATCATCGATCTTGGCGGACGCACGCTGGAAGTATTTGAACTGGCAGGTCATACCGACGGCGAGCTTTTGCTCCTGCTTCGTGAGGACAGGATACTTTTCACAGGGGACGGCATCAATCATCATCTGTGGCTGCAGCTTGACGGCTGTCTGCCCATGAAAGAGGTGCTTGCAGAATTCGACCGTCTGATGTTCCTTGAAGACAGGGCAGATGTTATACTGCACGGTCACGCAAGGGATCTCGATGACATATCACTTATGCGCTGTTTGCGCAACGGCATCGCGGAGCTATGCGAGGGCAAGACCGAGAACGACAAGCCATATCACTGGTTTGAAGGCACGGATCTTCAGCACAGTTTCAGCTGTTTTGCCGATAAGCATTATCAGCAGGCTGACCATGTGATATGTTACCGAAAAGAAAATCTGCCCACTGATATCAGGTAATGGTAATAAAAATATGGTTATCCCTTTAGCACACCATTTTATACGTTGGTATAATAATGAATAGTTATTTGAGATGTATTCTTCCCCACGCCGCAGGCGGGGGGAAGAATACCGCCACCAATTGATATTGCCTGTCAATTGGTTTTATAGAATGGCGTGTCAGCGGGATGAGCATAAAATCTTATTATAAAGGAGTAGAAAAACTATGGCATACGTAATAGGAGTTGACTGCGGTACAAGCGGTACCAAGACAGTCCTTTTTGACGAGAAAGGTACAGTGATAGCTTCAAAGACTATCGAGTACCCCATGTATCAGCCGAAGAACGGCTACGCAGAGCAGGAGCCCGCAGACTGGGCAAATGCTATGATAAACACCATCAAGGCTGTTATGGCACAGAGCGGTGTTAAGAAAGAGGACGTTAAGGGTATCGGTATATCCGGTCAGATGCACGGTCTGGTAATGCTGGATAAGGATAACAACGTGCTGAGAAAGTCCATCATCTGGTGCGACCAGCGTACCGAAAAGGAAGTTGCTTGGATGACCGAGAAAGTCGGCACCGAGAAGCTCATCCAGATAACCGCAAACCCCGCACTGACAGGCTGGACTGCCGCAAAGATACTCTGGGTGAAGAACAACGAACCCGAGGTATACGAGAAAGTAGCACATATCCTGCTGCCTAAGGACTACCTGCGTTTCGTGCTGACACATGAGTATGCTACCGAAGTATCCGACGCATCAGGTATGCAGCTGCTGGACGTTCCCAACAGAAAGTGGTCTGATGAACTGCTGAGCGTTTTCGAGATAGATAAGAACTGGCTGGGCAAGGTATATGAGTCCTGCGAAGTTACAGGCAAGCTGACAAAGGCTATGGCTGATGAACTGGGTCTCTGCGAAGGCACAATAGTTGTGGGCGGTGCAGGCGATAATGCAGGCGCAGCAATAGGCACAGGCGTTTGCGAGGACGGCAAGGCGTTCACCACAATAGGTACATCGGGCGTTGTGTTCGCACATACTTCCAATATCTCCATCGACCCCAAGGGCAGAGTTCACACCTGCTGTGCAGCTGTTCCCAACAGCTGGCACGTAATGGGCGTTACTCAGGGCGCAGGTCTTTCGCTGAAGTGGTTCAGAGATAACTTCTGCAATGCCGAAAAGGAAACTGCAAAGTATATGGGCGTTGATGAGTACTACCTGATGGATAAGCAGGCTGAAAGCGTACCTGTGGGCGCTAACAGACTTCTCTATCTGCCTTACCTGATGGGCGAGAGAACACCTCACCTTGACCCCAACGCAAGAGGCGTATTCTTTGGACTTTCCGCTATGCACACCAAGAAAGAGATGCTCCGTGCCGTAATGGAAGGCGTATCCTATTCTCTGCGTGACTGCGTAGAAGTATTCCGCGAGATGGATATAAACGTATCCGACATGATGGCTTGCGGCGGCGGCGGAAGCTCACCGCTGTGGCGTTCAATGCTGGCAGACCTCTATAACTGCCCCGTAAAGACAGCTTCCTCCAAGGAAGGTCCTGCACTGGGCGTTGCACTGCTCTCAATGGTAGGCGCAGGCATCTACTCCAGCGTGCCCGAGGCTTGTAAGGCAGTAGTACGCACCGATAAAGTACAGGAGCCCAACGGCGCAACAGTACCTGAGTATGAGAAGTTCTATCAGCTGTATCGTGAGATATATCCCGCACTGAAAGCAGAGTTCTCCAAGCTGGCAAAGCTGTAATAGCAGAAACTTGCGGAAACTGCCAAGAAAGAGAGCTTTGGGTCTAGCGTTGCGTGGAAACAAAACTGCGCACCAAACAAACTATGCCGCGAATCAAAGCGCGCGGTTTATGCGACTGCGTCGGCATATGCCTCGCGCTAGCAGGCTTGCGGAGAGCTCGAGAGGCAGAGCCTCTCGGTCAAGGCGCAAAAGCGACGTGATAAGAGTGCTGTCAATATAACAGCAGACTACCGACTAAATAGGCGCGGCAATAACAAAAAAATCGAGCGTGGACAAATCAACCGTCCACGCTCTTTCCGTTTGCGTGAGATATTGCCGCGCCTGAAATCAACGGTGGAACGCTCGTTGATTTCTCGACCCGTAAGGGGCGACAAAACGTCCATCGTAGTTCTTTGGATAAAAGTGCCGAATAAAATAAAATCGGACTTTTCGGGTATAGTCGGATGTTTGCTGTGTGCGCAGGCTTGCTAGTTTTCGCCCCTCGTCCCTCGGGTCGAGTCATCGGATTCGCTATCGCTGTCCGATGACGGCGCGGCAATAATTTTTCGCACATAGAAAGAGCGTGGACGTTTGTATTGTCCACGCTCTTGATTTTGTTATTGCCACGTCGCCTTTGCACCTTGACCGAAGGGCTCTTCCTTGGCAGTTTACCGCTGTTTTGTCATTCCTCAACGATGGACTTTACAGGTGCTGTATCCCGCTCGTGTCTGCGCTTTTTTGCTTCGATGGTCTTCAGCACTATCCACCAGATGAGTATACAAAGCTCCAACGCAGCAACAGCTGCCATGGGGTAATGGTGCTTCATATAATCGCGGTCGATGCTGCGTATTTCTTCCTCGACATATACTTTATCCAGTCTGTCGGAAAGGTAGTTGATGAAGTACTGCGAAGCTTTCAGGTACAGTCCTGTTCCCGCTGCGATGAAGACGAATGCGGGGATATGTTTTTTCAGGTATTCGATTATGATTCCCGCAAGTACCAGTGCATCGCCTGCGAGCATTGTCCAGCCCACCCATTTTGGCGGCTGGGGTACGATATATCCGCCGAAGGTGCCAAATATTACGATAAGTCCGTAGTATATGCCTGACCATGCGAAGGGTATCAGAATAAGCAGCCGCAGGAACAGGAATCCCAGCGGTTCCTTGCCATAGCGACCATATCTGGTCTTATTCAGCAGTTTTTTTGCTGACTTGCTTTGTATGTTGCGGGCAGCTTCCCGTTCCTCGCGTTCTTCTTCCTCACGTTCACGGCGCTCGCGGATCTGTTTCTGCGACTGCGCTTTAAGTCTATCCTTTTTTGACATTTTTTACCTCTTTTATATGCTATCATTTTCATGATCTGATTGCGGCGAAAAGCCGTAATCTATTATAGCACATCGGATAGCTTTTTGCAACAGGCTAAAATGTATAAAGGACTGCAAAAAAGTTAAAATCTGCCTGAAAAGGTACTTGAAAAAAGTTCACTTCTTTTTGCCATAACAAATAATACTTTCTCGGTCAGCTGAATCAAACGCGGCTGACGGTCAACAATAGTAATGACTTCGGTATTCAGCCGTAAGTTGAAAATTTATGGAAAAGGAAGAATAAAATGGAAATAACAAAATATCTTTTCAAGCGGGCAGCTGCGGCGGCGGGGGCGGTGGGGCTTGCTTTGCTTAGTGTGGCGGGGTTTTATGACAGGACTTTGCCTGACAGTTACAGCGTGGCGCATGACGGTAAACTGGAGCTGAACACGTTTTTCAGCATATCATCGCGGCCTTCAAAACGCTCCTACATGACGGCTTTGACGGATATTTCGGGAGAAGCTTCACACGGCAGGGGAAGCACGCTGATGCTTTTCGGGGCTGTGCCTGTAAAAGACGTGACGGCTGTTTGCAGTGAAAGACCGAAGCTTGTTCCCTGCGGTGAGACCTTCGGGATCAAGCTTCTGACGGACGGAGTTATAGTTATTGAACTCACAGATGTGGGCGGGCGGTGTCCTGCGAGGGAGTGCGGCATAAGAAAAGGTGATATAATTTTATCCGTCAACGGCAGGAATATACGTTCAAACTGCGATATTTCCGAGGAAGTAAGGCGGTGCCGTGAGAGCGGCTGTGAGGTGGTCTACAGGCGTGGCGGCAAGGATAAGACCGTAATGCTTGAACCTGCTTACTTTGAGGGCGGCTACAAGGCGGGAATGTGGGTGCGTGATTCCTCTGCGGGGATAGGCACACTGACATTTTTTGACAAGGACAGCGGAGTTTTTGGCGGACTTGGTCACGCCGTTTGCGACAGCGATACAGGTAATATCCTGCCCCTATCGGAGGGGGCTGTGGGGGACATCGAGATAACGGGGCTGATACCCTCTGAGGCGGGTTCTCCCGGGCAGCTGCTGGGAGAATTTTCCGGGGAAGAAGTTCTTGGGGAGATAACTTTGAACTGCGAGGCTGGGCTTTTCGGGACGTTGGAAAACGCACCCGATGAAAAGGAGGAAGTCGAACTTGGCTACAAGCAGGAGATACACCGTGGGAGTGCACAGATATATTCCTCAGTTGACGGCAAAGCTCCAGAACCCTATTCTGCGCAGATAGAGCATATCGACCTTAGTGACGGCGCGGAGCATGACCTTGTGGTACACATCACCGATGAACGTCTGCTGAGTGAAACGGGGGGTATCGTGCAGGGCATGAGCGGCTCGCCAATTATGCAGGACGGCAGGCTTATCGGGGCTGTTACTCATGTGTTCATCGATGATCCAACGCGGGGCTATGGGATATTCGCAGAGGATATGGTATCCTGCGCGGAGAGTACTTCACAATGAAAAAAGGCAGCATCACACGCTTGCAAACGTGGGGTGCTGCCTTGCTGTTTACCATTATCTCTTTTCGATATCGCGGTGAGCGAGCCTTATGGTCTTGCCCTGGTCGGTGAGATGCTTTGCAACTGCCTCGGCAAAGGTGACGCTTCTGTGCTTGCCTCCTGTACAGCCGAAAGCTATTACCAGCTGTGCCTTGCCCTCTTTTTCATAGAGCGGTATAAGGTAGTCGATAAGGTCTGTCAGCTTGTCAAGGAGAGTCCGTGCTTCCTCAAAGCTCATTACATATCCCGAAACCGCCGGGTCAAGACCTGTTTTGCTTTTAAGCTCGGGTATATAGAACGGATTTGGCAGACATCTTACGTCAAAAGTGAGGTCTGCATCGTTCATTACGCCGTACTTGAAGCCGAAGGAACGCACTTCTATCCTCATGGCGGACTGTCCTGCAATAAGGAAGATATCGTACATCTTTCCTTTGAATTCAGCTGTTGAGGTCGAGGTGGTGTCGATATAATAATCCACATCGTCCCTGACCGATTCCAGAAGTCTGCGCTCGGTCTCGATGGCATCGCGTATATTGCCGTTGGCTATCTCATAAAGAGGGTGCCTGCGGCGGGTCTCCTTATAGCGGCGCATTATCACTTCATCGCTGCAATCAAGGAATATTACTTTGACTTTTATGCCCATATTGCGCATATCTGTTATAGCGTCCTTAAGTTTGAAGAAAAGTGCTCCGCCCCGTACATCGGCAACGAAAGCGACTTTATCGAAATTGCCGTCGGACTGTGCGCATATATCGGCAAACTTTACCATAAGCTCGGGCGGCATATTATCTATGCAGTAATATCCTATATCCTCCAGCACATCGATAGCGGTGGATTTTCCCGAACCTGAAATACCTGTTACTACTACGAACTGCATTTTATCCATCCCCCTTTTAACCCTAATTTAATGGGAGTCTTTAAGCCTCGTAAGGTATGTATCTTACCTCACATTCAAGCATTATGCCTGACTCTTTATGTACTTTATCCTGTACCTGTCTGATAAGTTCAAGGACGTCGGAGCAGGTGGCACCGCCCTTGTTTACTACGAAGCCGCAGTGCTTCTCGCTGACCTGCGCTCCGCCCACGGAGAAACCTCTGAGACCGCTGTCCTGAATAAGCTTGCCTGCGAAAAGACCTTCGCCTGAGGGCCTTTTGAAGGTACTGCCTGCGCTGGGCATATTCAGGGGCTGTTTATCGCGGCGGCGGCCCATGAGGTCTACCATTTTATCCTGTATCTCGTCATAGCTTCCGCTCGGCAGTTCAAATTCGCCTTCGACTATCAGCTCTCCGCTCTCTATGAACCTGCTGGTCCTGTAGCCGAACTTCATCTGGTCGTTCTTGTATTCAAACTGTCTGCCTTCGCGGTCAACGGCTCTGCCGAATTTTATAACGTCCTTTATCTCTCCACCGTAAGCGCCTGCGTTCATGAAGATAGCGCCGCCCACACTTCCGGGGATACCGTAAGCGAATTCAAGTCCGCTGAGGGAGTGTTCCAGTGCGAAGCGGCAAAGCTTCAGCAGGGGACAGCCTGCCTGTGCCACGATGGTATTTTCGTCTTTCATATATATCTTATCCATCGAGCTTCCTATCAGGAAGATAACACCGTCGAAGCCGCGGTCATCGAACAGTACATTCGAGCCGTTGCCCAGTGCCATCGTCCTTATGCCCAGACGGTTTGCTTCTTCCCAGAGGTGGGAGAGATTATCGGGCGAATTTATGTCTATCATTGCCGTGCAGCACCCGCCGATACGGAAGGTGTTGTGCTTATCCAGCGGCTCGTTTGGGAATACTCTGCATTCCAGTTCTTCCGCCAGTTCCAGCAACGAACGTGTATTCATATCAAGTTCTTTCACTTGTTTTTCTCCTTATTTGTGTATTGGTGCAGAAACATCACAGCGGTGTTTCTGCGGAAAGCTTTATCAGAAAGCGTCCCAGTTCTTGACGGATTCCTTGGTATCCATTTCAAGACCGAGGTTCTGAAGAAGCTCTGCTGCCGCATTGTAGCCCATCTTCTTGTGACGGTTGTTC
The DNA here is from genome assembly GCF_900109655.1 of Hominimerdicola alba. Lineage (GTDB taxonomy): Bacteria > Bacillota > Clostridia > Oscillospirales > Ruminococcaceae > Hominimerdicola > Hominimerdicola alba_B. Next base: position 195,983 of record NZ_FOAT01000006.1, read on the forward strand.
ATAGCGGCAACTTCCAGTATAACAGCCAGATTACGTCCTGGCTTTATGGGTATGGTAAGGCTGGGTATCTTTATGCCCAGTATGGAAGTATACTCGTTATCCACGCCCATGCGGTCGTATATCTTCTTGCTGTCCCAGGGTTCAAGCTGTACTATCAGGTCGATCTTTTCGGATATCTTTACGGCACCCATACCGAACAGTCTTCTGGTATTTATAATACCTATGCCGCGGAGTTCCAGAAAATGCCTGATATTATCAGGGGACTGACCTACCAGAGTTCTGCTGGAGGTCTTTCTTATCTCAACAGCATCGTCAGCCACAAGACGGTGCCCTCTCTTGACCAGCTCGATAGCGGTCTCGCTCTTACCTACACCGCTTTCGCCCACGATGAGTATGCCCTCGCCGTAAACTTCGATAAGCACGCCGTGACGTGTGATACGGGGCGCAAGCTCAACATTGAGATAGCCGATGAGAGCCGCGATGAAAGCTGTGGTGCTGTCAGATGTGCGGGCTATGGGCACGCCGTATTTTGAAGCTATATCTATCATTTCGGGATAGAGCTCATGGCTTCTTGCCACGATGAACATGGGTATCTTTGTTGCAAAAAGTGCGTCCAGCCTCTGTCTTCTTACTTCTTCATCGATGGAAGCAAGGTACGCGAACTCCATGTTGCCGCATATCTGTATACGCTCGGCATTGAAGTACTCATAGAATCCCATGAGCTGCAATCCGGGACGGTTGCAGTCGTTGTCGGTGACTATCAGCTCATCGATATTATCGGGCGCATAGAGCAGTTCAAGCCCCAGCTGTTTGACTATCTCGCTGACTGTTACACTGAATATCTCAGCCATAGTTATCAACTCCTCTTTGATAATTTATTGTTCGTTTAAGCCCTTTTACAGGGACATTATGTATATCTGACATGGGTTCTCGTCTCCCCATATCTCGTTTATCACTTCAAGTTCCTTGAAGCCGCAGGAGATGTAGAAAAGGTTTGTCCTGTCATAGTCTTCGTACATTCCCATGCGGACGGTCTTGACCTGCATGAATGAATAGCCCTCGGCTTTTGCGGTCTTTACCGCTTCTTCAAAAAGCGCTCTGCCTATACCTCTGCGGTGGTATTCTTTCAGAACGCCCATCACTGCCAGCTCGACGGTGGCATTTCCTGTTTCTTTAAGGCACAGAAAACCAATGTACTCGCCGTTTTCCTCAGCCGCGATAAAGGTCTGCTCAGCACTTTCCGCGATGAATTTTTCTCGGCTTTCCTCCATCTCAAACCACTGGTCAAGGGCTTCAAGGACTTTTCTTGCTATACCCTGTTTTGTATCCTTGTCCGTTATCTTTTTTACCATTGTTTCCCTTTCGGTCTTAGCTTTTTGAGACTATGTTACCGAAGTAAACATATTCGTTGTGATAATCCCAAAAGCCCTGTAAAACAAGGTGTTCCCTGCCATCATCGTCGGTATAGATGTCACAATACTCGCCGATGTCTCCACCGCCGTCCCATAGTAACAGACCGCGCCATTTTCCTGTATCATAATTTAATCTTTCAAATTCAGAAACAAGCGGCTCTTCTCTCTCATATTCATCAAATGCTTTATAAAGCTCTTCGTTCATGAAAACTTCAAGCACCCTGACTTTGATCCAGGCGATATACTCATCGCGGGAAACAACGCTTTCAAATCTGCATTTGATTATTCCGCCGCAGGCTATGACTTCATCTGTCATTTCGTCCGTATAATAGTCTCTTGGCGACTTCAGCTGCATATAGAACTCGTCGCCTATCTCTTCATCAAAGGGCTTTCTGACCCGTATGCAGCATATCTCGTCTACCTCAGGTCTTTTCTCACGGCGTATCCAAGATTCGCTGTCAATATGCGGTATCTCCTCGCCGCTTTCGAGCCATTCCATGATACAGTCATCACAGCAGTAAGCCCAGCCTACGAAGCCTTCGGGAATTTTTGGTTCCTTTTTTACTGTCTCACCGCAGCATCCGCATTTGAATCTCATGTCATTCTCCGTTTCAGAGTGATATATTCCCCTCATTCAGCATCTCCTGTGCTGCCAGCATTATTCCCATTTTTCCGCTGGGGTAGGTTATGCCGCCCTGGAGCCATACTGCGTAGGGTTCGCGTATGGGGGCATCGGCTGAAAGTTCGATAGAAGCACCCATGGTGAACGCACCCGCCGCCATGATGACCTTGCTTTCGTAACCCGGCATATCCCATGCTTCGGGAGTAACATAGCTGTCAACGGGGCTGCCTTTCTGTATGCCTTTGCAGAAGGCTGTAAGGTTCTTTTCATTTTCAAGAAGGATAGACGCGATGATATCCGTTCTCTTTTCACTGCTTTCGGGGAGGGTCTTGTAGCCCATCTTTTCAAAAAGACGGCAGGCAAAGACCGAAGTTTTCAGGGCATTTGCCACTGTCTGGGGGCAGAGGAAGAATCCCAGAAGTATCTCTCTGTTCATGTTCAGCGAACAGCCTACCTCTTTGCCCATGCCAACGCAGGTGAGCCTGTCTGCGCATTTCTCCACAAGGTCGGCGCGACCGCAGATATATCCGCCTGTGCTTGCAATTCCGCCGCCGGGGTTCTTTATCAGCGAACCTACTATCAGGTCAGCGCCCACAGCCAGGGGCTCTTTTTCCTCAACAAATTCGCCGTAGCAGTTATCTGTCAGGATTATTATATCGGGATTTGCGTCCTTTGCCGCCTTTATAACAGATGCTATCACATCAACGGTAAAGGAAGGTCTGAGTGAATATCCCCGTGACCTCTGTATGTATCCGACATTCGCGCCCTTAGCCGCCTTTGCTATGGCTTCAAGGTCGGGAGTGCCGTCCTCTTTGAGTTCGACTATGCTGCTCTTCACGCCGAAATCTCTCAGCGAACCGCAGCCTGTGTCGCACTCTTTGCCCACAACACCTTCAAGGGTATCGTAGGGTGCGCCAGTGAGGAAGCACAGCATATCATTGGGGCGGAGTATACCGAAAAGCGCGGTGGAAAGTGCGTGAGTGCCGTTGACGAAAGTATGTCTGACTATGGCATCTTCGCCCCCCAGCGCCTGAGCGTAAACTTTATCAGCAGTATCTCTGCCGATATCGCCGTAGCCGTAGCCCGTAGTACCTTTCAGACAGCCCTCGCTCACGCGGTTGTCGATAAAGGCTTTCAGAACTTTCTGTCCGTTTATCTCGGCGATGCGGTCTATCTCCGCAAATACCTCTGTACACTCGCTCTCAGCCTGTGCGGCAAGGGTAAGTATTTTTTCATCTATTCCAAAAATGTTTGTCAATTATTTCACCTCATGTGGATTTTTATAGTCCCTCGGTCTTTTTAGTTTAAGTTTATCCTATGAGCGCGAGACATCATGCAGATACAGTTATCACCACGAAAAAATCAGCAGAACGTTTTTGCGATCTATTAATGGCTGGGCTTTTCGTCCCGTCTTTCGAGAACTGTATCTATGCCCATGGCTTTGAAGCCTATCTCTTCGTAATAGCTTACTCTGTGGGGTCTTGCGAATAACTTCACGGAAATGCCCTGCTGCCATAGTCTTTCGCCTATCCAGTAAAGCAGAGTTCTCGCGTGCATTTTTCCGCGTTCCTCGGGTACTGTGCCCACCTGACCCACCAGCGCTATCTTGTCTATTATGTACTGTATGGTTGCGGTGGTATAGTCCCCCATAAGGAATGACTGTGAAAGTCCGCGACGTATGCGGTGGGAAGTATCTGTCAGCCACATCTCGTAGCTGTCTTCAAGCCTCGGGAAACACTGGGCGAGTATCTTGTAAACGTCGTCCAGCCTGGGAAGCTCGTCCACCTCCAGCGGAGGCAGTTTGCCTGTGGGAGAATATGTGAATTCTGTACGCTTTTCACTGCGGTATTCATCATCTAAAAGCACAGCCAGCTTTTCGCCGTACTGCCTTTCAAGCTCTACCGAGAAAGGTTTCAGCATACGCACGAAGCCCGCAAGCTCTTCGAGCATTTCCTCGGGCAGTTCTTTGCCCTCAAAAGTCGATATCATCAGTGCGCTGTTAAATTCAGAGAACATTCCCAGTCTCTCGCCCTTGTAGTCCATGAAGAAGAACCGCAGGAAGTCATATTTTGTGCCGTAGGCGAGAAAATGCGACTTTATCCGTCGGCTGTAATTATTGTCCCTGAGCCTGTTTATCAGCGCAAGGTCGATATCTTTGGTCTGATATATCATTATAAGTCCTCTCTTCGGGGGATAGGATCATTTGTATTTTGCATTACGGTCTCAGCTGAGTTCGTTTACCAGCTGTTTGAAATGTCTGCCTCTGTCCTCGAACATACGGTACATATCAAAGCTTGCGCAGGCAGGCGTCAGCGATACGATATCGCCCTCTTCTGCGTATTCGCGGGCGGTGCGTACTGCTTCTGCCATATCCTTTACGGTGATTATCTTCAGTCCGCTGCCCTTGAAATTGGGGGCTGCTTCAACTGCGGCACGTATCTTGTCCTTGGTCTGACCCATGAGTATCAGCACCTTTACCTTATCGCAGATAGGTGCAGCCATAGGCTCGAAGCTTACGCCCTTATCGGAGCCGCCCTGTATCATTATCTGCTTCTGGTCAAATGCAGCCAGGCAGGCGAGAACTCTGGTGGGGCTGGAAGCTATGGAGTTGTTGTAATATTTTACGCCGTCCAGCTCTCTTACAAATTCGATACGGTGCTCAACGCCGCCGAATTCCTTTGCTATCTTTGCAACGGTCTCGGGCTTTACTTCGCCGTAGGTCATAGCTATGGCAGTGAGGTAGTCCTCAACGTTGTGCATACCTGGTATCTTGATATCCTTCATATGTACATACTCGGTGACTTTTCCGCGCTGGTTGTAGCACAGCATACCGTCTTCACGGAGGAATGCGCCGTTATCGGGCTTCTCCTTGATGCTGAACCATGCCAGGTCGCCGCGGACGCGGTCTTCAAGACCGTGGGTAACTTCATCGTCAAAACTGAGTACAGCTCTTGAATATGCGTTCTGGTGATCGAGGATATTGCACTTTGCAAGAGTGTATTCTTCCATAGTGCCGTGAACGTTCAGGTGGTTGGGACGGATATTTGTTATACCCGCAACATCGGGGCTTTCACGCATGGATATCAGCTGGAAGCTTGAAAGCTCGCAGACTGCCACATCTGTTTCGGAGATGGTCTCTACCAGCGGCAGCAGCGCCTTGCCGATATTTCCGCCCAGATGAACGCGCTTGCCCTCGGCTTTCAGAAATTCGCTTACGAGAGTAGTAGTGGTGGTCTTGCCGTCAGAACCTGTTAGTGCGTAGGTCTTGCATGGGCAGAGGTCGAAGAAAGTCTCCATCTCGGAAGTGATGACAACGCCCTGCTTTCTTGCCTTTGTAAGAACTGGGTCATTGTAGTACATACCGGGGGTACGGAAAACTATATCGCAGTTGAACAGTTCATCGAGATAATTCTCACCCAGTGAAAATTCACAGCCCTTTGCTCTGAAATCTTCGATCAGCATGGGGTCGAACTCGTCTTCTTCGCGCTTGTCGCAGATAACACAGTTTATGCCTTTGGAAAGGAATACCTTAATAAGGTCGGTATGGCTCACGCCCACACCTATGAAAGCAACTCTTTTATCCTTTATTGCATTGAAGTACTTTTGTGCCTTAGTCATTGTAATTTCTCCTTTATTTCAATGTCTTTATGTCACAGTCTTATCTGCAAACACAAATTATCTATTATATTATACACTATTTTCCCGCAAAACGCAAGGGGATAAAGAAAGAATAATGAAAAAAAGCGTCATGGGGCTTTTTTACGCGGGTTCTTGATTTATACAAAAATATGGTGTATAATCATTTCAGGTGATATAATGGAAGGTTTAAAAAAGGAACTTGCGGTATTCTCTGGGGCACTGCTTTGCTGTTTTTTGTGGGCGAGCGCTGTTCCCTCAATAAAGATAGGCTACAAACTGTGGGATATCGGCGGGGACGAAACTTGGAAAGTGATACGTTTCGCGGGGATAAGATTTTTCCTTGCGGGGATACTTGTGATAGCTTTTGCGGGTGCGGCGCGTAAAAAACTGCTTATCCCGCGGCGGGACGAATGGGGAAAGGTGATGTTCCTCAGTCTATTTCAGACCATAGGGCAGTATATCTTTTTCTATATTGGGGTAGCCCACACTACCGGTGTGAATTCGGCTGTGGTGGATTCACTGACTAACTTTTTCGCCATAATCATAGCTAGTGTGGTACTGAGAATGGAAAAGCTGACGGTACGAAAAATGGCGGGCTGTCTGCTGGGGCTTGCGGGAGTGGTTCTTGTGGAGATAACTCCCGCGGGATTTGAATTCCGCCCTGCGGGTGACGGTCTTGTAGCGCTTTCGGCGCTGTGCTACGGAGTATCCTCTTCGATGATAAAAAGGTATTCATCGGAACACGACACCGTGCTTTTCAGCGGCTGGCAATTCATATTCGGCGGTGCTGTGATGACGGCTGTGGGTCAGTGCGGGATGATGGTCTCGGGCGGTGGCTCTGATGATGTTTCTCACGTGACTTTCAAGGCTGTGGCACTTCTTATCTATCTGGCGCTGGTATCCAGTGTGGCGTACACCCTCTGGGGGATACTTCTCAAGAACAACGATGTTTCAAAGATATCGGTATTCGGCTTTATGAACCCTGTCATGGGAGTTATGCTTTCGGCAGTGCTTCTTGGTGAATCGGGACAGCTGGGCATAAAATACGCGGCGGCGCTTCTGCTTATCGGTGCGGGCATAGCGACTGTCAACCTGAAAAAGTCTCATGGAACCAACGATGCGCTAAATACTAATGATTGATTGTGGAAAAATTATGTATAAATTGTCGAATAATACTTGAAATTTCTATGACATTGTGCTATAATATATGTAACACCAAATCTCTTGCCGGACAATGTACGTGCAGTCCGGCGGAATGGAGGAGCATATGGATTTTCAGAAAGTGGTTGACAGCATATCAAAAGCAGCCTGTGTAGTATCTGTTGAAACTCCTGCGGACGGGAGTCCGATGAAGTTCAGGATAGTTACAGGCAACCGCGCTTATCTTGATACCATCGAGCGCCCGATGCAGAATGTTGAGATGCTTACGAGAAAATTTGTGCCCAACAGTGAGTACACTAACTATCTCAACCGTGATCTCAACTTTGAAGATTCCTGCTACTGTGCAGCGGTTGAAAAGAAGCTTCTACACGCATATGCGCACCCTGCAAGGTATGATGTATGGTTCAATATGTCGTTCCTGCCGCTGTCAGGCGATGAGGGTGATCTGCATTACTGCATGTATATAATGGAGATAAACTTCAAGCCCGATGCAAAGAGGATGTCTACCATATCGGCGGATATCGCATCTGCGGTACTTGAGACCTGTATCAAGCTGAGAAGTGCCGATGATTTCAGATCAGTATTGAACGAGATATGTGAGGATATCCGTGATCTCTGTGATTCGGAGAACTGCTGTGTTCTGCTTATGGATAAGGCAAAGCGTTCGTGTTCGGTGCTTTGCGAGGCTTTCTCAAAGGATACGAAGCTTGTTTCGATGGAGAATTATCTCACTGATGATTTTTACGATATAGCCGAATCATGGGAGAATACCATAGCCGGAAGCAACTGTCTTGTTGTAAAGAATGACAGCGATATGGAGGTAGTACGAGAAAGAAATCCTGTATGGCATGATTCTATAACAAGTGCAGGCGGCAAGACCATAGTACTGTTCCCGCTGGAGTTCAAGAATGAGCTGCTGGGCTATATATGGGCGATAAACTTCAGTGCTGATGTGGCTGACACCATCAAGGAGACGCTGGAACTTACTACATTCATACTGGCTTCCGAGATATACAGTTTCAAAATGATGGACAGGCTGCACGTTCTCAGCTCCAAAGATATGCTGACGGGCGTGATGAACCGCAACGAGATGAACAACTATGTGGATGATCTTGTAAAGGGAAGATCGGGCAGACCAATAGGTGTAGTATTCGCCGATCTGAACGGTCTGAAAGTTGTGAACGACAGTCAGGGTCACATCGCCGGAGATGAACTGCTGAAAAAAGCGGCTTCCGCTTTGCAGGAAGTATTCAGCTCACGTGATATTTTCAGGGCTGGCGGCGATGAATTCGTTGTGATGCTGACAGGTGTGACTGAGGAAGAGCTTTATCGTAAAACAGAGGAACTCAGGGAGACGGCGAAAAAGTACACCGATCTGGTCTTCGCCATAGGCTATGCCTATGAAGAAAGCACAGCTGAGGTACACAAAGCTCTGCGTCTTGCGGATGAAAGGATGTATCTCGACAAAAAGCACTACTACGAGATGCACCCCGAAAAGAAGCGTTCTTCCATAGCCAAATGATGATATGATGATATACGACCCTCGGCGAAACGGGGGTCGTTTTTTTTGATATTCCACATCCGGTGCAAATGTTCCACGTGGAACATTTGTGCGATAATGAATAAGAGCCAAATATCGTGTGCAGTGATAAGGCTTCATACGTTTATATATAGTTTTTTAGGGAAAAATATTGACATATGAAGCCGTGGATGTTATAATGTGGATAATTAACCATTTAATGCGGAGAAAAATTACCATGGGTAGATCGCTTAATGTTAATCATATTTTTAATATGGATAAGCTGGCTAAAGCGCAGTTCAAGAAAAAGTTCACAGACTTTATGACAGCCAAAGATTACACAAATATAATGAAATGTATCATAACAGGGTTAAATACTAGGAGATAATGAAAATCTTTGAGAATAACAATCGTAAAAACCCGGAAATTACATGAAAATTATTTAGACAAGTGATAGACTGATATCGAATGTCAGCCTGTCCTCTATTGCCATAAAACCAAAAATGTGTTATAATAATAAACAATATATTACGTGAAGCAGAATGAAAGGAGAATCATCATGATACTTGACGGAAAATGCGTGGTCATCGGCGTTACGGGGTCGATAGCCGCATACAAGATACCGAATCTTGCGCGTATGCTGAAAAAACAGGGGGCTGATGTTGAGATACTCATGACGCCCAATGCGTGCAATTTTATAAATCCCATAACTTTTGAAAGCTTGCTGGGTCACAAGTGTCTGGTGGAAACTTTTGACAGGACCTTTCAGTACTCGGTCGAACACGTTGCTCTGGCGAAAAAGGCGGACGTGGTTCTGATAGCGCCTGCTTCGGCAAACGTTATAGGCAAGGTGGCTTCGGGCATTGCGGACGATATGCTGACTACCACCGTTATGGCTTGTACCTGTACAAAAATTGTCTCACCTGCCATGAATCACAATATGTTCCACAACCCGATAGTTCAGGATAATATCGAAAAACTGCAGAGATTCGGGTATAAGATAGTCGAGCCCGACAGCGGTATGCTGGCGAACGGCGACAGCGGTGACGGCAGGATGCCTGAGCCCGAGGTGCTTTACGAGTATATCCTGCGGGAGATCGCCTGCGAGAAAGACCTTGCGGGCAAGCGGGTGCTTGTGACTGCGGGTGCCACCCGTGAATCCATCGATCCTGTGCGCTTTATAACTAATCATTCCAGCGGAAAAATGGGCATAGCAGTGGCTAAAGCCGCGATGCTGAGGGGTGCTGAGGTCACTCTCGTTGCGGGTCATACAGAGGCTCAGTTACCGCCTTTTGTGAATTATGTGCCGGTTGAAAGCGCTGAGGATATGTTCAATGCGGTGACTCAGCTGTCCGATAAACAGGACTTTATCATCAAGGCGGCGGCTGTGGCAGACTATACTCCAGTGACGGTCGCGGACAATAAGATCAAAAAGTCCGATAATGATATGAGCATCGAGCTGAAGCGTACAAAGGATATCCTGAAATACCTAGGTGAGCACAAGCGCGAGGGTCAGAAGATTTGCGGATTCTCTATGGAAACGGAGAATGTAATTGAGAATTCGTCCAAGAAATTACACAGCAAAAATTGCGATATGATATGTGCAAATTCTCTGAGGACAGCCGGTGCTGGCTTTGGCGTAGATACGAATGTCATCACGATGATAACAAAGGACGGCGCTGACGAACTGCCGCTGATGTCAAAGGAAGAAGCCGCACACAGGATACTTGACAAACTTCGCGATCTGTAAAGGCAGAAAGATGAAAAGAATACAAATATTTGAAAACGGAATAAATGTCGTTTTTGAGATAACCGATGAAAAGATGGTAAAGCTCCTGCATTTTTCTGCACTGCCATTTGATGAAAGCACGATGACTTCTAGAACTGGCAATGCAGGGTTCAGTCTTGTAGAGCTGCAGATCAGCGGTATAGACCGACCCGGGGAGCGTCACGGAAACAAGTATATCATAACTGCACCGGGGTATCGATTGGAATATAAGGATTTTAAAGACACGAACAACTCTCTGGGACGCAAACTGGAGATCATCTGTTTCGATGAGGAGACGGGTCTTGAAACTGTATCGCATATGCAGTTTTACACAGGCGCACGTGTTGTGAGAACGTGGACTGATGTCAATAATTGCGGTACTGAAAATTGGACTTTAGAATATGTTTCGTCATTTTCACTGACAGGCATCGAGAAAGAGGGGCTTCTGCCACAGGACGATAAAATGCGTGTGGGGATATGTCACAACTCGTGGCAGAGAGAGCTGCAATGGCAGTTTTACAGCCTTGAACAGGCGGGTCTGGGGCAATCTCAGCCCACGGAATGGCAGCATTCATCGAAGGTGCTCGGGGTGACGAACGTCGGCAATTGGTCGTCCAAGGAGTATATCCCGATGGGGTATGTTGAAAATACCGAGGTCGGCGGGGCGATGATGTGGCAGATCGAGCATAACGGCTCGTGGCACTGGGAGATATCCGACCGCGAGGGGCATTTGTACTTACAACTTTCGGGTCCGTCGGAGATCGAGTCACACTGGTCAAAGATTTTGAAGCCCGGAGAGAGTTTCAGATCTGTATACTGCGGCGTGTGTGCAGTGAACGGCGGCTTTGATGAAGCTGTTGCTGAAATGACAAGGTACAGACGTTTGATAAGGCGCAAAAATCACGATAATGCGAAGTTACCTGTGATATTCAATGACTACATGAACTGCCTTTGGGCTGATCCTACGACCGAGAAAGAGCTTCCGCTGATCGATGCTGCAGCAGAAGTCGGATGTGAATATTTTTGCATTGATGCAGGCTGGTATGCTGATGATGTCTGGTGGGACTGGGTCGGTGAGTGGCAGGAAAGCAGGAAGAGATTTCCAAACGGACTTCGTGAAGTAACCGACTATATCCGCAAAAAAGGTATGATCCCAGGGGTTTGGCTGGAGATAGAAGTCATGGGTATAAAATGCCCCATGGCGGATAAACTTCCCGATGAATGGTTCTTTGTCAGACACGGCAAAAGAGTCTTCGACAGAAGCCGATATCAGCTGGATTTCCGCGTACCAGCGGTGCGAGATCACTGTGATGCTGTTGTTGACAGACTGATAAACAAGTATGGTGTTGGGTACATAAAAATGGACTACAACATTGAGCCCGGCATCGGTACAGAGAATGATGCAGACAGCTTCGGTGATGGTCTTCTGGAACACGAAAGAGCCTATTTAGCGTGGCTGGATGGCGTTTTTAAACGCCACCCGAAGCTTATAGTCGAAAATTGCTCCAGCGGTGGACTGAGAATGGACTATGCTCTTCTGTCGAGATGTTCGATACAGTCAACTTCTGATCAGGACGATTACCGCAGATACGCCACAATAGCCGCAAATGCGCCTTCTGCCGTGTGTCCGGAGCAGGCTGCTGTCTGGTCATATCCACTGGAAACAGGGGACTGGGAAGAAGTTGTATTCAATATGGTGAATGCCATGCTATTACGAGTACATCAAAGTGGACACTTAGCTCGTCTAGAAACGGAAAGAAAGGCACTTGTAAAAGAGGGCATAGATGTGTACAAATCTATACGAGGCGATATTGCAAATGGAGTTCCGTTTTATCCGCTGAGATTGTCTAAATTTTCGGACAATTGGTCTGCGCTGGGCTTGAGGTGTGATGGTCGTATATATCTTGCTGTGTGGCACAGAGAGGGCTCTGGAAACTGTGTTATTCCGATAAAGAGTGATTTTAATGATGTAAAAGTCAGCTGTATTTACCCTTCGTATAATGAGGAAAAATTTGCTTACAATCCAAATAACAGGACACTTTCTCTTAGGTTTAGCAGACCGAATATGGCTCGGTTATTTGTGTTGGAAGAACAGTCATAAATTGTGGTGTGATCACCAATCGAAAATTGTGCTTTAGAAATAGCCAAATTTTGCTGTAGAATAAAAGATAACGAATAAGTTAACAGGGAGGATTTATGGACATTAAAATACCGCGATATGTTGCTGCGGTGATAGAGATTCTTGAAAAAAACGGATATGAAGCCTACATCGTCGGTGGCTGTGTAAGGGACGCTATGATGGGTAAAGAGCCCCATGATTACGACGTTTGCACTAACTGCACGCCTGATGGTATGGTTGAAATATTCAGTGGTTTTCATACCATAAAGACGGGGCTGAAACATGGTACACTTACTGTAATGTCTGAGCACATGCCTGTTGAAGTCACAACTTATAGGAGCGACGGAGAGTATACCGATCACAGGCGACCGGATTCTGTAAAATTTGAAACTGAGCTGAGTGAAGATCTGAAACGCCGTGACTTTACTGTCAATGCAATGTGTTTTAATCCGAATGATGGGACAGTTGATCTTTTTGATGGAAAAAAAGACCTTGAAAATCGAATAATCAGATGTGTTGGAGTTGCGGAAGACAGATTCGATGAAGATGCGCTCCGCATCATGCGGGCACTAAGATTTGCATCTGTACTGGACTTTAAAATAGAAGAAAATACAGCTGCTGCAATGCGCAAAAAGTCTTATCTGTTGAACGCAATTTCTGCTGAACGCATTTTCTCGGAGCTTAAAAAGCTTCTCTGCGGCAAGGCAGTTTGCAGGATAATGCTGGAATACTCGGATATAATCGGCGTGATACTTCCTGATATCATTCCCTGCATCGGCTGTGAGCAGAACAATATCCATCACTGCTACACGGTCTATGAGCACATTTGCAGAAGTATCGAGAATATTGAGTGTGACGAAGATCTGCGCCTTGTTATGCTGTTTCACGATATCGGCAAGCCGCAGAAAAAGGTCACCGATGAGGCTGGTGTCGATCACTTCAAGCTGCATCAGCTAAGCGGCGGGGATATTGCAGAGAACGTTCTTACGCGGTTGAAATGTTCAAACAAGACCCTTAAAAGGGTGACTTCACTGGTGCTTGAACATGATAACCGCATTCTTCCGAAGCGGCGAACTGTCAAGAGATTTATAGCAAAATATGACTATGACTTTTTTGAGGACTGGCTGAAAGTCCGCAGAGCTGATACTCTGGCACAGTCGGAGTATATGCGTGAGGAAAAGCTGGCAGAACTGGATCAGATTGCAGTACTGGGATCTGAGATAAAAGAGGAGATGTGCTGTCTGAAGACCAGCGATCTCGCAATTAACGGTCATGATATGATCGCCATGGGTTTCAGCGGTGCTGATATCAAGAATGCCCTCAATACCGCGCTGGATGCGGTGATAGATGAGGAGATCGAGAACGAGCGCGAGACATTACTCGCATTCATAAGGGGGAAGTTTAATGGACAGTAAATTATTTAACTTCTTTAGATGGGTCATCCTGATCGCAATGTGCATAGTGATTTTTGTTTTTTCTTCATCCCCTGCAACTGATTCTAGCAATCAAAGCAGAACTATCGTTATGAAGGTCATCCATTTCTTTTACATCGATTTTGATAAAAAGCCCGTTCCTGAACAGGCTGCTATATACTCTTTGCTGACGATCCTGGTCAGAAAGGGTGCCCATTTTTCGGAATATGCTTTACTGGCGGCGCTTGCTTTTTCTGCGTTTTACGGGATACACAACCGCATACTGAGATTACTTAGTTCTGTAGCGGCGGCTGCTTTATACGCTTGTACGGACGAATTTCACCAGACATTTGTTCCCGGACGTGCGGGTATGATGCGCGATGTGATTATAGACTCATCGGGTGCCCTTTTCGGGGCTATCGTCGCCTGCTGCATTGCAGCTTATTTCACTGCTTGGACGATAATCAGAAAGAACAGCTATTACTGAAATGCCGTAATTTCTGGCTTTGGCGTCTTGCTTTTTGCAAGGCGCTTTTTGTTTGTATAAATATTTTTATATTTCAAAATATATTATGTCGAAGTGACATGAAACCATCTATGAAATTGTACAGTTTTCACATTCTTTGTTCATAATTAACTACATTCATTGACAATTCTTTTCATTTGATATATAATAACCTTAGGTATCGGAAAGTGTGGTGACGGTATTATGGCAAAATTTAATGCTCAGACCTTAAAACGGGCTATACTTCGTGGTTTTGGTCTGGAAAAGCACAGTGAATACGTAAGCGATTATTTTTACGATGCTAACATGAAAGCCAGCATTTATATGTCGATAGTTGTTATCGTGCTGGAAGTATGGATGATTGTAAGGACAACTGTGACCCTTATCCGCAAGAATATGATGGATAAGTTCGGTCTTTATTTTGAAAAGTACTATATCAACTACATTATCCTGCTTACCGCGGGTGTGATAATGTTTGTTTTTGCGCTGAGGTATGTGCTTGGCAAAACGGACAGAAAGTGGCTGGGTATTCTGATAAAATGGGCGTTTTCAGCGATATGCATATACTTCGGCATCAAGATATCCATGCAGGACTATCAGAAAGGTGAGCAGATACTTACTTTTCTTACGATGGAGCTTTTTGTTGTCTGTCTGCTGACATGGCGGCCGTGGGTAGGATTTGCGATATTGACCTCCTCTTATGTGATATTTTTCACGATACTTTCCCGCATGGAAGCCCATAATACGGGGGAAGTCGGGCTGACCCTCGCTACGCAGATAAATGGCTTTACCATGTGGCTCTCGACACTGCTGTTCTGCATATCAAACTATAACAAAACCCTTTCACAGGCGCTGAAAGATGAAAGTCTTGAAGAGGTCAATTCCCACCTCAGCCGTATCTCGGTGGAGGACGAACTGACGGGGATACACAATATGCTGTATTTCAGGAGCGAGGCTGAAAAGCTGCTGAATTATGTCACTACCGATAAGGATAACGTGGTGTTCCTGTTTTTTGATATCGAGAATTTCAAGTCGTATAACGAAAAATATGGTTTTCACAAAGGAAATGAACTGCTGAAAAAGGCGGCGCATATGATCGTGGATGCTTACCCTAATTCACTGGTGTCCAGATTTTCGGACGACCACTTTGTGGTTCTGACCCATAAGGAAGGCTGCAAGGAAGCCGCTGAAATGCTTTCGGAGCAGATAAACGCTCTCCAGAATGAAGTTCATCTTCAGCTGAAATGCGGTGCTTATCAGCCTACGGCAGATGAAAGCGACCCCAGTCTTGCCTGTGACAGGGCGAGATTCGCCTGCAATACCATCAAGAAGCATTTCGACAACTTTTTCAGGTACTACGATAAAACGCTGGAGGATAAATTCCAGATGAAGCAGTACATTGTCAACAGTATCGACAATGCCATCGCAAACGGCCATATCAAGGTGTATTATCAGCCTGTGGTATCAACGCGTACCGGCGAGATAGTCGGGCTTGAAGCTCTTGCCAGGTGGATCGACCCCAGGTACGGTATCCTGCCGCCGGGTGCTTTTATCGATATACTTGAAGAGTACAGGCAGATACATAAGCTGGATATCTGTATGATTGAAAGCGTATGCCGTGATTACCGCGAGGCTGTGAAAAATGGCGAGGTCTTTGTGCCTGTTTCCCTGAACTTTTCAAGGCTCGATTTCGAGCTTTGCGATATTGTGGAAGAGCTTGATAAACGTGCGGAGAAGTATAAAGTCCCGCGGAATTTCCTCGATGTGGAGATAACCGAGAGCGTTCTGGAGGAACAGCACGACTTATTACAGAGAGCTATGTCACGGCTGAGGGAGCTGGGCTATAAGGTCTGGCTGGACGATTTCGGCTGCGGATATTCCTCAATGAACGTCCTGAAAGATTACAGCTTTGATGTTTTGAAGATAGATATGAACTTCCTCAGCGGATTTGACGAAAATCCCAAGACCAAGCTGATAATCAACAATATTGTGGCGCTGACCAAGGAGATAGATATGGTCTCGCTGACTGAGGGCGTTGAAACGAGGGAGCAGTTTGAATTTCTTGCTTCCATCAACTGCGACAGAGCACAGGGATTTTTGTTCAGCAAGCCTGTACCTCTTGAAAAGCTGCGCGAGCGGGCAGCTGAGGGTGAACTGAAGTTTTCCGAAGAATTCCGCTCGGTACAAGTGTAAAAATTCAAAAGACAGACATGAGACAGAAAAGGAGACAACATGATAGCAGATATTTTTGAAGAACCATTGTCGATGGAGCTGGAGAAAGTATGTTTAAGACCTATAACCGCAGATGATGCGGATGATCTTTACGATATTTTCTCGGACAGACAGGTGATGAAGTACTATGACAGACTTCCTATGAAAAGCCGCGAAGAATCAGATGATCTGGCTAAGATGTTCATGAACGGCATGACTGATAAGACCATGATCAGATGGGGGATAGAGGAAAGATCCAGCGGAAAACTGATAGGTACCTGTGGATTTTTCTGTATATCCGAAGATGACAAAAAGGTCGAGGTAGGTTATGAACTCAGGCGTGACCGCTGGGGCATGGGGATAATGTCCGAAGCGTTGGGTGCTATAATGAGATTCATATTTACAAAGACGGATATCAACCGAGTTGAAGCCTTTGTGGAAGTGCCGAATGTGGCATCGATGCGGCTTCTGGATAAGCTGGGGTTTGTCAATGAGGGAACGCTGCGTCAGTACGAAAGGTGTAGGAATGAGTTGATAGATGTTACAATCTGGAGCTGTCTGAGAAGCGATGGGGTGTATTAAGAAAACACAAACTTGCGGAAAATGCCAAGGAAGAGAGCTTTTGGTCAAGCTTTTCGCGAAAAGCTTGCGGGAGCGCGAGGGCAGAGCCCTCGCATCAAGGCGCAAAAGCCAAATGCACAGCGAATAATAAGAGAAAAGCAAACTTCCCGCCCTGTCAAAAGGCGCGGCAATAAAAAAAGTTCCGAGCGTGGACAAAACGAACGTCCACGCTCGGATTTTTGTTAGCGGTGACTGCGTCGACCGCGTGCCGCGCCTATTGGTCGGTAGGTCGCTTTTCTATTTATGGCTTTGTTGCCGCGTCGTGCCTTGACCGAGAGGCTCTGCCTCTAACAGTCAGCTTTGTTGACTGTGTGCTCATCCGCAAGCCTTTCGCGAAAGGCTTGATCCAATGTTCACTAGCGATAAAGCACTAATACCGCCTTATGCGGCTTTTTGGCGCCTGTCGAAATCTCTGCCGTCAAGGACTATCCTTGATTTAACAACATTGAACCTGAAAATGATCTCGATCTCCTGCAGCCTGTGACCGCTGGATTTATCGGGTTCATGGACTAGTATCCGTTCGATCATTTCACGCAGGTTCTTTGGTGTCAGCTCGTCGATGTGCTTTATCTTCTTGACTAGCTCTATAAAATCGTGAATATCCGAGCATTTCTGCTCTTTGTCCTCGATGAACTTGGTAAGCTCTGCGACTTTAACTTTAAGCTGTTCCTGCTCGTTTTCGTAGTTCTTGGACATCACTTCAAATCGAGAATCGCTGATCTTGCCCGAAACATTGTCCTCATAAAGTCTTGTAAACAGCCTGTCCAGCTCGGTTATTCGTTTTTCGGACTTTGTCAGCAGCTTTTTCGCGTTCTTGACTTCGCTCAGATA
>NZ_FOAT01000026.1 GCF_900109655.1 Hominimerdicola alba
AGCTGTCCGCATGGTTTTCATTTTATTTTGCAACCGTGTCATCTCATCTTCATACTCTTTTGACTTCACAATTTTTTCTTCTGTTGTCAGCTTCTTGTTACTCAATTGCATTCTCCTTTCCTAGAGGGCAATTCTGCCCCTGCTGCATACGCAGCTATTCGCATACGCGAAAGTTTGACAGGGCGGTAAGTTTTGCGAATTTTTTATTCGATAGTCATTACCCACCATAACCCCGTAGGGCGCACTTATACAAACTCTGCGAGTTTGAAGTGCGCCAAAGAGGGAAAACTCCCTCTCTGGACTCTCCCTTATGCAAGCGATACCGCTTTGGTGCCATATGGCATGATGGCGGTTTTGGTTTCATTATCTCGGCTTTGGCTTTTTCGGTGGCGCAGATTTTTGTTGCGTATCGCCCTGTTTGTCCTTTTCATAGTTCTGCTTCCTGAACTGAGTTAGCAGACTAATGGCTTTCTCCTTTACAGACTTTGGTACAAATAATTCGTACTTATCTTGATTGTAGAAAATAAACTCACATGGTACATTGTGACTTTGCAAGTATTTCTCGTACTGTTCCAGCACAGGCATTTTGTCATGTATCGTGAAAGCCTCCGACACCTTACACCCGATATTGGATTCGATATAGTCAATAGTATCCTGCTTATGTTCTGCACGAATAGCCCGCATTTTCTTTTCAAGCTCTGCAATCTCAACTTCAAGATTGCGCCGCCTGATTCTTCTGTTCTTGTTTCCCTTGTCAGTCTTAAAGCCCTTGCGCTCTACAGCACAGACCTCGACACCCAGATGTATCTGCGGTAGGCGGTCAATACCCTGATCTTTATAACTTCGATGATCGACCCGAGCATCCGAAACAAAATATAACTTGTGATTGCACCAATCCGCCCATCGCTCCCGCCACTCCAACAAAAGCTTACGGTCATTCCATGCTCGTTCCTTTTGTGTGAAACCGGACTTGTCAACCTTACGGGTGGTCAGCAGAATATGAACGTGTGGATTTCCATCGTCCTTGTCATGGATAGCGAAATCACAGCACATACCCTTGCTGACAAAACACTGTTCACAGAACTGTCTGACCAAATCGATCTGATCACCTCTCGACAGTTCCCTCGGCAAAGCCGCATTGATGCTTCGAGCGGTTTGGGAGTTCTTGCGCTTTTCGGCACACTCGGCAGCATTCCATAGTTTGGCTCTGCTGCTGTATTCGGGTGGCGCATTCGCAGGCAGCAATATCTCCTTGTGGACAACTTCATGCTTGTTTCGGTAATCGTGAATCTTACCGTCACGCTCATTCTTGATCTTCTCGCCTGCTATGTATGCTGCACTTGCTACGCAACTGCCCCCACTCGTTCGCGTGACCATTTTGACGTTGAAATGATATATTGCTGGTATCAGTCCTCCTTTCGGTTTGGATCAATCTCGATGTATACATACGTTCGATTATGCTTAATATTATAGCACAGACGTTCTAATTTGTCAATAGCTTTTTAGAACATTTGTTTGAAATATATGTTTATACGAATGGATTAGTTAGGCTCGGCATTAATTGTTCTCGCGACAAAGAAAAGTGCAGCAGATTGATTCTTTTCCTTAGTGCTTACTAACTGTAATTTACATCGAGTGATTTTATCTTACGAACTGTTAGACTTGACATCACATGGTATACTTACTACCATATAGTAAAAACTCCCGACAATTCATTGATCAAACTGTCGGAAGTTTTTATAAAAGATATTATAGCCTTACTTAATAATGATTTCAAAGGCTCTACTATTAATTTTGGTCACATCCCATTCACCGTTCACTTTTGCTACAAGAACTGTTTTGTAAGTGCCTGCTAGAATCTTTTTTGATGTGTATGTTGTTGTATCGCCATTAATATAATCCATGACTTTCCACTTGCCTGCTGAATATACTGCAATACCGTACTTTTCAGCACCGTCAACTGGTGTCCAGCTGAGCCTAAACTGTTTACCTTGAATTTCAACAGTCACAACTGGATACTTGTTTGTTACAGGTTTTTCTGCAGGTATAATAACTATCGCGTTTGAAGTGTCTTCACTCCAGACACCGTTTATTCTTGCAAAAACAACGATCTTGTACTGTTCACCCTTGGTAAGACCTTTCAGAGTATATGAAGTATCCGATCCCTGTGCAATGCTAGTCCACTTTCCATTGATATAGCTGCAAACCGCATATTTATCAGCACCATCGACCTTGTTCCATGTAAGCAAGCTTTTGTCTGATTCGGTATCAGCTGTTATATTAATAGTTGGAGCATAATTTACTTTTCTGCCTTTTGTTATTTCATACTGTCCATATGTTTTAGAAAACTCTGATTCAAAAACAAATTTATAATCACGGTTGCTATTATAATCAAAGAAACGTTCAATAGTAAGCCAGTCGTTTGAATACTGACCACCAAAATGGATTAAAAGATTATTGTTATCATTACGCCAGAGTTCCATATTCGATGATTTATAGTCTCTGATTATAATTGTATTATTATCGGTAGAATTAGCAATCACATCTCTGTCATAATTTTTTCCATAGATAAACGTGTTATTACCATGGTCGCCCTGTAAAAAGTCATTTCCTGCTCCACCGTCTAGAACATCAGCACCGCCGCCACCATATATACTGTCGTCATTATTTCCGCCGCTGAGATAAGAACCATCATCTCCGTCACGGATAGTGTCATTTCCATTTTCACCGTATATTATATTTAGACCATTATGTCCGCTAAGCAAATCATTACCTTCGCCGCCGTAAATAAAGTCAATACTTATACCGCCATCAATCATGTCATCTCCGTCATAACCATGGAAGATATTATAACCATCACTTGCTTCAAGATAATTATCTTCGTTAGTTCCATTTATATTATCATAATTATCTTTGTTACAGAATGAAGGTTCTTTTCCATCAAATGATATTTTATATGCAAGCGGATTTTTAAAGTAACCATAAATTGAGACTGAATCTCCTGTTTCTTTATGAATAAGTATCAGACTAAAATTTGCGTCAATTGAAAGACTGTAATCTTCCTCTGTAAAACAATCAGCAAACCAAACTAAATTTACACCATTTATATCTTTTATCGTATCGTTTCCATGACCTGCCTCAATGATATATGTATCATTACCATAGCCGCCGCACAGATTATCATCGCCTTTTCCGCCGTAAAGTATATCATTACCATTTTTTCCGGTCAGATCATCATTTCCGTCCATTCCAAATAAGTAATTTACCTTTGCTATACCGTTAAAATTATTTGCGCCATCTGTACCAATATATGTAAATGATTCTGAACCTGAGATTTCTGCAAGAGTTGCATAGTCATCAGAAAGGGTATTACAGAATGTCTGGAATTCTTTAAAATAGTGAGTGTTGCATCTGCGATCGTAAACACGCAGATAAACACCAAGATTATATATAAGCAGATTAACTTCCGGATCACCGCAAGCAATCATTTCTCTTATAACAGTTGTTAATGGTGTAATATCAAGTTTGTCACCATTTACCATTTTCTGCCTGTATCTGTTAAATTCTGTCTGACAGCTAAGAATACAATAATAAATGTTTTCGATTCGGTTGCATATCTGTTTAAGAATTGCTGCTGCAGGAGCATTTGGATTTTCGCCATCAACACCAACGAATGTTCTTCCCATAAACTGCTCGACCATGTGAAGGTCTCTTGCATCAATATTTCCGCCTCTGCTGTTTGGATCAATATTTTCTGAACCTGTGATCTTATAAAGGTACTGTTTGAGATAATAGCGCTTTACAGCAATATCATCAGCAAAGAGGAAATCCATATAGATCTGAGCTGTTTCACCTGATTCATCTCCATTAATCGCGTCTTCAAAAGAAAGAACATTTCCGCTTGTAGCTACGCCGTTATGTGTAGTTTTTGTTGTATCAACATCAAACCAGAATTCACTGATAGATGTCTTCGAATTATTTAATGTTACATCTGCAGTTTCAGCAATGTAAGTTCCTGTTTCAGTATCACGGTAATTAGTTTTTTTATATTTAACACTTATTGAGATAATTTTTTTATCTTTCAGTGTATGTAGTTCTTCTGATTCTGATTTGCCATTATGATTACTGTCTATCCAAATCAGTAAACTTTGGAAGACGGGATCTTCTTCTGTGATAAGTTTATCATTATTTTCATCAAAGTCACTGAGAGCCTCAAATCCGGATTTAGAAATCTCTCCGTTTGAAAGAATAAACTGGTCGCCAAATAATTCGCTTCCGTTATCAATTATACTATTTCCATTGACATCCAAAGCAAGGAATCCATCTTGAGTTCCGATCCACGCTGTTTTTTCCTCAAAGCCGTTGTTGTCAAGGTCAAAATTAACGCCATCTTCAAGAGTTGTCAGTTCTATTCCTTTAGCACCAAAATCAATTGCAAGAGGATCTCTTGGTGGAGCAACCTTTCCTGCATTTCCATAGTTATCCTTTTCATCATGGATGTCGTCGGTTAGTTCATCTTCCTCATCATCTTCCTCATCATCTTCCTCATCATCTTCTTCATCATCTTCCGCATAATCCTCACCATAAACATATTTCATAAATTGATCTTCATAACCATAACCAGCAAAAGCAGGTAATGCAAATTCCATTGCCTCCCTAACAGTAAGTTCACCGCGTTTAAGTGCAGCAATAAGCATCGAAGGTTTCATAGAAGAGTATTTTTCTAAAACTACAGCTATTGCCGTAGCAGTCGTCACCGTTGCAATACCAATTACAGCAGGATTTGTTATAGCTTCTATAAACCGATCACGCCAAGCCGCCTCTTTGTCATCAACATAATGATTATTTGAACCTTGATTAGTATTATATTCCTCTTTTTGGTTTAAACTTAGATTCCAATTGTATGAATAACCATTCTGCAGCTGTTTGTTGCCAAAACCTTCATTTTTATTTTTTAATATATCCTTTAATTTTGCTAATTCATCAGCGAATAGTTTTGCTAAAGCAGGGTTGGGGGCGGACTTACTTCTTACAACGTTCGCCCTCTCAAAGTTATAAATAATCAGTGAGTCCTTTGTAACACGATACTCATATTCGTAGGTTACAGTTTCTGACCATTCAGTTACAAGATCTGTACAAATATAATATGCATTAAATGAAGATTCTCCATCGGCAATAATATCTGGTGTTGCTTTTTCACCAAATTTGTAAGGATGGACTCCTGTTAATTCATTAACACCATAATATACGTATCTGGCAAGCTGTAAAACACCAGCCGTATAATTTTTTTTCCAGTACGAGTAGGGCTTAACTTCCCAGAGACTTATACTATCATCATTATCATCATTTTTCGCATAAATATCTGCACGTCCAGACGATTTAGATGGTTTAGATACTTTTACGTCTTCTTTTTCTTTATCTTTAACTATGGAAATAGTAGGCGGAGTTATCGTTTTATCATATTGTATAGGCAATTCTCCTTCATTGATTTTACCTCCGTGTTTTTTCCAAATATCATCCTGTACTCTTCTATGAATTTCACCAGGACTAAGCTGATCAGTAACGATAAGTGTTTTCCATTTACCTCTTTGTTCAGCGCTTGAAGTTGCATCAAAAACGAAATCTTGTATATGATCCATCAAATTCTCATCGTCTATGATGCCTGTTACATTGTGAAAATGTTCACTTTCAAATTCATCAGTATAAAAAAGAAATCTATATTTGGGAATTAGAGAATCAATATTATCTGCCTTTGCTCTTAATTCAGCAAATGGAATTTGCTGAATTAGCATTACTAAGGCAAGTAACATACCAATAGATTTAAGAATGTGTTTTTTTAATTTCATATTTTTTCCTTTCACTTTAATTAGGAGATAATAAATTTTTCAATCATAAGACCTTGTATTTTCTGAGCAACTCGAGGTTGTGCGCCTTTCGCTTTGCAAGTTCTTCCATTGTCTGGTTATGTATTTCTTCATCTTCAAGAAATGTCTGCACTCTTTGACGTGATTCATTATACCGCTGTACAAATTCTGCACGATTTTGTGATATTTTTTCCTGTGAAAGATTGGAACTTTTACTTGCTTCCTCCCTTCGTTTCAATACAGCTAAGTATCGCTGTTCAAGATCAGCCAACGGATCATCTAAAATATACCGGATAACTGTATCAGCGAATGGTGCGACAATAGATTCATTTATTGGCAATGAAATAACCGAAATATGATTCAAAAATGTACATTCGTCATAATCTGCCACATCTTTAAGCGTTTTAACATTATCCAGAACAGGGAGTATCCATGTCATAGTTGCATTCAATGAATCCTGAACAGCGTCTGATAATGGCATATAATCTGCATAGTATTTAAAAAAGCCTTTATCAAATGGCTTGTCCGATACATGCCAATTAAGATAAAATTCCTTTAAACGTTTATACCATATTTCGTTTTGTCTGAATGTGCGGTCAATACAAAGATCTTTGCGGTAAACAGTGGCGATTGCGCCAAAGGGTACCAGCTGATTTTTCATATCATGGATACCAACAATATGTATGATCTCATCGTTGATAACACGAACGTACAGTGGCATACGAACTTTTGGCTTTTTGAAGCCTAATGGTTCAAGTGCCTCACCATAGATCTGCGTAAACAAAGTGTTTAACGTCGGCTTTTTTTCTTCAGCCTTTTTAAAACTGAGTTTTAGTATACTTTCGTCATTTCTTATGCCGAGTTCATCACTATCAGCAAGCATATCCACGCCAAAAAGCGATGATATTTTGCTAAGTCTTTCATCAGCCATGAGATCACTTTCGCCGGTCAACTCAATGAGTTTTTGGATATCTGCTTTGTTATTCAGCAGTGGTTTCCAGCATTCGGGCTTTATTTCATTATTTCCCATGCCGTAGATCTCACCATCGCCCACAACGATCCTATCTGCACTCTCTCCTGTTTTGTCAAAGATTTCAAGTACTGCGATATCGCTGTCTGTTACTTCCTCGGTAATACACGGAAGTTTCATGCTTTTTGAAACAGCCTTGGCATCATTAAAAAGCGCTCTTGAATCATCACTGCTGTCCATATCAGCAAGAGTTGCCCACTGCTGATCAACAGATAACGCAATGATATAAGTTTTCACGGCTTCACCGTCATCACATGGCACGAAGCCTTTCTTTTTCATATATGCGTTGATACCTTTGACAAATTTTTCTTTGTCCTTGATTTTAAAATGCACAGTATGAAAAAAGTTTCCCATCAAAAATTCCTCCTCCTATAATATTTGCAGACAAAGTGTCATGCTCGATTAGTATATCATAATTGTTATATCTTTGTCAATGTTTATTAATTATGGTATAATTTGGTTATAATATTAGATTTTAGTAAAATGTGATAATATAGTATTCTGGTTGAAATTATATAATATCCTATGCAGATTGTCGATTGAGAATCTACAGTGATAGATTCCTCTAGACATAAAATAACCCCTTAGAGGTTCACACGTTTTCACGCGTCTATTCTAAGAGGATTATTTTATAAAATGTGACTATTGATCCGCTGTATCGTCTGTATCAATTGTTTCGGTATGGATAGATTACTTCTTTATCGATAGTCAGATAAAGCTCTCTTCCTTGGCAGTTAACCGCCGGTTTATTGTTTCAGATATTTTTCTTATAAATAACATTCAGTCCCTTTAACAGCAGGTCTTCATCAAGGATGATATCCCTGCGGCAAAGTGGTACTACTGTGCCCGCCAGTCCGCCTGTAGCTATTACTGTGCATTTCTGTCCCAGCTCTTCTTCGATGCGCTCTACCATGCCGTCGATCGCTCCCGCATTGGAGTACATAAGTCCGCTTTTAAGGCAGTCAACGGTGTTGGTGCCTATTACGTGCTTCGGCTTTTCAAAGGCGAATTTAGGCAGCTGTGCAGTTCGGGATATGAGGGCTTCGGATGAAACTGCCATGCCTGTTACTATCATGCCGCCGAGGTAGCGCTTGTTCTCGTCGATGACGGAGAGGGTGGTAGCTGTGCCCATGTCTATGATTATCATGGGGGCGGGGTACTCGTTGATACCTGCAACAGCATCTACCACAAGGTCGCTGCCCAGCTGTGCGGGGTTGTCTATCACGATGGAGAGCCCTGTTTTCAGCCCTGGACCTATCACCATTGGTTTAACGCCTATGAGCTTGCGTACAGCCGCGGAGAAAGTCGCGGTGATGGTGGGAACGACTGAGGAGATTATGGCGCCGTCTATCTTATCGGGGTGGATATTGTGCATCTCCATAGCGGTCTTGATATTTGCAGCATATTCAAGGTCGGTGGCGAGCTGATTTGTGTATATCCTCTCGCGGAAAAGTATATTGTCGTCCTCGATACAGCCGAGTACTATGTTTGTATTGCCTACGTCTATTGCTAAAAGCATTGGTATGCCTCCTTGTTTATCAATGACTATCCCTTTAGCACACCACTTAAAATGCCGGAATAACAGGTATATATTATGCTGACGTTATCATTTCCCCCGCCACAGGCGGGGGAAATGATAACCACCAAACGCTCATTAAATTACTTGGATCGTTTTTAAGGCAGGTGTGTCAGCGGGATAACCATATTTTATCAATGATACGATTATTTTCGCCTTAAACATTTTAGCACAAATACGCTGATAAGTCAACAGAAAAAAGGACGGCTCAGTGCCGTCCTTTGATATATCAGTGAGCTGATGCTTTTTTCTTGGGAGCATCGATAAGTCTTGCTTTTGAAAGTGCCAGCGCAACGCCTGAAGTAATAACTGTGCAGGATATCCACTCGATAGCCACATTGAGTGTAACAACAGCTATTATGAACAGCACGAGGTTCTGATGACCCTCCATGCCCTTTACGGTCTCAGAATCGCCGAACATCATCAGCAGTGTGCTCATGAAGAATATGGTGTTCAGAAATGCAACGCTGAAGCCTGCGATGCCGCCGGATATGGGCGCGGGTACCTTTATGGTCTTCAGAACTTGGGCGATAGTACCTGCGAGAAGTCCTACAAGAATTCTTGGAACTACGCAGAGTATCACAGTTCTCACGGGGCTTATGTTAGTGAGGGCTACCATGAGTGCGCTGGGGTTTGCGAAAGCCATGATAGCGCTGGTAACGCCGAATGAAAGTCCTGCCAGTGCGCCGCCCTTGGGTCCCAGTGCGAAAGCTGCGATGCCTACGGGGATAGTTATGAGTGCGATCGAGAGAGTACCGGTCTTGATGTACCCAAAGGGAGTAAGTCCCATAATAAAGATGATAGCGGTCATGACACCCATGAGCACCAGATTTTTAGTTTTGTTAGTTCTTTTCATATTGATTTCCTCCTTGTTAATATCCCGCTATGTGGGGCGGGTACATTACAAACGGGTGAAGGCTCTTCCTTTCACCGATGATATTATAGCACATATCTCCCGAAAAAGCTATATATTTTCGTATATTAATATTTACGAATTTTGATGACGCGGCGGTTACAGGGTTGTGCATAATGTCAGCGCTGAGAGTGCGCTGAATAGGGGTTTCGGAGAGTTTGCAACAGGGCATGGGCGGAGAGATATCTGAAAAATAATCGGCGGGGATACTTGCAAACATCTGCGGGATATGGTATGATACAAGGGTAGGTAGCGAGTAAAAGAACCTCGGCTGGCGGGGATTCTGATATCGCCAATTGAACGATTTGTCACGCCCTCGCGGGTGCATCGCTATGAAGTCGCGGTTATGGTTTTGCTGGCGCACACAGTCAACAAAGCTGACTGTTGGGGGTATGGGGGACTGACGGTGACTGCGTCGACCGTTGCCCCTCATTTAAATAATATGTTAAACTGAAAGTTTCGGCGGCGGGTGAGAGTTAAATAACGGCAAGTCAAGCACCCGAGTATTCGTTTCAGTTACTGCGCAAGGAGAATAAAACTTCGCAAAATGGCAAACAGCGACCCGCGGCGCGTTGGCGCGGGAGTGAACGCAGCGAGGAACGAGCGCAGTGAACGAAGCGGCAACTGTATCCGCCGCGGCTTCGCGCGGGGTATGGGGCAGAGCCCCATTTGAGATAGGAGGATAAAAATGGCTAATCCGATATTGCCTTTATGGGAGTACATACCTGACGGTGAACCGAGGGTCTTCGGGGACAGGGTATATCTTTACGGGTCGCATGACAGGGTCTCTTGCGATAAGTTTTGTGACTACAAGCTGAAAGTGTGGTCGGCACCGATAGATGATCTTAATAACTGGGTGTGCCACGGTGACAGTTTCAGAACTAAGGACGGCGGGGAACGTCCCGCGGATACGGACTGGACGAGGAACGAGTGCTATGCGCCCGATGTTATCGAGAAGGACGGGAAGTACTATCTGTATTCGTATATCGTCGGGTCTAAGGGGGCTGTGGGTGTATCCGATAAGCCCGAGGGTCCTTTCAAGGCGCTGGGACAGTATATCTACGGTGAAGATGTTGAAGTCGGGGACGATGGTATCTTCAACGATGCTGGCGTGCTGGTGGACGATGACGGTCGGGTGTATGTGTACTACGGTTTTGAGGGTTCACACATGAACGAACTCGACCCCGCGGATATGAGAACGGTCATCAAAGGAAGCTATATGCACCCTGTTATGCCCGATACGATGGATATTCCCGAGGAGCGGAGATTTTACGAAGCAAGTTCCCCCAGGAAGATAAACGGCAGATACTATCTTATATACTCACCCCGCCAAGGAAGCCGGCTGGCTTACGCCATGAGCGATTCGCCGAGAGGACCTTTCGAGTACAAGGGGTACATCATCGACAACGGTGTTGACTATCCCACGGGAAACAATCACGGGTCGGTGGCTTGCATAAACGGGCAGTGGTATGTGTTCTACCACAGAATGACCAACAATACTATAATGTCCCGCCGCGCCTGTGTTGAGCGTATCGAGATACTTGAAGACGGCACTATCCCGCCTGTTGAGATGACTTCTCTGGGATTTGAGAAGTCCCTTGACCCTTATAAAGTAACGCCTGCGGAGATAGCCTGCGTGCTGAAAGGCGGATGCTTCATCACGGAGAAGGATATCTTCACCAGGGTTATAACCAATATCACCGAGGGCAGTGTGTTCGGCTACAAGTATTTCGATTTCGGCGATGATTATACGGGTGACAGCATTACTCTGGCGATGAAAGTGCGGGGCATGGGTGTGAACTGTCAGGTGAAAATTCTGCTTGATGCTGAGGACGGCGAGGAGATAGGCGAGCTGGCTATCGGTACAGCGGACGGCGTTTACAGGTGCAAGGTGAAGAACATCACAGGAAGACACGCGGTGTTTTTCAAAGCATATCACGGTATCGAGGGCTGGATGAAGCCTGCATTTGACAGCAGATGTCTGTTTGAGGCGGAGAGTTTTTGTGTTTTGAAGTAGGGGGATTCGACGAATAGAAGCGCGGGAACAAATTGGCGCACCAAACAGACTATGCCGCGAATAGAGCTTTGGGTCAAGCCTTTCGCGAAAGGCTTGCGGATGAGCACACAGTCAGCAAAGCTGACTGTTAGAGGCAGAGCCTCTCGGTCAAGGTGCAAAGCCAAAATGCATTGCAAACTATAAGAGAACAGCGAACTACCGCCCAAATAGGCGCGGCAATAACAAAAATCCGAGCGTGGACAAATCTTTTGTCCACGCTCAAACTATGTGCGGAATATATTGCCGCGCCCGAAATCAACGGCGATAGCTCGTTGATTTCTCGACCCGAGGAATGAGGGGCGAAAGCTCACAAACTGACGACCACAACAAATGTCCGACTATACCGACAAAGTCCTGATTTTTGGACTAATAGCACTGTCGGACAGGTATCTATATCTGAATCAAACAGAGTGCGGTTCGGTTATCCTACGTACTGCGGTAGCCAAGGTCGCCCCTTGCGGGGCGAGTCATCGGAGACGCTGTCGCTGTCCGATGACGGGCGCGGCAATATATTTACGGACATAGTTTGAGCGTATGCAATAGTTTCGCATACGCTCGTATTTTTGTTATTGCTGCGCCTTATTTGGTCGATAGTTCGCTGTACTATTTATTGCTTTGTTGCCGCGTCGCTTTTGCGCTTGACCGAGAGGCTCTGCCTCTAACAGTCAGCTTTGCTGACTGTGTGCTCATCCGCAAGCCTGCTAGCGCGAGGCTTGACCGCGCGCTTTGTCTCTTTGGCAGTTCCCCCTACTTTTTTCTCTTAATCCCATTCAACCCTTTCTCTCTCATTATCTCAGGATAATCCTTATAAGCCCTGTCACAATCGCAATCCCCGCTTACTCCCCTCACCCTGCCGGATGAAGTGTACTGCCACATACCATAAGCCATATCATAAGGCGGCTTTTCCACCCCATATGCCGCCACCCACACATCATACCTCTCCCGACACTTAACAGGCACTTTCTCCGTCAGAAAATTCGCATAGCTGTAAACCGCCGCATAATACCCCGCTTTTTCCAGCTTATCGCAGAAAGCATCCACCATATCACCAATCACTTTCTTCGACAGCCCTCTCTGCGACTTATCCTCGATATCATAGCAAAGCGGATATTCAAAGCTTTTTCCCTTAACCGCCTGCAAAAACACTTCCGCTTCCTGTTCAGCTTCATGGGCGCTGACTGCATAGGAATACCAATACGCCCCCACATCCAGACCCGCCGCCTTTGCCCTGCGGTAGTTCTCCTCAAAACAGCTGTCTTTCTGCGAGATATACCGACCGTACCCCGCATTTATCATCACGAACCTATACCCCGCCCCCCTGACTTTTTCAAAGTCCACATCACCCTGCCATTTTGAAACATCTATCCCCTTAACAGCCATAGTCTTCTCCTTTCTATATGTCGTTTAATTTACTTCACAGCTGGATATAATATACCTGTCCCCTAACCCCTCGCGCCCACCTGACAAAATCTTTTACCATGGGGCACACGCAGGGGCAGTGGACAGGTATAATTATTTGAAACGTATTCTTCCCCCCGCCTGCGGCGGATGAAGAATACCGTCACTATTGATATTGTCTGTAAAAAG
Source organism: Hominimerdicola alba (assembly GCF_900109655.1). Taxonomy (GTDB): domain Bacteria; phylum Bacillota; class Clostridia; order Oscillospirales; family Ruminococcaceae; genus Hominimerdicola; species Hominimerdicola alba_B. The sequence goes on from NZ_FOAT01000026.1 coordinate 13,027, forward strand.
TTTGTATAAAACGTTGTGGCAGCGAGATAAACATATTTACTATCAACTCTAGGGCAGTATCCTCACCCTGAATACATCTGACTTGAACACCAGCACCTCGCCTCCCTCAGCTTTCAGCGCCCGAAACTGCGCATCTATCTCACCGACCTCCGACAGCATATCACCATCGGGGGCAATCTCGCCCCCGTAGATCTGTATCACCCTCTGTGTGCTGCCGTAGTCCAGCACTATATCATAATATGCGCCCTCGAATTTCGGGTGAATCACCCTGTGCACCCTCAGACCGTTCTCGTTTTTATGACCAAGCACATTCCCCCGCGGCAGACTTACCCGCCCGCAGTCATCTATCGCAATAAGCATACTATACCTCCTTCTGACCGTACCTGTCGTCATAGCACATCACCGTTGTGGTAATGCCTTTCCCGCCCCCGACCACTTTCACGTAGTTTATGTTCTTCCCTGTCAGCGTGCTTTCACCCGATGCCTTGTCCATCAGGTCTTCACCAAGCCAGCCCATATATGTCATGCCCACTTTCCTGACCCCCTTGTTTGAATAGTCCAGCTTGTGCTGAAGCCCCACCTGCGGGTCATAAAGCCACTGCATATCCAGCGGATAGTACCTTGTCCTTACGATACCCATTCTTGCCGCCGAAGCATCATGTGCCTCATAGGGATAGGTGTCCCCCAGTTCTTTCATGTAAACGTCCGACAGCAGATATCTGCTGTCCAGCGCACTCACCACTGAAAGCTTCTTCACCCCCGAATAATCAATGACCCTCTGTGTGCCCGCTGTCATTCTCACGGTGTTCAGCCCGCTGACAAAAGGGTACAGACCTGTCGCCTTTATGCAGTAAGCCACCGCCGCTTCCCACACCGTTGAACCCTCGTTGATGTATATGTTCCCCACCACAGGGGTAGGGTCTTCGTAGCTTATGTAGGCGCTTGTCAAATTCGCCTGACAAAGGCTTTTCAGCGTGACATTTGTATTTATTCTCGGATAAGGCTCGTTCTGCGCCAAAAGCAAAGTATACCCCCGCGAACTTACCCTCACCTTATACCCTCTCCCGAATCTCTCTATACTCACCTCGTCCGCCAGACCGCTGTGTATCTCAGTACCCCCAAGCCTGACCCTCACCCCCACAACATCAAGGGCTGATATATCGGACACACCGTCCTCGTAAAACACCCCGCTGAATCTGGTATAAGGCACATACAGCGCCTTTTCAAACACAAACCCAAGACACCGCCCGAATACCCTCACCGCAGTACCGCTGCCCATGTCCACATCAAGCTGTAAAATGCAATCCATTCTCCATCTCTCCTTTCCCGAACTTTTAAGTAATGATGGAACTTTCTCCCGCCTGCGACGGGGAAAAAGCCCGCAAAACAGCAATTTCAATGCCATTTACTCATATCTCATACCCACCGAATCTCAGCCTGTACACTCCCCCGACTTCTCCTCGTTTCTCCGTCAGCACCCCCTCGCGGAGTATCATCGCCCCGTAACTCCTGCCGTCCGCAACCACAGTGCTTACGTCCGAAGCAAAATCCTCGATGATACCCTGCAACACCGCCCTCTCGTCAGGGGCAAATCTCCCCACAGCCAGTATCTCCAAACCCTCCGAGCCGTTAGTCCGAAGATCTATCCCACCCCCGACTTTCACATATTCCACCTGAGTATCTTTCCTGAATATGCTCACCGCTTCGGGATAAAGCGTCCTCGCCCCAAGCACCAGAGTATGCCCCGCAGGTGCCGCTATCTCAAATCCCATCAGACCACCCCGCTATCTTCCGAAACCTGCTTCATGCACACCCCGAACACCACTTTCATCTCTCTCACCAGCCTCATGCTCTGCATATCTCTCCCCGATGCTCCAAGCTCCACCGTCACCGCGCCGAAATCCCTTATCATCGCCGCCCCCGCACAGGCTTCAAAGCACCTGTCATCAAAGCTGTTATGATCACCGAATCTTCCCGCCTTGCCCATCAGCTTCACCCTGAATACTATCTCCCCCGATACCGCTGCATCCCCCGAATCTATCCGCTTTCCCGCATCCACCAGCCTTACACTGTCAAGCGCCCATACCGCAGTACAGCCCTCAACATCTCCCAGAACGATGTCCGTGTATTCCTCCATCGCCGAAAATCCCGCACTTTCAAGTACCTCTGCCAGAGCTTCCTTTATCTCCCCAAGCCCCAGACTGTCCGCTGTCATTATCATCATTTTTATTCCTCCTCACATAGTCTCAAACATGAACCCGCCCCCGGGCATAAGCCACTCGATACGCGCCATAGCCTGCTTTTTAAGCTCCGCAGCCGCATCTATCCTGTGGCTGAAATCCCCGTTGATATCCGCACTTCCCGCGATAGTCACCGCATTCTGTTCACGGCAAGCCTCGCGGCAGACATAGTCATACACCGCCATACAAGCCGCCGCATATTCGCAGGCTGGCACATCGTCCCAGGATACCCTGTCAACGTCCAGACTGTATTCCACAGCCTTCAAAGCCTCCGCCACCAGTTTCTCGACCTCGGCGGTTTTGTCATTCCTGCACCCGCTCAGCTGATAAAAGCTGAGAAGCACCTTGTCAAAATCAAGCATATATACTCCTTTCCGCCCCAAAGGGCATTTCAGTTTTATAAACGGCAGTACAAGCGGGATATGCCAAGGAAGAGAGCTTTTGGTCAAGCTTTTCGCGAAAAGGTCCTAACGCCGGACGGGCGGATTTCGCGGCAACAAACCAGCCCACCAAACAAACTATGCCGCGAATCAAAGCGCGCGGTCAAGCCTCGCGCCAGCAGGCTTGCGGGAGTTTGAGGGCAGAGCCCTCAACTCAAGGCGCAAAACAATCGCCCCCACCCCAAAAAGCAATAGCAGACTAACTACCGTCCCAAAAGGCGCGGGCAATCCCAAAATTCCGAACGTGCGCCAAACTGATCCCCCGCACAAACTAAGTCCGTAAATATTGCCCGCGCCCGCTGTCAAACAGCGAAGCGTCTTTGACAGCTCGACCCGAGGAACGAGGGGCGACAACTCGCAAACTATTGACCACAAGCAAATGTCCGACTACACAAACAAAGTCCTGATTTTTGGACTAATAACACTATCGGACTGATATCTGCTTCAAGCGTTACAGAGTGCGGCACTCTTATCATAAGTACTGCGGTAGACGTTTTGTCGCCCCTTGCGGGTCGAGTCATCGGAAACGCTTACGCTGTCCGATGACAGGCGCGGCAATAATTTACGCGGATAGTTTGAACGTGGTCATTGGTATTGTTCACGCACGATTTTTTGTTATTGCCGCGCCTTTTTAGGGTCTGAAGTCTGTTTCGCTCTTATAGTTCGCTTTGCATTTTGGTCTTGCGCCTTGGTGATTGAGGGCTCTGCCAACAGTCAGCTTTGCTGACTGTGCAAACATCCCGCAAACTTTTCGCGAAAAGCTTGACCAAAAGCTCCCCTCCTTGGCATTCTTACCCAACTTAGTTGTTGCCCTGCCAAAAATTATGAATTATGAATTGTGAATTAATTCAGTCCCGTTACCAGCACCCCCACAGCATCCTCACATACCTTAGTCACTCCCGCCAACAGCGAACAGCTTATCTCATTCATCTGCGTGCCTATCAGCTTGTCGCTGTCCACCATCACATCACTGCCCAGTATCAGCTCCGCCGCCGCTGTGCTGTCCACGCCAAGCACTTTGTTCGCAGGCATCTCTGCACACTTCACCAGCGTCACACCGTAAGGCGTCTTTATCCTGCCGCTCGTCATAAAGTCCCCCACGCAGAACTTCATCTCAGGCAGAGCCAGTATCTGCGCCATCACCGCAGGACTGCACACCATAACGTCCATGTCGTGGGTGCTCATATCGCTCCAGAACTTCGCGATATCCGCATAGCTTATAGCGTCCCCCGCAATAGTCGAAGGCACCACATCGGTTATAAGCTCCGTGCATATATACCTGTTCAGCGCCCTGCCCACAGATTCGCCTATGTCCCTCAGCACTATGCCGAAAGCCTCTAACCTCTGCTTTCTCACCGCCTCATATGAACAGCTCAGCAGTCTTGCAAACTTCTTCACCTCTCTGGCTGTACTGTCCAGCACCACCATTGTCTCAGGCAGATCGTCCCCCTGATCCACAGGGTTGCTGCCGGAACTTATTATGGTAAATCCCCTGAAATCCATGCCGTCAGTGCGTGATACTGCCCCGCATACCGCCGAAGCTATGCTGACTCTCTCCACGCCTTTCTTTATCATTCTTCTCACATACTCAGGGAAAAGCACCGCCGACTGCGCCGTCACGAAGAACTTCTCCACCCTGTCGCTGTCCGCCCCCGATACCTTGATACCGAAGCGCTTCAGCTGTCTTTCAAAAGCGTCCAGACCGCCCAGCTCCGTACCCTTGTAACCCTCATCGGGGTCAAGCTCCGCCAGCGCCTGAGTAAAGCTCTTTCCTGTGATGTTGTAAAGTGATCTTTCAAGTCTGATATTATCGTACATAATTACCTCCATATTCTCCTGCCGTCCGATTCTCCCGCACCGCCCGACAGATAAGCCTGTGCGTTCGTTTTCCGTTTCCCGACTTTTCTCCGTGTCCTCGCCGCTTAATCCCCCATAAGACCATCAGTCCCGCTGTCGGCAAACGCTAAAAGTCCAAGAAATCTCCCTCACCCATCCCCACCCCGCCGCCACAAAGTCCAAAATATTACTCTCTTACTGTTTTACCCCAAGGCACTACACCCTGAAAGCTTCCATCTCACCGCTGTCACAGCCCTCATAAGCCGCCACACCTAACGCTTTCCCCGAAGCCGCTTCCTCTCTCAGCTGACGTGAAAGCTTCTTTTTCAGTTCCAACAAAGCGAACACATCAAGACCATCTACCTCACCGATGTCCGCGCTCTTAACAAAGCTCCCCAGCCTGATGATATCCGCTCTCAGGTCTTCGCAGAAACAAGCCTGCATCTCCCTTATCACATCGATATCACTGCCGCCGTACACCTTCGTGACCCCCGCCGCCCTCTGTGCAGGCACCGCCACAAAGCTCCACTCGTAAGCATCAACAGGCTCATCAAGGGTCACATAGCAAAGCTTTCCGCCGTAGCTCCTGCCCTTGATATGCGAGCAGCCACCCTTAGCACCGTCAGCCCCGCACACCGAGCATATCCGCTTCGCCACCGAGCATCCCACCGATACCTCTTTCTTGATGCCACCCTCTATCTCCGCTATCAGCGACTTGTTGTCCTCCGTCCTCACCATGTAGGCAAAGCCTATCAGCGCCCTGTAAGCCCTGCCGTCCGCAGTCTTCCTCTCAGGATAAGACCTCACCTCCGTATCGTATATCCTCGCCGTCTGACCCCTGCTGCTGTGGTCATGGTCGAATATCCCTGTCCTGCCCACAAACAGTCCCGCCAGCCTGTCCAGCGCTTCATCTGAGAACCTCTCATAGTCCCTGTCAACGTCGTTGTCGCAAAGCAGTACGCTGAAACAGTACACCTGCTCCCCTTTCAGCTCACCCACCGCATGACGGTTTATCTTCTCCATTACCTCTTCCGTGATTCCCATCTTCTCTCCGTTCATTTCCCGCTTCTCCTCTCTTCTTCCGCTTCGTTTTCAAGTTCTATCTTCCTCGCCTGAGCGTTGTACAGCCTCGACCTCGCCAGCGCTTCTTCGTCCTGAAGATTAATGTTCCCCCACTCGATATCCACCCCGCAGTCCGTGCCGCAGGTCCTAAGAAAAGCCTCGCATATGTCTCTGAGTACAGGCTCCAGCAAACGCCTGTAATACTCCAGCTCGCTTGTCAGTATGTCCGCCTGCTGACTGCTCATCCTCTCCGTGGTAGACCAGTTCAGCCCCAGCAGAAATGGCGGCACCGAAAGCTTCGCTATCAGCTGTTCCAGTAGCTGTCTCACAGGCACCTCCGTGTCGATAAGCTGATTCTCCGCCCCGATGACCTTTATACCCACATCGCCCACCGTGATAAAATCCTTGACTATGCCGTTCTTGGCGCTCTGCATACCGTCAGCCCATGCCGCCGCTATCTCCTGCGCCCTCTCCCTTGCGTACCTCTTGTCCGAACCGTCCTCCGCAGGCTTGTAAGTCACCGCATAACGCACATTTCCTACCCTGTCAAAGTTCTGCCCGATGCACTGGTATATCCTCATCAGCACACTGCTTATGGCGGGCAACCCCCGCAGTACCGATACTCCGTCAGGGTGTTTCGGGCTGGGATTCATCACCGTGTAAAGCAGTTTCTCGGGCTCGGGGACTTTCATCACCTCACCGCCCCCATAAAAACAGAACTCCCTGTCCAGCGCCCCCTTACCCTGCTTCACCCTGAAAAGACTGCTGTCCCCCACAACCAGCCCCCTGACGGTCATAGTCTCCCTGTCCGTCACTATCCTGCCCACAGCCCTGCCGTAGGTCAGCAGACTGTCCAGGTACATATCCGCAAAGGTGTTCAGGCTTTTTCCAGATATACCCACAGTCACCTCTCTGCAAAAGCTTTCCAGCTCATCGCTGAACCTCTCATCTCTCGCCATGACCTTGAAATCTCCCACCAGACGTATTATCTTCCCGAAACAGGCATCTATCACAGGCACCGTCGCCCTCAGCCCGTCGTATATCCCCCCTTCAAGGCACCCCTCGTCCGCCGCCAGACGGAATATGCTCTCCCCCGCCTCAGCCGAAAAGCACTGCCTTTCGTAGGTCTTATCTACCCTGTCCTTTCTCCCGAATATCTTCAATCCGAGTCCTCTCCTTTCCTCAAATCATACCGATATCACAGCGAATCCGCCACCGGTATCCTCTTCCAGCGAACTCACAAAATACCTCATATCGTCCATAGCATGATCGTTCTCCTTTATGGGCTGATCTCTCCCCGAGCTTTCTTCCCACCTGTAAAGCGTGAACTCCCTCAGTATGTCCTTACATTCAGCCCCGAACCTCAGACGTCCGTCACGTATCATATCCTGTGTCCTGCGTATCCCCGATATCACATCGTTCTTCGCCTGTATCACCCGATATCTGCCGTGCCTGCGTATGCACTGTATGAACGAAGCCGCCGAGGGGTCACAGACCACGTAGTCTATCTCCCTGTCCCCCGCCAGCTCTTCCAGAGCCTCATAGTGTTCCTCATCGGTACGTCTGCTGCCCTCTCTCGCCGAATCGTAGTAGTACTCCCCTATCCTGTACCATATGTCCTCTTTCAGCCCCCAAAGCCCGAAACTGCTCGGATTGACTGTCCCGTAGTCACAGCTCACCGCGAACCTTTCGCAATCATTTGGTGCTTCCTCGATAACATATTTCTTCTCGTCAAACATGGGATATACCAGCCCCTCAGCCGCACTCCACCGCCCCAGAACGAACCTCTCGTAAAACGCACCCGAATAAAGCCTCTCGTACCGCCTTTTCACTTCCTCGCTCAGCGAGGGGTTGTCATTCAGCTCAAAATGTATGTACAGCAGATTCTTCTCCGCCGCTTTGTTTATCCATTCCCGCTTGAACCAGTGATAGGGATTATCAGGGTTGCAGTTGAACCACAGCTTCGACCCCCTCACCGAACACCTCGCCACCGCCTGCTCCACAAAACTCCGCGGCATAAGTGCCGTTTCGTCCATAAGTATCCCCGCCAGCGTGACACCCTGTATCAGCGCCGCCGAAGCTTCATCTCTTCCCCCGAAGAGATAATACCTGTTCCTTTTCCCGCCGAAATCCACGTCCATGTAGTTCTTCGATACGTTCTCCGCCACCGTGAACCCCAGCTTTTCCGCCCATCTCAGCAGTTCCGTCACCAGATTTCTCCTAAGACTTATTATCGTCTTCCCGCAGAACCCGAAATTCTTCCCGTTGAACCGCCCCATGGACCACACCAGAAAACTCAGCGCCATACAGCTTGTCTTTCCCGACCGCACAGCACCGTCGCAGATTATCCCGTCATACTTCCTGTAAGCAGAGTTCGCCCACCACTTGAACAGAAATCTCTGCTTAGCCGAAAACACCAAGGGGTACCGCTTCCTACTCATCAGCACCGCCCCCGTTCTCGGCTGTTTCCCCTGTTTCGGGCGGACTTACCCCCACCGCCGCCAGAAACTCCTCCGCCGTTTTCACCTCTTTCAGCTCGGGCATAAGCACAGCCAATTCCGCCAGAACCTTCTTCCAAGCCCTTTCCGCACCTATCTTCCTACTCATCAAGATCTCCCCCTTCTATCTCCGTTTCGTCCATATCCTGCGAACCGCCGTACACCGCATTCAAAAACTCCTGCGCCGCCGATACTTCCTTAAGTTCAGGGTCAAGCTCCACCAGCTTCTCCAGAGCCTTCTGCCTGTCAAAAAACTTCATCTCAACACCGCCCCCCTTGACCTTCTTTATCTCCGATACGTTGAAAAGGTCAGCAGAAAGCACTTCTTCCCTTGTAGGTTCATCCGCAAAAAGCAGAGCCGCCGCATCGTTAATGCTCCCGAATGCCAGCCGCGAAAGCCCCGTCTTCACATAACACAGGTTCTGGATATCATCACTGTCCAGCTTGCGTATCGCCCGCTTCACCGACTTCATCGCCAGCATATCCGCTTCAAGCTCCTTGGCTTCCTCAGGGCTGAACCCCAGCCTCACCGCCGTCTCCGAACCGTTTCTCGTCCTCACAAACATCTTCGCAAATTTTGTTGGTGTAATTTTCATAATAGTTCCTCCTTTTCTTGGCTTCCTCAAAAAAGCCTTTTCACTATCACCCTTTTACCCCCAAAAAGTTGTACGTTTTTGTACAACTCTTGCAGAAATATGTCCGAATTAAATGATAAAACATTTGTTTCACCAAACTCCCATCCGTAAAACTGTGTACATCTCACAAGAAACCCGCATTCAAATATAAATATGTTAAAACATCAAAAAATGCTTTTTTGCCCCTTACCGAACCACCAAAAATACCCCAAAATCAAAAACCGACAGCCCGCCCACCCGCGAACTGCCGATAAAACAAAATACGTTTATCCCGCTGATACACCATTCTATACAACCTTTAAACAGGCATTATCAATAGTTGACGGTATTCTTCCCCCGCCGCAGGCGGGGGGAAGAATACCTCGAATATATTATATTGGCGTATGAAGCAGTGTGCTAAAGGGTTAGCCGATAAAACAAAAAGCGGAGGACCGCCGTACCAAGGTACAGCCGTTCTCCGCCAAATTCATATCCAGTTTATTCCAGACTCGCCCACTCGTCCATCATCTCGTCAAGCGCGGTCTTCTTCGCCTCAAGAGCGTTGCATTTCTCCGTCATCAGCTCAAAATTCGCCGCAACATCGGGGTCAGCTATCTCGTTCTCCAGCCTGAAGATATCCACCTCAGCCTGCTCTATCAGCTCCTCCAGCTCTTTCAGACGCGCCCTGCGCTTCGCCTCCAGCTGACGCTGCTCCTTGCTGCGGTAGCTTATCTCCTTCTGCTCACGCCTGTCCTGCTCCGCCTGAATCCGCTTCTGCTCCGCAGCTGCCTCCGCCGCCGACTTGTCAGCCGCACTCACAGCCGCCGCATAAGCGTCAAAATTGCCCTCGTAGCAGTTCACCTCGTCCGCCTTTACCTCGATTATCCTGTCAGCCACCTTGTTGATAAGGTATCTGTCGTGGGATACAAGTATAATAGTACCCCCGAATTCCGCCAGCACATCTTCCAGAACTTCCTTGGTGTTCAGGTCAAGGTGGTTCGTAGGCTCATCGAGGATAAGCACGTTACCGCGTGTGTACGCCATTATAGCAAAACACAGCTTAGCCCTCTCGCCGCCGCTGAGCACCGATATGGGCTTGAATACGTCCTCGCCCGTCAAAAGTACCGAACCCAGCGCCTTTCTCGCCTCCGCAGGTGTCATCGAGGGGAACCTGTCCAGCATCTCATCAATGACCGTGCTGCCCATGTGCAGTATGTTGTGCTCCTGCTCAAAGTAGGAGATCTTCACGTTTCCGCCCCACACGATGTTTCCCCGCTCATGGGGTATGATATTCTGTATCAGCTTCAGTATGGAAGTCTTGCCGATGCCGTTTGACCCGATTATAGCCGCGTGCTCGCCCCGCCTGATGTGCATATCAAGGCTGTTTATCAGGGTCTTGCGGCTCTCGCCCTCACCCACCACCAGCGGACAGTCTATCACCTTGACAATGTCCTTGGTAGGCTCGATATCGTATTCCAGCTTTATCTTGGGCGGTCTTGTGAACATCAAAGGCTTCTCGATGCGCTCTATCCTGTCCAGCATATGCTGCCGCGATTTCGCCATCTTAGCCGTCGAAGCCCTAACCTTGTTCTTGGCTATGTACTCCTCCAGCTTCTTTATCTCCTCCTGCTGAGATTCCCACTCCTTCAGCTGACGTTCCGCATTGTGCTTCTTCTGCACCACATAAGCCGAATATCCGCCCTTGTAAGAGGTCAGCCTGCCCAGCTCTATCTCGCATATCCTGGTGCATATCTTGTTTAAGAAGTATCTGTCGTGAGATACTATCAGTATTGAGCCCTTGTAGCTTTTCAGGTAGTCTTCCAGCCACATCAGCGTGGTAAAGTCCAGATGGTTGGTAGGCTCGTCAAGTATTAAAAGGTCGGGACATTCCAGCAGAAGCTTCGCCAGTGCCAGACGTGTCTTCTCACCGCCCGAAAGGGATGATATCACCCTGTCACGGGGCACATCCCCGAAGCCCATACCGTTGAGTATGCGGCTGATGTTCACATCTATCCTGTAACCGTCATTAGCCTCAAAATACGCCGAAAGCTCCGAGTATTCCGCGCTGACAGTCTCCAGTTCAGCCCCCGCAAGACCCGTCATCTGCTGTTCCAGCTCGTCCATTCTCTTGCGTGCCGCCAGAAGCTTGTCAAAAGCCTTGTGAAGCTCCGCATCAATGGTGGAATCACTTTCCAGCCCGCTGTTCTGCCGCAGAAAACCTATGGTGCAGTTCTGCGATATCTCCACCGACCCCAGACCGTCATCAGTCTTGTCAAAGCCCATGCTCCCTGTCAGAATATTCAGAAGCGTGGATTTTCCGCAGCCGTTCACACCGATAAGACCAATGGTCTCCCTGTTTTCGATGACAAGGTTTATATCCTTCAAAAGCGGCTCGCCATTAAAATATTTATATAAATGTTCGATCTTTACCAGCATAACTTTCTCCTGTCATTTTCCCTGATCTTTCCTGCACTCTATTTCCGTACCGCACCCGCGGCAGATAAATTCTTCCGTTCGGATCACACAGTGCCAAGACACCCGCGTATTAGCGCCATTTCCGCAGCCCCAACTCAAAGTCCCATAATGTAGCGATTCAGCTCTTCTTCCTCATCGCAAGACACCACAGTCGGTATCCCCGCGCCCCAAAGCACCTTTGATATCGCGTCCATCGTCGGGATAATATCTTCATATACATCCGCCTCAGCAGTAAGCTCATAATACAGAAACCCGTCGGGATACATACGCAGCCTGTCCGGGTGAAACTCATCGTTATTGCGTATCATGATATCGAACCTGCCAAACCCATAGTCCGAGATCCCGCGCTTTTTCGCCCTGCCGAAACGCTTTTCAAGCACCCCGACAACATCCTCGCGGGACATATCCGTATGCATATAAAGCCTGCAGTACAAAGCCCCCACCTCCCGATGAAAATATGTGCATTATCTTTTTTATTATATCACAGGATATGTGAAAAGTAAAGATACCAAAAATGAATTATCTGACCAAAAAATTCCGCGGCAGAAAACCCGCGCACCAACCAAACTATGCCGCGAATCAAAGCGCGCGGTTTATGCGACTGCGTCGGCATATGCCTCGCGCCAGCAGGCTTGCGGAGAGCTCGAGAGGCAGAGCCTCTCGGTCAAGGCGCAAAAGCGACGCGCCAACAAAGCAATAAATAGAACAGCGAACTTCCGACCCTGTCAAAAAGGCGCGGCAATATCAAAAATCCGAGCGTATGCGAACGTATGCCACCGCACAAACTATCCGCGTAAGTATATTGCCGCGCCTGAAATCGGACAGCGAAGCGAATCCGATTTCTCGCCCCGAGGAACGAGGGGCGAAACCTCACAAACTATTGACCACAAGCAAATGTCCGAATGTATAAGTAAAGTCCTGATTTTTGGACTGATATATGTTTCAAGCGTTACAGAGTGCGGCACTCTTATCCATACGTACTGCGGTAGCCAAGGTCGCCCCTTGCGGGGCGAGCTGTCAAAGACGCTTCGCTGTTTGACAGCAGGCGCGGCAATAATTCTCCGCAGATAGAAAGAGCGTAGACGTTTGTATTGTCCACGCTCCGATTTTTGTTATTGCCGCGCCTATTTGGGCGGGAAGTTCGCTGTGATTTTAAAGTTCGCTCTGCATTTTGGTTTCGTGCCTTGGTGATTGAGGGCTCTGCCCTCAAACTCCCGCAAGCCTTTCGCGAAAGGCTTGAGCCAAAGCTCTATTCGCGGCTTAATTTGGTTGGGGCGCGGGTTTTCTGCCGCGAAATCCGCCCGTCCGGCGTTAGGACCCTTTCGCGAAAAGCTTGACCAAATGTTCACTAGCGATAAAGCACGAATACCGCCTTATGCGGCTTTTTTACGCCTATCGAAATCTCTTCCGTCAAGTACTATCCTCGACTTTACAACATTGAACCTGAAAATGATCTCGATTTCCTGCGTCCTGTGACCGCTGGATTTATCAGGTTCATGGACTATTATCCTTTCGATCATTTCACGCAGATTCTTGGGTGTCAGCTCGTCGATGTGCTTTATCTTCTTGACTAGCTCGATGAAATCGTGAATATCCGAGCATTTCTGCTCTTTGTCTTCGATGAACTTAGTAAGCTCTGCGACCTTGATCCTAAGCTGTTCCTGCTCATTCTCATAGTTTTTGGACATCACTTCAAATCGTGAATCGCTGATCTTACCCGAAACGTTATCCTCGTAAAGCCTTGTAAACAGCCTGTCCAGCTCAGTTATTCGCTTTTCGGACTTTGTCAACAGTTTTTTCGCGTTCTTGACCTCGCTCAGATACTCGGCATTTCTGCTGTCAATAGTTGTGCGAACGAATTCCTCTTCATTCTTTGTGACTGTATCGAGAATGCTGTTCATCTCCGCAAGGACTACCTGTTCAAGCACCACCGTCCTTATGTAGTGCGCTGAGCACACCTTGCTGTCATACGAATAACTCCCGCATTTAAAATGTTCGGTGCTCTTACCCTCTTTTGAGTGTCGGCAGATGTACATAAGTTTGCCGCAGTCGGCACAGTAAACTATCCCCGAGAACGGGTTGATCTCGTTGGTTTTTTGCTTGCGCCTTCTGTTTTTGCGTATCTCCTGAACTACGTAAAAATCCTGCTCGCTGATTATCGGCTCATGGGTATTCTCAAAAATCATTCTGTCTTCCGCAGGATTGTACAGTGTTTTATGGCATTTGTATGACTTCTGCCTGGTCTTGAAATTCACGATTTTTCCCAGATACTCCTGCCTTTCAAGTATTCCGACCACCGACTTGCAGTTCCAGCGATAGGGCTTTTCACAGGTTATCTGTCCTGTGGACTTTAGCTCGTTATAGGCAGTCGGTCGAAGGATCTTCTCATCAGTCAGGATATTTGCGATTTTCATCGGACCGTAGCCCTCGATGCAAAGGCGGAAAATTTTTCTGACAACAGGTGCGGTTTCCTCGTCTATGACCCATTGATCTTTGTCCTGTTCAGACTTCTTGTACCCATAAGGTGCGATCGGAGAAAGCGGTTTCCCCGACATTCCTTTCGCCTTGAATACTGCTTTGATCTTCTTGGAGGTATCACGGGCGTAAAAGTCGTTGAACACATTTCTGAAGACCATCATATCGTTCTCAGACTTCTGAGTGTCCACGTTGTCATTAATGGCTATATATCGCACGTCATGTTCGGGGAATATTATCTCGATGTATTGACCTGTCATGAGGTAGTCACGCCCGAGTCGGCTGAGATCTTTTGTTATGACAGTGCCGATTTTTCCGTTCTCCATATCTCTGACCATGCGCTGAAAATCGGGTCTGTCGAAGTTAGTCCCCGACCAGCC
>NZ_FOAT01000015.1 GCF_900109655.1 Hominimerdicola alba
TTGTATTAGTTTATCAATATTCATCAGAGGACTAAAACCGATGATTTCGTCAATCAAAACAATCTACAATAATCATCAGCGTTGTTAAGGTATGAGTATTGCATTATAAACCATGCTCATCACTATAATATGTGTTATAATTATTATAACTCAATTATATCTTTTTTGTCAAGAAGATTTTCTGTTTTTAACCTTTCTCCGACAAGGAGTTTCATCGAATCGTATTGTTTTTCTGTGACCGTAAGAACTCTTACCGACCCTTTTGGAGGAAGATTGGCTTCGATTGTTTTGCAATGCTTTTTAGCATCATCATGATTTCTGACAGTTCTTGAATAAACAGAAAACTGTATCATTATAAATCCATCATTTATAAGAAATTTTCGGAATCTCGAATATTCTTTCCTGTCCGCTTTTGAAACAACAGGAAGATCAAAAAACACCATTATTCTCATAAACCTGTTAACCATCCTCATCATCCTCGAACATTTCATCTATCTGTATAAGGGTAGGAAGCTGTAGTAATCCCGGATCGTTTTTCTCTATTGCACTTGTCAGGCTTGAAATATACTTATCTATTGCATATCTCACTCTTGTCTTCTTTTTACCCATTTTTATCGGAACATTTACAAGACCAACAAGATCTCGCCTGTTTGTTTTGGAAAGCTCTTCAAACAGATTGTCACGAGAGTTATCTACCCATAGATCGACCAATGGGCGAAGGGGCTCCATCATATCATCAGCAAGGTTATATGCGTTCTGTTCATTTATATGATGAATTCCCAGCACACAATTATAACCGTAGGCTACAAGTGTTTTTGCAACAGCAGAGCGAATGATAGCATAACCATAATTCAGTGCAGCATTAGTTACATCATCCTTTATCCGTCTGAATGAATTACCGAATAAAGCAATAAAATATCTTTTAGCTGCAGCAGCTTCGCGGTTTGTCTTATCATTCGGAAGTACCTCACTGACCATTTCTTCAATAGGTTCTATTTCATCAGTAGATAAACCCGCCAGCTTTAGACATATTATTTGATTTGTCAATTTTTGTTGAATTATCCGCTGCCATAACACTGCCTTAAACTCGTCTGACAGTGCCAATTGTCGTTTAATGACACCAAACGGTTTGTAGTGTGTATTCATAGGAAGCATAAGAGCAGTTGGTATATGTTTGTTATCACAGAATATTACATGGATGTTTGCCTCAGCAAGTGCAGCCATAAGGCTGACACTTACCAAAGCAGCTCTGTTATCTATTACAACAGAATATATATCTCCCAACGGAACACGCTGTTCTGTATGATCTGAATACACTACGAGCCAGTTATCTCGGAGTATTAGCTTTTCTCCTTTAGTAACGATAACGGTTCTCCACATGATATCCCCCTTCCATCATTTTCTCCTTGAATTTTTCCCATCAGGTCTACAGTCAACTTAATAACGATATCCTTTTGAGCAACGGCTACCCTCTTATCTTCAGCACAAGGTTTGTTATCAGAAATAAACCTAAAACTGTTCTCATTTACACTTTTAATTGATTTAAAATAGCCTTCAAATTTCAACTTTTCACCAGACTTTTTACTAAATGTTTTTATACGAATATAATCTCCCGGGAAAAAATACATAACATGAGCACTATAATCATCAGGATACTTAAAATCCGGTTTTAACCACAGCTTACCGTTTTTATGAACGATATCACTCATAGCTATGCCCTGTAAGTTGTTATTACCTTTACCGTCCTTATAGAGTTCAATGCAATAATAACTCCTGTCATCAAGCATTGAGAAGTTGCTGCCATCTATATCCTTTCTGAGCCATCTTCCAGGTGCTGTGCTCTTTACAGTAACTTTGTTGACACGCATACCATTGCTTGTAGTAAAGAATGTCTGATCAGTCTTTTTCAAATACTCTCCAACATCTTTATAGCTCCCTCGTTCAAAAATACTTCTCAATGAATCTATGAGTATTCTGTCATCAGTGTATATCTTATCAATATCCTTTTCAGTTATAGACGATATTGATTTCCTGCTCAACTGAATCATCTTACCATCAATTTCTTTTACGCAGATAGCATTGTCGGTTGTTACTGAGCCCCTGTACTTATGATCGGGTTTTAGCGAGATCACAGGCATTCTTAGCGATGCTGCAAACTTGGGATCATCTTTATAAAGAGACATAACATTTTCACGGTACAGTTCTTCGCAGCTTTTCTTATCTTCATCATTTTTCCAGAACTGCTCATAGATATTTTTATCCCAAAGACGTTTATCTACTTCATCACTCAGATTAGGTATTATTGGCGAAAGTCTACCATGACCTGAAAGTAATCTTTCCGAAGTTCGTCTGTCCATTCTGTAATACTTGAAAAGACTTTCTATACAAGCATTTTTGCTCTGCTCATATTCTGGAGTAATCTTTTTACCTGCCTGATGGTACATTCTATTCAGTTTCATCTTTTCGCCTGCCAGAATAACATATTCCGGACGACAGTTAGCAATAACTATTGCGTCAGCAGCATGGTCTAAATATGTAAGCTTTTTAAGTTCGGCTTTATCATATCTACCCCATGTTTTTTCATTGAGCCACCACCGTCTAAACGTTGAGGTGAATCTGCTCTTGACCGCAAACACTCTGGCGTGATCTCGTATTTTTATATCCTCTTCATCTTTTGATTCGTACGATCTGTCAAATCTAAGATTATTCCTGAGATAATTAACAAGATACTTACATATATACCTTGTATCATTGAGATTACGACTTTTCCATTCACTTAACAGATCTTGATTATTAAGATTCGGAAGCATCAAATATTGATACTTTTTCTTGTTACATTTTTTGCTTTTAAGCATCGCATTGACCCTTATGCGATAATCTGATGCTTGAGTATTATTCATATACATCAAAGGAGTACGCTGACCCTTACGCTGATTTTCTTCTGCATATACCAATGCCTTATTACTAATTGTATTATCCAGTATCAAAGAATAGGGTATGATATGGTCGACTTCAAAAAGCTTGTCCTTATCTCTCAGCATATCCTCTTTAGTTATAGTTTTGCCTGAATACAAACATTTGCCTTCCTGAGCTTCCCAAAGCTTATACTTCTCTATTAGATGGCGCGCTTGGGCTTCATCGCATTTGATACACTCACATATCTCCTTAACTATCCTATCATTTTCCTTTTCATTATCATTCTTTCTCTTTGTATCTATTGCCCTGTCTTCAAACGTTTTGTTTAGCTCGTCTGCTGTTTCCAAATTAACCGCTGCGGGATAACCATATTTGTCAATTATTGCATTTATTAGTTTCCTGGTTTCATTTATCGATCTGAACACAACAGGATTTTTAAAGAACTCACAGTCATCTTCATTTTTAAATGGCGGAAGCTTTTTAGGTTTTGCATTCTCATCTACATCAGGAATTTCCTGATTGAATTTTGCTTGAAATTTTCCGTATAGATCGCCCTCACAAAAAGCCTCAATACTTCCCTGCATATATTTGTAAGACACATTGGCAGTACCTGATAATTTCAGCTTAGTCAGATCATTTATCAAGCTTTCATCGAGTCCAAGGTTCAGCGCTTTAAGCTTTTCTCTTCTTCGTCTTGGTGTCTGTGCCTGAGAAAGAACAATTCCTATCCTGTTAAGAATGTTATTATCTGTATCGGTATAGTTCTCAATTATTTTATCCCAATCAAAACCATATTTTTCAAAAAAAGGTTTGACAATCTTAATGTATTTAAAGCATTTAGTCAGCGATGTATCACCGGTTTTATCATTAATATCAATATGATAGGATTTAGCAATAGCTTTCAGTTCTCGTTTATCCATAGAACCCTTTTTAAGGGCACTATTTATCAGTTCGTTTGCAAATGTTGCATCAAATTTGTTTTCTCCACTGCTATTTGTATATGTGTACTGCGATAATACGTTTACAAAAGCATAAATATCCGCAATAACAGTAAATCTGCAGCCTCTGTCCTGATCTTGAAAGAATTGGCATTTTCCTAAGCTATCAAGATAACCGGTAAATTTGCGATACTTGTCATTTTCATTACCGGGACCCGTTTCAAAATCTCTTTGTGCGAAAATAATATCTTTGATTGAAGCTATAACTTTATTATCTAGAATATCATAATACTTGCTTTGATGCTCAAGGATAAGACTGACCTCTTTCTCTAGCATATGTCTGGTCAGCAAATAATGCTTTTCAGAAGCAGCAGAATTATGATATTTTCTGTATACAGAATTGGGTTCATCAAACTCGCTGCATTTACATATCATTTCAGCAGGAGTTCGATATTCTCCATCGTCCATCAATCTTTTTATATCATCTATGGCACCATATTCTTTCCTCTCATCAGGGTCTTCAATATCATCTATATTGACTTCATAAAAGTCCCGATATCCACGATTATTGCAGATATGAATAAGACAAGCCACTATCTCTTCGGGTGTCAGTTTTTCAGATAAGCCCCTGTACCTCAGTTGTATTACATTATTATCAGCAGTTTCAAAATAATAGTCGATTTTTTCTGACGTAGTCAGACCTATAACACTCAAGTAATTTTTCAAACGCAGTTTTCTGTGACTTCTCCTCCTATAACGACGGCGAATCCCGCGTTTGGATCTTCTCTGCTGACAAAAGCTATTTTTATTTTTTACGTCCTCACCTGAATCAAAAAGTCTTACACCAAAATCTTCTATACGTTTCTTTTCAATATTTATAACAGACCAACCTATAGAACCGATACCTACATCCAGACCAAGGTAATAGTTTCCCATGTTTTTTCCTCCCAAAGTGTTGACAAAATTAAAATTTCGTGATATAATAAACTTGAACTTAGAAAACTGCTGTTAGTTTATCAATATTCATCAGAGGCTTATTTTTAAACGCATTGATTTATTAGTTTATCAATATTCATCAGAGTTCTAAGATAAGGCTTTATATGCCGTAGGGTATGGCGGTATCCCATCTAATCCGCCTAATGTTGAATAGTCAGGTGCCATTCGTGTTAATGGCACCTTTTCTTTTTCTGTTGATATAGTTTATATAACGCCATAAACTCTAAAATAGCACAATTATTCATCTAATAATATAGTATATCACGAGAATAATAAACTGTCAATAATATCAAATTATATTAGATTAATCAAAGAAAGATTTTGTGATATACATCAAAAATCAGTGTGCGTTTTTATCTTAAATACCCCTTGACTCAGATATTCTACGAACTTAAATTTATGATCTCACTACTAAAAAAGATCACAGCCCATAATAGACCGTGATCTTTATCATTTATGCTACCAGTTTGCTAACCATCCACCCAAACGATCAACCTTTTTGTTGAAATCTGCCCATCTTTCGATTGAAGTCATTTTAGTATCACTTACATTTTGCATAAGCAATTCAGCAGCTTTATGAGATTCGGATGGTATAGCATTTTCTTCAAACCCGGCACCGATCACGTTAATAGCATTTATCAGGAATCTCTCGATCCTTATAAGTGCGAACTGCATATTTTCAGTGACATATCCTTTATCTGTCGATCTTATATACATATCTTTATTGTACAGATAAAAGGACTTGTACCCAAGTTCTGAACGTGCTCTGATCCCGTCCTTGCAAAACTTTACACGAAGTTCCTTTTTGCCGCGGTGAGCGATAACTACCTCACCTTTCGGATTCATTACTACCATTTTTTATCACGCCTTTCATAAATAAAGATACATAGAAACTAATACTCCTCCGCCAAAAGCATAGTAACATGATCCACATCATCAATAATATAGACCTTAGTATTGATCGCCGCATCCACCGGCATAAAGTAATCCATCGACGCTTCCGGTATCTCCTGTTCGTGCCTTATGTTAAGCAGGAAGGTACCGTCTTTTTCTGTTGTAGTCAGCTTAAATACCTGCAGCCTGTCCAGCTCTCCTGCCTTGCGCTCCATTAACGCAAGGCTTTCAAACATCATAACCTGTATAGCAGAAGGTATCTCCGCTTCTATTCCCCTTGTAATATACTTGTTTCCGTCAAATCTGTAACCCATAGCTATCTCCTTTCCCTAAACCTTAACACCATAGCTTTCTTCCATAAGCCAGTCTCCGTAGTATTCCTTAGCCTCTTCAAGACACATATTTAGATAATCCCTGTCATCCAGCATCATCTCAATGTCTTCATCGCAGTAACCCATTTCATAAAGAAGAGAAATATCGTCCACCGTCAGCCCGAACAGATTGCAGAGCTCGTAAAGATAATCAGGGTGATGACCGTATGATGCATGATTCCAATGACGTTCAAGTGCAAAATAGTCCTCAAATTCAAATTTGCTCCTTGTCAGTACGCCGTTCTTGTCTATGCGGATAATATCTCCTTCCTCTGATGTTACAAAATCGAACTTGTATATTTTCAGGAATGTGTTCTCTATCACTTCCTCCATTATCTTTCTGGTAGAGGTATACACATACAGCCCCAGTTGCTTGAAATGTACGATGCACAGAGGATTGTCACCCTTAGCCAGATAAAGTGTATTGTCATCATTAAGAATGGTGAATACGAAATTGCCTTTGACTGTCTCGCACATCTTAGCTATGGTCTCAAAGCTGAGATTGCCGTATTTCTCTATCAGCTGTACAGCCGCATAGGTATCTGTCTTTATATGTGTTTCAGGAAGGTTTTCATCCTTCTGAAGAATATCGTCATTGAATAAAACTCCGTTGTGACAGAGCGCAAAATCACCCTCCGCAGTATGTCCGGTAAAAGGGTGATTGTTATAGTTGTATTTCGCATTGCCCTGTGTGGTCATCCTTGTGTGACCAGTCAGTATCGCAGTATCCTCGGGGAAATAGAACCTCATCTTGTGGGCAGGCTTCGGTCTTTTGTAGACCTTCAGTTCATCATTCTTTACATAGGCTATACCAGTTGCATCCGTCCCCCTGACTTCAGATTCAACTGCCAGCCTGTTTACCAGTTCTTTCATATGCCTTCCGCTTATTGCATGACGGTAGTTCACAAATCCAAATATAGCGCACATATCAATCTTCCTCCTCAGTTTCAACCGGCTCATTCACATAGAGCCTTTTCTCTTTCAGATAGGTTATCAGCTCGGTATATTCTGGGCTTAAATCCATAACAAAATCTGCCCATGACTGTTTATGCAGTTCTTCATCACTATGTCGTATAGCGTTTTCGCATATAGCGTCCACAAGTTCAAGAGATGCCATAAAGGTATTCCACTTCAGCGTACCTCTGAACAGCCTTATCTCCACTGTGCTGATGTTGGTTATGTTCACGCAGGCATATCTGCCCTTGCTGCTCTTCTTGGCTTTTTCTAGTATCTCCTTAGGTCTGTCTTCGTAGCCGTGTCTTGCTGCCCAGTGTTCAGCAGATTCTTCGGAACGTCTGCTGAATCTGAAAAGTTCGTTCCAGTGGCTCTCAAAGAAGAACAGTATCCTGCTTATGACATCTTCCTGACGTTCGTATGTGTTACCCAGGGAACACCTGCCTATATGTACATGAAGACCGCAGGTGCTTGTGTTGTGTGACCTGTATCCCAGACGTACTGCCCTTTTCATTATCTCTTCCCAGGGGAAGTCATACTTGTGGAAATATAAAGAACAGGGATGACTTACAAGCTCCATACCCTCGTCAAGAGAACCGTCCGATTTTATGTAGAGGATCTCTTCTTCCCTGTTTGAAATGCTTTCAAGGGTATCTGCGTTGTCATCGTCCTTCCCTCCCCTGTCTATCTCCAGTTCAACTCCGTAACAGCGGACATTTTCACCTTCATCACTGCATCTGTAAAAGATAGGCACAGGCTTATATCCGTAATCATGGATATGCCTGCACTGTTCTTCTTCATCATAGCAGTCACTGCAATAGGGATAATCACCGTCCCAGTACACATTATCATCATGGATGATACACCCGCATCGTTCACATCGGCGGTAGTAGTTGTCATAGCAGTTCTGACATATAGCTGTATTATCATCGGATACAGAATTACGGTAGAAAAATCTGTCTCCGCAGTGACTGCAGGTAAATGTCTCATCGTTGAAGCAGTCCTCACATATTATCTGGTCTTCAACTTCGTAAAGGTCTTCCTCATTTTCAATGGTGCATCCGCAGTTTGCACACTCATAGATCTCATTCATAAAAGTTCCTCCAAATACAAAAAGCCCCTTGACGATCATCGCCAAGAGGCATAACTCATGCTGTTTTCTTCTGTGATCTCTTGTAGCCGTTATAGACCACTTCACCTGTATCGGAATTGATTATAGTGAGCCCGACTATCTCACGTTCATCGCTGTACACGATATGTCCTACAGAGAATTTATCAAAGCAGACGAACTTATCTCCGCGCCTCTGTATCCTGCACTTCTGAGCAGACACCCATACATGAGGAGCGCTATATAGTTCTCTTCCTATACCTACAGTAAAGCAGGCTCTTTTGAAGCTATCCGAAGCCTGACCTTTTTCCTTTTCGGTATAGCTTTCAGTTCCCACGTCCTGTTTGGATATCCACTGCTTTTTATCCTCGTCCCATAGTTCGATGGTACAGTAGAGATTTCCGTTTATGCACTGGTGAGATCTTTTCCAGCCAAGAATACCAAAGGTCTCGTCCAGTATCTTCATATCTGCACGGGCATCTGTGTAAAGCAGCAGGGACAGTCCTTTATCGCTTATGGTACCTATACGGCATTCGATCTCATCGGCACGAAGAAGTCTGATGCTAAGGTTATTCATGTAGCACCTCCCGATATACCGAACCTTCGTGAACTTGACTGCTTTACAAATTTACCGTACAGCTCGGGATTCTCTGCCTTGAACCTTGTACTGTCAAAGCGGGAGGAGTTTACAGTTTTCCAGCTGACCCTGTACTTCCCTGCCAGACCTGTCTCATTATTTTTGAGCATAGCTTTCAGGCGGTTGCCAAGAGCGTCTTTCTCAGCTGACAGTGCTTCTATCTGTTCGGAAATATCTTCATATTCCTCACAAATAAACACTGTATCCTCAGGTAATTCAACACTTTCACCGTTGCTTTCGGAATAGTGTTCGCTCAGCCATGATGTTGTACCCTCGGAGCCGTCGGGTAAAGGTTCTTCACCGCCAAGGACATTTTCTTCCCAGAATCTGCGTTCCATTTCGATGATATCTGCGATCATTTCATCGTCACGCTCAACGGTCTTATAGACAAAATGATTACCGCCTATAAGAGCGGCTATGTACGTCTTTTTCAGTCCTGTTACAGCCATATAATGCTGTATCTGTATCATATACTCAGGCGGTACGCCTGTGTTCCACTCGTTCTGTTTGTAGGCTGATGCTGTCTTTGCTTCAAAGATACAGTCTTCTCCGTCAACGTTGACTACACCGTCAAGGTTTGCAAACATGAAAGGATAGTCGGGGTGCTGATAAATGAACTTAGGTTCAGCTATCTCAATACCTGTTCTTTCGGTAAATTCCTGCTTGACTATGGGTTCAAGAACTGTACCAAAATGTGTACACTCGTTCCCACTTTCGAATGGCTCGGTCTGACCTGTCTTTTCCAGCCACAGCTGAAAAACCGAACGATAGGGATTTATCCCTGCGATAACAGAAACGTCCGAGCCGCCTATACCCATTGTTCGATATTTCAGCCACTCCTCACGGCTCATTGAAGATGTGTCTGCAAATACTTTTGCATTCATGTTCATCTCACCTTCTTCTTTACTGCGTTGATGATCAGTCTGCCTGTTATATTCATCAGCACCGAACCGATCAGCATCATGATACCTTTTGTTTTCATTATTAAAACCTCCTTTTCAGTTAAACCAATGGTTTACAAAAGGATAATGTATAGCTGTAAAAACTCGTTATACGATTTTAATAGTGTACAGTTTATTGAACACTTAAATAACACATAACAAACCGTTTTAAACCAACATTTTTCATGCGAAAGGAGTTTTATCATGTTTGAAAAAGTACCGGATATCCTTACCCCCAAGGAGTGTATGCAGCTTCTGAAAATAGGGAAAAATTCTATGCTGAAATATCTTCATTCAGGTGAACTGGAGGGATTCAAGATCGGCAACAGGTGGAGGATTTATAAGTATAGTGTGATTGATTTTATTATGAGAAGATAGAAAAAAGTGAGATGCAGATCCATTGCATCTCACTTTTAACACGATGTCAGGTTATTCCTTTTTCATACTCCCACGACCAGCATATCAATAAGTCACACCGTACTTTTCAGCAATATCCTTTCTGTTATGGTCGGATCGAGTTCAGCAGTCTCTGTACAACCTTGAGCTGCGTCTGCGTTATTTTGATGTTTTTATTGACACCTTCCAGCGCCTTCGCAGTTTGGTAGTATCGCCGGCGATCTCGACAGTGATGCCCTTGATTCTGTTTGCTATGCGGTTTCACTCCTTTCAATTATTGACTTTTTCACTATATTATGATATAATTGAAAAAATTTTCTCTCAAGAGGTGATTCTAATGAAAATACTTTATTGCAACGTAAGAGAAATGGACGAATATAATGGTTATGTAATAGATGGTTATCACGGTGGCGGATCTTATACCGAAAATAAAGTTCCGCTTGAAGTTAATAATTTCACTAGGCATGGTAATCTATACTATGGTTATGTTCAGTCTACACACGATACTATAAATATTCAAAAAAATTTTGGTGCTTCACCAAATTCCGATTCCATTGATAATGTGCTCGTTGTCTGGGTATGTCACCAATCGAAGATTGTTGGCTTCTACATAGATGCTACTGTGTATAGAAATAAACAACCGATACCTAATAATATAGCTGCACAGCGTTCAAAATGCGAGGGAGCAGGATATAATATTATAACGAAACAAGCAATCTTAATCCCAAGTGATAAAAGAAAGATAGCAGTCACTGGAATGGGACGTTGCAATATCTGGTACGGCAATGATGACATGGACCAAAAGGTGCTGAAATATCTCCAAGATTATCAAAAATCTCTAAATGACTATATTTGTAGTGTTGAAGCAAATTCTGATATTAAAGGCGAAGAATATGAGTGTCTTGTTAAGCAACGTGTTAATCAAGGCGTTTTCAGGGAACAAATACTTGAGAGATTCCATTGTAAATGTGCACTTTGCAGTGTTTCTAACGCATCATTTTTAATAGCCAGTCACATTAAACCTTGGTCAAAAAGTGACCCTAATGAAAAGCTCTCCATATTCAATGGATTACTACTGTGTCCTAACCATGATAAACTCTTTGATAAAGGTTATATCTCATTTTCTGATAATGGGCAAATAATGATTTCAAATCAACTTAGCGACACGGATAAGCTTTTTTTGAACGTCAACGATAAGATGAGAATACCTGATGAATTTATTTGTGAAGAAATGAAAGTCTATTTGCACTATCACAGACAATACTTTAAAGGTTAAAACATATCAAAGTTTTCAAAACTCTAACCAAACACCAAATTAGGCTATTCTAAAATTATGCTCCCCAAGCTGTCCAAACATCTCGGGGAGCGCTTTTAATCAATATGATTGATCGAATAATTATTTTTCTTCTCGAATTTCTATCAACTTATCATATACATAATCTGCATCTTTAGTAAGGCGTTTAATAGTTAATTCCGATTTCAAGCTTATTATTAGCAGCATTAAGGTGCTTATCTGAAATCTGCAAAGATTCCTTGATTTTAGTAAGCTGAACTATTGCCTTATCGATACCGTCAATAGCTTCCTGATGCTTCTTTTTAGCATTTTCATAGGTATAGAGAAAACTATTCTTAAAAGTTACGAGATTATTCTCAAATGTAGTGAGATCAGCCTTTTGATTCTGAACCATCAGCAGCTGTTTTTTATACTCAAGTGATTTTAATGCAGCGTTTCTCAAGAATGAAATAAGCGGAATAATAAACTGCGGTCTGATAACGTACATCTTTTGGTACTTATATGACACATCAACGATAAGATAAGTGACAGAATCATCATACATAATATTCGATTATCAGCCGACAAGAAAGGGTGAGCATTTCTCGACTTTTCTGAAAGATTTTACTGGCTACCTTATCTGTGACGGTTACTTTTATTCGATTCGTAAACTTAAAATACTGCACACCTCAAATTGAGCCCCTGCCGAGAATCAAACTCTCCGGCATGGGCTCAATTATTCATCGCATTTGAATTTCAGAATACATCTACATACTTAATCATGTCTTTGTATCCTTGTAGCATATGGTGTGTTATATCCTATAAGACTCACGATTGAAGGTTTCTTTTTCATAGTATAATTTTAATAGTTCGGAGAAGCGTAACCATATACGTAGCTGCTGTTGACTGTACGCTTGCTGTTTGCAGTAAATTTAGCAACCTGATATTTACCATTCAAAAGAACATTGCCTTCAACCACCTGAAGATAGCCGTTAACAGGACTTGCTATAATTATACCGATATGGCAACCACCGTTGGTTCCGTAGAATACTAAGTCACCTCCTTTGGGTGTATAACTACCGCCATAGTAGCGTGATTTGTAAAATCTACCACAATTTCGATAGAATTTAAGTGTATTGGAAACGGAAGCTGATTTAGGAATAATGCTCGTAGAAACCCCTGAACGATTAGCTACCCAGCTAACAAAGGCATCACACCAAGCATATCCTGTTGCGTTAATAGTTCGTCCATAATACCAAGTATTATATTTAACATTGTTATTTCCAGTTTCTGCAACTCCAACTTCACGAAGTGCAGTATTCACTACGTTCTGACGAGCATTTGAAATACTTCCACCGCCCGAATTGGTCAACCTTGCATAGTCACTTGCACTTACCCAACCTATCTTGTAATTTCCTCCGGAAATGGGGTATATCAGCTGATAGGCATTATTAACTTTATTCAGGAGATAGCAAGTATCGTTTTTATCGATCGACCCTATATTGAAGGTTCCACCATTAGAATTGTAAGTAAATGTATTTACACCTGCAGCAGCCTTAAATGCATTTCTGGTTTCGTTACGATTTCCTCTTGTAATATCGCTTGTCCGGACGTATGCGTATTTGTATGTATTCCCGGCAGGATAAAAAACAGTAGATACACTATTGCCCATACGGTATATATAACAGTCGTCTCCTGCATCAATGCAAGCCGTGCTGTAGGTCTTTACTCCACTGCCATTTAAATTTGAAAAGTTACCTCTTGCACTCAGATTGGAATAGGCATATACAGGTACCCACGATGTAGCCTTCCATACTATTCTATTAGACCCATTAAGATTGGGTACATAAAGATTCGAAGCAGCCGATGCTGTTATTGTAGTGGGAACGCAGAGATTCTTAATGATTCCATCCGACGCAGACGGAGTAACCACTCCCGTGGAAAGCAAAACAGCTGCCGAAAACGAAGCAATCAACTTGATGAAACCTGAGTTACCTTTGAACTTTATTGACATATTAAGTCCTCCTTAGTTTTAACACAGAGTTTGTACCTGTGTTTTACTGACTACAAATACTTATAGTGATATACCATATTTTACTACTACCACGGATTATACATAAATCTAATATGGAGAACGCAAATCAGTGGTAGGAGTTAAAAAACCATTTTTACCAACTCCTATTTTGTAATAACAGCAGATTTTGAAAAATGCAAACGCATTTTTCATCTCATCCATCAGCTATATTATATCACGGATAATTTCCAATGTCAAGTAATTTGTAAAATCTTAGTTCAAACTTCATTGAATAAAACATGCGTGCCTTGACTATCTATTCAAACTTGCATGCAATCGAAATTGTAATTTTCAAATTTTCATTCTCGCAAATAAAAGTTTCCTCATCCTAAACCCGACCAAACAAACATATTCAGAAAACAGTGCTTATCAATTTTACGAAAAGTTAAACATGTTAAACAGTTTTACGAATAAAAGAACAGAATAATCCCGAAAACGTAATTAGTCTTTTAGCTTCGCAAAACAATGAAATATTTTATAATCTTTACTCAGTAATTGAACACAAAGTCTAAAAAAATCGCGAAATATATTCAATAAACTACTGAATTATCAACAGTTTTAACAGTGTGGAATAATTTTTTTCAAGAGTTCTTTATTTTGACTTACTCGTTTCACAGACTTGAGTCTATCCTAAAATTTGTGTAAACCTCCAAAGTAGTGTATAATAGAAGATACACTACTTTGGAGGTTTTAATTATGAGCAGAAAGAGAAAAAATGAAACAGAAGAGCAGAGTGCAAGAACTCCGATCGTGTGCAGATCAAGCTCCGAGAGGGTCAGCTGATCTGCACACAATGGTGTGATATCATTTTCCACCACCGTTTTTTATGTATTCCGATAAGTAGTATCTAGGGATCTTCCATACTCTTTTCCCTATCTTGAATCCCTTTATCTCACCGCTTTTAAGCAGCCTTATCAGAGTCGGTCTGCTTATTTTCAGCAGCTTGCAGGTCTCATTTACTGTAAGTAATTCATCTGACAGGTTCATGAAAAAACACCTCTTTACTCCTTGTTTTCTGTTTTAGGTAATTGGAATATTTTCTGTCTGCTTCATTTGGTTCATCAAATTCAAGTATTGAGTCAATAGACTGCATAAATGGAATATCATATCTTTGGATAGGTATCGGTGAAATACCTGCTTTATCAAAATAATTCAGAAGATTCAGCTTTGCGTCATCGCTCCCTTTGTAGTTTTCCAATGCCTTAGCTAAAGTATAATTTTGCTTACTACTCATTCTGATAATCAGCCAATGCATTTTTTCTACCCTTTTTTGTTTGGTCTGAAATTTATCTTTGATAATCTTGTTCTGCCAATAGTTCTGTACAAAGCAGGTATCGGTATAATACAAAAATACAGAGTTATATATATCATTTAAATATTCATATCGTCTACCGAAAATGTGCCTTAAAGCCCTTGAAACAGACATATGCTTTGTCTTCTTTTTTATAAAGCCCTTAGTACAGCGAGCCTCCACTCTCATTGTATCTTCGTAGTACTCTTTGTCCTCATCAGAATAATTCTGATCAATCGCTGCACGATGCTTATTGTATACCACAAACTCAACTTGCCGAGATACATTTATAGCATTAAAAGAATCCTCCGGTCTGAAATTCTCTGTATTTTCTTCAAGCTGCCTGTTAAGTTCATAGCCGCTGTACAGTGTCATTCTTCTCATTATCATTATATATTCTCTGATTATCTTTTCGGGAATATCATGAATATCCTTTGTAATATCTATCCTTGTGAGCGTAAAATCATTTAGAGTGATCCCGGCATCTTCAAACCAAAATGAAATTAACATATCCATTTTATCGATCATTTTATCAAAATCTTCTGTATTGCAAATATGCTTAATATTTGTATGAGGTATGTATACCCTGTTGGGATCTACTATGATACTTATCCTATAATTCTTATTTCTGTCTCTGCGTTCTTTATCAGAGCATTTTTTGCTTTTTATAATAAAGCCCATTGCTGCAAATTCAACACATACATATTCTACATTGTTTTTATGTGTCTTATATTTTTTGAAATTTTCTGTCATCTTTTTCATGGTATCAAAATCCGTCTTATATGTTAATTCAAAAGTATCTATAAATACATTGCTCATAAAAGCACCTCCAAATTTATTTTATACCATTGTTGTAAAATAATAAAAAATAATTACAACAATGGTTTAATTAGATTTATTATTAACCAGTCAAACGAACACAAAGAAGAAGCTAACTATAAAATCCTATTAGATAAGACACACATAGAATAAAATAAGAATGTTTGGGGTAGGGGGAAACTACAGTTAATTAGTTGTATTTTTAACCTGTGATTTAACACCTATATATACATAGTTTTCTATTATTTGAAAACAGTATCCCTATTTACAAGACGAATATTTTTTTCTTAATAAAAATTCCGCCATTTTCGCGGATTATTTCCGCCATTATTGCGGAAATATTTTAATTTAATTTTTTTGCTGTATATCTTAAGCATACCTATACTAACATCAGCACAAAAGTTCTATTATTTTCATAGTTGAATTTTATTTGATTTTGTGGTATAATAAGTATGACATAAATTAGAAGAGCTTTTATTATACCGAGTCTTAGTTAATTAATTTTAGATTAGCGTGAAAGGTCGTATTAATTATGCGCAATAATAAATCAAAGGATGTAATGCTTGAAGAAATTAATAAAATTTTAGCTTATGATGCAACTTCCGAAAATGAAACAGATACACAAAAATTTTACACTCTCCGAGAAATTACCAACGAAGAATTTGATATTCTGAAAAAAAAAGATATGAAAGAAGAATTATACGGCACTGATTCAAAGAAGATTTGGTATATCCAAAGATTCAAACAACTAATAGAAATATTTAGCTGTCTGAAAATTCAAGATGAATTTAAAAAGCTAAAAAAAGGAAGAACGTATTCTTTTTCAAAGAGAAATAAAGAGTTTATACTCTTATTATTCAAGGAATATGATGGTAAACTGGATTCCTTGCGAAGAGGACAGATTAATGCTTCCGACGGCTCTTTTTATATGGAACTATACACTGGGATACTTGATATTTTCTATGATTCAAATGCCGATAAAGAAACATTCGATAGCGTAAAAATTAAACTATGGAATCGACTGGATATTCCTCAGATAAAGTTGGAATCACGCTTGGATTCTGTTTTTGACGAATGCAAAAAAATGGTAAATAAAAACATAGATACTCCTTCTGTTGGTATGGGAATGACTGAAAAGTTATACTGGGAAATGGCATTTTGTCTTTCATATGAGAATTTCATAAAAACATGGAACGATATTTTTGGTAGGATGAGTTCTATACGATCGACTGAGGTATTTTCAACAGAAGAAATCGCAGCAGCCGCTGAAAAAGAAAACCCAGAGCTTACTCAAATAGAATTTCTGTATAGCGAAGAACTAATAGATGCTTATGAAAATGATGTCCACTTACAAAACTTGGAAGAAGAACTATGTAAATTATCAGGGAAAAAGAAGAAAAAACTACTAAGAGATGTTGAAAAAGAGTTCATCAAACTCACGAAGCAGATCAATGATCGAAGGAAGGAAATAAAGCGCGAGTTTATATCCAAGCATATTCCGGACTTTTCATTTCCAGATGGGTATGATGAAGATCCTGATTATAATCCAAAGCTTATGTCTTTCACTAAACTGCTTGACCTTGCTATTCAAGATGAAATAGAAGATCGTTATCTGATTGCACTATTAAGTAAAAACGATATACTCAGAAGAATGAAGCTATACTTTCCTTAGAAGTTTCGGCTATGTCAGAAAAGTATTACATATTGATTAATACTACGTCTCCGCTGATAATTCAGATCATTAGTTTATCGCAGTTATGATTTCGTCGAGGCGTTTCGAGTAAAAAAAGAGAGATACCTTCATCATCACATCATTGATGAAGTATCTCTCTTTTGGTCATATCAGCTGTATTGATCTTTGATGGCTGCGATATCAGCGTGATCACTTACTCCTCTTCATTGCCGCCGTTATTAAGAAAACGATCAAATTCCTTAAACTCTCTCTGCTTCAGATCCTTGGTGGCATCCGTGTAGACGTTCATCGTTGTATTAAAATCTGCATGACCTAATACATCCTGAATGACCTTGATGTTAACTCCTGACTCACACAGACGTGTGGCGA
The DNA here is from genome assembly GCF_900109655.1 of Hominimerdicola alba. Lineage (GTDB taxonomy): Bacteria > Bacillota > Clostridia > Oscillospirales > Ruminococcaceae > Hominimerdicola > Hominimerdicola alba_B. Next base: position 17,671 of record NZ_FOAT01000015.1, read on the forward strand.
AAGTGTGCCTGAGTGAATGACAGCTGAATCTTGGTAACAGCGTGACATTCGCTTTTCCCCTTGACTTGACTATGATCTCTTCGTTGCAGTCACGAGTGATGCGGCGTATAGCTTTATTCAGTGTACCCTGATTATGTACATTACCGAATCGATTAACGAACACAAAATCAGTGTAACCGTCTATCGTGACAGCGCATTGGATCTCGGCTTCACGCTGATAGTGTTCTTCCTGTATAAAAGCCTCTTTTACGCCATTGAGGATAGGTATCGTTCTTTCTCCTGCCTTTGTCTTGGGTGTATGTATGTTGAAATAGCACCCGTTCTTCTTGTGGTTGTAATATACCAGCGTGTGGTTCACGCTGATGAATCCACCGTCAAGATCAACATCTTCCCAGCGTAACCCTGTTATCTCGCCTACCCTCATGCCGGTATTGAGCATTATGTAGAAAATAGGATACCAGTGATGGTACTTCCCGTTTCGGGAAAGATAGTTCAGAAAAATATCCTGTTCCTCCCGGGTAAGGGCACGTTTCTTTTCGTTTTCAAAGTTTCTCGCATGCTTAAGGTGCCTTAGCGCATTGTTAGATGGGTTAGTTCTGAGATAATTGTCCTGCACCGCCAGATCAAGCACCTGATGAAGGACAGTATGAATGTTGTCTATGGTGTTCGCTTTCAGCAGCCTTTCATCAGCGAGTGTGTTATAAAAGCGAAGCACATCGGAGTGTTTAAGCGTTGCTATCCTGTATCTGCCCAGATCAGGCTCCACAAATGACTCGTACATATACTTGTAGTTCTGGAAAGTATTGTCTTTTAACCCCTTCTTAAGACGTAACCACATATAGTATATGTCATTAACTGTTACCATTGTGGCTTCAGTTCGGATACCATCAGCTCTGTTGCGGCTGATATCATCTTCACGCTTTCTCAGGCCTTCCAGTGTCTTGTCATATACGCAGTGTCGTTTCCCATTCGATGCCGTATATCGATACATATATGTGCCGTCACTGCGCTCTGACTCACCGGATTTAAGAACTCTACCTTTGCTGTCCTTTCGTCTTTCTGCCATATGAATTCCTCCTTTATAAATAACGGCGGACGCTAAATCTAACGTCCGCCGTATAGTCAATTTGCTAGATAGAATAGGCATTAGCAATAAATTCATCAAACGGCTTACGTTTGATGAGCCTCTTGTTACCTATCCAAATCACAAATGGGCAATGCTCGTCGGCTGTAAGCTCTCTGAGCTTGTTCTGCCCGATGTTGTAATACTCGGCAGCTTCCGCTATGGTAAGATTACTCTTTTCCCAGATAGGGACTGTCTTGCTGTCCAACAGGTAGACAGTCTCGTTGCGCTGTGCCAGGATCTCCTTGGTTCTCATGTTCGACCCTCCTTTCAATAATGTGTAGTTGTCGGAAGCCCCTCTGTGAATGAGGAACTTCCGGTGTGGTTATACTAAAATTATGTATAATCATGAAGTTGCAAAAACCGAATCGTCATATCTTAAGGATATTTCTGTATTCTCTCAGCTTGCTGCCATCGATCTCATATACTCTTTTTCCAAGGTCATTATACTTGATAGCCCGTTCTGTCTTTCCGGATACGGATTCATTGGTTCTGATCAGGTTTCCCATATCAAGTAATTTTCCCAGTTCTTTCTTGGATATCATATAGTCTTTTTCGATCAGATTGTGTGCATGGTCAGCGGTCAGATAATATTTATCCTTGTCGTTATTATAATAAATACAATCATCGGATATCCTTTCAGAATTTTTACAACACGACTTGAATCGGGAATAATCAGTTGTTAACCACTTACCTATGGCATTAACAAATTCCTTGATAAAGTCCACGAACACAGACTTTGTGAGCATATCCCGCCTGTTATAATCAAGAGTTAATTTTATATTCTCGTCGATAGAATCGCGCAGCTTTTTCCATATAGGCTCAAGTATCGTATCTTCTTCTTCAGGACAGAAATAAGCACAAAAAACCTCGATCGAAGCATACAGGAACCGCTTGCTGTTCATGATCCTATCATAGCCGTAATACTTATCACGCTCATCTGAGGGATAATCGAATTTTTTAAATACCTTCTTTATCGTATGTGAGACTATCTCAGGATTATTGCATATCCAGATAACAAAGGTTTTTAACCAGCCAATGTAGATCTTCTTGTTATCTTTGAGCGCTTTTATCACCTTGCTGTTCAGCTCGTCGCTCATTGTCGCCATCACACATCGATTAGTCTTATTACTCTTCCTGATGACATCTTCAGCAGAAATCGCTGCCATAGGTAATAGTTTGCGATTCTTCCCTTTATGTGGGCTGTCACCGGGAACATTCTTGCTGTGTATGATCTCTTCAGTAGTTATCTGACCGCGTTTGCCGCCATAGGCTACCTCATTAGGGTGATAGTCGTCAGTGACCACACCAAAATCCTGAACTTTGTTTAGCCTGTCAAACAATTCTTCCATATTACCTGACAGCTGAACTATGTTATAGTTTCTGGAATTTTCATTGTAAAATATCCCCATAAGCAATTCCAAAGCCATCGACTTGCCTGTACCGGTATCACCATGAAGGTAGAGTATGAAGTCGCTGTCATCAATGTATTTTTCAGGGATGAAATGCTTTATCAGAGTTGCTATAACAAATATAAACAGCACATTCGGGATTCCGGAACGCTCCAGCAGATAAATGATATACTGTCTGCCAGCATTTTCATCTGTGACCGACGGCTTTAACATGAATTCAGACTCATATACATAACATTCATCATCAGAACCGTTAAGTACCTTATTACCCATAAGATAGACATACCTGTCTTGATACAGCATATTGTATCCCTGATGAAGCAGATACGCCTGTGTTACTTTGGTTACCTGAATAATGACAGCCAGGATAGACTCACATATTATTTTTTCAAGTTTCTTAGTTCTGGGTTTCGCAAAACAAAAAGTATCGGGAAATGCATTAAAGATCACTCCGGCATTCAGTTCTTCGATACTGATCAGTCCCACATACTTTTTATAATTGCCGTCAGTAACACGATTTGAAGACTCAGATCCTTCGTTCTCATCATCCGGATCGTCCGATGGTACGTCCGGCGGATCGGCGTTGCTCAGATCGATCATCTTTGCTTCAGCGTCAGGTGGAGCATCAATGGATCCTGCTCTGCCATCGGAGATGTCATTGACTCGAAAACCAAGCTCAACGATCCGTATATGTTCATTTCTATCACTGTAAGCATCGATGACCCGATTTACAAAGTATGTACCATTACTGAATGGGAACCCCTTGTAAGTAATGATATTATTCTCAAGATCAGTCTCCATATCCTTCGGCATCAGAGGATATAACGGTAACGGCGGTGAATTGTTCATGGGTGAAATGATCATAAAATGACCTCCTGTTTGGTTTGTTTGCAGCTACATACTGGTGTACGAACAACATCTTATCAGATGAAAGATATCGATACTCATAACATCCTGTAGGCAGATACAAAACTCTGTTGAATGTTTTCTCGAAGTGTTACCTTCTGTATCCTATTATAGCACATAATGCTTACTATGCAAATTGTGATGAAAACGACATATTTTGCAACTATCCTAAGCAAAAGCAATTGTTTCAAATATTGCTAACTAACCTAGTATTTACGAATGCTGCGATAATAACAATTGGTAAGAGATAGTAATCGTAAGTTGAAAGTGATAATTGAATATACCTTTAAAACCTTTATCTCTGATATCTTGATCGTTTTCACTATGATTGTGCAGATACAAAAAAAGAGCCTTGCCGCAGCAAAGCTCTTCGATGAAAATTTTTATATCCTCAAACTAATCTCGATGTTTTTTTATATATCCTTCAAACTAATTTCATTGTTGACACAACTACTGTTACAACAAACACTATGAAAATACAAAAAGGTTGCGTAACCGCACAAGTTACGCAACCTTTTATTCAAATACATATTTGTATACACCATTCTTTTACATATCGGTTCTTTGCAGCAAATCCAAGCTGTAGTACAACTGAGAAAGCATTATAGCTTTATACAGCTTTTCGGGAAAGTGGTGTAAATTTGGTGTAAATGGTGTAAAAAACTGTGGTTTTTCTGTTCTGAAACCGCCTAAATACGCACTTTTATCAGTCGATACTCTTCATCGTCGGGAACAGCAGAACATCTCTGATTGCGGGAGAATTTGTCAGCAGCATAACGAGTCTGTCGATGCCGTAACCGATACCGCCCGTGGGGGGCATACCTATCTCCAGTGCGCGCAGGAAGTCTTCGTCGGTGCGGTTTGCTTCTTCGTCGCCGCTGCTGAGTGCTTCTTCCTGTGCCTTGAAACGCTCGCGCTGGTCGATGGGGTCGTTCAGTTCGCTGTATGCGTTGCACATCTCCCAACCGTTGATGAACAGCTCAAAACGCTCAACATAATCGGGCGCATCGGGCTTCTTCTTGGTCAGGGGGCTGATCTCGATGGGGTGATCCATAATGAATGTAGGCTGGATCAGGTGCTCCTCAACATACTCCTCGAAGAAGAGGTTGAGTATATCGCCTCTCTTGTGTCTGTCCTCGAATTCTATGTGGCGCTCCTTAGCAAGTGCCTTAGCTTCCTCGGTAGTCTTTACCTCATTGAAATCAACGCCGGCATACTTCTTGACTGCCTCGATCATGGTGAGTCTTTCAAAAGGCTTACCAAGATCGATCTCGTGCTCGCCGTAGGGGATGGTTGTTCCGCCGCATACAGTCTCAGCAAGATGTCTGAACATATCCTCTGTCAGATCCATCATGCCGTGATAGTCGGTGTATGCCTGATAAAGCTCCATAAGTGTGAACTCGGGGTTGTGTCTTGCGTCAACGCCCTCGTTACGGAACACTCTGCCGATCTCGTAAACTCTTTCAAGTCCGCCGACGATCAGTCTCTTCAGGTAAAGTTCGAGAGATATTCTCAGCTTAACATCCTCGTCAAGAGCATTGTAGTGGGTCTCGAAAGGTCTTGCTGCAGCACCGCCTGCGTTGCTTACCAGCATGGGAGTCTCAACTTCCATGAATCCCCTTTCATCCAGATATCTTCTGATAGTGGAGATGATCTTGGATCTCTTGATGAAGGTATCCTTGACCTCGGGATTGCATATCAGGTCGGTATAACGCTGTCTGTATCTTGTATCCTGATCCTTCAGACCGTGCCACTTTTCGGGCAGGGGCTGCAGGTTCTTGGACAGCAGTGTAAAGCTCTCAGCGTGAACGGATATCTCACCCATCCTTGTTCTGAAAACAAAGCCTTCAACGCCGACGATATCACCGATATCGCCCTTCTTTACGTATCTGTCGAAAGCTTCCTTTCCGACCTCGTTCATGCGGACATAGAGCTGTATCTTACCGCTCTTGTCACGTAGATCCATGAAGCTTGCCTTGCCCATCATTCTCTTGGACATAACACGTCCTGCAATGGAAACTCGAACGCGGTTCTCCTCCAGCTTAGCAGCCAGAGCTTCTTCGTCCTCGCCTGCCTGAGCCTTGCACTCGGCTTCTGCCTTCTCATAGAGTGCCTTAGCCTCTTCACAGCTTGCAGTAACATCATACTTTGTTATCTGGAAAGGGTCTGCACCCTCGTCCTGCAAAGCCTTGAGCTTTTCCATTCTTATCTTCTTATATTCATTGACCTGCTCCTGAGTAAGCTCTTCCTCTTCGGGAGCATTGTTCATTATTTCTTCGCTCATATTTTACTTCCTTTCTGTAATGGTATTATCGTAAAGCAGCACCGATAGCCGATACTGCCGCTATTTATCGGAATAGCCGAGCTTTTTAGCGAAATTCTTCATCTCTACCAAAGTATCATCGGGACCCATCATCATAAGAAGGGTCTTACCGACCTTGATGTACAGCACATGACCTTCATCGGTATCTTTCTCAGCTGAAAGACCGTTTCTGCCCAGGGTCCTGACATCGTCTATACCTGCCGCATCACATTCGTTGTAAAACTCGTTCTCAGCGATCTCCTCGTCGGCACATTCATAAAAACCTGCCAGCCAGCCGTTATCGGTAAGAACGACAGAAGAAGTTCCGTCCTCGGTATCGGTGGTAGAAATACTGTCTTCCGCGCAGTAACCTTCCTCCAGCAAAGTTTTGCTGAATTTATCATAGTCCACTGCGCTTATACTTTTCCCCATACAGCCGCAAAGCATCGTCATAGATACTATCACTGCCGCAAGAGCCGTCCTGCGCATTTTTATCACCTCTGTAAACTGTATTCAAAACCGCGACAGGCTTATTTAACTTCGATATAATCTGTATCCCAGAGTTTACCGTAATACGAGAAACGTTTTTCTTCCACTTCCCTTTCAGCACGTTTGATACACTCCGACAATGCTTTTTTCAGCAGAGCGATATCGCCCGCACGAAAGACCGCCACTGGAGGACAGTGATCCATTATCCCCCAGTAAAGCGTTGCAGTGAATATCTTTTCATCATGGTGTTCCACCATGATATCAAAATTATCGGGATATTCGATGTGCGCCAGCAGCGAGGAGTCCTCATCACAGCTGTTCATATAAAACATGAGCCTGCCGCTGCCGAGATCGATTTCTTCAAAGGAAAAGGGAAGAATGACGTCCATTATTCTCTTGTGATCTCCAGTACCTCGAACTTGATCATGCCCGCAGGTGCTTCTACCTCGAATATATCGCCGACCTTCATGTGAAGTGCAGCCTTGCCTATGGGGCTTTCATCGGATATCTTGCCGTTGTCGGGGTCAGACTCGGTAGAACCAACGATCTGAAGAGTCTCGATCTCATCAAGTTCAAGATCTCTCAGCTTAACGTAAGAACCTACGCCGATCTCATGAACGGATATCTCATCATCATCAACGACTGTAGCGTTGGAAATGAGGATCTCCAGTTCGTTAATACGGGATTCCAGGATAGCCTGTTCGTTCTTTGCTTCATCATACTCAGCGTTCTCGGAAAGGTCGCCGAAAGAACGTGCTTCTTTCAGTTTCTGTGCGACTTCTTTACGCTTGACTGTTACCAGATATTCCTTTTCTTCAACCAGTTTGTCGTAGCCGGCTTTTGATACTGTCTTGTTGATTTCCATTATAAAACACTCCTATATAGTATTTGTATTTTGGGTATACTTCAAATTAATATTATACTATATTCCCGCTGTTTTGTCAAGTCACTGCGACCCGAAAACACGGTATTCTATTTTTGGGGTCAGAAATATTGATCTGTAAGGACGATAAGCTCCGCATATAGCATCACAATCCAAATCATAAATTTGATTAGCAATGCTTAATTATCCGCCCTTTGTTGTCATTGTCGAAAAAGTCACTTTGTAATGAATAATCCCCTTGTTGTTTAGTACAATTTATTATTTCTAATCAATAAGCATAATAAAAATACAATAAAAAAGTTGTTGACATAACAAAATTAATGTGATATAATAGTTAACCGTTAAGTTAACAATAAGGTTAACTTACTAAATAATTTTATGCATGGAGGAAAACACAATGAACAAAAAAAAGATTATTGCAGGTCTTGTTAGCGCAGTAACTGCTTTCAGCGCCCTCGGAGTTATATCTGCAAATGCAAATGCTACAAAATTTAAAAAATTTGTTAAACCGTACTTTGGAGACGTTATAAGATACGATTTAACTATGGATCAAGTTAGGATAGTATATAAAGGCCACAGACCTTCAGAAACGTATCGTCGTGGTGATGTTAATGGAGACGGACAGTTAAATGTTACTGATATAGTTAAGATATCTGCTGCAATTAGAGAGAAAACTACATTAAATCCGAAAGAACTTTGCCGTGCTGATGTTAATGGTGATAAATATATTAATGAAGCAGATTTTTTCATACTTTCTGATAAAATAACGGGAGTAAGTAATTTTAACGAACCATATTGGCATTCTATAAATACAGCTGATGTTAAATTGGCTATTTTTGAATAATCCTCTTCATTAGTAACTATCTGGTTTTTCAAAAACATCCGGAATTTTCCGGGTGTTTTTTTGTTTTTTCCGTTCATTACTACGTCAGTTATTTGACAAGCTTAGGGTGGATATTATCCACAGAAATCAATTTTAAAAAACGATATTCAAAATCATCTGAGTTTCCATAAGGCAGTCAAACATAATATTCGAGATAACGGTCTTGGAATTGTTCCTTGTTTTAAAGGTTTTAATTAAATTGATAGCTGCTTTCCTGAACATATTCAGACTTTGCTGAACATCTTTACCTATACTCTGCACCAATCTTCTTAAAAATGTACATCGAGCAGCCAGTGCATATATTTGTTGATACTGTCTGTTTTTAAATGGATGAAGATCATTCGTCGGTGATAAGATGAAAAGGTGTTGCCGTAAAAACGTTTTCGAGTGCGTAGCCAGGCGGAAATATCCGAATTATCCATATGTACATTCAGTAATGACCTATAGTCATAATTAGATAGTTTGAACGGTAAAATATTTATTATATTCATATTATATTATATTATTCATATTATACTGTGTGGTTTTGTATAGTTTATTTGCAAATCCATCACATCTCTTTTATTGAAATGACTAAATCACCGTGATATAATGTATAAGGTAAAAGAGTAAACGTTTGCGACTCCAATTTTACTATGACTGTGCGCCGATCCGTAAAAGTACGGCGACACTATCCACCGCAAAACAAAAAAACATAAACTTATTTTTTAAGGAGAAGACAATTATGTCCAACAGAATTATGAAAAAAACACTCGCCAGTGCGCTGGCTATAATCAGTGCAGCAACATTCGTACCCGGTTCCGTTATCGGCACTACCATCGCACCTATAGCTATAACCGCAAGCGCTGAAGTAGTAAGCGGCAATTACACCTATGAGGAGCTTTCCGACGGCACTATCAGTATCACAAAGTACACCGGTACCGAAAGCAAAGTTGAGATCCCTGTTAAGATCGATGGTAAGACCGTTACTAAGATCGGTAACCAGGCTTTTATGGGCAACAAAAATATAACAGAGGTATATTTTACCAATTCCATTAATTCGGTCGGTGAATTTGCATTCTGCAGCTGTACTGCTCTTAAGACCGTGTATTGCAGCAACAACGTTAAAACTATCGGACGCGGCGCTTTCGCAAGTTGCACAAGTCTCACTGATCTTTATAATTTCAGTGGACTGGAAACTATAGAAGAGGGTACATTCCAGAGATGTACCAGCCTTACTTGTTTTTTGATTCCTACGAATGTTAAAAATATCGGTACAGGCGCTTTTCAGGAGTGTACAAATCTTGAAAAAGTTGGCATTTCCGGTACCACTGTCGGCAAGAAAGCTTTCTACAATTGCGAGAAACTTACAACTATAGAATATATGAGTGATGTTGTTGATATCAAAGATTACGCATTCTACGGTTGTTCAAGCCTGAGCAAACTGTCTGAATGCCCAGAGCTGGAAACTATCGGCGATTATGCATTTTTCGGTTGTTCAAGCTTGAGTGAACTCTCTGATGGATACCAAAGTCTGAAAACTATTGGAAATTCTGCTTTCGGTTCTTGTACTGCATTAACTGAACTGAATCTGATCCCTTTTACAAAGTTGACTTCTATCGGCAATGATGCGTTTGCTAACTGCAAACTGCTCGAAGCAGTTGAACTTCCTGAGAACCTTACAACTCTGGGCAAGAGAACATTTGCAAACTGCCACGCACTGAAAGGGGTAGACATATACTCCAAGAAGCTCACCACTATCCCTCAGGCTGCTTTCGCTACAACAGGCATAGTTTCTTTCACAATTCCCGAGGGCGTAACTGATATCGATGACGCAGCATTCTATACCTGCAAATCACTCACCAAGGTAACTCTGCCCAAGAGCCTGACTACCATCGGTGACAAGTCATTCGGCGCTTGTACTTCTCTGAAAAACGTTATATACAACGGCACAAAGGCTCAGCTGGCTTCTATAGCTGTAGGTTCTGACAACACTGCTCTGACTGGCGCTGCTATCACTTACAACAATTCTTCAGCAAGCACATATCCTGTTGTAACAAACGTTCTGTACAACTCTCAGTATCATCAGTTCCAGCTCACATGGACACCTGTAGAAGGTGCTCAGAACTACGGTATTGCTGTATACCTGGCAGGCAGATGGAAGGTACAGACCCAGAGCATAGCTGCTTCTAATACTACCTTCGTATCTCCCAAGCTGACTCCCGGCAAGTCCTACAAGGTCGTTGTAGCTGCTAAGGTAAACGGCAAGTGGGATACTTCCAACCTCAGCAAGAGAGCTGTTACTGTTACCATAAAGTAAGCTTTAACAACTTCCAAAAAATATAACCACATTGTTTGGTGAAAAGCCGGCGGTCTTATTCGGGACTGCCGGTTTTTCATGTTATTCGGATATGCTCAAAAAAATCCATAATGAAAAAAGGCATCACACCGTTCGGTATGAACGCGATATCTTTTCTCAGTATATATCAGTTATGCAAAAACAACAGGTCACATTTTAAGTACCGATATCGCATCGGTGATGGTCTTTTCGAGGGCTTCCCTGCCATAAGCGTCCACCAGGGTTTCGGCTTTTTGGCAGTACAGAAACCTATGATATCAGCCTCTTTCATGAGCATATTTGTCATTTCAAGGCTGGGTATGATATCTTCAGGAAACAAGGCAACAAAAAAACTCGTAAACAAATCGTTTACGAGTTTTGAATGGTGCAGGTAAGAAGACTTGAACTTCCACGAGGTTGCCCCCACTAGCACCTGAAGCTAGCGCGTCTGCCTATTCCGCCATACCTGCATTTTTTATTTTGTTTTTGTTGTGTCCCTCACAACAGTATCTATTATATCACAGTCTTCCTATAAAGTCAACCCCTTTTGAAAATTTTTATTAAAAACCTTTTGTGAATTGCTTTTGCGACTTAACATTTATTACGATAAAAAACACCCCGCGCTGTCCCGCGCAGGGTGCCTTAATATATCAAGTTTATGGAATATCGTTTCCGGTCATTATAACTTTCATAAAGCCTTTCTTCCTGCTCAGTATTCCTATAACGAAAACGCCGATAATGCTTACACAGATAAATTCACCTAGGGATACGTACACTACGCTCTCCCAGAATGGCAGACCTTGTATGAAATGCAGTTCGGCGGCGATCACAAAACCATTTATCACCACAGGGAATATCGACGCGACCAGCAGGTTGATCTTTTCTCTGAATGCGTATATCAGAACCGCAGAGGCAAGGGTAGCCATTGAGCCGAATCCCACATCAGCAAAGCCCAGCGAGCTCATCATATTTGAAATAAAACAGCCTACCGTCAGGGAGAATATATAATCCTTGTTGAAAAAACACAGCAGCATCAGCAATTCTGAAATCCTCAGCTGCACCTGATCATAGGCAAGCGGTGCGCACAATATGGTCAGCAGCACGTACAGCGCTGTCATCACACCGATGTTCATCATTCTTCGTGAATTGATAAGTTCCATCGCCAGCCCTCCGTTTCAGCGTACAGGATCACAAACCCGTTCTTAAAAAAGCCGCCTGCCGCATAAAGCAGCAGGCTGACCGAATAATTTACTTGAATTAAGCCTTGCCAACAGAACCGAACAGTTCCATCTTCTCCTTGACCTTAGCCTTGATAGCCTCAAAGCCGGGAGCCAGCAGCTTTCTGGGATCGAAGCCCTTGCCCTGCTTGTCCTTGCCAGCCTCAACGTAGCCTCTTGTAGCGTCAGCAAATACCAGCTGGCACTCAGTGTTAACGTTGATCTTAGCTACGCCCAGGGAGATAGCCTTAGTGATCATATCATCGGGGATACCTGTACCGCCGTGCAGTACCAGAGGCATATCGCCAACAGTCTTGTTGATAGCCTCGAGAGTCTCAAAGCTCAGACCCTCCCAGTTATCGGGATATACACCGTGGATGTTGCCGATACCTGCAGCCAGGAAGTCAACACCCAGATCAGCGATCTGCTTGCACTCAGCAGGATCTGCGCACTCGCCCTTACCGATAACGCCGTCCTCTTCGCCGCCGATAGCGCCGACCTCAGCCTCGATGGAGAGACCCAGACCGTGAGCTACATTAACGAGCTCGGTTGTCTTAGCAACGTTCTCGTCGATAGGGAAATGAGAACCATCGAACATTATAGAAGTAAAGCCTGCCTTGATGCACTTGTAGCAGCCCTCATAGGAACCGTGGTCAAGGTGCAGAGCAACAGGAACAGTGATGCCCAGAGACTTATCCATAGCAGCTACCATAGCAGCAACAGTCTCGAAACCGCACATATACTTACCTGCGCCTTCGGATACACCGAGGATAACAGGCGAATTCAGCTCCTGAGCAGTCAGCAGGATAGCCTTTGTCCACTCAAGGTTGTTGATGTTGAACTGACCAACTGCGTACTTACCAGCTCTTGCCTTATCAAGCATTTCTTTAGCATTAACTAACATTATAAAATACCTCCAAAAAAATAATTATGGATTTTTTGCCATATCTATTATACATCATATCAACATGGATTTCAAGTGTATTTCCCTGATTTAACATTCTGTCTACATTTTCTTAACACGGTTAGTCATAACTGACTGTCATACCGTTCTGATATTACAGAGCGTTCCAGTATACAAAGAATATCAGCACACAGCCCCAGGCATTTCCTGTTTCTTTTCTGACTATCAGCATACCGTAAATCAGTATCAGCGCACACACCATTTCAAGGAAAGCATCAGGTGTAACACCTACCACACCGTGGACCAATATGCACATCACAGCGCAGAAGAATGCGCCCGTGTCCCAGAACCTGTATTTTGAGGGAAACAGTTCGCTGAACTTGTCGCGTATGACCACATAGTTGAAGCCCTCAAAAAATCCCCAGAACAGCGCGGTTATCAGAAGTCCCGTCACCTTGATGGGCAGGCTTTCTTCCAAAAGCTGCGGTGTCATGGACATATCGTAAAACGGGAACCATGGATGAACGTGTCCTCTTGCCAGATTATAGATGAAGTCGGGCACACAGCATAACAGGCTTAAAAGAAGTGCAGGCAGAAGATTTTTGGTATTCAGCCCGAATTTCGTAAATTTCTCACGCCTTAAGATACAGACTATCGTTATGCCAAGCCCCGCTATCGCAAACTGACCGCAAAGCGCCGTCACGCACAGCCTTTTCATCAACGGTTTGCTGAGGTCATATGAATATGCGTTTATTCTGTTTGCAAAAAGCAAGACCGCAAAACTCACCAATCCGATAATGATGAGATCTGCGATCAGCTGCTTTTTTCTTGCCCTATCGGGCTTTTTTATCGTTGTCTCCATTTTTGTTTATCACTTATCCTTTCTCCTCCAGACAAAGCCTGCACCCATACAAAGATACCAGCATACCCTTATGCTTTTCACAAGTCGGGAAATCTCTCAGGATATACTCCTTGCCGATCTCGGGGAACCATGACAGCCATTCGTTCAGCTCATCTTCATTTACATATTCCACCGTCATCTGATCGACGAGTTTACCGAAGCTTTCGAGCCACGGTATAACAAGCTCTTCTATGAGCGGATATCTGCGCCTGTCCCACCAGAGCTTGGTTTTGGCAGCCTCTATGCAACGCAGTATGAACGCTTTCTCGCTATCAAAGCCCGCCTTTGTCCAGGGCATTTCCGCTATCTCAAAACCTACGTTGCCCATCCCACATATATTCGTATGCTGTAGAGTCAGCCAGATGATAAGCTGCTTTTCACGTTCTGTCTCAGCCAGTGCAGACCCCGCCAGAACTATCGCGTCCAGAAATTCGTCCGATGCCGCATTGCCTAAACGAAAACATTCTTCAGCGGGAGAATTTCTGTGAACCATAAAAGTATTAGCCATATCACACCTCGTTCTTTCCAAATCGCATACGTTTGTGTGCATCATAGTTTCGGTGCTGTCGCCATTCTATCCTAAGAACAGCAAATGTCCGTCACTGCCAATAATTATGAATTGCTCAAACCTCGTACATCTGAATGACCTTGCGTGCAACTTCAAGCTTTGTGCAGCGCATATCCATAGCTTCTTTCTCGATATACCTGTGCGCCTGCTGTTCGGTGAAACCAAGATACTGCATCAGTGCCAGTTTTGCGCGGTTCACTGAACGTATCTCCTCCAGCTTTTTCTGCAGCTTTATGTTTTCTGACTTTATGCCCAGCATACGCTTTCTCGCCGCCGCTGTGAATCTCATTGCGCGATAGAAAAGCTCGCGGTTCAGGGGTTTTGATATTACCATAGCACCCACGTCTTCCACCTTGTCCGCAACATCTTCGTAAATATCGCTCTTTACCAAAAGTACGCACATCGCATCAGATGCGGAATAAACAAACTCTGCCAGATCGGAACCGTTCTCATCTGGCAGCGGACAGCTTACCACTATCATATCAAAATCCTGCTCCGATATTACACGCCTTGCGTCACGTCCCGTTGAAACAGTCGAGAACCTTACCCCGGGGAAAATCTCTTTCAGCTGACTTACAAGTGCAGATACGTGCTTGTCAGACCCTGCGGCTATAAGTATCCTGTCCAAAATTTCTCCCCCTTTCAGAATAATAGGCTATAAGTGTTTCTATCTTTAAAAGAGCATTTCTGCTCTGTTCCCGATCAAGAAAGATCATATCTCTGTTTCAGCTTTCTGATCGGCAAAATGCTTTTCAAGAAGCTCCCGCACCATACCCGGTGTGACACTTTCCTCGGTATCACGGAACGGCGCACATATCCTGATCTTCTTATCTTCGGAAATTATGTTTATACGGTGACTTTCCTCAGTGACCCTGACGAACCAGTAGTACACCCTGTCATCGTAAACTATCCTGCGTTTTCCTTTTTTTGATACCATTACAGAGTGTAGAAGTATCTCACTGTCTCGAACATTTCCTTGTTCTCGCAGACAGCATACTCCTTGGCTTCCTTCTCCTTTTCGTCCAGAACATGAGAAATAAGATTCTCGGAAAGCCTGTCTGCAAGGAATTCACTGCCCCTTGCCGCTTCGATAGCTTCATCGAGAGTTGCAGGAAGCTTTTCGGTAAGCTCCGCGATATTGTCGGGTGAAAGGTCGGTAGCCGAGCATAGCTCTTCACCGTTTAGCGCACCCTCAAGTGCGGCATAGATCACCAGACCCAATGCAAAATAAGGGTTGCAGGTGTTATCGGGAGAACGGAGTATCATGGCATTCTCATCGGTATTTATCATGGGCACTCTTATCAGCTGTGCGAAATTCTCGTGAGACCATGTGATATACTTAGGTGCACGGGAAGTTCCAAGTCTGCTGTAAGAACTTGCAGTAGAGTTCAGGAAAAGAGTTATCTCCCTGACTCTTTTGAGTATACCGGCTATCATGGACTTAGCCTCGCTGCCGAGATCACCTCTGCGGGGCATGAAAATATTCTCCATACCCTTCATGCAAAGCAGCATGATATGCAGACCCGAACCAGGTCTGTCACAGAGTGGCTTGGGCATGAATGTAGCATACAGACCGTTTCTGTCCGCTACTGATTTTACTACGTTCTTGAATGTAACCAGATTATCCGCCGCATTAAGGGCGTTGGAGTAACGGAAATCTATTTCGTTCTGACCCGGTCCGCTCTCATGGCGGGAGCTTTCGGGATAAATGTCCATCTGTTCGAGAGTCAGGCAGATATCTCTTCTCAGATTCTCACCCTTATCAGCAGGTGCAATATCACAGTAGCCCGCATAATCGTGAGGTATCTTTGTTATCTGACCGTTATCGTTCTTCTCGAAGACATAGAACTCACAGGAAGTGCCTATCTGAAAATTATAGCCTTTTCCTCTTGCATACTCCACAGCATTTTTCAGGAATGCTCTGCCGTCGCCGTCAAAGACAGTGCCATCTGTGTATTTTATTGTACAGAAAAATCTCACTACCCTGCCCTGCTGAGGTCTCCACGGCAGCAGCGACAGCGTATCCGGGTCGGGGAAAAGCAGCAAATCGGTGCTTGAAAAATTCATAAAGCCGCTGAGCTTTGAAGCATCAAAAAGCAGTCCCTTCTGGAATATCTTCGGCAGTTCCGAAGCGGGTACTGATATACTTTTAAGTGCCCCGAAAATGTCGCAGAACATCAGCTTTATAAACTTTACATCATTTTCCTCAACGAACTGAAGTACTTCCCTCTCGGTATATTTCATTTCACTACCTCCTTAAATATGACACAGCAGATATATCCATATCGCCGCGAACGGGAAAGGCAAAGCACAGAAAACTATCTCAGCCGCTTTGCGCATTTTGCTCTCCGCAGATATCTTATCCTTTATCATCGCCGCACCAAGCAATATCTCAAATGCCATCAGCAGCCCGGAAGCTATCTGCAATAAACTGATACGAAGCCATGTCATATCAATATAATTATCCATATCCAGTGCAAATTTATCCAGCAGATATTTTTTCTCCTCACCGCCGAATTTCCGCACTCTTCCGTCGATCACGGTTTTCTTATCAAGAGCAGCGTTCTTGTCAGCCCTGACAAACAGCCATGTGCCGTCCTTGGTACAGACACTGTAAAAGTAATCATTACCCGTAGGTATGTACCTGCAAAAGCTGTTTATTATCTCAAAATCCTCTTTGGTGTCACGATCGGTGATCTCAAATTCAACATGACCATAAAAAGGAGCTTTTTCAATATCTTTTACATCAACCTCAGACTTTACCAGAAGTCCCATCAGCCCGCTTAAAAGACATACAAGTGTGATAACTGCCGCCACAGCGCACCACAACCGCGGATGTTTTTCGATCTTTTCAATAAGTGTACCGTTTTCGACCATACTGCTTTCTCCATGGATACTTCTGAAATCAACTCGGATATCACCGCTGAGAACGCTTTATCTCATAACGCACTAGCCTTGAACTCCACAAAGAATTATACCATATTTCCCACTGCAATTCAAGTGCGTTTTACAAAAAAAGCACAGACAATCCGCCTATAGAAAGGCAACATCGCCTGTGCATATCTTTTAATTAGTAGTTCTGATCGCAGACAAAATCACCTGTTGCGATGTTGTAAGCAACACTGTAACCATGTGCACCATTGTCGGTGAAGAAGTAGTAGTACGCATAACCATTTTCTTCTGATCTGAACTGGCTGCCTGTAATATCGCCATTGATCCTACCTGCAACTGCTGTACGTACTGTATTTTCAAGATCTGAGATATCTACTTCTGCCTGACTGCTGCTGTCAGAAGCCTGGGACGAAGTGCCGTCACCGCTCTGTGCAGCTGATGAACTGTCACCGGGTTCAGCAAAGTTTACTGCACTGCTGTCATTGTCGCTCTGTGATGAAGTATCAGCAACGCTCTCGATAGACTGTGCAGCAGATTCAGTAGATACTGCACTCTCTGTAGGCTGAGCATTTGTATCAACGGGATCGGTTACAGCGGGTTCATCGTCTATGCCGTCGTCAACAGGTGTCTGATCCTGAGGCTGCTGTTCAGCTGCACTTGTTGCAACAGGTCTTGCAGTTCCTGCATTGTCAGTACCATTATCATTGCCCTTTTTGCCGAAGAGTCTCATGCCGATAAATATCGCTGCGATAACGATTATCAGCACTCCCACGGTAATAACAGCAGTTATGATGAACAGGCGCTTTCTTGCTGACTCTTCCTCGTAATCATCATCGTAACCATCATCAAAATCATCGAAGTCGTCGCCTGCAAAGAAATCATCATCTGCTCTGTCATCATCGATAACAGGAGCACTCTTCTTTCTGCTACCGCCGTTGCTGTTGCCGCGGCTGACATCGCTGTTGCTGTTGTTCTTTGCATTTTCAGGCAGAACAAAACGCTTCGTCATATCATCATCGGGCTTTTTGAATACCTTTGTCTCGTCACCGACACCGCCCTCAGATGTCATATTGCCGTCCTCATCGATAAGCAGATTGTGGCAGAACTTGCAAAGTACAGCCTCACCTGAAAGCTCCTTACCGCAGTACGGACAAGTTTTTGTTTTCATTTATATACCATTCCCCTCAGTAATGTAGTTCCAAATATAGTACCCCTCATCGGGGCATACTAATATGATAGCATAAATATCCGTAAAAATCAACCGTTTTTAACAAAAAAATCGGAAAAATTTCATCATATATCATGTTGTACAAAATACGGGGCATTTTCGGGGAAATTTCGCAAAAGTGTCCAGAAAATTCCGTCAGCTCTTTCTTCTTCTCACCTGTATGCCGCCGAGGTTGGAGCCTATGGACTCGATAGTTCTGTTATCCCTCTTGTCGGACTGCTTTTTCTTCTTTCCGCCGCCCTGTCTGCGCTCGGGCTTGGGTGCTGTGGGCTTGGAGGGGTCTTTCATAGTCAGGGATACTCTTCCGCGCTGCATATCAACATCCAGTACCCATACCTTTACGACGTCGCCGACCTTTACAACTTCCAGCGGGTGCTTGATGAACTTGTCGCAAAGCTGGGAGATATGTACCAGACCGTCCTCATGCACACCAATATCAACAAACGCACCGAAGTCGATAACATTTCTTACAGTACCCATCAGCTCCATACCCGGTGTGAGATCTTTCAGTTCCATAACGTCGCCGCTTCTCATCAGGGGAGGAGGCAGTTCATCACGGGGGTCACGTCCGGGCTTTTCAAGCTCCTTGACGATATCCGTAAGGGTAGGCAGACCTGTATCCAGTTCCTTAGCAAGAGCCGCAAGGTCACGGTCTTTCATAGCAGAGGTCAGCTTTTCGGTGTTGCCAACATCGCTCTCATCTATGCCGCACTTCTCCAGCAGAGCCTTTGCAGCTGCGTAGCTCTCGGGGTGGATACCTGTATTGTCAAAGGGATTCTTAGCCTCGGGCACACGCAGGAAGCCAGCGCACTGCTCATAAGCTTTAGCACCAAGCTTCTTGACTTTCAGCAGCTGCTTTCTGTCGGTGAATGCGCCATTCTCTTCACGGTAAAGCACGATATTCTTTGCCACAGCGGAGTTGATTCCCGAAATGTACGAAAGCAGAGAATAAGATGCTGTATTTACATCAACACCAACCGAGTTAACGCAGTCCTCAACAACACCCTTGAGAGCATCGTCCATTCTTGCCTTGGGCATATCGTGCTGATACTGTCCAACACCTACTGCCTTGGGATCGATCTTTACAAGCTCCGCAAGGGGATCCTGCAAACGTCTTGCGATGGATACAGCCGATCTCAGCGAAACATCGTAATCGGGGAATTCCTCAGCTGCCAGCTTTGAAGCTGAGTAAACCGAAGCACCTGCCTCGGATACCACCATGTAGCTGACCTTGCGGTCGATCCCGCGGATAAGATCAGCGGTGAAATCCTCAGTTTCACGGGAAGCTGTACCGTTGCCGATAGCGATGGTAGTAACACCATACTTGTTTATCATCTTTGTGAGAACGCTCTTTGCCTCTTCCTTGCGGCGCTCGCTCTGAGTCAGGTAGACTATGGCAGTATCCAGCACCTTACCTGTTTCGTCAACGGTAGCCACCTTACAGCCGTGGGCATATCCGGGGTCAAGACCAAGTGTTACGGTATTCTTAACAGGCGGTGCCATCAACAGCTGACGAAGATTGGACGAGAACACCTTGATAGCGCCCTCCTGCGCATTCGCAGAAAGTTCAGCCCTTATCTCACGCTCAACAGATGGAGCGATAAGTCTGCTGAAACTGTCATCGCAGGCAGCAGCCACCAGCTTGCCGCAGGCGGAATCATTCTTAACATACTGTCCGCGGCATATCTCTTCGCCCATTCCCTCGGGGATATCTATGCTGACTTTCAGCGCGCCCTCTTTCTCACCGCGGTCAAGTGCAAGTACGCGGTGACCCGCAGTCTTCGATACATTCTCGCTGTACTCGAAGTAGTTCTTGTAAACCACGTCAGCTTCCTCGGAAGCTGCAGCAGAGGTTATCTTGCCCGACTTGTTATAAGCTTCACGCAGAGCCTTTCTCAGCTCGGCATTATCGGAAACGTCCTCAGCGATTATATCCATAGCGCCCTGAACAGCCGCAGCTGCGTCGGAAACGCCCTTTTCTTCATTAACAAAAGCAGCAGCTTCAGCGTTGGGATCGGTATCGGCAGACTGTGCCATGATAAGTTCAGCAAGAGGTTCAAGACCCTTCTCTCGTGCGATAGAAGCTCTGGTCTTTCTCTTGGGCTTGTATGGACGGTAGATGTCCTCAACTTCCACCAGCGTAACAGCCTTTTCGATAGCAGCGGCGATCTCGTCGGTCATCTTTTCCTGTTCGGTTATGGCGTTAACGACTTCCTCCTTGCGCTTTTCAAGATTGCGCAAGTAAGTCAGCCTGTCATAAAGCTCACGGATCACCTGATCGTCCAGTGAACCCGTAACTTCCTTACGGTAACGGGCAATAAAGGGTATGGTCTTGTCGTCATCCAGCAGGGCAACAGTGTTGTCCACCTGTTCCTGTCTTAAATTGAATTCCTGTGCAAGAACTTTATTAATATCCATATTTTCTTTCCTTTCCCCGCAGACTTCACATGCGGTATCATGCGGTATCTAATAATTATACCACAAAATGAGCAGATTGTAAAGACGCAGATGAACAAATATTCCAGTCAGCCTGTCCACAACGCGAAAAAGCCCGAAAAAGGCGATCACCTCTTTCGGGCAAATATCACTTTATCAGCGCCAGAGCCGCATTTTTGTAGTTCTCATCATCAGTGACTTCCTTTATCACCTTGATAAAATCAGGGAAAACTATCTCAGTATTCTCGTCACTTAGTTCGATCTCAGCAATAGCCTTGTCGTCCCAGAATGGATAAACATCTATCTCGTAATACAGATTATTCTCCGAAAGACAGTATCTTGTCTTTCTTATCTGCCTGCGGGAGGTATCGGCATCCATCAGCAGTGCGAGGTACTCTTCCTGAGTCAGCCTGCGCTCTATCTCGACACGCTTCATATCCGTAATCTTTTTCTTTCTGGTGAGATAATACACAAAGCTTCCGCCTGTACCGCGCTGGCGCACCCTGACTTCGTCGCCGTTATCCGATTTAAGATAAGTCTGGATTATCTCCACACGGGAACAGTTCGGCAAAGCTTCAAGCTGAACTGTGTCGGGGTACTCTATAAGGAATTTACGTTCTATCTCCAGAGGTTCAGGTTCTCCAAGGAACGAAGCTATCTCCGACATCAGACGCTGCATCTTTCCCTCAAAATCGGTGGAATTGTCTATTACCCTGAGATGGGGATGACCCGTCCATGAAGCTATGAGTTTTTCATCTATCTCACAAGCCTGCTCGGGAGTTTCCGTTCTCGCTGAATTGTTGGACAGCGTATAGAACTTCTCAGCGCCCTTAGCCGCAGTCACCAGATGGAACACCGCATCGTAGTTGTCACGGAGTTCGACTTCTTTCATGCCGATGCTGTCAAGCACCTCGGCAAATTCCTCTTTCGACATATAAGCCTTGTTATCCAGAGCACCCCTGTCACATACGATAAGATACTTATCCTTGCCCATAGTCGAAGCCGCACGCTGGAAAACTCTTTCCTTTTCAAGCTGCAAAGCAAACAGGCTCTTCTGAAAATCCACGTTGCTGCCGCAAGTCCAGGGCGCAACTCCGCCGCCTATCAGCTCACTGGCTGTTTCGGGCACGAAAAGCACTGTGTAGCCCAGTTTGTCAAACTCTTTCATAATACGGCTCATAGCCGTTGATTTTCCTCCGCACGGTCCGCCCGTGATTACTATCTTTTTGATATCCATACCCTGACCTCCAGACGATGTCTCACGCAGGCGGCAAGCCGCTCACGCAATTATATTATAAAACACCGCCGTTCAAAAGTCAATAGTCACGCCCCTGTTTAACTCCGACAACAGGCTGTATCTGAACGCCTTTCAGCGCCATTTCCACCGTTTCGGGCAGAAGCGAAAGGTCAGCAACCATGGAAGCAGGCTTTTTCACGATATCGTCCTGAGCATAGGGCACAAAATAGTAGTTGCGATAATTCTGCAAAATGCCTATGTTTTTTGCACAAGCTCCAAGCGCATCATTTGTCGATATGGCTATCACCACAGGCAGACAGCTCCGCAGATGGCTTTTCACAGCCATGGTCAATGGCGTGTCGGTTATGCCCACCGCCAGCTTCGCCGCCGAATTCGCTGTACAAGGTGCCACGACCATTACATCGCACATTCTTTTCGGACCTATAGGTTCCGAATCTTCGATGGTCTTTATGACCTTTCTGCCTGCGATGTTTTCCAGCCGTTTGATATTGTTTGCCGCTTTTCCGAATCGAGTATCCACCTCTGCGGCATTGAATGACATTATTGGCAGAAGCTCCGCGCCCATATTCCGAAGCCTTTCAGCCGCGGAAAAACTTTTCTCAAATGTGCAGAAAGACCCCGACAGCCCATAGCCTATCCTGACACCTTTCAGTCTGTTTTCTGTCGGCAATTTGTTATCCCCCTCTCGTCTGTTATCTCCCTTATCGATTCCGCGATAATCCTGCCTGCCGCCGCAGGTGCGGCTTTTCCAGGCAGTGCAAGAGCGTGTATCGCATTTATCTCTAATCTTTTTGCCGCCGCGAAGTCAGTTCCGCCGGGCTTTGAAGCCAGGTCTATCACCGTACACCCGGTCTTGACCGATGCCAGAATATCTTCCGTAAGAACCATCGCGGGGACTGTATTTATAATAGTATCAAATCTGCCGATATTCTCAGCAAGTTCTGTCATCGGAAAACTGTCGAAACCCTCCGACCATACCTGCGCAAGTACTTCGGGTCGTCTTGCGGTGACTGAACATTTTGCTCCCGCCGCTTTAAAAAGCCACCCGCAGCACTTGCCTGTTCTTCCAAAACCGATGATCAACACCTTGCTGCTGAAAACAGTGTCTGCGCTGTTACCCATTGCTATCATCAGCGCACCCTCAGCCGTGGGGATACTATTTTTAACAGCCAAGCTTTCCCGCTTGAAATAATCTTCGACTTGCAGACCCATCTGCGAAAACAGGTTTTCCTGCTTGGCGGAGATCCTGCCACCAAGTACAAGACCGCCCGATTTCACCTGAGAAGCCAGCTTTTCAAGGCTTATCTTCTCACCGCCGATATCGATACTGTCACCGCCCGATAAAAGCGGCAGTACAAGCACATCTGCCATTTCGGGCATATCCTCGAATGAGATCAGCTTCTCTGTTTCCTCCGCCCCATCTATACCCAGCGCGTATACTTTTCCGAAAGTGCATAGCTCTTCACACATATATACCTGACGCAGGTCTCCGCCCGCACATAAAAACACAGCTTTTTCCATGCCGCGACCTCCCGTTCGTTACTGTATTTTATAGTATGCGGGAGAGACAGGTCGGGTGAATGCGTACAAAAAATCCCCCGAAGTCCTGAGACCTCGGGGGATATATTGTTGCAATTAATTGGGATTAGCCCAGTTCTGCAAAGTACTTGATAGTTCTTACCATCTGAGATGTGTAAGAATTCTCGTTGTCGTACCAAGAAACAACCTGTACCTCGAAGAGGTCATCAGAGATCTTGGAAACCATTGTCTGAGTAGCATCGAACAGAGAACCATATCTCATGCCGATAACGTCAGAAGAAACGATAGGATCGGTGTTGTAACCGAAGCTCTCAGAAGCAGCAGCCTTCATAGCAGCGTTGATGCCGTCAACAGTAACGTCAGCCTTCTTAACAACTGCAGTCAGGATAGTTGTAGAACCTGTAGGAACAGGAACTCTCTGTGCAGAACCGATCAGCTTGCCGTTCAGCTCAGGGATAACCAGACCGATTGCCTTAGCAGCACCTGTGCTGTTAGGAACGATGTTAGCAGCGCCAGCTCTAGCTCTTCTCATATCGCCCTTTCTGTGAGGACCATCGAGGATCATCTGATCGCCGGTGTAAGCGTGGATTGTGCTCATGATACCGCTCTGGATAGGAGCATAGTCGTTCAGAGCCTTAGCCATAGGTGCGAGGCAGTTAGTTGTGCAGGAAGCAGCAGAAATGATCTTGTCATCCTTAGTCAGAGTCTTCTCGTTAACAGAGAAAACGATTGTAGGCAGATCATTGCCTGCAGGAGCAGAGATAACTACCTTCTTAGCGCCAGCGTCGATGTGAGCCTGGCTCTTAGCCTTAGAGCAGTAGAAACCTGTGCACTCCAGAACAACGTCAACGCCCAGCTCGCCCCAAGGCAGCTCAGCAGCGTTAGCCTTTGCATAGATCTGAAGAGTCTTGCCATCAACAGTGATGGTGTTAGCCTCATCATCAGCAGAAACAGTGTGAGTATTCTCACCTATTCTACCACAGTAACCACCCTGAGCGGTGTCGAACTTCAGCAGGTTAGCCAGCATGGAAGGCTTAGTCAGGTCGTTGATAGCAACGATCTCATAACCCTCTGCACCGAACATCTGTCTGAAAGCCAGACGGCCGATACGACCAAAACCATTAATTGCAACTTTTACATTTGCCATTGTATTGTACCTCCTAGAAAAAAATTTCTGAATCTATTATACACCATTTCAGAAAATATTTCAAGCCCTTTTCCAAAAAAACTTATTATTTTTTACATCTTTTCCCGAAAAATGCGCATTACGGCTGATATTTCGGTACAGCATACCAAATTCACATATCATATATAACAAATCACATTATATACATATACCTTTTCACCTGATGCATATCGTTCCCGTACACACAAAAACGTGCGGAAAGCATCAGCTCTCCGCACGTAAATAATCTATTAAACAGGGTGTACCTTGTTGTCAGCGTCGGAATGAGCGCCGTCAACACCGTACTTCTTGTCGCGTCTGTCCTTGAAGAACTTGGGAGCTACCTTCGGGAACATAGCGTAGGTCAGGATATCCTCCTCCTGCTCTGTCCACTCAGCGCATTCCTTCTTCATTGTCTCAAACTCAGGCTTGAGCAGGTCAGCAGGACGGCAGTCGATAGGCTCTTCGCCCTTGAGTATCATCTTGCGGAACTCGGGATCGATAGCCACGGGAGTCTTGCCGTATTCGCCCTTTACAAGACCCTTGAACTCCTTGGTAACGGTCTTGTATCTCTCGCCCATGATAACGTTGAACACAGCCTGTGTACCAACGATCTGGGAAGTAGGAGTAACCAGAGGGGGGAAGCCGGAATCCTTACGAACCTTAGGAACTTCCTTCAGAACGTCCTCAAGCTGATCTGCCTTGCCTGCCTGCTTCAGCTGGCTGAGCAGGTTGGAAAGCATTCCGCCGGGAACCTGATACAGAAGTGCGTTCGTATTTGTAGCCAGCATGGAAGGATCCAACAGACCATTGTCGATGTACTTCTTTCTCAGACCCATGAAGTAATCTCTTACTTCGTTCAGCTTAACAAGGTCAAGACCTGTGTCATACTCGGTGCCCTGGAATGTAGCAACGATGGACTCGGTAGGTGCATGAGAAGTACCCAGTGCCAGAGGTGACATAGCGGTATCAACTGCGTCAACACCAGCCTCAACAGCCTTCATGATACACATGGAAGCCAGACCTGAGGTGTAGTGAGTGTGCAGCTGTACAGGTATGGAAACAACAGACTTGATATCTCTAACCAGTGTTTCAGCCTCATAAGGAGTCAGCAGCGCAGCCATATCCTTGATGCAGATGGAGTCAGCGCCTGCCTCCTGGATGCGCTTAGCATAATCCATATAGTACTGATGAGTGAATACTTCACCCAGAGTATAAGAGATAGCTACCTGAGCGTGACCCTTCTCCTTGTTGGCAGCCTTGATAGCTGTCTGGAGGTTTCTGATATCGTTCAGTGCATCGAATATTCTGATGATGTCGATACCGTTAGCAATAGACTTCTGAACAAAGTACTCAACCAGGTCGTCAGCATAGTGACGGTAACCCAGCATATTCTGTCCTCTGAACAGCATCTGCAGCTTGGTATTGGGCATTTCCTTTCTGAGTGTCCTCAGTCTCTCCCAGGGATCCTCATTAAGAAAACGTATGCAGGAATCAAATGTAGCACCGCCCCAGCACTCGGCGGAATAGAAACCTATCTTGTCCATTGCGGAGAGGATCGGCTTCATATCGTCCATAGACATTCTCGTTGCCAGCAGAGACTGATGAGCGTCACGGAGAACTGTCTCGGTAATTTTAAGCTTAGCCATTATATATCGTTCCTTTCAGTGATAAGATGTCATCAGCCGATAACAGCCAGAACTGCGCCTGTATCAACCTGTGAACCCTTTGTAGCATTGATGCTCAGGACCTTGCCTGCTACAGGAGCATTGATGTCGTTCTCCATCTTCATAGCTTCAAGCACTACGATAGCCTGACCTGCTGTAACTGTATCGCCAACAGCTACCTTTATATCAAGTACGTTGCCGGGCATAGGAGCAGTTACCTTTGTACCCTCAACATTAGCTGCGGGAGCAGCAGCGGGTGCAGGTGCAGCAGCGGGCTTTGCAGCAGGTGCGGGAGCAGCAGCCACAGGAGCAGCAGCGTCAGCGCCTACCTCCTCAACAGCTACATCATAAGCCTTACCGTTAACAGTGATATTATATCTTTTCATAACTATACCGTCCTTTACAATTAATTACTTATTAAAGCTGGATATTGCTGTGCTTCTTGGGCAGTCTGGATATCCTCTTGCCGCTCATCATAGCCAGAGCGTCAACAACAGCTGTTCTCAGCTGAGAAACATCAACGATGCCGTCTACCAGACCGTTCACAGCAGCATTTGCTGCGCTTGCCTGAGTCTTTGCAAACTCATCAGCCAGTGCCTGTCTTGCAGAAGCAAGATCGGATGCGCCTGCAAGCTTGTCATGCTCCATGAACTCAACAGCGGTAACGGGGTCAAGTGCGGAGATAACAGCTGTGGGCAGAGCATATGCAACATCAGCATTTGCGCCCTTGCCTGCAAGTGCTATATAAGCTGCGCCGTAAGCCTTGCCTGTAACTACGGATACCTTAGCGGTGGTAGCCTCAGCGTAAGCGTGAGCCAGCTTGCTCATGCTCTTTACAGCGCCTGCAGCCTCGGTCTCATCGTTTCCTGCGAAGCCCTCGGTATCAACGAAGGTAACTACAGGAACAGCGAAAGCATCACAGGTACGAACGAATCTTGCGAGCTTAGCGCAGTCGTCCTCTGTCAGCTTGTCCTTAGTCTTGTTAGTTGCAGCAACACCAACAGTCTCGCCGTTTACAGTTGCCAGAGCTGTATAAGCAGCACCGCCGAAGCCCTCGCTGAGTTCGATAACGCTGTCAGCATCGAAAACAGCCTTTGTCAGGCTCTCGATATCGCTGCCTGCAGCAGCAGCGGGCTCTTCATACTCATATACGGGTACAGGAGAAAGGTTGTTTGCAGGAAGCTTCAGCAGGATAGCTCTCGCCTTCTCAACAGCAGCCTTATCATCATCGCAAACAGCACATACCGTGCCGTTTGCAGCAGCATTTTCAGCAGAACCGTTGCTCTTAGCATTGGGAGCGGCATACAAGCTTGCGTCCTTAGCCATTACAACGAAATCAGCAGCCTCAGCCAGCAGTGCGGCAGTGCCGGAGCATACGCCTGCTACAACAGCTATCTGGGGTACAACACCGGAAAGATTAGCAGTCCACAGCATCAGCTCGCCGTAAGCTCTCAGTGCAGCAGCGCTGTCATTGACATCAGCGCCGTAAGAATCGTAAATACCTACAACAGGAGTACCTGTCTTGGCAGCCAGATCATAGATCTTAGCTATCTTTCTTGCGCCTGCCTCGGTCATAGCGCCGCTCTTAACGGAAACATCCTGAGAGAACGCATAGACAGGTTCGCCGTCAGCATAGCCGTAGGCAGTTATAACGCCCGCAGCCTCGCCCGCGAAAGCGTCAAGCTCGGTAAATTTTCCTTCATCAAACAGATATGTCAGCCTTGTTCTCGCAGCGCTGTCAGCGATAAGCGCCTGAAGCTCTGCCAGAGACTTTTTTGTTTCAGACATACAGTTTCCTCCAATCGATTTAATTTGCGGGATAAAAAACTTACATAATATAGTTTTTATCATAATTACACGGATACCATTATAACATTTATCTTCCAACTTTTCAAGCCCGAATCTGCGAAAAAACCTCTTTTTACTTTTTGTTAACATTTCGATAAATATTGATACAAATTCAAAGCTGATTTTTAACTTTTCATACCTCATAATGACATTAATTTTTATTGACAACCGCTGAAATAAATGCTATACTATTCCTCAATAAAGAAATACTTCAAAACAAAAGAACAGCAAAACAGACAACAAACGAGGAGTGCATACAAATGGAGATACTGAAAATGCTGGCTGCGCCGCTGATAGGTGCGGTCATTGGTTATTTTACGAACTTTATCGCGGTGAAGATGCTTTTCTTCCCTCATCACGAGGTATATCTGCTGGGACACCGCGTTCCCTTCACCCCGGGTGCCATACCCAAGGGCAAACCTCGTCTTGCAAAAGCTGTGGGCAGGGTCGTTGGCAATGAGCTTGTCACAAAAGACGACATCAAAGCAAAGCTTCTGGGGGGCGAGATCGAAGAACGCATAACAGGGGCTATAACGCAGGAGCTTTCAAACAATATCCGTGATGAGATATGCAAGCTGACAAAATGCTCCGATGAGACCTACGCAGAGGGCAGTTCAAAGCTCAGCGAGATGCTGAGCCGCCAGATAGTCGATGAACTTTCGGCTTCTCAGCTGCCCGAGATAGTTGTTAATAAATGCAACGATTCCATCGAAGAAAAGCTGAGTAATACCATGTTCGCAAAGCTTATCCCCGAGGAGAAGATACAATCTTTCACCGCCCCACTGGTCGGCAAGATACGTTCTATGATCGACCGCGACGGAATGGACTGTGTGAAGCCTGTCATTGAGAACAAGATCTCGGATATCAGCGAGAAAAGCGGACTTGAACTGCTTGAACTGATAAATGTAGATGAGGCCCGCCTTACAGAAATGGCAGGAAAAGTCTACCGCAGTGCCGTTAACAACTACATCGACAAGCTTTTTGAAAAGCTGGATTTTGCAGTAATGGTGGAAGACAAGATCAACGATATGTCCGTTGAAAAAATGGAAGACCTTGTGCAGACTGTAATGAAAAAGGAACTGAGCACCATAGTAAACCTCGGTGCGCTGATAGGTTTCGTCCTCGGACTTTTCAACCTTATCCTGAAATGACAAATAAATTCAGACAAGATAAATGGGATGACCGCTGTAATGGTCATCCCATATTTTTTATCCGATAGTTCCACGCCTATTGACAGACCAAATATCTCATGTTAGAATAGAATGATAATTTCTAATACTACCGAAACGAGGCATACCGATGAATATCACATATATCCACGAACCCACCGACCTTCAGTGCGGGCAGGCTGTGCTTGCTATGGTACTGGGACTTTCCGTCGAACAAGTGGTAAGCGACCTGAACAACGACCGCGAGACCACTCTAAAAGAAATGAAATCATATCTGCGAAGCCACGGCGCGTGGATATCCGATGAGCGCGTACCAGTCACAGACAAAGAACAGCTCCCGACCCTGTGTATGCTCAGCCTTGAAACTCCAAGATGCTGGCACTGGTCGCTTTACTGTGAGGGGACTTTCTACGACCCCGAACACGGAGTGATGTCGGATTTTCCCGCCTCAAACCGCCGCTACTACTGGCAGATAAAGCTCTGATGAAATACTAAAACAAACGGAGAACAGCCGTACAAAAAAGTACAGCCGTTCTCCGATTTTTGTTTTATTGTGATCATATCAGGTCTTGTTGCCCGCGAACTGTGTACGATAAAGCTCGTAGTAACAGCCTTTCTGGGCGATAAGTTCCTCGTGTCTTCCCTTTTCGGCGACCTTTCCGCCGTCGATGACGACTATCATATCAGCATCGCGTATGGTTGAAAGACGATGTGCGATTATCAGCGATGTGCGGTTCTTCATCAGTGCCACCATAGCGGACTGTATGTGCATCTCCGTTCTGGTATCAACGCTGGATGTGGCTTCATCGAGAATAAGTATCTTGGGGTCTGCAAGAACTGCCCTTGCTATGGCAAGAAGCTGTCTTTGTCCCTGAGATAGATTCGAGCCGCCCTCAGCAAGCTGAGTTTTGTATCCCTCTGGCAGATGCCTTATAAACGCATCTGCATTTGCATGAGCCGCTGCACGGCGCACAGCTTCATCAGGAGCATCTTCCTTGCCGTAACGGATATTCTCCTCGATACTGCCCTTGAAAAGCACAGTATCCTGCAAAACTATACCGACCGACTTTCTCAGCTCGTCCATGCGCATATCCCTGATATCTACGCCGTCAACGGTTATGCGGCCGCTGTCGGCTTCATAGAATCTGGTCAGCAGATTTACAACAGTGGTCTTGCCCGAACCTGTCGCGCCAACTATTGCTATCTTCATACCCTGTGCAATATCGAGATCAAGCCCTTTTAGCACAGGCTTCTCGGGATCATAGCTGAAATGTATGTCCTCGAACTTTATCTCGCCGCGAATGTCCTCAGCTGTCATGGCGTTTGTGCCCTCGTCCGTTTCGGGAGGAGTTTCCATTACCTCAAAAATACGCTCGGCACCTGCGATGGCAGTCTGGATATTCGCATACTGGTTCGCAATCTCATTTATTGGTCTTGAAAACTGCTTTGAGTAGAGTATGAACGCCTGTATCGTGCCCACGGTTATCCAGCCTTTATAGCTGAACCATCCGCCAAATGCTGCTATCATAACAAAGCCGAAGTTTCCTATGCAGTTCATCAGCGGACCCATAACGCCCGCACATATCTGCGCACGGATACCCGTCCTGCGCAGTTCATCGCTCATAACGTTAAAATCCTCAACAGCCGCCTGTTCCTTTGAGTAAGAAACAACAGTGCGGTGTCCCGTGACCATCTCTTCAACATGACCGTTCAGCTTGCCCAGTATTATCTGCTGTTTCAGGAAATATCTGCGCATATACTTGGTCATCTTTGCCGATACGAAAACAGTCAGCACTACGGTAGAAAGTGATATCAGCGTAAGCAGCGGCGAGTAGGTCAGCATTATTATTATAGAACCCACGACCGTCAGTACACCCGATATCAGTGAGCCTATGGACTGCGAAACCGTGTTTGAGATATTCTCAACATCGTTGGTCATACGGCTCATTATGTCACCGTGGCGGTGAGTATCAAAGTACTTTATCGGAAGTTTGACAAGGTCGCCGAAGAGGTCGCGCCTCATGGTCGATACCGTCTTCTGTGAAAGCCTTGCGGAGAATATCCCCTGCATATACGAGAATACCGAGTTCAGCAGATAAACTGTGCCAAGGGCTATAAGTATCTTAATGAGCTTTTCGGTATCAACATTCAGCTTCTTATCATCAAGGGTTATGCAGTCTATGGCTATCTGCTGGATGTACGGTGCAGCCAGACCAAGCAGAGTTATCATCAGCATAACAGCCATAAGCCCGAAGAACAGGTATTTGCTCCTGCCGATGTATCTCAGCAGCTTGCCCAGAGTTTCACGTGCGTTTTTGGGCTTTTCTGCGTTTATCAGAGCAGACTGTCTTCCGCCGAGCTGCTGCTTGCCGTTCGGATTTGGTGGCATAGGGGGCATTATGCTTCACCTCCCTGAGTTTTTATCTGCGAGTTGTAAATATCTCTGTAGACCTCGCAGTTTTTCAGCAGTGCGTCATGGCTGTCACAGCCCACTATCCTGCCGCGGTCAAGAACCACTATCCTGTCACAGCTTTTTACACTGGCGATACGCTGTGCGATGGTTATGACCGTTGTGCCTTTGAGCCTTTCTCTCAGCTGAGCTCTCAGCCTTGCTTCCGTGCCCAGGTCAAGGGCAGATGTCGAATCGTCAAATATAAGTATCTCGGGCTTTTTCAGTACCGCTCTCGCTATGGACATACGCTGTTTCTGTCCGCCCGAAAGTGATGCGCCTTTTTCCGCTATCATGCTGTCGTAGCCATCGGGCATACGGCTTATGAATTCGTCAGCCTGAGCTATCTTCGCCGCGCCGATGACTTCCTCATCGGTGGCATCGTCTTTGCCCCAGCGGATATTTTCAGCTACCGTAGCAGAGAAAAGCTCGCTCTTCTGCAAAACTATGCCCACCCTTTGTCTGAGATCTTCCAGTCCAAATTCACGGACATTTACACCATCCACCAGAACTTCGCCTTGGTCAGCATCGTAAAAGCGGGGTATCAGGTTCACCAGCGATGATTTGCCCGAACCTGTGGCACCGAGGATCGCTATGTTCTCCCCAGCTGCGATATCAAGGTCAATGTCCGTAAGCACAGGCTCACCGCTGGATTCGGGATATGCAAAGGTAACGTCCCTGAATGTAACTGTACCTTTTTTAGTACCGATATCTCCGCCGTTGCCGTCCTTTATAACAGGCTCGGTATCAAGCACCTCGTTGATACGCTTTGCAGACGCGCTCGCCCTTGCCATGGTCTGGAACATCATGGAGATCATCATAATACCGTGGAGCACCTGAGTGAGATAGGTTATAGCCGCCATTACTTCGCCGACTTTCATCTCCTTAGCCTGGACCTGCCAGCCGCCGATGTATATGACCGCTATCACCGAGAGGTTCATTATCACCATAAGTATCGGCGAAAGCAGTGCCATAAGCTCCTGTACTTTCAGGTTAGCTACGGTAAGACCCATATTTGCGCCCTCAAAACGCTCCTGCTCGTGCTTTTCACGTACATACGCCTTTACCACTCTGGCACCTGTGACATTCTCCTGCATAACGGAGTTCACGCTGTCCAGCCGACTTGCAACTACGGCATAAAGCGGATTTGCCTTGCGCATTATCAGTATAACGATAAGAGCTTCAACAGGCAGCGCCACTGCGATTATCGTGCCGAAGCTCCTTGCAAGGGTCAGCATCATTATTATGCCGCCGATGAACATTATTATGTTTCGCACGAATCCTCGTATGAGAAAATCCACCATCTGCTGTATCGCAGTAACATCGGCGGTTATCCTTGTTACCAGCGAACCTGTGGTGAATTTATCCGTCTGCTGGAATGACAGCCCCATCACACGTTTGAAGAGGTCATTCCTCACATCTCTCGAAAATCCCTGTGAGGCGCACCCCGCAAAAAACGCAGATGCCGAGCCGCAGAGAGCTCCGAAAATAACGGTACACAGCATTAATATGCCCGTTCTTATTATCAACCCGTAATCACTGCCCAGAACACCATCGTCCACTATTTTGGACATAAGCTTTGGCTGGAGCAGGTCCATGGATACTTCTCCCACCATGCTGATGGGTGCCAGCAGTACAAAAGGCAGATATGGTCTTATGTATTTTGCAAGCTTCACTTATCTTCCTCCTCCAGCAGATTTTTCAGTATTTTCCGCATTGTCGCCGTCATGGCATCAAGCTCCTCCTGCGGTATGCCTTTCACCATATCAGCGTCCGCTCCGCGGAATATGCTTCGCACCTGACCGACTTTTTCGCGTCCCTCGTCTGTAAGGTAGACTTTCACCTGACGCATATCCTCGGTATCGGCTTCACGACGGACAAGTCCCTCGCTTTCCATCTTGCCCAGCGCCACAGAAACAGTGGGTGCTGTAAGATGAGTGCGCTGAACCAGCTGAAGCTGTGTCGCGCCCTCATTCTGGAAAAGCTCCATCAGAAGCTTGTGATGCCCGTGGGATATCCCGCAGCGTTCACATTCGCGCCTTACGCGGTGCATAAACAGCCGCGAGATGTCATTGATGAACATCGACGGCTTTGCATCGGGTCTTTCAAGCAGCATACGCGGCATTTTTGTGTGATCGTTTTTGTGACCCATCAACTCTCCTCCTATATTAGTTAGTTTACTAACTAATAATATCACTGCGCAAGAAATTTGTCAACCGTATTTCATGATTTTTCCCGTCACGCCGAAAAATTTCTTCAAACCACTTGATTTTTCTGAAAAAGTATGCTATAATAATTAAGCTGTTTTAATACAGTACGCAGATGTACCCAAGTGGCTGAAGGGTCCGCACTCGAAATGCGGTAGGGCGGTAATACCGTCGCGAGAGTTCAAATCTCTCCATCTGCGCTCTATAATGCTCTCTTGCAGGATATGTGAGAGAGCTTTTCTTTTTTTATTCTTCATCGATTTAACCAGAAAAAATTCAGACAAACACAGAAAAATAATCACAAAAAGGATTGATTATCCGTTTCAACTGTGATATAATAGAATGGTATCATCATGATCAGCGATAATCTCTATGGCATATCCGCTGCATCAGAACATTTGGATATACTTATCTAAAACAGAAAGGTTCGAGGTGTTTCATTATGAAGAAGATCATTTCAGGCAAGGTAAGAGAGGTATACGAAACAGACGGCGGCGAGCTTATCATGGTCACCACCGACAGGATCTCCGCATTCGATGTTATTCTTGATTCCACCATACCCAACAAGGGCAAGGCGCTGAATCAGATAGCACTTTACTGGTTCGACCTTACAAAGGATATCGTTCCCAACCACATCATCACAGACGATATCTCCAAAATGCCTGCTGAAATATCACAGGATAAGGAGCAGTACGAGGGCAGAACTATCATGTCCAAGAAGCTGAAGATGCTCCCCTACGAGTTCATTGTAAGAGGCTATATGTTCGGCAGTATGTGGGGCGAATACCAGAAGACCAAGACATTCTGCGGTCAGCCCGTTGAAGGCGAATATCAGCTTGCTGAAAAGCTTGCTCAGCCTATGGTAACACCTTCCGTTAAGAATAATGAGGGTCACGACGAGAACATCACTCTCGACAGACTCAGAGCTGAGATCGGTGCTGAAGAAGCTGACAGGATCGCTGATATCTGCGTTAAGATCTACAACAAGTGCTATGAGGACGCTCAGAAGAAGGGTCTTATCATCGCTGACACCAAGTTTGAATTCGGTTACGATGAGAACGGCGTTCTTACCCTGGGTGATGAGGTAATGACTCCCGATTCCAGCCGTTTCTGGGCAGCTGAGGATTACAAGACAGGCGTATCTCCCAGATCTTACGACAAGCAGTTCGTTCGTGACTGGCTCATCGAGAACAACCTCAACGGTGTTACACCCGCTCCCAAGCTCCCCGAGGAGATCGCAGAGAAAACCGCTGCTCTCTACAAGGAATGCTACACCAAGATCACAGGCAGAGATTCCTACAAGTAATACAAATATAAAAACAGTCCCGCAGTCAGAAAAGTCTGCGGGACATTATTTTTATTACACTATTTTTTACAAAACAAAAAACCGACATCCATAAAGGATATCGGTCATAAAAGAGCTGCTACCCAGATTCGAACTGGGGACCTCATCCTTACCAAGGATGTGCTCTACCACCTGAGCCATAGCAGCTAACAGTCGGTCGTTTTGATCACTCTCGTCAACCGACTTATATATTATACACCATTTAACTTGATTTGTCAAGTCTTTTTTTCAATTTTTTTATTTTATTTTTTTGAGTCCTTTTGCAGCAGCCGCGATCGTAGTAACATCGGTTATATTTACCTTGTTATCGTGGTTTACGTCCGCTACGCTGAACTGATATTTATCACTGAACATCCTTACCTGCTTAACATAAGCCGCAACAAGTGTAACATCAGTAATGTTTATCTTGCCATCGCCGTTGACATCGCCGTAGGCTCTGAGATCAACATTCTTGAGTTCGGAAGGCATACGCTTGCCAGCCGGAACGTTCTCGATCCTCTTGGTGGCATAACCGGGCTTGCTTATGGTAACATCATAGTAGCCGCGCTCAACATCGGCATAGAACTGACCTCCGCTGACTGTACAGGTCACTTCTTCGTCAGGCGAAGCGCTGCCGTCCTTTTTGTGCCTGTTCAGACTAACGCTGCAGCCTTTAAGAGCCTGAGGGCTTGATGTCTTTTTCTTTTCAATAACATTTCCGCCTATCCTGCGGGTGCCGCCGCTGTAGCCCTCAGTGCTGAAAGTGAAAGTAACCTCAACCTTTTCATTGACAGTCACAGATGATGCATTAAAAGGCGGATCATTCTTGGTCTCACCGAAACTGTTAAATAGCTCTATACGGAAATCATTATTATTCGCACCGTCATCTGCACCGTATACTACGGCATCAGAATTAAATTTGAGAGGCTTGCCATCAACGACAATGCTGTCGACCCTGACTGTACCTATATCAAAATAGCAGTCTTCAAGGTCGATCGCAAGCAAACCTATGCCCTTGATGTTTGAATAGTCGCCCTTACCATCCTTGGGCGTGGTGAATGTCAGAGTATTCTGACCCTCGGATATCGTGATATTGTCCCACGACTGCAGACTGAGGTCTGAACTTGCCAGCGCAGTGCGTACATTATACACTGTCTTTTTTTCAGCAGATACACATACTGCTGTATTTGCGCAAACAGCCAGCGCTGTCAGTAATGATGCTATTGTTTTCTTTTTCATGATAATCCTCCGTTTTTTACACATTTTTCTCTTTTCACAAAGGTGTTCGATTTTGTTGTACCTCTACATTTTACTACATTCGCACCGCTTTGTCAACCTTCTCTATGAAATTGGCAGAAATTGTATACACAACGTTCAAAGAACTTATATAATAGAATAAAAGAAAAACACCCGATAAGCTCAATGCTCATGGGGCGTTTTGTTATTTACCGATATTTCCCGCTCACGCTTTGAAAATACACACCCGCAGTAATCCTGACGGTAAAGTCCGTATATCTCCGAAAGCTCAACTGAACGCTTGTAGCCGTTCTTTTTCTTGAAATCAGCAGGCAGTGCCGCTGTGGGATATATCTGCGCAAGTTCCTCGGATATCTCATTAAGCTTTGCAGCATTTTTGTAGGGCGATATGGAGAGGGTCGTAGTAAAATAGTCCGCACCCAGCTCTTCAGCCAGCTGAGCAGTACGTTCAAGGCGCAAACGATAGCAGGCAAAGCAGCGCTCTCCGCCCTCGGGGATATTTTCAAGCCCCTTTACAGCATCATAAAACTCTTTCGGGTCATAGCCACGCTCCACAAGGGTGATCGGGTTCTTCACCGGAAGCTCCGCGATAAGGCGTTCAAGCTCCTTGACCCTGTGGTCGTACTCCTCGGGCGGGTAGATATTCGGGTTATAGTAAAACACCGTGATACTGAAATACTGCGAGAGATATTCAAGCACATAGGAGGAACAGGGCGCACAGCAGCTGTGCAGCAAAAGCCTCGGCGGCGGAGATGCAGGGTCGAGCCCGCGAATGATATCATCAAGCTTGCGCTGATAATTGATCTTAACTTTCTGTTCCATGTACTTACCTCGCTGATAAAAGATCACTGACTATCCCGAGCAATATCATCGGTCAGTCATATTTCGCTTTAGTGTGTTAATACGAAAATTGACAAAATTGACACAAACTGACACTGTTTTGTCAACTTTTAAAAGCCCTATTTTACGGGGTTTTAGCTGTGTTTTTTAGAAAATTGACAAAGTTGACAGTGGTACGCTCTCTCATGAATTTGATAGCCATAAAAATGTAAAAATAGGAGTTATTATCCAATATATGGTAAATTTATTTTTTAAAGTTTCCGTACTACCCTGTCAATTTTGTGGTGGGAACTATGCTCATAGAGCCGATAAGTAGATTATATCACCCCTGCGCCAACGTGTCAAGGGATGAACAGATCAAAAAAACAGGTGGCAGCACAAATCGCTGTCACCCGAGATCAAAAAATATAAGCCTATCGATCCTCAGGCATGAGAGCATTTATCAGCCCCTGCCTTTCAAAAAGCACACAGCCGCCACCATGCTCACATTCAAGCAGAGTGAAATCGCGTATCCTTGAAAAGAGCGGGGACTTCATCACCTCATCAAAGGTCATGTCCCGAACGTTGCAGTCTGAATAAGGCGCAAATGGACATGGCTCAGCACCGCCGCGGGAATTGATGTGAAAGAAACCTCTGCCCGAAGACAGACACCCTCCCGATGCTTTTTCATCACCGGGAAAGGATATGTACATCATCTCATGATGGTCTTTCCTGAGTTCGGCAAGGCGCAGTGCCATATAGGCGCGTGTTTCCTCATCAGGCGCTATCTCATCTCTGCCGTCAACGGGAACATACTCCACATACACCACGGCTTTGCAGCCTTTTTCATTTAGATCACTGATAAACTCATCGCCGAAGACTTCTTTGACATTCTCTTTAGTCACCGTGACCGACACACCGAAAAGGACGCTGCTGTTTTTAAGTTCCACCATTTTCTCAGTAACTGTGTCATAAACACCGTCACCGCGTCTGCTGTCGGTGGATATCTTCTCGCCCTCAATGCTTATCAGCGGAAAAAGATTCCTGTGCTTGTCAAAAAGCTCCACATATTCGCTGTCTATGACTGTGCCGCTAGTAAAGATGGGGAAAAATAAATTCTTACACCTTGCCGCTGTAAAGATAACATCGCGCCGAAGAAGCGGCTCACCGCCCGCCAGCAGTATAAAATTCACACCGCATTCCGCCGCCTGAACAAAAACATCGAGCCAGTCATTGGCACTGAGGCTCTCCCCCTCCGCATTGTGACAGCTGTTTATCTTAGCATAACAGCCCTCACAGTCCATACCGCAGTCATCGGTCAGACTGCATATCAAAAAGGGCGGCACATGGCTGCCCTTCCTGTTTGAACGTTCTCTTTTCTTTGAAGCTCTCATACATTCGGCTGAAAACTTCAGTATAAACGCACTCGATCTAGGGTCGCGGGCGCTCACACGTATAATATCCCGCATTAAGCGCTCCACGCCCTGAGCCAGAAAGCTTTCCAGCGCGTAGCTGTCCATCTTACAGCACCTCCAGAAGCTTCTTCTCCAGCTTTTCGGGGGTAGTTGCAGAAGCGAAACGCTCCACGACCTCACCCTCACGGTTAACGAGGAACTTAGTGAAATTCCACTTGATATTGTTGCCCAGCACTCCGCCGCGCTTGGATTTCAGTGCGGTGTACAGCGGCGATTCGTTCTCACCGTTAACGTCGATCTTGGCAAACTGCCTGAAAGTCACGCCGAAATGTGCTGAGCAGAAAGCCATGATCTCTTCCTCGGATTCGGGGGCTTCATTCGCAAACTGGTTGCAGGGGAAATCAAGCACCTCAAACCCTTTGTCCTTGTGCTTCTCGTAAAGTTTTTCCAATCCCTCGTACTGCGGAGTGAATCCGCAGCGCGTTGCGGTGTTGACTACCAGAAGCACTTTGCCCTTGTACTCTGACATACAAACATTGTTACCCTTTGCGTCCTTCACTGTAATATCATATATGCCCATAACAAAACCTCCGTTTCGCGAGTAATTGTTATATTCCTGTTGCTATAATTATATCCGACAGCCTCAAAATATTCAAGTAACTATTGATACTTAATTGTGAATTTTCTCTAAATAATACTAACGTTAACTTAGCGATAAGGTCAAAATGTGCTATACATTCATTGCCATTTGTAGAATATTGATAAAAGTGCCTATCTAGGCGCATTTCTCACTCATTAGGCGATATGTTAAATGATTTGCGAAATAATCTATAGGCAGAATATTAAAATATTAATATATATTACAGCATAATTCGGTAATATTTTTAATATTATCCACCTCTTTTTTACTGTTTTTTCCACCTTTTCAATTAGCCATTCTGACGAAAGAAAGCAGCCACATCTCTGTGACTGCTTTCATAAGATATATATTGAAATATCATACAAGTACCTTTGAGAGAAACTCCTTGAGCCTTGGATTCTGAGGATTTTCAAAGAATTCCTTGGGAGTGTTCTGCTCCATTACATAGCCGTCAGCCATGAACAGCACACGCGATGCCACTTCCCTTGCAAAGCCCATCTCATGAGTTACCACGACCATGGTCATACCTGCGTCAGCAAGCTGTTTCATAAGCTCCAGCACCTCGCCCACCATTTCAGGGTCAAGCGCCGAGGTCGGCTCATCAAAAAGTATAACTTCGGGATTCATAGCCAGCGCTCTTGCTATGGCGATACGCTGTTTCTGTCCACCCGAAAGTCTGGTTGGATACTCGTCTGCCTTATCGGGCAGACCAACCCTTTTCAGAAGCTCTTCAGCCTTTACATCTGCTTCCTCTTTTGTCATAAGTCCCAGCTTTACTGGTGCAAGAGTGATATTCTTCCTGATGGTCAGGTGTGGAAAAAGATTGAAATGCTGGAAAACCATGCCCATGCGCTGTCTGACACGGTCTATCTCCTTTTCGTGCAGCTTAGTGATATCCTTGCCCTCAAAGAGTATCTCGCCCGCCGTAGGCTTCTCCATCAGGTTAAGACAGCGTAAGAATGTGGATTTACCCGAACCCGAAGGTCCGATGATAACGACTTTCTCGCCCTTTTCGATATGTTCATCGATGCCTTTGAGGACATCGATCTCACCAAAACTCTTTTTAAGACCTTTAACGTCTATCATTTGCAGACAGCCTCCTTTCCAGCTTACCCACAAGGAATGTCAGGAACATGACCATCACCAGATATATCGCTGCCACAGAAAGTAGGGGCAAGAACGGGGAAAAGGTCTGTGAACGGATGATATCGCCGCCTTTTGTAAGGTCTGCGATAGCAATATAACCTGCAACAGATGTTTCTTTCAGCAGCACTATGCACTCATTGGCAAGTGCGGGAAGAACTGTCTTCAACGCCTGAGGCATGATGATATATGTCATTGTCTGCCTGTAATTAAGACCCAGACTGCGTCCCGCCTCAATCTGACCGTTGTCGATGCTCATTATGCCGCCGCGTACTATCTCAGCCACATATGCACCCGAGTTTATACCGAATGCGATTATCGCCACAAAGGTTTTTGAAATGTTCACACTGGCGAACACAACAAAATAGATGATGAGCAGCTGAACTACCACAGGGGTGCCGCGTATTACCGTGAGGTATATCCTGCAAAGTATATTCGCAAGCTTCATCTTGCCTGTTTTAAGATATGTACACCTTACGATAGCTATTATAAATCCAAGAAACAATCCCAGCAGAACTGCTGCTCCTGTTATCTCCAGAGTGGTCAGCAGACCATCCCAAAGATACTTCCAGCGGTCCGCTTCAATAAAGTTCTGCTTGAAGCTGTCTATAAAACCCATTTTTTCCTCCAAATTTCAAAGGCTGTCCCACGTTCGGGGACAGCCCGATATTTTTATACAGAGATACTACTTTCTGACCATTATTTCCAGACGAGTATTAGTATAAGGTGTGCTGAACAGAACGTTCTTCTTTCTGTCCTCGGTAACTGACATACCTGCAACACCTACATCTGCCTTGCCCGACTGTACAGCAGGGATAATGGAATCAAATTCCATATCATCGATCTCAAGCTCATAACCCAGCTTCTGGCATACAGCAGTCATCATATCAACATCAAATCCTACGATCTCCTGACCCTCCATATACTCATAGGGAGGGAATCCTGCATTAGTCGCCATTACAAGCTTGCCTTTGCTGGTATCTGCATTCGGATCGGCTTTGAATTTGTTCTCGCCCGCGTTCGCGCCGTCGTAATACTCCTTGATAGTATCCAGCGTGCCGTCAGTCTTAAACTCAGTTAGAACTGTGTTTATCTCGACCTGAAGAGCAGTATTGTCCAGATTCATGCAGATAGCATACTCTTCTTCCGATAATTCTTCACTAAGAAGCTCGATATCATCATTCTTTTTTATAAATTCCTTAGCAGTATCGCTGTCGATTATTACCGCATCCACCTTGCCCTGCTTCAGAGCCTGCACAGCATCTGCATATTTATTGTATCTCTCAACTTTTGCATTTTTAATTACTTCCGGATTACTGGCCAGAGAATCGCCGGTGGTACCCAGCTGTACTCCGATAGTCTTACCCTCAAGATCAGCTTTGGAATGTACTGTATTTTCAGTTGCGGTTTTACCGCAGGCAGTCATAACAGCTGCCGATATAACGATCGCTGCCATTGTTGCAAATATTCTCTTCATTAGATCATATCCTTTCATTAGTTTCACTTTGCTATTATAGCACACAAAATTTCGATATTCAACCTTTTAGAAGAAGTTTAATAATTTTTGCAATTATTTTTTGCCTTTTGTCAACTAAATTCAAATATTCATAAGCTACGGAAGCCAGAGGGAGTGATGGCCACCACAGCTATGCCCAGAACAGCATGCCTGTGCAGATATCCGATCCTTTGAGAGCGACTGTCAACGGAATCGGCTCTGTTATCGCCCATAACGAAGATACAGCCCTTTGGTACAGTCAGAGATATCGGCACTTCTGGAGTAAGTTTTCCGCAGAGATAGGGTTCTTCGAGTTTAACGCCATCCAGAAAGACCTCACCGGTGTTTTCAATGCGGATATTATCCCCCTGCATGGCTATTATGCGCTTTACCATAACATCATTACCGCGGCGGATAAGGGCTATTTTACCTTTTTCAGGTCGTTTGCTCCCGACGCAGACCACAAGGTCGCCCTCATGCAGGGTAGGAGTCATGCTGCTGCCTGCTATCCTGTATACCCGCAGAAAAACCTTTGCGGCTACTGCCAGCACAGCGATGATGCCCGCCGACAGAAATACCTTATTTCTCTGCATATCTCACCTTTCCGTCTTCCTCAAAAGCTATCCTGCCACGCTGTTTAGCAGATTTAATACCCAGAGAAACAGCTACTTCAAGAGCGGGAGTCACCCTCGTGAAACCGAATAGGTGAGCCGTTTCCCGCATGAGGTCTTCACGCTGCATAGCTATCTGCCTTGAAAGTATCAGTATCAGACCGTTGCCCAGTTCCTCTGGCGGGATATCCTTGATATCACGGCGGACTTCTGGTGCACACTTAGCGCGGCATGATGTATAGGTTTCAGGGGACTGATCATCACGCCAGATGAATTCGGAATCTCCCGACTTCAACGCCTTTCCGCATGATTTTTCCAGTGCGATATCAAATGCCGCCTTTACCAGATTGCTCTGCCTTGCTATACCCCAGGCAGTCATAACCCGCTTTTGCAGAACTTCCCTGCTGATGGGCGCTTCTGCTTTGAGAATGGTGTTTATACATTCGGCTATCCTGTTTGAAGCCAGTTCGTTGAATTCCTCAGGCTTGCCCTGCACAGAGGGTATGAAAGGTACATACTCCTCGCACTCATCAGCCAGTGCCGATTGTTCCTCACGCTCAAATACCAGAGGTTCAGCCTTTTTAGGCGGCTCTTCCTCAACAGGCTCGGGAGCGTTCTTAGCCTCAACAGCCTCATTTATCGCAGTTATCACAGCGGCTATGCACTTGTTCTTGTCTGTTAGCCAGTCAAGGATATAAACATTGATGACATTCCAGCCAAGGCCTTTCAGTACCGATGGCTGCGAAACTGTGCGGTCGTATGCGGTGCCATTTTCGTAATACTTTCTTCCGCAGCAGTTAATGCCCAGTATATAAGTGTTCTCGTCATCGGGGTCAGCGACCGCCACATCGACCTTGTAATCGGAGCAACCCACACTGCACTTCACCTTGAAACCACGCTGTTCAAGCTCGGCAGCCACCAGCTTTTCAAAGCCTGCACCCAGACTTCCGCTACCAGCACGTACAGGCAGTGCAGACCTGCCCTTTGCGGCAAATTCAAGGAATCCTTTAAGACCGTCAACACCCTCCGAACGTGTGCGTGAAAGGTCGATCATCTCGGGACGTATGACAGAATATACCACCATTTTCTCCCTTGCACGGGATATTGCTACGTTCAGTCTGCGCCAGCCGCCGTCGCGGTTCAGGGGACCGAAGTTCATGCTGACCTTGCCCTCTTTATCGGGACCGTAGCCGATGGAAAACAGTATCACATCACGCTCATCGCCCTGTACATTTTCAAGGTTCTTGATGAGTATAGGCTCGTACATGGTGTTTGCAAGCTCTTCAAGCTGAGGTTCTGCGCGGAAAGCGTCCGCAAGCACATCTTCCACCAGATTCTGCTGAGGCAGGCTGAATGTTACCACGCCCACAGAATGTTTTATCAACTGAGGGTCACGCAAACGGCGGCATATCTCGGCAACGACCGCTTCCGCTTCTGCTCGGTTCGTCTTGGTGCTGCCCTTGTCGTAGAAGCCCTCAACATTCACCCAGCTGACCTCGCTGACCTGATCGTCAGGCGAGGGGAAGGTATAGAGCTTGTTTTCGTAGTATTTTGAATTGCTGTATGCGATAAGGCTCTCGTGGCGCGAACGGTAGTGCCACAGCAGATGTTTCTGGGGCATTGAGAGTGCAAGGCAATCGTCCAGCACGCTTTCCAGGTCTTCCTTATCATAGTTCTCTTCGTCAACCTGATTTGAAGAGAAGAAGCTTGTGGGAGGCATCTGCTTGGGGTCGCCCACAACTATCACGTTCTCACCGCGGGCGATAGCGCCCACAGCCTCACAGGTGGGCAGCTGAGAAGCCTCATCGAATATAACAAGGTCGAATTTCGGGTAAGACGGATCGATATACTGCGCCACCGAGATGGGCGACATCAGCATTACAGGGCATATCCTACGCAGAAGATTGGGTATACTGTCGAACAGCTTGCGTATGCTCATCATGCGCCCGCCGCTCTTGATAGCACGCTGGAGAATG
The DNA here is from genome assembly GCF_900109655.1 of Hominimerdicola alba. Taxonomy (GTDB): domain Bacteria; phylum Bacillota; class Clostridia; order Oscillospirales; family Ruminococcaceae; genus Hominimerdicola; species Hominimerdicola alba_B. The sequence continues at coordinate 62,114 of NZ_FOAT01000015.1, forward strand.
CCAAGTTCACTGCTTTTAGCACCCTCTCCCGGTGCTGGCACTTTAGCCGAAAGTTCAGCCGCCAGCTGCTGTATAGTCAGCTTTTTGAAGCTTTCATGAGCTTCATTCAGTCGGCGCACAGTGTCCTCGAAAAGTGTTCCCGTGAAGCCCGAGAGTGCCTTGCTTGACTTAACAGTACAGCTGACCTCAGCCTTTGCTATACCGCAGTCAAATGCGGGCAGAAGTTCACTACTGTCCACTTTTCCGCCCAGATATGCTTCACTGATATTGGCAGCCCCTGCCTTATCCAGCTTTTCGCAGAAGCTCATGAGCACTGACCAGTCTTTCAGGCGAGGCATCTCCCCAACGAGTGCCGCAGTCCTTTCGCGGATATCCTCGGTAGTTCCCGCCGTCATATTTGCAGTATCTATCCTGAAATTTCCGCTCAGTTCATCAAGCACCTTTCTGAGCTTATCATTCTTATATGACGGCATCTCTCCAGCACCGAGTCTTGCGCCAAGCGCGGTCTTCTGCGCCGCATCAAAGGGTGAGCCTGCCAGTTTCTCGCGTATAGCCACAGATTTTTCAAGGGACTTTCTCAGCGTTTCGGGCTCAGTAGATTCGCCCTGCCACAGCGCCCCGAAAACTTCCTGCACCGCAGTCTGACCGTCAGCTATCTCGGTTTTCAGCTTTGCGATTGCTGTCAGCTTTTCGTAATAGTCGCTGATGTTCTCCTTAGTCACCGCACCCGCATTTTTACCGTGGGCGGCAAGCTCTTTCACAAGGCGCTTACTGCCGAAATGCTTGGGTATGAACCACTTTGCCTGAACCTCTTTCCACTCAGCCTGCGCCTTGACCGCATCATAGCCGTACACGCTGTCATTAAAGGTCTCAGCAAGGGTTTTTTTGCCCGATCGAAGTTCATCAAGGGAGTTTACCGTCTTTTCAGCCGAGGGTCTCAGCATATCCCATTTATTTCCTGTCAACACCGCAGGCAGGATAAAGCCTTCCTTTGATGCATCTGCAAGGATATCCGCCAGCCAAGCAAGCTGTTCATATGTCAGCTTTCCTCCGCCAACAAGTGCAGAAAGTTCGCTCTCGCACTTCTGAAGCTCTGCAAGCTGTTCGTCCAGCTCGTTTAGTTTCGCCCGAAGTTCATCCCCCGTGGTCAGACCGCACTCCGTCAGTCGGCAGACCCTAAGTGCAGAATCAGCCACACCGCCGAACTGTCTGCCGAGGTTTGCAAGGCTGTCAACAAGTTCACGCCATTCGCCGTAAGTTTCAGCTTTCATAGCATTTACCTGCTCATCGGTGAATGCAAGCTTGCCCTCAAAAGCACGGTTCTGCTCGTATCTTACCGCCGCATCATACATGGAAATACCGTAGTTGCGGGGCTTGTGTATCTCATCCATAACGCCGTTAAGCTCGGCGCGCAGGGCTTTCAGCTTATCCGCCTGCGCCTGATAATCCGCTGGCTTTTTGATTTTACCAACATTCAGGGTCTCGTTCAGCTGATCGAGAACGGCACGCTTCTGCGCCTTGTTTGAGTGAAGCTCGATACAGAAAGGACCCAGCCCTATCTTTGCAAGACGCTTTTCGACTACCGACAGCGCCGCCATCTTTTCAGCCACGAAAAGCACGGAACGTCCGTGATAGAGGGCGTTTGCTATCATGTTGGTGATGGTCTGGGATTTACCCGTGCCGGGAGGTCCGTGCAGAACGAAGCTCTCGCCCTGACCCGAAGCCACTACCGCCGCAAGCTGAGAAGAATCCGCCGCCACAGGCACAGCAAGGTCGGCAGGAGCAATATCGTCAAGGTCGTTAGGCGACACCGTGATATCACTGCCCTCCCACTCGGTCTTTCCCGAGATAAGGCTCGCCACCACCTTATTCTGTGCCAGTTCGTCAGCACGATTACGGATATCGTTCCACATTATGAACCTGTTGAAGCTGAACTGTCCGATGAATGCATATTCGTCGATATCCCATCTGTTGCGGGACATAACACCCTTGCGAACAGTACTCAATATCAGCGGTATATCCACGCCGTGTTCGTCCTCGGGAACAGGGTCGAGACCCTTGATATCTATGCCAAAGGACTGTCTCAGCATCTCCAGCAGGGTGATATTCACCTGAGTGTCCTCATCACGAACACGTATGGAAAAGCTCTTGTCCTGTACCTTTTTAATAATATCGATAGGCACCAACACCAGAGGCGCATAACGCGGGCGCTCGCTCTTGTCAGTTTCGTACCACCGCAGAAATCCCAGCGCAAGATAAATGGTATTTACACCGTTTTCCTCCATGCTGACCTTCGCCATGCGGTGTATCTTCTTCATGGTCTTTTCAAGCTCGGCTTCTGTGAGGAAAGTGCGCAGACGCTTTGAGCGGAATTCGCCCGAAGCTATCTCGGATATCTTCTCGCGTTGAGTTTCCGTCTCATATATCTTGCTCTCCGCCGCTTCCATCTTAAAATCGCTTGGCACAGGCATTATCTTGAATATCTCATCAGCGGCTATCTCGTCCTCAAGCGAAGCTATGCTGTCCACCATCAGCTGAACATTCGAGGAAGTAGGTCGGAAATTCAGCAGGCTGTTGCGCAGGCTAAGGTCGAGAAGCTTTCTCTCCCAGACCATCTGCTTTGTAACTTCCCTCGGCTGACCGTTAGCCGCCGTATCAAAAGCTATATCCCCTACCGAACCGTAAGCTCTTTCGGGCAGACCGTAGTCTTCAGCCATGCATACGCCGTTTTCATCAAATACCCTGGATGGCAGAGGTTTTATGCCGCTGGCACGGGTGCGCTGTATATCAACTGCAAAGCAGAAATCTGCCGCCTTTGCAAGAGTATCAGCCGCGTGTACAGCCGAAGCATCGGCATCGGTGCTATTTTCTGTACAAAAATCAGTACACTCTATAAGAGATATCTCGTCAACACCGCTTGCCATGCGCTTTGTAAGTGCGGTGATATCGTATTGCAGGCTGTCAGGGAATGTGTCTTCCTCCAGCCAGCAGCCCGCCATAGCGTGGGTAGAAGTCATTACAAGCAGGCTGTTCAGACCAGCGGCTTCAAGGCAGGAACAAAACAGTACAGCAAGGTCAAGGCAGCTTCCGCTTTTCTGTGAAAGCACATTCTCGGGCATAGTGACCTTGTTCGCTTTATCGAAACCCGCAGCCGCTGTGCAGGTGATATTCTCCTGCACCAGAGCGGTGTATATAGCATTTATCTGCTGTTTCACGATATTGGGATTACAGCTCTGATATCCCGTAAATCCGCTTTCTCCACATAACTGTGCAAGTATAGCCTCCGCCTTTGAGAGGACCTCGCGCACAGCTGGGTGATTCGGTGTTATGAATGCCGCCGCCATCTCAGGCATGAAGTTCACACCTGTCCAGGTATCGTATGCCAGAAGTTCAAGCTGCTTCACCTCTCTGCCGAGTATCTCCTCGCCCTCATCAGTGCGGGAAACGGCTTCAATGCGGACATACCCCTCAGTATTCTCATTAAGCGCCAAAAACAACTCGGGGCGCATCACCGCCTCTATCGGGGATATCTCAGCGGGAACATTCGGTTCAAGGTCTATGGCAGGAGATTCGTAATCCTCCGCAAAATCGGGTTCAAACGCAAGTCTCAGAAATACGTTTTTCAGCGTTATGTCCGAAGTATTCGTCATGACTATACTGCGGAATACAGGCACAGCACTGCGCTGCATCGCATAATTTATATGCGCAGTCATGGCTGCGCTAAAAGTAACAAGCTTTTCCATAAAGCGCTCCTTTCGGCCGATACAAAATGCCATAGTCCCTATGACCTCGACCGCAAAATAGATTATATCTGGTTTATATTATATCATTGTTTTTGTAAAATGTCAACAATTTATTGTCAAAAAAAGACACTTCTGCCGTTTTCACAACAAAAGTGCCTGTATATATTTACTTTTCTTCCGAGCTTTTCTTGCCGTCATACCAGCCGTAGTCATCTCTGCCACGATCCTTGACCCTGTAGAGAGCACGGTCCGCACAGGCTTTTAGCTTAATAAAATCCCTTGCATCACGAGGACACAGCGCACCGCCGCAGCTGCAGCTCACGCTGAAATCATCGCCTTCTTTGATGGTAATGGGCTTGATGTCATGCACTCTGCGCTTCAGGTCGCTGACCTTTGATTCTATCTTAAGCTTGTCAGCATTCTTGATAAATATAAGGAATTCGTCACCGCCGTAACGTGAGATAAGACCCATATCTCCGAAAAGCTCTTTGAGCAGTGCGGCGAATTCCACCAGCACCTTGTCACCAGCGTCGTGTCCGTAGCTGTCATTTACCTGCTTGAAGTAATCCACATCTATGAACAGCACCGCACATTCGGGCTTAAGCGTATTCTGGAAATAATTATGCGCCGCTACGTCCAGCGCTCTTCTGTTCATAACATCTGTAAGAGGGTCATGTATCGAGAGATTCTGGAGTATCTCTCTGTCAGCAACATCGCGCCTGTGTGTCAGCACGAACATTATAGCCGTCGCAAACAGCAGAGTCAGGATATATAGTATAACTACACCCCTGAATTTTTCCATTGTCGATGACATGGCGCTGCTGGGTATCCTTACAACGACGTTCCAGCCGTGCATGAAATTGATATTAGCATATACCTGTGAATAGCTGACGCTTCCTATCCTGTACACCACACCCGCCGAACGCTCGCCGTTGTTCATGGACTGCATCCATTCGCTGTACTTGCCCACATCTCTCTTGTCGATATTACGCTCAAATATCAGCATAGCATTTGCCCAGCTTCCGCTGCCATGCTCATCTCCGCCGGAACACTGTATAACATTGTTCGAATCGGTATCCATGAGCCATATCTCTGTTTCGTCCGCAAGGGTCTCAGTCGATGCCATATTCTGTATCTCTTTAAGCGGATATGTCAGGAACAGCCAGCCTTTTCTGTCAGATCCATATTTCATATCTGCAAAAAGTGTAATAACAGGCTCTCCCGTCAATCCCGAACGGTAAGGTGTAGATATGGAAACAGGATCTGCCTGATGTGCAGTTTCAATAAGGTGCCACTTCTCAAACTCGGCAAGCTGCTGCTCGGAAGCGTATACCTTTCCGCTGTCGTCGATCAGTCCCATACTTACATAGCCGTCGCCCTCAAGATCCGCAAACTCATCATAAAGAGCCTGAAGATCTCTGTGCTTCTGTGCGGTGAGCATAGAAGACATATTCTGCGCAGAGGTCGTCATATATTTAATTGAATTGTTCATCTTTTCCGCGACAAGATCGCAGATCTGACCCGTGAGCTGTTTATCATGCTCCTTCATCAGCGCATTGATCGATACTATCATCACTGCCATACCTATCAGGCAGACAACGAAATATACGATCATCATCCTGATAAATGAACCGCTTCGTTTAAGCTCACCTGTCTCGGTGATCGTATTGTTCATATTATCCTCTGTTATGATCCAGCGTTTCCCGAACCTCGGGATCGTTTAGATTATTGGAATTTACAACTATTATTCCCGTATCCACAAATTTCTGCTCCATCTTTTTGCCATCTATCAGGTCAAGAGCCGTCTTTACGCCGTCGTAAGACATATTGAACTGCTTCTGGAGCACTGATGAAGCAGTGTATTCTTCCGAATTGATAAGCTCAGATATCTCGGGTGAATGATCAAAACCAACAACTACTATATCCGTTCTCTCTTTTTCCTTGATAATAGCCGCGAGAGAAGTAGTTGACACATTATCACTGCCGAACACACCTTTTATATCGGGATAATTGTTCAGCAGATCATTTGTACACTGACAGCCCCTGTCGATATCGCCCTCATTGAACTTGATGTCTGATATGACCGTCCAGTTATCAGGGGCATAGTTTGACCAGAACTGCAAAAAACCTGCAAGACGTTCATTTATCGTCTGTGTGGCAGTTGCGCACACCTGAACGCCCACTTGGATAGTGTCATTATCACTGTATCCTTTTTTGTGAAGCTGTTCAATCATCTCCGCAGAAGCAAGCTGTCCTGCCATCAGGTTATCTGTCATGAAACATACATCGTAGCTGTCGGTTATCGCGATGGTATCTACCAGTACCATCTTTATGCCCTTTGAATAGACCTTTTCTATCTCAGCGGAAAGCTTGACAGAATCATTTGGCGCTAAAAGCACAGCATCGGCACCCGCTTCAGCAGCTTCTTCCAGCAGCCTGCACTGTGACTCCCAGTCGCTCTCGTTATTACAGCCGCTGTAATATACATTGCAGTCGAAATCCTCACCGCCCGCCTTAGCACCATCGACTACCACATCCCAGTAATCGCTGTTAAAGGTCTTTATAATAAGGTATATGTTTTTCCTGCCTTCTTTTATCTCAGTCAGAGGAGAAAATTCAGGTGCAGGCTCGAACTCGGAAACAGTATCAGGTTCTTCCTGTTCACAGCCCGCAAGGCAAAACAGCATAGCCGTACATATCGCTGCAGATATGAACCTTTTCAAAAGCCTGTCACCTCCGATGCTACGATCATTTAATTACAATCATTATTAATTAACATTATACCACACTTTTCTGCAATATACAATAGTTTTTTCGACCAAATTAATATAATTTCTGCTTTAAGTTTAAAAAATTCAATAAAAATCGTTTTTGATGCCATTATGAAAAGATCTTCTCAGCGTGAAAAGCTCACATTGTTAATGAAATATTCACTAAATATCATATTTTATCCATAAAAATATGATAGACTATATTAGCTATGTAGACACTGTTTTATCAAACAAACTGCTTATCAGGTTTTAATAAGGGATAGATCAAATGATGAAATTAAAACTGAATGAACGGGAACACCTTCATTTGCCCCATATATTTGAACATGGTATCCTGCGAAAGATGTCATTCACGCAGTCGCTGATGTTCGGCTATTCTATAGTTATAATGGTTGGTGCACTGCTCCTTTGTCTGCCGATAAGCACTACGGAGAGAGTACGCACACCGCTGAATCACTGCGTGTTCACAACGACCTCTGCACTGAGCGGAACAGGTCTGACACTTCACGATACCTATACTTACTGGTCGCTTTTCGGCCAGATAGTCATACTTATAATAATACAGATCGGCGGTATCGGCTTCATGAGCATCGGACTTTTCGCCCTGAGCTTCATGGGCAAGAAGATCGGTCTGAAACAGCGTGCCACCATGAGAGAATCCATAGGCAGCGTATCTTCCGGCGGTGTTGTCAAGATGACCCGTTTTATACTCAAAGGTACTGCCCTGTTTGAATCTCTTGGAACTGCTGCACTGTGTTTCTGGTTCGTGCCGCGGCTGGGCTGGGCAAAGGGCATTTATTTCTCCCTTTTCCACTCCATATCCGCATTCTGCACGGCAGGACTCGACCTTATGGGCTACTTTGAACCGGGCAGTTCGCTGATAACGGCTAACGACAGCGTTATCCTGAATATCCCTATCATCATACTGCTGGTCGTTGGCGGCATCGGATTTTTTACATGGTCTGATATCGTCACCCACAAGCACCATATCAAAAAATACTCCGCCCAGACCAAGATCATACTCGTGGTCACAGTGTTGTTCTATCTGTTCGGTATGCTGGATATGGCACTGCTTGAATGGCACAATGACGCTACTATGGGCGACCTCGGCTATGGCGGAAAGGTCATCGCTTCTTCTATGCTGGTGACTTCCGGACGTGACGCAGGATTTGCGTCCGTTACCGTGGCAAATCTCAGACAGACTTCCATCATGCTGCTGATATGCTTCATGTTCGTCGGCGGTTCTCCCGGATCTACCGCCTGCGGTATCAAGGTAACTACTTTCGCAGTCATGATGATGACTATATCCACCGTATTCAGAAAGAAAAAGAGCGTTGAATTCTTCGGAAGACGTGTTGACGATACCACTGTGCGCAATGCAAGCTGCATAACCACACTTTATCTGGTACTGGTAGCAGTTTCAGCCATGATAATAACAGGCGTTGACGGTCTTGAACTTACGCCCGTTGTTTTTGAACTTGTGAGTGCCATAAGTTCCACAGGACTTTCAATGGGAATAACTACTTCCCTCTCCGATATCAGCATATTCATAGTTATTATGATAATGTTCTTCGGACGTGTGGGCGGCATAACCTTTATAGTATCGCTGCATAATAACTATGCATCAAACAAGAGTCAGCTGCCCGAGGAGAAGATAATGCTTTGATAAAAGAGGAAAACGATATGAAAACAATTGAACAGAATGACATGATCTCTTCTGAAAAAGATAGCAGCAAAGAAAAGAGATCAAAAACCGAACGTCTGTTATTTTTACTTGCGATCTTCTATGTCATCGGTTATGCCATGGCTTTCTGGGCGAATGTGAAGTCTGTTAGTTTTATAGGTGCGGCAGAAAGCACAGCGAATTATCTGCTGATCATAACAATAAGCAAACTGCTGAGATACATCGCAGTCATCGTGACACTTGAACTATTAGCGGTTCATTTTCTGTCATCATACAAAAATAACAAAGCGTATTTGGCTTCCCTTGACGAAGAAGATAAGCGTATCGCTGAAATGGAAGACAGCTGGGCAAAGCAAGTTGCAGAGCTGAAATGTCAGAATGAAAGGAAAGCTAATAAGAAATTTTGGCTGCTGATCATCCCTTTCATACTGATAACCGCACTTGTCATCGGCATCGTAATAAACAGTATTTACAAAAAGAACGTTTATTTCCCCGAAGCAGGCAAGCTTACGGAGATATACCGCGATATATCCGAAAATGAGATACTTACGGTTTCAAACATCGAGAAGATCAGTTTTTACGATGACACTAAAGGCTACATAAATTATATGATCTGCATCGATGAAAACGGTGAAGAATACCGCTTCCCCATCGGCGGGCAGGATTTGAAAAAGCTTTTCGATGAAAAATGTAAGCATACAGAAAAGGGATTCAGGGCAGAATACCTGAATAATTCCCACATCATAACAGATTACACCTTTGAAGCCAGCGCTGAAACGCAGGGTTAAGCTGACAGCAACAAGGCTTTGTGGGCATTTGATCTGATACAACGAAGTAAGGAAAAGTATAATCAAGAGGAGAATAAATATGGCAAGATCGTTTCTTATAGTAGGTATGGGACGTTTCGGTAAGCATATGGCAAAGTCGCTGACAGCCATGGACAATGAGGTTCTGGCAATAGACATCAACGAGGACAGGGTAAATTCCGTACTCAAATACGTAACCGATGCCCGCATTGGCGATGCTACGGACGCTCAGTTCCTTAAAGAGCTGGGAGTAAACAATTTTGATGTGTGCATATGTGCCATAGGCGATAATTTCCAGGCTTCACTCGAAACCACCTGCCTTATGCACGAGCTTGGCGCGAACTATGTTTTCGCCAGAGCAAATCGTGACATACACAAGAAATTCCTGCTGCGCAACGGTGCTGACGAAGTTATCTACGCCGAAAAAGAGACCGCCGAGAGATTCGCAGTACGTTTCGGTTCAGAGGGCGTTTTCGACTATTTCAACCTCAACGATAAATACGCTATCTATGAGATAAGCGTTCCCGAAAGCTGGATAGGCAAGAACCTGCTTGAAAGCAACGTCCGCCAGAAGTACCACATCAACGTGCTTGCAGTAAAGCAGGACAACGATTTCAAGATGGCGACCATCGACCACCGCTTCACCGAGGACGAAAGACTCCTTGTAATGGGCACCATGGAGAACATACGCAAAATGCGGAAGTAATTCAAAATTATTGTCAAGGGCGAGAGTTCGTTATACTCTCGTCCTGTTTTTTGTACACAAAAAGCCCGTGAGTTTTTTGCTCACGGGCTTTAAAACTTTTATTTAGCTTTCAAGGTCTATCTCCATGATAGGCTGGCTTACATCTGCGCCTGCGGGTACCATTGGGAGAACGTTAACGTCCTTGTTGATAACTACGTCTACGAGAACAGGTCTGCCTGCTGCTGCATATTCAAGAGCTTTTTTCAGCTGAGGAACTATCTCGTCCTTCTTGGTTATGCGAACGCCCTCGATGCCGAAAGCATCTGCAAGCTTCATGAAGTCAGTTCCACGCTCGATATTTGTCTGGCTGAAACGCTTGCCGTAGAACAGTCTCTGCCACTGGCGAACCATACCGAGAACGTCATTCTCGAATACCAGCTCTATCAGAGGTATCTTGTGCTTAGCAAGACTTGAAAGCTCGTTGCAGTTCATGAAGAAGCTGCCGTCGCCTGCGATATTTACAACTGTTCTGTCGGGGTTGCCTATCTTGCAGCCGATAGCCGCGCCGAGACCGTAGCCCATAGTACCAAGTCCGCCGCTGGAAGCAAAGCTTCTTGCGCACTTGAAATCATAGTACTGTGCAGCCCACATCTGGTGCTGACCAACTTCGGTGGAGATTATAGCCTTGCCATCGGTGAGGTCGTCCAGTGCAGAAATGACCTGATCGGGGAGAACTTCGTCCTCGTTCTCGATAGGTACCATATGCAGAGCATACTTCTTCTTCCATCCCATAACTTCATTGAACCACTCTGGGTGAGACATATCGGGCAGAAGTTCGTTCAGCCTTGCGATAGCCTTCTTGACATCACCGGTAACATGGTGATATACCTCGATGTTCTTGCCTATCTCGGCAGGGTCTATCTCAAGGTGGATTATATGTGCATTTTTAGCGAAAGTATTGGGGTTGCAGAGAACTCTGTCAGAAAAACGCGAGCCCAGAACTATCATAAGGTCGCAGCCGCTGACTGCCTTTGCAGCAGCCTTTGTTCCGTGCATACCCAGCATACCGATGTAATTCTCGGAGGTATTGTCATAAGCGCACTGACCCATCAGCGACAGTGCAACAGGTGCGTTGCACTTTCTTACGAACTCCTTCATCTCATCAACTGCATCAGCGGATACCACACCGCCGCCTGCGTAGATGAAAGGTCTTTCGCACTTCTTGATGAGTTCGGCAGCCTCTGCTATCTCAGCCTCGAAAGTATCGGGATCCTTGTATTCAGACTTCAAAGGTTCCTTCTTCTCATACTCTATCATAGCCGCAGTTATATCCTTTGGGATATCTATAAGTACGGGACCTTTTCTGCCCTCGTTGGCTATGCGGAAAGCTTCTCTGATTATATCGGGAAGCTTCTCGGGATCCTTTACGATATAGTTGTGCTTTGTAACAGGCATGGTGATGCCGCAGATATCCACTTCCTGGAAAGAGTCAAGACCCAGCAGATTTCTGGTAACATTACCTGTGATAGCTACCATAGGCACTGAATCCATATAAGCAGTAGCGATACCGGTAACAAGGTTGGTCGCACCGGGACCCGAAGTTGCCAGAACAACGCCTGTTTTGCCTGTGGTACGGGAATAGCCGTCAGCTGCGTGGCAGGCTGCCTGTTCGTGGGCTGTGATAACGTGTCTTATCCTGTCGGAATTCTTATACAGTGCGTCATAGATATTCAGCACTGCACCGCCCGGATAACCAAAAATAGTGTCAACACCCTGTTCAACAAGACATTCTATGATAACGTCTGAACCGTTAAGCTGCATGATCGATCTCTCCTTTTGATATCGAAAAAATTCTGTAACTAATTATCTATTATACTATATTTATACCTGATTGTCAAGGGGTGACAAAGGCACAAAAAAGCACTTCCGCCGTATCAAAGCAAAAGTGCTTATTGGTTTTTATCCGCCGTATATCTCGCTTCTGAGAAGTTCACGGCAGGCTTCGATATCAACATCAAGTGTTGACTGGTCTCCGTGCATACCGAAGCTGTAATTTCCCTCAGCGGGGATACGCAGGGTCTTCATCTGGTAATTCACCGAGAATATCGCCTTATAAGCCGAAAGCATCATCTCGGCACGGCTCATATTCGTGGAAAGATTGGAGCATACCGACTTTGCAAAACGGTTTATCGTCAGCGGGTCGGAAGATTTCACCTTAGCTATTATCTTGCTAATGACCTCACGCTGTCTCTCGGTGCGCTGGAAATCCGCATTACCGACATATCTCAGTCTTGCATATGCAAGGGTCTGATTACCGTTCAGCAGAAGCTTTCCGCCGTGGTCGAGGCAGTCGGTATCCTCGGGCTGTTTAAGATATTTGTTCTGTTCACCCAGAGGGTCTTCCAAGCCAGCGGCTTCCTCGTCGGTGATGTCGATCTCAAGTCCGCCAATGGAGTCAACTATGTCGATAAACGCAAAGAAATCCACATAAACATAGTCGTCAACCGATATATCGAAATTGTACTCGATGGTATCCATAAGCAGTTCAGCACCGCCGTAAACATAAGCCGAATTCAGCTTGTCCCATACATCGATATCATCGTCGCCTGTTCTCCTGCCCTTTATCTCGACATACATATCGCGCATGAAAGATGTCATGGTGATGGTCTTTTTGTCTTTGTTCACCGACATAAGTATCATGCTGTCCGTTCTGCCGTTTTCTTTTTCACTTCGGGTATCCGAGCCTATCAGCAGGATATTCGTAACACTCTTGCTGTCCATGGAGCCGCCTGTGAATGAACGGTCTCCCCGCCCCCTGCGGTTTACAAGGGTGATATAGTAATAAAGCAGTGCATTCAAGCCGATGAATATTACAAGAAGCAGTATTATCAGCGTCCTGAAAAAACTGCGTACTGGATGCCTTGTCTCGTGTGCGGGAACTTTGCCGCCGTTGCGCGTTCCAAAGCGAAGTTCTTCGGAAGCATGGGGCTTTTCACGGCGCTCTGCCTTTTTCTTAGCAGGCTGTCCGCTGCTCCTGTCCCTGCGCTGTGCGGGACGTTCTTCTCTTCTTTCCCTTGACCTGTTAGCGCCTGTTCTTTCTCCCTCTGCGCCGCGGGCAGGTCTTTTCCTCTGACCATCATTACTTCCGCCGCGGGATGTACGTCTTTCCCTCATATCATCTTCGGGATAATTCTGCCGCGGGCTTTCAGCGCCGTACTGCGAATTTCCCTGCGGGCGGGAATACTGTCCTCCGCCGTTATCCTCTCTGCGCTGACGTGAAGCACTACTACGCGATGGCTGTCTGTTTCCGCCGCCTGTACGCGCCTGTGCATACTGCCTGTTCATGTATTCTTCTCCGTACGGCTGACCGCCCATCTGCGTGGGTGTACCGTACCTCTGATATTCCGAGGCGAACACATCATCAGCACTGCCCATGCTGAGGTCTACTTCGCCCCCCGTATCTCCTGCGATCCGTGAGATCTCTTCCAGCTGTCGCTGATACTCTTCCTCATAGGGATCTGCGGGGCGACGGAACTTTTCATCTCTATCCATAATCGCTCTCCTACATTTTTACACCTAAACGGGATATGTCCTGCTTTTCCCGAAAAATATGGGATTACCCGAACATATTCCGCTTTATATAACTATTTTCACGAATATCACTATTATATAGTATAACCCTTCATTTGTCAAACCGCCCCGGGCTTTTTTCATTACTATTTCACCGAATTTTTACTTTTCTTTCTCACAAAAGGGCATAAAAACAGCGCCGCCCTGCTTTTTTCAGCAGAACAGCGCATGGTGTACTTGTATGATACTTTACAGCCAGCCGCCGTCAACACGCAGTACCTGACCTGTTATATAGGAGGAAGATTCCTCTGCCAGAAACATAACAGCATTCGCGATATCATCGGGGGTGCCCATGCGACCCATGGGTATCTCATCGGTGACAGCGTTCAGGTCTTCGGCGGAGAGGGTGCTGTTCATCTTAGTATCGATAAGACCGCAGCTTACACAGTTTACCCGCACTCCGCTAGGAGCGCACTCCTTTGCCAGCGCCTTTGTGAAGCCTATCAGCCCCGCCTTTGCCGCCGAATAAGCCACCTCGCATGAAGCACCGCTTTCACCCCACACCGAGGATATGTTTATCACACTTCCCGAATGTCTGCGTATCATATGCGGCAGAACAGCTTTTGTCAGCCGCATATGCCCCAAGAGGTCGGTGTTCATTATCTCGTAAAGCCGTTCATCGGTGAGGTCGGTGAACAGCCCGATATCCGCTATGCCCGCGTTATTTATAAGCAATTCGCACTCACCGAAGCTTTTTTCCACCGCCTCAAGGAACTCCGCCGTACTTGCCGCATCAGCAATATTACACCTAAAAGCCTCAGCTGTAAAGCCCGCACTCCTAAGTTCAGCCGCCAGCGCCTCAGCCGCTTCCTTCCCTTTATTATAGCCTATCGCCGTGAGATAGCCCGCCTGCGCCAGCTTTCTGCTGACCGCGCCGCCGATCCCGCCCGAACCGCCTGTTACTATGGCGGCTTTTTTTATCCTTCCCATGATATCCTGTCCTTTCGGTTTGCGCTGAGCTTGTTTAAGATAACATTTGGGTATCAAATTGACCGTCATAGCAATATGCTGTAATTTAGATAAAGATACATAAGTTGGATCAAAATACGCTCCAAACTCAAATACCAAATCATTATTTTCTTTTTTTACAGGACCGCCATTTCCACCAGAGTCATCTCCGATAAAAAGCCCCATTTTTTCTCTTATCAATAAACCAAACCTGTCATAGTAACGTATGTCACCGTTTAGATTACCAAAACTTGCGTTAAATATTTTTATATCCAGAATTTGTATTTTTGATAAATCTATCTCACACAGAGGTGTTCTGAACTTATCTATATATATTGCATCTATGCCATCCGCATAGATAAAACACAATTGATTGTCTACTATCTTTGCTATTCCACAGTTAAAATAATCTTCTGAGTTATCATATAGCAAGTATGAGCCCTCTTTAATCAAGCATCCGTTTCTGTCATAATACTCAATCATTTTTATCCTCCTTGATTATGCAATTCTCCTTATCTGTTCAGCAGGCGTTATCGGGTGTTGCCGCACGGATCAACCGTGCCAAGTCTATTGTATTATACCACGGATATCCTTTTTATGCAACCCCGAATCTATTCGCCGATTTCTCCGCTGATATCATCGCTTTGATTTTCAAAGCTTACCTCGCCAAGTTCCTCACCCACCGAAAACCGCTTGCCAAGGGGCATATAAACGCGTGTGCCATCAACAGGGTCAACGGGCAGAGGTCGTTTTTCCTTATCGTTCATTTAAAACGCTCCTTTCCTTTATATTAATAATAGTATGTACCGATATTCCTATAATATTCCTGAAATTGATTTTGTACATTTTTTTGTACTATATATAAAAGCTTTCAAAAAAGCCCTTGTATTGAATTTCGTTTTATGCTATAATACATTTATTAAGCGCCGAAACTGAATTTCAAAACTGTATACGCTTTCGGTGCCACATCTTTCAAGGAGTGAATCAAATGAAATATAACAGAAAAACTGCCCTTATATACGGTCTGCTTAAAGGGCTTCAAACCGAGTTTTTCGGAATATTCGTAATGCTTTTTTTCTGGGCGGTAGCTAAGGCTATGGGTCTCTTCGCTAACCTTATGTTCGGATTCATGGGTATAATGTGCGTAGTGTGCATACTTGCGGACTTTGGCATGAAAGAAGGGGCAAAAGCCGCCAATGCAGATACTCTCCACGGCGATAATGTCGGCAGAAATTTCGGTGCTATAACGGGACTTATCGCTATGCTTCCATTTGCACTGACTGCTGTTATACTTGCGGTATCAAATTTCAGCGGCGCATTTGATTTTCTTGCCGCATTCAAGATCGCCAATGCCTGCCTTTTCCCGATAATTGATATTTTTGCACACTCTGCTTACATAAAGGATATGAGCCCCGCAGTTTTCCTGCTGATACTCCCCTATCTGGGGCTTTTCCCCCTCTCGACATATATCGGCTTCAAATGGGGCTACGATAAGGTTGACCTCAAGGACAAGATAGTATACAAAAACAAGTAGTCTGCATTTTCTGCAAAGGAGGATTTAAATGAGATTCGCACACGTTTCCGATCTTCATCTGGGCAAAAGGCTGGGCAGCTATACCCTCATCGAAGATCAGCGCCATATTCTTTCGCAGATAGCAGATATCGCTTCGGCTGAAAACTGCGACGGCATACTCATCGCGGGAGATATTTACGATAAAAGCGCACCCTCGGCAGAAGCTGTCAAGCTGTTCGGTGAGTTTCTCACAAAACTCCGCAGGAACAAGCTGTCTGTCTACATCATCAGCGGAAATCATGACAGCCCCGAAAGGATTGATTACGGACGTGAGATAATGGCTGATGCCGATATCCACATATGCGCCTGCTATGAGGGCAGTCCCGGTGTGCTGACTGTCACGGATGAGTACGGAAAATTGGATATTTGCTCTGTCCCATTCATCAAGCCTTCCTTTGTGCGCGGCTATTGTCCCAATAAGGAGATAAAGACCTATACCGATATGATGAACGCAGTCATCGAGCAGAGCGGCATCGACAGAAACAGGCGCTGCATAATGATGTGCCATCAGTTCATCACAGGCGCAATTACCTGCGATTCGGAGTATATCTCGGTAGGTACGCTGGATAATATCGGTTCTGAGGTCTTTGAGGGTTTCGATTACGTTGCGCTGGGACATATCCACAGCCCACAGAATATAGGCAAAAATATACGCTACTGCGGAACTCCGCTGAAATATTCGGCTTCTGAGATAAGCCATAAAAAATCGGTGACGATAGCCGATATCCGAGAAAAAGGCGATACCGTGATAACCACCGTCCCCCTCGTGCCCATGCGTGATGTCATGGAGCTGAGAGGAGAATATAACGAGCTGATGGAGCGCAGTTTCTACGAAAAACTCGACACTGACGGATTTTTCTTCATCACCCTTACAGATGATACCGACATACCAAACGTAATGCAGAAGCTTAGAACTGTCTACCACAATATCATTCAGCTGAGTTTTGACAACAGGCGCACCCAAACGATATCCGAAGTTACAGCCGCCGTGCATACCGACAGCAAAACTCCTTTTGAGCTTGTAGCCGAGCTTTTCAAAGAACAGAATGGAGCCGAGATGACTGAGGAACAGTCGGTATACATCAAAGACATGATAGACAAGATATGGGGAGGAAGCTTATGAGACCGCTGAAACTTACAATGCAGGCTTTCGGTCCCTATGCCGAAAAGACCGAGATAGATATGGACCAGCTGGGCGGACAGGGTCTTTACCTTATCACGGGAGATACAGGCGCAGGCAAGACCACCATATTCGACGGCGTATGCTACGCCCTCTTCGGCAAAGCCAGCGGTGACAGCAGAACTGTAAATATGTTCAGAAGCGAGTACGCTGAAGCAGGAGTCATCACCTACGCCGAACTGCTTTTCGATTACGGCGGAACAAAGTACCTCGTCCACCGCGAACCGCGCCAGAAGATACCCAAAAAGCGCGGCGAGGGTGAAACAGACCTCAACACCACCAACGAGCTCTACATATACGGTCAGGAAAAGCCCATAGCATCGGGCGAAAGCGAGGTCAATGACAAGATAAAATCCATACTCGGGCTTGACCACGGACAGTACCGAAATGTAGCAATGATAGCTCAGGGCAGTTTTGCAGAACTTCTGAACACCAAGACCGACAGCCGTACCAAAATACTCAGCGCTATTTTTTCCACAGGAAAATACAGGGTGCTTCAGGAAAGACTGAAAGAAGAAACCAACGCCGTGTACCGCAGTTACAAAGACTCGGAGCTGAAAATAGGCTCTCTGCTGGGAAATATCAGGCTCGGGGCGGAAGACCCATACCGTGAAGAGATAAATTTAGCGGCTCAGAATCCCGAATCTGCCGCAGATACGGATATTGAAGAGGTCTGCCAGAAAGCCCTAGAATACGAAAAATCCGAGGCTAAAAAAGCGGCAGATGAATATAAAGAGGCGGACAAACAGCACAAAACAGCCGCCCTCGCCCTTGAAAACGGCAAAAAGCTGACAGAGCTTTTCGACAAGCTTGAACAGTCCGAAAAGGATATGCAGGAGCTTCTGCCCGAGCTGGAAAAAGCCGAAAAAGATGCTAAAGCCATGCACGAAAAACTCCCCGAGCACAAGGCGCTGATAGGTCAGATAGCCGCGGAAGAAAAACAGCTTCAGCTTTACGATGACGCGGAAGCAGTTCTGAAAGAAGCCGAAAAACTCAGCAAAGCGGCTGCAACCGAGGGCAAGAAACTTGAAGACCTCAACAAACAGCTTTCGGCGGACACCAAAAAACGTGAGGAACTTAAAAAGCTCATAGCCGACCTGGGAGATATAGGCGCAAAGCTTGCTGAAACATCGGGAAAAGCCGAGAAACTCAGCGGCGAACTGGAACATATTAAAGCCATAGGTGTGGAGTTTTCCGAAGCGGACAAGCTAAAGGAAAAAGAGCAGTCAGCCCTCAAAGCCTACGAATCTGCACAGCAGGAAATGGAGCGACTTGAAAAGAACTATTCCCAGCTTTTCAGCCTCTATCTGGCAGAGCAGGCAGGTCTGCTGGCAAAAGAGCTTGAAGAGGGCAAGCCCTGCCCCGTTTGCGGCTCGGTGCATCACCCGAAAAAGGCGGCAATATCTGATAAAGCCCCCGACAAGCAGACCGTTGACAAGGCTTCCGCTGAGCTGGACAAGGCTCGTAATACAGCCCTGAAAGCGGCATCGGATCATGCGGCGGCAAAGTCGGCGCACGAAAAAGCCGTGGAATCCGCTATGGCTCATGCGGGAAAATATGCAGAGGGCTGTACACCTGAAAAAGCCCTTGAAAACGCGCGTACAGACTACAAAAAGATAAATGAAGCCCTAAAAAAGCTGACAGCAGCACATAAAGAGCTGACAAATCAGGCAAAGCAAAAAACTTCCGCCGAGCAGGAATCGGCAGAGCTTGAAAAGCGCATCGCCGATAACAGCCAAAATATCTCGGCTTTGCAGGGCAGCCTGAGAGAGCTCACCGCCAAGGCAGAGGAAAAAAAGCTTGCTGCAAAAAAGCAGCTTGATGCTCTGCCATGCGCCAACAAAGCCGAAGCGATGAAGCATATCTCAGCGCTGAAAAATCAGCAGACAGCCCTCGAAAAGGCAATATCCAATGCCGATAACAAACTGGCACAGCTTGAAAAGAAGCGCACAGAACTTTCGGGACACCTGAGCGAACTCAAAGAGCAGACAAAGCGAAAAAAGCGCCCCGACTGCGAAGCTCTCGACCAAGAGATGAAAGAGTGTGCAAAGCGCACCAAATCCGCACTTGATAAGCGTGACGAGACCGTAAAATGCCTGTCTTCCGCTGAGGACACTCTTAAAAAGATACGCTCTGAGCTTGCAAACAACCGCGCACTCATCAGAGAATACAGCATCAAAAATGCCCTCAACAGCACCGTTAACGGCACTCTTGCAGGCAAACAGCGTGTTACTCTCGAAGTCTTTGCACAGATGGAATATTTTGACAGGATACTCGCTCACGCGAATGTCAGACTTTTACAGATGACCAACGGACAGTACGAGCTTATCCGAAGCGGTGCCAGCCGCGGCAACACGAAAATAGGTCTGGATATTGACGTAAACGACCATTTCACAGGCAGTATCCGAAGCATACGCTCGCTTTCGGGCGGAGAGAGCTTTATGGCTTCGCTTGCGCTGGCACTGGGATTCTCCGATGAGATACAGCAGTCCTCAGGCGGCGTAAGGATAGATTCCATGTTCGTCGATGAGGGCTTCGGCACACTGGACGATGAGACCCTCGATCAGGCAATAAAAGCGCTGAACGGTCTGGCTGAAAATTCCAGGCTTGTGGGCATAATCTCCCATGTACCCGAACTCAAAGAGAAGATCGACAGGCAGATAGTGGTCACCAAGGACAAGTCCCTGGGCAGTTCCGTGAAGATAATCACCTGACCAGTAATCTGACCATCAAAGGCGACAATATGAACCCTGTTATATCTGCTGCGGCAGTTGCGATAAACACGCGGCTGCCTAGCTTTTTTCTCATAGCGGCAGAGTATACCGCAATAGTATAAAATGTTGTCTCTGTGGAAGACATCAGCACCGCCGCCGTCCTGCCTGCAAAGCTGTCGGGGGGAATTCGGGTGTACAATTCATCAAGAGAGGCTATAGCACCGCTGCCCGAAACAGGTCGCAACAGCGCCAGTTCGATACACTCAGTCGGAAAGCCAAGCTTTTCTGCCAAAGGTGATATCAGCCCCGCCAGATGTGCCGAAGCCCCCGATGCGCCGAACATTCCCACGGCGGTCATAAGCAGCACCAGTATCGGTATCAGCTCCGCGGCGGTCTTCAAGCCTACGGATGCCCCTGCAGTGAAATCCCCTGTCACATCGGTTCGCTTAAATAATCCAAACAACAATATGAACGTGATAATGATCGGGACAGTCATGTTTGTAACGGTCATTTATTTTTCCTCCGAAAACAGGATAGATGCGGTTATTATCCCCACCGTCGCCGAGCAAACCGAGGTCGCGAGCACGGCGGGAAGTATCTCCATAGGCGCAGATGATCCGTGTGCGGAACGCAGTGCAGCTGCCGTGACAGGTATAAGCTGTATCGAGGCGGTATTGATAACTGTTATCAGGGCGGTATTCCGTTTTGGTCGTGAGCTTTTTTCAAGCCGTCGTACAGCTTCTATACCCGTGGGAGTTGCCGCATTTCCCAGCCCCAGCAGATTCGCTGTGAGATTAAGGCTTACGGCTTTTTTTGAATCTGTGTCTAGTCTGCCGAAGATAAGTCTTATCAGCGGAGAAAGCAGCCGCGCGATAATTCGTGTCAGCCCCGATTTTTCGGCAACGCGCATTAATCCGCACCACAGCGCCATTGAACCTGCAAGGTATATACCCAGTTCAACTGCTTTAACGCACTGTCCCATCGCCGCGTCGGAGATCTCTGCCCAACAACCCTCAAAAAAGCCCATAACTGCGGATAAAACAAGCATTACCGCCACTACAAATGCCAGCATTTCACCACCCCTTTTTCTGATTTTTAATTCAATTATTTAAATTCATTCATCGATTATTTACTTTTCCTGATTTGGGAAAATTTACAAATATTACAAGTAAAAATATACCTTTTCACGCTGCAAATATTCCGTTTAGTAATATTTTGATGTGCATAATGCTGAAAACGGTTTTTGCGTGACAAACAATTGACATACCGTTCAAATTTACTTGACAAACTCTGTTCAAATTGCTATAATGTATATATCATATACAGTCAGTCTAAGTCGGCTGAAAATCTATCGGGGAAAGGAATTGAGAAAAATGAAATCCATAGGAATCGTAAGAAAGGTCGATGACCTGGGAAGGATCGTTCTTCCCATCGAACTCAGAAGAACTTTTGACCTCGCTGTTAAGGATTCTATCGAGATCTATACCGAGGACGACAAGATCATCCTCAAAAAGTATCAGAGAAAATGCATTTTCTGCGGCGCTACCGAGAACCTTGTTGACTACAAGGACAAGTCCATATGCACAAACTGCATTTCCGAGATCAAGGGCGCTAAGTAATATCAGGAACACCCGCTGCTTAATACTATGCAATCGGATCCAACATAAGAACTAGCATAAAATCAGACCCATCGGCTCGCTGCCGAAGGGTCTTTTGTTTTATTGGGTATATACGGCTTTCAGTGAAAGATCTTCCCTGTCAAGCAGCAGGATATGCGCCGCTTTGCCAACAGATATTCTGCCGTAATTTTTGTCTTCATCTATGGAACGGCATGGGTTGATAGTCGCGGCTTTAATGGCACTTTCAAGAGGTATCCCCATTTTTACCGCTTTCCGCAGACAATCCGCAAGTGGTGTCACGCTTCCTGCCAGAGTTCCGTCCGAAAGCACAGCGCGGTTTCCTTTCACCGATACCCTCTGTCCCCCCAGCTGATATTCGCCGTCGGGCATACCCGTCGCTTCCATGCTGTCGCTTATTAGTATGATACGATCATCACCGAACAACGCAAAAGCCGCTCTTACCGCAGTTTCTGAAACGTGTACTCCGTCACATATGATCTCGGCGAACACTCCCTCAGTGTCAAATCCCGCACCTATCAACGAGGGTGCGCGGTGATTAAAAGGCTGCATGGCGTTGTACATATGCGTTATGTGATCTGCCCCCGCCCCAAAGGCTTCAACTGCACTGTCATAGCCGCAGGCAGTATGCCCTAGGGAGAATCTTATGCTTTCCGAAAGCTGACGTATACATTCGATCGCCCCATCAACTTCGGGAGCGATGGTCACAAGCTTTATCAGGTTCCCCGCCGCCGACTGCCATGCACGCAGTTTTTCAGCTGAAGGCAGCTGTATCAGCTCTTTTTTCTGAGCGCCGCATTTTTCGGGAGAAATGAAAGGTCCCTCCAGATGAACGCCTATCAGCTTTGCCCTGCCATCATCGACTGGATTTTTAGAGTATTCCCCTGCCGCACGGAGTATCTCATCGATATCTTCATCGGGCAAAGTCATAGTCGCGGGACAGATCGTTGTCACCCCCTGCGAGTATTCAAACTCAGCTATTTGTCCGATTGCTTCCACCGTAGCTTCACAAAAATCATGCCCCGCACAGCCGTGAAAATGTATATCCGTCAGTCCAGGAACAACATAACAGCCCGAAGCATCCACCACCTCACCGCCGTACTTTATCATCGCATCAGCAGGCAGAATCCCCGTTATGACCCCGCTTTCCGTCAGCACCGAGAGAGGTTCAAACTGACATTTTTCAGTAAATACAAGACCGTTCTTTATCAGCATTTTCAGCCACCGCCTAAGGCATAACTATGAAGCCCGCTACTTCGCCCACACGCACATCATGCAGACCGCTGAGTATGGCTTCGGTATCTATCTTATCCCCGAAAGCATGGCTTACTGACAGCTGAGGAAAGTTCACACCCACAGCGTCAGCCTTGTAACAGCCACCCGCCATGCGGGTGTTTATCTCCATGAATACGTGTTCGCCGTTCAGTGGACGAAGCTGTATATTGTAAGGATAATCGATTATAGCTTTTTCCGAGATCCGCTTTGCTGTATCGATGAATTCCTTGTCAAAGCGCAGAGCGGTGATATGACTGTCGATCTTGCAGCGCGGCACAGCGATAAGTCCGCTCTCCGTCCTCATGCAGTCGATGCTTATCTCGGGTTCGCTGAGATATGGCATCACCACCGTGGGATATATCCTGCTGCGGTTTTTAAGGTCAGCGAGGTATGACTGATAGCTTATATCCTCTGGCATGGACTTCGGCGCATCATCATCGAAAAGCCGCCTGTAAGTGATACCGCCCTCATCGCGGTCAGCCTTTACGCAGACTTTATGCTCCCTGCCGTACTTCTCCTTTACCGCCGCATACGCCCGCTCAAAACCTTCCACAGTGGTTATGCGCTCCATGTAGGGCGTAGCACAAAGATCATTCTCACGCATAAAAATACATGACTTCATCTTGCTGTCAAGCATATCGTTCTGTTCGGTATTGCCGTCAGCAGTAACACGGGTGCCTATCGCCGCGAATTCATCCATATGGCTTATTACCGCCGCCCTCCAGCGTTTCGGGAAAAATACGTCCACCGAATGCTCCTTGCAGAATCCCAGCGCCCATTCAACATACTGTTCACCGTTTACTCCGTTAGGCTCGATGTACCTTTCATCTGCCGCCGCGCCGAAAACAAAATCGGGCTTTTTAGCCGTGGCGATTATATAGTTTCGCTCATCTCGTCTCAGAAGTTCAATAAAATTATAAGCCTGGCTGAACCAGTGATTGAACCATATTACTCTCTTGCCGTTTTTCATGCCATATCTCCTTGATGATAATTTGCTGTTTCTTCAATATCTATTTTTTCATAAAATACCGTTCTGCCAGAACTGTCTTTGGCTGAAACAGTAAATCCCACTGCCCTGCCATCCTTGTATTTCGGCTCGCATTTATAGTCAAGTTCCATACCTTGCTTGACCAGACAGATCATCCTGCTGTCACATTCTTCCTTTATATCCGCACATACCGCAGGCATATATACAGTGTTTTCAACCCCCTGTGTCCCGCCGAAAATAAAGGGTATCAGCGCAACGCTCCTGCCCACTGAAATATCTGCATCTCTAAGCGCCAGAACTCTTTCCATCTTTTCCGAATACGGTGGTATCTCATCATCTTCCAGCAGCGGCAAATATACGATATCACCGCGCACCGTAATATTAAACATTTCATCACCGTCATAATCACAGCTTCCGCTCAAAGTGTAGGCAGGCTCACCATTTTCGCTGTGGTAAACCGTAATGTTGTAAGCGTTGTACAGCTGGAAAAGCTCCTCATCGTAATCTTCCGATTCACCGTAACAATATACAGCGTGATTCAGAATACTCTGTTTTATCTTCTCAAATTTATCATCAGAAGGCTCCTTGAAATCTGCAATACAGCGCTCAAGGTCATTATCATCCGCACCTTTGCACATAGAAATATAGACCTCCCAGCCATATCTTTCAGAGAATTCCGAGCCGGGTCTTTCTACCGAATCGACCATGCCATCTCTGTACTCCCTGAAACGCCTGTCCAGAACTTCTTCCAGCTTTTCACGAATATCATTTGAATAGGAGTTCACATAGTAATTGCGGTCTTCACCCGCAATATGGAAATAATCGAACATATAGCTCTCATACAGAGAATCATAATCATAGCCATAGGTAAGACCACTTTTTTGAAAACAGCCCCAGTAATAAACGTTGGTAAAATTATATACGTCTTCGCTTATCATGTCCTTGCCAAAACAGTAGTCGGTACACATAAGCAGCTGAACAGGGCTTTCTCTGCCATCTTTTACCGCTGAAACTACGTCCGCTGGGATAAGGCTGTAAAACTCCTTGCTGACCATATCCCTGTCAAGCAGCCACAGCAGATAATACGCCATAGGCAGCGAGGCATATTCGTATATCCTGTCATTGTCGCTGTCGGACATATCTTCGGGAACACTGCCGCGGTAATACTCCTTAGCCGCAGCGTCCCAGTGCCACTCAGCTTTATCACTTTCAAAATTATCGATATGTACACGGGAAGAACTGCTGTTATCAGGTGACATCTTGTCAGCCTTTCTGCCAACCAGTATAGCCACTATCCCAAGAATTATGCACAGCGCCAGCATACCCGCTACCGCCTCATAAGGGTGAACATCATCTTCAAGGCACCAAAAGAGCGCTGTAAAACCGGTTCCCAACGTAAATAAGCGCATAAGCATATTGCTTGTGAGATTCAGCCTTTTGTAAGCCGCCTCCCTCACCAGACCGCCAAAGCTTATCATACATAGAAAAGCGAATGTGATTATCATAGCTATGGCAGCAGTGATCGGTTCAATAGGGTCGCTGCCCTTAGCAGGCGCAATAGTAGCTCCTGTTATGGCGATACACATAAGCACTTCTATCACTCCGAGTACGCAAAAAAGCACGTTCCTTATCATGCTGCCTTTCCTTCCCATTCTCCGATCCTCCTATTAATGGCGTTTTTCAAACATAAAAATTATAGCATATATTTTAAGAAAAGTAAATATTTTTTATTCGGATAATACTGCGGGTATAAAGCCCGTGGCTATGGCTGTACATAGCTGTACGATCTCATGCAACCGGCATCATTTCGCATACCAAAACGAGCGTATGCATACGGTGGCATACGCTCGCATTTTTGGGCAGGTAGTTCGTATAACTCCTATTGCTTTCGGTCATCGTGGTACTTCACTGACTATCAGCCTGCTATATCTCATAGCCCGCTTTGTGTTTCTGCTTTCTTGTGTATATTTTCCCGCTGGGCACTTTCTTTGTTACGGGTACTGTCCCACCCCATGTCCTGCGGCTCATATTGTCTATTTTCCTGCGCTCTTTGGCGCTCATCTTTTCATAGGGTATGAATTTCTCTTCCATGATTTCCTCCTATCTCATTCGCGAACGTCCGTGTCCCTCTTCTTCTCCTGCCTTGAAGTTGTATATGGGTTTGATGATATCCTCTATCTCACAGGTATCGCCTATATTTCCCACGATATCATCAATGCTCTTGTATGCCATGGGGCTCTCATCAAGGGTAGCCGAGCTTACCGAGGTGCTGTATATGCCCTTCATCTCACGCTTGAATTCCGTCAGCGTAAGCTGAGCCTTTGCCGCCGAGCGGGACAGTATCCTGCCTGCACCGTGGGGCGCGGAATAATTCCAGTCGGGATTTCCCTTTCCCTTGCAGATAAGGCTGCCGTCACGCATATTTATGGGTATCAGCAGAACTTCTCCCGCCTGTGCCGATACCGCACCCTTTCGCAGTATCATATTATCTGTGTCGATGTAGTTGTGTATGGTGGTGAACTGTTCCCTTACGTGCAGGCTCATACCGTCGATAATCTCGTCCATCATCGCCTGACGGTTCAGCATGGCAAACTGCTGAACTATCTTCATATCATGTATATACTGCTCAAAAAGTTCACCCTCGGTATATGCAAGCTGCTTAGGTACATCAGTGCGCTTGGTGTTTTTCAGCTTGGTTATCTCGGTCTGTATCTGCTTTTCCTTGCCCTCTTCTTTCAGCCGAACTATAAGCGCATTGATATCGGGCTTTGCACAGCCATTGAGACGCTTGTACGCTTCTTCCTGATAGTACTTCGCAACTTCAAGACCCAGATGCCTTGACCCAGAATGTATAACGATGTAAACAGCACCGTCGCTGCCCTTATCAGCTTCAATGAAGTGATTTCCGCCGCCCAGTGAACCAAGGCTGTGTATCGCCTTATCGTGATTTATGTGCTCAAAGCAGTAAAGCTCGGTAAGGTCTATCTTATTATTGAAGCGGTGAGGCTTCTTCCTTATATCAAAACCCGATGGTATCTCGCGGTATATCAGCTTATCCAGCTGCTGTACCTCGATGTGCTTTTCTTTCAGCTTTACTGTTTCCATTCCGCAGCCGATATCCACACCCACAAGGTTAGGTACTGCCTTGTCGGTTATGGTCATGGTAGTGCCGATAGTACAGCCCGCACCCGCATGGACATCCGGCATTATGCGCACCCTCTGTCCCTGGGACATGGGCTGGTTCATAAGCTCAATTATCTGTGATACGGCAGTTTCATCGCAAATATCGGTGAAGACCTTTGCTGTGCCGTACTTTCCGTTAAGTTCAAACATATTTATCTCCTTTGTGTCTGTCAACTGTTTATTTACGCCGTGTGCGATTCAATATGTCGTTTAGCATAAATAAAAAAGGTGTGTTCCCATAAGGAAACACACCCTGTATGCTAATTTTTCCAGCTTAACGCTGAATGCACCGGCGAGTCTCCTGAATTATTATGTTGTTTGCTTCACTAAACTGATATATCTTTTTCATCTGACTCACCGTCCTTTCGTAGTTTTATCTTTGTCCTGCTGACATGGCTTATTATACCCGAAGATATCAGATTTGTCAATACTGTACGTTATAAATTTTTCTGCGAACCAACGAACTGACCTGCAAAAGTATGAAATATCTATTCCGTAAGATGTCAGCACAGCTATTACAAACGCCTATTTTTCCACAAAAAACGCCGAAGTGCCACGGCTTTTTTGTGAGAATAAATAGTTGACAATAAAATGCCGTTATGGTAATATATATAAAGATGTTGTGCCGCAGGCATGACCGATCGAGAGGTAAAATATGTTTAAAGAACAGATAGATACTTTCAAAAGATACCGATTTTTACTGAAAGAATTAGTAAAAAAGGGCATCAAGCTCAAATACCGCCGCTCATATCTCGGTATTTTATGGACGCTTCTTGAACCGTTGCTGACTACCTGTGTGCTGTCACTGGTGTTCGGCAAATTTTTCAAAAAAGGCGATCAGAGCTTTCCGGTTTACATATTGACAGGCAGATTGCTTTACACCTGCTTTTCAACAGGAACCAAAAACGCAATGAAATCAATAAGGCAGCACGCCGGCATGATAAAAAAAGTATATGTACCAAAATACATCTATCCGCTTTCGGGCGTGCTTTTCAACTTTGTGATCTTTGCGATATCGCTGATAGTGCTTGTGGGCGCTATGTTCGTTTTCAAAGTAAAGCCTACATTATGGATATTCACAGCTATCATACCACTTATTATGCTTTTCCTGCTCACCTTTGGGGCAGGCATGATACTTTCCACAATGTCGGTATTCTTCCGTGACCTTGAATATCTCTGGGACGTTGCGCTGATGCTTATAATGTACACCTGCGCTATCTTCTATGACCCGGATAAACTCGGTGCAAATCAGTGGATTTTCAAACTGAATCCTCTGTATGCGATAATAAAGGATTTCCGCTGTGCGGTCTACGGTGAGAATATGTTTGCTTCCCCCGCATGGGTGATAATGCCCGCGGCAATAAGTGTACTTTCCGTCATCGTCGGCGTGCTGATGTTCAAAAAGCATCAGGATAATTTTATTCTTCATATATAAAAACATCTGCCCTCTTTGCATGATTGCATAGAGGGCATAATGAAAGGAAAACTCAATGTCTAAATATGCGATAGAGGTCAAGAACGTCGGCATGAAGTTCAATCTCAGTCAGGAAAAACTTGACAGCCTTAAAGAATACGTGATAAAAATGCTGAAAGGTCAGCTGAAATACAACGAATTCTGGGCGCTTAAAAATGTGGATTTCAAAGTTGAAAAGGGTGACCGAGTTGGTATCCTTGGTCTGAACGGTGCGGGCAAAAGTACCCTGCTGAAAGTAATAGCAGGAGTTTTCAAGCCTACCGAGGGCGAAGTTATCAGACACGGCAGGATCGTACCTCTGCTTGAACTTGGTGCAGGATTTGATGCTCAGTACACAGGTGCCGAAAACATTTATCTTTACAGCGCAGTGCTTGGCTATTCAAAGGAATTCGTGGACAAGAAATTCGATGAGATAGTTAAGTTCGCAGAGCTTGAAAAATTCATAGATGTTCCCATAAAGAACTATTCCTCGGGTATGAAAACAAGGCTGGGATTCGCCATAGCGACCCAGATCGAACCCGATATACTGATACTTGACGAGGTTCTTTCCGTAGGCGATGCAAAGTTCCGCAAAAAAAGTGAAGCCAAGATCATGAGTATGTTCAAGTCCAACGTTACGGTACTGTTCGTATCCCATTCCCTTGATCAGGTAAAGAGGATATGCAACAAAGCGATACTTCTTGAACACGGCGAACTCATCGCCGCAGGTGACATCGATGAAGTTGCAGCCATTTATGAGGAAAAGACGAAATGATATAGCAACGAGATGCAGTGCAACAACCCTGCGTATACTGCCAAGGAAAAGAGCTTTATCTGACTAGCGCCAAAGAAGTAATCTATCCATACCAAAACAATTGATACAGACGATACAGCGGATCAACAGCCACATCTTCGTGTGTGGCTGTTTTTATGCCCAAAGTTTCGAAATCAATATATTTTATCTAAATGTAAAATGCGAATATAATTTATATTGTTGTAATTCGGTAGATTAACAATATTAAGTATATAATCCTAAAATATGTGATTATAAATTGACATTCGAAA
The DNA here is from genome assembly GCF_900109655.1 of Hominimerdicola alba. Classification (GTDB taxonomy): domain Bacteria; phylum Bacillota; class Clostridia; order Oscillospirales; family Ruminococcaceae; genus Hominimerdicola; species Hominimerdicola alba_B. Next base: position 91,449 of record NZ_FOAT01000015.1, read on the forward strand.
TTGAACATGATATACTAACTTTTTTTGTGTTATCAATTATGAGTAATTCGCCATGGGATATACATGGCATCATGATGAAGAATTTGAGCTTGTAGATTCTGAACTACATGATTTGTCCAGATATATCGGTGGTCGTAAAATATGGGGCGGCGGAACAAGTGCAAGATAAATTGGAGGTAATGGAATATGAATTGGGTACGTATAAAACCACTATTATCTGAACAGCTTATAATTGAGTTTGAAAATGAAGCCGGTTATCTGTTCTCTGCTGAATTCAAAGAAGTTATAAAAATTTATAACGGCGCAAGTCCAGAATCAAAAAAGTTTCGCTACAAACAAGGTAACAGCATTGTATCAAGAGTTTTTAACAATCTTCTTTCATTTAATAAGGATGATCGTACAAATATATGGCGAACAAATCAGATCATACACAATGTATGGGGAGAAAATGGCGAGTTAGATCAGTATGTTGTATTTGCGAACGATCCATTTGGTAACAAAATATGCTTTGACAAAACGAATGACCACATTGTTTTTATTGACCATGAAACATTAAGCATTGAACATGTAGCCGATAGTTTTTCTGAATTCATTGCAGGTTTGAAGGAAATCGAGTGATCCGAAAACGCTTTTATACAGACATAGTGACAAGTAACCATAAAGTAACCCAAATAGCAAGCAGAACCAAATTCGAAAATTATAAAAATATGAACAGCGATGTATAAGTTCCGGCTGCACATCGCTGTTTCCATTTTTCAAAAAATCTCCACTACTTGAAATCCAAATCATTAAATGTTATAATAAAAAGAGACGAGGTGGACTTATGCCGAATATATTGATCATAGATGACGATGCACATATAAATGATATTGTTTCAAAAGCTCTGAAAGCTGAGGGTTACGAAGTATCACAAGCCTATTCGGGTACTGAGGCGCTTATGCTTTTATCTCACAGTAAGCCCGATCTGATATTACTTGATCTGATGCTCCCCGGATTATCAGGCGAAGAGCTTCTTCCGCAGATAAAGGATATCCCCGTGATAGTTGTCAGTGCAAAAGCCGATGTGACCAACAAGGTCGAATTGCTTATAGGCGGTGCAGCAGATTATATCACAAAGCCCTTTGATATGCAGGAACTTCTTGCGCGGATAACCGTCCAGCTTCGCAAAAACGAGAGGTCTGCCGACAATGCTCTCATCAGATATCATGATATTACTCTTGATACAGACAAGCATATGATCAGCGCGTGTGACAAGGAACAAAAGCTCACAAGGACGGAATTCGCCATAATGAAACTGCTGATGACCAATCACGAACAGGTGGTCGCAAAGCTGACGATATTAGACCGTATCAGCATGGATACCCCCGACTGTACGGAAGATTCACTGAAGATACATATCTACAATCTCCGTAAAAAGCTGAAAGCCATCACGGGCAGAGATTACATATCTTCGGTATGGGGAATAGGTTTCATGCTGACTGCGAAATCTTAACTTTTTCTTTACTATTATCTTTACTGTTTTCTTAACCATTTTATTATATACTGTTTTCAGAAAGGAAAGGTGATACCTATGGAATATGTTCTGAAAACAACTGGTCTGTGCAAATCTTACCGACGATACAAGGTATTGAACGGTCTGACAATGAATGTGCCGAAGGGTGCTATATACGGATTCGTGGGAAAGAACGGCGCAGGAAAAACAACACTTATACGTCTGATCTGCGGATTGCAGGAACCTTCAGGCGGTGAGTACACTCTCTACGGTACAAAACATACTGACAGCAAGATAACAAAAGCCCGCAGACGTATTGGTGCTGTGGTGGAAACGCCTTCCATATATCCTGATATGTCAGCGAAGGATAATCTCAGACTGCAGTACCGCACACTTGGACTTCCCAACTTTGACGGACTTGACGATATTTTGAAAATGGTCGGACTTGAACAAACCGGAAAGAAAAAAGCGAAGAATTTTTCCCTCGGTATGCGTCAGAGGCTGGGGATAGCAGTTGCGCTTTGCGGAAGCCCGGATCTGCTTGTGCTTGATGAACCTGTAAACGGTCTTGACCCACAGGGTATCGTGGAGATAAGAGAGCTTATACTGAAGCTCAATCGTGAGAAAAATATTACAGTGCTTATCTCATCCCATATCCTTGATGAGCTTTCAAAACTAGCCACACACTACGGATTTATCGACGGGGGGAAGATCATCAGAGAGATGAGTGCCGATGAATTAGATGCTTTATGTCGAAAGTGTATGCGAGTAACTGTCAGCAGTACAGCGATACTGGCTAAAGTTCTTGACAATATGGGGCTGGAATACAGTGTTATCGATGATACCCATGCCGATATCTACGCAAAACCCAACATCACTCATCTCACCCTTGCCCTTGCAAAGGAAAACTGCGAGGTGCTTTCGTTTGAGGAACATGATGAAAGCCTCGAAAGCTTCTATCTGTCACTGGTGGGAGGTGTTGTAAATGCTTGACCTGATCAATGCAGGGATCCACAGGTACGTGAAACGCCCTCTGACTTATATATGCTTTGCTGCATCACTTATTTGCGGACTCATGTATGTTTTTACATCAGTAGATGTCAGTGATAGTGATGGTATCTTTTGTCCCGATGACATATACTTCATTTTCAGTATTATTGCAAATGCAGTTTTATGCATTATGAGTACCGGCACGGAATTCAGTGCGGGTGTTATAAGGAATAAGATATATACGGGACACAAAAAACATACCGTTTATCTTTCCGAATTGCTTATAACAGCCCTGATCTCAACCGTCATGTTTTGTCTTACAGCCATTCCTTTGGCTGCTTATCATATTGTTTATTTTCAAAAAATGGCACATATGATACTTTCACTGGCGCTGATATTTACAGCTTACATTTCTATCAGTATTATGCTCGTGTTTGTATGCTTCATCACTGCGAACCGAACCGCATCCGCTATTATCGGAGGAATATTGATCTTCATGGTCAATTTTATCGGCTATACCACTGTAGATGTGCTCAACGAACCTGAATTTCTCACCAAATATCATCAGGCTAACGGGGATTATTTTATGGTAGCAGGAGATGTGACCGGCATCGAGGATATGGAGGATATAGTAAAAATAACGCAGGAAGATAACCCTAACTATCTCCGTGGTATTCAGCGAAGCGTCGTAACGGTGATATACGACTGTAACCCAAATGTATCCGTAAATTCATTTATGTCATACTGCTATTGTACAAATAGCTTTGAAGAATTGCATGGATATGAGAAAGATCATTATTCGGAAATGGTGAGATCCGAAATATCAATGTGTATAGCAGCAGTACTCATTACGCTCTGCGGTGCGGTGATCTTTAAGAAAAAGAATCTGAAATAAGGAAGTCATATTTATGATAGTCTGTCTTGTCATTCTGAACATTCTGCTTGTATGTAAAATACTGATCATGCGAAGATCCGCAAAAGAGATCGCCGAGGTAATTCAGGACAGACTTACAACTGATACCAATACACCGATCACTATCACAAGTCATGACCGCCGTATGCGTGAACTGGCGATACAGATGAATCGGCAGCTAAATGATCTGCGAAAGGAGTATCTGCAATATCATCAGGGCAATACAGAGCTTAAAACTGCGATAACGAATATGTCACACGATATACGCACACCGCTGACAGCAATTATCGGAAATCTTTATATGATACGCAAGACCGATGATATATCTGAGATAAAGGAATATCTCAGCGCGATCGAAGAACGCACCGAAAGTATGAAACAGCTGACCGAGGAGCTTTTCCGCTACTCTGTGATAGTATCGGAAGATGTTGAAACAGTGACAGAGGAAGTATATGTCAATCAGGTGCTTGCAGAGAGTATCGGCAGTTTTTATCCTGTGCTGACAGAAAAGGGCATCACACCGAATATAAATATTTCCGATGCTCGTGTTATAAGAAAAATAAATAAGTCCGATCTCACAAGAGTATTCTCCAACCTGCTGAATAATGCTGTGAAATACAGTGACGGCGATCTTGAGATCACGCTTTCAGAAGACGGCAAGATAACATTCGCAAATACAGCAAAAGAGCTGTCCTCCGTTCAGGTGGAACAGCTCTTTGACCGATTTTATACAGTTGAAGCTGCACACCATTCCACAGGACTTGGACTATCTATCGCACGGACGCTTGTGGAGCGTATGGGCGGGACGATAACGGCAGATTATGATAACAGTCGGCTGACAATAAAAATCACACTATGATACTGCAACGGCATAGAGAACACTCTCTGTGCCGTCTTTCTATCTCAACGGATAAAATTTTCCCAATAATAATTACGGGCGGCTCTGAGGGGCATTTTCGTTTGCCTGTTAGCAAAGCAAACGGCTCTTCGTACCTGCAAAGCCCTTATGCTGATTATTGTTTTTCGCTATCCACTTCATATATGAAATTTCAGACCCCTTATCAAGAAAAAATTCGGATTTTGAAATATATGGCACAGAGCAAACAAACGTGCTATATTATATATTAGAGAGGAGGATAATGGGTAACAAAAATGCAAGGCATATCAGTTTCCTGATTAGTTCGCACCAGCCCATCTGAGCGAGCTGCTGATGTGATATACATTTGAAAGGGGGAAGCATATTCTATAAATAACTCGATGATCTGATTTGCACCCTTTGGTATTTCGTTTGGAAGGCTCGCCAGCTTCATCGAGCTACCTGTTCAGATATACTTCGCCGTATCCGAGCAACTGTTTTATAGAAGGAGCACGTTCAACGACAAGTTATATTTTTGCAATAATGTCGCAGGCGCAGCACATCGGTGTATCGTAATTATCGAAATTATAGTGTCTCCCTGCCGAGGACAGCAGGACGAATGGATATGCATTTATGAACTTGCAAGCATTGACAAAGCATATGCTTTGTCACCTGATATTTTTCAATTCTGAAACCCGCAGAATTGGCTAAAAGGGAACCCTGACCCTTTTAGTACCGCACAATCTTTACAACATCATCGAGGAGGTCGATATTATCAAGTTAGAAAACAGGAAGTACAAACAGCTATCGTTCACAATTGACGAGTGGAAAGAAGTCGAGCGAAAAGCGGCTGAGTGCGGCATGAAGACTGCTACATACATCAAGTACATGGCATTGCATGGTAAGATCGTGAATGTCGATGCGAAAATGTCAAGTGACCTGCTGGCTGCTCTCGGGCGTGTCGGGAATAATGTGAACCAGATCGCGCACCGCGCAAACATCACCGAATGTATCACACAGGAAGATCTGAACAGCCTTATGAAATGGAGGGACGAACTACGCCATACATCAAGAGCCTACCTATCCACAATTCACTCCGCGCTAGGCTGCTCTACATAATGAACCCCGAAAAAACGGCAGAGCGAACACTCGTTACCGGGCTGAACCTCGAAACGGACGTTGACACCGCCATGCAGCAGCTCACTATGACCTACGAAAGATACTCGCGCAAAAAGCTCAACGCCAAGCCGCCGACCAAAGGTAATAAGCCCGTTAAAGCATTTCATCTCATTCAGTCATTTGCGCATGGGGAATGTTCTGCTGATGAAGCTCACGCTATCGGTATGGAATGGGTGCGCAAGGCTTTCGGTGAGGATTATCAAGCTATGGTATGCACCCACACAGACAAAGACCATATTCATAACCATGTGTTACTATGCCCTTACAGTCTGTCGGGAAAAAAGTTCAACAGCAAGTGGAAAACGCTCTGGGATATCCGCAATGCTTCGGACGGCATCTGCCGGGAGCATGGTATCGGTATTATGGAACAGCTTCGTTCTCAGCCCGACCACGAACCGAACTCGATGTCATATGGAGAATGGCTTCACCGCAAGCTTGGGGATTCTTGGAAAGAACGCATAAGAGTTCGCATTGATATGTTGGCTGAATCAGCATCTTCGCTCGATGACCTGCTATCAACTCTTGAGGGACAAGGATACACTATCAAGCGCGGCAAGTTCATATCTGTGAAAGCCCCTGAACAAGGACGAGCCGTCCGCCTTAAAACTCTTGGAGCAAGGTACGAGGAATCTCGACTTGCGAGAAGAATTGAAAAAAGTATCGCAAACCGTAAGCCACCCAAGTCACTTGATGAGATAATCGACGATGTGATGCAGGAGTACAGCTATGAAACCCGCAAGCTGAAATTCGCCAAAGAGGTACAGGACGATTGGGAGAATCTTAGTCAACAACTGAATATTATCAACTCCGAGCAGATCACTTCAATAGGTGATGTCGAGGGAAAACTGACCGCCGTGCGGAAGAAGATATCTGAAATAGAAAATAGTATCAAGGCTGGTGAGATCGAAGCGTTCCAAATCGAGCAGTACAGCGATATGCTTTTAATGTTCCGTCAACAAGAGCGTGATTACCAATCCATCGCAGATACATACAATGAATCGTCATCGGGTGACTACATCAGCCGCATGGTGACCGAGGTCAAGGCAAGAATGTCCGAGCAGGAGAAGGACAAGCTGCGGCACTTGCAGGAGCAGAAGTATGAAATATATCTTCCGAACGATGACAACTACGCTGCCCTTGCAGAATTAAAGCGACCGCCGACCATTGATAATTATACGATGTCTTACAGCGGAAGTTGGTTCGATGCCGAAGGCGAGAGTGTTGTTCAAAAACTAGAGAGCATATGCAACACCAACAGGAATATCGCTGTTGGTATGATAATCAAAGTTGGTGGGACTGCATACTTTGTGGACACTATGGGATTCAAACAGATCATTGGATTTGAGAAGCCTGCGGTGGAGAAGAAATCGGAGCCTAAGATGACTAAACCACGCAGATAATGGATATATAACAATCAGAACTTGGAGGTAACATTATTTGAATAGAAATACAGAGACAACATTTACAAAAGAAGAACAGAAGAACCCGCGCTATGAGCTGAATTCGGTGAGGGAGTACAAGATCGGTCATACGACCTACATTGTCAAAACCTACTTCGACCTCGAATG